>JAIXOI010000057.1 GCA_027486795.1 Sphingobacteriales bacterium | reverse complement strand
TTCAACTACATACAGCACGTGCATGCCGACGAGGAATCGAAATGGAACCACTCTCGCAATATTATCGGCTCGCTCAACTTCTTTATGTTCAACAACGGGCTGCATACCGTGCACCATCAAAATGCGGCCTTGCACTGGAGCCTATTGCCCGAAGCACACGCCAAAATTGAACATGAAATTGATGACTCATTAAAGGTAAACAGCTTTTGGTGGTTCTTATTTAGCACATACATATTAGGCATTTTTATACCGTCGTTTCGTACTCGCTCTATGCGAGTAGACAGGATAAAACGCCAACAGCAGCAGCCTGCAACTGCCAATGCATAGTTACTCCCCTAACCACCAACTAAAGCTATTACCTACATGATGAAGATTTCAGATTTTGTTGCCGTAAAAAAGAGCAGCCTTTCGGCTCGTTACTCTAAAAAGAAAGTCTCTGCCGGTCATTTTATTGAAGATTATATGGCTGGCCACATTGATGTGGTGGGCGATTTTAAAGACCTAATGAAGCACAAGAACGAAGTGTGGGAATACGATTTTACGGGCGACCACTGGAAGTTCTTTTTTACCCGCTTCATTCCGGAAGTGGCTATGCACACCAAGAGCCAAGACGAGCGTATTGTGCGCACACACTACGATAACAAAAACGACCTTTTCAATTGGTTTTTGGGCCCACGCATGGTATATACTACCGGCTTTTATAAAAACGGCCAAGAAGAACTAGAGGAAGCACAGGACAACAAAATGGACCTGATTGCGCAGAAACTACAATTTAAACCAGGCGAAACCATGCTTGATATTGGTTGCGGTTGGGGCACTTTTGTAATGCATGCTGCCAAGCACTATGGCATGAACGCTACCGGAGTAACTATTGCACAAGCTGGAGCCGACTGGGGCAACGAGCAGATAAAAGCAAACAACGTGCAAGATAAGGCCCGTATTATGCGCATGGACTATCGTGATATACCGCACGCGAAATACGACAAGATTACTTGCCTTGAGATGGCGGAACACGTAGGTATCAAAAACTTCTCCACGTTTATGGAGCAGATATACGGATTGTTGAAAGACGACGGTTTGTTTTACCTACAAATAGCCGCCCTGCGCGAGCGCAGCAGCCCACTTTGGGGCCCGAACATGGAAGACATTGTTTGGGGCTTGTTTATGAACAAATACATTTTTAGTGGTGCCGATGCCAGCATGCCCCTTAACTGGGATTTGAAACGCCTTGAATCAGTTGGCTTTGAGGTGCACAGCGTGGAGAACGTGGGCATTCACTACAGCCGCACTATTGATCATTGGTATCAAAACTGGATGCGCAATGAAGAAAAAGCAATGGCTAAATACGGCTTGGAAACCTTCCGTATGTACCAGATTTTCTTGGGCTGGTCGGTTGAGATTGCCCGTCAAGGTAGCTCTACGGCTTACCAAATTGTATGCAACAAAAACGTGGACAACTACAACCGCGAGCGTTTTGTTGGTGCCACGCAGTTTGGCGAATTGAGCAACTTTAAGAAAAACGCAAACGTGGCTCCCGCTTTTGCGACCGATAACGCATAATAACATATCCTATTTATATAAGAAGGGGAAGCCAGTTTGTCTGGTTTCCCCTTTTTTTGTATCCTCTACTGCAAGCATCGGGTGCTAAATTGGCACCAAACAATATTTTCTAGCAAATAAAATGCCGTCGCAAATCCGCTTTGTACAAGGGTTTTGAAAAAAAGTAAAAAAAAGTTGCCCCAAAACGTAACTTTTTTCTTGACACCCTTTCTGCCTTGGTATATATTGACCCTTGTAACGCTTAAATCACTGAAGGATGACAAAGGCAATAGCACAAAACGGAAAAGCAATTAGCGGATATTTTCTTACCAATATTGGTTGGGAAGGATTTGTAGGATTGTTCTTGGTTAGCGGTTTCCTTATCTTCGGTCAATTGTAAAAAACTCGGCCACTACCACCATAGCATCGGCCACCATACTACTGGGCATTAATCTGTTGCACCAATCGATCCATTAACTGCACAGGGCCAGCAGGAAACCAAGTTTCGAGCATAAACTTTGTAATGGGACCTTTCGGCGAAAACTTACCAGTAATGGTAAGCTCAACAACACCCGCCGCATTTTCAACAAAATGATACTTTGAATCGCTAATACTCATTCGCTCCTCGCCTTGCAAGGGGTAGGCATTGGGTTTAGCTGTAGCAGTTATTACCAATTCCTTTGCGGTTCTCGAAACGCTCACCTGCTGCACACAATCGGCATTGGGCATAGGCCAAGGCACATCCATAAATAAATAAATGATCCACTCGCTTGCGGAGATGGTGCTAACGGTTTTAGATACTACCGTATTATCCAAAAAGGTTTTATAATTGCCCGAGCTTCTCAAAAACTTCTCTGCCTTGTCAAGCCTAACATTTACCGTTCCTTTCACCCAATATTCGGCCATCACGGCATCTTCATTGCCTTGCAGCGCTTCAACCTTATACTTTAAATGTACTTTGCCGTTTTTGGCAGTTGTCTGTTTCCAACCCGATACTTGGCCCGAAGCCAAAATAGGTAAAGTTAAAAGCAAGGCAAACAATAACTGGCTCGCTGCTTTGGGTATGTTCAATTTCATGTTATGCTTGGTTTGTAACCACCGAGATATTAAGGGTGCAAAGTTCATCTTTTCGCCGTCAAAAAGTATGCCTTATTTGTTAATACTGCTGGTAAAAACCGCAAACAATTGCATTTTGTTCCGTCAATTATTACCTGCCATTTACTTTTCGACAAATATGCCCCAACTACCTTTTAAGACACTAAAAAACCAAAAAAACAAGAGTTTATAGGCCCTAAGGCCAACATTTGCGCAATTACTCAGTAACTTGTGGGCAAAGTAAAATACCGTGAAAAAAGTTTTGATTGTTTTGGGCGTTGTGGTCATGCTTGTGTTGGGTACCACATCGTATGCCTTGTTTTTCCGCGAAAACTTAGTACTAAGCAAGGCAGAGGCTAAAGCAAAATACAGCACTGCAGCCTCGCATTTTATGCAATGGCGCGATACTGAGGTGCACTATACCGACGAAGGCCAGGGCGTTCCTGTATTGATGATACATGGCTTCGGCGGCAACTTTACCAACTTTGATACATTAGCCAGCATCATGAAGGCCAAGTACCGCGTAATTAGGGTTGACTTGCCTGGCTTTGGACTATCTGATTTGCCCGAGCAAAACGATTCGTTAACGACATTGTACCGCGATTTCTTAAGTGACTTAATCGATACCTTGCATATTGATAGCCTATATGCAGTGGGCAATAGCCTTGGCGGATGGATGAGCTGGGAACTGGCCGCCAACAAGCCCGATAAGGTAAAAGGACTCGTATTGCTGAATAGTGCTGGATATGAGCTAGAAAAGGTAAAGAGCAATATTGGCCGTATGGATTTGCTGGACAATGCCTTCGCGCGAAAATTGGCTGAGCGGGGTTTGCCCGTATCGCTATCCATGAAAAACGCCCAACGATTAATGACGAAATGGGAAACCCCGAATCCGGCTGGTGTGGCCGTAAACAACGCCCTGCTAAACCGTGAAGGAAACCTTGGCAACATGATTACGTTGGCTAACAGCGGCATAACACCCGATACGGCCAAATTAACCACCATACAATGCCCCACCCTAGTTATTTGGGGCAAATACGACATAATAGTACCGGTAGAGCATGTGGCCAAATTTACACGCGATATACCCAATGCCTTGGCCCTAGTGTACGATACTTGCGGCCATATACCGCAAATTGAATACCCGCACCGCGTGGCCAATGACATTGAAACGTTTCTATCGGCTCAATAATTATGAAGGCTTTATCCCAAACCCTACCTATACTCTAGGTATTTATCGTTTACGCCGCTCCATTTAAGCGACATTAAATCGCGAACATAGTTTTGGTATACTTTCCAAGGGTGCTTTGAGCCTTGCTTAGGTAGCATATCGGCCGCGCGCAGCACATATCCCGCGCTAAAATCCAATAGCGGCTCCGAAGTAAAGGCATTGCTATCAAATCGCGGTGTTACTACCTCATGATTGTGAGCCGCCATATAGCGCAGCACTTTGGTTACAAACTGCAAGCTCAGGTCGCACTTCAGCGTCCACGAAGCGTTGGTGTAGCCTACAGTAAAGGCAAAGTTGGGTATATCGCTAAACATTACGCCGCGGTATGCGTGGGTTTTGCCAGGGTCAACCAACGCACCATTCCGGTGCATGGTCATGCCGCCCAGCAATTGCACTTTTAGCCCTGTGGCGGTTACTATTAAGTCAGCGTCCAATTCCTCACCCGATTTCAACAGTATACCTTTCGGCGTAAACCGTTCTATCTGATCGGTTACAATATTGGCACTGCCCTCACGGATAGCGCTGAATAAATCTGCATCGGGTATGAGGCACATGCGCTGGTCCCAGGGGTTGTATGGTGGGTCGAAGTGCTTTTGCTCATAAGCTTTACCAATGCTCTTTTCCGCGCCTTTCTGAATCAACCTCCTCATGGTTTGGGGCCACCTTTTCGAAAAATTGAACACGCCAATAGCTAGCATAATGTTCTTCCACCTAATCATACTGTAAGCCACCTTTTCTGGCAATACCTTCTTAAGTGCGCTGGCTATATTATCGGTGCCAGGCACGGCTGCAATATAAGTAGGCGTGCGCTGCAACATGGTTACATGGGCTGCTTTTTTGGCCAACTCAGGTACCAAGGTTACCGCTGTAGCACCGCTGCCTATTACAATTACCTTTTTGTTGGCATAGTCTACGTCTGGTGTCCACTGCTGCGGATGAACAATTTGCCCTTCGAACGTATCCTTACCCACAAACTCAGGCAGGTAACCGCTTTTGTAATCATAGTAGCCGCTGCACATGGTCAAAAAACGGCATTGCAACTGCGTATAAGGCACCTGCTCGTTGGGTGCTAGGGAAATGGTCCACCGCTTCTCGGCATCGCTCCAAGAAGCATCGGTTACTTTATGGTGGTACTGTATTTTTTTATCGATGCCGAATTTGGCAGCCGTATCTTTTATGTATTGCAATATAGCCGGGCCATCTGCCAAGGTTTTATCGCTTTTCCAAGGGTTGAACGGAAACCCGAGCGTGTACATATCCGAATCGGAGCGTATGCCGGGGTATTTAAACAAATCCCATGTACCACCCATGCTGGCGCGGCTTTCCAATATGGCAAAAGACTTATCGGGACATGCGTTTTGCAAATGGTAGCCCGCCCCAATACCCGATAGGCCTGCGCCTACCACGATTACATCATAAAAAGGAACGCCATTAGGTTTAGTACTCATATCGGTTGGGTTGTAACCAAATATAAGTGTTTATAGGGAAAAGTATAGGGAGCGTGCTAGCTTTCCATTTGTTTTTTCATGCTCTAACAAAACCATTAGTGGTGCAATGCAACTATAACACTCAGCCAACAAATAGCTTTCTTACCGTTCACAAAGCCAAACGTGCCATTCACAAATGGGATTTGACAAGCACGCGACACTATATGTAATTTGTACACTCATAAAAAGCACAAATACCATGAAACACTTAACACCAATAATTATTTTAGCCATTGTTTTGTTTTCGAGCTGCCAAAAAGAACCAGCGCTAAACAACGGTAAAGACATTAACTACACTCAAGCTGATTTTGTGAACAACGAGGCCATAGTGCCCGGTGCAGAAAAAGACGGAGACCGCAAGAGCGACCTAAAAGTCGTTATCCGCAAAGTAAGCAATGCGGTGAATACGTACCGCTTGGTATTGAAGGTGGACTCGGTGCAGCTTAACAGCGTTGTTGCTACAGAAAATCCGATAGGTATAGATGCTATGGGTTCTATGAACAATATATTAGCAGGCCTTACAATACCCAACCCAACCAACCCTGACCTAGACCAAGCCATTTTTACTAAAAATCAATTGGTATTCAGAAAAACTAACGAAAACGGATACTTTGTGTTCGTAAGCGACCCGTTTGAAACCGATGTAAATTTCGACTATGAACTGGTAGGTGTCGATTACACTCTTGAACTTAAGCATAACGGCCAACCGCTGGTAATAACCGACAAAGCCGATTTTTTTATATTACCCGGCGGCAGAAGCATTGAACAAGCCCCAGAGGTTGCTAGGCTGAAGCCACCAAGGATTAACTTGCTGGCAGGTAGCAAGGCTGTAAAAGTCGGTTTTGTGCTAGCTAACGACCCAGCTGACCAGATTGATAAAGTGACTTTCAAGGGTAGCCTTGCAGCCATTGACGTTAACCAAAAACCAGTAACAATACAACTGCAAGGCGACCTTACAAAAACCGTAAGCAGTGCTATTGGGGTGAGTGCTTGGAGCAACTTAGGCTGCCTAAGTTACTACAACGAAGCCACAAAAGAGTGGAGATGCCTAGATGCCTACGATGGTAAATTGAGCAGCACTGGCACCCTATCTGGTGCCCTCACCCTTTATAACCGAGTAAGGACTACCGCCGCTACTGTTCACTTCGTAGATGACTGGCAGGGCGAAACCGGCTACTTTTAACCTACAACCAACTACCAACCAAAGGTCAGCGCGAAAGTGCTGGCCTTTTTTGTGATAATGATTGGCCGGACAACTTACAATAGCTACAAACACTTCTATCTATAGCTTAAAATCCTCTGCGCCCTATGTGGCGTAAACCGATAAGTTATTTTGACAAAGAATACACAGCTACTGAAGAGTGCTTAGCTCTCGGGGTAGCCATTGTCATGCCAGCATTGTAATAGGTCGAGCTCGCCATTGGATAGGCTGCTACCTTTCGGCATCGATTGATTTTCCAATACCTCTTTCGAAAAACTTCCATTATTCAAGTAGGTTCGAAGCCCATTATAGCTGCTAATGCTTGGATGGCAACCACTACTGGTGCAATTAGCGTTAATGATGCTTTTCACATCGGCATTGTAGGTGGGGCTTGAACCATCGCATTGCGGGCTATACTTTTTGCAAGCAGAAAACAACGTGAGCATTAGTGCTGCACCAAACAATACGGGATAAATCAACTTACGCATACCAATTCAATTTAAAAGCCAAACTCAACACTATGGTAAAGTTAGCCATTAAGATGCTGGTAAAAGATGAACTTAATCATACCGGTCGTTAAAGGAACTGTATTTTAACTGTAGTATGATGAATCATGACGCCACATACAAGCATATACCTACCCAAGATGGGTGGGAAATAGCTTAACTTCAGTGACTGTGATTGAAAGCCAACCTTACGCGCACCAGGTTTTTATCATCCTTTGTTACGCGCCGCCACTTCGGCAAACGCCTTGGCAGCATTCTGAAACTCAGCTGGCATCAATATCACAGTAGTGGTGTTGTTATCAATTCCTATTTCCGATAGCATTTGCATTCTGCGCAATTCAAGCGCTATAGGGCTTTCCTCCATTTGCTTAGCGCCTTGGGTAAGTTTTATGGATGCTTCCAGTTCGGCTTCGGCTTTTATTATACGGGCACGTTTCTCTCTTATAGCCTCTGCTTCACGTGCCATTGCGCGCTGCATCGATTCGGGTATCTCCACATCTTTCATCTCCACCATTTCTATCTGTATGCCCCATGGGTCGGTAGCCGCATCTACAATTTTCTGCAGCGTCATGTTTATTTGCTCTCTGCCTTTCAGCACTTCGTCAAGCTGATGCTGCCCAATTATGTTTCGAAGCGCAGTTACAGAAAACTGGTAAACCGCTTGGTTGTAATTGGCAACCGAGATAATGGCCTTTGCGGGGTCGGTAACCTTAAACCATAGCACCGCATTCACTTTTATGGTTACGCTATCTTTAGTAATTGTTTCTTGTTGCTCAAGGTCTACCGTGCGAGTGCGCATATCAATGGTTTGTTGGCGCTCAATTACGGGTATTATCCAGTATAAACCCGGCCCCCTGATGCCAGTAAACCTTCCTAACCGGAAAACAATAGCGCGCTGATACTCCTGTGCTATACGGATACCCGATAGCAATACAGCAATGATGATAATAGTGGGGATAAATAATAGTTCCATAACGAAGAATTGCTACATAAAGGTAATCAACTTTAAAGAAAGCGTATCTCCTCTTTCGGGTAGGCTTTAGGAGGGCATGTCATCCTGTCTCGTTCGAAACGAGATCGAAGGGCATGTCATCCTGAGCTTGTCGAAGGGTGCGCGCGCTGGCTGCTAGGGCGCATGGTGATGTGCGGGGGAGGCAAACAGATGCTTCAAGTGACTAGACATTAACCCCAAATATATAGCCCACCAATGCAGAAAGCACCATAGCTACCGTACCCCAAACGGTAATGCGCAAAATGGCTTTTGTAATACTTGAACCCCCTGTTTTTGCAGATATGGCTCCCAAAATAATCAGGAATACGATAGTGAACCCATAAAGCCAGTATTCTAGGCCTTTTATTGGCGCAAAAAGCACTACTAAAAGCGGCAAAACGCCACCCACCGCAAACGATGCGCAAGAAGCCAAAGCTGCTTGAATTGGTTTTGCCTGGCTTAATTCATTAATGCCCAACTCATCGCGCACATGGGTTGCCAGTGCATCTTTTTCAGTCAGCTCCACAGCTACCTGCATGGCGGTTTCCTTTTTCAGTCCCCTTTTCTCATATATCTCCGCCAAAATTTGCAGTTCCTCGGCGGGCATCTCGGCCAGTTCCTTCTTTTCGCGCTCAATGTCGGCCCGCTCAATATCGGTTTGCGAGCTAACGGATACGTATTCGCCAGCCGCCATTGACAGTGCCCCTGCCACCAGCCCCGCCGCAGTGGCCAGTACGATAGGGTCTCTTGTAGTGCTTGCCGCGGCCACCCCTATGGCTAGGCTCGAAATGGAGATAATGCCATCATTGGCCCCCAATACCGCCGCCCGCAGCCAATTGCTGCGGTGTATATAGTGGCTATCTAAGTAGTTGTCGATTGTGAGCCTTGCCATGATGCCGCGTTTGATAGTAAGCTACGCTTAATATTTTATATATCCCGTCATTTAAGCGGTTATATGTTTGCTTGCAACTGATAAGGGGGACTGTAATTTGGCTTTGTATGCGGAAGCCATCGTGTCATGCCAACGCGTAGTCGAGTCAGCATGTCATCCTGTCTCGTTTGAAAAGAGATCGAAGGGCATGTCATCCTGAGCTTGTCGAAGGGTGCGCGCGCGGGCCGCTGATGCGCGTGGTGAAGTGCAATGCCTGCTTAAAATATTCTTGTCGTTGTAAATTCACCGCCCACACTTATTTCCGCTAAGGCGGAAAAAAGGGCGTCAGAGACGCAGGGTACGTTCCATCCTCGTCAAAAAAAGACGAGGACGATTGGTTAGTGCAATGCCTGCTTAAAGTATTATCGTAGTTGTAAATGCACTGCCCACACGCGTTTCCGCTAAGGCAGAAAAGGGATTGCAAATCCCTAGGCTCGGTCATTCGGATGGAACATCCGAAGGGGCAGGGCTTTTGAGGTGCAAAACAAATAAAATTTATACTGCTTCAAATAAAATTTTTAATGACATGTAGTTACCATTCTTCTATCTCTGCATTGTTTCATACAGCGAATGTATAACCTCTTTCCCAGTTTGATAACTGTCTAACACTTCCTGAAATGTTAATGTCGAATTACCTGCATGCACATATTTATGTCTGCATATTATCAAGTTGGAATAATCAGAACGAACATTTTTACGTAAAGTAGAAAAAACTATCCGTTCTCTTCGTCCTAATTTTTTTTCAAATTTGTCGAGGTATTTAGACCCAAACGGTCTAATATGCTGGCCTTTCAAATCGGCCAGCTTTATCCTTCCATTGATACTGGCGAAATGCTCTTCAATAAAATTTCCAAATACAATATTTTTTTTTGTAGCAAATTCCGCAAAAATATCCTTAATGGCAAGCTCATAAACTGTAACAGCACTTACAGACAAAAAGCCTGCATAATTTGATTTGACTGCCGTATCAGTTAATCCTATAACAATAGGAGACAAATGTGCTATCAAATTATCAGTTGTAACAAATCTATCCTGATAAGCCATGCGAAAAACTATTTGCCGATTAAATGCTCTTTAACGTATTCAAATCTTTCTTTAAGAATTTTTTCATCTGTTGTTGCAAGTGTTGTATATTCAATGAACTTCTCATCCATTAGTAGCTTTTCATACCTATCACTCAGGTCAATAGGTAAGTGCCTTACATTGTTGACTATAGTGCAAAAAATAGAATCAAACAAAGATGTATTTAACGGGCCTCGAACAGAAAATGGTTTTGGTCTTAATTTTTCTTCAATAACTTTCGTTGCTTTTTCAAAGTCAGTTACAAATTTTTCCACTTTACCAGTTGTTATATTTTGATATCTCTTCGCAACCTTACTAAGAAACTCCTTCATTGGTTTTTCATATTCCTCCAAGTGATGGCAAAGACCAAATGCCCTTAAAAGAAGTTCTACATCATTTTGATGTTTATCAATTAGCTTTTTACCTAAAATATTACGCCAGCTCTTATTTTCATTTAACTCTCTCAGCTTATTTAAGAAGTCACCCCTGAAAACGCAATTCCTTATCTCTTGCGGTTTGAGTGGAGTTCCACCGGTATTTAGACGTTCAAAAATGTGGTAAACGCTTGTACTTTGGTCTTTCGGTGCTAACTGTCTAATATTAATAGCTCTCAACACGGATGTTTCCAATTTTCTTCTATCCCTTTCGTCAAGGTCGATAAACCTTTTATTGTAAAATGGATTTTTTGGATTCAGTCCGGTCAGACGAAAGATTTGTCGTTTGCCTTTCTCATTCTCATTACCAAAGTAACCTTCGAGATAAAAAAAAATACTAAGAAGCCTTTGTTGTCCGTCAACTACTAAATTTTTATTATCCTCATCTATATAAAAGAAAACAGGGGGAACAGGCAACCCAATAAGGAAAGATTCAATTAAGAGAGTGGATTGTTTTATTGTCCAAACAAACTCTCGCTGATAATCAGGAATAGTTATATCTCCGTCTTTCCACATTTTAGCGAGACCGCTTAATGTGAAATCTGATGGGTATGTTGTTATGTCATATTCGACTAAGACTTCGTTATCCTGTTCGTCTTCTCTTTCAACATCTAAAGTTTCTGTTTGTAATGTCATTTAGCTTTTATTTTATTCCTAATTACACAATAATACCCGCTTACTTCCTGCCTTAGCGGAAACACGCGATTAACAAGTAGCTGCAATATAAATAATAAATTACGTACAAAAGAAATACCTTTAAAATTAATTTGGGTAAAAGCAACTTCACAATTCACACCAACAGCCCGCGCGCGCACCCTTCGATCTCGTTTCAAACGAGACAGGATGACACACCGTTTCCGCCATTTTTGAATTTATTGTTTTAACTGCCACACTTTTAGCAGATCCTGTGTGTTGTATACTTTCTTGTATTTTTTGCTTTTCAAACCGTTGTATAGCTCCTTATCGCCTGTCCAAAGAAAGCCTTTTAGAAAAGTATTTAAAGCTACAAAGGGGGTGTCATCAACATCAACATCTTTACACAGGTCCTCTGACTGTTGCCAAATTTCCTCTGGGACTAACTCTTCATTGATGAATTGAATAGTAGAGAAAACTTGATATTGAGACTCATCCAATTCAGCAGGTTGTAATTTGGATATTCTCAATAGCTTTTTGCGGTGCTTTTCTATTTCGAACCGCATAAAGTTGCAGCTATAAAACTGAAAGATGCCGCTAGTGTTGAACAACAATTCGCCTATCGAGCCCGTGGAGTTAAGCAATGCGCTAAATACGATATTGGTGTCAACAACAATTTTGATAGGCTTAGGCCTTCTTGTTACGGGCATACCAATACCTATTTGATAAACCTTGACCTATTCTTATCCCACCAGCCCTTTTTGCTTTCCTTGGCAAGCTTATCTACATCGCTCTGCTTGGCTACTGAACTGGCAGTCACCTCTTTGTAGGTCAAATAGTCGATAAGCTTTTGCAAGCCATCGGTATCAACATTGGCGGGGAGCCTGATGATGATTTGATTATTAGTGCGTTCAATTTCCATAGTACAATAAAGCTATCTAAATATAAGCAATTTTCCCAAAAATAGGTTCGATGGCCATATATGGGCAGAAAATTGCAGTAGGCAGGTGCACTAGGATATTGCAAACTTACTGCTCACCCCAACAACCCCCTCCCAACCTCCCCCTAAAATGGGGAGGAGCTACCGCATTATGAAGCATTTTCAAATTTTCAAATTAGCACATTTTCAAATTGGCACCTACATATTCCTCCTATACTGCCCGCCCACCTCGAACATCCCTTCCGTAATCTGCCCTAGGGAGCAATATTTGGTGGCTTCCATGAGGGCGGCGAAGATGTTTTGGTTGTGGAGGCTGGCTTGCTGTATGTCTTTTAGCAGTTGGCCGGTTTCGGCGGCGTGGCGCTTCCACTGGGCTTCTACGGCGGTTATCTGGGCCTCCTTCTCGTCGTTGGTGCTGCGGATAACCTCTTTGGGTAGCATGGTGGGCGAGCCCTCTTTGCTCAGGTACGTGTTCACGCCGATGATGGGGAACTCGCCGGTGTGCTTTAGGGTCTCGTAGTGCAGGCTTTCTTCCTGTATCTTGCCGCGCTGGTACATGGTTTCCATGGCGCCGAGCACGCCGCCGCGCCCGGTGATGCGGTCGAACTCGGCGTATACGGCCTCTTCCACCAGTGCGGTCAGTTCCTCAATGATAAAGCTGCCCTGTAACGGGTTTTGGTTTTTGGCCAGCCCCAGTTCGTGGTTGATGATGAGCTGTATGGCCACGGCCCTGCGCACGCTCTCCTCGGTGGGCGTGGTGATGGCCTCGTCGTAGGCGTTGGTGTGCAGGCTGTTGCAGTTGTCGTATATGGCGTAGAGCGCCTGTAGCGTGGTGCGGATGTCGTTGAACGATATCTCTTGCGCGTGCAGGCTGCGGCCGCTGGTTTGTATGTGGTATTTCAGTTTTTGGCTGCGGTCGTTGGCGCCATACTTATACTTCATGGCCTTGGCCCAAACAATGCGCGCCACTCGGCCGATAACGGCATACTCCGGGTCGATGCCGTTGCTAAAGAAGAACGATAGGTTGGGCGCAAAATCATCGATATTGAGGCCGCGACTGAGGTAATACTCCACGTACGTAAAGCCGTTGGCCAGCGTAAACGCCAGCTGACTGATGGGGTTGGCGCCCGCCTCGGCAATGTGGTACCCGCTGATACTCACGGAGTAGAAGTTGCGCACCTTGTTGATGGTGAAGTACTCCTGCACGTCGCCCATCAGCTTGAGGCTAAACTCGGTGCTGAAGATGCAGGTGTTCTGCGCCTGGTCTTCCTTCAATATGTCGGCCTGCACCGTACCGCGCACTTGGCTAAGGGTGTAGGCTTTTATTTTGTTGTACACATCCAGTGGCAGCACTTGGTCGCCGGTAACACCCAGTAGCATCAAGCCTAGGCCGTTGTTGCCTTCGGGTAGCGTGCCACGGTATTTTGGGCGGTCAGCTCCTTTGGCTTTATAGATGGCTGCAATCTTCTGCTCAACCTCTTCCACCAAACCATGCTCCTTAATATACAGCTCGCATTGCTGATCGATAGCCGCGTTCATAAAAAACCCGGTCAATATCGCCGCGGGACCATTGATGGTCATGGAAACGGACGTGCTCGCCTCGCACAGGTTAAAGCCACTGTACAACCGCTTGGCATCATCCAAACAGCAAATGCTCACGCCGCTGTTGCCCACCTTGCCAAAGATATCGGGCCTATGGTGCGGGTCTCGTCCATAGAGGGTTACGCTATCAAAAGCGGTACTCAACCTAGCCGCGGGCATGCCCAGGCTCAGGTAGTGGAAACGCCTGTTGGTGCGCTCGGGGCCGCCCTCGCCGGCAAACATGCGGGTAGGGTCCTCCCCTTCTCGCTTAAACGGGAACACCCCCGCCGCATACGGAAACTCGCCCGGGACATTCTCTAGCAGGTTCCAGCGCAGCACATCGCCCCAGCCCGTGTATTGTGGCAGGGAAATCTTCGGTATTTTGCTGTGGCTCAGGCTCTCGGTATAGGTTTGCACCTTTATGGCCTTGTCACGCACGTAGTAGGTATATTCGTCTTGCGCATAGGCCGCTTTGCGGGCGGGCCATTGCTCCAGTATTACTAGGTTCTCGGGCTCTAGCTTGCGGCCCAGCTTATCGCTGGCGGCTTGCAGCGCATCCAAAATGGCACGTTCGGCACCATCTTGTTGCAGGGTTTCTTGGCTAAGCTTGAGGCCATGCAGGCGCTCGGCTATGCTGGCTTGCTCAGCCACACGCTTGTTATAGTCGCGGTTGGCAGTTGTTATCTCGCTCAGGTAGCGCACCCGGCTCGGCGGGATGATGTATATCTTACCCTCTTGCTCGGCTTGCGTAGTAAAATTGCTATTGAAATCCTTGCCCGTTTTGGTGGTGATGGTGCGCATCAGCGCGCTGTATAGCTCGTTGGTGCCCGCATCGTTAAACTGGCTGGCGATGGTGGCAAACACCGGCACGTCGCTATCGGGCATATCAAACAGCTTGTGGTTGCGCTTGTACTGCTTCTTTACGTCTCGAAGGGCATCTTCGGCGCCGCGTTTGTCGCCTTTATTCAGCACCACAATGTCGGCAAAGTCGAGCATGTCAATCTTCTCGAGCTGAGTGGCGGCGCCGTATTCCGGTGTCATTACGTACATGCTCACGTCGCTGTGGTCCACAATTTCGGTATCGCTTTGGCCGATGCCGCTGGTTTCGAGGATGATCAGGTCGAAGCCCGCTACTTTCACAATGTCCACCGCGTCGCGCACGTGGCGGCTCAGCGCCAAGTTGGCCTGCCGCGTGGCCAGCGACCGCATATATACCCGCGGGTTGCTGATGGCGTTCATACGGATACGGTCGCCCAGCAGGGCGCCGCCCGTTTTGCGCTTGCTCGGGTCCACGGAAATGATGGCGATGGTGTGATCGGTAAAGTCCAGCAGAAAGCGGCGTACCAGCTCATCAACCAAGCTGCTCTTGCCCGCGCCGCCGGTGCCGGTAATACCCAGCACGGGCGTGCTGATGCCCTTGGCCTGTTGGCGCAGGGTGTCCAGCACGGTGGCGTTCTCCTCGGGGAAGTTTTCCGCTGCGGAAATGAGCGCGCCGATGGCTTTGGGGTCGTTGTTGCTGAGAAGCGATAATGCCCCGTTAAGGTTTTTACCCGTAGGGAAATCACACTCTTGCACCAGTAGGTTTATCATGCCCTGCAGGCCCATGCTGCGGCCATCGTCCGGACTGAAAATCCGCGCGATGCCGTGGGCATGTAGCTCTTCTATTTCGGTGGGGAGGATGGTGCCGCCGCCGCCGGCGAAGATGCGGATGTGGCCCGCGCCTCGCTCCTGCAGCAGGTCGAACATATATTTGAGGTACTCCACGTGGCCGCCCTGGTAACTGGTAATGGCAATGCCCTGCACATCTTCCTGTATGGCGCAATCCACAATTTCCAGCACGCTGCGGTCGTGGCCGAGGTGTATGACCTCCACGCCGGTGGCCTGAATGATGCGGCGCATGATGTTGATGGCCGCATCGTGCCCATCAAAAAGGCTCGCCGCGGTTACTATGCGTATGTGGTGCTGGGGGGTGTATGGGGTGGCGTCTTGCATTTTCTCGCTTCGCTGGTTTCTAAGCGTGAATTTAAGGAAAATGCGGTGGGGAGGGAAATCTAGGTGGCACCAGCCAAATTTCCCAAAAGCAATTACTTCTTTGCTTTTTGTTTCGGTTTCGGTGCTTGAAGTAGCTTCTCTATTTCCTCATGAGATACCCGCGTGGCTCTAGAAATATTAACCTCTTCGCTTTCAGGCATTTCTTTCACAAAAGCCAACGGATGTTTTTTATTGTTCTTCATATGTCTGCCTGTTTTTCTTGTTTGCTGGCCTACAACTAATAATTCTGTATTTCTTCTTTCTTATGGTAAAAGAGACGTACAATACCCGGTCAAATTTGCTCTTACCTACACAAATATAACGTATTTCTTCCTCGCTGTGTTTCAAATCCGATGTAATAATTCTAAGCTCGTCGTCAAACACGCTTTCCGCTTCCTCATTGGTAATGCCATGTTTCAGCAGGTTTTTCTGCAAGTTTCCCCTGTCCCACTGAAATTTTTTTGACATCTCGCTACCTGCTTCCTTGCTTTAAGTATTGATTGCTGCAATGCACTGCCTCCACTCCCTTACGTAGGCCACCGATGCGCACGATGCTGTTGCTTTGATGAATACTAAGTTAACCAGCGGTTTTATTCTTTGCAAATATAAACTCTGTTTATTTTTAATTAACAATGCAAGTGCTTGAGGGCGAATGAAAAAAGTTTTTTTGGTGTTTTGCCTTGGGCGATAAAGGGCATGTCTTGGTGAGTCTCGTCTGAAACGAGATCGAAGGGTGCGCGCGCGGGCTGTTGAGACGAGAGGTAAGGAATCATTCCTTGGCTATTAACACGGCTTTACTTGCGTCCCCGCCTGAGGCGGGACAGGCTGGAGACGCTGTGTCCGTTACATCCTCGTCAAAAGGAAGACGAGGACGATTGGGGGGATAGGACTCCCCTCACTTATAATACCCATACTCCACCAACTGCACTTCCGATTGTAGGATAAGCAACGTACCACCCAAATTGGGCTGTTGCCAGATAAATTGGATGCGCGTTGGGTTATTGTGCTGATCGTATTGATAGCTATATTCTTTAAGGGCCAGAAGTTTTGGCTGAGCATTTTTCTTTGCTTCAAAAATGGTCTCTTTCGTCACTTGGCCATTGGTATCGTACTCGTAGGTGGTGGTAATTTGGGTAACTTTACTAGTGTCCAACCCTTCCTCCAGCAAGCGGCTTACCGGAAACCCACGGTAAATGGTCTGCTGTTTTTGGCTTAACTGGTTAAGGCTATTGTAGGTATAAGCAGTAATAGTGCTGTCGATGTATTGGGTAAAGTTGGTAACGTAATCTTGCTTGGTGCCCGATAGAAGGCTGAGCTGATAATGTTTTTCCAACACTGGTTTTTTATCAGCGTTGTAGTAATAGTCGGTAACGGTGTTAAAAGAATCAGCTGGCAAATACTCATTCGTGAGCTTGGCAATGGTGACAAAGGTTTCGTGGTGCTTTATTGCCTTGGTTACCAAGCCATCATTGTTATAAAAGGCTGAGGTGTGCTTGGCAGGTATTTGCGGGTAATAATACTCCATTTTCACCAAGGTAGTGAGGGCATCAGGGTATTCGAAATAGAACCTTTGAAAAAATACTTCCGAAAAAGTATACCACAATTCCTTTTGCAAAAGCTTACCTTCTTTGTTGTATTGGTATTTGTATATCTCATCCCCCTCCATAATGGTTAAAGGAAGTTTTGGGAAGTTTTTGCCATAGGTGAAGGTTGGCGTTTTAATATTGCCATTTCCATCTGCATGGTATAAATACTGCAACGCGCCTTTTTCAGAGAATCGGAAAGTATCGTTAATGCTTTCACCCAGCTCGTTTGTGGCTAGCGTGACCCTGTCATTTGTTTGTTCGTTGGTATTTTGGAAGGTTTTTACCACCACTTGTTTTACTGGCCCGTTGAGTTTCCAATGTCCAAGGTTGGCCATTGCGTGCAAGGAATCTGGTATTAATAATCCGAAACCGTGCCCAGCCTTATATGTTTGCGCTGCCACGGTAATAGATACCTGCAGCAATAAACCCCATAGACATATACGCATTTTCTCAATTTTGAGGTCTAAAATAACTCAATTTTATTTGCTAAACTAATCTATAAAATCCCATCGAGCACACACCCCAATTCGGCACACAGCTCATCTTTGCTTGGTAAGCCTCATTTCAAACGAGACCCAGTATAACACGCCTTTTCCCGCCCAAAGCAAGACTCAAACGATACTTACTTGGCTGCAGTTCGTGCCTGATTTCTACCGCGGCTACCGCTGATATAAATCAAGTACAATTAACCTTTATCAATAAAAATAATTTGTACTTTTACCAGCAAAACCATAACTATGAAAAAGATATACTTATTACTGCTATTGTTGCCATTTGGGCTAATGGCGCAGCGCAACCAGCCGAGCATGGATGCCATTACAAAGCAAATATTAGAAAAACAGAAAAGAACGCTAACTGAGGCAAACAAGGAAAGCGCTATCTATTGGCGTGTTGCATCTACCAATGTAGAAACCTTCACCGGTGGAAATTGGCAAGAATACGATACCACTATCTATTTGTATGATACACTCAGTTATACTTCTTCAATTACCAAAAGCAACTATAACACCGGCACATCGGCCTATGTCCCTGCTACTAGGGATTTAACCACCTACAATGCCCAGTACTACCCGCTTACCAGAACCTACCAAACCTACGATGGTACCCTTTTTGTGAACAGCACGCTATATGCCTACGAATATGATGCCCAAAACCGCGAAACCAGTTATACTTACTCAACCTGGGACGGTGCTGTTTGGGTGGGTCAAACACGCAACTTATCAACCTATGATGCTAATGGTTTAATATCTGATACCGAGCAAAGTTTTAACACTGGCACCTCAGTTTGGGAAAATACTAGGCGCACTGTAATTACCTACGATTTAGCCGGAAAGCAAGAATCTAGGCTAAACCAAAACTGGGTAGGAGGTGCTTGGGAGAATAACAGGCGTGAAGTATACACATACAATACAGAGGGTTTGATAAGCCTTACCCTTGCTCAAATTTGGAGCGGTGGGGCTTGGGAAAATTACTTTGAGTACACCAACCAATATGATGCTAACGGCTATAATACCATATATCTAGGAAGGGAATGGATAGCAGGTGCATGGGAAAACAACTACCGCTATAGCTATACGTATAACAGCTCTGGCAATATGGAAGCTAGCGTGCTGGAGTACTGGGTAGCTGGGGCGTGGGAGAAAGATAACAGGCAGGTGATAACCTATGTAAGTGGCTATAGCTACGATATCTACTTGATACAAAATTGGGATGGCGCTTTATGGGTAAACGACTACAGGTATGAATACACTTACGACAGCAATCTCAATTACGATGTTATCGGTTATTCTACTTGGGACGGTGCTGCATGGGTAGGAAACAGCCGTACTTTTTACTACTACGAAAGCTTTGAATATGTAGGTATATCAGGCCCATTGGCCACCACCAAAGAGGCTAAGGTTTACCCTAACCCTTTTGAGGGCAGCATAAACATTGAGTTTAACGCTACTACGGCTGAAAATGCCACCTTTAGCCTGTACGACATTACTGGCAAACAGGTAGCTACTCACCAACTGCAAACCATTGCTGGCAACAACACGCTAGTATTCAATACCGCCGACCTACAATCGGGCATGTATTTTTACGAGCTGAGCACTGCAGGCAGCACCTTGAAGGGCAAACTGATTAAGAAATAAGCATAACCCTAATATGCGATGATAAGAGGCTGCCTCCCAACGGGGGCAGCCTTTTGTTTGTATGCTTTTGCCAAGGGCGCGAATCTATGGGACGCTAACTTAGTTTATCTTCTTTTTATGAACATGCAATTTACTATTCGTTTCTAAGGCGCTATCTTCCGCCTAAGCTGGAACACGTGAAGTTTGCCTCGTCTCGCCCAAGGCGAGAGCGAGGCCAGCGCAAGCACCCTTCGATCTCGTTTCAACCGAGACAGGATGACACACCCGTCAATCTCATTCGAAACGAGACTCAGGATAACTTGCTATTGCAGAAAGCACTCAAATAAGGTAGGGGCATGGCTAAACTATACAATTATAGGGCGAAGCCTAGACTAAAACCATCAAATACCAAAATACTTCTTTACCTGTGCCATTTGAAAGCGGTGACCAAACCAACGGCGGGCAAACCAAAACTGCTTAGCGTCTTTTCCGGCCAAGTAGCGCAAGGTATCTTTGCCATCGGTTGCGGCTGTATATATAACTTCGGCAACCATTTCGGGAGTACCAAAGTTTTTGGCGTATTTCGGGTCTGTAAATTTCTCAACAATGCTCTTGCTATAAGCGTGGTATTCGGGAAACTGGCTGAGATTGAACTGGGTAAGCGACCTACCCGCAAAATCAGTTTGTATGCCGCCTGGCTCAATTACCTTCACTTGGATGCCCAACGGTTGCAAATCGAACCAAAGACCTTCTGATAAGCCCTCCAATGCGAATTTACTGCTATTGTATACGCCAAAGAGGGGCAACGTCATAAGCCCCCCGATAGAAGTAACATTGATGATGGTACCCGATTTATTGGCCTTAAAGTGCGGCAATATTGCCTTGATGCAATCGATAACACCAAAAAAGTTAACGTCATATTGGCGGCGTATTTCATCATCAGTGCCTGCCTCTAATGGTCCGTAAGCCCCATATCCTGCATTATTGAGCCATACATCTACCTTGCCAAAATGGCGAATAGATGCCTCGACGGCCTCATCAATGCTGGGCTTGTCCTCCACGTCTAACCGGAGCAGTTTGAGTCTGGAGTCTTCTTTTAAGTCTTTTTCTCCTGCTGGATGGCGCATAGTTGCTAGCACGTTCCAGCCCTTTTGGTGGAAAAATTTTGCGGTTGCCTTGCCAATACCGCTGCTGGCACCGGTTATTACGATGGTTTTTGCCATAAATATAATTGGGACTTTACCTTAACAGACGATTACCGCGTAACAATATTGTTTAACAAAGCAATTAAATGGTAATGTTTAGCCGCCAATATATAAAAGGCCACTTCAGCCCGTTGCGCAACGTGCAGCGGTAGGCTAAGTCCACTTTTCTACACTATTACCAACCGCTTCTAAAACATGATAATCATGCACAACTCATTTTGCATCAAAACAGGGTTTTGTCGTGTGCAAACAACTTATTTTAAGCTATTTATACTATAATATAATTTATTAACCGAAGCTAAAGCATTTACCTACCCAACTAAATGGCCTAGCGCATTTTTGGGCTTACCAAACAGCCGCTTTTGGCAATGACCCAAAACGCCCAAAACCTCACCAACACTATATAAAAGTACACGACAAAACTCCTCGCCTAAAAGAATATGGATTAGTTAAAGGCAAACAACGGTGTGCGCTGCATACGGCTAAACTAAAATGGTGGCCAACTGTTTTGATTGTATGAATATTTCGATACTGCTTTTTGATTTCGGGTTGGTGGTGTTGGCCTGGATGGTTCAGTTGGTAGTGTACCCGAGCTTTGCTTACTATGCCCCCAGCGACCTAAAACGCTGGCATGTACTATATACCAAGCGCATAAGCATGCTGGTAATACCGCTCATGATTGGGCAACTATTGTTGCATGGCATGCTACTGGTTTGGCACCCCGATAATGTATCGATAACTACTTTTGCGCTGGTGGCGGGTATATGGGTAAGTACCTTTTTGCAGGCGGTGCCGCTGCACAACCAAATAGCCGATAGTCCCGATACGGAAAACATTGCCCGTATGCTCAAAAAAGTAAACACAGCTCGCACCTTAGCCTGGACCATGGTGTTTTTATTGACCTTAACCTACTTTTAGCCCCCCCCCAGCAACATAGCGTGGCCAGCCGTTGCGGGAGCGGATGCGCACATAAAAAAAATGCCAGTGCACCTGTGCACCGGCATTTAATGGTTGGCAGTTATGTTGGGGTAAGCTTACTCCACCGTTACAGTGTAAAATGGAATTGTCTTTGAGGCTATTTCCCTTCCATCACGGTCTAGCAAATAAAACGTACCCTTAGCATCCCTCAGGTTAGTGTATAAAGACGACAATGCATCTTCGCATTTCCACTCCTTGGTTTCAGGATCAAAAAAGTTGATACAGGTGTTGTTGGTCCAAGTGTTGACGCCAACCGTCCTGTTTACATCTTGCGTTGCGAGTATGGTCTCCAGCGGTACGGTCTTATCTTCTTTACTCTTATTACTAGTACCAGTAACGGTACCTTTAAATATGATTTGAGTAACCGCACCAATTGGGTCATCGAAGGTTGTAACCTTTAGCTTACCAAAAACAGCACTTGCACCAGCACCGCTGCGGCCTGGGCCACTTAGCTTTATTTTGGCAATATCTGGCGCTTGCTCAACGCTTTTACCGCTAGGCAAAATAAAGTATTGGCTCTTGGCACTTACCTCAATAGGCAGACTATTGCTCTGTATTTTTATGGTATAATCAATGCCCACTAGCTCATAATCGAACTTTATATCTGTAGTAAAAGGGTCGCTAACGTATACAAAATAGCCGTTTTCGCTCTGTTTCCTAAACACCATTTGCTCTTTGGTAAAAATGGCTTGGTCAAGGTCAGGATTGTTAGGGTCGGTTACTGATAGGCCAGCATAAACCACAACATCAAGCGAATAAATAGGCTCATACTTAGGATCCAATTCAGCTGCCGTAGTGTTCAAATTAACCGAATCAACCTTAAGTACCAAGCGGTAAGTATTTACGGCATTGTTTACCTGCCTTATAACCACTTTCATGTTGCTCCGGCGCACGCCGTCTTTATTCGCATTCGGATTAATGACCTCATTGTCCACAAAATCGCTTTCGGAGTAGCTTATGTCTTTGGCGTTGGTTAGCGCTGGTTCTTTTTGGCAGCTTGCAAATACAAGCATGCATAAAATCATTATTGCTGTTAAGTTTTTCATGGTAGTTGTGCTTTTTATGAATGCGCAAAATACATACAATGACGCGTGCCTGTCAAATCTCATTTGTGAATGGCACGTTTGGCTTTGTAAACGGTGAAACCATGCACTTGTGCGCCAACTATTGTAAATTCATACGACTAAAATTACTCGCCATGACCACAACAACCCAACATACTTGCCAAGTAAGCGGTAAAACAATGCCTACAGGCGACTTGGTACCTCTAAGCGCCCTTCAAGAAACGGTGCTGCAACTGTTGCTGCAAGACCACCCTGACATGGATATCAAAGGCTATGTGAGCAAAGATTTGGCAAACCAATACCGCTACAGGCAAGTGGAGCAACTGTTGAAAGACGAAAACGGCGAACTTAGATTGATTGACCAAGAAGTGCTGAAAAAGCTGCGCGCATCAGAACTGTTTTCGCATAACATAGAGGATGATGTGGCAGTTAAGCTTACCTTTGGCCAAAAAATAGCTGACCATATTGCTGAGTTTGGCGGCAGTTGGACTTTTATACTCAGCTTCTTGGGTTTTCTGGTTGTTTGGATATTTATCAATGCGTTTATATTAGTTACCCAGCCTTTCGACCCCTATCCGTTTATATTGCTCAATCTCATACTAAGTTGTGTAGCGGCTTTGCAGGCACCCGTGATAATGATGAGCCAAAACCGCCAAGAAGCCAAAGATCGCTTGCGTTCAGAGCACGATTACCAAATAAACCTAAAGGCCGAATTGGAAATACAGCAACTACATCAAAAAGTAGACCACTTGATACTGAAACAAGGCCAGCGCCTGATGGAAATACAAGAAGTACAGGTAGCGCTAATACAACAGATATTGGAGCAAATGCCCAAGGGAAAGCAATAGGCTCCTCTAGCGGTGGTTTCGCAACTAATGAGCATTGACCGCAACTAGCAACAAATTTTATACCTTTATGGCTTAACCCATAGCCAGCAGCTGATGAAACAAAATGCCAATGCTCCGAAACTGGAGCCAACGCTCGGATTGATTACCGTCGTATTACTGGTTATAAGTGCCATTATAGGATCTGGCGTGTTCAAGAAAGTGGCACCCATGAGCGAAGCCCTAGGCTCGCCATCGCTGGTACTACTGTGTTGGTTTTTGGCAGGGTTAGTAACCTTAATGGGCGCCCTAACCAATGCCGAGGTAGCGGGCCTTATTGCCGATTCGGGTGGACAGTATGTGTATTTTAAAAGAATGTATGGCAAGTTTTTTGCCTTCCTCTATGGCTGGGCATCGTTCTCGGTTATCCAATGTGCTACAATAGCTTCGGTGGCCTATGTATTTGCTGGCTCGGTGCATTCCATTTGGCCTTTGCCTGAGCTTTCTGCAGATTGGCAAAACATCCAGTTCTTAAAATACACTACCGCAGATGGCGATGTAGCGTATGTGTTCTCTCCATTTAAGGATGCAGGCATCAAAGTGCTTACCATAGGCTTGATAACACTACTGAGCGTGGTAAATTATAGGGGTGTAAAATACGGCGGCTTCATTGCCAACATCTTGGCATCAACGGTGGTAATTGCCATTTTTGGTTTGGCTATTGCAGGGCTTGCAAGCGCTGCTGGCTCAGTAGACAACTTAAATGAAACCGTTGATACCGAGGCCGTAAACACCAGCCTGTTTAGTGCCCTATTCGCGGCCATGCTTAGCGCCTTTTGGGCCTACGAAGGGTGGAATAGTATTGGTTTTATCGGTGCCGAAGTAAAGAATCCAAAACGCAACATACCTCTGGCGCTTACCTTCGGGGTTATCCTCGTTATGTTCACGTACCTTACCATCAACTTTGTGTACCTGTACGTGTCTCCAGTATCAGAGATTATTGCTAACAAAGCTGCAGACCCCAATAGTATAGCAGCCGTAGGCGTGGCCGAAAAAATAATGGGCTCCTATGGGGGTTTGGCGATAGCGATTTTGATAATTGTGGCCACCTTCAACTGCACTAACAGCACCATACTCACCGCACCACGGGTATTTTTTGCCATGGCCAAAGATGGATTGTTTTTCCGCAGCGTGGCCAAGGTACACCCTAAGTTCCACACCCCTAGCACCGCCATTGTGTTCGGGGCAGTTTGGTCTTCCATATTAGTTCTTTCGGGCAATTTCGACCAACTTACTGATATGCTCATATTTGCCGCGTTCATCTTCTACGGGGCGGGTGCCTTTGGGGTATTTGTATTGAGGCGAAAAATGAAAGATGCGCCACGCCCTTACAAGGTTATTGGTTATCCGGTAGTACCTTTGCTATTCATTATCTTCTGTGCAGTATTGGTAGTTAACACTTGTATCGAGATGCCACGCGAAGCAGGTATGGGCCTAGTTTTGATTGCAGCCGGCATTCCGTTCTACTATTTCTGGAACAAGCGCGCCATAGCCGAAGGAGTAACCGGCGATGACGGAAATGACCTAGCAGCTGGCCAATAACCCTATGCAATTGCCCCACCCCATATCGTTTATCATCGCCATGGTTGCATTAGCTGCCATTTACATTGTTGGCTTGCAGGTAGATGTAATGGATATTGATGCTTCACAATATGCCTCTATAGCGTTAGAGATGTTGCAAAACGGAAAGTATTTGCAAGTTCAGCATTTGGGTCAAGACTATTTAGACAAACCGCCCCTACTCTTCTGGACCAGTGCCTTGGCTTTTAAGCTGTTCGGGGTACACAACTGGAGTTATAAATTATTCTCGTTGCTTTTTTCCATATTGGGCGCTTACAGTACCTACCGTTTCGCCAAATTATACTATAGCAACCAAGTTGCGGTATGGAGCGCCCTAATGTTGGCATCATGCCAAGCACTGTTCCTCATTAACAATGATGTACGCACCGATACTATGTTAGTCGGTGCGGTTATATTCGCTATTTGGCAAATAGCCGACTACCTTCAAACCGGCCGTGCCATAAACTTAATAGGTACAGCAGTAGGCATAGCCTTGGCAATGCTTGCCAAAGGCCCAATTGGGTTGATGGTGCCCGTATTGGCTTTCGGCAGCGACTGGGCATTTAAAGGCCAATGGCGCAATTTTTTCCGCTGGCAATGGCTCGTCGTTATATTGCTGGTAAGCGTATTTCTTTGGCCAATGCTCCATGGCTTATATCTTCAACATGGTAGCTTTGGCCCATACTTTTACTTTTGGGCACAAAGTTTTGGCAGGCTCACCGGCGACAATCCGTTTATCAACTCTGGGTTGGGCAATCAGCCACCTTCCCCGCTCTTTTTTGTGCATACCATTTTATGGTCGTTTTTGCCTTGGAGCGCATTGGCCTTTGGGGGCTTATGGAGCAGTGCCAGTATATTTTTCAAAAACGCTTTCCGGGTTGCAGCTACCAACGAGGTAATAACACTATGGGGCTTTATTTTGCCTTTTATAGCCCTTTCTTTTTCTGACTACAAGCTACCTCACTACATATATGTAGTGCTACCATTCACTGCTATTTTGGCTTCCAATTTTGCCGTAAACCTGCAAGCGCATATTTCAGCTTGGCGCATAGCTCATACTGTGTTACTAGCATTGTTATTGGTATTTGCTTTGGTACTGGGTTTGTGGGCTTTCCCTATTACTAGCATGCTACTTTGGGTTGCCTTCGCAATCCTGTCTTTGCTCGCAATATACCATATGCTTGATAGCAAGCAATGGCTGGTTGCATGTCTTTTTGCCATGCTGGGTGCCAATCTTTTGTTAAATGCAGGGGTATACCCTAAGTTAATGCAATATCAATCTACGAGCGTGGCGGGCAAGGACATCACTGCATTGAAGCCTACCAACTTTTTTTCGGTTTACGCTCGCGGCAACGCGCTCGAATTCTATGCGCTGCATCAAGGACAGAACCTTAAATACGCACCTAAACAATTTCCTGCGGGCACTATAATATATACCAATCCAGAAGGGTTACAAGAACTTCAAAACAACGGCATTGGTTTTTCATTACTTAAAACCTACCCGCATTACAAAGTTACAGCCCTTACCTGGGCGTTTATAAACCCAGCTACCAGAGCTAGTAAGTTGCAAGAACGGTATTTGTTGGAGGTGCAGTAGATTTTAGAAGCAGCGTCGCATCAGAACTTTACAATGGATACTATTTATACCCATTCCCGATTTGCACTTTCCCAAATTTTCAAATTAGCGAGTCCACAGAAGCCAATACTTGGTCATAATTAGGCTCTTGTCCAATCTCAGGTACCAGTTCGCTGTAGCGGATAACGTTATCAGCATCAACCACAAACACAGCGCGGGCCAACAGGCCTTTAAATGGTCCTTCGGTAATATCTACGTTAAAGGCCTTGGCAAACTCATGGTAACGAAAATCGGTGCCAGCTATAATGTTCTTAATGCCTTCTAGCTCGCAAAAACGTTTCATGGCAAAAGGCAAATCAAGCGACATGGTTACGCCCACCACACCCTCTTTTGATGCCAAAACCTCATTAAAGTGGCGGGTTTCTTTGGCGCATACGCCCGTATCTAAACTGGGCACTGCAATAATTACTAAGGCCTTATGGTTGAGATTGTAGCTGCTAAGCTCTTCTAGTTTTTCACTTACAAAAGTAAATTCAGGGGCCGTATCACCCACTTGAAGTACTTTACCACTCAGTTGTGCTGGCTTGCCGCCTAGGGTTACGCTATCTGGTTTCATGGTATCTGATTGTTGGTTATTGTTTTCATCGAGTTGGTTAAAATACAATTATTAATGCCCGTTTGTTCACTTTGCCTACCTTTAATTCTACTCAGCTAATAAACTTAATGTTACGTGCGTTTTTCGGGATAATAGATGGCCAATGTTAACAACTCCGTGCAAAAGTCAAAATAGGGCAACGCATTGATTTTGTTAAATTTGCAACCGTATATTGTGTTCCCGTCGCTTCACTAACCCAGTTATAAAACCGCCACAATCCTTGAGCCCCTTCAAGATTTTACTGTTTGTTGCCATTACAGCCGCTTGCTTGGGCAGTGTTATGTGGTTTTTTCCAGAGGAAGGATTTAAAGTAAGCCCCAATTTTATGGTCAAATTCCCGAGTTGGCAAAAATTCTGGAGCCCGGCCAAAGAAGCTGCCTATACCCCTTTACCTGATTTTGTGCTAGAGGCCGATGAAAGTTCGGCAGAATTTTTAGAGGAGGAAAACGAATCGGGAGCTAATACCGATGAAGCCAAAAAAGCGAATGAAGCTTTACTTGCGTTAAGCGACACAGGCACCCTCAAAATGGACTCGATACTTTTGGCAAAAAAGGTTGCCCACCCACTTGAGTTTTCTGAATGCGAACCCAGAGCACTGTATGGCTTTTTTGCCAGCCTAGATGCCGCAAGACAAGGCCAAGGCATACACATAACCCATTTCGGCGACTCGCAACTGGAAGGCGACCGCATGAGCGGATACTTTAGGGATAGACTGCAAAACCAGTTTGGTGGCAGCGGCCCCGGCCTTGTATCATTAATACCTGCCTACAACCAGGCATCGGTAAAGCAAACCGTAACAGGCAACTGGAAACGATATACCCTTTTCGGCACCAACGAGGTAGAGCCCAACCATAAACGATATGGCGCAATGGGTGCATTCTCTAGGTTTACCCCATTGGTGCCCGACAGCACCCGAACTGTGCCGTATACCGCATCGTGCCAATTGAATACCTCAAAAGGCATGTACAAATCGGCACGCCCTTTTGACCACCTAACGCTATACTACGGCCCTGCCGACAAGCCTTGTGTAATAAAAGTGATTGAAGGTACCGATACCTTGGACATAGATACCCTAAAAGGCATCAGGACCCTGAACAAATACACCCTTAGGGTTAGCCGTGCCGAGCACGACCTAACTATTCATTTTGAAAGCCTGCACGGACCCGATATTTATGGCATCAATTTGGATACCCCAGAAGGGGTAACGGTAGACAATGTGGCCATGCGCGGCAGCAGCGGTACCCTGTATACCCGCACCGATTTTGAAGTACTGAGTGGTATGTTGAAGGATATGAACAGCACTTTGGCTATTATGCAGTTTGGCGGCAACAGCGTGCCATACCTGAAAGACACGGCAGAGTGTGTGCAATATGGCAAGTACTTTGCCCGCCAATTGATGATTGTAAAAAAGGCAAAACCGGGAATAGGCATTATCGTTATCGGCCCATCGGATATGAGCTATAAGGATGGCGACACCTACAAAACTTATCCTTTTTTGCCTGTATTGGTAAACGAAATGCGCAAAGCCACCCACGAGGCCGGTTTTGTATATTGGGATATGTATGCCGCTATGGGCGGCGCACAAAGTATGCCCACATGGGTAGCCGCCGACCCGCCACTGGCTGTGCAAGACTACATCCACTTTTCGCCGCGCGGTGCGAGGATAGTAGCCGAATTGTTTTATAATGCCCTGTACGATAGCTACTACAAGTATCGTGCATCGCTAAAGAAGGAGCGTTTGTAATGAGGGTTTGGATAGTGCTTTTGTTTTTTGCCAACGGATTGGTAGCCCAAGAGGTAACCGATTCAGATGGCGATTTGATACCCGATACCGATAATGTGAGCACCATTGATGGCCCGCTGACCGAAGTGGATACCTTTATAAAAAAAATTGCCCCTTTCGATGCTTCCATATATCCTTACGTAGAGCAGGAGTACAACATTATGCTGGGTTTTGACAGCAGCCGAGGGGCATCGTTTGGTTTTTGGCCGCTGCTAGACAGCTTAAAGGCACACCAAAACTTTAGGATAAACGTTTTGCACTTTGGTGGCTCGCACATACAAGCCGATGTTTACAGCAACCTGCTGCGCGATAGCCTGCAAAGCATGAATGCAAGCATGGCAGGGCCAAGGGGCCTAGTATTTCCGTTTTCTATTATTAATACTAACAACCCAGCCAACTATAGAGTAAGTTATACTGGCACTTGGCAGGGCCACCGCGCTGCGGTAAGCTACCATACTGGCACTTGGGGCATAACCGGTATAACCGCCAGCACCCTTGATACATTGGCCACCATTAGCTTAAAAGTACGCGAAAGCTGCGCCAGCACCCCGTTTACCGAAGTAAAAGTGCTATGCGACACGGCCAGCAGCTATACCGTAGAGTTGCTACCCAAAGAAAATATTATGGTTATTGAGCAGCACCTATCTTTGGGCTACTACAAATTCAAGCTAAAACAACCCACCGATAGCATGCATTTGGTAATAACCAAAACGGATACTACCAACCCTGCGCCTTTTGAGCTGTATGGCATTATCATGGAAAACGATGAGCCAGGTATAGCCTACCACTCCATAGGTGCAAATGGCTCAAGCTTTAAGAGCAATTTTAGATGCGCCCTGTTTGAGCAGCATTTGGTTGAAATCAATCCCGATTTGGTAATCATCTCCATTGGCACCAACGATAGCTTTGAAGGCGACTTTACCGAGGATGGTTTTATGGCTAAGTATGATACCTTTATACAAATGATAAGGGCTGTAAACAGCGATGCCCAATTTATATTTACCGTGCCCAACGATAGCTACTATAAACGCAAGTACCCTAACCTGAATACAGCCAAAATTGAAAGCGCTATTTATAAACTTGCCGTAAAACACAACGCTTTGGTGTGGGATTGCTACAAGATAATGGGCGGCCTGCGCTCGTCAAAAAAATGGAACCTAGCGGGCATGATGAAAAAGGACTTGATACATTTTACTTACAACGGGTACATATTAAAGGGCGAACTTTTCTGGGATGCGTTTAAGCGCTTATACCAAAACTACCTCGATAGTAAAACCGCAATCCCCGCTAATAAACGCTAATGGAACGCCTTACCGACCTGCTCTCTTTCAAATCGTTGGCGCTCGTATTTACCGGTGCCGATTTCTGGATTTTTTTCCTCCTTGTTTACATTGGGTTTGCGGCTATCAATCGTTTCAAAACAATGCGCACGCTTTATTTGCTAGCTGCATCGTGGTTTTTTTATTACAAAACAGGCGGCAGCTTTGTGGCCTTGCTTATGCTATCTACGCTTGTTAGCTACTTGCTGGGGCAGGTAATTCATAGCTCAAGCAACGCAATAGTTCGCAAAGCATCGGTAGCCACAGGTATTACCTTCCACCTATTTATATTGGGGTACTACAAGTACTCATACTTTGTAGTAAACAGCATCAACGATATTTTCGGCACCTCGTTTAAAGTTTTCGATCACTTTGCAGCATTTGCCAACCAGCTTAAAGGCGAGCAAAGTTTCAATGTTACTGATATACTGCTACCGTTGGGTATTTCGTTCTTTACCTTCAAAATCATCTCTTACCTGGTAGATATATACCGAAAGGAGCTGGAGCCGGCCAAAAACATTTTTGATTATGGCCTGTACCTTGCTTTTTTTCCGAGCTTGATTATGGGCCCCATTACCCGTGCCAAAGATTTTCTGCCGCAACTGTACCAACCCACCCTGGTTACCCGCCAGCAATTTGGCCATGGTATATGGATGATATTGAAAGGGCTGTTCAAAAAAATGTTCATTGCCGATTATTTAACGGTCAACTTTATCGATAGGGTATTCGACAACCCCCACACCTACACCGGCTTTGAGCATGTAGCGGCCATTTTTAGCTACTCAGTGCAAATCTATTGCGACTTTTCGGGCTATACCGATATAGCTATTGGTTTGGCAGTGCTCATGGGCTTTGTACTCAAAGACAATTTCAACTCACCCTACAAGGCCGTAAGCGTGGCCGAGTTTTGGCGCAGATGGCACATCTCTCTATCGTCATTTTTGAAAGATTACTTGTACATACCCCTTGGCGGAAACCGGCACGGTGCCGTGCGCACCGAAGTAAACCTGCTGCTTACTATGCTATTGGGTGGCTTATGGCATGGTGCTAGTTGGCAGTTTGTTATCTGGGGCGGGCTCAACGGCCTTGGGCTAGTAGTATACAAGTTTTGGAAAAAAGTAAGCCCCTACGAAAACTCCAAAAACTGGATGGTAATAGCTTGGCGTGTAATGCTCACGTTTACGTTCATTACATTCACCCGTATCTTTTTCAGGGCCGATACGATGGAAGGCGTGCGGGTGTTTTTTGACCAAGTTGCCCACAATTTTGCATGGGAGTATATACCCAAAGTGCTTTGGGCATATAAGGGCGTGTTTGCAGTGGCCACACTGGGTATGATTTTGCATTGGTTGCCATACAGTTGGAAAGCCAAAGGAGAGCAAACATTTATTGATGCACCTATGCCCTTGCAGGTGGCATTTTGTGTGTTTGTGGTGATTGTAATCTACCAATCGGTATCCGCCGATATGGTCCCGTTCATTTATTTACAGTTTTGAGAGAATAAAATTGGCGTTTGCTTGTGTAGGCCATCTTTTTGAGAGAACTTTGCAATAATTATTGGAGGTAATAACTCCAATTTTAGCAACTTCGATATAATAGCTTGATTATCAAACGAATAAAATTTTTAACTACCTCATACTACTGATGAAAAATTCATCGTAAATTTGTGGTTCAAATCTCCTAAGAATATGAAAACCAATTCATTCGGCAAAACCTTGCTTTTTGCCCTTTTGATCTCTGCTTCAAGCATGATCGTATCTTGCGCCGCTGGCGAAGGTGAAGGTGAAACTACTACTACTGACACTACTGCTGTAACTACACCAGTTGTGGAAGAGCCAGTTGTAACTGAAACTGCTCCTGTTGACACTGCAGCTGCTGCTAGCACTGTTGATTCAACTGTAGCTCAGTAATCCCTGAACGAAAAACGAAAAGGCTGTCCTGATTATTCAGGACGGCCTTTTTTTTGCCCAACAGTCTCGCATTTGGCTCCATTAGCTGGGCCAATAACACTTTATCGCCAATAAAAAACCAGAAAAAACATCAACCCTTTTTAAATTTCCATTTGTACCCAATTTGTACATTTAATCGGTTTGTTTTTTCTTCGAATAATAAAAAAAGGCCACCCATTGGGCGGCCCTTTCTATTCATCTCTCAATAATAAAAATTAATTCATCAAACCAACGCTGCGCTTAATAAACTCAGTGAGTTTTTGGCCGCGCAATAGGTTTTGGCTTAGTAGGGCCAAATCGTAAAGCTGGGTAGTGAGTTTGCCTTGCTCATCGCCTTCCGCACTCAGTACTTTGCCAATTAGCGGATGGTTGGTATTTATCACCAAGTTCAGCTGATCGGGCAAGTTACCGAATCCCATGCCGCCACCACCACTTACAGCGGCCATGTCTTTCATACGGCGCATCCACTCGGGCTTGGTTATCAATATCGGTTGGTCGTCGGGGCTAAGCGCTTTAGTAACCACAGTTACGTGTACATCGCTAATGGCATCGGTAAAAATGTGCTGCACCTTATCTTCTTCTTCTTTACTCAGCACCGATTCTTGCTTTTCGTCCTTCTCAATCAAATTGCTCATGGTATCGGCATCCACGCGCTTAAAGCTTGTTTTCTCCAGCTTACCTTCCAATTGGTTAATAAAGTGGTTATCAAGCAGGTTGCTTAGCACCAGCACATCGTAGCCGCGGGTTTTGGCCGCCTGCACAAAAGCGTCTTGGTCTTCGGTGTTAGTGGCATACAAAATTACAGCCTGTCCGTTTTTGTCGGTTTGGGTGGCCTTAATGTGCTCCGTATACTCTTCAAAAGTGAAGTGCTTGCCCTCGGTGTTTTTCAACAGGCAAAAGCCTTTGGCACGGTCATAAAACTTGTCGTCGCTTATCATGCCAAATTTCACAAACAGCTCAATTTGATCCCATTTGGTTTCAAAATCTTCGCGGCTGTTGTTAAACAGCTCATTCAGCTTATCGGCAACTTTTTTGGTAATGTGGGCATTAATCTTCTTCACGTTCGGGTCGCTTTGCAAATAGCTACGCGATACGTTGAGTGGGATATCTGGCGAATCGATAACACCGTGCAGGTGCATCAAAAACTCGGGCACAATGTTCTCTACTGCATCGGTTACAAATACTTGGTTGCTGTACAACTGAATCTTGTTGCGTTGCATCTCAAAATTGTTGCCCACCTTAGGGAAGTATAAAATACCGGTAAGGTTAAACGGAAAATCGACATTTAAATGAATCCAGAATAGCGGCGGTTCGCTATATGGGTATAGTTCTTTGTAAAAGGCTTGGTAGTCTTCGTCCTTTAACTCGCTAGGTTGGTGAATCCAGGCCGGGTTGGTATTGTTGATGATGTTTGGGGTAACGATGGTTTCCTCCTTGGCATCATCGCCCTCCCCCACTTTCTCGGTATGCTCGTTGGTACCAAACTGAATGGGCACGGGCAAAAACTTGCAATACTTGTTCAAGAGCGTTTCAATGCGAATTTGCTCTAAGTATTCCTTGTTCTCTTCATTGATGTGCAGTATTATGTCAGTGCCTCGTTCTGCTTTCTCGGTTTCTTCGAGGGTATAGTTGGGGCTGCCATCGCAGGTCCATTTTACGGGAGTGCTGCCCTCTTTATAGCTGCGGGTAATAATCTCTACTTGGTCGGCCACCATAAAGGCACTGTAAAAGCCCAAGCCAAAATGACCGATGATGTTGGTTTTGTCACCCGCATCGGCTTCTTTGAATTTATCCAAAAACTCGGTAGCGCTGCTGAAGGCAATTTGGTTGATGTACTTTTTCACTTCTTCGCCCGTCATGCCAATGCCACGGTCGCTAATGGTGAGGGTTTTGGCAGCCTCATCGATGCTGATAGAAACATTGACGCTACCAAGCTCGCCCGATATTTGCCCCAGCGATGATAGCTTTTTTAATTTTTCGGTAGCATCCACAGCGTTGCTCACCAATTCGCGCAAGAAAATCTCGTGGTCAGAATACAGGAATTTCTTTATTATTGGGAAGATGTTTTCGGTCTGTACCTGTATGTGTCCGGTCTCTAGGGTCATTGTTATAGCAGTTATTGGTTAATGAAAATGGGTATGTAGTATGGGCAAATCAAAGCCCGTGCCATGGGGTGGATTATGACAAAATGGCGGAGGTACTTACCCTATTGCCATAGGGCTTTGCCCTTGGCTAACCTATTATGCCTCTTTGGGGCGAAAACGCATACGCCCCAAAGGGGCACTAGATATTAGCAAAGGGCACCGCCCTTCCACATAATAGAATTAATCCCACACATACCGCTCATCGTAATCCGTTTTGTATTTTTTGTACAACCCCCTGCATTCATCCATAAACGAAAGTTCGTCATGGTGTTTATGTTGGTTGGCAATATAATTAACCACCGCATCTAAGTGCGAAGGACTGACAGAAAAGGCACCATAACCATCTTGCCAATAGAAGTTAGCATATTGTTCGCCCCTTGTTTTTATCCATTTGCTAGAGTGGCCTTTTACCTCTTCCATAACCTTCATTAATGCATGTTTACGAGATAGGTTGAAAAGGATATGGATATGGTCGTAATAGCCGCCAATTTTAATGGGCAGGCAATCCATTTCGTTGCAAATACCCCCTAAATAAGCATGTAGTTCTGTCTCAATGTTTTCATCAATTAGCGGCTGACGGTATTTGGTACTAAAAACCACATGGAGATAATTACAGGACAGGGATTGTGGCATTAGGTTAAGATGGTTTTTTTACCGTTTTACTATCACATTTCCTACTTCTCAATATTATACCAATTGATTTTGCGCGATAGGTACATAATGGTAGCCAATACTATAAATAGGCCGATACTACCCATCAGCAAGGCAAAATCTTCCATCTGAACGATGGTGAAGATGAATAGGTAAAGCACCGTTAGTAGCAAGCCTATAAGAGTGGTAATGCGCTTAACATGAAAAATGGTCTGGCTGTAGAGGGTTATCAAGGTAATAATGCCCACACTAGAGATTAAATAGCTGTAAGCAAACGGAATATATTCTGACAGGCCAATGAGCAAGGTATAGAACACACATAGCGCCAAGCCTACAATAATGTATTGTATTGGGTGCACGCGCACCTTGTACATTATTTGCACAAAGAAAATGATAATGAACGTGAGCACAATAAACATAACAGCATATTTGGCCGATCGCATACTCTTTTGGTACTCATCAACGGGCAGAATTAGCTTAACACCAAATGCCGAACCATCTAACCCCGTTGTTCCACCTCTAAAGCTTTGAGGGTATGGGCGATTGAGGTGTAGCACATCCCACATGGCCGTAAAACCATCGTCTGTTATGTTGCGCTCGTCGGGTAAGAATGCTCCATCGAAGCTAGGCGTTGCCCACGGCGAGGTAATGTTTACGGTAGTGGTTTTACCCAACGGCATAAACTCAAGCAAGCTGCTACCATTAAAGTTTAAACTTAGGCTGTACGTATTGCCCACTTTTGATGTATCAATGGGCAATATGGCACTTATGCCGGTTGTAATCACTTCATTTGTTTCTACACCAGGGTTAAAAGAGTATGTTTGGTTGTTCCAGCCTAAATCCACGTTTTGTTGTATGCCTCTTAGGTCGGTAAGGCCCAGCGATACAAACGATTCGCCCCAAAGTACATCGCTGTCAGATATTTTCCATTCCTCAAAATTGGGCCTATTAAAGGTGCCTGTTAGTTTGAGGGCGGCCTTGTAAACCACTACTTTGTATATGCCACGGTACCGAATTTCGGGCAGAATTTCGCCATCAATGTTTAAGGCCTCAGGTAAAAAATGGGCATACCTGCGGGTAGGCACCAGTATACATTCTTTCGTATCGTTGTTATATTGCTTATTGTACTCAAGATAAGGCACTGTAAGCACAGGGCCTGCCACTATTTGCTCATTGCCCCATTTGCCACTTACTTCCTTCACTGCATCCTCCTTGCGGTATTCGCGCTCCCTTATCAGGCTTTCCACCATATTTACAGGTATTAATAGCAACAGAATAAGAATACCCATGGTAACTAAGCGAAGCGTAACCGAGTTGCGAACCCAATTATTGGCGCGCTCTAAAAAGGATGGTTTTTCCATTGGTGGTAGTTTGTAACGATTGAACGCAAAATAGATATTCGTAGTATATTAACCAATGTTGCCAAACGGAAGGTTTAGCATTTTAACCTAACCTAACAGTTAAGCCGATTATATTTCCAAGCCCAAATAAGCTTGCCCAAACAAAAAACGGGTCGGCTGCCGTCAGCAACCAACCCGTTATATACTTTAAAGAGTCAACTCGTAACCCGTAACTGATAACTCGTAACTGAAATCTTACGCCACCTTCAATTTATTCATTATCTCGTGGCGCAGTTTCTCTTTACAATACTCTTCAGTAACGATAAAGTGCCTCAAACCTTCTTGCGATGGCATATCAAACATGGCATCGGTCATAATTGCCTCGCAAATAGAGCGCAAGCCACGCGCGCCAAGCTTAAACTCGTCGGCTTTGGTTACAATAAAATCAAGGGCATCATCGGCAAACTCCAGCTCAATACCTTCCAATTTAAATAGCTTCTGGTATTGCTTAATCAGCGCATTCTTAGGTTCGGTAAGGATGGCGCGAAGCGTAGCTTGGTCGAGCGGGTCAAGGTGCACCAATACTGGCAAGCGACCTATCAACTCCGGTATTAAACCAAACGTTTTCAAATCGGCCGGGCTAATGTACTGCAACAGGTTGTCACGGTCTACAACTTCCTTATCCTTCTCTCTTGATTTGAAACCGATAGCTTGTTGGTTCATGCGCTTACCAATAATGCGCTCAATACCATCAAACGCACCGCCGCAAAGGAATAGAATGTTCTGGGTATTAATTTTCACCATTTTCTGCTCAGGGTGCTTGCGGCCGCCTTGCGGTGGCACTTGCACATCGCTGCCTTCTAATAGCTTCAATAGCGATTGCTGCACGCCTTCGCCACTTACATCGCGAGTAATGGATGGGTTGTCGCTTTTGCGGGCCACCTTATCAATCTCATCGATATAAATAATACCTTTCTCGGCAAGCTTTACATCATAGTTGCACACCTGCAATAGGCGGCTAAGGATGCTCTCCACGTCTTCGCCCACATAGCCTGCCTCGGTAAATACCGTGGCATCAACAATCGTAAACGGAACGTTAAGGAAACGGGCAATGGTTCGCGCCAAAAGGGTTTTACCGGTGCCGGTTTGCCCTACCATCACAATGTTCGACTTTTCGATTTCTACATCGTCGTCGTGCTTTTGGTTTAAGCGCTTATAGTGGTTGTATACGGCAACTGCAAGAAATTTTTTGGCATCATCCTGACCAATAACGTACTGGTTCAGAAAACTGAAAATATCCTTTGGCTTTATTGACTTGGCCAAACTGAACTGAAACTTCTGATCTTGCTGATATAGCTCTTCATCAATAATCTGCTGGGCTTGGGCCACACAGTTTTCACATATATGCCCTTCTAGGCCCGCAATGAGGATCATGGTCTCCTCTTTGTTGCGTCCACAAAAAGAACACTTGTAACCTTTATCCCGCTTCATCTGTTGCAATTTTAATTAAGGCTTTTTACGCTCTAGCACTTCATCAATCATGCCGTATGCAAGTGCTTCATCAGCCTTCATCCAGTAATCACGATCGCTATCCTGCTCCACTTTTTCGAAAGTTTGGCCTGAATGTTTCGCAATAATATCATAAAGCTCTACGCGCAACTTCAATATTTCGTTTGCTGTAATCTCCACATCGCTGGCTTGACCACCTGCACCACCTAGTGGTTGGTGGATCATTACACGGCTATGTTTCAATGCAGTGCGCTTACCTTCGGCACCAGCACACAACAATACGGCAGCCATGCTAGCAGCAATACCAGTGCAAATAGTTGCCACATCGGGGCTAATGTACTGCATGGTATCGTAAATACCCAAACCAGCATACACCATACCACCAGGGCTGTTGATGTAGATTTGGATGTCGCTCTTAGGGTCGGTACTCTCTAGGAACAACAATTGGGCTTGCAGCACGCTGGCCACATAATCGTCCACACCGCTACCTAAAAATAAGATACGGTCCATCATCAAGCGACTGAAAACGTCCATTTGGGCGATGTTCAATTGACGCTCTTCAATGATGTATGGAGTAAGGTTGGTAAATTGTCTTTTCAGCGCGCTTTCAACGTGCATACTACTAAGCTGACGGTCTTTAACCGCGTAGCTCATGAACTCTTTATAGTGGTTCATACGGTTTCTGGCTTGTTCAAGTTTTTGAATTCTTCCAATGATACAGTTTTTTCATCAATAGATACTTGTTCTTTGATGAAAGCAATCAATTTTTCGTCAAGCACTTGTTGGTAGGTTTTCTCTACATGCTCGCGCTTTTTAAGCATACCGTCGGCCCACTCATCCAATACCTTATCCACGTCCATACCACCAAAGTACTGTGCATACTGGGCATATATTTGCTGGCGGGTGCGTTCTTTAACCTCTTCTTGAGAAACCTTGATATCGTTGTCCTTGCTTATTTTGTTTACAATAAGCTGGTAGCGCAGGCTGCGGGCAAAAGCATCAAACTCTTCGGCAATCTGCTCATCGCTTACTGGCTTCTCGTTGCTGTGCTTAATCCAGCGTTTCAAGAAATCATCTGGTAATGAAATTTCAGTTTGGTCAAGCAGTTGCTCCAATAGGTCATATCCAAATTTTTGCTCCGCCTCGTGGTCAAACGATTTTTCAATTTCCTCGCGCAGTTTGTCCAAAAATGCGGCTTCGCCTTCTACAGCGCCGGGGCCAAATACTTGGTCAAACAACTCTTGGTTCAATTCGCCTGGTGCTTGGCGATTGATTTTTTCCAACGTTACACGGTATTTATCTCCTGCACCTTCAGGGTAGCCTTCTGTTACATTCAAAAGGTGTTTAGCAGCCTCTTCTTGGGTTTTACCAGTCAAGAAGTTGAAGATGTTTACATCGGCACTAGCACCAAGGGTAAGACCAACCACTTCTTTTTTAGCTTCATCGGTAAGCATATCAACACCAATGGCGGTGCTGTTCTCAATGCCACCTTCTTTAACCTTCTTGCCTTCAAGCTCTTGTAGTTTTACTACAATCACATCGGTTTCTTCTACAGCACCATCCTCAGGGTTGGTGGTGGTGCCAAAACGTTTGCGCAAAGCGTCTACCTCTTCGTTAACAATAACATTGTCAACGGCAATTTTATAGCGGGTAGCTACCGTTTTTTTAGAAATGTAAGGCAACTCAAATGCTGGTGCCATGCCAATCTCAAAAGCAAATTCAAAGTCGCCAAGGCTATTAATGTCGATATTCTGCTGGTCGGCGTGCTTTGGTAGCGGTTGGCCCAACATGTTTATGTTATTGTCCTTAATGTGCTTATCAAGCTGCTCGTTAATCATTTTGTCCAGCTCTTCGGCCAATACTCCTGTGCCATACATTTTTTTAACCAAACCTGGAGGCACCATGCCTTTACGGAAACCCTTAAGGTCAACCTTTTTGCGTAGGTTCTTTAGTGCTTCTTCAATACGTGGCTGGTAGTCAGCTTGCTCAATTTTGATAGAGAGGATGGCGGTATGTTGTTCGCCAGATGTTGCAGTTACGTTCACGGTTATACTTAATTTTATCTTTTATAAGCAAGAATAAGAACACCAAACCCAACGGATTGGTTTCCCAATTGTACAAGGGTGCAAAGATACTATTTATTGGTGGAGTTGTAAAGGGGTGATTTTTGGCTGATTGATGTGGCAAACTATTGTATTCAACTTGTTAATATTGAACAAAGGCAAGCGTTCAATCCTCAAACGACATTAAATTATGGGTCATAGTAAGGGTAGTCAAACTATCGGAAATACGGTAACGCTATATCATTATAAGTAAAAGATAGAAAGCGCACAATGCCACCTATGTTACAGATGCTTCGACTGCGCTCACCATGCACGTTGAGGGCTTCACCTTTAAACAGAAGTAGATTACTTTAACAACTCCTACTTCTTATCCGTAGCAATCACAAAGTTCAGGCCTAGCTTTGAGCCTATTTGCAGCACATCAACCATATCCTGTACTTGTAGATTGTATGGTATGCGTAGGATGATGGTTTTGTCGTCGGTACCGCTGGTTACATTGGCCAAGGAGCTCTCCAACTGATCAATTCCTACCTCGGTTTTGTCTATAAAATACCGCTTGTCATCCGTTACGGCCAAGGTTATGTGGCTCTTGTTCGTTTGGTCGGAGGTAGAGGCTTTGGGCAAAGAGAGCTTAATAACGTTGGGGTTGGCCAGCGTAGAGATTATGAGGAAGAATAGCAGCAAAAAAAACATGATGTCGCTCAGCGATCCCGTGGGGATTTCCATCGCGAAGCGTTTGTTCCTTCTAGCTTTCATTGTCCGGGCTTTAAAATGGTATGTATAAAGCTAAGCGCTTGTTGTTGGGCCTTAAGCGAGAAGTTGTCAATCTTGATGTTAAATAGGTGGTAGCCTGAATAAGCCACCACGGCTACTACTAGGCCAGCGCCGCTGCTTATCATTTTCTCGTAAAGACCGCCAGAAATACTGCCGATGCTTATGTCTTCGGTAATGGAGATGGAATAAAAGATGTTGATTACACCGAGGATGGTGCCGATAAACCCTAAAATAGGGGCGATACTGGCAATTAGACCCAAATAGCCTAAGCCTTTCTCCATTCGAGCAATCTCGATATTCATAGCGCGTTCCATCACCAGTTCAATCTCGTGTATGGGTGCACCAATAACGCTTACAGCGCTCTTTAATATATTGCTTTGGGAGTTTGGCGAGCGCTCGCAAATTCTTATGGCCTCTTCTAGTTTGCCGGCTTTAAGCTCGCGCACTAGCTCATCAATAAGTTTTGGGTCGTGCTTGGCCATCTTGGTGATGGTAAGCAACCTTTCGATAATGATATAGAAGCACAGGAAAAGCAGGATAAAAATAGGGATAATCATTACCCCACCCTTCATCATAAATTCCAAGTAAGAGACAAAAGAATCGCCGCCCGTGCTCTGTATTATCGCGCTATCAGCTGTTGAATCCACTTGAAGCAACAAAGTTGTCAATCCCATATTTAAGTTATTATCAGCGTTTGTGGAATTTTCACGCAATTCCGAATAGTAAAGTTAATATCAATATCGGGGTTGGTTTTAGGTAGTTTCCACAGATTGGAGGCTCATAATAACCTCTTTGTAGCAATAACGGTACAGCACATGTTCATATTGCATTGCTTTACTACGCCTATGATTGCCCCGAATAATAAAAAGGGCCAGTACTTTCGTACTAGCCCCATATTAGTTCTGGATTGTTGGTTGTTTGGTTGTGTTTAGGTAATGCTCAATTGGATTTTTTTCTGGATTTCCTTAACACTGTCGCGGAACTCGCCATCGGTATCAATCAAATTCTGCACGGCTTGGCAAGAGTGTATTACGGTGCTGTGGTCGCGTCCACCGAAATGCTTACCAATAACTTTAAGTGAATTCTTAGTGAAGTTTTTGGCCAAGAACATAGATAGCTGGCGCGCTTGAACGATAGCACGTTTGCGGGTCTTTTCTTTAAGCTTATCCATGGGTATCTCAAAGTGCTCGCATACGGTTTTCTGTATGTACTCAATAGATACCTCGCGGCTAATGCTCTTCACAAAGTTCTTGATGATTTTCTTCGCTAGCTCAATGTCAATCTCCTTTTTGTTCAGAGATGCTTGGGCCAAAAGCGAAATCAAGGCACCTTCCAGCTCACGGATGTTGGTATTGATGTTGTACGCTACAAACTCAACTACTTCGCGTGGCAATTCAATACCATCGGCATACATCTTCTTCTCAAGGATGGCGATTCGGGTCTCGAAATCAGGCACTTGCAAATCGGCAGATAGCCCCCACTTAAAGCGGCTCAATAAACGCTCTTCCATACCTTCTAGGTCGCGCGGGCTGCGGTCGCTGGTCAATATCAATTGCTTGCCACCTTGGTGCAAGTGGTTGAAAATGTGGAAGAATATGTCCTGGGTTTTGTCTTTGTTGGCAAAAAACTGGATATCGTCCACAATCAACACATCAATAAGATGATAGAAATGGATAAAGTCGTTAACGGCATTATTTTTTAATGCCTCGATAAATTGGTTTGTAAATTTCTCAGATGAAACGTACAAAACTGTCTTGTTCGGGAAATGTTGCTTAAACTGATTTCCGATAGCTTGCACCAAATGGGTTTTACCCAAACCAACCCCACCATAAACCACTAAAGGATTGAAGGCCGTAGTGCCTGGAGGCTTGGTAGCCACGGCAAAACCAGCAGAGCGGGCCAAACGGTTGCAATCACCTTCCACGAAATTGTCGAAGTTGTAAGCAGGCGACAATTGCGATTCGATGTTCACCTTCTTCAATCCCGGAATGATGAACGGGTTTTTAATTGAGTTACCCATAACTAATGGTGCAGCTACTTCAGGGTTTTTGTTGTTGCCCGTGTTGTAGTTTGGATAGTTTACCGTGAACGGTTTAGCATTGCCTGCACTATTATCTACTACAATACGGTACTCCAATCGTGCATCAATGCCAAGTTCGCGCTTTATAGTTTTGCGCAGCAAACCTACATAGTGCTCTTCTAGCCATTCGTAAAAGAACTGGCTGGGCACTTGAATGGTAAGCACGCTATTCTCAAGCCTTACTGGCTTAATAGGCTCAAACCAAGTCTTAAACGATTGCAAGCTAACATTATCCCGAATAATTTTTAGACAGTTTTTCCATACATCTTCATAGGTTGTTTCCATGTACATAAACTGTTTTTATTAAAAAGGTTAAAGGCTTTATTATTCGCACCCCTTTTTCAAGGGGGTGTGAAGTTCAGCAAAAATTATTTTAAAAAAAAATCGAATTTCTATTGACTTTTCCGTGGGAATTTACCTGTACGGAAGTATGGAAGATTGCCCTTCAACCATGCCATGAATATAGTGAAAAAAAGGCCAAAAAAGCATAAAGCGCAACAAAATATTATTTTTTTTCACGGACGTTATTTTTGGACCAGATGAACTGTAATAGACATAGTTTTTGGACGTAAGGCGAACTGCAATTTCATACAAAGCCTTGTTTTTGAATGATTTTGTTATTATCAAAAGTAATAACCAGTCAGGCTGCTAGCATTCTTCAGAATTTAACTTCAACGCCAAAAAACCTAAGCGCAGTCTATTTTTCAACACTGCCATTATACCGTAAATTAGGTATACCAATGCAAGTAAAGCAAGCATCCAAAACCCAAAATGTTACATCTCCACTTCCACCACATTCCTGTTCAAATCTTCCAGCGTTTCGCGCTTGCGTATAAGATAGTCTTTGCCGTTGTAAATCATTACCTCGGCAGGGCGTGGGCGGCTGTTATAGTTGCTTGCCATGGTAAACCCATAAGCACCTGCATTGTAAAAGGCCAGTATATCACCTTCGCGCACTTCGTTTATCTTGCGGTCCCAAGCAAAAGTATCGGTCTCGCAAATATAGCCTGCTACGGTATATATGCGCTCGGTACCGGTTGGGTTGCTTACATTTATAATGTGGTGGTAGGCATCGTAAAACATAGGGCGTATCAGGTGGTTCAAACCCGTATCAATGCCCACAAACACGGTTGCCGTGGTTTGTTTGATGACGTTTACTTTCGCAAAGAAGTAACCCGCTTCGCTCACGATAAACTTGCCTGGCTCAAACCAAAGCTCCAAATCGCGACCATACTCCTTACAAAACTCATTAAAGCGTACCGAAAGGGTTTTGCCCAACTCTTGCACATCGGTGCCCATATCGCCGGGCTTGTAGGGTATTTTAAATCCGCTGCCGAAATCCAAAAACTCTAAGTCTTTAAAATCACGTGCCACGTCGAACAACATCTCAGCACCGCGGCTAAATACGCCTACGTCCAAAATATCGGAACCGGTGTGCATATGCACGCCCTGAACCCTTATACCAGTGGTTTTTACCACCCGCTCTACGTGCCTCAATTGATATATACTGATACCGAATTTGCTATCAATATGCCCAGTACTAATCTTAACGTTGCCGCCCGCCATAATGTGCGGATTGACGCGAATGCACACTGGCACCTTGCTACCATAATAGTTGCCAAACTGCTCCAGTATACTTATGTTGTCAATGTTGATGTGCACGCCCAAATCAACGGCCTGCTTTATCTCATCGAGGCTTACGTTGTTGGGGGTATAAATGATATCGCTAGGTTCAAAACCAGCCGCAAGACCAATTTGCACCTCTTGAATGCTCACGGTATCCAACCCTGCACCTAGGCTTTTAATATAGCGAAGGATGTTGGGGTTGGTTAATGCCTTGCATGCATACTTCAACTTAATGTTGGCTCCCTTAAACGATTTTATCAATAGTTCGTATTGATCTTTAATGGTTTCGGTATCGTACACATACACGGGTGTACCATATTGCTCGCACAGGTCGGCTACTTTTATGCCGCGCAACGAGTAGGCGCCTTCACTAAGTTTAAGTGGCATGTTCGGTTAAATTTTAGCGGGCAAAGATAGGGCATTTGAGCGATGCTGTATAATAAATACTAATAATTGACTGTAGGTGCAATTTGTTACCGAAACAAAGCAAATTGATTGAAACATGGCTCAAACCAAAATAAAAATTCGCAATACCCGCATTTTTCATTAACTTAGTTCACTTCGCCTCAATAAACTAGGTTTACGGAACTAAAACAGTATTTTTTACTGTTATGCATATACACAAATAAATCTTTTACTTATGTCAAATCACATTACAACAAAGCACCCCTCAGGTCAGCAAGGCATGGAAATGAGCCCAGATGACTATACCGTGGTGAGAGAAACCGTGCTAACTATAATGGAGACGCACCAAGCGCTGAGCATGCCTGAACTTACCCGCTTGTCGTTTAATGAGTTAAGTGGCAAAGTAAAGGGAGATGCAGTTGCATTAACCAAAGCAGTACAGAACGATTTGGAGACCAAAGGATTGTTGGAACGTAAATACCGTGCCGGCAACCACCAAGTTATTTTTGTGAAACACGCTCAAGAATCTGAGGCTTAAGAATTAGCCTTTTAACTTTATTTTGTAGCCAGCATCTTGCAAGATGCTGGCTATTTTTTGCTTATGATCGCCTTGAATCAACACTACCCCTTCTTTCACATTGCCACCTACGCCGCATTTGTTTTTCAATAGTTTGCCCAACTCTAGCAAATCGCTGCCAGCACCTACAAACCCTTCAACCATGGTAACGGTTTTTCCGCCCCGCTGCTTGCGGTCGAGCGATACGTATAGCAGTTGGTCTTTAGGCGCTAAGGTTTCCTCATTTTCGGGTTCATCTGCATCGAGCCTAAAGTCAGGATCGGTAGAAAACACGATTCCTCCTTGTCCAAATTTCTTTTTAGCTGCCATTGGTGTTAATTTTAGCGTCAACCTGTTAAATACGGTTGCTAAATTAATCAAACCAACCTCAAAATGAGATATACCCTAATACTGTTGTTGATGATAGTTGGATTGTTTGGCTGCCAGCCAAAAGAGGCCAGTAAGCCTAGCCAAGCTAGTATAGAAGCAACTTACTTAAAAGACCCACTAATACTGCCCATAGCTAAAGAATACTACCAAGGCAAAAAACCAGCCGAAACGCCCCAAACCTTGGATATGCTGGACAGCCTTTTTATTCAAGACTCATTAAGATTGCGCTTTTATTTTGCTGCCACTACCAAGCTAATTAGCCAGCCCATGAGCTTTAGGGATATAGTAAGCATATACGCCTTTAAGTTTGTGCGCGATAGGCCCTTGATGTTCATTGCCCAGTTTACCGAAGAAAACCCATTAATTAACTCAAATGATGCTTGGGGCGTTTGGTGCCTGAACATTGCCTACGAGGCCATGCAGAAAAACCCCAACGACCCATTCTCAGAGTTGAATGCAATAGAAACGAGTATGAAAAACCGGTTCAGAACAGTTAGTGTAAATGCTATGGAAATGGGCGGTACCTTTATTGAGAATACCCGAGCCAAAATCATTAAACTACAGCACGACCAAAAACAAGATTTAGCCCCCAAAAAAGAAGGGGAATAAAACCAGAATTATGTCGCTAAACTTTAAAGTATCGGGCACTGGCTCACCGCTTATTATATTACATGGCTTCATAGGCTCGCTCGACAACTGGCAAACGCACGCCCGTGCCCTCAGCGATATGGCCACCGTGTATATAGTAGATGAGCGAAACCATGGCCGAAGCCCACATTACCCTGAGCACAGTTACGCCCTGATGGCGGAAGATTTAAAAGTATTCATGGTGGAGCAAGATATAGCAAAGGCATCATTGCTAGGCCACTCCATGGGCGGAAAAACGGTTATGGAGTTTGCCAACCGCTACCCCGAAATGATTGAAAAGCTAATAATTGCCGATATAGCTGCAAGGCAATATACCTGGAACTACGATACTATTTTTGAAGCCCTCTATAATGTAAAACTCGATGAAGTGAAGCAACGCGGCGATGCGGAACGAATGCTGCGTGAAAAGATAGAAGAGGAAGGCATGTTGCAGTTTCTATTAAAAAGCCTGGATAGAAACCCTGATGGCCGATACGAATGGAAGATGAACCTTGATGTGCTTTACCAACAGTTTAACGAAGTAGTTAAAGGCATTGAGTTGAATGGCAAGTTTGAGTTCCCTACCTTAGTTATCAGAGGGGGCAAATCGAAGTACGTGGAGGAAAAAGATTTGGTCAATTTCAGAGAACATTTTACTAACCTTGAAGTGGTAACCATTGCAAATGCAGGCCATTGGTTGCATGCCGAAGCCCCAAAGGAATTTCTGGATGCCGTGCGCCACTTTCTTAGCAAATAGTTTCCTCCCTAAAAACAAAAACGAGGCGCTTCCATAAAGAAACGCCCCGTTTGTAGCAGTTTGTTATCGTTTTTGGTGCTGTTATCGTACAAACAGCTTTTGGTTCTGTACCTCCGTATCATTCGATACCCTAACCAAATATGCGCCAACGGCAAGGCCTTCGGGCATATCCAATTGATTCTGTTGACCCATTGAAATACCGCGGTAAATCAATTTGCCACTGCCCATTTCATACACCTCAATAGTATAGTCAATGACGGCTGCACTAATGTTTACCTGAATTTGTTGACCCGCATTTGCTGGGTTGGGGTAAACCGATATTTGCACGGTAGTTTGTGCCGCATCATTAAGCACCACACTTGCCAAATTTGAGTATTCAAAGGCCCCGTCAAAATCGGTTTGTTTCAATCGGTAGTAGCTAAGGCCCACTGCAGGGTTTCCGTCAATGGCACTGTAAGTGCTGCTCACGTTGCTACTACCCGCACCCGCTACACGGGTTACTTCTTCAAAATGTTCACCATCGACACTGCGCTCAATGGTAAAAAACTCGTTGTTTATTTCTATCGCGGTTACCCAATTCAAAACCACCTCGTTGTTGCTGTTTACGTTGGCTGCAAAACTTACCAATTCAATTGGCAGCGGATTGCCATTGGTACTCGCACGACCCAAACCAAATTCAGAAAAGCTATTTAAACCGTACCTAATAGCATAGCCATCGGCTACCATACGACCCGCACCATTGTCATTGTTTATGGTACCTGGTGCGCCCCAATCGGCACCGGAAGTAGAGCCGTCATCGCGTTTAACGATTGCAAACTGGTTGTTGCTCAGTAAACCCATGTTAGCGGTCGACAGGCGCACATCATAGCTGCCACCTGATGGTTGCGAGTTGGGAGTTAAATGCCATACGCCCCAAGGAGCAATAGACAAATAAGTCATATAACTATCGCTAACCGAAAGATCTGCATCGTTATGGTTTGTCAATGCCCCAAAGCGAGCGTCCATATAGCTTAAGCCAGTCATGTTATTGTTAATAATCTCTGCTAAGTGATAGCTAGATGATGCAGTGCTATTGCCCACCGGAAAAGCATAGGTGCTGGTATTGGTGGTCATATACCTGCGCAGGCGGCCATTGATGAAGCGTACGCTGCTATAACCAGTTATAGCAGCGGCATCGGTATTTTGCAATATGAGTCGGTTCGAACCCGTAGAAATTACACCGTTGGTTAGTGTAGCCACATTAGTCACGGTCATATCGTCGTTCAAATTAAAACCAGCCACATTGTTAAAGGTTACGTTGTAAAAAGTTGTTCCGCCAGAGGTAATGTCCTTTAAAGCGGTGCCATTAAGTATAACCGAACCAGCTCGTGCATTAAAGGTGGCACCATTACTAAAGTTGCCCGCTATAGTCAAGCTGTAATTGTTTATGCTGTGCACATCAAGTGTTGAACCCGTGATAGATACGTTACCCGTTACAGTGGTATTGCCAGCTAGCGTTTTCGTGCCCGTGCCCGAAATTTGAAGGTTTGCGTAGTTTTGGCTATTGTTTGGTACGCCCACGGTTTGGCTTCCGCCCGCATAATGGATAGTGCTACTTGGCTCAATTACCATTGAAAATGTACTGGGCAAGCCAACGGTGCCCGAAATTTCAAGTGTTGCTCCGGTGCGAATGGTAAAAGTGCGACCGCTGTTACCTAGCATTGAATAGCCGGCATTTTTGAAAGTACCGCTTACAATATCAATGTTACCGTAAACGGTAGTTGTGGTAAGGTTTGATTGGGCGGTGATATTGCCGCCGGTATTGAATACAATGTTACGGAAACGGTTGCCAGTGAATCTAATGTCACGATTGCCCGAACCGTTGAAAGTAAAAGTATGAATGTTGGCTGTACTCCCGCTCCAAACACGGCCAAAACCAGTAAACACTATATTGCCGCTAAGGGTTGCGGTGCTGCCATCGCCCATTGAAAGCTGTGCCTGCGCATTAGATGCATCGCCTTCAAAAACCAAATTGCCGCCAATTACAATATTGCCGTTGCAGGCAATTTGCGATGAAGTTGCATCGGGCGAGCCGTAAATTGTAACATCTCCTGTTACCGTTAAGGTGTAACCGGAGTTGATAGTAAATACTGTTAAATCTTCTGAATTAACAACAAGGCTTGCAACCGTAACATTCGATGTGAGGGTCACGTTGTTTCCCGTCGTAATCACTACATCGTCGGTTGATGTGGGCTGCAAACCGCTGTCCCAAATGGCACCTACCTCCCACGACCCACCAAACAAGGTGGTAATGGTTGCTGCTTGTGCGGTTGCGGAGTGTAGTATAGCACTGCATACTACTAATAAGATGCAAAACATCTTGCTCCTCTCGGTCATCCTCTTCATGTTCTGTTCCTCTCTTTGGTCAACTTATAACTCTTGGTCAAAAGCTATATTCCTTCATACGTTGTTGAGCAAAAATTGTTACGCTATTGGTTGAAAATGAAGATGAAACCTAATAATCACAGGCTACTGGTAAGCAATAAAAAGCAATGCCAAAGAACTGGAATATGCAAAGAGTACCAACTAATATTTTATTATCCAAATACTTTTTATGGAAGTATGAAACCAACAAAAACCCTATTGCCTTTCTAACAATTAGAAAATTGAGCAATAAATTAAACCTTTGCGCTAATAAGTTGTCAAACCAACGAATGAAGGCAAACGAACCATACAAACCTATACCGAGCGCCAAGGAAGAATTGGCTGAACTGTCCACATTGCTGTCAACGGCACACAAGCCTGTGGTGCCTATGCCTAACGATGCATACTTTGGTACACTGGTCACCGAGGTATTGCATAAAGCCGCACAGCCAGTTTCCGATAAAAAACGCACCTTTCGGATCATTCCATTTGGCCTAGTAGGCTTAGCCGCAGCGGCAAGCATTACTTTGGCAATTATACTCTGGCCCATTGGCACTGTAAGCAACAACGGCTTGGCCTTTGATTCGCTATCCAACGACGACTTGCTGCAATTGGCCATGCAAGATGAAGCGTTGCTCGACAACCATGTAATGCAAGACGATAGCCTAATGTTGGTGCTATCGGCAAATCCTGCCTTTCAGTATCTTGATGATAACGCTAACAGCGACGATTATAACTCATTACTGCTCGAAATGATTGATGACGAAACACTTTTGGAGGATTGGTTATGAAAAACATCCTGTTGCACACCACTATTTTGTTTATACTCATGGTAGTTAGTGGCACTTACTCTTTGGCCCAAGTGCCACACCACGACAACCCTGGTGGCGGAAACCACCACGGCGAGAGAATACCAGAAGAAAAAATTAAAGCCCTAAAAGTGGCTTTCTTGACAAACAGGCTCAACCTTAATACTGCCGAAGCACAAGTTTTCTGGCCAGTATATAATGCTTACCAAGATGCAAAGATGGAAGTGCACCGCGCACAAATGAAATTGGCAAAAACGCTTGCCACCAAGTTTGATGTGCTAACCGAGGCAGAAATGAACAAAATGCTGGATGAGCATATATGGCTAAAGCAAAAAGAATCGAATCTGGAGATTGAGAACCTACAGAAACTGCGTACCATATTGCCCGTGAAAAAAATTGCCCTACTGCAAAAAGCCGAGCGCGATTTTAAGATAGAAGTGCTGCGCGAATACAAAAACCGAGGCCCTGGCGGACCTGTACCGGGCAGCGAACACTAATACTTCTTGATGGTAAAGTAAAAGGTGGTACCTATGCCCAAGCGCGAATCGACCCAGATTTTGCCGCCATGACGCTCAACTATATTTTTGCTAATAGCCAAGCCCATGCCCGAGCCTGGATAATCGTCGCGTTTGTTGAGGCGTTTAAAAATCTCGAACACTTTTTCTTTGTATTGTGGATCGAAACCCATGCCATTATCTTCAACCGAAAACAGCCAATCGTGCTCGCGATCGTCGCAGGTTATTTTTATTTGCAACGGCACTTCCTTTTGTCTGAATTTAATGGCATTGCCAAGCAAGTTTTGGAAAACCTGCACCAAATTGCTCTGCACGGCCCTCAACTCGGGCAGGCCAATACTGGTTATAGTTGCCCCCGAATCAATAATTTCTTTGCTTAGCTTTTTGGTGGTGGCCGCCAGTACCTCGTTTACATCTACCTTTTCAAAGTCCTTCACATCGGTGCGTATGTGCGAGTACTCAAACAAATCGTTTATAATGTTATGCATCCTATCCACCCCTTCTACCACAAAGCGCATAAACTCTTTGGCCTCATCGTCATATATATTCCGGTAACGGCGCTGTAAAAGCTGAATATAGCTGGTTATCATGCGCAGCGGCTCTATTAAATCATGGGTAGTAACATAGGCAAACTGCTCTAAATCGGAGTTGTACCTATCCAACAACTCTTCGGCTTGCAACTTAATATATGCGTTGCTTTTCAGTAGTTCCTCTTGTTTCAAGCGCAACTGTTCGGTCATTAAATTAAACGAGTCGGTAAGCTCCCCAATTTCGTCTCTAGAGTTTTTTGAGATAACCATGGTTAAGTTGCCGCTCGATACGGTTCGGGTAGCTTCGGTAAGGTTTACGATTGGAGTAATAAGCCAACGAGTAACATAAATAGAAATGACAATGGTAAGGATAAGAATAAATGCAAGAATGGCCACGGCTACAAAACCCATGGAACGGTTTGTATCAGATATAAACGATTCAACCAATAGCTGGTTATCGTTTACGGTTGCTAGCGCCTGCTCAACGGGAATCTCGATAATGGTTATCCAGCCATATTTATTGGTAAAGTATGATACCAAACTAGTTGAGGTTTGGATAGTGCCGTTTTTGGTAGCCATAATCTCGCGTATGTACTCGTATTTAGAGTAGTCGGAGTTTTGGTACAACTCGCGAGTAGATGGGTGTGAAATCAATTGGCCCTCCGAAGAGATAATATAGAGTTTGCCACTCTCGCCCACTTGCTTAGAAGCTGCTATATCCCAAATAAAACTAAGATTCAGGTTTAAGATAATGCCACCAGCAAAATTTCCGCCAAACTGAATAATCGGCTGCCCCAACGTAACATAAGGAAGTTGTGAGCGGCTAGAGATGCTAACATCAGATAAATAGGACTCTTTGGCTTGGATGGTTTTGAGCAAATCTTCGTCAACTAGGTCGCTATACTCTTCACTCATTACCGAAAGGGAGTTCACTTTATCAAAAACCACTTCGCCCCACTTATCTACCACAGCAATTTCGAGCACAGCAGGCTCGTTGCTAATAAAGTTCTCTACAAACGCACTAATGTCCAACAACTCGAGGTCAACAAAGCCCGGAGCCATAGCCATAGCACTTATTTTGTTACCTATGCGGTCTATCTCCTCTTGTACATACATGCCCTCGGTTTGGGCAATTGCCTCATCTTTATAAGATATTTCGCGAGTAAGCACCTGCGATACTTGAGTATTGAGCTCGCTCTTAAGGCCATTCATATTTACCTTAAGAAACGATAGCAGCAGCATACCACCCAGAAAAGCTGGAATAATAGATATGGCCAATAAAGAGACCAAGTATTTAATAAAGAGCCTGTTCATATTTGTTGCCCTAATACCGCTGCATTTGCTGCCGTGTTATAAAAATAGCAATTGGCAACTTGATATGGGTATTTTAATGGTGTAATTTAAAGTAAATAGCGTAGCATTAGTTACCGTTAGCCATTTTTGCTATCTTTTGAGGGTTTTTAACCAACTTACTATGGCCCGTTTTATACTAGTTGTTTGCTCTTTGCTCATACTGCTCACGGCATCGGCGCAAAACTCATACTTCTCAAGCTATTTTGCGGGCACAGGCGATAGCTTTTTAGTGAGTCAGGTAAGTATTTTCGACCTTGGCAACGAAGATTTTAGGCCTACCGGAGCCAATGCAGTATGGGACCACAACAACCTATACCCTTTTTCGCAGCGCATCCGCAGTTTCACTACGCCTAATGCTACGGGCTTTCTGCCTTCTTACTTGTTAACATGCGCATTCAACTGCTTTAACTCCTGCTACAGCGATTGCCTAGGCACGGGTGGCATCGATTTTGTTTGCACTGGCTTGTGCAACGCCCAATGCAACACCAATTGCCTTACCAGTTGGGCCGCCAACTTCAATTTGGCCGAGCTTACCAACGATAGTATCAATCTGGGCATTACCTCACTTACCCAAGTTTATAACCTTTACGAAAAGGACAACAGCGGGCTATACCAAAATGGCATTGGTGCCCGGATATCGAACGTACCGCTGGTGGTGGCCTACGACAACCCCGATAGGATTTACAGGTTTCCGCTGCGCTTCGGCGATAGCACTACTTCGGTGAGCAGTTACGCCATCAAATTAGATTCAATACCAGGTACTGGCATCAACTTCTCCTTTTCGTACAAGCATGCCCAAACCCGCAGCAACTATGTTGATGGATGGGGAACATTGATAACACCATATGCTACTTATGATAGCGTATTGAAACACCGCTCGGTAATACACAACCGCGATAGTGTTACTGTGTTTGGCAACACTATTACCTTAGGCGACTTTATCCCTAATCAGTTTGTGCCAGATACAGTAATTGAATATAGCTGGTTTGATAGAGATGAAGGTGTGCCTGTATTAAAAGTGACTGCCTGGTTGATAAACGGTGACGAGATATACCAAAGCGCCGAATTTAGGGATACCATCCGTTGTTTCGACCCAATTGCCATCTTTGGCTACTTACCAATACCTGCTACGCTAAATAATGGCGACGATAGCGTGGAGGTAAATTTTTACAGCCTATCATTCAACGCAAATACCTTTGCTTGGGATTTTGACGATGCCAACAGCACCACCAACAATGCCCAAAACCAAAGCCCTAGCCACTGGTACACCGAAGGCGGCTTATATAGTGTAACCCTTACCGTTTGCAACACAGCCTGCCCACAAGGCCGCTGCGAAGAGGTAACCCTACCAGTAATTGTAGTTGACAACCGTACTGTGGGAATTGACGCCATAAATGCCAAAAATGACTGGAGCATAGGGCCTAACCCTTTTACCAGTAGTATTTCATTTGAGCATAGCGGTAAGCTTACCAACTTGCCCCAATTTAGCTTAATAGATATTGCTGGTCGGCAAGTAAATTTACCCGCGCCAGAGAACAACGGCAACAGATATACTATAAACGGACTAGATGCTTTGCCCGAAGGAGTTTATTTGCTCACGATTCAACAAGGTGGCAACCAGCAAGTGGTGAGGGTAGTGAAAATGGGGTGGTAAGAATATTAGAACTTCCAAGATTTAGGTGTGATAGACAATAGTTCTCTTGCACTTTGCACTTCCCCATCAACCTCAATACCTGCCCACTTACAAAAATTGTCCAGCAAAACACTTGCGGGTAAGCCCTCGCTGCGCCAATGGTTGAGCGATACACTTCCTGCTGATTTGGAGAGCTTTTGCCCTGCATTGTCCAATACCAATGGGTGGTGATAAAACTGGGTTTTAACAAATGAGCTATTGCCCAACAACTTGGCCAAATATAGCTGCGCCGCCGTTGATGGCAATAAATCCATGCCACGGGCAATTGAGTTAACGCCAAAATGCACATCATCGGCCAATGAGGCTATTTGGTAAGCAGGTATTCCGTCTCGGCGGCGCACCACAAAGCTGCCCATCTCCTGCCCTAATGCGTATTGTATGGCTCCTTGCCAACCATCCGTAAAATGCATGAAGGCATCCGCTTCAACCTTAACACGCCAAGCAACATCGGTCGTATCCATGGCAATGCCTTTGTGCAAGCAAGTTCCAGGATATACCCCACTACTATCGGCCAAATCCTTCCGTGAGCATTCGCAAGCAAACAGATGGTCATGTTCTTTTAAGATATCTAGCAATTCATGGTACAAAGGCAAGCGATGGCTTTGGCTCCAGGCAGCCGCCAAATCATCTGGCCCGGTTGGCCCCATATCCCAATAGATACCCAACCAATCTAATGTCTCAAACACATCATTAATGAATTCGGGTTTCGCACGTGGCGCATCCAAATCATCGATGCGCAATAGCACCTTACCTCCCTGCGAACGGGCCAATAGCCAGTTGAGCAAAAAGTTAAAGGCATTACCTTGGTGCAGGTAACCACTGGGCGTGGGTGCTATGCGGGTTATTATCATGATTGTTACAAAGTAAGTAGTTGTTAGTGAATAGTGACTAGTATTCGTTATGAATCTTTAAATTTGAAAACACGCAACTCGTAACCCTCAACCTGTAAACCCCTCCATGCTCAAGCACCTAACCGTAATAGAACTAGCAAGCGTATTGGCGGGGCCAGCCGTGGGTATGTTTTTAGCTGAATTGGGTGCCAAGGTTATCAAGATTGAAAACCCCGATGGCGGCGACGTAACCCGCCAGTGGAAACTACCCACCGAAGATGCCCAAAGCGAGGTTTCGGCCTATTTTAGTTCGGTTAATTATGGTAAAGAGTACCAATCCATCGACCTGAAAACCACAGCAGGCAAAAAAGCGGTGCTAGACCTAATAGCCAATGCCGATATAGTGCTCACTAACTTTAAGGCCACCGATGATGTTAAACTGGGACTGGATTATGAAACATTAAAAGCCCTCAACCCGAAACTCATATATGCCAACATCACTGGCTTTGGACCAAACGATAGCCGCACAGCATTTGATGTAGTGCTGCAAGCCGAAGCTGGGCTAATGTACATGAACGGCACACCCGAAAGCGGACCCATAAAATGGCCCGTGGCAGTGATTGATTTGATGGCGGCGCATCAACTAAAAGAAGGCATATTGCTGGCACTGCTGCAACGCGAGCGCACGGGGTTGGGAGCCATGGTGTCCGTATCGTTATACGATGCGGCCATAGCATCTTTAGCCAACCAAGCCACCAACTGGCTTATGGCTGGGCATATACCGCAGCGCCTTGGCAGCTTGCACCCCAACATTGCCCCTTATGGCGAAACCCTTACTTGTGCCGATTGCGGGCAGATTGTGTTAGCGGTGGGCAACCATGCGCAATTCGAGAACCTGTGCAACGTGCTCAAGCTATCTATTTTGCCTACCGATGAAAAGTATAGTACCAATAGCAAACGGGTAACCAACCGCGAAAGTTTATTGAACCAGCTACAGCTAGCAGCCTCCACTTGGCAACGAGACGAGCTTCTAGCTGCGTTACTTGAAGCCCAAGTGCCAGCAGGAGCCATACGCAATATGCAGGAAGTGTTTGCACAGCCCAATGCCCAAAAACTAATCAACAAAGAAACAATAGCGGGCATGGCTACTCAACGCCCCGCTACCGCCATATTTACCATAACTCATTGAATATTTCTATTTTGCACCCATGGCGTTTTTAGAAGGCTATTTATGGGGTTTGGCCATGATTGTTTTTGTGGGGCCGGTGTTTTTCACATTACTGCAAAACACCCTACAAAAGGGCCGCACCGCTGGCCTTATGGTAGCCTTGGGCATTATAGTTAGCGATATAGTTGCAGTGGCACTATGCGTTGCGGGCACGGTAGCCTTTTTGCAAAAGGTAGAGAACACAACCTACGTGAGCATTGTGGGAGCTACCATTCTGTTTGCTATTGGCGGCAGGTATATCGTAAGCCCCTCGTACAACACCGAGGCTAAGCCCAGCGCTGGTGGCTTAACGGGCGCATTTGTGAGCGGCTTTTTGGTCAACTTCGTTAACCCGTTTGTGTTTGGAGTATGGCTCACCGTAATAGGTTATGCAGGCCACAAATATGGCTATAGTGGTGGCATGTACCAATACTTGCTTGGCTGCCTACTGGGCATTTTCACCCTCGATAGCCTCAAAGTGCTTTTAGCGCACCGCATCAAAGCCTTTATCCAGCCCCAAAACTTAACAGTAGCTTACCGCATCATCGGGGTGGTAATGATAGGTTTTGGTATCAGGCTGGTGGTTTATGCTGCTTGCTCAGGTTGAGTTTGCTATCTTAGCAAAGCATTATGTAAACAACTTGCCCATGCTTACCATCGACATCCACACCCACATTATGCCCGAAAAAATGCCCAATTGGGCTAATAAATTCGGCTATGGGGGCTTTGTGAGCCTTGACCATCACAAGGCATGCTGTGCGCGGATGATGGTAGATGATAAGTTTTTCAGGGAGGTGGAAAGTAACTGCTGGGACCCCGAGGTGCGCATGCACGAATGCGACCACCAAGGGGTGCACGTGCAGGTACTCAGCACCATACCCGTGCTATTCAATTATTGGGCAAAAGGCAAGGATGCGCTAGAAGTATCCCGTTTCTTGAACGACCATATTGCCGATGTGGCGCGCCGCTACCCTACCCGATATGTTGCATTGGGCACCGTGCCGTTGCAAGACCCACAATTAGCAATACAAGAACTGGAGCGCTGCATGGGCGAATTGGGTTTGGCAGGCGTGCAAATCGGTTCGCATGTTAACGATTGGAACCTGAACGACCCAGAGCTATTCCCCTTTTTTGAAGCTGCCAACCGCTTAGGCGCCGCCATATTTGTGCACCCTTGGGATATGATGGGCAAAGGTAAAATGGATAAATATTGGTTGCCGTGGCTCGTGGGTATGCCTGCCGAAACCTCGCTGGCCATTTGCTCTATGATATTTGGGGGCATATTTGAGCGCTTGCCAAACCTACGGGTGGCATTTGCGCATGGCGGTGGTTCGTTCCCAGCAACTATTGGCCGCATTGAGCACGGCTTCAACGTTAGACCCGATTTGGTAGCCGTTGATAATCCCATAAACCCGCGAGAATACTTAGGCAAGTTTTGGCTGGATAGCCTCGTGCACGACCCTGCTATGCTCGACTATATCGTTAACCTGATTGGTGCCGATAAAGTATGCTTAGGCACCGACTATCCTTTTCCGCTGGGTGAGCTGCAGCCAGGGCATTTAATCCACTCCATGCCTTACCCCAATGATACTAAACTAACTTTACTAAGCGGTGCCGCACTGCAGTGGCTAAACCTTGATGGCACAAGGTTTTTGAAATAATTTACCAACCTTAGCTAAATTTTATTGCAATTATTTTTAGTTTTTATTTGCTATTTTAATTTGCAAAATACTATCTTAGTGCTAATAAAATTACTAAGGTTATGATAAAGCACCGCAAACGCAGTAAAAGAGCACAAGCCCCTGCTGCAGTTACCAACGATAAAATAGCGAACATTGAGCGCTTTCTGTTTTTAGAGGCCACCAAGCAACGTATTACCGATAAGCTACGCACCGTAAACTGGAGAACCCGCCTCAACGCAGAAGCTTAAGCAATATCTTCATCATGTCTAGTACTTGATACTTGATACTCACTACTTGATACTATATTTGTTTCATGTCGAAAATACGCACCATCTATAGCTGCCAGAATTGTGGCGCACAATCGCCCAAGTGGATTGGCCGCTGCTCGTCGTGCGGGCAATGGAACACCTTTGTAGAAGAAGTTTTAGAGAAGGATGATACACCAAAGGCACAGCTTAAAAAGGACATTGGCTCGGCAGAGGCCGTTCCGCAATTGTTGGAGGATATTGAAGAGCAACAGACCTACCGCATCAGTATGCCCGACCAAGAGCTGAACCGCGTATTGGGCGGTGGCATTGTGCCAGGCTCACTGGTGCTTATTGCCGGCGACCCGGGCATCGGCAAATCAACACTGATGCTGCAGTTGGCGCTGAGTGTGCCGAAACTAAAAGTGGTGTACGTAAGCGGCGAGGAAAGTGCTGAGCAAATATCTATGCGCGCTAGGCGGTTGGGATTGAAAGCAGAAAACTGCTACATTCTTACCGAAACGGCTACATACAAAATCTTCCGCCACCTAAAGGAATTGAAGCCAGGTTTGGTGATTATTGATTCGATACAAACCTTGCAGTCGCAGTATATTGAGTCTACACCCGGCAGTGTATCGCAAATACGGGAGTGCGCCAGCGAAATGCAACGCTACGCCAAAGAAACCGCCACACCCGTAATGCTCATTGGACACATCACCAAAGAAGGCAGCATAGCTGGCCCAAAGGTATTGGAGCACATAGTAGATACGGTATTGCAATTTGAAGGCGACCGCAATTACAACTACCGCATACTGCGCACCAGCAAAAACCGCTTTGGTAGCACCAGCGAACTGGGCATATACGAAATGGGCAATGGTGGCCTGCGCGAAGTAAGCAACCCTAGCGAATTCCTCCTCAACCAGCACGAAGAAGTGCTTAGCGGTGTAACCATTGCTGGCACTATTGAAGGCATGCGCCCCATGCTCATTGAGACCCAAGCATTGGTAACCCACGCCGTATATGGTAGCCCCCAGCGCAGCGCCACAGGGTTTGACTTGCGCCGATTGCAGATGCTATTGGCAGTACTAGAGAAACGCTCTGGGTTTCAATTTGGAACCAAAGACGTGTTTTTGAATATAGCGGGTGGCCTGCGCGTAGAAGACCCAGCCATTGATTTGGCAGTGGTTTGCGCCTTACTATCTTCTTTCGAAGACCAAGTGGTGCCGCCCACTTATTGCTTTAGTGGCGAGGTAGGCCTATCTGGCGAAATACGTGCCGTAAACCGCATCGATCAGCGCATTAGCGAAGCCGACAAGCTAGGCTTCAAGAAAATATTTGTAAGTGGCGCCAGCGTAAAAGGCCTCGACCTAAGGAAGTATAATATTGAAGTGATAGCCGTAAATAAGGTGCAGGAGTTGTATGAGCGGTTGTTTTAGATACTACAGCAATATCAATAAACCCCCATTATGTCATACTGAGCGGAGCCGAAGTACGCAACGCATACCCCTTAATCCTCCACCCTGGTCAAATCAAACCCGATAATATCCAACGGCTTTTTGCCTGTGTAGCTGGCGGGTATTTTTTCGGTGTAGTAGCATGAGAAAATAAGGCCGCGTAAGCCAACATCCAACATACGGAAAATAGGTGCCAATGGGCCACTGCTTTCCATGGAGTTTTCCATCCTGTTTAATAGCCACCTCAAAACAAAGTTGGGCATGAAGGCCAGTATAGTAAGCAAGAGATTTAGGTCTTTTATGTCCGCTGGTGGGGCATACGATACCAAGTCATCGATATAGGCTATGCCGCCCACTTCGCTGAAGGAAGGGAACTCACCGTTGCGAGGTATCATCATATCGCCAATGCGATTAATGGCTTTCAGGGCCGAGTTGCTTAGATAATTAGATGCCATGGTTTGCTCCTATTAATTGGTCACTTAATTTTTGTGCTAATGCCATAATGGTTAACGATGGGTTAATGCCTGGGGCATTGGGGTATATACTGCTATCGGCAACAAACATGTTTTTGTAGCCATGCACCCTAAATTCTGGGTCAACTACCGATTTGGCAGAGTCTGTACCCATAACGCTGCCTCCCATTAGGTGCAACCCAACCGAAAACGGACTGGCATATACCTTTTTAGCACCTTCATTGGTGAGTATATTCGCTATCAATTCGCGGCCTTCATCGCGGCGGCGGCGGTCTTGGGCGGTAAAGGGTTTATCAATGGTTAGCTTTCCTTTATTATCCACTTTTATCTCGCCGGCATTTTCGTCGCGCACGGCCACTTCTATACAGGTCATGCGAGTATAGTTGCGCATAATCTCTTGGTGATACGCTCCCGTGCGGCTGAACAACATAGCTGCAGAGATAGGCGGGGCAAACACATTCTCTAACTTATAACCTTTTTGGCGAAGGTTCGGGTCTTTTGAGGCCACCGTTTGGAAATAGCCCTTATAAGCATGTATCTCTTCATTAAACAAGCCGAAACTCATAAACTGCGGGTGCGTGCTAAAGTTTTTGCCCAAGGCTGGCAACTGCTTCTTAAAACCAGATTGCAGGAGCATTTTAGTAGTGCCAAAAGCACCACCAGCCAGCACTATGTTTTTGGCTTGAAAGGTTAAGGGTTTACCTTGTTGTAAGGCATGCAGTGTAACCGTGTTTCCATTATTTACAATTTGCGTTACCTCGGTCTCGGTTTGTATATTCAATCCTGCTGCAATATCGTCGCGCAAGTAGCCAGCATATGAGCTTTGTTTGCTATCGCGGTGGCAACCGCCCAAGCAGGCCATGCAATCATTACCGCGTTCCTGGGCACAATCGCTTTGCCCTTTGCGGAGGTATCCCCATTTTACGCCTATTTTATCGCAGCTTTGAGTAAAAAGCTGTGCATTGCGGTTCATTTCATTAGCCGTAAAGGTGTGCAAGGCCAATGCATGTTCTACCGTATCGTAGTGCTTAGCCAACTGCTCATTGGTGAACCAATTGACGCCACTTTCGGCCTTCCAATCATTAAAGGCAATATCATCAAAACGATCGAGCAGGCATTGGTTTACAATGGAAGTACCGCCCACCACGCGGGTGCGCAAAAAACCCATTTTAGCATCGGTATCAAACTCAATGCCGCCGCCCCAATAGAGCCTTGCCGAGGTATCGGCCTCAGTGCGCGGAAAGGTTTTTTTGTTCATTAGCTTTCCAGCTTCAAGTACCAAGATATTGGCGCCGGCTTTAAACAAGTTGTGGGCAATGTTTCCGCCCGATGGCCCAGTGCCGATAATGATGTAGTCGTACATAACTAATTTGAAAATGTGCTAATTTGAAAATGTGAAAATGGAAATTCAATTTGAGGATGTAGCAATTTCAAAAACTTGAAAATAGAAGTAACAGGCTAATTTATCTCTCCACTACACACAAAACCTCATTTCCAAATTAGCAAATGCTCAAATTTCCAAGTTACAATTTCTGTTTCGTACCGATGTTGTCGATTTTCAATCCTGAAACGGCAAATTTTACCCAATTCTTCGATTTACTAAACAACGCAACCATCAAATCGGTTAACAACGCATATTTCTCAGGGGTAAACGGGTACCAATGTGGCTCTATCTTTTTGCCTTGTACGTCAATCAATACCGATTTGCTGTTGCAGAATGTGTAGATGCCTGCTTCGCCTTTGTAGCGACCAAAGCCGCTATCCTTTATACCACCAAATGGTAACGCTGGGTTGCCCTCGGTAAGCATGTGGCTATTGATGCTCACGTTGCCGGTAATAATCTCTCGGGCTACACGCTCGGCGCGTTTTAAGTCTTTGCTCCACACACTGGCACTTAAGCCATATGGCGAGTCGTTTGCCAAACGGATGGCCTCTTCTTCGGTTTTGAATTTCATTACCGCTATCACCGGGCCGAAGGTTTCCACACTGGCTATTTTAAAGCTATGGTCTACGTCGGCCACAATGGTTGGCGGAAAATGGTGCGTCCCTGGCTGGCGGCTACCACCGCACAATACCTTGCCGCCACGCTCCACAGCGTCTTTTATATGGTCTTCAATAATTCTTATTTGAAACTCGGCTGTAACGGTGCCCATATCTACATCGGCTGGCGATTTGTAATCGCGACCCGCATGGCTTACGGTAAGCTTCTTGGTTTTTTCAACCAGCATATCCAGGAGCGGCTGATAGATGCTCTCGTGTATATACAAACGCTCGATACTAGTGCAGCTTTGGCCTGCATTGGTAAAAGCGCCCCACATAATGCCGTTCACAGTGCGCTCTAGGTCTACGTCTTCAAATACCAAGCTAGGGTCTTTACCTCCAAGCTCCAAATCAACGGGTATCAGTTGTTGTGCGGCCAGGGCCATAATCTTCTTGCCCGTATTCACGCTGCCGGTAAAGTGTATTTTAGCGGGGCGGCGCTCAATCAATTGTGCGCCAGTGTTTTTAGCACCGTACACTACTTGTATGGCATCTTTAGGAAAACCAGCCCCTTCCAACACTTTCTCCATCACGCCCTTCATCGGGGTCACTTCGCTAGGCTTAAACAACACTGGGTTGCCTGCCAAAAAGGCCAACATGGCTGGCACAATGCCCTGGTAGAATGGAAAATTCCAAGGAGCGATAATCAATACTGTACCTAAAGGCTCCCAATATATTTTCGATTTTTTGCCCAACAACGGCAGCGGGGTATAAACACTCTTATCTTTTAGCAGCTTCTCGGTTACTTTCTCAAAGTAATCAAACACATCGGTTACCTCAAACACCTCAGCAGTAAGGGCATCCATGCGGCTCTTGCCTGTTTCTTCTATAATACGGTCAAGTATCCATTCGCGATTGTCGATAATATACTGCCTCACATTATTCATGTGACCCACTCTTTCCTTTACGCTCATTTTACGCAGCACAGGCTCCATGGCACGAGCACGGGCAAACACTTGATCGAGCTCGGCCGTGGTTGGCTCTTCAAACGAATAAAGTTCTTTAAGATTAATGGGGTTGGTAACCGTAACACGGGCAAGAGTGGACGTATCCATTGTTGAGGAGAATTTTTGGATAATTTGGATTGAATGCTATGAAGATAAGGAATTTGTTTTTTTAGTACCTAGTATTGCGTATCAAGTATCCAGAAAATTTGCAGATGGATATCTTAAGCCTTTGCAATCATTAAAAATTAAGCAAAAAAAATAGCTTTAAAAGATAATTCTAACCAATTAATCCATCTCTATTGTAAGCACGGCCCACCAATCCAAGAAACTACACCACTGCGCTCGGCTTCACAGGCGTTGTTATAGGTGAAGTCGTCGCAACCACACACAGGGTCGTAGGTGTTGCCACAAAATCGGGTATAGTCAATCTTGCTAGTATCAATACATGATTGTGTTTTCTTGCAAGAGGAAGACAAGGCAACAAAAAAGAGCGCAACAAGGGCATATTTCATGATAAACAAAGATACGGTATACGAACTAAATTGGCATGCTTACCATTTAACGTAGCATTAGCTGTATTCTTATTCGCAAAACGTACTAGTTTTACAACATGCCATCAATTACCAGTATGCTTTTATCGCCCATCACGTTTATATACGGCAGCGTGGTGCGCACCCGAAACTGGCTGTTTGATAATGGGCATTACAAAAGTATACAGTTTGATCTGCCGGTAATAAACGTAGGCAACCTTAGCTACGGAGGCACCGGTAAAACACCGCATATTGAGTACCTTATAAGGCTCATTAGCCCGCACTTTCATGTGGCTACCCTCAGCCGGGGCTATATGCGCAAAACCAAAGGATACTTTGCTGCCACAGCTGAAACCACCCCAGAACAGGTGGGCGACGAACCACAACTAATAAAATGGAAATACCCACAAGTGGGCGTAAGCGTAGGCGAGGATAGGGTGATGGCCGTGCCGCAACTGTTGAGCGATTGGCCAGCTACCGAAGTGCTGTTGTTGGATGATGCCTTTCAGCACCGAAGCATTGACGCTGGGCTGAGCATACTGCTTACCGACTACAACAACTTATATACCCGCGATGAATTGATACCTGCCGGCAGCCTTAGGGAACCAATTGCTGGAGCAGCTAGGGCACAGTTTATCATCGTTACCAAGTGCCCGCCCGACCTTACCGCACAACAAAAAGCGGCTGTAAGGCAGGAGCTAAAGCCTTTGGCCAATCAAAAACTGTTTTTCAGTTACCTACAATATGCACCTGCCTACAACCTAATGAACCCAGCCGAAAAGCTGGCTCAAGGCACCGATGTGGAGATAATAATGTTGGCGGGCATAGCCAACCCTAAACCCTTGTTGGAGTATTTAACCCCGAAGTTTAAGCAGGTACATGCCATGCAATACCCCGACCACCACGCCTACAGTGCACATGATGCTGAGCACATGGTGACGGCCTTTGCCAACTTAGAGTCGGCGCAGAAAGCCATAATCACTACCGAAAAAGATGCTGTGCGGCTGCATACCTACCGCCAATGGTTTATTGAGCGGAAAATACCGATTTTTGTGCAACCGATGCAGGTAGAGTTCTTCGCGGAAGACAAAGCCCTGTTCGATACTGAAATATTAAACTATTTATCCCGTTTAAGGGAATTGAAAAACCGAAACGCCATACAACCCTAATCATGGAGCATTTGCTTGAAAAAATTGAAGAGACCGTAAAATTCATTAAAGCCACCGTTAACTTCCAACCCGACTATGCCATTATACTAGGCACTGGACTAGGAAACCTTGCCGAAGAAATTGAATTGGTAGCCGAGCTGCCTTACAGCAACATACCAAACTTCCCTGTATCGACAGTGGAGAGCCACAAGGGCCGATTGATTTTCGGCAACCTAAACGGTAAAAAAGTAGTGGCCATGCAAGGCCGTTTTCACTACTACGAAGGATACAGCATGCAGCAAGTTACCTTCCCAGTAAGAGTATTTAAATACTTGGGTATAAAAACCCTTTTTATCTCCAACGCCTCAGGTGGCTTAAACCCAAGTTACCAAAACGGTGACTTAATGATTTTGCGTGACCATATAAATATGCAACCTGAGCATCCGTTGCGTGGCAAAAACTACGATGAGTTGGGTCCACGTTTCCCGGATATGCTTAAAACGTATGACAAATCGTTGGTACAAAAAGGTTTAGAGATTGGCTTAAAGCACGGCTACCGCATTCACGCTGGCGTATATGTAGGTGTGCAAGGGCCTACTTTGGAGACCCCAGCAGAATATAAAATGTTCTATACCATAGGCGGAGATTGTGTGGGTATGAGCACAGTGCCAGAAGTTATTGTAGCCAAACACATGGAGTTGCCGGTATTCGCCATTTCGGTAATTACGGATATGGGCTACCCAGAAGAAAACATTAAAGAAACCTCTCTGGAAGATGTAATACGTGTAGCCAGCGAGGCTGAACCAAAACTAACTACGGTATTGAGGGAGTTGATTGAGAGTTTGTAAATTCAATTTGAAAATTTGGAAGTTATTGAGATTTAGTTTCGAACTGGGTATGTAGGCCAAATCAAATGCAATGGTCGTATCAACAACCCCCTCCCACCCTCCCCCTGAAAAAGGGTGAGGAGCCTGTTTTGAGTTGAGCTAATATCCATTTTTAATAAAGGTTCAGACAAAAAATAAAGTTTGCGCATAACCAACCATATACTAACCCTGCTATTGGCAATAACCCTATTGCCAATAGCAGCGTATGCGCAAAATTCTTCAAAAAAAGGGTTGGGTGCCGAAACCGAAGTATCTAGAACGGACAGTACCAAACCCATATTAACGGCAGATGGTGACACGCTAAAGCGCCGATTTTACTCACGCCTACCCTACTTTACTATAGGTGATGAGTTTGTTGCGCCACAGCCGCTTGATACTACTTTAGATGGCAAGCAATATTACGAGCCAGGGCAACAAGAAAATAACTTTAGGTATCGCAACTTAGGCAACCTAGGGCTTGCCCACATTCCGCTCACTATCATCCCGAAGCAGGATGTTAAATTTACGCTGGGCCTTGAACAATATGATTTGTACATGTTCCACCGCAACAACTTGCGCTGGTATACGCTCGACCAGCCATTTACCAACCTGTTTTTGCTTATTGGTGCCAACCGTGAGCAATCAGCCAGGGTAACTCACAACCAAAATATTGGCAAGCATTTCAATTTTGCTTTTAATTTTAACCGGTTTGCCTCGCCAGGCTCCTACCTAGCCCAAGAAACCAGTCACAACAATCTTGCCCTCACATCGCGATACGAAGCCCCTAGTGGGAAGTATGGCCTGAGCATGATGCTCCTGTTCAATAGCGTAAGGGTACAAGACAACGGAGGCTCGCAAGGCACCGATATTTTCAGAGACTCTTCATACACCACCTCGTCGCTAGTTGCCGTAGAGCTGGAAAGCGCCAAAACCTTCATGCGCGATTTTCAGTTTGTAGTGCGCCAAGAGATAAGGCAAGGCAAAATTATTGGGTTCCAGTTAGATGACACCACCAAAGCACAACGTTTTTTTGCAGATTGGGTAATATACCACGAACTGCAAATCAAAAATCTTAAATATGCGTTTGCTGACCAGAACCCAAATGCCGATTATTATGGCAACTTTTATGTTGATGCTGACAGCCTAAGTTTTAATGTTCGACAAAAACAATGGGGCAACCGATTAGGTATTCAATTCGCCAAAATACTTTCCGCTGACTCAAGTGGAGCGAAATATCGCAACTTCTTGATTGACGCCCATATCGAGCAACAACTTATTGATGTGAGCAATGGCAACCTCAGCAGTGCTTTTTCTGGTCTATCGGCCAACATTCGCATTGGCGACCACCCGCTATCCGATAAACGATTTACTTACGAAGGAACCGCTAACTACCAGTTGCTAGGGTATAATGCCAACGACCTATACGTAAGCGCTCGAATGGGTTACCGCTCAAAAAAAGCTGGCGAAATAAACGCCGTGGCTTCATTGCGAAACGCTGAGCAAAATTGGCTATACAATAACCTTTCCTTTAGTGGCTTTACCCTTCAGCAAAACCTAGCCAAAACCCAAACCTTCCGTGCTGGGCTAGAGTATACACTGCCCAAATATAGACTTACCCTTGGTGGCTACTTTTACAACATGAGCAACTATGCTTACATGGATGCGAACCGATTACCAGGGCAAATGGATGGCAGCTTACAAGCTATAGTGTTTAAATTGAAACATACCCTCACATTCTGGGACATGGGCCTTGAAAACGAAATCAGGGTACAGTTTGTGAGCAACGATAAAGTGCTGCCTTTACCTACTTATTGGGGCCGCAATACGCTTTACTACGAGAAATCGCTTTTTAAAAATAACCTAAATGGCCGGGTTGGGGTCGATGTGTTTTACAACACCAATTATAACGCTTTTGGCTACTTCCCGCTTACGGGCCAGTTTCATGTGCAAAATGCAGAGGCGCTTAAGTTCTATCCAGTGATGGATTTATTTGTCAATGTTCAAGTATCTGAGTTGGTTATTTTCCTTAAAATGGAACATGTAAACCAAGGCATGTTTAAAGAAAATGGCTACTTTAATGCCTACAAATATCCCGCCCCACCACGAGCATTTAAGGTTGGTTTGATTTGGCGGTTTTATAGTTAAGCCTTTAAGAGATATCCTGCACTGTTACTTTTTGGCAATTATTCCCAAATACAGCTTTGTTTTTTTATCTTTTTAGCAAGGCTTAGCATTATCATGCTGCACTCCTTTATCATTTTTGACTTACCTTTGTGGCCAGTTCAAACCCACCCAAATCATGACTGAAAACGGCCCCAAACAAGCAGTGCTGCTGCTAGCAGATGGAACCGCTTTTTATGGCAAATCTGCCGGAAAAATTGGTACAACAACTGGCGAAATTTGCTTTAACACTGGCATGACTGGCTATCAGGAAGTATTTACTGACCCATCGTACTACGGCCAAATATTGGTAATGACCGGCGACCACATAGGCAACTATGGCGTAAACGAAATTGACGTTGAAAGCGATGGGGTAAAAATAGCTGGCCTAGTTGTTAAAAACTACTCAGGTAAAGTGTATAGCCGCTACCAAGCTACCTTGAGTATACAGGAGTATTTGGAAAATGAGGGTGTGGTATCAATTTGCGACTTGGATACCCGAGCAATTGTGCGCCACATTCGCAGCGCTGGCGCCATGAACGCCATAATCTCATCGGAAACTACCGACCTTGAGGTGCTAAAAGCCAAATTGGCCGAGACCCCATCAATGGAAGGATTGGAGTTAAGCTCGGTGGTTAGCACCAAAGAAGTGTACTATACGGGTGCCGAAAATGCCCCAAAGCGCGTAGCTGTTTTAGATTTGGGCATCAAGAAAAACATATTGCGCTGCTTAAATGAGCGCGGAGTATATACCAAAGTATTCCCGGCCAAAACCCCCTTTGCCGAACTGCAGGCTTGGGGTGCCGATGGCTATTTTATTTCTAACGGCCCTGGCGATCCGGCTTCTATGCCTTATGCCATTGAAACCACTAAAGAAATATTGAATACCAACAAGCCGACATTTGGCATTTGTTTGGGGCACCAGATATTAGCTTTGGCCAACGGCATCGGTACCTATAAAATGTTCAATGGCCACCGTGGCTTGAACCACCCAGTAAAGAACCTGGTAACCGGTAAATGCGAAATTACTTCGCAAAACCACGGTTTTAGCGTGCAGTTTGAAGATGCTCAAAATAGCGGCAAAGTTGAGGTAACCCATGTAAACTTAAACGACAATACCGTTGCAGGTATCAAAGTAAAAGGTAAAAACGCTTTCTCGGTACAATACCACCCAGAAAGTAGCCCTGGACCTATTGATAGCCGCTATTTGTTTGACGATTTTGTGGCAATGCTATAGTTTAGTAACTGGTTATTGGTTACTGGTTAATAGTTTTACCAATAACTAATTAACCAGTAGCAAGTCAACCAATAACCTATAACCAATTAACCAATAACCAGCAATGAGCATTATCATCGACATTAAAGCCCGCCAAATATTGGACAGCCGGGGCAACCCAACTGTTGAAGCAGATGTATTGACCAATAATGGCTATATGGGCCGTGCTGCAGTGCCTTCTGGTGCCTCTACCGGTATACACGAAGCAATGGAGCTACGCGATGGTAGTAACCTATACTTGGGTAAAGGTGTTTTGAAGGCAGTAAAAAATGTAAACACTGTTTTGGCCGATGCACTTAACGGCATGAGCGTGTTTGAGCAGCGCACCATCGACCAAATGATGATTGATTTAGATGGTACTGCCAACAAATCGAAGCTTGGTGCTAATGCAATTTTAGCTGTAAGTATGGCTGTTGCAAAGGCTGCAGCACAAGAGGCTTCGTTGCCATTGTACCGCTACATAGGCGGCAGCAATGCCTATACCCTGCCTATTCCGCTAATGAACATCCTCAACGGTGGCTCGCATGCGGATAACAAAATCGATTTCCAAGAATTTATGATAGTGCCAGTAGGCATGAGTAGTTTCAGTGAAGCTTTACGCACCGGCGTAGAGGTGTTCCACCACCTGAAAAAAGTATTGAAAGCCAAAGGATACTCTACCAATGTTGGCGACGAAGGTGGCTTTGCCCCCGAAATTGCTAGTAATGAAGAAGCTATCGAGACCGTTTTGAAAGCCATCGAATCGGCAGGGTACAAGCCAGGTGTAGATATGTTTATAGCTATGGATGCTGCTGCTTCGGAGTTTTATAATGCCGAAGAAGGTGTATACCACTTCAAAAAATCGAGTGGCCGCAAATTAAGCAGTGCCGAGATGGCCGAATATTGGAAAGAGTGGGTATTGAAATACCCGATTATTTCTATTGAAGATGGCATGGCAGAAGATGATTGGGATGGATGGCGCAGCCTTACCGGCTTAGTTGGCGACAAGTGCCAATTGGTAGGCGATGATTTGTTTGTAACCAATGTAAAACGTTTGCAGCAAGGCATTGATTCCAAAACCGCCAATGCCATTTTGGTAAAGGTAAACCAGATAGGTACCCTTACCGAAACCATTGATGCCGTGCAATTGGCTACTCGCTATAAGTACAACAGTATAATGAGCCACCGCAGCGGCGAAACTGAAGATACTACCATAGCAGACCTGGCCGTTGCGCTTAACTGTGGCCAAATCAAAACCGGTTCAGCAAGCCGCTCCGATCGTATGGCTAAATACAATCAACTGCTTCGTATTGAAGAAGAACTGGGCAGTGCAGCATTTTATCCTGGCAAAGGATATCGTTTTTTCTGATAGACACAAGATTTCAGACACAAGACACAAGACTAAGAATGCCCGAAAACAAGTTTTCGGGCATTCTTTTGTTTTAGGTTGCTTTGAACAAATTTTGCTACAACGCAACAAATCTTGTGTCTTATGTCTTGTGTCTTGTGTCTCAATATTTTCTACCTTTACACCAATGCAAATACCTAACATCACCATACCATCCTTTTTGCGAAACAAGTATGTGCTTACCTCCTTGGTTTTCTTGGTATGGCTGGTGTTTTTCGATAGGCACAACCTCGTTACCCAATTTAAGCTCAAGCAAGAGCTTACCGACCTTGAAAGGGAAAAAGCATACTACCAAGTAAAGGCCGTAGAGGTAGAAGCAGAAGCAAAAGGCTTGTTTAGCAATTCCGAGAAACTGGAGAAATTTGCACGGGAAGAGTACTTAATGAAAAAAGAAAACGAAGAGGTTTTCGTAATTGTTGAAGAGTAAGTCAAATAAAAAGAGGCATCCCTTTCGAAATGCCTCTATACCAAGTATCATCGATATTCTCAGAAACTGTTATAACCTACTTCAGCTAGGCGCTTGCCCATATCATCATAAGCAAGGGTTTCGGCCGGTGCCCAAGTGTTCAAGCCATCCACATACCTGTTAAACATACAAAAGGCAGCGGCAATAAGCACGGTATCATGTATTTCTAGGTCGGTAGCTCCTTTGGCACGGGCAGCCTCAATATCTTCTGGGGTTACGTGCCTACCACCTTTCTGCACTTTGCCAGCAACGCCCAATAAGGCTTTAAGCTTATCGGATATTGGAGCCGATTGATAATTGTTTTTCACTTGGTCTACCAGCTCATAGTTGCGCCCATAGTGGTGCGCCGCAGCCGCCCCATGCGATGAGTGGCAAAACAAACAATTGTTTTGATGCGACACATACGCCGCAATCAATTCGCGCTCTCCTGAAGTAAGTGTTGATGGTCCTCTCAGCAACGTTTCTGCCAGGGCATTAAGGTGTTTTGCTGTTTCGGGCCTAAAGGTCATTGGGCCTAAAATGCCCGGCAATTCTTTTGGTAAATCGATATATGCCATGTTGTTGTTTTTGGTTTGAGAATTTAAGATATGAAATTCTCAATAAGCAATCAACATTTTTTCTTTATTTGTGCATCTTCCAGCTCAAAAATATTGTTTACACAGGTTTCAAAACAAACCGATAACCGAAGCGCAACCATGGTGCTGGGCACTAGCTTTCGTTTTTCGATGGCATTGATAGTTTGGCGGCTCACCCCTATTAGTTGAGCCAATTGTGCTTGGGTAAGATTACGCTTGGCGCGCTCCACTTTCAAATGGTTGTTTATCATAGTAGCCCCTTATGTTTTGCCGGATAGTAGAATAACTATGTGGCAGGAGCTTTTAGTATATGGGTAGGCAAAATTTATCCGGAGCGTTGGGTAGGCAGCGCCAAAACAAAACTATTTTAAAAATATTTTTAGCTACCTGCGCTTTACATTTTGTAATGCGCTAGGTATTGCCTGTCGCACATGCATGTCAAAAAGACAAGCACATTTTACCATAAACAATTGTTAGTCAATTATTTAGACGAAATAAAAAAGTTGAAGGTTGCGTTGTGAAGGAAATAAATCCGAAAATATTTTTTCACCAACAAAATCCTCCCAAGCATGTCAATCCCTAAAGAACCCCGGCAGCAGATGATCAATATGATGTATCTGGTGCTAACAGCCCTGCTAGCCCTGAATGTTTCTGCCGAAGTGCTCAATTCCTTCCGGCTAATTGATGACGGCATAAAAGCCACCAACCAAAGCCTGGTAAGCAAAAATGCTGCCTTAATGGGCCAATTTGAACAAAAATATGCCAACAACCCCGTAAAAACGGAGCCCTTTATTAAGGAAGCCCGAAGGGTACAAATCCTGAGCCAGGGTTTCTATACCTATATTGAAGACCTGAAGGCCAACATTATAGCCAAAAGCGGCGGCATTGACGAAGATGGCGGCCTAAAAGGCAAAAAGGATGTAGATGTGGGTACAAGGTTGCTGGTATACGAAAAGAAAGGCTATGAACTGCAGCAAAAGGTAAATGAGCTGCGCAGCCAGTTGCTTCTATCTGGCGTACTAAACGACGAAGACCTAAAAAAACTAGACCTTCAAATGCCCTTAAGCACCCACTACGATAAAACCGAAGCAGAGCGCTTGGGTAAAAAGGATTGGGTAAGTTATAACTTTGAGAAGGTACCCATTGCTGCTACTATAGCCTTGCTGAGCAAACTGCAAGGCGACGTGCGCAATGCCGAAACCCTGATGCTCAACGAGATTTACAAGAAAGTAGATGTAGGCGTGTATAAGTTCGACAAGCTTTTTGCCACCTCCATCAACGAAAACGGTTTTGTACTTGCCGGCCAACAAGAGTTCCGTGCCGATATATTTGTAGCTGCTACCAGCAGCACGCAAGAGGTGGAAGTGTTTGTAGGCGATTTTAAAGACCCAGCCGCCATGTACGAGCAAGGCACTAAGAAATTGAAGGAAGCAGTGGCTGACTTTCCATTGAAGGATGGCTACCAAAAGCTTGAAGTTAGGGGCGGAATGGCTTCGTTTAGCGAACTAAGCAACAAGGTGGGCATTAACTCGCACACAGGCGTTATAAAACTGCGCGAGCCCGATGGTGTGGGCTTTCGCTATTTACCTTTTGAGTTCAACTACCAATCATCCAAATCAACAGCCGTGGTATCGGCCGAGAAGATGAACGTGTTATACATTGGAGTGCCCAACCCGCTGGCCATATCGGTACCGGGCGTGCCTGCCGATAAACTAACCGCAAGCATAAGCAGTGGCACCATAAGCGGCAGCAATGGCTCATATAGTGCCAAGGTAACGGCTACTGGCACTGTTACGGTTGATGTGTATGCCAATATTGACGGTACAAACAAGAAAATGGGCGACATGACCTTCAGGGTAAAGAAAATACCAAAGCCAATACCCATAGTATTGGGTAAGGGCAGCTCAAGGATGCCAAAGAACAGATTTAGCGTAGCACAAACCATTGATTTGGACATGAACGAGTTTCCGTTAAACGTTCCTTTCGAAGTGGTTGAATATACCTACATGGTTTCGGTTGATGGAGAAATACAGGGTAACGGTAAAACCGTAAAAAGCAAGGTATTGGTGCAAGACATTAGAGAAATAGTAAACAAAGCTAAAGCCGGCAAAAAGGTGACTGTTTACCTTGACAATATAAAAGCAAATGTTGCCGGAACCATTGAAGATGTCGGTAACCTAATTTACGAATTGAACTGATAAATAGCATTAGCTAGCACACCATACGGCATGTGCACTGGCATTAAGGACCGAGGGAGCAGGCCTCGGTCCTTTTTCATTTATTTTGAGCACAAGGCTACTATTTGTACTTTTACAAAAAGGGTACCGTATGAAAATTCGCACAATACTGTTGTTACTGCTCGTTTCACAACTTTCGTATAGCCAAAATGAAGAGCTCATTACAACAATTCAAGAACTTCAGGATCAAAAAAAATATGATACCGCAATAGTACTTACCGATAGCTTATTGGCCATAGATCCTAATGACATCGAAGGATATTTGATAAAGGCTAAACTCCTTAGTTGTGTGGGTATAACCCAAGAGAGCATTACCGAAATGGAAGAAATGCTGAAAACCGCACCACCAAATGCCCAATTGTACTATAAATATGCAGACTATCTCAACAAACTCAACCAAATACACAAGGCCGATACTGCGTTTTATAAAGCCTACAACTTGTGTGTTGGCGATACGCAATGCAGCAACATAAGGTACTACCACGCCAAGGTAAAACTTAAGCTACAGCAGTACGAGGAGAATGAGGCTTTTCTGCTAGAATGCCTCGCCAAATTCCCTAAAGACTTTGACTATTTGCTTGACATGAGCCATAGCAGGATTGTAGCGGGCTATAACAAAGAAGGATTGAAGTATGCAATATTGGCCAACGAAGTAAGAAAGGATAATAGGGCATTGAACAATATGGCTTTGGTGTATAACCTCCAAGGAAAGCATAAAGAAGCCATTGCTATATTTGAGTATCTGGTAAAAATGGAGCCCAACAATTACATCAGAAAAAACAACCTCGGCTACTCTTATGTATCAGCGGGCCAAATGGACGTTGGTATTAAGTATATTAAAGAGGCCATAGAAGGCGACCCGAGCAATTCATACGCCTACCGCAACCTAGGCTTGGCCTATCTCAAAATGAAGCAGAAAGACGTGGCCTGCCAATATTTCTATAAAGCATTGGCCCTAGGTTTTTCATCAAAACATGGCCCTGAGGTGGAAAGTTTAATTGAAAAGCACTGCAAATAAAAAAGCGCCCACCTTGCGGCAGGCGCTTTTCGATTAAGAAGGGCAAAATCTTATTTTAAGCCACGGCTACGCTAGCAGCAGGATAATCGCTGTAGCCATCGGCACCTGGGGTATACAGCTTGTTATAATCAGGTTGCGCCAATTCTAAGTCGTTTTGCAAGCGGGCCACCAAATCAGGATTCGCAATAAATGGACGTCCAAAGGTCACCAAATCGCCACGGCCTTCTTCCAATACTACTTCAGCAGATGCTTTATCTAAGCCACCGCTATAGATAAAAGTACCGCCAAAAGCCTCCTGAAGTTTCTTTTTGCTAGCTTCTGGCACGGCAGGGGCACCTTGGCTGCTATGGTCTACGTTGTGCAAGTATACCAAGCCTATCTTACCTAAGGCTGCAGCCAGTTCTGTGTATTGTGCATCCAATCCATCGTGAATGGCGATACCATTAAACACTCCATAAGGCGATACGCGCATGGCCGTTTTATCGGCACCAATAGCAGCTGCTACGCGCTGGGCTACCTCAATGGCAAAACGGTTGCGGTTGGTTGCGCTACCGCCGTAAGCATCGGTGCGTTTGTTGGTTGCGGTATTCAAAAACTGCTCAATCAAGTAGCCATTGGCACCATGCAATTCTACACCGTCAAACCCGGCAGCAATGGCATTTTTTGATGCGGTCACATATTCTTCAATAGTTGCTTCAATATCAGCGGCGGTCATTTCCTTTGGAGTTGGATATGGCACCATACCATTTGCATCGGTCCACATGGTTCCATCCAATTGTATTGCACTTGGCGCCAGTACTTCTGCGCCAGCTGGTAAATTATCGGCAACACTTACACGGCCTGTGTGCATCAATTGAATAAAGACTTTACCGCCTTTTGCATGTATGGCATCGGTTATCAGTTTCCAACCGGCTACCTGCTCTTGGCTAAATATACCTGGTATGCGGGCATATCCCAATCCATTTGGCGATGGAGCAACTCCTTCGGTAACAATTAGGCCTGCACCTGCACGTTGTGCATAGTATTCGGCCATCAATTCATTTGGTACATTACCAATGGCGCGGCTTCGGGTCATAGGTGCCATTACTACACGGTTCTTAAGGGTAATGCTTCCTAGTCGGTATTCGCTAAATAGTTTCATTTCTTATGGTCTTGGTTTTTTAATTAATGTTCAAACATTAAAGTTACAACAGTGTAATGCATCCCGAGCTGAAATAGTTCCTCCGAAAAGCAGAAAAAATAAAAATAAAAAAGGCCGTCCCTAATGGAACGGCCTTTGGTTATGTTAAAGAATGAAAGACTATTAAGCCTGTTCTTCTTTGGTAGTATCCTCTTCAGCAGCTTCAGGGGCTTGAGCCTCTTCAACAGCAGGGGTTTCGGCTGCAGCTACAGCAACTGGGGTTTCGTCAACCACCTCTTCTGGGGCAGTTTCTTCCGCTTTTACTGGGGCAGCCTCTTTCTTGGCAGCAGGTTTAGCAGCGGCAGTATCAGCACTCTTACCACTGCGGCGAGTACGTTTCTTCTTAGCACCAGCTTCCTTCTTATCGCCTAGCAACAATTCGTTGAAATCAACCAATTCAATCATGGCCATTTCGGCAGCATCGCCATAGCGCTCGCCTAGGCGAATGATACGGGTATAACCACCAGCGCGGTCGCCGATTTTAGCAGCTACAGGACCGAACAACTCGGTAATTACTTCTTTCTGCTGCAAATAGCTGAATACAATACGACGGTTGTGGGTTGTATCCACTTTACCGCGGTTTAGTAGGGGCTCAACATATATGCGCAGCGATTTAGCTTTGGCTACTGTGGTCTTAATGCGCTTGTGTGTTATAAGCGCATTAGCCAAGTTCATTAGCAAAGCCTTACGGTGCGAGCTGGTACGGCCCAGGTGATTTACTTTCTTCCCGTGTCTCATGACTTAGATTACTCTTCGTTTAACTTGTACTTCGAAAGATCCATACCGAAGGTAAGTCCTTTCTCATTAATCAATGCTTCTATTTCTACCAACGACTTCTTACCGAAGTTGCGGAATTTCAACAACTCATTTGTGTCATAATGCACGAGGTCGGCCAAGGTATTAATTTTGGCAGCCTTCAAGCAATTGTATGCACGCACTGAAAGGTCTAAATCTTCCAAAGGTGTTTTTAAAATCTTGCGCATGTGCAAAATATGCTCATCAACCACATCGTCTTCTTGCTTGTCGTAAGTATCGAAGGTGATGTTTTCGTCAGAGATAAGCATCAAGTGCTGAATCAAAATCTTGGCAGCTTCCTTAATCGCTTCTTCTGGATGAATGGTACCGTCAGTGTTAACCTCGATAACCAATTTCTCAAAGTCAGTCTTCTGTTCAACACGAGTATTTTCAACGGCATAACGCACGTTTTTAATAGGCGTATGAATAGAATCGATAGGAATCAAACCAATAGGAAGATCCTCTGGGGTATTCTCATCGGCAGGAACATAACCACGTCCTTTACGGATGGTCAATTCCAATTCTAGTTTTACAGAAGGCTCCAAATTGCAAATTACCAAATCTGGATTCATTACGCGGAACACGTTAGTGTGCTTCTCGATGTCGCCAGCGGTAAATGTTTCTTTGTCCTTTAAAGAGATATAAATTTTCTCTTCAATGGTGTTGTCGTCGTCACGCATTTCACGCTTAATACGAACTTGTTTTAAGTTCAAGATGATGTCAGTAACATCTTCAAGCACACCTTTGATAGTAGAAAACTCGTGGGTGATACCATCAAACTTTACACCTGAGATAGCCCAGCCTTCAAGTGATGACAACAATACCCTGCGAAGAGCATTGCCAATAGTAACACCGAAGCCTGGCTCTAAAGGGCGAAATTCGAACAGACCATCGAAGTCTGTTGATTTCTGCATAACAATTTTATCGGGCTTCTGAAAAGTAAGGATTCCCATGGATAATTCTTGTTTAAAAGTGATTACTTAGAATACAATTCTACTATTAGCTGCTCTTGGATATTCTCAGGAATATCTTCGCGGCTAGGCACTGCAATGTAGCGGCCCCTTAGGTTAGTAGAATCCCACTCTAGCCAATTGTATTTTTTGCTTGTTCCAGCAAGACTATCGGTAATGGCCTCAAGGTTCTTTGATTTTTCACGAACACTTACCACATCACCCACACGTACTACGAAACTTGGAATGTTAACCAAATCACCGTTTACCATGATGTGCTTGTGCGAAACCAACTGGCGAGCAGCAGCACGGGTCGGGGCAATGCCCAAACGGAACACTGTGTTGTCTAACCTTGACTCCAACAATTGCAACAAGATTTCACCTGTTACACCTTGGCGACGTGCAGCCTCTTTAAACAAACCAGCAAACTGGCGCTCCAGCAAACCGTAAGTGTATTTAGCTTTTTGCTTCTCGCGCAATTGAATGCCATACTCAGAAGCTGCTTTGCGGCGCCTGTTGTTGCCATGTTGTCCTGGTGGGTAGTTCTTCTTATCCAACACGCGGTCGAAACCAAAGATAGGCTCACCAAATTTACGAGCAATCTTAGTAGAAGGGCCAATATATCTTGCCATTGTATCTTAATTTATGCTACTCTTGTTCTTTAATTGATTAAACTCTGCGGCGCTTTGGAGGGCGACAACCATTGTGTGGGATAGGGGTAATATCCCTGATAACGGTTACATCAATACCACTGTTAGCAACGGTACGGATGGCGCTCTCACGACCAGAACCTGGGCCCTTAACAAACACTTCTGCTTTACGCATGCCAGCATCGTATGCTACTTTAGCAGCAGTTTCAGCAGCAATTTGGGCAGCATACGGTGTGTTCTTTTTAGAACCGCGGAAACCAGCCTTACCAGCAGAACCCCAAGAAATCACTTGGCCTTGTTTGTTGGTTATCGAAATGATAATGTTGTTGAACGTAGCCTGGATGTGCACCTGACCTTCAGGTTCAACCTTCACTACCCTCTTTTTAACCTTAGTATTACTAGTCTTTGCCATTGTTATGATTTCTTATGGTCTATTACTTGGTTACTTTCTTCTTGTTAGCAACCGTTTTCTTCTTACCCTTGCGAGTACGAGCATTGGTACGAGTTTGCTGTCCACGAACAGGTAGGCCTTTACGGTGGCGAATACCACGGTATGAGCCTATGTCCATCAGGCGCTTAATGTTCAATTGTACTTCTGAACGTAACGCACCTTCCACTTTGTACTCATCTTGAAGCAGTTGGCGGATTGCAGCGACTTGCTCATCGTCCCAGTCCTTTATACGGATATTAGGGTCAACACCTGCACGCTCCAAAACCTCTTGCGAAATTTTAGGACCTACTCCGTAAATGTATGTAAGGCCGATGAGGCCACGTTTCTCTCTTGGTAGATCAATACCAGCTATCCTTGCCATAATTATTAACCTTGACGTTGTTTGAATTTCGGATTCTTCTTGTTGATGATGTACAGCCTGCCTTTCCGACGCACAATTTTGCAGTCGACGCTACGCTTTTTGATGGATGCTCTTACTTTCATTTCCTTACGCTCCTATTGGTTATTTATATCTGTAAGTTATTCTTCCTTTACTCAAATCGTATGGCGACATCTCAAGTGCCACTTTATCTCCGGGTAAAATTTTGATGTAGTTCATCCTCATTTTACCTGAAATATGGGAAATCACTTCGTGGTCATTTTCTAAGCGTACCCTGAACATTGCGTTCGAGAGCGCTTCCACGATGATACCATCCAATTTTATTAAGTCCTGTTTTGCCATATTAGCTTACCAGCAATTCCTGGTTTACTTCAATTTTCCTTAAGTTATCATTCTTCTCCTCTTCCGCCTCAAGGTAATCAAATGTGCTAAGCACATCCGCCCTTCCTTTTCTTACGGCCAACATCAACTCGTAGTGTGCTGATGGTTTTCTGTCAGCTGTGTTTATCGTCCAACCATCTTTCAGTTGCACTACCCCACGAACACCTAAGTTAACCATCGGCTCTATCGCTATTACCAACCCTTCTTGCAACTTCAATCCGCTGCCACGTTTACCATAGTTGGGCACCTCTGGGTCTTCGTGTAAATTGCGACCAACACCGTGGCCAACTAACTCACGAACAACACCGTGTCCAAGGTTTCGCTCTACATAGTTTTGTATAGCAAAGCCAATATCTCCTATTCGGTTGCCAGCTACTGCCTGCTCTATTGCAAGATACAGCGAGGTTTTAGTAGCGCGCAACAATTTTTCAGTGTCACTGTTTATTCCCGCCAAAGCAAAGGTGTAAGCAGTGTCGCCGTAATAGCCATCTATTTCAACACCGCAATCAACAGAGATAATATCGGTTTCGGTCAACTCGCGGGTACTAGGGAAACCATGTACTACCGTTTCATTCATCGAAATGCAAAGAGAAAAGGGGAAACCTTTATAATTTTTAAACGCAGGTCTGCCGCCGTTATCCCTAATATATTCTTCCGCTATGCGGTCTAAGGTCAAAGAACTTTCTCCAGGTTTAATATATTTAGCTACTTCTGCCAGTGTCCTGGAAACCAACAGTGCGCTTTTCCTCAGCTTCTCTATCTCCTCTTGTGACTTATAATAGATCATCCTTGTTGAACACTTACGCCAGTAGCAGCCGATGCTGTACCGCGTCCTTTTATGCGGCCACTCTTCATTAAACCATCATAATGGCGCATCAATAAGTGACTCTCTATTTGTTGTAAGGTATCTAATATAACCGCAACCATGATAAGCAATGATGTACCACCATAGAAGTAAGCAAACTGCATATTCATTTTGAATAATGACGCTACGATACCTGGCAATATAGCAACAGCGCCTAAAAACAAAGCACCAGGCAATGTAATACGAGACATGATTGTGTCAATATACTCAGCGGTCTTTCTACCTGGTTTAATACCCGGTATGAAGCCACCATTTTTCTTCATCTCATCAGCCATCTGCACCGGGTTAACGATTAGAGCCGTGTAGAAGTAAGTAAACAATACTACCATCAAAAAATTAAGCGTGCTGTACCAAAACGAAGTAGGATCATTATACCATGAACCGGCATCTATGTTTGCAAACTGTGCTAATGTAGCTGGTATCATCATCAATGCTTGCGCAAAAATGATTGGCATTACGCCTGCTGCATTTATTTTCAACGGGATGTATTGACGAACACCACCATACTGACGGTTTCCTACCACGCGCTTTGCATATTGAACCGGTATGCGACGAGTACCCTGTATTAATAAGATAACTGCAATAACCACGAAAACCAAGCCAGCAAGCTCCAACACAAACGGAATCAAACCACCTTGACCACCTTCAGTACGGTTAGCCAATTCATTTACGAGTGCTAGCGGCAAGTTGGCCACTATACCAATCATTATAAGCAATGATATACCATTACCAATACCTTTCTCTGTAATCCTTTCACCCATCCACATTACAAATATGGTACCCGCTGTCAAGCATACCGCTGATGACAGGTAAAATAATGTTTGTGATATCTCAATGGCGCTTCCGCTAGTGTAATATAGGTTTGCAATATAACCTGCCGATTGAAACAAAGTGATAATAACGGTTAGGAACCTAGTAATTTGGTTGATTTGACGACGACCGCTTTCACCTTCCTTTTGCAACTTCTGGAAATACGGAACTGCAAGGGTAAGAAGTTGAATAACAATGGAGGCCGAGATGTAAGGCATTATACCTAATGCAAAGATAGATGCCCTTGAAAAGGCACCACCTGCAAAAATATTAATAATGGCAATCATACCTTGCTGACCTTGTTGTTGCAAAGCCTCCAGCTCCCCTGGGTTAATACCCGGTAGCGCTATATACGAACCCACCCTGTAAATTAGGATAAACCCTAAAGTAGTAAGGATGCGAGCACGTAAGTCCTCGATATGCCAAATGTTTCTAATAGTGTCTATAAAGCCTTTCATGCTAGTTGTTAGTGCTTATACCAGTTTTACGCTTCCACCAGCCTTTTCAATAGCTTCCTTAGCCTTGTCGCTTGCTGCGTTTACTTCAATTTCTAGTTTAGCTTTCAATTCACCACGACCTAGAACTTTAACTTTTTCATTTCGGCTGACAATACCTTTTTCACGAAGTAATTCAACGTCAATTTTAGTTACGTTCCACTCGGCGGCAAAATATTCAAGCTTATCGAGGTTCAAAGGTACAAATTCTACACGGTTAATATTAGTAAAACCGAATTTAGGTAAGCGCCTTTGGATAGGCATTTGACCGCCCTCAAAACCTTGTTTACTTTTGTAACCTGAGCGTGATTTAGCACCTTTGTGACCGCGTGTTGAAGTACCACCGCGGCCAGAGCCTTGTCCGCGGCCAATACGTTTACCGCTTTTTATCGAACCTTCTGCAGGTTTTAAATTTGACAAATCCATTTTTAGATCTCCTCAACTTTTAACAGGTGATTCACCTTATTGATCATCCCAGCAATCTGCGGGGTGTTTTCAACTTCTACTGTAGAATTTAACTTCTTCAATCCTAAGGCCACAATGGTGGCTTTTTGATCTTTCGGGCGGTCAATACCGCTCTTTACCAATGTAATTTTAACTTTTGCCATGATCTTAACCTTTAAATACCTTGGTTAATGGAATGTGGCGCTGGGCCGAAACGGTAGCGGGTTCACGCAACAACTGCAAACCGGCAATAGTCGCCTTAATTACGTTGTGCGCATTACCAGTACCTAGCGATTTTGCAAGTACGTTGTGAATACCAGCGCTCTCAAGCACGGCACGCATTGGTCCACCAGCAAGTACACCTGTACCATCAGAAGCTGGTTTAATCAACACTTTACCAGCTCCAAACTTACCATTAACGGCATGAGGAATGGTGCCTTTGTGAATAGGAACCTTGATAAGATTCTTCTTTGCGTCGTCAATACCTTTGGCGATGGCTTCTTGTACCTCACGAGCTTTTCCTAGTCCATGACCAACAATTCCGTTACCGTCTCCTACTACCACAATGGCAGAGAAGCTGAAAGTACGGCCGCCTTTAGTAACCTTAGCTACACGGCGGATGTTAACCACTTTCTCTTTCAATTCAAGCTCGCTGGCTTTTACTCTATGCAAATTCTCAGACATATCTGTTTATTTCCAGTGTTCTTATTAGAAATTGAGACCTTTTTCACGAGCACCTTCAGCCAAAGCCTTAACACGGCCATGATAAAGGTAACCGCCACGGTCAAAAGTTACTGTTTCAATGCCAGCAGCTTTAGCTTTCTCGGCCAACGCTTCACCAACCTTTTTGCTAGTTTCCACTTTAGGGGCTTTAGCACCTGCAATGGCAGCATCGCGACTTGAAGCGGCAGCCAAGGTGTGGCCTGCAACATCATCGATAAGCTGAGCATATATTTCCTTATTGCTACGGAAAACCGCTAACCTAGGACGCTCAGCCGTACCCAATGCTTTCTTGCGGATACGATAGCGAATTTTTGTTCTGCGAACAAGTTTTTTACTGGTATTCATCTCAGTTAACTTTTACCTGATTATTTTGAGGCCGACTTACCGGCTTTTCTCCTAATAAATTCATTATTGTAGCGTATACCTTTGCCTTTATATGGCTCTGGTTTGCGCAATGAGCGTACTTTAGCTGCCACTTGACCAAGCAATTGCTTGTCGATAGACTCCAAAAATACTTTTGGATTCTGACCTTTCTCCATAGTAGCAGATACCGCAACTTCTTTAGGGAACTGGACAATGATTGGGTGAGAGTAACCTACAGCCAACTCAAGGTTTTGGCCTGTAGCAGTGGCTTTGTAACCAACACCAACCAATTCCAATTGCTTCTTGTATCCCTCTGATACGCCAATAACCATGTTGTTCACCAATGAACGATACAAGCCGTGCAATGCACGAACCTCTTTCTCATCGTTCGGGCGTTTTACTGTCAACACACCATCTTCAACAGAAAGCGTAATGCGCTCGTCCAACTTCTCGAACAACTCGCCTTTAGGGCCTTTTACTTTGATGACATTTTCTTCACCAACAGTAACCTCTACGCCTTTTGGCAGGTTGATGGTTGCTTTACCTATACGTGACATTTCAGTAATGCTTTAATCTTGTTAATATATTTCACACAACACTTCACCACCAATATTGCGTTGTTTCGCTTCTTTCACGGTCATTATACCTTGAGAAGTTGAAACGATGGCAATACCCAAACCGTTCAATACACGTGGTAGATCATTGCTACCAGCATAGTGACGCAAACCTGGACGGCTTACACGGCGAAGGGAGCGGATAACCGGTTCTCCGGATTTCTTATCGTACTTCAATGCGATTTTAATCGCGCCCTGTTGGCCTGGTACATCCTCAAATTTATATTTAAGGATATAACCTTGGTCATACAAAAGCTCAGTCATCTTCTTTTTCAAGTTAGATGCTGGAATCTCAACGATTTTGTGACGGGCCAATTGCGCGTTACGAATCCGAGTAAGATAGTCTGCTATTGGATCAGTTGTTATCATGTTCTTTATTATTACACTGACGCTTGTTCAATTAATTGATTACCAGCTGGCTTTTGTCAAACCAGGGATTTTGCCATAAGAAGCCAAATCGCGGAAAGGAGTACGAGATACACCGAACATTCTGCTGTATCCACGAGCCCTACCAGTTAGTTTGCAACGGTTGCGCAAGCGCACTGGTGATGCATTTTTTGGTAGCTTATCCAAGCCTTCATAATCGCCAGCGGCTTTCATTTCAGCTCTTCTTACTGCGTATTTAGCTACCAAACGTACACGCTTCGCGTTTCTGGCTATGATTGATTTTTTTGCCATGGTTTATGCTTATGCTTATTTTCTGAATGGTAAACCTAGTTCTTTCAAAAGGGCAAACGCTTCTTTATCAGTATTGGCGGTAGTAACAAAAGTTACATCCATACCGTTGATTTTGTTTACCTTATCTATATTCAACTCAGGAAAAATGATTTGTTCAGTGATACCCATGCTATAGTTACCACGACCATCAAAGCTCTTAGGGTTGATACCTTTAAAATCTCGCACACGTGGCAGCGCTACTGAAATCAAACGGTCAACAAATTCAAACATTTGATCGCCACGCATGGTTACTTTTGCGCCGATAGGCATAAACTCACGCAACTTAAAGTTTGACTCTGATTTGCGAGCCTTAGTAGGCACCGCACGCTGACCAGTTATGAGTGTGATTTCTTCGATAGCTACGTCAACAACTTTTTTGTCTTGAGTAGCATCTCCCAAACCTTGGTTTACAACCACTTTCACCAAACGTGGCACTTGCATAATGCTAGAATAGTTAAACTCTTTCATTAGCTTTTGAACTACCTCTTCACGGTAGAAGTTCTTTAACCTGGGTGTATAGCTCATTACTTAATAACCTCCCCTGATTTTTTTGCGATTCTAACAATTTTGCCATTCTCCACTTTGCGTCCTACGCGGGTAGCTGCTCCTGTTTTCGGATCAACCAACGCTACGTTGCTTACGTGGATAGGAGCTTCTTTCTTAACGATACCACCGTTAGGGTTAGCAGCATTCGGTTTAGTGTGGCGCGAAATAATGTGCACACCTTCAACCAATACGCGGCCTTCGTCAACCATCACTTCGATAACACGGCCTTTCTTGCCTTTATCGTTTCCGGCCAACACAACTACGTTGTCGTTCTTCTTAATTTTCAGCTTTGGGCTGAAACGGTTATTTTGAATTCCTGATTTCATCTCGCTTTCTATTAAAGTACTTCAGGCGCTAGTGAAATAATTTTCATGTATTGTGCGTCGCGCAGTTCGCGGGCCACTGGGCCAAATATACGAGTTCCACGTGGCTCATCGTTGTTGTTCAACAACACAGCAGCGTTTTCGTCAAAACGGATATAAGATCCATCCTTGCGCCTAACAGTGCGGCTAGTGCGAACTACCACAGCCTTGGAAACTTGTCCTTTCTTTACCGTACCTGATGGAATTGCGTCCTTTACGGTCACCACTATTTTGTCACCTACGGTGGCATAACGTTGACGGGTTCCACCCAATACACGGATACAAAGTACTTCCTTTGCACCACTATTGTCAGCTACTTTGAGCCTTGATTCTTGTTGTATCATCTTACTTAGCTCTTTCGATAATTTCTACTAAACGCCATTTTTTCAACTTGCTCAATGGACGAGTCTCTTCAATTTTAACCACATCACCTATGTTGCAATCGCTTGCCTCATCGTGTGCCAAAAATTTCTTAGACTTTTTCATAACTTTTCCATAAAGCGGGTGTTTCACCTGACGCTCTACTTTAACAGCTATAGTTTTGGTCATCTTGTTGCTGGTAACCACCCCTACTCGGGTTTTCCGCAGTTTCCTTTCTTCCATGGTCACTTCGTTTTTTCGGCTTTAGTTCTTACAGTAAGCTCTGTTTTCAAACGAGCCACATCCCGGCGCATAGCACGCAAAGATAGTGGATTGTCAAGCGGTGATACCGCATGGTTGAAACGAGCCTTTTTATATGCAATCTGCGATTCTTGAACCTTATCTTGCAATTCTTGCGGAGTTAGGTCTTTAAAATCTTGTTTTTGAGTCTTAGCCATCGCTGTAACTTATTCTAATCGTTAGTTATGCAACATAGTCCGCACGAACTATGAATTTTGTTTTAATAGGTAGCTTCTGGGCAGCCAAACGAAGCGCTTCTTGAGCAACCTCGAGCGCTACGCCGTCAGCCTCGAATATGATACGGCCTGGCTTAACAATAGCCACCCAACCTTCTGGCGCACCTTTACCTTTACCCATCCTTACTTCGGCTGGCTTCTTGGTGATAGGCTTGTCAGGAAAAATTCTAATCCAAACCTGTCCTTCCCTTTTCATAAACCTGGTAACTGCAATACGGGCGGCCTCAATTTGGCGATTCGTAATCCAAGTACCTTCTACAGCTTTAAGAGCGAAAGAGCCGAAAGCAATTGTGCTGCCACGCAGGGCATCACCCTTCATGCGGCCTTTCTGCATTCTCCTGTATTTGGTGCGCTTAGGTTGTAACATTGTGCTACGCTTTATCTATTCTTTTAAAAAAAATTCTATTTGGATTATCAGTTGCGTTTTCCGCCACCGCTGTTTCCGCCTCGGCCACCACGGTCACGGTCACGTCCACCACGTCCGCCCTCTTCACGACGAGGTTGACGAGGTGCGTTTCCACCACCACCACTACCACCGGTAGCTTCTTTGGTTGCGCCTAAATTCGGAGTAAGATCACGTTTACCGAAAACCTCACCACGGCAAATCCAAACTTTTACGCCTATTTTACCATATACTGTTTGCGCTTCCTTCCATGCATAATCTATGTCAGCACGGAAAGTGTGCAAAGGTGTACGACCTTCTTTATATTCTTCTCTACGAGCAATCTCGGCACCGGCCAAACGACCACCCAACCTTACTTTGATACCTTCGGCACCCATACGCATGGTTGATGCGATTGACATTTTAGTAGCACGCTTGTAGCTGATACGAGCCTCAATCTGCTTGCAAATAGTTTCTGCAACAATGTTGGCATCCAATTCCGGGCGACGGATTTCAGCAATGTTAATTGCGATTTCCTTACCAGTGAATTTTTTCAACTCTTCTTTAATACGGTCTACCTCGCCACCACCTTTACCGATAATAATACCCGGACGGCTTGTGTGAATAGTAATAGTCACGCGCTTCAAAGTACGCTCAATTACCACGCGGGCAATTCCGCCTTTGTTGATACGGGCATTAAGATACTCGCGAATCTTTTCGTCCTCAACTAGTTTTTCGGCAAAATCTTTTCCGCCAAACCAGTTGGAATCCCAACCACGAATGATACCTAAGCGAGCGGATATTGGATTTACTTTCTGACCCATGTTGTTTTATCCTCTATTATGCGTTTGCGGTTTCAGCTTTTTCAGCCGTTACACCAATGTTCTTCTTACTGTCTACAATCACTGTTACATGATTAGAGCGCTTGCGTATACGGTATGCGCGGCCTTGCGGTGCTGGCTGGAAGCGCTTAAGCGTGCGGCCTTCATCAACAAAAATACGCTTTACAAAAAGCTCGCTATCCTCAGCACGCTCGCCATCATTCTTTTGTTCCCAGTTACTCACTGCAGAAAGCAAAAGCTTTTCCAACGGACGTGATGCGTGTTTGTTGCTGAACTTCAAAATGTTCAACGCCTTCTCGGCCTCCAAACCACGGATGAGGTCGACCACCAAGCGCATCTTGCGCGGCGAAGTGGGGTAGTTTCTCAATTTAGCTACAGCTTCCATGCCTTATTTCTTTTTAGCGGTGTGACCACGGAAGTTACGGGTAGGAGCGAACTCACCCAACTTATGACCCACCATATTTTCTGTTACATATACCGGGATAAACTTATTCCCGTTGTGCACTGCAAACGTATGTCCTACGAAATCAGGGCTGATAGTTGAGCGGCGTGACCATGTTTTGATGACGTTTTTTTTACCCGCGTCATTCATCACGTCTACCTTGTGGCCCAATTTATGGTCTATATAAGGACCTTTTTTGATTGATCTTGCCATAATGCTTTTCGCTTATCTTATTTCTTACGTTTGCTTATGATGAACTTCGATGAAGCCTTATTCTTATCACGTGTTTTCTCACCTTTTGCATACCTGCCATTGCGAGACCTAGGCTGACCACCCGAAGAGCGACCTTCACCACCACCCATAGGGTGATCCACTGGGTTCATGGCTACACCACGAACACGCGGACGACGACCTTGCCAACGTTTGGCACCTGCCTTACCATACGACTGCAAACTGTGATCTGGATTTGAAACGCTACCGATAGTAGCCAAGCAAGTCAACAGAATCAAACGAGTTTCGCCTGAAGGCAATTTAATAACAGCGTACTTACCGTCTTTAGCATCCAACTGAGCATAGCTGCCAGCACTGCGAGCTAGTGTGCCGCCTTGTCCTGGGTTAAGCTCTACGTTGCAAATGATAGTACCAAACGGCACGTCGCGAAGAAACATTGCATTACCTAAATCAGGGGTAGCCTTCTCGCCGCTCATTACCGTTGCACCTACAGTTAGGCCTTTAGGAGCCAAAATGTAACGCTTCTCACCATCGGCATAATGCAAAAGAGCAATAAATGCCGTACGGTTCGGGTCGTACTCAATAGATACTACAGTAGCCGGTACATCGTGCTTATTACGCTTAAAGTCTACCATACGATATTGGCGCTTGTGGCCACCACCGATATAGCGCATGCTCATGCGTCCTTGGTTATTACGGCCACCTGTCCTCTTGATAGGAGCAATCAAGCTCTTCTCAGGAGTGTCAGTTGTCACCTCAGCGTAGGTGTTACCTACCTTGTGGCGAGTACCCGCAGTAACCGGTTTAAATTTCTTCAGTGCCATATCACTTAAATGTTGCTATAAAAGTCAATCGTTTCACCATCAGCCAATGTTACAATGGCTTTTTTCACCGGACGTTTCATGCCTTTAACTACGCCACGTTTAGTGTTGCGAGATTTGGCTTTGCCTGGCATAACTAAGGTATTAACCTCTTTTACGCTCACACCGTACATAGCTTCAACAGCTTTCTTAATCTGTACCTTGTTGGCCTCACGGTTCACCACAAATCCGAAGCGGTTGAGCTTTTCGCCCAAACTCGTCATCTTTTCGGTGATGATAGGTTTTATAAGTATATCAACCATCGTTTTGTGGTATTAAATTACTTTGTAAATACTTCTTCTAAATTCTTCAAAGAGCTTTCGGCAAATATCAATACCTGAGAGTTCATGATATCATATGTATTGATATCGGTAGCTACCGCTACTTTGCTCTTAGGCACGTTGCGACTGCTTAGGTAGAGGTTGTTGTCGTTTTCCGCAACACACAGCAAGGTCTTTTTGCCAGTTCCACCTAAGTTGCCCAAAATGCGGATCAACTCTTTCGATTTTGGAGCAGTCAAAGTAATATCTTCAACTACAACAATACCATTGTTTTGTGCCTTCAAGGTAAGGGCACTATTACGTGCTAAGTCCTTAACTTTCTTGTTCAGCTTGAAACTGTAATCACGTGGCTGTGGACCAAAAATACGACCACCACCGCGGAATACCGGGCTCTTGATGCTACCGGCACGCGCTGTACCTGTACCTTTTTGCTTTTTAAGTTTCTTGGTTGAACCAGAAATCTCGTTTCGCTGCTTGCTCTTGTGAGTACCTTGACGGCCGTTGGCCATATACTGCTTTACAGCAAGATAGAGTGCGTGTTCATTTGGCTCGATGCCGAACACACCTTCTGGTAGCTCAACCGTTTTACCGGATTCTTTACCTTCGATATTGAAAACCTTGATCTTCATGGCCTACTTCTTCTCAATGATTACATAAGAACCATTGTGACCAGGCACTGCGCCTTTGATCAATATCAGGTTCTTATCTGATAATATTTTTACAACTTTCAAGTTACGTACTTTCACACGGTCAGTACCCATTCTACCACTCATCCTTGTGCCAGGAAATACACGGCTTGGGAATGAAGAAGAACCGATTGAACCAGCGTGACGTTGACGGTTGTGCTGACCGTGAGTTTGCATACCCACACCGCTAAAACCGTGACGTTTAACTACGCCTTGGAAACCTTTACCTTTTGAGATACCGATTACACTAATTTTGTCTCCCTCTTGGAACTGCTCAAGCGTTACGCTCTCACCTAGCTCTTTGGCGAACTCAAAATCGCGAAACTCAACCACTTTGGTCTTAGGCGTAGTATCCGCCTTTGCAAAGTGACCTTTAAGGCCTGCAGGAGTGTTCTTCTCCTTACGATCGCCGTACGACAACTGATGCGCGGTGTAACCGTCGGTTTCCTGGGTGCGAACCTGGGTAACTACGTTTGGACCTGCCTCAATAACCGTAACGGGTACGATATTGCCTTTCTCGTCGAATATACTGGTCATTCCGACCTTCTTGCCGATCAATCCTTTCATCGCGCTTATGCTTTAATTTCAACCTCAACACCGCTAGGCAATTCCAGCTTCATTAAGGCATCAATGGTTTTAGAAGTAGAGCTATAAATATCCATTAGGCGCTTGTAAGTGCATAATTGGAACTGCTCACGCGCGGTCTTGTTTACGTGCGGACTTTTCAGCACGGTAAAGATTTTCTTCTCGGTGGGCAGTGGAATGGGGCCGGCAACTACAGCACCAGACATTCTTACCGTCTTAACGATTTTCTCGGCAGACTTGTCTACCAAATTGTGGTCGTAAGACTTAAGCTTTATTCGAATCCTTTGTGTCATGGCAGATATTAATCTTCTATTGATACTTTCTTACCTTTTGCATTCGCCATTACTGCTTCAGCAACGTTATTTGGTGCTGGGGCATAGTGGCTAAACTCCATAATCGAAGTGGCACGTCCTGATGTTAGGGTACGCAACTGGGTTACATAACCGAACATCTCGCTTAGAGGCACCTTAGCTCTGATGTACTGGGCATTGTTTTTGATTTCCATGCCTTCCATCATACCGCGACGGCGGTTCAAATCGCCTACTACGTCACCTGTGTTCTCTTCAGGAGTGATAACTTCCAATTTCATGATTGGCTCCAACAATTGTGCACCAGCTTTACGGGCAGACTCACGGTAACCGATACGGGCACACAGCTCGAACGATAACGCATCTGAATCGACATCGTGATATGAACCGTCAAACAAACGAATCTTCATTGTATCCATTTGGTAGCCGGCCAATACACCAGTTTTCATGGCTTCTTTGAAACCTTTCTCTACAGATGGAACAAATTCACGAGGAATTGAACCACCAAAAATATCGTTGATAAACTGCAGACCTGTTGGGTTCTCTTTCATCCATTCTTCGTCGGCAGGGCCAATCTCGAATTGGATGTCGGCAAACTTACCACGACCACCAGTTTGTTTTTTGTATGTTTCGCGGTGTTTCACAGTTTTGGTAATTGCCTCTTTGTAAGCAACCTGTGGAGCACCTTGGTTTACTTCTACTTTAAACTCACGTTTCAAACGGTCAACAATGATTTCCAAGTGAAGCTCACCCATACCGCTGATAACGGTTTGGCCAGTTTCGTCATCAAAGTTCACACGGAAGGTAGGATCCTCTTCAGCAAGCTTGCTCAAGCCCATACCCAACTTATCAGCATCAGCCTGAGTTTTAGGCTCAATAGCCAAACCGATAACTGGCTCAGGGAAGGTCATGCTCTCCAACACAATCGGGAACTTCTCATCACATAGCGTATCTCCGGTGCGGATTTCTTTGAAACCTACCGCTGCACCAATGTCACCCGCTTCGATACGATCGATAGGGTTCTGCTTGTTAGAGTGCATCTGCAAAATACGACTGATACGCTCTTTCTTACCACTACGGCTGTTCAATACGTACGAACCCGCATCAAGGAAACCAGAATACACACGGAAGAAAGCCAAGCGACCTACAAACGGATCGGTAGCAATCTTAAATGCTAGGGCAGCGAAAGGCTCTTTAGCATCTGGTTTGCGTGGCTCTTCAAGATCATTCTTAGGGTTGATGCCCATTACGGCTTCAACATCCATAGGAGAAGGAAGGAACTTAATAACTGCATCCAACATGGCTTGCACGCCTTTGTTTTTAAAAGCAGAACCGCACAACATCGGGATGATGCTCATGTCGATGACTGCCTTACGGATAGCAGCATTAATTTCGGCGTCGCTAATTGAATTAGGGTCCTCGAAATATTTCTCCATCAAAGTATCGTCGTATTCGGCGATGGCCTCAAGCATTTTCTCGCGCCATTCGTCAACTTCGGCTTCCATATCAGCAGGAACTTCTTCCTCTTTATAGGTCATACCTTGGGTGGCCTCGTCAAAATAGTAAGCCTTACGTTTTACCAAATCAATGATACCGATAAAATCATCCTCAGCACCAATAGGCAACTGAAGTGGAACTGGGTTCGCACCCAACATAACACGAACCTGGCGAACTACTTCAAGGAAGTCGGCACCAGCGCGGTCCATTTTATTTACGAAACCGATACGTGGCACTTTGTAGCGGTTAGCTTGACGCCAAACTGTTTCTGATTGAGGCTCAACACCACCAACGGCGCAGAACAAACCAACCATGCCATCCAATACACGCAATGAGCGCTCAACCTCTACGGTAAAGTCAACGTGTCCTGGAGTATCAATCAAATTAATCTTGTATTCTTTAGTTTCTGGTAGAGCCTTACCTTGCTCGGTAGGAAATTTCCAGAAAGTGGTAGTAGCCGCCGAAGTGATAGTGATACCACGTTCCTTCTCTTGCTCCATCCAATCCATAGTAGCGCCACCATCGTGCACCTCACCAATCTTGTGCGTTAAACCTGTGTAATACAGGATACGCTCAGACGTAGTAGTTTTGCCCGCATCAATGTGAGCGGCAATACCTATGTTCCTTGTGAATCTTAAATCGCGTGCCATTGTTATATCCCTCTGCTAAAAATTAAGCTCTAAAATGTGAGAATGCTTTGTTGGCATCAGCCATACGGTGCGTGTCTTCTCTCTTCTTCATTGCTGCACCTTCGCCTTTTGCAGCAGCAATAACCTCGGCAGCCAATTTGTCGGCCATGGTTTTACCTTTACGCAAGCGAGAGTATTTAATCAACCACTTGATACCTACAGAAACTTTACGCTCCGGACGAACTTCTGTTGGGATTTGAAAGTTAGCACCACCGATACGGCGAGACTTTACTTCTACTCCTGGCATAATGTTGTGCAAGGCTTTCCTCCAAGTTTCCAATCCGCTTTCGCCAGTGGTTTTTTCTACTTGCGCTACCGCATCGTAAAAAATCTTGAAAGCAACACTTTTCTTGCCGTCCTGCATTAGGTCATTTACGAAACGTGTAACCAATGTATCACCGAATTTCGGATCTGGCTCTAGGAAACGTTTTTTTGCTGCGGTCTTTCTCATGCTATATTGATACTAATCCTGTTTCTTAATTATTTCTTCTTGCCACCTTTAGTTGGAGCTGCCACTTGTCCTGGCTTAGGACGTTTGGTGCCGTATTTAGAACGACTCTGCTTACGGTTGTTTACTCCTGACGTATCCAAAGCACCACGTACAATGTGGTAACGTACACCTGGCAAATCTTTCACCCTTCCGCCACGGATAAGCACGATTGAGTGCTCTTGTAGGTTGTGACCTTCGCCACCGATGTAAGCGATTACCTCGGTTTGGTTGGTCAAACGTACTTTAGCTACTTTACGAAGTGCTGAGTTAGGCTTCTTAGGGGTGGTAGTATAAACCCTCGTACAAACACCACGTTTCTGTGGGCAAGAATCTAATGCTCTTGACTTGCTAGGGGTATCTATTACCTTCCTTCCGTTTCTTACCAATTGTTGAATAGTAGGCATACTTTACTCGTTCTATTTTTGGAAGGGCAAAGATAGCTAACCCATTCTTCATTTACAAATCATTTTTTCATTTTTGTTGAAGATAAATGCACAACACCGCAAGCAACCTCTCGCTCTTTGAATAAATTGCCATATTTGTACTGATTATCAATGTTTTTTGAAATCTTTTTTACTTTATACATAGCATTTTGCCCTATCAAAAAAAATGAAAAAAATTTCCAGAATCTACGTTTATCCACAAACCCACATAGTATTGGCCTCATTTAACAACGGCATTTTTCGCAATTTCTGAAAAAACTTTGCCTACTTAGCACCCGAAATGACGACCAAACCAGCCCCCTCTATCCTATCGTTTGCCACCCTACGTGCAACCGCTGCCAAAGCGGGTCTTGACTGGTTCATTCTAGCCCTGCTTGGCATGATTGGACTGGCTTATCTTTTGCCCGGCCCTGGCAATTATGATGGGCCTGTATCGCTGGGTAAGTTTACTACCTATGGTGTATCGCTTATTTTCTTCTTCTATGGCTTGAAGCTTAGCCCCGAGAAAATGAAAGCTGGCCTCAAAAACTGGCGTTTGCACGCTACCATTCACACCACCACGTTTATTCTGTTTCCCGCTATTATATATAGTACTCGGTTCCTTTTTCCGGATGCCGATAACAACACCTTGTGGTTGGGGGTATTTTTCTTAGCTTCATTACCCTCTACCGTATCATCCTCGGTAGTAATGGTATCTATTGCAGGGGGCAATATACCCGCTGCCATATTCAATGCCAGCATCAGTAGCCTTATAGGAGTGTTTTTAACACCTCTATGGATGGGGCTGGTAATAGCAGCCACAAGCGACGATTATGTGATAGGCGACGTGATACTAAAGCTCACCGTACAGGTTATAGTGCCTGTTGTGCTCGGTATATTATTACATAGGCGCTTCGGAGGTTTTACGGCTAAGCATTGCATGAAATTGCGCTACTTCGATCAAATTATCATCCTCCTTATTATTTACACCTCCTTCTGCCACTCATTTACCATGGACCTATTTGTAGGCTTTAGCGCTACTGCTTTATTACTGCTTGGCTTGGGCATGTTAGGGCTCTTTGTTACCGTGTATGGTATAGTGCATTTGGTGAGTAAACTATTAAAATTTAATAGAGAGGATACCATTACCGCGCAGTTTTGCGGCAGCAAAAAAAGCCTGGTACAAGGCACCGTAATGAGTAAAGTGCTTTTTGCGGATAGCAGTATGACAGGTATTATACTTCTACCGATTATGATTTACCACGCCTTGCAGTTGCTGGTAGCTAGTATTATTGCGCAACGGTTGGCGAGTCGCAATCAATTTGAAAATGAGTCAATTTGAAAATTTGGAAATGGGTTTAACCATTACTCAAATAAAATAGATAATTTCCAAATTAGCACATTACCAAATTTCCTAATTGGGCTTCCTATGCTTCCACCTTTTATGGCTCCAAAGCCAGCTTTCGGGCTGCTCACGGATGTTGGCTTCCAGCAATTGGGTGTGCCTTTCGGTAATCTCATTGGGGGCGCAAGTGCTAGGGTTATCGGTTACTACTTTTAACTCTAACGTATAATAGCCGCGTTTTTGACGAAGAATGTGGCAATAGAAAACGGGTAAGTTGGTCATTTTAGCCACCCGTTCGGTACCAAGGTATATAGGTGCCTCTTGGTTCATGAAGGTCATCCAATGGCTTGGGGCTTTGCCACCTGGGGTCTGGTCGGTTATAAAATGGAATAGGCAGGCTTCTTTATCCAAGGTAGTTAGCAAATGGCGCATGCGGTTCTGGGCCACTAGTTCCATACCAAATCGTGCGCGCATTTTACGAGCCAGCGCATCAAAGTGTTTGTTTTTAAGTGGCTTGTATATGGCCAACGAATGATGCCCCACGGTATGGCTGGCATTGAGGCCGGCCATTTCCCAATTGCCCATGTGGCCCAAGGTAGTAATAGCACTGCGGCGTTGCTGGTATAACTCATCCACCACCTCATGGTTCGTTATCTGGAAACGCTGCTCTAGTTCGTTGGCACTGACTGTAAGAAATTTAACATTCTCGATAATGATATCACAAAAGCTACTGTAAAACTTTTTTGCGATAGCCGTTATCTCTTGTTCTGTTTTTTCGGGAAATGCTCTGGACAGATTTTGGGTTACCACCTTGCGACGATAGCGCACTAGGTAGTACATTATGTAATAGGCAAAATCGGAAAGAAAATACAACGCTGCGAATGGTAACTTCGATAGCGGGTAAAGAAAACCTATTACAAGCCAGTAAGACAATCGATCCATAGGTGCGTATCATTCATCAAAGCGCTCTTTGGAGCGGCCACCATAATGGTTCTGGCTATTATCTTCATTTATAGGCGTATTACCTCCAGTAAAGCTAGATTGTAGCATTTGCTGCCACTGTTCGTTACGAATTTCACCAACAGCATTAGAGTGCAAAAGAGTGTAATGGTTGGTAACCAAATCAGTGTTATAGAAAACAAACTTTAAGTTACTCTGCCTGCCACCTACTTTCTCATAATACTGCCAAATTTCGTAAGGATAACTGCCAGGCTCTCTATCGGCCACTTGCCTTTGGTTGGGTGCACCATATTGCAAGTATACCCTTCCTCTATCGGTGTTAAAGCCATATAGGCTATTGGTACCAAAACTATAGTTCACTTGTTTAATTAAATCGGCATGCACTGTCCAAGCACTTAGTGGGTCTACATCGTTGCGAGCCAGCCAAAAATTAAAGAAAATGCGCTTCATGATTTCAAAATCGCCATTTTTTATAACACTCTTAATAGTTGCTACTTCGCCTATGGTGGCAACCGGCATCATTGAAAGAAGTTGATACTCTATTTCCTCTTTGGTAAAAAGCTCCACAAAGGTTCCCTCAATACTGAGTGTGCCAATAGAGTCGAGCGCAACGGGCTCAAAAAACTTCATCCTTTGAAAAAAAGCGGTTCGAGAGGTAACCACTTCATTATTGCGGTTTCGAACCTCAACCATCAACTCATAATTGCCCGATACAAGATTGCTGATGTCGAACTCTGCGAATATTGGGATAACCTCTTGGGCTTTTACTTTTTTAACAGAGAGCATTTTATCCTCGTGCTCAAACCTACCTTGCTTATAAATGGCATATGTTACCAGCAAACCTTCATCAGTAGGCAAAACGCCAGGATTATAAAGTTCTACGTAAAAAGAAAGCTTGTTTACATCGTTATGATAAAAGTTAACCACATATGGCGACATGTACAATCCGCTCTTTGTATAAACGCTACTTTCATCGCTAGCCTTATACTCATCAACCAAACTAATGTCGCTAAATTTTATTTGCTTATAATCATAGTCAATAACTAAGTCTTCCTGATGGGTTTCGATCTTGCCTGAATTAATGTCTTTAAAAGTAGCTTCAAGTGCATAGGTGCCATTAGGCAATACGAAGCGCTGCTTATCAACCAACCCCACATTTACGTTTAAGGTATCGGCAATATCAACGGTATTTAGCACGTATTTATCAAATGCCTTTACTTCTCCATTTTGCTTATATATGAGCGTAACCTCAACTGCGCCTCTATAAAGCCCATTGGCAACAGGCACATATTTAATGCTGTTGCCTAGCACTAGTAAATCAGTCTCTACATACGGGCCTATCTCTGGCGCATAAAAACGGCAATGGCGCACTTGCACTTCTAAGGCTTGCGCTGGTATGGCCATGAAGCCTACCAAGAGCGTAAATACAACAATGCGAGTGATAATCATAAGCTATTTTGGAAGGATAAAGTTAAGGATTCTGAATCAGAACACGATACTCAATAAGAACGCGTTAACCTCTATAAGGTTGCAATGAAAGGAAAGGTTCAATTGGTAACAATGGTAAAATTAAGCTAGTCCGCCAGCCTTGAGTTTCTCCATATTTTCGGCCAATTGCAGCGCTTGTATCATTTCGTTGATGTTACCTCCCATAAAATCGGGTAAATTGTAGCTCGTAAAGCCGATTCGGTGGTCGGTAATGCGCCCCTGCGGGTAGTTGTAGGTGCGTATTTTGGCACTACGGTCGCCAGTTGAAACGAGGGTTTTGCGCTTTGCTGCCACTTCGGCATTGCGCTTTTCCAACTCAACTTCATATAACTTGGTACGCAGACTCTTCATTGCCGATTCGCGGTTCTTTATCTGGCTGCGCTCTGCTTGGCACTCCACTACTATACCGGTAGGCATGTGTGTCATCCGCACTGCCGATTCCACTTTGTTTACGTGCTGGCCACCTGCACCGCTACTGCGGAAAGTATCTACTTTAATGTCTTTAGGGTCGAGGTGCACATCTACTTCATCAGCCTCTGGCATTACAGCCACCGATGCAGCCGAGGTGTGTATGCGGCCTTGCGACTCAGTAGCGGGCACACGCTGCACACGGTGCACCCCGCTTTCATACTTCATAACGCTATACACCTCATCGCCGATTACTTCCATTACTACCTCTTTGTAGCCACCTAAGGTTCCTGGGCTTTCGTTCAACACTTCATACTTCCATCCCTGCAAATCGAAAAAGCGGGTGTACATGCGAAAAAGATCGGCGGCAAAAATGCCGGCCTCGTCGCCACCTGTTCCGGCGCGTATCTCCACCATCACATCGCGCTCATCTTCTGGGTCTTTCGGCACCAAAAGCATACGGATATCTGCCTCCATTTCCTCTTGCTGTGTTTCCAACTCGGCAAGGTCGAGCTTTGCCATTTCCCTAAACTCTTCATCTTTTTCGGTACGCAGTAGTTCTTTATTGCTCCGGATATTGTCCATTACGTTTTTGTACTTTCTATACGCAGCTACTATTACACCTAAGTCTTTATACTCTTTGCTCACCTGCTTAAAGCGCTTCTGGTCAGACAATACCGACGGATCTGAAAGGCGCTGCTCTAGGTCTTCCCACTTGTTCTTTAATTGTTCTAGTTTCTCTAGCATGGGGCAAAGATAGTTACGAGTTGCGAGTTACGGGTTGCGAGTTCGAAAAAATGTAGTTGCGGGTTACTGGTTGCGAATTCCGAGTTGGAAATAACATGCAAAAGTCCCACAGGGACGAAATGTTGGTAGAAAAGTCAATGACCATAACACACCGCCCTGTAGGGGCGGCACACACTTATTGCGGGCATAACCATAACTGGATGTGATATGCATTAAAATCAAACCAAATCCTTAAAAATATACAGCTCATTATAATCTACCTTGAATTTCTGCAGAAATGCTAAATACTCCTCCCGAAAAGACCTGTTTTTATGATGCTCTTCTTGGTTGTTTATGTACTTAATGACATCATCAATTTGTGATATTGCGTAAGAAAAAGCTCCATAGCCCTCTTGCCATTCAAACTTACCTTTTACCAGTTTGTTATCGTTAATCCATTTTGAGGAGCTACCTTTTATATCTTGCAATAGATCAGAAACGGATTGAGTTGGTCGCATTCCTACAAATAAATGAATATGGTCAGGCATTCCATTTATAGCCAAAAGCTTATGGTTATTGGCCTGAACAATTCTAGTTATATAACGGTACAAATTTTCTTTCCAGGTCTTGTCAATTATAGCACCTCGGTATTTAACCGCGAAGACAATCTGCAAATGGATTTGAGTGTAGGTATTTGCCATGTGCAATTTTGGTTTAAGTGCACTTATAAGTGTTGTGTATGTATCATCCCTAAAGGGATTATGGACTATTTGTTGTTTCAATAGTTACCAACTTTACGCCCCTAAAGGGGCTAAAATGTAACCCGCAACTCGGAACCTCAATAAGCATACACCAACAACTCCGTATCCGTTAACACCACCAAGCGTTCGCTCTGTATATGTACATCCAATATGGTACCGCTAACTTCGGGCAAAGGTATTTGGCGGGTATCGAAAGTTTGTAGGTTATAGCTGTAAAGCTTACCCTCTTTAAAATAAACCAATTGTTGCTTAAACACCTGAAAATCGTCTAAACCCTTTAGAGCGATGGTTTGGCTGAAGGCACCGAACACATCAAACACATGCACACCCATATTAGGCACATTTACAAATAGGCGATTATCGGCTTCCAACAAAAAGGTAGGCTTAATCATAGCATTGAACAGCAGGCTCAAATCGTCGCTCTCGCGAATAACGTTAAGATTTTCGTCAACTTTACGGAGCTTAAAAATGAGCTCATCGTACATCCAAATATTGTTGTCCAAGGCTAAACATACCACATCAACTTGCTGCAGACCAAAGTTTTGCAGCCGCACCACTGTTTTTTCGGATAGGGTATTGTCCAAAAACACGATGATGTCGTAATCATTGAAAAACAGCATCACTTTTAGCGGGTTGCTAGCATCAATGTGGGTAGGCTGCCCATATTTAATGAGACTATAAGTAACAAACGCATTGGCCGTTGGGCTGAATTTGTACAACTCCTTTTTGCTGGTAATAACGTAGGCAGCCCCAAACTTATCGGAGGTGAGCACTGTGCCTTTTATAGGCTGGCTATATACCAACGTATAGTTGCTAGCTGCCAAGCTTCCGCACCAGCACATCAAGGCTAGGGTCAGCATCGCGATACGAAAGTAATTGTATGTCTTGCCCATCGAATACGGCATAAGTATAGTAATTGAGCCAATCGCCAAGGTTTAGGTACCTGCTACCCGAAGGGAAGGTAATATCCAACGCCAAGTGCCGATGGCCAAAAATTAAGTAATCAAAATGTTCTTTTTGCAGCACGCTTTGGCTAAACTGCACCAGCCACTCCTTATCATCGCCTAAGTAATGCTCTAGCACGGGGCCATTAGCATATCTGCTGCGGCGGCTCCAAAACTCAGCAATAGTAATGCCAACATCAGGATGCACCCAACGAAAGCACCATTGGAAAAACGGGTTAGTAAATATCTTTTTGATGAACTTGTAGCCGTGGTCGCCGGGGCCAAGACCATCACCGTGAGCAATAAAGAACTTTTTACCATTGATAATGGTCTGCTGCTCTTTTTTGAAAACGGGTATACCTAGTTCATGCTGCATGTAGTCCCACATCCATTGGTCGTGGTTGCCCGTAAAAAAATAGATAGGCAATTCCTTGTCGCGCAGCTCCGCCAATTTGCCCAACACCCGCACATAACCCTTGGGCACAGCCTTGCGGTATTCGTACCAAAAATCGAACAAATCGCCAACAATGAACAATGCTGCGGCATCTATACTTATCTCAGTAAGCCAATCAACCAACAACGTTTCACGTACTCGGCTGCTGTTGGCATCGGGCGTACCGAGGTGCACATCGCTAATGAAGTACACTTTTTTGCCTTCAGGCACATCAAAATGGGGTATAGTTGCGGGCTGATTCATGCTACGCCTGCAAATTAACAAAATACTGGCAAGTAATGAATTTAGGCCACTGCCCTTCTGCGCCTTACCCTGCGAACTAAAAGCACAACCGATATCACTATTACTATTAGCATAGGCCATATGGTTACCAACCCAATAGTAAAACCAAGCAAACCGTTCCAGCCACCGGTAACTGCCGATAGCAGCTTTTGGCCAAAATTAGCTTGCAGGGCGGCAGGCTCATGGTACTCAAGCTCCTCATATATTTGCAACGTAATAGTGCTGTACGATACTTGGTCGTTTAGGTACTTCAATCGCCCTTCCGAAGATTCAATCTCTTCGCGGATGACACGCAATTGCTCCTCGACCGCTAAAATATCCTTTATGGTTTTGGCTGATTTCAGAATGTCGCTATAGCGCGCTGCTACTTCCTTTTTGGTTTTTAAACGAGCGGCTACATCAGTATATTCTTCACTTACATCCTGCATGTTCACACTTTTACTCACTACTTTTTTTGCTATTTCACCAAGTCCATTGATTAGGGCATCGAAGTTTTGGTTCACTACCCTGATGCTCAAGGTATTGGTAATGCGGTAGTTGTCGCGCTGCTCATTTTGGCTACTAATATACCCTTGGGCGGCTTGTACCCTTTGGGCTAAATCGGAAAGGGTTTTGGCATAATTGTCTACCTCCATTTCAATGTAGCCCGTTTTAATGATTTTGTCGGGCGTTTTAATGGTTGGAGTAGAAGGCTGGTTAACTGCAAACGAACCACTTAGGTTAGCATCAGTAAACCCGTTCGTGGTTACCTTGACAGATGGAGATGCCGCTGGTTCAGGTGCAGACTTTTCTTTGGATACTAAGTCAGCCTCAGTGGAAGCGTAACTGTAACTTTCAGCATCTGAAGATTCTGAGGCGGAATGGCAACCGATAAACAAAATGGTGGTAAGAGTTAAGAGCCAGATGGTTTTCATAAGCTAATAGTTTAGTTGTTTGTGTGTATGATGCTACAACGGCAACTATTCCATAAACTAATATGAAGATATTTTGGGTTAACTTAATTTAACTGAAGTAGACTACTCCACCTTCACTGGCACATTTCCATTACTAGGTTTGGCAGTAAGTTCGTTTTGATTAATGCGGTACTCCCAAACCTGCTTGCCACGGTTATCGAAGATCTCCATTAAACAAACACGGTTGCCCGTTTCGCCCTCAATAGTTACGCGGCCATAATTTTGGTAATCGGCCAAAGTACCCGGAATGCGATTTGGATTTTCACTTTCAGCAGTTCTGCGGGTGCGACGTCGGAAACTGGTAATGCCCGAGCTGGTAAACTCATACAATGGGTAACTGCCCTCCACGTCCAGTTTCAATACCTCACTATGATGCCTATCTCCGGTTAGGAAGATAACTCCGCTTATATTCTCGTCCTTAATGAATTTGATAATATCGCCCAATTCGTCTTTGAATTGCCAATAACATTCATGCTCTGAAAGTTGATTGAATACTTGGCTGCCTATGCTAATGAATTTGAATACGGCCTTTGATTGTTTGAGATTCTGTTTAAACCAAGCCATTTGCCCAGTACCTAAAACTGTAGGGATGCTATCACTGGGTTGGGTGCGATAATATCGGTCGTCGAGCATAAAAAACTCTGAATCGAGATAATCGAACTTAAAGAAACAACCCGGTGTCTCAGGAGTGCCGTAGGCCGGATTTGCCCAGTATTTAGTGAATAAATTGAGCGATTGCTCTTTGAAAATGAAACTGGCGTCGGCATCGTTCCATCCGTACTCATGGTCGTCCCAAATACTATATTGGGGCATGCTTTCGGTAAATTTGGCGATAAGCCTCCTTTTCCGTTTCCATACCCAATGCGCAGCCATATTTTCGGGCGATTTGTAGTGTTTTGGGAAATAATATAAATAATCCCCAATCCAAAGATTAAAATCGGCTTCGGTTTTTACCACATGTTTGTACGTTCTATCCTCAATTCCTGGGTGCAACCAACGCAGACCAACAGGCACGGTAAGTGCACATGAGGTAACCATAAAACGATAGGTATCGGTTACATTGGTCTTAGCGGTATGGTAAATACGGTCAATTTCGTAATGTTCACTGTCAACGGTTATCTCGGCCCTGTACACATGGTTGGTTGGCAAATCGTTAAACTCAAACAAGAGTGCAAAATAATCTTCATATACTGCATTGCCCTCTGTTTTGAGCATAGTAGTGTAGCGCGCGCCAGTTAAAGTGTCAATAAGCGTAACCGAAGCCATGCCTGCATCTTGAACCAAAATCCACATATTGGTATAGGTGGCAGTAGTGTGGCCCTGCATAGGGCCCGAAATTAATTTGCGGTTTCCGGCTCCGGCAAATAGAATGTTCTGGCTAACCAGAATGGCGAACGCAACTATGAGCAATCTCATTATATACCAAGGGGGTTTGAGGAACCACTAAATTACACAAATAGATATTACCGCTATGTAAACGCGATGTAAATAAACTGTTTGGGCAATAGATTGGTACAAATAACCAGACGTTGCAAAGAGCAGGAAATAATATGATAACAATGACTACCAAAAGCTTTAAGCCTTGGATAAACAGAAGTGCCTAACAAAAATTAAATTGGCCAGCAGTAACACCCCGCCCGCTTGGTGCAGCACTCCCCAGCTTACAGGTATAGTGCCAATGCTATTGAAAACCGTGACAATACCCAGCGTAACCTGCACCAGCAATAAAACTGGCAACAGGGTAAAACCAAGCTTGGCTGGCCCAACTGGCTGCTGTTTGAATGCTCTTACTGTAAATACTAGCACCAACGCCGTAAGTATATACGCCACGCCACGGTGCGCAAACTGAACTATGGCAGGGGCAAAGGCATTGGTATCATAATGCTTAAAAGCATCTAAATGCCACTGACTGCCATCTTGCAGCACATCGGGAAGCATAGCACCATTCATATCAGGCCAAGTAGGGAAGAACAAACCAGCCTTCATGCCGCTCATGAGGCCACCCAATATCAGTTGTATAACGGCCACCGCAATTACCCCTGTGCTCCATCCTTTCAAACCTTGCAGTTTGGCTATCCCATCGCGAGGCCACAGGTAGTTGATAGCCAACCAAAACACGTAAGCAAACAAACTAATGCCCAACATAAGGTGCAGCGTGAGCTTATAAGCGTTTACATAAGGACGGCTAACCAACCCGCTGGCTACCATTATCCAGCCAAACGATGCCACCACCATAGCCAATGCTACTACCCCTATAAGGTGCAAGGCTAGCTTATTGCGCAAATAGCCCTTTGCTAAAAAATAGATAAACGGAAACAGGAACACAAACCCCATTAAGCGTGCCCAAAGACGATGGAAATACTCCCAAAAGAAGATGAACTTAAAATCGCCCATCTCCATGCCTTGGTTTATTTTGGCATATTGCGGCGATGCTTTGTACAAATCAAATGCCTCTTGCCACTCCGCCTCACCTATTGGTGGTATAGTGCCTGTCACAATTTCCCATTTGGTAATACTTAAACCCGAGCCCGTAAGGCGCGTTACACCGCCAATAACAATCTGCATCAATAGCATAAACACGCCTATGAGCAACCATATACCGACTGCTGATTGTTGAGAATTAGACTTTTGCTGGAGATTGTTCACGATGTTTATTTTGCGATGTACCACCCATACAACACAAAAGTACGTGCTGTGGTCGAGAGAAAACAGGTGATAAATATCAAAGCGCTCATTTTCTTTCCAATGCGCTGCTATCAACCACATTGCCTTGGTGGTAATATTCTACCAACTCAACGCTACCATCTTTGCGATAATATATCCATTCGCCCTCTTTATAGTAACCATCCATCATGCCCTCGGCACGCAGCTCGCCTGTAGGGTAGTATTCCTTTTTGTTTTGTTGGCTTAGGCCACTTGGGGTAGTTTTTACAAACCCGCCTTGGCGCGGCGTATCCTTCAGTACATACGATGCCACTACCATCACCACCACCGATGCCAAGGTAATGCCAATCATTATATTTCGCAATCGGTTTGGAGACATGGTGCAAAGCTACTTTAAATGCTCTTTTAATTTGCGTATGATGGGTGGAATATTCTGCTAGTATGACTTTGCCTACATTCCTAGTCTTTTGCTTTAATGAACATTAGTTATTGCACACGACTAAACATTCGGCATTGGTAGTATATGAGTATGATGTTTTGCAACAGTTTTTGTAGCTTGGTGGTTCGAAGTAGTTTAAATCTCTTCGTTGCAATAAAAAACCTAACCAAATAGGTTAAAATTTAGTTACAGTTGCAATCCCTAGCAATCAGCATTTGCAATATTCAATTATAAAAAACAGTTAAAAAATCAGCATGGTTTTAAGTTGGAACGAGATAAAAAGTAGAGCATTAAATTTCTCCAATGAATGGGCAGATACTTCAAATGAAGAGGCTGACGCCAAACCGTTTTTGGTTGAGTTTTTCAAAGTTTTTGATATCACTAGCAAAAGGGTTTCAACATTTGAGCATAGGGTAAAGAAACTAGGTGAAAAAGATGGATACATTGACCTGCTGTGGAAGGGTATGATTTTGGTTGAGATGAAAAGCAAGGGCAAAAACCTGGATAAGGCTTTTGAGCAAGCCAAAGAATATTTGCACGGTTTAAAAGAACACGAACTTCCGAAATACATACTTGTTTCTGACTTTGAAAACTTCCGATTGTATGACCAGGAAGAATCAAAGACAGTTGAATTTAAAATTAAAGACCTTGTAAATAATGTTCAGCATTTCGGTTACTTAATTGGCTACCAGAAAAAAGTTTACAAAGAGCAGGACCCAGCAAACATCCGGGCGGCTGAGTTAATGGGTAAATTACACGATAGGCTCGAAGAAATTGGATATACTGGACACCCTTTAGAAGTTTACTTGGTTCGTATTTTGTTCTGTTTGTTTGCTGAAGACACTACAATTTTCAACAAGCAACAGTTTCAAGAATATATTGAACAACGAACCAATATTGACGGTAGCGACCTTGCATCAAAATTGCAAGAACTCTTTCAAGTGTTAAACACGCCACAAGAAAATCGGTTTAAAAATCTTGACGAACAACTTGCCGACTTTCCTTATGTAAACGGAAAGCTTTTTCAAGAAAACCTGCCAACGGCAAGCTTTGACACAAAGATGCGTCAAGCCTTGCTTGATTGTTGCTATATTGACTGGAGTAAGATATCACCAGCAATTTTTGGGTCAATGTTTCAAAGCGTAATGAACCCCAAAGAGCGCAGAAACTTAGGAGCGCACTACACCAGCGAAACCAATATCTTGAAGCTCATCAAACCACTTTTTTTGGACGATCTCTGGAAAGAATTTGAAAGTATAAAAGACAACAAAAACAAACTTCCCGAATTTCATAAAAAGTTAAGCACCCTAAAGTTTCTTGACCCTGCTTGTGGTTGTGGCAATTTTCTGATAATAACTTATCGTGAGCTGAGGCTTCTAGAGTTGGCTATATTGCGCAAGCTGAACAAAGATGGACAAGGTTTTCTTGACGTTAGAGAAATAATTTGGCTGGATGTTGATCAGTTTTATGGCATAGAGTATGAAGAGTTTCCGGCACGGATTGCCGAAGTAGCTATGTGGCTAATTGACCACCAAATGAATATGCAAATTAGCAATGAATTTGGGCAATATTTTGTAAGGTTACCACTCAAAAAAGCCGCAACTATAGTGCATGGCGATGCTTTAGAAATTGAGTGGCAAACGTTGCTAAACCCAGTTAATACTATTGACGTTGTAGCAAAGCATGCCAATGTTTATATAGTCAACGAACCTGCTCAAGAGTATGGGAAAGTAAATGTTCAGGTAGAATCTTTTTCAGTACATAAAGGTAAACCGGAACCATTAAATGAAACGAAATTTGACTTTATAATAGGCAACCCACCGTTCATTGGGTCCAATATAATGAAACAATATCAACGTGACCAAATTGGAAAACTATATGGAAATGTAGGAGGTGGAGGCACGCTCGACTATGTTACAGGTTGGTACATTAAGGCTGCCAAATATATACAAGGTACCCAAATTAGAGTTGCATTCGTCTCTACAAATTCTATTGTACAAGGTGAACAGACTCATTTACTTTGGGGTGTTTTACAAAACAAATACGGCATTAAAATTCATTTTGCCCATCGTACTTTTAAATGGAATAATGAAGCCAAAGGAAATGCTGCGGTTTATTGTATCATAGTTGGCTTCGCAAACAATGATACAATGAACAAGTTTATTTTTGATTATGAGGATATTAAAGGCGAGGCCCATGAAATTAAGGCAAAGAATATCAATGCTTATTTGATTGATGCGAAAGATTTGTTGGTTGAAAAAAAGAAAAAGCCAATCTGTAGTGCTCCAGAAATCATAAAGGGAAATTATTACGCGAAGAGTGAAGGCTTAATCGTGGAGGAAGAAGACTTAGCGCTTTTGTTATCCAAGGAGCCAAATGCAGAAAAATGGATAAAACTATTAATTGGTGCTGATGAATTTATCAATAACAGAAAGCGACACTGTCTTTGGTTGGTTGATTGTCCACCAAATGAGTTAAGAAAAATGCCTTTAGTAATGGAACGAGTTAATCGTGTCAGAATTGACAGATTAAATAGCACCGATAAAGGTATGCAAAACCTTCCGCCTACTCTTTTTAGAGAAACAAATAATCCTGAACGATGCTTAGTTATCCCAGTAGTTTCCTCGGAAAGAAGAAAATTTATTCCAATGGGCTTCATAGATAAAAATACCATTTCAACTAATGGTAATTTAATAATGCCAAACGGAAAATTGTATCACTTCGGGGTGCTAATGTCTAGCTTGCACATGGCATGGGTAAAAACTGTTTGTGGACGGCTAAAAAGTGATTTTCGCTATTCAAAAGATATTGTGTACAACAACTTCCCTTGGCCCGAAAACCCAAGCGAAAAACAAATAAAAGCAATTGAAGCTGCTGCGCACAAAGTATTAGATGTAAGGACGCAGTTTCCTAATAGCTCTTTGGCCGACCTATATGACCCAACGACCATGCCACCAACTTTGGTAAAAGCACATAACGAATTGGATAAGGCTGTGGACTTGGCATACAGAGCACAGGCATTTACTAGTGATGCCAACCGAATGGTTTTTTTGTTTGAACTATATGAAAAATATACCGCTAACTTGTTTACTAAAGAGAAACCAAAAAAGGAAAAAAAGACCCAAATAACCTAATCATTGGGTCCTTTACCAATTGTAGCGCAGAGGTGAATTTTCCAAAGCGCGATCATACTTATTCAACTCTTGTGGTGGCGTTGCAAGCGCATCCAAATAGGTAAAGAAATGCTTACTTACAAAATATCAGTAAGGCACTAAATAGGTTATCAAAGGTGGGTTTGCTATTTTAGCCGTATGGCAAACATAATAGTACTTGGCGCAGGAATGGTGGGTAGCGCCATGGCGCTCGATTTGGCGAAACAGCACACCGTAACCAGTGCCGATATAAGCACAAAGGCTTTGCTGCCATTAGCTGAGCGCGGTATTAACACCGTAGTTGCCGACCTAAGCAAGCCCGACCACATAAAAAAAGCCATTCAAGGTTTTGATTTGGTGGTAGGCGCAGTGCCTGGCTTTTTGGGGTTTGCCATGGCAAAAGCAGTTATTGAGGCGGGTATTAATTTGGTGGATATTTCTTTTTTTGAGGAAGATCCTTTTGAGCTAAACAAACTAGCCCAAGAAAATGGCGTAACCGCCATAGTTGATTGCGGGGTGGCACCTGGTTTGCCCAACCTGCTGGTGGGGCATCACCATCAAGAAATGCGCATCCATAACTTTGAGTACTATGTAGGCGGCCTGCCGCAAAAGCGCCAATGGCCTTACGAATATAAAGCCCCCTTTTCGCCAATTGATGTATTGGAAGAGTATACCCGCCCTGCCCGTATGATTGTGGGTGGGCAAATGGTAACCAAACCAGCCCTAAGCGATGCCGAGCTAATGGATTTTCCGCCCGTAGGGCGTTTAGAGGCTTTTAACAGCGACGGCCTGCGTACGCTGCTTTTTACACTCGATATAAAGAATATGAAGGAAAAGACCTTGCGCTACCCCGGCCACATAAGGCTCATGGAAGTGCTGCGCGAAACGGGCTTTTTCCGTAAAGACGAGGTAGAAGTAAACGGCACTGCCATTAGGCCCATCGACCTTACCAGCAAACTGCTGTTCCCGTTATGGAAACTGGAGCAAGAGGAACGTGAGTTTACGATTATGAAAGTGGTAATTGAAGGCCAAAAAGACAAGCAACCTGTGCGCTACGAGTACGACCTATATGATGAATACAACCCCGAAACGCAAACAAGTAGCATGGCACGCACAACAGGTTATACCTGCACCGCCGCAGCTAATCTAATACTGAGTGGGCACTTCAATCGCCCAGGCATATACCCGCCCGAGCTTATAGGTGCCTGGCCGGGTTGCTTAGCGTATATATTGGAATATTTGAAGGAGCGGGGTGTGGAGTTTAGGAAATCGTGATAACTCACCAATAACCAATCAACTAGTAACCAATAACTAACCTACTAATCCTTATAATCAAACGTCTCTAAAAACTTGGTAGTGAAGTTACCAGCACGGAACTGCTCGTTGCGCATCAGTTTCAGGTGGAACGGAATGGTGGTTTTGATGCCCTCAACCACAAACTCGCTTAGGGCACGCTCCATTTTATTTAGTGCTTCTTCACGGGTTTTGGCACGCACTATCAGTTTCGCAACCATAGAGTCATAATACGGCGGAACGGTGTAGCCAGCATATACGTGGGTATCAACCCTAACGCCGTGGCCTTTGCTGGTATGCAGTGAGGTTATTTTGCCTGGAGATGGGCGAAAATCGTTGTTCGGGTCTTCGGCATTAATGCGGCACTCAATAGCATGCATCATCGGGAAATGGTTTTTGCCCGAAATACGCTCACCAGCGGCAATTTTTATCTGCTCCTTTACCAAATCATAATCAATTACCTCCTCTGTTACCGGGTGCTCCACCTGTATGCGGGTGTTCATCTCCATAAAATAGAAGTTGCGGTCTTTATCCACTAAAAATTCAATGGTACCTAAACCTTCGTAATTGATAAATTTAGCCGCTTTTACGGCTGCATCGCCCATTTTTTGACGAAGCTTGTCATCCATAAACGGCGAGGGGCTTTCCTCAACCAATTTCTGCATGCGGCGCTGAATGCTACAATCGCGTTCGCTCAAATGGCAAACATTGCCATATTGGTCGCCAGCAATTTGAAACTCAATGTGCCGCGGCTCCACTACAAACTTCTCCAAATACAATCCATCGTCACCAAAAGAAGCCTTGGCTTCCATTTGTGCCTTTTGGAAATTGCTTTCGAACTCACTTTCGTTTTGGATAATGCGGATACCCTTACCACCACCACCTGCAGAGGCTTTGATAACTACAGGATAACCTATTTTTTTTGCTAGTTTTTTGGCAACTACAAAATCCGTAATCAAACCATCACTGCCAGGTACCACAGGCACACCAGCTTCAATCATCGTCTTTTTGGCGTTTATTTTGTTACCCATGCGGCTAATCTGCTCGGGTGTTGGGCCAATAAACTTAATGCCATAGTGCTTGCAAATGGCTGCAAAATGCTCATTCTCTGACAAGAAACCATAGCCTGGGTGAATGGCATCGGCATTGGTTATTTCTGCCGCGGCCATAATGTTGGCTATCTTAAGGTAACTGTCTTTGCTAGCCGGGGGGCCAATACAAACGGCTTCATCGGCAAAGCGAACGTGCAAACTCTCGGTATCGGCAGTGGAATAAACGGCCACTGTTTTGATACCCATCTCCTTACAGGTGCGGATAATGCGCAGGGCAATTTCGCCCCGGTTGGCTATCAATATCTTTTTGAACATAGAGCCGGTGGCTTTAAGCGAGCAATTAGCTCGGGTCAATGATAAACAACGGCTGGTCGTATTCTACAGGGCTAGCATCTTCAAGCAAAAACTTAACGATTTTGCCAGAGTGCTCCGATTCGATTTCGTTGAACAACTTCATCGCCTCAATAATGCAAAGTACCGTGCCTTTCTCTACTGAATCGCCAACCTTTACAAACGGTTCCTTATCTGGACCAGCGGAACGGTAGAAAGTACCAATCATCGGCGATTTAACAGTAACCAGTTTACTGGTATCAGCTACTGGTTCGGCAACCTTTTCTGGCGCAGCAGCCACGGGCGCTGCAGGTGCAGCTTGTGGCGCAGAAACTTGAGCAACAGGTTGTGCTATTTGCTGCAAAGGTGCAACAGGTATATAGCCTTGTAAGCCACCTTCCTCACGGGTGCGAATGGTCAGCTTAAAATCGCCTTCTTCAATTTTCAGTTCGCTCAAGTTGGATTTGTTTACCATCCTGATTAGCTCCTGTATATGCTTAAAATCCATAGCGGGTAGTTGAGTTGTTAATTATTTTGCCCTTTCAACGTAGGTGCGCTCCTTGGTATCTATCTTTATTTTGTCGCCTTGGTTTACAAAGATAGGTACTTGCACCGTAGCACCGCTCTCCACCGTAGCTGGTTTGCTCACGTTAGTGGCAGTGTTACCTTTTACACCTGGCTCAGTGTAAGATACCTCCATTATAACAAATTGAGGAAGTTCCACGGCAATAATTTTTTCAGTTTCGGCATGGGTCAATACATCAACCATATCGCCTTCACGAAGAAAATCAGGACTATCAATAACAAACTCTGGCAACGACACTTGTTCAAAGGTTTCGTTGTTCATAAAGTTGTAACCCACTTCGTCTTTATACAAAAACTGGGCTTGGCTGCGCTCAATGCGGGCAGTGGTAATTTTAGCACTCAACTGAAACGTGTGCTCCAAATTTTTACCAGTGGTAAGGCTCTTCAATTTGCTACGCACAAAAGCTTGTCCTTTGCCTGGTTTTACGTGCAAAAACTCTACAATCTGCCACAAATCGCCATTCATCTCAAGGCACAAACCGTTTTTAATCTCACTTATATTGGCCATAATATTTTTTTGATCAGGTTTCGGGCTGTGAAAATAAGCAAATATTTTAGGTTAGACACAAGGTAAAGGATGTACGAAGTACGATTTACGAAGTACGATTGAAGGAATCAATGGCAATTGCATAAATATAATATTGAAAGTACGTTTTCGCCGTTAAAGCTATTCTAGCGTTTTAACTATTGCTAACCCTTAAAATCCTACTTTTATTAATCTGCGAAATCCGTGTAATCAATAAAAATCAGCGGTCATTTCCCCCACTTCAACCAAAGGGCACCCCAAGTAAAGCCGCCACCAAAGGCAGCTAGGATAAGGTTATCTCCAGCTTTAAGTTGGTTTTCCCACTCCCAAAGGCAAATAGGTATGGTGCCGTTGGTAGTGTTGCCGTATCGCTGAATGTTTAGCATAACCTTTTCGGAAGGCAAACCCACCCGCTCGGCGCAAGAATCTATGATGCGTTTATTGGCTTGGTGCGGCACTAGCCAATCAATATCGTCAGCGGTGAGGTTGTTGCGCTGCATTACTTTTTCGGCAGCCTCCGCCATTTTAACTACGGCCCATTTAAATACCGCAGCCCCCTCTTGATATACAAAGTGTTCCTTGGCCATCACGGTTTCAAGACTTGCTGGCTTGGCGCTGCCGCCTGCTTTTTGGTGCAAGTGCACCCTGCCCACACCATCAGACTGCATTACTTGGTCAAGTATCCCATTGCCGCTTGTGGTAGGTTCTAGCAATACCGCCCCTGCACCATCGCCGAAAATTACGCACGTCTGGCGGTCTTCATAATCGATTATGCTGCTCATTTTATCGGCACCTACTACTATTACCTTTTTGTATAAGCCTGCCCTTATATAGGCATCGGCTGCTGTGAGCGCATACAAAAAACCCGAGCAAGCCGCATTCAAATCATAACTAAAAGCATTTTTGATGCCCACTTTGTCGCAAATTATATTGGCCGTGGCCGGAAACTGCAAATCGGGCGTTACGGTGGCGCATATCAGCAAATCCACCTCTTCGGGTTTGGTACCTGTTTTCTCCAATAACCCCAATACCGCCTTGTCGGCCATATCGCTGGTACCTAGTCCCTCGCCTCGTAATATGCGCCGTTCGCTAATGCCGGTGCGCGATAGTATCCATTCCTCGTTGGTATCCACCATACGCTCCAACTCCGCATTGGTTAGCCTGTATTCGGGCAGCCAAGCATGCACTCCGGTAATGGCGGCTGTTACTTTATTCATGGGGTAAAGATATGGAAATAGGTTTCGAGTTTCCATTTGATAAAATTAATCGACTGAAAATCAATTAGTTTTAAAACTATTCTACCTAAAACAAACTCATTTTCATTTTTGGCACACCTGTTGCATTTGGTATATCAAACCATTAAAAACAGGAGGTTGTTATGAAACGTTTATTTTTACTTTCCACCATGATCGTTACCTTGGCCTTAAGTGCCTTTACGGTAAATGCTTCAACCCGCCTCCACATCGCTTCTTATGACAACGCCCCAATTGTTGTTACTATCGACGGAGTGGAGTACGGTCCTTTCTCAAACCGTCACAAGTTGGCGGGCATTGCACCGGGTGTGCACAACATGCGAGTTACGGCTTTGTACACCAATCCGTATAGCGCATACAATACCCAACAAGTGATTTACAATGGCCCTGTAAACCTGCCTTTTGGTTATGAGGTGCATACCACTGTAAACCCTTACAATGGTTTGAGCATCGACAACATGATAGCCATGGGCCCACAGCCTGTTCATATTGGCGGAGGAGTTGTTTGTGCATACCCTGGCAATGCAGTTGTTGGCAAACCAGTGCACCAACCTATTGGTTACCCGGTGTACAACCCTATACCGCAGGCCCCAGTAATTATGCCTATGTGCGATGCAAACTTTGGTGCTCTGATGAATGCTATTAGCAATAGGCCTTTTGATAGCACTAGGCGCCAATTGGCTGCACAAGCCATTAGCACCAATTACTTCACATCTGCTCAAGTGCTGCATATGCTAGGTTTGTTCAGCTTTGATAGCAGCAAGTTGGAGATAGCCAAATTGGCCTACACCCGCACCGTTGACCCCGAACGCTACTATGTGGTATACGATGCCTTCACTTTTGATAGCAGCGTTCGCCACTTGAGCGACTATATGGCTAGTCTTTAATACCCTTTCATAAATTGTACGTGCCCCCTTGGAGTGATTCACCAAGGGGGCACTTTATTATTGTCGGAATCAGAATTTTAGAATTGGAGAATTATCAGAATCAAGATATTGCTTGCAGGAATTTGAGAATCCTTCTTTTGGCGATTTAATAAATCAATAAGAATTCTAAAATTCAATAATTCTGTAAATTCGGATTCAGAACCCGTAACTAAAGAATGCACTCCTACCTCCAACCCCTTATCGCTTCGTTAGAGGCTGCAGCAAATCCTGCCTTGGCCGGCCCTATGGAAAAGTACATGAAAAACCTCTTCGTTTTTTACGGCATCAAAAGCCCGCAGCGAAAGGAAATTTTCAAAGCCTTCGTTAAAGAGTATGGGTTGCCTCCGATTGATGAACTGGAAGATACAATCAACGCGCTGTGGGATATGCCATACCGCGAGTGCCATTATGTAGCTATTGATTTGCTGGAAAAAATGCCAAAAAAGCTGGAACCGAAACACTTGCCCATGCTTGAGGAAATGCTAACTACCCATAGCTGGTGGGACACGGTAGACCTTATCGCATCGCACCAAATAGGAGGACTATTGAAAAAATACCCTGAACTAATGCCAGAGAATACCCAACGTTGGATAAACAGCGATAACTTTTGGCTGCAACGTGCAGCTATATTATACCAATTGGGCTATCATAAAGATACTGATGCAGAGCGCCTATTCCGATATTGTAGATTACGAGCAATCAGCAAAGAATTCTTCATCAGGAAAGGCATAGGTTGGGCATTGAGGCAGTATTCATATACCAATCCTGATGCCGTTTTGCAGTTTGTAGCCGAAAACAACCTATCGCCACTAAGCAAACGAGAGGCGCTTAAAGGCATAAACCGAAAACAGCTTAAAGGCCTAAGCTAAGCCAACTATTTATCCAACTCATACCGTAAGGCAGGAGCTACGCAATCAGGGCAATCGGCAGTTACGCCAAGATCGTGCAAGTGCCCGTTTTTGAGGCTATACACTAAGCCATGTATTTTCGGAAACTTGCCGTTTTGCCATTCTTCTTGGATAAACGAAATTTCTGATAATGCACGAACCCCTTCCATTACGTTCAGTTCTACCAACCTATCGGAGCGCAGTTCATCTGTTGCAAGGGCATCTAACTGATCTTGGTGCAAGCGTTGAACATTCTTTATGTTACTCAACCAACCATCAATAAACCCAAAACTCTTTTTGCTCATGGCAGCCAGCACGCCTCCACAACCATAGTGACCACATACTATAATGTGCTTTACCTTAAGATGTTTTACGGCATAAAACACCACACTCAGCATGTTATAATCAGTAAGCTGCACCACGTTGGCAATGTTGCGGTGCACAAAAATGGCACCAGGCAATGTGCCGGTTATTTCATTGGCAGGCACCCGGCTATCTGAGCATCCAATCCACAAATACTCAGGGGTTTGTAGTTTTGATAGTTTTTCGAAAAAATCAGGTTTATCGCGCGTTATTTCCGCTGCCCACTTTTGGTTTCCATCTAAAAGTTCACTTAGCTCTTCCATATACTATCCGTTTATGTTCAATACTTTTATGTAATGCCAAGATATGGATTTGCGTTAAAATATAAGAATATGGTTTGCACCAAAAACAAAATCCATAATACTAATGAACCCATCAACCGCAAGCATTAACTTTACGAGTATGTTTATACCTGAAGAATTTAGAGAAAACAACCCAGAAACGTTGCTGGCCTTTATGCGCAGCCATCCCTTTGCGGTATTGGTAACAGGCAACATGCTTATGGGTACGCACCTGCCTTTTATAATTAAAACTGCTGGCGATAAGATAACACTAACAAGCCACATGGCCCTATCCAACCCACAAGCCAAAGTAATAGCTGGTCAGCAGGTGATGGTAATTTTTAGTGGGCCACATGCTTATATTGTACCAAGCCTTTATGCCAATAAAGTGCAAGTCCCCACTTGGAACTATGTGGCCGTGCATGCCTATGGAACGGCAAAGCTAATTGAAGGCCAAGAAGCCCAAATAGCAGTAATGGAACGAGCCTTTACCGAGTTCGGACCCGAGTATGTGGGTCAATGGCGCACCTTGCCCAACCAATACCGAGATGCACTGCTGCAGCACATACAAGCATTTGAAATTGAAGTGACCGAATTGCAAGGCCAATTCAAGCTTAACCAAAACAAGCCCCAAAGCGACAGAGCTAACATCATAGCTTCATTAGAGGCTAGTGGCGATGCGTACGCTATTGAAACGGCCGCCTATATGCGCAAAACCATCTGAAGCAGAATTTACAGGATTAACGAATTTTAGAATTAGGTTTTGAACTTCAATCGTAAATCGTATTTCGTAAATCGTCAATAAAAATTATCTTTACCCTCGGATTACGATGTTGTAGGTGTCTTGTTTTAAACAAGACTTAATAGGGAATCCGGTGCAAATCCGGAGCAATCCCCGTTGCTGTAAGTTCCACACGGTGAGTGTTTAGCAAATTCTAGACAAGCCAAATACTCGCCCAAAACCTTGTCCAAAATGCCACTTTTTCGCTTCGGTGAAATGGGAAGGCGGCCAAGGCGGAACGAGCCAGAAGACCTGCCTACTTTACATCTTATTCCCAGGTCTTCGGGGAGAAAGGCCTGGAATAGCAGCCCATTGTGGGTTTTCTATTCCCGTATTATTACTCCCCATTTCTTTTAACTCAAAAACCTTAAAAGCAATGGGATACAACCATCTCAAACCAATTCTTTTACTCTTGGCCACAGTGTTGTGGGCAAATTTTGTAACCGCACAAGCTACGGCACCTTACCTAAAAGAGGTGCTCATTCTTAATGGTGGCCAGTATGGCAACCCACAGGAAGATATCACATTAATTGGGTACAATCCTTTCACCGGTGCCACACGCATAAGCGATACCATCCGCAGCCAAAGCATACAAGCATTGTTAATTGAAGGTAACTTTGCCTTCATTGCAGCCGAAGACTCTTTAGTAAAAATTAACCTGACCGATTTTGGAAGAGTAGCACAAGCGCGCTTTCCAGGTGCTAGCACATACAGTCTTGCGCTGTACAACAACCAACTGCTAGTAGGGAACTGGTATGGGCAAGCCGATAGCAACCTATATGTGTTTGACAAAACCGACCTTACCCTTGATTATGTAGTGCCGCAAATTGAACAAGGCGTTAAGGGCATTGCCATCATTGGCGACACTGCTTATCTAGCGCAAAACCTTAATGATGCCAACTACAGCGACTCGGCAGGCTATTTGTCGCTGGTGTATTTACCTACTGGTACTTTTATAAAAAACGTGCCCGGTGATGGTGTTTCGGATATTGGCAAACTTCAAAACTATGCGGGTGGTTTTATTGGCATAGGCAGTGCAACCGATATGGCCTATTTTTATGACCCCACCGATGGCAGCTTAGAAATTAACCCAGTAGGGTTGGATGTTACTGGTGGCTATGGAAACTTAATGCAATTGGTGAACGACACTCTGTTTGGCGTATTTGACGATAAAATTGGAAGCATCAATGTTACTAATGGCAACATCATTAACCCCTCTTTGGTGGATACATTGATCACTTCCTTTGTATATGATACGCTAAGCCAAAACTTCTATGTTACTCAAACAGACTACTTTAGCTATACTCGGGGTATAGTGTTCAATAAAGCAGGCGCAGTTATTGATACCTTTTTAACGGGCTATGCACCAGAGGCTATGGGCTTAATATATGGTGTAAATACAGCTCCGGTTGCCGTTGATGATGCGATTCATAATTACAATTCGCACTTCTTAACCTACGATGTACTATCCAATGACTATGATCAAGATGGAGACAGCTTAGTAATAACTATCATCGTTCAACCCACTTATGGTAATGCGGTGATTGTTAACAATATTATTGAGTTTACTGATACCTTTTCACAGGACTGGATAATTTTTCGTGATACTATCACATATCAAATATGCGATTACAGCGGGGCTTCGCTATGTTCAGTAGCAAAATTGTCTATTTATACAGAGTGGGAAGGGGTGCAAGACCTTAAAAACTTAAACCTTGCCATATACCCTAACCCTGTGAACGACAACTTGGCTATTCGCAATACGGGTAACGAGGAGCAAACATTGGTTTTAACTGACCTTGCTGGCCGCACGTTAAAAACCATCATTGCTCAAAGAAACACCACCACTACCATAGAACTTAGCAATCTAGCCCCAGGATTATACCTATTGCTAAGTGCCGATGGTAGGTTTACTCAAAAAGTAGTGAAACAATAACCTTGATTCACTTGATTAGAGGATTAGAAAAGGATTTGAACATAGCATGCGAAAATCCTTTTCTAATCTATAAATCCTTTTAAAATAATGGTTCTAACAAAATACATACTGGCTCTCCTGATGTTGCCTATCGCTGCATTTGCGAACAATGTATCAATAACCAACCTGCAGCTACCCAACAACCAAACTATACAATTTGACATTGCGTGGGATAATGCTTGGGATTGGGATACCGTGGCCGAACCCTTTAACCACGATGCCGTTTGGGTATTCGTGAAAGTGCATTACCCCGCCAATACTTGGACACATGGAGACTTGAGCACCCAAACTACCGACCATACCATTGGCGCCCCATTGAGCATTGAAACCGTGACAGATGGTAAAGGTGTTTTTATCCGTCGCAATGATGGGCTGGCAGGCAATGTAGCTACCACCTCCGTTACGCTCAAACTACAAAACCCATTGCCCAATGACGCATATGCCATCAAGATTTTTGGGGTGGAAATGGTTTATGTGCCCGAAGGACCTTACTTCCTAGGCGACAGTACTAGCTTTGATGCCTTAGGGCGTGGCAATGACAAGGGGCCTTTATTGATTAATAGTGAAAGTGCCATTGCAATAGGCACTAGCTCGACCCAACTAAGCATAAGTAACGACGAACCACCAGCAGGTGATATTCCGGCAGCCTTCCCGAAGGGATATGGTGGGTTTTATAGCATGAAGTATGAAATCAGCCAAGAGCAGTATACGGACTTTTTAAACTGCCTGAACCTAGCCCAACAAACCACCCGCACAGCTACTGCCCCAACAGGCAATGCTGGGCTACTGGCACTTAGTAGCTTTGCTACCAACCGTAACGGCATTCGCATTGGCACATCATCCAACGGCAGCCTACCAGCAGTGTATGTATGCGACAACAACACCACCAATGCGCCCAACAACAACAACGATGGCCAAAACCGTGCTTGCAACTTCCTGAGTTGGAACGACTTGGCCGCTTGGCTCGATTGGGCAGCCCTACGACCCATGACTGAGTTGGAGTTTGAGAAAACAAACCGCGGAAATGCTTACCCCGTAAATGGCGAATTTGCCTGGGGCACTCAACTAGTTATAGATGCCAATACCTTGGCCCATGATGGCCTGCCCAATGAAACCGTTACCGATGCCGTGGCTGGCTATGGCCTAGCCAGCCACGGATATTTGGGTCCGCAAGGAGGGCTCCGCTGTGGCTTTGGGGGCAGCGACTCTAGCAACCGCCTTACTATCGGCGCGGGCTACTATGGGGCAACTGAAATGAGCGGCAACCTTTGGGAACTGGTAATAACCACTACAACCACCCAAGGCCTAGCTTATAACGGAACCACTGGCGACGGCAATTTGGATACTAACGGCAACGCCAATACGGCCACATGGCCTAGCACCGATGCACAAGGCGCTGGCCACCGAGGCGGGGCTTGGAACAGCGGTATATTGCCCGACTATAGGGACCTAGCGATAAGCGATAGATTTTATATTGGCCTAGTGCCAACCAATAGGCGTAACACTGGCGGGGGAAGAGGCTGTAGATAAAATGAGGGATGACAAATGAGAAATGAAAGACAAAATAAAAGAAATAACGTAACAGCTCCTCTCCCTTTTTCAGGGAATGTCATCCTGAGCGTAGTCGAAGGAGGAGGTTGGGAGGGGGTTGTTGGGGCAAGTAGTGCAGCCCAAAGCACCCCCTATACTTGCAACGAAGGGATAAAACTGGTTACCTCAACTGCACAAGCCGCACAAGCCCCTCCCACCTCCGCGAAAAGCTACGGCGGGCAGCCAATCGCGCGCACCCTTCGACAGGCCTGTGCTGAGCGTAGCCGAAGTGCTCAGGATGACACGCAAGCTTCCGCTCTTAGCGCTCTTTGCGTCTTCCCTTTGCGTTCGTTGCGGTTAAAACAATTGCTATTACTAATAACCATTCTACTAATAACCAATAACCCAAGCCACGCCCAAACACCATACACTGGGGGCGCAGGAGATGGCCACGCCATGGGCGAGTTGCAATTGAGAAGCGTGGCGGTAAACGAACTATCTACTACCAATGGCTACCAAATATACCCCGAACTAGCTAAAGCAGGCGAAGCCATTTACATTACCAGCCCCGTTGGTGGCGAGATGCAAATTATAGACATCACGGGCCGCATCATCCATACCCAAACCATAGAGCAACCCGTGCAGCAATTGCCTGTGGTTGTTACGCAAACGGGTTTATGCATCGGTATTATCCGTACCCAAATGGGCACTTTTACCCAAAAGATAATAGTGGTTGAATGAGATTTGCACATCTCCATATTATGCTGTTGCTAGCTTGGACGGCTGCCTATGGGCAGGTGCCAATTGATAGTATACAGCGGATTGATACCGTAGAGATAAGCGCTAATAGCATTAAGGTCAAATTTGTGAATAATCCCTTTAATATCCAGTTTATTGACTCTGCTGATAAGGTTTACTATCAATCCAGTTCATTAGGAAGTTTGCTTCAAGAAAACACGGGTGTATACATCAAATCGTACGGACCAGGAGCACTGGCCACTACTGGTTTTAGGGGTATGGGAGCATCGCAAACAAAGGTTTTTTGGAATGGAATACCCATCAACTCAGGCATGAACGGCACTATTGACTTAACGAATCTGCCCATGGGTGTTTTTGACGGAGCATCAGTGTCTTTTGGCGGTAATACAATACAAGCAGGCAGTGGCAGTTTTGGTGGAGCAGTGAATGTGGGAAGCACCCCAAAAATCCTTCCGAAAGGATTATCGGGCTTAGCATGGTATGAGGTGGGAAGTTTTGGAACACACAGTACTGCGTTAAAGCTGAGTGCTAGCACGGGTAAGCTTAGTGGTAAAATTGGATTTCTATACAGAAGAGCTATTAATGATTTTGAATTTAAGAATGTTACTGTATTTGGCGAACCCAATCAAAAACAAGAGTATGCCAACTTTATACAGTACGCTGCAATTGCTGAGCTATACCAAAAGTATTTCAACATAATGACTTTTGTTTCAAAGACTGATCGCCAGATTCCGCCCACAATGCTTAGTGCAAATAGTTTTCAAAACCAATCGGATTGGCTTGGCTTGATTAAACTTGAAACAAAAAATCTGCTTAAGCCTAGCAGCCATCTATTGCATTTTGAGAGCAATTATAAGTTTGATGAAATCAATTATCAATCAAAACTGCCCGAGATAGACTCTAGAAGTCAGACCCATGCAGCAATGGGGCTCCTACGATATGGCTACTTCTTATCCAAGCAAAACATTCAATTTCAAGCAAAACTAGAGCATACCAGTCTTTGGGCTGTTACTGATAATTTTGATGGTATAAAATATCAACCTATTTCTGGTTTCATCGGTAGCTCTTTTTATCAGAGCAAGGATAATAAATGGAATGTAAACCTAATTCTGCGTCAAGAACTATTCTATAATCTGTTATCCCCTTTTTTACCTTCATTTACCGTTCGTTACGCTCCGCTTAAAAAGCCAGATTTCTATATCTCCACCAACATCTTCCGCAATTACCGTTACCCTACCCTCAACGACCGCTACTGGAGCGTGGGCGGCAACCCCGATTTGCAGCAGGAAAAGGGCTGGGGCACCGAGGGCAAAGTAGGTTATGACAAGAGCTTTGAGAAGGGCATAAAGCTGGAAACCAACATCAACGCCTATTACTTGGATGTGCAGAACTGGATACTATGGTTACCCGAAAGCAGCACGGGCATCTGGACACCCGAGAACGTGAAGCGTGTAAAATCTCGCGGCGTGGAGGCTTTGATAAAAGTAGATGGTAAAAGGAACGATTGGACGTATCGCTTTACGGCCAATTACCACTTCAATAAAGCCACCAACGAAACCAGCGGCGGCGCTATTGGCAGCAGTGAGGGCAAACTATTGATATACACCCCGCAGCACTTGGGTAACATTTCGAGCATGGTGGGTTACAAGGGCTACTACCTGCAATACCGCCAACACTTGTGCGGCATGCGCTACATCACTAGCGACAATAGCCAATCGTTGCCAGCCTTCACTACTGGCGATTTGAGATTAGGCAAAGATTTTGACAAAAAGCTAAAAGGATTAAGTTTGTACATAGCCGCCGAAAACCTTTGGAACGCCCAATACCAAAACATTGCTTGGCGCCCCATGCCGGGCAGGAGTTTTAGCGGCGGGTTGAGGTATGAATTCAACATTAAAAATTCAAAATTGAAAAATTGAAAATTGTATCACACATATTGACCATGATAACCGGAAAGGCCGCAAAGGCAAAAACGCATGGGGCGCACAGGAATTTGTCATCAATTTTGAATTTTAAATTTTTAATTTTCAATTGCCTGCTCCTCGCCCTTACCTCCTGCGACACACCCCATAAAACCCAAGAAATTACCGACCTACCCATCAGCAGCGGAGCAGTTATGTTTATCAATGAGGGCAATTATACCTATGGCAATGCATCCATCAGTTACTACAACCCGATCAACGAAAGCTTTTACGAAGACATTTACCAAACGCAAAACAGCCGCCCGCTAGGCGATGTGGCACAAAGCATGGTGAGTATTGGTGGGTATGGTTATGTGGTGGTAAACAACTCCAATAAGATAGAGGTGGTTGATTTGCTCGATTTTAAGAACGTGGCCACCATCACTGGACTCACTTCGCCGCGCTATATGCTGCCTTTAGGTAATGGCCGTGCCTATGTAAGCGACATTTACGGCGATAAGCTCACCATCATCAATACCAACAACAATACTATAACTGGCACTATAATCCTGCCAGGCTGGACAGAACAAATGGTGCTGGCTAATGGGCTAGCTTTTGTGGCAAACTATGATAGTATGCGCGTGGAAGTGATTGACCCAACCACCGATGCCAAGGTTAGCCATATTAATGTCGCTGGCCACCCAATGGAAATGGTATTGGATGCCCAAGGGCAAGTATGGGTATTGGGCCAAAAAGACGGCACCGATGCGGCAGCCCTTACCCGTATTAATCCTACCAACAATGCGGTAGAACAGGTACTAAATTTCCCACTTACTGAATCGCCGAGCCATTTGATTGCTGACCCGAATGGAGCAAACCTATACTACTTAAACACGGGCGGTATATACAAACTGGCTAGCACATCTACTACCCTACCTCCTGCACCCATCATTGCCAAAGGCACCCGAAACTACTACGCCATCGGCATATCGCCCAATAATACCTTGCTATACGCTTCCGATGCGCTAGACTTCAATCAACGTAGCGATGTATATACTTTCGATATCGCCACACTTGGTGAGGTGAAACAATTGAAAGGGGGCATTATTACGGGTGGGTTTTACTTTTATCGGTAGAGTAGGAGCCACTGTCAATCAATGTGTTACGAGCGTCTGGAGACACGTTGTCCGTTTCATCCTCGTCAAAAAAAACGATGACGAGTAGGAAACCAAAACATACCTCATATCCTTTATTGTTTTGACGAATCAACCATTAACAAATCTACCAATAACCAACATCAAAACGCCTGCAAATCAACCAGTTTTTTATACGCTCCGCCCTTTGCCATAAGGCTGATGTGGTTGCCGCGCTCGATGATTTCGCCGCTTTGCATTACCAGTATCTCGTCGGCATATTGTATGGTGCTTAGGCGGTGGGCAATTACAATAGTGGTGCGGTTCTCCATGAGCTTATAAATAGCCTCTTGCACCAGCTTCTCCGATTTGGTATCCAACGAAGAAGTAGCCTCGTCCAGAATCAAAATCGGCGGGTCGCTGAGCACGGCACGGGCAATGGTAAGGCGTTGGCGCTCGCCACCGCTAAGCTTGGTGCCACGGTCGCCAATGTTAGTATCGTAGCCATGCTCCAGTCGGTCGATAAACTCGTGGGCATTGGCAATTTTGGCCGCACGTATCACCTCCTCGCGAGGCACTTCGCCATCCATGCCAAAGGTAATGTTGTTGTGCACACTGTCGTTGAACAGCACCGGCTCTTGCGTAACTATACCCATTAATTTGCGCAGCTCGCGTAGCTTATACTCTCGGGTATCGATGCCATCAATCAATATACCGCCCTTCAACACATCGTAAAAGCGGGGCAACATATCAGCAAAAGTAGTTTTGCCGCTACCTGATGAACCCACCAACGCCAGCATCTTACCTTTTTTGATTACCACATTGATGTTCTGCAATACTGGGTGGTTATCAAAATTGTAATAGGCAAACGATACGTTTTTGAACTCAATCTGATGCTCAAAGCGCTCTATCGATTTGGCATCGGGGCTATCTGTTACTTCGCTGGTGGCATCCAAAATAGTTTCAATGCGCTCGTGCGAGGCAAGGCCCTTTTGTATGTTATAATATGCCGATGAGAAATTCTTGGCAGGTGGGATTAGTTGCGAAAAGATAACCATGAAACCAATAAACACCTCGGGTAAAATTTTAGCCGTCACACCGTCAGGTGCCAGCACCATTTTACCACCATACCAAAGCACGATTACCAAAATAACGATGGCTAAAAACTCGGTAAGAGGCGATGAAGCAAACTTGCGACGTAGCATACGGTTCATAATGTCCATATAGGCGCGATTCTCTTTATCAAATCTTGCCTCTAGGCGTTTTTCGGCAGTAAAGGCTTTCATTATTTTTAATCCCAGCAAAGTCTCGTCAATCAACGAAACCAGTTCGCCCATTTTGGCTTGGCCTTTTTTGCTGGCGCGTTTCAAGCTCTTACCAATACGGCCAATAATGAGGGCCGTTATCAATATCATGATGAGCACAAACATGGTAAGCTGCGGGCTGAGATAAAACATAACACCCAACGATAGGATAATAGTAACCGGTTCTACTATCATGGTCTCGAGGGTGGCAATAATGCCATACTCCACCTCTTGCACATCTTGGGTCATGCGGGCCATCAAATCGCCTCGACGTTCTTTACTGAAGAAGGATAACGGCAAGCTAGTTACTTTTTGATAAACTCGATTGCGAATATCTAGCACCACACCATTGCGCAGCGGAGCCATTACAAACTGTGCCAAATAACGGAACAGGTTTTTCAATAAGAACACTACTATAATAACTACACAAACCAAACCTAAAGTGGCAAACTTCCCATTTTGAATAATGTATTGTACAAAATGGTGTTTACCCAAACCCACCAAATAATCTATCGAGAATTTAAACTCGGGTATCGGCGGGGCAACTGCCATTTCCGTAGTGTCAGTCTCAAACAAGAGCGACAAGAACGGAATAAGCATGGCCACGCTAAACAGACCGAAGATAACCGTAAGCACATTGAAAACCACGTTGAGAAACGTGAGCGTTTTGTAACGCTTTAAGTATGCGAGTATGCGAAGGAATCCGCCCATAGGTGAACAAATATATCACTATCTTGTGGTAGTTTTTGATAACGCCCCACCCTACCCCTTCATTGTGGAGCACAATGTTATAGTTTGTGCAAAGGTGGGCGGTTAATTATTGTATGCTATGGCACAAGAAGAAAGCAGAAGACAGAAGCAGGTTGCGGGCCTTTTACAGGACGAAATGAGCCAAATTTTGCAGCGCAATGGCGCCAGTTACTATGGTGCGGCTTTTGTTACCATTACTGGTGTAAGAGTTACCCCCGACTTATTGGTAGCGCGCTTTTATATGAGTGTATTTGGGCAAGATGACAAAGAAAAAGCCATAAAGGGCCTGAAAACTCATGCTTCGGAAATCCGCCGCGATGTTGGCAATCGCTTGCGCAGCAACCTGCGCATGATACCGCACCTAGAGTTTTATTTGGACGAAACGTTGGAGGATGTTTTCCGTATCGATAAGCTATTGAAATCTGACCCACCGAAGGATATCAAAACCAACTTGGACGACTACACCGACCACTACGACCCAGACAACAATTAAACCCTGCTGCGCATGAGATCGCTGCCCTTTACTTTTGCGGCAAGGTACCTGGTATCCAAAAAATCTACCAATGCCATCAATGTTATTACCCTCATATCCATGCTGGGTATGGCCGTTATTAGTATGGCTATGGTGTTGGTGCTATCGGTGTTCAATGGTTTCGAAGGGCTAACCATCTCATTGTACAACTCCTTTAACCCCGATATTCGGTTGGCGCCCATTGAGGGTAAAGTCTTTACCATCACCGATGAGCAAGAAACCGCCTTGCTCGATTTGCCAGGCATAGCTATGGTAAGCAGGGTACTAGAAGAAAAGGCTGCCTTGAAATACGATAAATATGAGTTTATTGGCACCGTAAAAGGCGTTGACGACCTATATGGCAAAGTAACGGGTATTGACAGTGCCATGGTACGCGGGGCATTTGTTTTGCGGCAGGGGGGGCAAAACTATTGCGTGGCCGGCGCTGGTGTTGAAGCCAAATTGGGTATTAACATAAACGACCAACTGCGCGACATATCGGTATTAGTGCCCAACCGCAGTGGTCGAATCGGTGGATTGATACCCAGCCAAGCATTTAATCGTGGGCGGGTACTGCCATCGGGCACGTTTAGCATACAAGCCGAGTTTGACAACAAATACTTGTTTGTGCCATTGAGTTTTATGCAAGAGCTGCTGCAATACGACCAAGAGATAAGTGCCCTAGAGATAAAGATAGACCCCGATAAAACCACCGTTGACAAAGCCAAACGTGACTTGGAAGCAATATTGGGCAATGGTTTTGTAATGAAAGACCGCTACGAGCAAAACGAGTTTTTGTATAAGATAATGCGTACCGAAAAATGGATTACCTATGCCATTTTGAGCTTGATATTAGGTATAGCGGCCTTTAATATTATTGGCTCATTGAGTATGCTGGTACTCGAAAAGAAACATGATATTGCCGTATTGAAAGCATTAGGTGCCGATTCGGGCACTATACGGCGCATATTCTTAACCGAGGGACTATTATCCTCGCTGCTGGCTAGTGCTGTGGGTATTGCTATGGCAGTAATTATCTGTTTGCTTCAAATCAATTTTGAACTGATACCCATGCCGGGTAGCGGCACCTTTGTGGTAAGTGCCATGCCCGTAAAGCTCAAGTTGGCCGATTTTGCCTTGGTTGCCATCACAGTGGTGGCCATTAGCCTAATAGCTTCGTGGGTTCCTGCATACCGGGCTGCTGGTATGGGAAACTTGGTGAAGGAGGAGTAGGCAATTTTAGATTGACGATTGATGAGTTAAGGTTTGGCAATAAATTGCATTAATTTTCGCTCTAGGTCTTTCTACCTAAGCTTTCCCTAATAGTGATTAACTTTATTTGATTACCAAAAAACGAGTGTCTAATTTTGCTGGCGCAATAGATTAGTGTATATTTATTTTCACAATTAATCACTACCATGATACAGAAAGAACGTCCGGTTGAGATTTTACTTATCGAAGACAACTCTGGTGATGTTTTGCTCACCAAAGAAGCCTTTGAAGAAATCGACTTCCGAGATAATATAAATGTTGCACGAGACGGGGAAGAAGCGCTAGATTATTTGTTTAAAAGAGGCATATATCAAAACGCGGTAAGGCCCGACCTGATTATGCTTGACCTTAACCTGCCCCGCAAGGATGGCCGCGAAGTATTGGAAGTAGTTAAAAACGACCCACAATTGAAAACCATACCAGTAATTGTGCTTACAACCTCAAAATCTGACCGCGATATTCGCATCAGCTACGAAAACTACGCCAATTGCTATATCGTAAAACCGGTAAAGTTTGAAGAGTTTCTAGAAATCATCAAGTTCGTTGTCGACTTCTGGATAAACTTGGTGAAGTTGCCTGGTTTAAAATAATTGGCTACTTTAGAGATATACAACAACTAACTTTCCTGCACTAACCACGGCCTTGCGCCGTGGTTTTTTCATTTCAACAAGTCCGTTATCATTTCCTGGGTTACTCGGCCTTCAAAAATCTTTTGCCACACACCGCCGTTCTCGCCCAACCTTTTTGGGTCCCATTGTTTCCAATACCTTTCTATCAAATCAATGCTCCAAGGTATATCTACGTTGCTACATAGGCCGTGGGTGCCGCTAAAATCCCACTTCTTGGCATACCGGTCTAATAAACTGGCACTCCAAGGCAAGGCATAGTTACTGCTCAGGCCAAATTCGCCCCACTCCCATTCATTCTTATGCTGCTCAATCAAATCTATTGTCCAAGGCAGACCCAAATTACGGCTCATGCCCTCCCAATTCCAATGCTCCTTATTAGCATTAATAAACTCTTGGGTCCATGGAAAACCAATATTCGAACTCAAGAAGTACAAATCAATATCTTCTGCATACTTTTCAAGCAACTGCACATTCCAAGGTAAACCACCATTTGCCGATAGCGCGGGCCATTCAATCTGCTCTTTGTATTTCTCAATAAACTCCGCAGTCCAAGGCAAACTTTCGTTAGCACTTAACGTTTGCCATTCCAGCACATCCTCTAGCTGCTCAATCAACTCTACCGTCCACGGAATATGCTCGTTCATGCTTAAAAACTCAGGGTTCCAAAGCCCCAAATAGCGCTCAATAAATTCGGCACTCCAAGGCAACCCGGCATTTATGCTCAATTGGTCCCATGCCCAATAGTCGGTGTGCCTATCAATAAACTCACCGGTCCATGGCAGCTTTGCATTTAAACTGATGGCCAATGGGTTCCAATCTTCGTAGTATTTTACCAATAACTCTTCGCTCCAAGGCAAATTATAGTTGCTGCTCAGTATATTCCAGTTCCAATGGTCGGCAAACTCCTCAATCAACTCTGGTGTCCAACTGATAAATTTATTGGCGCTAACCGCATCCCAATTCCATCGGTCTGCATATTTATTGAGTATTTCCGGGGTGAGGGGGTAAAAATGCGATACCAAATCAATAAACAACTTTTGACGCGTAACACTGAAATTTTTCAGCATTTCTTCAGAAACCAAAGTTGTTGATTCATCGGAGATAGGTGCATGATAATTAGTGTCAATCATGATGGTTCGGCTTTGTGCGCATCTAAGATACAGAACTAGGCATTTACACCTAACAAATCAAAGAAGTTTATGTGAACTACATTAAAACGCTATCTAAGTTTGTAAACTATACTATACAACTCCGGCCAGCACATATAAAGGCCAATTGATGGTTTTAGTACTTTCTTTATCGCCCCAAGCCGCTGCCAACTTCGGGTAAAGGGCCTGTAATGGATTAACGGCATGAGCTTTTATGTATGCCTGTACGCTCGACCAAGTACTTAAATAGCCCACCAAATCGTTCAAACCCCACTGTTGCTGCATGTTCAATTGGGGCACTGCAACTTGCTTAAAAGGGAAAGGTATATTGCGGTATTCCTCATCTAAGTATTTACGCTCGGGGGGCCAATATGCACCAACAATGTTATAATAGAAATCGTTTACCACCTCATCTACTGAGGCGTTAATGGTAGTAAGGCCATAGCCCCAAACCATGAGCAATGCCCCAGGCTTGGCAACGCGGCGCACTTCGCCGTAAAAAGCTTCAAAGTTGAACCAATGAATGGCTTGACCCACGGTTATTACATCAAAATATTGGCTTGGCAATCCGCTAGCCTCTGCAGAAGCAACACTATAAGTCACGTTCTCCACCTGCATGGCATTGGCAATCTGATTAGCGCTAGGGTCGGTGGCCATTACATCCTCAAAATAGTTTGCCAACTCTACCGCTACTTGTCCGTTTCCAGTGCCGCAATCCCAAGCCGCATCGCTGCTATGTACATTCAGCAATATAAAATCGTAAAGCTCTTGCGGGTAATCGGGCCGATAGCGGGCATAATCGGCAGCCTGTGTTGAGAAGTGGTCTTTGAATTCCATAGAGTCAAATAAGGGATATGAAATGGGAAATAAGAAACGATTGAAAATGAATAAACACTGTCCAAATCATTACCTTGCAAATATATGAGAGTAACACGCGAAATGCACCATAAAGAGCTTCAACCATCTTACTGGTTGGTAAAAGCAGTGTTTACAATGTTTATGCATAAAGCGGGAGTAATATTTTTGAACTCGCTAAATGTATTGTTAAATGGAAAAAGCATTGATGGGTTGCATAATGAGGAGTTGTACATTCCTAGCAAAAATGGCGGTCCAGATATACGATTGAGGATATTCAAGCCGCTGAATGTCTCAGGTGAATTGCCCGGAATGCTTTACCTACATGGCGGTGGTCTAGTACTGGGTAGCCCTGAGCTTAGCTTAGCGGATGTAAGAGACTTTATTGTTACAAAACCTTGTGTAGTAGTCGTGCCCGACTACCGGAAAGCGTATACCGCACCCTACCCTGCTGCCTTTAATGACTGCTACGATACGTTGCTTTGGATGAATGCCAACACCGAGCTTATGGGCATAATACCCGATAAGCTAATTGTTGCAGGACATAGCGCAGGCGGAGGATTGGCAGCAGCGGTATCGCTAAAAGCTACGGACACGCAAGAGGTTAAAATAGCTTTTCAAATACCTATCTATCCGATGTTGGATGATAGGCAAAATTCAGAATCGGCTATAGACAACAACTCGGCCAGCTGGAACTCAAAAGCGAATAAGCTAGGATGGTCAGCATATTTGCGAGAACTCAACGAAAAGGGCATAACGGTGCCTGCATATGCTTCGGCAGCTAGGGCAACTGACTACACCAAACTACCGCCCACCATTGCATTCGTTGGCGATTTGGAACCCTTTAAGGATGAAACCGTTACTTATGTCGATAACCTAAGAAAAGCAGGAATACCAGTAACGTTCCAGTTGTTTGAAGGCTGCTATCATGCCTTCGAAAAGGTTCGGCCAAACTTGAAAATCAGCAAAGAAGCGCGGTCGTTTTTGTTGAGCTCTTATAGCGAATATGTAGACCAGTACGTTTATTCGAAGTAGCAATGTCCACTATCACACCGCCACACCCTGCTTAAACTGCATATCGTGTAGTTTGCGGTAGTAGCCATCCAGTTTTAGGAGTTCTTCGTGCGTCCCGATTTCCTTAAGCTCTCCTTTATCCAGCACCATTATTTTGTCGGCTTTTTGTATGGTACTCAAGCGGTGAGCGATAACAATGGAGGTACGGTCTACTACCATTTTATCAATGGCTTTTTGAATAATCATTTCGCTCTCGGTATCGATACTGGAGGTAGCCTCATCGAGGATAAGAATGGCCGGGTTGAACACCAGCGCACGGATAAACGAAATTAACTGTCGTTGACCCATTGACAAGGTTGCGCCGCGCTCCATTACCTTATAGTCATATCCACCAGGTAAGCGCATAATAAAATCGTGCGCGCCAACGGCTTTGGCGGCCTCAACTACCTGCTCACGGGTTATGACGCTATCGCGTAGGGTAATATTCTCTAGCACCGTACCGCTGAACAAAAACACATCTTGCAGCACCATACCGATGTGCTTGCGCAGGCCGGCCAATTCATAATCCCTTAGGTCAACTCCATCAACCTTAATACTGCCTTTTTGTATCTCGTAAAAGCGGTTGAGGATATTGATAATGGAGCTTTTACCCGAACCGGTTGCACCCACAATAGCCAAAGTTTCGCCAGCTCTAATATGGAAATCGACTCCTTTGAGCACATAGTTCTGGTCTTCGTAGGCAAACCAAACATGCTCAAACTTCACATCGCCTTGTATAGTATCGGGGTGGTGGTGCCCTTGGTTCTCTATGGTCTCTTCCTTATCCAACAGCGCAAACACCCTATCGGCAGCCACCATACCCATTTGTAGGGTGTTAAATTTATCGGCCAGCATACGCAGCGGCCTAAACAGCATATTAAGGTATAGAATAAAAGCGATAAGCGTACCAATGGTAGTTTCGTAATGGATAACCCTATTGGCACCGTACCACACCATCAAACCAATGGCACTGGCCAGTATCACTTCCACCACCGGGAAGAAGATGCTATAGTACCAAATGCTCTGTATGTGCGCATCGCGGTGCTCTTGGTTTATTTGCTTAAAGCGATCCATCTCGCGGTTTTGGGCATTGAATATTTGAATAATGCGCATGCCCGTAATATGCTCTTGCGTAAATGCATTTAGCTTAGCCACTTGATTACGAACCTTCTGAAAGGCAGATTTGATGCTCTCTTTGAAAACATAGGTGCTGTAAATCAACAGCGGGAAGGTTGCCAAGCTTACCAAAGTCAGTTTCCAGTTGGTAGCCAACATAAAAGCAATAATGGCAATAATGGTGAGCAAATCGGCCACAATTTGTACTAGCCCCTGGGAAAAGATATTGTTAATCGTCTCAACATCGTTAATGGTGCGAGTGGTGATGGTGCCTATAGGGGTTCTATCAAAATACTGCAACCGCAGCCCCACTACATGACCAAATACCCTAACCCGTAGGTTGCGAATAACCGACTGGCCCAACCAACTGGTAATGTAAATAAACCCGTATTGAAGCAACGACTCGATAACCAACATACCTACCAATATCATCGACATGTCAAACAGTCCTTTGCTGTTTAAGCCCAGCACATAATTATCGACGGTGTATTGAATCAGGTAAGGCCTCAACGGCGATATAACAGCAATTGCAATTGCCAAGAAGCTGGCAGCAGCAAAGTGCATCCGGTACGGCCGAGCCAAACCTATAATTCGCTTTAATAGGGGCCAATCGTAAACGCTACCGTTAATATTTTGCTTTTGTTCCAACTCTCTGATTACAAATAGGGATACTCTACTTTGGTTAAATACAGCCCTTGCGGGGGCACCGGCATTATGTAATGAAACTGGCCAACCTCATCCATTACGTTTTTTACCTCCTCTAAGTTCATTCTGCCACGGCCAACCATCAAACTTAGCCCGGTTATCATGCGCACCATGTTCCAAAGAAAGCGGTTGGCAGTAATTTCAAACCTAAGCCTGCCTTCTTCTTCGTTGTGCACCCATAGGGCATGCGAAACATCGCACAGCGTGGTTTTGTTATCAGGGTTATGCTTACTCAACGGGCTAAAATCTTTGTACTGCAACAACAAACTCACCACTTCGTTCATTTTGTCCAAATCCCATTCGCTAAAATAAAAATAGCTCAGACCTTTCAAAAACGGGTTCTCTTTATAATGAATGTGGTAATGGTAGGTGCGTCTTCTGGCATCAAACCTGCTATGGGCATTGTAGTGCAGCGGTAATACCCGCTTAATGGCAATATCATCGCCGAGCATGCGGTTTATCTTAAAAAAGAAATTCTCTGGCACTTCTGGCGAAGCATCGAAATGCAGAAAATACTGTGAGGCATGTACACCCGCATCGGTGCGGCCGCAGCCCACGCAATACACTTCCGGGTCTTTAAACAAGCGCTGCAAAGCAAGGTTCACCTCAGCCTGAATAGTAGGGGCATTGGGCTGCACCTGCCAGCCGCTGTAGTTGGTGCCCCTGTATGCTATTTCAAGAAAGTATCGTTGTAGCTTTTGCATTGCGGTGCAAAGGTAAGGATAAGTATATGGAGGATAGCTGATACCGCGGTTAAAATTGCGGAACAACATGCGATAGAACGAATTGCGATTTGTAAACGTTATCTTTATAGATAATCGCATTTTAAAAAACCCAAAACTATGACCATGCCTACCGAAAATGATGATACCCCCAGGACCGCTGATAATAGCAGCAACTCCTTAAAATACTTGCTTACCTTTTTAGGCGGCTTGGCGGCAGGAGTGGCACTGGGCCTGTACCTTAACTCTAAACAGGGCAAACAAATACGTAAGCAGGTAACACAACGCATGAGCGCCCTTGAACTTGAAATAACCGACAAGGTAAACGCCGCCATGGACGAAATAAACAACTTGGCCAAGAAAGGCAGCACGACCAAAACCGATAAAAAAGAAAGCGACAACGCTTAACCCCGCAAAACACCCTTATGCACGAACCTAAAGACATATTTGAGCTGGCCGGCGATACCAAAGAAGCCACACGGCTTTACATAAAATACAAAATAGATTACTATAAACTGCACGTTGCCGAGCGGGTTACCACCTTCGCAACCTTTGCCATTGGGGGTATATTGTTGCTTACCCTTTTAGCTATGTTTCTGTTGTTTTCCTCACTTGCTGCAGCCATGTATTTAGGCGAGGTGCTGGGCAACAACAACCTTGGTTACTTTATTGTCGGTATTTTTTACCTGCTGGGCATGGGCCTTTTGCTATTACTTAGGGGTAGATTGATACAGCGCCCGATACTTAAAATCGTTATTGGCGAATTGTTTCCTGCACCCAAAAAACACAGGCCATGAAACAGAGTAGATACGACCAAGACAATATAAGAGAGATAAGCAGCATGGAAGAACTGCGCTACCACAAAATGAGGTTGGAACTATCCACCGATTTTTTATCGGAAAAGCTGGAAGACAATGTTGAAGATATAAAGCGCCAGTTATCGCCAAAATATTTGTTTCGCACCATTGTTACCTCAGTGGTATCGCTAGTTGGTAGGCGCCAGCATGCTAAGCACGACGAAAATGAAACCGAATATAATGGCCCCAATACCGCCAATGTGCTGCTCGATGGTTTTGTAGCTTTGGTAAAGGCCCTTTTTAGGGCGGGTTAACATGTATTTATGATAATGATATTGACAATACATAAACAAATACTTTTTTGTAAAAAGTAAGCAACTATGAAACCCATACTGCTACTACACGGCGCCTTGGGCACGGCAAAGCAACTTGAACCCTTGGTGCAACAACTGGGTAATTTTCCTGATGTGCGGTCGTTAACGTTTTACGGCCACGGCGAAGCCGCTGCGCCTGCCGGTGGATACCAATTTGATGCTTTTGCGAAGAATATTTTGCAATATCTTGATGATAATGACATATCGCAGGCAGACATTTTTGGGTATAGCATGGGTGGGTATGCAGCGCTGTTGTTTGCGCTAAAGCACCCAGGAAGGGTAGGCAAAATTGCCACCTTGGGCACTAAACTGGTTTGGACCCCAGAAGGCTCGTCGAAAGAAGTAAAGATGTTTGATGCCGATAAACTGGAGGCTAAAGTACCTGCTTTTGCCGCACAGCTAAAGGCCCTTCATGGCGAAGCGAATTGGCGTGCAGTGCTATCGGCTACAGCAAAAATGATGCTGAGCCTTGGCACCGAACCGCAGCTGAAAAAAGAGGATTATCAAACCCTGAAGCATGAAGTGTTACTGTGCATTGGCGATAAAGACCATACGGCAGGACTAGAAGACACGGTATCAACCTTTATGTTATTGCCCAACGCACAGTTGTGGGTTTTGCCAGCCACCCCACACCCTATTGATAGGGTGGATGTAGCGACATTGGCAAATGGACTGAAAAATTTCTTTTCTGCTTAACTGTA
>JAIXOI010000005.1 GCA_027486795.1 Sphingobacteriales bacterium | reverse complement strand
GTTTCGAAGAAAAGAAAGTTAGGCCCCAATTGCATTATGGCTCCGGCTAGGCTGTAGCTAAACGCCGCGCTTGAACCAATAGTAATTAGCACATCCATATTGGGCACGCCTGTGCGCAGCGATGCAATGGCGCTGCGGCCAAAGTACCAAAGCCCCACCAACATTACTGGCGTGCTAAGGGCCAATTGCACCCAAGGGTTCATTAAAAACGGGTGGTGCCAAAACATGTGCAGCAACAGCGGTATGGTAAATATGGCACAAAACAGCAGCTTGCGTTCTATGGTGAATCCTTTGCTTACCGGGTGTGCATGGCCGTGTTCATCAACAGTGGGGGCTTTTATCACCTGAAAACCCAATTTTTCAATGCCAGCTTCAATATCGGGCAGCTTTACCGCATGGTTGGCTTTAAAACGCACTTCGTTCGTGGCAAAATTTACCGATACATTTTCTAGCCCTTGTTTTTCGAGATATTTAGATATGCCCAACGCACAATTGGTGCAGGTCATGCCTTCCACGTTAAATCTCACATTTTCGGCAACCGCTTCTTCAGTTTCTGGCATGTCTTCGGATATTATGGATATAATTTTTACACTAAATTTATCAAAAAAGTGCTAGCTTTAGCTATTATAGTTCACACAAACAACAAACCAACCCATGAGAAAATTCAAACTAATGCTTGCAGTATTATTGGTTGTAGGTATGTATGCTTGCAATAGCGGCGAAACAGCAGCACCTGCTGGCGATGCGGCCACTACCGATTCAACGCACGTTGAAGGTGACCATGCGGGAGAGGACCATACTGGCCACGACCACTAAACCAAAACTTACAAGCAAGGCCAGTGTTTACACTGGCCTTGCCAATTATAATGCTTTTTTTAACCCTCATTTATGTGTTTTATTATGAACAACTTTAAACTATTGCTAGCCTCTATTTGCCTAGCTTCTTTTGCCTCATGCGCTGGAGATGGTGCCGAGGAAGTACCAGCTGTTACCCCCACCGAAGAGGTGGTAGCAACCCCTGAACCAGAACACCCTGCGGGCGAACTGATTGCCGAAAAAAACGGACTAAAACTGACCACCGTGGTTGGCTCGCCCGATTTTCCGGAAGCAACTTTGAAAATAACGAACCCTGTAGAAGGCGCTAAGCTAAAAACGGGTAATACTACTTTTGTATATGAGGTGAGCAACTATGAGCTAGGTACCCAAACCAGCAGCGAGCATGTACACTGTGCGAATAGCGATAAAGGCCAGCACATACACCTTATTTTGAACAATGAGCCATATACAGCACACTACACTCCGCAATTTGATTTGGAGGTGCCAGATGGCAACTATGTGGCATTGTCTTTCCTTTCGCGCTCGTACCATGAGAGTATCAAAAACGGCACCGCCAGCCAATTGATACAGTTTACGGTTGGCAAAGCGAAACCAGAGAAGATTGACCTTACCAAGCCAATGATGTTTTATAGCCGCCCAAAAGGCGAGTATAAAGGCCCGAAAGAAACTGACAAGCTTTTGCTCGATTTCTTTTTGTCGAACGTAACGTTATCTGAAGATGGTTACAAGGTTCGTGCTACTATTAACGGTACCGATTTTATGATTACCAAATGGCAATCGATGTTTATCGAGGGCCTTCCTTTGGGAGACGTGAGCATTAAATTGGAGCTGTTGGATAAAGACGGCAACTTGGTAAAAGCCCCGTACAATCCAGTTGAGCGTACCGTAAAACTAATGGCTGCAGAATAAGCCTTTGGTTATCTAATATTATTGAAAGCCTGGCCGATTGGTCGGGTTTTTTTGTGAGAAATCCTCTCACTTTACATACCGCCTATTGAACCACGTAACTCCCATAAGGGCGATGAAGGTGGGCAATACCCAGGGCAACACTGCCAGCAGGGTATTGTCGGGGAAGGTGAAGAATATGCGCGAACCGAAGGCAAAAAACGCGGTGTAGGCGGCGCCACCGCTTACTAGCATATTGGTGTAGTGCTCACGTAGCCAATTAAACTCTGGCTGCACGGTGCGGCGCGCTATGGCCAAAGCCAGCGGTATAAAAGGCAAGGTGCCCAGTAAGCCGAATATGATAAACAGCACCTGATTGTATTGAACACCCACATATATGAGCGCTACGGAGTAAATAGATATAATGGTGAACATGGCATTGCGGGCATTGGCTATGCTGTTGGTTAGCCGTTTTTTAATGGCAATGGCATAGCCGTACCACAACGAGTTGAACGAAATGAGGGTAAGAAAACCCAAGGCAAAACCTTGTGCCCAGTTGCCTGTAAATACCCGGTGTATGCATAGCACAGCAGCACTAAAAAGTACCCCAAACATTACCCATGTGTAAATGCGACCCACCCATACGTGCCCACGGCTACCTTTCCGAAAGATGAGGGGTAGCCAAAACAGTGCCAATAGGGCAAACCCTGCCCATATATGTGAGGTTAACATGATATTCTTAACCGCGTCCATCTAGGTTATGGGCTTTAATGGGTGTAAAGGTTATACGTTTGTCTTTAAGGCTTCGCACGGCTTGGCCTATGCCTTTTAGCGTCATCGGAAACATACGGTCGCCCATCAGTTCTCTTAGCACGGTAGTTGATTCGTAATAGCGCCAATCAGTTTCGTGGTTGGGGTTTATCCAGCAGGCATATGGAAACTGCTCTAGCACGCGCTGCATCCAAACGGCGCCGCTTTCTTGGTTGTAGTGCTCTACACTTGCACCAGGCGTTACTACCTCGTATGGCGACATGGCCGCATCGCCCAGAAATATTACTTTATAGTCGCGGTTATATTTGTGCAGCACCTCCCAAGTAGGGGTGCGGTCGCCGCGGCGGTTATTGTCTTTCCAAACGCTTTCGTATAGGCAGTTATGAAAATAGAAATACTCCAAGTGTTTCAACTCATACCGCGCTGCCGAAAACAACTGGGCGCAAGTTTCAATGTGGTCGTCCATGCTGCCACCTACATCAATAAACAGTAGCACCTTTACGTGGTTTTTTTTGCTGGGCACCATGTGTATATCCAGCATACCCGCATTCTCCGAGGTCTTTTTTATGGTGCCATCCAAGTCAAGCTCAATAGGTGCACCCTCGCGGGTTAGTATGCGTAACCGTTTCAAGGCCAGCTTTAGGTTACGGGTATTCAGTTCCAGGTCATCGTCCAGGTTGGCATACTTGCGCTGGTCCCAAACCTTTACGGCACTGCGGTTGCGGCTTTTGTCTTGCCCTATCCTGTACCCCTCGGGGTTGTAACCATTGGCGCCAAATGGCGAAGTGCCACCTGTACCTATCCATTTATTGCCACCTTCGTGGCGTTCTTTTTGCTCGCGTAGTAGTTGTTCAAATCGTTCTTGCAGTTTTTCCAATCCGCCCATGGCCTCAATCAGTGCCTTTTCTTCGTCGGTGAGGTTGCGCTCTAAAAATTTGCGCAGCCACTCTTCGGGCAGCTCTATTGATTGTACGCGGCTCTCAGCCTCTTTGCCATGAAAGTACTGCCCAAATAGTTGGTCGAAACGGTCTAGCTGGTTTTCGTGCTTTACCAGTATGCTTTTGCTCAAAAAGTAAAATTCCTCGAGGGTAGGGGCTACCACCTGCTGCTCCAATGCCTCCATCAACGCCAAAAACTCGTGCAAGCTTACCGGCAGTCCATCTTTTTTAAGTAAGTAAAAGAAGTTGAGAAACATAGCTTAAGTACGAAGTACGATTTTAGATTTACGATTTGTAATGCTATAAAGTCTGAATTAAAGATAGGTAAAAAGTGGCAGTGCCAAAATTTGAATTTTGGGAACAACTCGCCTTCCCTACATTCAAAACCTCAATCGTACTTCGTACCTCGTGCATTGTACATCCCTTTTTACCCTTATCTTTATACCGATATGAAAATATTGGTGATAGAAGACGAGCCTAAAGTAAATGCCTTTTTAAAGCAAGGACTGGAGGAGCAGCAACATGAAGTAGATGTTGCTTTTGATGGGCTGATTGGTAAAAAACTTGCCCTAAAAAACCATTACGATATCATTTTGCTCGATGTTATAATTCCGTACCAAAACGGGTTGGAGCTTTGCAAAGAGTTTAGAGAGCAGGGAATACAAACACCCGTTATCATGCTTACCGCACTAGGTACCACCGACGATAAAGTAACGGGTTTTGATGCTGGTGCCGACGACTATTTAGTTAAACCATTCGAGTTTCAAGAGCTGCTGGCCCGCATAAAGGCGCTTACCAAGCGCGCATCGGGCTTGGTACAAGCGGGCAATGTGCTTAAGGCTGCCGATTTGGAATTGAACCTTGACCGTAAAACAGTTTCGAGGGGTGGTGCCGAGATATTTCTTACTGCCAAAGAATATGCCTTGTTGGAGTACTTTATGCGCAACAAAGGCCGTGTGTTGGCCCGAAACGAGATAGCTGACAAGGTTTGGGATATACAGTTTGATACCGGCACCAATGTGGTAGATGTGTATGTTAATTTTTTGAGGAAGAAGATTGACAAAGATTTTCAGAACAAGCTCATCCATACCCAAATTGGTATGGGGTATATTTTTAAAGAGAGCTAGCTATGCCTATACGCTCGCGGTTGGCCATTACTTTTATTGCCATTTTTGGCGTTATCATGTTCGCGGCATCGCAAGCTATTTTCTTTTTCTCATCCGAATACCGCGAAGAGGAGTTTTACAGCCGGTTGATAAACAAAGCCAATACCACCGCAACTTTATTGTTAGAAGTTGATGAAGTGAGCATTGATTTGCTGCGTATTATTACCGCCAAAGATGCGGGTACCCTTCCTTCTGAGAATATTACCATTTATAACTACAAAAACGACATCCTCTATACTACTGATACACTTAACTCTATGCACATTTCGCCAGCTTTGATTGATAAAGTGCGGCTTGAAAAAGAGGTGCGTTTCAAAGAGGATAGTATCGAGGTTGTGGGCTTGCTGTTTACCTCCAAATTTGATCGGTTTGTAGTGTTTGCATCGGCTATGGATCGTTTTGGTTTGAGCAAGATAAGAAACCTGCAAACCGTATTGTTTGTAGTGTTCGGCATAAGCATGGTTGTTGTTATTGTGGCAGGTAGCATATTCTCTAATAGGGTTTTGAAACCGATTACCAATGTTATCAAAGATGTAGAATCGATTGAATACGGGAGTCTTGATATCCGGCTATCTGAAGGCAACGGCAAGGATGAGATAGCCCAACTGACCCAAACTTTCAATAAAATGTTAGATAGGCTAGAGGCAGCAGTAAAAATGCAGCGGCACTTTGTGAGCAATGCTAGTCACGAGCTGCGCACCCCGCTCACTGCTATTTCGGGCCAGCTAGAAGTATTGTTAATGAAGGATAGAAGCACCGACGATTATAAAACTGCTGTAGCATCGGTGCTTGACGACATCACTAGCCTAAACAGAACCAGCAACCGCTTGCTTTTACTGGCGCAAGCCAGTGCCGAAAATGCTGAAGCAGGTTTTGCGGCAGTGCGCATTGACGATATACTATGGCAAGCCGAAACCGAGCTGCGCCGCCGAAAACCAGATTATAAAGTATCCATTGAATTTGGTGGAGAATTGGATGATGAGGCCGCACTTACCATAAAAGGAAACGACCAATTGATAAAAACGGCTTTCCTGAACTTAATGGAGAATGCCTGCAAGTTTTCAAATGACCATAAAGTTACGGTGTTGCTTAATGTTTTGCCCAAACGAATTGAGCTTGTGTTTAAAGACCAGGGTATGGGTATCAACTCTAAAGACCTTAATCATATTTTTGAGCCCTTTTATCGCAGCCCCGATGCAATAACCATAAAGGGCCATGGCATTGGCCTATCTCTTGTTGATAGGGTAGTAACCTTGCATAAAGGTACCATCAAGGTAAGTTCCAAACTAAAGCAGGGAACGGCATTTACGCTTGTGTTTCCTACTATGAAATAGTTTTAATGCTATTTTAACGCTATTTAAATGTCCGTTTAATTTCGCGCTACCACCTTTATATTGATATAGTCGCATTAAGAACAATGTAAAAGCGCTAAGTGGCAAAAACAATGAACTTAGCAGCCAACTGAGCGATGCTAACCACAGCGCTGCCCAATGGCATACTGCGTTCGTTAAATTGCAGCAGAAAAATGGTAATCTAAAGGGGCTAAAAAAGCAAATAGTGAAAAAATGTTATCCAGGGTTATATGCTAGCTCACAAGCTAAACGTTAGCAGCCCGATAGGTTTAAAAATATTCGAAAGGTTACTTTCTAAAGATTTTCAGGGTAGGTTTTGGAGACCGGAGGTGGAATTGTAGTTCCATCTCCGGTTATTTTTTTAATGACAACCTTTTTATTGGTGCTCTTTTTGGAAGAATGATACGAATATTGAAGTTTACATTAACACACTCTCAAATTTTCACTTTAATATTGGCTTTATGAAGAAATGGTTGTTCCGCATTGGCTTAGTGGTATTGGTTGTGTATGTTGGTTTGCTATTGGCAGTGCCGCGCCTTAGCCCACGGCCCGAGGGGTTGGGCGTAAACAATGGTCAATTAAAGCCCTGCCCCGGCACGCCCAATTGTGTAAGCACCCAAAGCACCAGCGATAACGCCTATGAGAAGCGCCAAGCTATAGCATTGCAACCTGGCGAAAGCGCCGAAGCAGCCATGAAAAAACTCGTTGCTATTATCGAAAAAATGCCTCGTACCATTATTGTGGAGCAAAAGCCGGACTATCTATATGCCGAGTTTCGCACCTTTGCCATGCGGTATATTGATGATGTAGAGTTTTATGTCGATGCGCAGCAAAATGTGATTCATTATCGCAGCGCCTCGCGCCTGGGCCGCAGCGACCTTGGCGTAAACGGCAAGCGCGTGGACGAGATAGTGGCAACATATAATGAGCAGTGATGGCTTTAGCTAGCTGTTGATGGAGTTTTGAAGTGCCACTAAACTTGCTAATAAGGTTTTCCGTTTGGTTTGTAGCGCACACCGAGAAGGTCGGTTGGAGCATTAATTAGTATTGGCCTAAAAAGTTTGTACTGCTTAGCTTTATCTAACTGATACCAATTAGCACCTTAAAATTTTCCCAATCTTACGTTCAGTCTCACATTCACGCCACTGTTCCACATTTTCTTGTCTTGTATGCCCACAAACTGCATCGTGCTGCCAATAACGGGCTCTACTTGCAGGTTCATGCGGCTGGCAAAGTGCCAAGTAACACCAGTGCCAACATACCAAGCCCCTAGGTAGCGTTCGCGCAAAAATTTACCCGAAGCACTGCCAGCTCCGTTTGAGGTAAGCGAATTGAAATCGGCACTTACATCTAAACTTTCGTTGTAATTGCTCACACCGCCACCGGTGAAACTAGTATTCGTAGGCGGTTCAACAGGTATCGGGGTAGGACTTACGGTATCAATTTTAGGAAGGTTGTACTCAAAGGTTTCGGAAAGCATAAATTGGTTGTTTACACCAGCCATTACGTACCATTCCACTTTATCGGTTTTTACCAAATTTACTTGGGCGCCCACATTTAAGTCAATAGTTTGCAACGCGCTGCTATAGCTATTAGGGCATTGATAAAGTTCATAATTGCAGGCTACCAAATCGGTGTAGTATTGGTATCGGCGGAAAGCCAGCCCTGCATGGAATCCTGCGCGGTGTTTTACCATCATGCTATATTGCAACCCAAAATTATACCCTGGGCGGAAATCGCCGCTGCGGTCAACTCGGGCGGTAACCCAGCCAACACTCAACCCAAGATAGTGCTGCACTGCTTTTGGGCGTAGCACCTTATCGCGCCAGTTGCGTATTATGGTATCGCGACTAATGGAAAGGGCAAGCGGATTTGGTAGTTCTTTCAAGCGTTTCACGCTAATGGTGCCTACTGGCTTTTCATAATTATCGGCAGCAGTAGTACCATCAACTATTGCCTTGTTGCTTGTTCCGTGGCTACTGGTTCCATTATTGGCATCACCTTTATTAGCTATATTGTTGCCATTGCCACTTATGTTGTTGCTGTTATCGGTGTTTGTTAAAGAACCATTTTTGTTGCCTTTGCCAGCTTTGCCTTGTTTCCCTTTTTTTGTAGCTGGTCTATTGCTGTTATTGCCATTTGCTGGTTTTTTGTTGGCTGCAATATTCGTGTTTAGGTTGTTAGCGCCTTTGCCATCAGTATTGGTGTGAGTTTTGTTTAGGCTATTATTATCATGGCCTAATACCCCAGAGGACGAATTTTTTGGGTTGCCAGTAGTGTCGATATTGGTGTTTGTATTATCGCTTTCAGCTATGCTGCCGGAGTTAAAAGTGTTGTTGTTAGCGCTATTCTCCGCATCACCGTTGCCATTTATTGCAAAAGCATCCAGTTGGTTAGCTTCAACATTCATTAAATGGAAAATACCACCCCCAACAGTTACAACAAGGGCAGCAGCCACCAACCACCACCAATAGAATGCAGCACGTTTATCTGCCTTAGCATCAAGCATGGCGGCCATGTCGGCCCAGTCTTGCGGGTCGGCAGGGGCTTGATAGTTGCCCAGTTTATCCTTCCAAATATCGTCCATGTAGTTATCCGGCATAGCTCGTAGATTTAAAGGATTCACGTTCGCGTATCATGGTTTGTAAGTTGCCTCTTGCCTTGGCTAGGTTCGATTTTGAAGTGCCTTCTGAGATGTTCAATTGGTCTGCTATTTCTTTGTGCGAAAAACCTTCAATTACATAAAGATTAAATACGGTTCTATAGGCTGGGCTTAACTCTTGCACCAGATGTATCAATTCGGTGGCGCTCATGTCGCTTATGGCATCGGCGCTTTCATCGTGCAAGTGGTAGTGGTTCTCAACGTCGTCTTGGTAGCGATGCTTTAGTTCTTTGCGGTAATAGTCTATCGAGGTATTGATCATGATTCGGTATATCCAGGCATCCAAATTGCCACCCCCGTTTTCGAAACGCTCCATGGTTTGAAACACCTTAAGAAACCCCAAGTTCATTATTTCGCGAGCCTCGTCTTTGCTTCCGGCATAGCGCAAGCATACGCCCACCATACGGGCGTGGTAGTGCTCGTACAACTTACTTTGGGCTACTCTTTTGCCCGCAATACAGCCTTTAACAATGTCCTCTAAACTCATAAATGTTGCTGGCTGGTGGCCAGTCCTTGGCAAAGTTACGCATATCATTGTGCACTTATCGTGCTCAAAAGCACCAAATTAGTTGGGTCGGTATAATCATATTGATAAAATCCATTATTACCAATCATAAACAATCGCTTCTGGAAAGGAATTACATCGTAGGCATCAATACCAGCAAAGTGCTGCAATTGGTTGTCGCCAATAGTAAGTGGGTTGCTGGCGTCGTATACTTTTAGGCCATCGGCACCATCGCAAATAAACAAGATGCCGCTGGCGATGCCTAGCCCGTGCGGGTTGGTCATAGGGTAGCTGGCTACCAGGGTTGGGTTGGTTTTGTTGCTAATGTCTACCACATCCAATTGGTTGGTAAACCCATCGCAAGCAGTGCCGCTGCGCAACGTTACATAGGCATAGTTGCCCTCAACTACTACTGGGTCGCAGCTGTTAACGTGGCTATACGTTGATAGCCAAGTTGGGTTTGATGGCGACGAATTGTCGTAAATGTGCATACCGCTGGTGCTGCCAATGTAAATAAAACTGCCGCGCATAAAAATGGTTTCAATTTCCCATCCTACCTGTATTTGGGTGCTGAATACTGGTGTAGTAGCATTAGCTATATCGTACAAATGCATAAAGCTGTTATCAACTATATACAAGTAGTTTTGGTACATGGCAAAGCGCGCCATACTTCCACCTTTGTTGCCCACGTCGCCGCCACTGTTGGCACTATTGTCGCTGCTTACACCATCAAAAGTGTTTACAAACCCTCCATCTTCAATCATTATTGGGCCATCGGTGGTGGTGCCGCCGTTGCAATCAGTTTCGTAGGCTTCGGTTACGGCTATTTTTTTATAGTCGGTTATTACGCCGTTCGGGTCGATGGCTGCAAAGTCCCAAGCGTTGCTAAAACCGGCAGTGCCGCGCTGTGGCAAGGCGTTTTCGATGCGCTTGGTAACGGCAATGCTGTTTGGTGTAGTTACATCAATGGCCAGTAAATCGATGTAGCTATCGGCATACAGCGTATTGTTGCGCACGGCCAAGTCAAGGTTGCCCGGTATTTTTATAAATGCTTCGTTGATTGGGCTCGAAGGGTTTACGTTATTGATAACGTGTATACCTTCATTTTTTTCGTTGATGAAAATGTAGTTATCGCTAAACCAAATCTTGCCCGGGTTTTTTAAAGCTCGTGGTGCCTCAGAGGCAACGGATGAGCGCAATTCTTCGTATGTGATATAGATAGGCTCATAACGGTAGTAGGTGTACTCGTTTTGGCACTTGTCTTTAATACAACCTTGAAACGCGAGTGCCACAAACATAGTAAGTAGCAGCAAAAAACGATGAGCGGTGTTGGTTTTCATAGCCTAGTGTTTTTGTTGGTTGGCTTGTTTCAAGGGTATAACGGCATACAAAATCGTTCGGTTGCCTCGGCAACTGCACGGCGCAAAAAATAACTACATTTACTACTCAAATATACTGGTATGAAACCGCTGTTACTAATGATTGTCATGCTGTTAGGTATCTTTTTTTATGCACATGCCCAACAACCCGATACCACCCAACCGGCAGTATTGGTGCTCAACGATGGCAGTATCATCAAGGGTCAGCGCATAGATGCCTTAAAACCCGGCCATATACGCCTGCGCATGGCCGATGGCACCGAAGTGGAGTTCCCGATAGAGAGCGTGGCCGAAATACGCAAAGACATACCTCCAAGTCGCGCACCGCGTAAGCCGCACCAAGTGCAAAGCAAGGGCTTGTATGCTACTATAGCCACTGGGTTTTTGTTTGGTAACATTGAGCAAGAGCCCGTTTCGTTTACCTGTGGGGCTGCTATTGGTTATCGGTTTTTGCCGCAGTTGTATTTGGCTGCGGGCGGCGGCACCGATATTCACCCTAATAGCGGCGATAAGTTTGCACCCATATACGTGCGCATTGGTGGCGAGGCCATGAAAACCAGGATAACGCCCAATTACTTTTTTGCCAGCGGGTATGCCTTCCCCTACAAAACGCCCGATGGTTTTTTCGATGCCAAGGGAGGTGCTTACTACGAGGGTGGGCTAGGGGTCACGTTCCGCACGGCTAGCCGCGTTAGTTTAACTCTGAACGCCATATACCGCCAATACAATGCCGAGCGCAGCTATTATAACAATTGGTGGTGGGGCAACGATGGCTCCTTCAGCACCGATAAGCGCACCTACCGCAGGTTTGGGGTGCTGTTTGGGGTGAGTTTTTAGGTGGTTACAATAATAGCCCACGGTTTCAACCGTGGGAGCGTGAAGTCCTAAAGCATTTAACCGTTTTAACGGTTTTGGGTTAATTGGATAGTATTTATTGCGGAAACCGTTAAAACGATTGGGGTGGTATTTCGATTGGTTACCCATGGTTGAAACCATGGGCTAAATTTCAATAATTATTTAGCTACTATTAAACCCTGAGGCAGCATCAACAAGAAAGGTAAGGCTAGGTGATAATCCAAGTGATCGTATTCCAACCCCAGTTTGCGCAAGTTTTGGTAGTATAGTTGGTGGTGCTGGTAATACATCTTTTCCGATTGTATAAGCCATGCTTTTTCACCGAGTTTGGCACCTAAAAACCATTTCTCCAGCAAACGGCCAGTCCTGCCATTGCCATCATCAAATGGATGGATTTTTACGAATACTAAATGCAGCACTGCTGCATAGTAAAACGTTTCGTGCAAAGCAAGGTCGGCATTTAGCAGTATATCGAGGTCGTGGTAAAACTTGCCCAACTCATTGGGCAAGCTTTGTGGTTGTGCAGCTACATACTCTATTTTGCCATCGCTGGTAGTTACATACATATTGCTTGCACGGGTTTGGCCTTGCTGGCTTTTGGGCAATATGTTTTTGGTGAGCGTAGCATGTGCCGCTTCAAGATTTGGTTGGTTCAACGCATTAAGCTTGGCAAACTGATAGGCATCGTATAGGTCGTCTATCTTTCGGGTATAATCGGGCAAAAACTCGATGCCGAAACGTTTATATTTTACGTAAGAATCCAGCTCTATTGGCTCACCTTCTATTTTAGATGAAAATACTGCCGACACGGAGGTGTAGAAGCTAAAATTATCCATTGATAGTTCGCTCTCCTGCAACTGATGGTAAGCTTCCAACATCGGAAGCGTTACTTGGGTTTTATATTCCTCAAGCAATGGGATAGCTAATATCTTAAAATCACCATTGGGCATAGATGCAAATGTCTCCAGCGTGAAGTTAGGTTTTTTGCCATTACGGAGCGCACGCAATGGAATTTGCTTTCAAAACTCCAGTAACAATTAAAATGTTGGATTATTGGTAGCTCAACCCCAAAGTTTGAGGTTACACTATCCTAAAATGTATATGTAACCGAGCGTTACCCATCTCCCCATTATTCCTTAATTTTACAAGCCTAGTTAAACAGCATATTACCCCATGCAACACATATCCCAAATTACCATTAGCGACCCTATGCTTAAAGAGCGCCAGTTGGGTGCTTTCGATCGGTTGATTATGCGCTTTATTAACGATGAGCGCGATCTGCCTTTTATCCATTTGTTTTTGGGTCTTTCGGCTATCATTTTGCCGGTGGCGGTGGTGTTGTATGGTTGGTTTACGTGGTGGTTGGCCGTGCCGTATTTAATTGTATTGTTTGCCGTGTTGTTAGGGCCATATATACTAATGCTGCACAACATTTGCCACCGTAAGCTTTTCAAAAAAGAGTACGAATGGATGAACAACATCATTCCGTGGTTTTTGGGGCCGTTTTTTGGCGAAACCCCCGAAACCTACTACGCCCACCACATTTGCATGCACCACACCGAGGGCAACCTTAAAGACGACCTGAGCAGCACCATGAAGTACCAACGCGATAGCTTCTGGGGCTTTATGCACTATTTTGCTAGTTTCTTCTTTTTGGGCATTTATGCATTGTCGCAGTACTTTGTTAAAAAGAACCGTAAAGAATGGATGCGCAATATACTGGTTGGCGAGTTTTCGTTTTTTATACTGGTAGCCATTATGTGTTTGATAAGCGTAAAGGCCACGGTGGTTATGTTCGTTATCCCGTTTTGCATGACCCGCTTTTTGATGATGGCTGGCAACTGGGGACAACATGCTTTTGTGGACGCTACCGACCCAGGTAATAGCTACAAAAATAGTATTACCTGCATCAACTCGCGCTACAACCAAACCTGCTTTAACGATGGATACCACATTGGCCACCACGTGCGCCCTGCCATGCACTGGACTGATATGCCCAAGGAGTTTCAAGACAACTTAGCTAAGTACCGCGAGCAAGGGGCTATTGTGTTCCGTACTATCGATTTCTTTGCCGTGTGGTTGTTCTTGATGACCAAGCAGTACGGCACCCTTGCCAGTTTTTATGTGGATTTGGATGAGACCCCAAAAACCAAAGACGAAGTGATAGCCCTGCTAAAAAGCCGTACCAAACGAATTGATGCGGCTACTATAGAGCAGTTTAGCGGTCATGATTACCTGCGCGATTTGCGCAGGCGCAAGCTTTAAAAGCCAACAATAAAGAAAAGGGTAAGGGGCTTACATAATTTGGCACACCAATAACCCTCGCCCAAGGCGAGGCAAGCATTCAACCCTAGCCCAAGGCGAGGCAAGCAAATACCCAATAACTAATAACCAATAACCAGTAACCAATAACCAATAACCAATCAACCGAAATCACGGATTGGCGCAGCGGTCGTAGACCCTAGTCTTTACAATGGAGTCTTCCATAATATATGGGTATGGCGCTGTAGTGTCGTTTATGTTGAACATGGAGTTGAACACGCAAGTACTTGCATTATCGGGGCAGGTAGCAAACTCCCTGATTAAGCAAAAATATTGTTTACTAATAGTTACGGCTTCGCCATTCGTAAAGGTGGCCACTAGGTCGTAATTGTAAATACCCGATTGTGCCGCCAATTGGCTAGAGGCCACAAGGCCGTTCCAGTTAATGGGCGCAGGGCCATCATATACCCAAACGGCATCCTCGCCAATACGAATGCTCATTTTGTAATTTGCTACGCCCGAATCAACCGACTTGAAGTTTGAATTTGCCCCTTCGGTGCCCGGTGCAAAAATCTGTGGCAAAAAGAAGAAGCTGGCGGCGCCAGTATCGTTGGCGCTTTGTGCAAACACCCATTGGGTTTCTTCACTATTGCAGCATTTTTTTTGAATATAACGTGGGGTGGTGTCTTTGGTGCAGCTAGCAAAAGTTATTGCCAACAACAAACCGAACAAAACATGTTTCATAAACTTGAAAATTTCGGGCGAAGATACGAGAATGGATATAAACGTAACGCAAAAATTAGACCAACGGTGGCCTAAGCATTAATCTGCTGAAAATCATCGGTGCCTTCAATACGCTCCAATTCAATGCCAAAGGCCAGCTTTAAGTATGGCACCACGGCAATATCATAGTTGGCTATTGTGTTCACGTCAAACACCTTTGAGTTCAAGTCGTTAGCCATGTATTCGTCATTTTCATCGCCAGCTAAAAAGCGCCAGCCACTATCGCCTTCAAACTCTGGTCGCTCGCGGTACATAAAACCTACTGGCTGCCCATCAATAGTTATGCGGTTGCTGGCCATGCAAGCACCAATGCCCGAAACAATGTCTTTCAATGCGTCTGGGTTATTTAGGAAATCGACCATTATTTATGTGCTAGTTTGGAAATTTGGAAATTTGAAAATGGGTTTCAAAACAGTTTGCTTACACAAAATTACAGAAGATAAAGCGAAGTTGAATTTAGCCAAGCTATATTCGGTTTGGTTATGCTGATTGCTATATTATCACAACTAGTATTTTTCAACGTCGGGAAAGTAATTGTTAGCGACAAAAATATTGTAAAATTGTATGCTGACTATAGCATTCTCAATAACCTTTAGCGTATTTTTACGTACACAACATAAATGGAGCTATGAAAAATATTTTCCTTTTCGGTTTAGTTATGGTAGGTTTTGGCTTTGCAGCACAAGCGCAGTCATTAGACCGCCAAGTAATTGGCTCGGCAGGCGGCTACGAAGAACAAGGCGGTTACAGCCTTTCTTTTACCGTTGGCGAGCCTGTTGTAGAAACAGCAATTACTGGTACTTTGGTGCTTACCCAAGGTTTCCAACAGCCCGATGATGTTACCGTGGGCATAAACGATGTGGTGAAAATAAAAATGGATTATTCTATTTTTCCTAACCCAACCGTAAACCAACTGACCGTGCAGTTGAGTGCCGATAAATTGGTGGAAGTAAATATTTCGTTGCACGATATGTTGGGCCGCGAACTGACCGAGCTTAACCGTAAGGTTATGGTTGACGGGGTTACCAACCAACAATACGACCTAACTAATTTGGCTGCTGCCAACTACATGCTCATGCTATCTGATAAAGACGGCAACCTATTGGGCCAGTTCAAAATACAGAAACTTACGTATTGAGTTTTTAGCTCAGTATAAAATACAGAAGCGGCTTTCGGGCCGCTTTTTTTGTGCCAACATGGGTCACATAACTCGCTCCCCTCCTTCGTTGGGCAATGCGCTCTTGGAAAAGAGCCTGTCCTGAGCGGTAGCCGAAGGAAGGGGGTAGGGGGGTGGTTAGCACAAAATATGTACGGACGTGAAATATTAAGGAACTACACTAGCCCAAAACCATCACATAAATACGCTAAAACTAAAACGGCCCTGCTTAGTATAAACCAAGCAGGGCCGTTTGTATCGGTATTAAGGTAATCGCTATTAAGCGTTTACGGTAGCGAATATCGCGTTCAGGTTTTTGGCAACACGATGCTTCCAGTTTTTCTTATGGTAAGCATAGCCTGCAATCAAAGGCATAGCAATAGTTGCTTCGGCCCATACCATTTGCTCGTTTACAGTATCAACCTTACCCCAGCTGCAAGCCTCTTTCAAGGTAGAGCCCGAAAGGGCACCATCGCGCTCATCGGCAACGGTAACTTGAATAGCATATTTGTGCATCGGGGCATCTTTCTCCAATATTTCGGTAGCCACTACTATATCTTGCACAAAGTTTTTAGGTACACCACCACCAATCATAAACAAGCCACTATCAGTATGCTCCAGTTTAATTTTAGTGATTTCAAGGAAATCGGCAGCACTGTCCAATGTTACTTTAGGGCCATTGCCAGCGTGGTATTGGTGGTAAATTAAACCAAAACCGGCAGAGCAATCGCTAAATGCAGGAACAAAAATAGGCACACCTAATTTGTAAGCTTGGTATACGATAGATTCTTTGCGGCTTTCGGCATACTGTTCGTTCTCGTCCAAAAATTTACCCATTTCCCAGATAAACTCACGGCTGCTATATGGGCGGCGCTCTAGGCTATCGCAAATCTTAGCAATCACGTCATCGCAAATTCGCAGGTCTTCCTCGTCGATATAGGTATCGTAAATACGGTCAATCATTAAGCCACGTAGCTCTTGGTCGTCAACAAACTGCGTGCCTTTGTAGTGTTTAAATCCAAGGGCCTCAAAAAAGTCTTGGTCAACAATGTTGGCACCGGTCGATACTATCGAATCTACCATGTGGTTCTCCACCATAGTAAGGATGGTCTTTTTCAAACCAGCGCTGATGAGTGAGCCAGCCAAGGTAAGAAACACCACGGCGTCCTTGTCTTGTTGCATCATATCAAATATACGGGCTGCATTGTGCAGGTTACGGGCTTGGAAAGCCATATTGCCCATAGCATCTACCATAGGTACCACATCATACTTAGTTATGTCAATGTGTTCAATGGTTTCCTGTAGGTAGTCCTGTTTAGTTTTTTGCATTTCTATAGGTTTTTTCTTGATTTTAAAACGCCGTGCAAAGATAGTGAAATACTCATTGCTTTAATTAAGTACGAGGTACGATTTACGAATTACGATTTACGAATTACGAATTACGAATTACGAATTACGATTGCACTTATGGTTTAAATCAATGTCATTAAATTCAGGAACTACAAATCGTAAGTCGTACCTCAAAAAATCGCAAATAAAAAAAGCCGAGCTCACCACAGCTCGGCTTTCACCATTTCACCAAAAAACTATATTTGCTGTTAATTATTGTTTCTTAAATGTAATTTGCTCCTCAGCATTTACTTGTATTACCATTACGGTCGGCATCAAATCAAACACTTCCATTTCTTCAATATCGCCAGATGTATGGTTGGTTACCACCAATTTGTTGCAATTGGTAAGGCTGTATGATACGCTGTCGCCGGCGCTCTTAAACATCCAACCGTTGTTAGGGTTGGTTTCTTCCATTAAGCCGTTTGAGTGGAACATTATTTTGTTATCCGTTTTCGAACCAACGGGTGCCCACCATTTTTCAACCATTTCTACTTCAAAAACTTCGCAGCTAGGTCTTAGAATATCATTGTTCAATGAACAGGCATGCACTAACGCAAATACCATTGCCAACATAGTTAAGTAAATCACCTTCCTCATAATCATCCTCCTCAGTTTAAAATTGTTCAATCTCCGCACTTCACACAATCCTTCCTTTTTACGTTATATTCAATTTCTTGTTACGTATCTTAGAACGGTTACTGCGCTTTTCTGTCTGTTAATTAATACTTCTGTACCCATTTGTCAACACTTTATTTTATCAAGGCTCTTACTGTATTGATTATCAGCATGTTAATTTTAGTTTCCTGGCTTCTAGTAAAAGTTATTTCGCCAAAAACCTAAACTTGTGTGATGATTAACTGAATACATTTATTGCGTTTTTAACTGCTAACCCGTAACCCCTTGCCAAAGGCGAGGCAAGCTGCAACTCGCAACTAGATTGTGCATTATTTAGTGTTTCTTATTTGCACAACCACCAATGTCTCCGTAATTTGGCAGCTGAATATATATGCCACAGCCTGCTGCTAACAGAGTACAGATTATTGAATGCCCTCGCGATGCCATGCAAGGTATTCACGATTTCATTCCTACCGCTACCAAAGTACGATACATACAAGCCTTGCTGTCGGTGGGCTTCGATACGTTGGATTGTGGCAGTTTTGTGTCGCCCAAATACATTCCCCAAATGTCAGATACGGCCGAGGTATTGCGAGCATTAGACCTAAGTAATACCAAAACCCGCCTATCGGTTATAGTGGCTAATGCCCGTGGTGCCGAAGAAGCCGCCACTTTTGAGCAGGTTAACTTTATGGGCTACCCGTTCTCTATATCCGAAACGTTTCAGGTGCGCAACACCAATAGCAACATTATGCAGTCGTTGGAGACCGTGAAACAGATTCAAGAGATTTGCGTGAACAGCAATAAGGAGTTTGTGCTGTACATATCAATGGCGTTTGGCAACCCATATGGCGATACTTGGAACATTGAAGTAGTAGAAAAGTGGGTGGATGAGATGCAGAAACTCGGCATTAAATATCTTTCGTTATCCGATACGGTTGGTGTGGCACAAGCTGATACTATTACTTACTTATATACCGAGTTGATACGTCGTTTCCCGAAACTGGAGTTTGGGGCGCATTTCCATACCAACCCTGCTACCTGGAGGGATAAGATAGCACCAGCATATCATAGCGGTTGCCGCAGATTTGACGGCGCCATGAAGGGCTTTGGCGGCTGCCCAATGGCTAAGGATGAGTTGGTGGGCAATATGCCAACAGAACGACTAGTAGAGTTTTTTGACGAAATGGGATTGCCAACCGGACTGGACAGCAAAGCTTTCGGAAAGGCTATGGCCATGGCCGGTGAGGTATTTCCGGTTTAGTGTATTGGTTATTGGTTAACTTGTTTATTAGTTAATTAGTATATAGTACTTCCCTCGTAAAAAGGAGGGGTAGGGGAGGTGTAATTCGGAGTGCTACTTTACTGGTTTCAAAACCATTTCATTCGAGCACCAATCAACCAATAACCCTCGCCCAAGGCGAGACAAGCAAATAACCAATAACCCTCGCCCAAGGCGAGGCAAGCAAATAACCAATAACCCTCGCCCAAGGCGAGGCAAGCAAATAACCAATGACCCTCGCCCAAGGCGAGGCAAGCAAATAACCAATAACCCTCGCCCAAGGCGAGACAAGCAAATAACCAATAACCAAACCATGAAGCTGCTCATCATTAACGGACCGAACCTGAACCTGCTTGGTAAGCGCGAACCGCATATTTATGGTAACCAAGATTTTGATAGCTATTTAAAGACCTTGCAAGCTATGTTCCCAGAAGTGGAGCTATCTTACTATCAAAGTAACCACGAAGGAGCTATCATTGATAAGCTGCAACAAAGCAACCAACAGTATACCGGTATAATACTTAATGCTGCCAGTCTTACCCACACATCAGTGGGCCTTGCCGATGTTATTGCGGCCATTGATACACCTGTAATTGAGGTGCACATAAGCAACCCAATGGCACGGGAAGAATTTAGGCATGTTTCATACATCAGTGCCAAAGCCATAGGAACCGTTTCCGGATTGGGGCTATATGGTTACGAGGTTGCCGTTAGGTACTTTTTGCAAATGTAAAATAGCATCCGTTTGAGTGTCTAATCCATGTTGCTGTTTTTATAAAGGGTTTTGGTACGAATTTGGTTTAAAGGCTGGTGCGCTTTACTGCCTGCTATTATGATAAATAGTGTTTACATAAAAAGTGTTGATAAACAATTAATAAATATTATTTGCCACCCTTGCTACCATCCAAAAAATCAACATACCTTTGCATTAGCTTATTTGGATCCAACTCCAATGTACGCTACTTACCACTACACCCCTCCAACCTATATGTACACAGGCAATAGCCTTTCAAATCCCTATAAACTCGTTTTCTCGAGTTTTGTTTTTTTAGCTATTTGCATCGTTGGGCTACCTGTATTTGCCCAGCAGCCCAGCACTGACGACCCGTTGACATCGTTGTACAAGCTTAAAAAGGTAAAAAGCATTACCGCATACGAAGCCGGGCCAACAGCTGGCGAGCAAATAAAGGCCTACTACAGGGAGTATAACGCCAACGGAAACCTCACTTTTGAGCTGGTGTATGGCTCTATGGGCGAGGTAGTGAAGAAGTATCAAAGCTTTTATACCGCCGATAACCGCATTGTTAAAGAAGTTTGGACTCAAGATTACACCGACTCGGTAACATTTAAGTATAAAGGCAACAAACTGGTTGAAGAGACCTGGTACTGGGGTGCCGATAAATCGCGCACCAGAGTAGTTCATTTTTTTGATACCTTGGATAGGAAGGTGTGCACTGTAAGCAAAAACACTTGGGGTGTATATGTCGATTCGTTTTTTTATGCAAAGGGCCAAGTGCAACTGGTAAAAAACTATAACGAGAATGGCCTGCTAACCAGTTTAAAGGAAAATACCTACGACAGTAAAGGCAGGCTTACCGCCACTACCCTAAAAGACGAAGATGGAAATGTGTTGCAAACCAACACCAAGCTGTTTACAGAGGGTGGCCCCAAATCATCGGAAACCATACTGTATGCTGCACCAGTAGGCAATACAGTTACCGCCACGGCATCGGTTTCGGCAAGTATGGCCGAAAATTATAAGTACGATACCCAAAAGCAGTTGAAAGAAATTACCTTTAACTCATATACCAATGGTGAGTTGCTAGTGAACAACAAGGTGGTGTACACTTATGGTACCAATGGTTTGCCGCTTTCGCAGAGTACACTAAACCTACTCACCAACACCAAAGTGTTGCTCCGATTTAATTATACTTTCTTTTAAAGTTATTCACAACTCATTATTTTCGCTTGAGAATAAGATACAATTGCGTATTTTTACCTATTGCGCAATCCACGTATTAAAATAATTTCCATCAAGATAAGAATCTCATACGGGCAAGTAAGCAATTTGTGCCTAATTTGCTGTTAGTTAAAGCGCTACTGTCCGTATGAGATTCCCCTTGAATATGAAATCCAAGCTCAATATTCAATATACAGTTGCCAGTTGAATTTGTAAAGTAAAATTTTACTTGTCGCGCAGTTTGTTTACTCGCGTAAATACGTAACCTACGTTTAGGCTCACATAATCGTTAAAGGAGTTGAAACTGCCAGAGGATATTACCAAGTCATTTTCGCGGTGCTCGTATTGGGCATAAAAAATAGGTCTTAGCCCAGCGCTGCATTTCAACGAAAAACTTACCATATCTAAGTTGTTCAACACCCTTAAATATTCAATGCCCGCTATGAGGTTTATAAAAGGGTTGGGCCGCGCGTAGTTAAAGCGCATGGTATAAATATCTTGGCTATTATTATTACTTGATAAGCGGCTGCTGGCGGTAAGTTTTTCAGCGGCAACAAAATTGGCTGAAGCGCCCAATACCAAACCCAATACATGGCGGCGCTGCACCAGTATTCGGGCATTAAACTCCAAAGGGATTGATAAATAGGGCTTAACCAAGCTCATGTGCACGGGTGTGTAGCTGGCAGTATCGTTTTTACCAGGGTCAAACTCAAAGCGAAAGGCATTTACACCCATAATTTCGCCAATGCGCAACGAGAAGTTGTTGCTTAGGTTTACATGGTACATAAAACCCACAAACATGCCCGGCCGAGCGCATAGGCTCATGTTTCCCAGTCCGAGCTCGCTAAGGGGTTTTACCCTTAACAGCGAAAAGCCACTTTCAATGCTTACATGGTTGCGCAGGAAAAGTAGGGTTTTGTTTTCGCCCTTGCCCGGTGCTGCCAGCGTGGTTGCAGGGCACCAGCATAGTATATAGCCTAGTAGCAATAGCCGCAACACCTTTTTCATAGCAATTGTAACGGAGCGTTGCGTTACTTATTGCCACAAGCACAGCGCTTTAGCCCTAAAACCAAAGAATTTCTATCGATTGTAAAGTAAACTTTACTTCCCTTGAAAGGTAGCAGCACGTTTCTCTACAAAAGCCGCCATGCCTTCCTTCTGGTCTTCGGTACTGAAGAGCATGTAGAAGTTTTTGCGCTCGAACAATAAGCCCTCGCTGAGGTTGTTTTCAAAGCTGCTCAATACTGCCTCTTTGGCCAACTGCACCGCCAGTGGCGATAGCGCTGCTATTTGCTGGGCAAACTTCACGGTTTCTTGCAGGTAGGTTTCGGTGGGTACTATTTTATTGATTAGGCCAGCCCTCAACGCCTCCTCGGCATTGATAAAGCGGCCGGTAAGCACAATTTCCATGGCCAAGGCTTTGCCCACGGCACGAGTAAGGCGCTGGGTGCCGCCTGCACCGGGCATTACACCTATTTTTATTTCTGGCTGCCCAAACTGCGCCGACTCCGATGCGATAATCATATCACAAGTCATTACCAACTCGCAACCACCGCCCAATGCAAATCCAGAAACGGCTGCAATCAATGGTTTTTTGGTTCTTTTGATTTGGTCCCAAGTGCTAAACTGGTCAATCTTCATCATGTCCACCGTGGTGCGGCCTGCCATTTCTTTGATGTCGGCACCAGCCGCAAAAGCACGCTCGTTGCCAGTGAGAATGATGACGCGCACCTCATCGTTGTTGTCCAGCTCCTTCAAAGCATCGCGCAGCTCGCGCATCAATTGTAGGTTCAGGGCATTCAGTTCCTTCGGGCGATTGAGGCGTATCAATGCAATTTGCGGAGCATGTTGGGGTTCAACAAGTATGTGTTCGAAGCTCATGGTTGGCGGGTTTGCCGTAAAAATAGGGAATTTGAATGTACGAGGTACGATTTACAATGTACGATTTACGAGGTACGAAGTACGATTTAAGGAATAATGTGAATTGAAAAGCCAATTTTAAATTTTGAATTTTAAATTTTCAATTCAAAAAAAATCAGCGGCGAATCTCGAAACCCTCAAACCCGACCATATCGCTTTCACTAACCACAACACCCGCAACCACCGCTTGCTCAGGTCCTTCGTGGCACCAGGCTACCAAGGCATCCAGCGCCTCCTGCGGGCCTTCCACTTCGGCATACACGCTACCATCGGGTTGGTTGCGCACAAAGCCATGCACGCCAAACTCATGCGCCTTGCGCTTAGTTGTATCCCTATAGAACACGCCCTGTACTTTGCCAGTAATGTGGAGGTTGAGGTGGGGCATGGGAGTTTAATGCAATAGTCTTGCAATGGAGATGTCTTCGTCCAATTCTTGCCAATGAATACCAATTCCCCTGCCGATTAATCTAAAATCAAGGCGTTGGGCATCGGTCGCATCCCGAAGCTTAGGGAACCAATCCAATGGCACGGCCAATTCCCTACCATCGTGCAATTGCACGCATAGTTTATGGTTTTCAAACCAAACCTTAACCGCAAAAACGGATTCTTTATTTATCAGTAAAGTACTCATTCCATTTTTTGATAAAAAGTTCTTGATTCTCGATAACTAATTTACGCAATTGATTTATCTGCGAAGCATTAAAACCATATGAATTCGCTAATTCAATAGGTTGAAGCCAAAATTTAGCAACATCATCTCCCTTTTCTACGTGTATATGTGGTGGTTCGTTCCCTTCATTGCTATAAAAGAAGAAACGGTAACCCAGAATTCGAAGTATGGTTGGCATATAATAAAGTTACCAAACTTATTTTTTTTGTACGAACCGAAAACATGCATTTTCAAATCAGCACATCAGCACATTTCCAAATTAGTCAATTTGTCTACTTCCGCCAGCCAGCTTAAATATATCGGTTTCGTAGGGGTAGCGTTCTTGGTAGAGCATGCGTACCTCGTCGGCAACTTTAGTGCGCAATTGGTCAATATTTTCCTTGTCGATGGCCGATATAAACACGGCGTTGCCGTTGGTGCGTTTCTCCCATGAGGTTGCTAGTTCAGCCAATAGTTCCTGCTTCACTTCATCTTCCAAAAACTCATCGAAGTTGCGTTCGCGGTATTGGTCCATTTTATTAAAAACCATCATGGTAGGCTTATCCGTAACGTTCAGTTCGGCCAAGGTTTTATTTACCACTTCAATCTGGTCTTCGTGGGCTGGGTGGCTAATATCTACCACATGCAGCAAAATGTCGCTCTCGCGCACCTCATCTAGTGTCGATTTAAAACTCTCCACTAGGTGATGGGGCAACTTGCGTATAAACCCTACCGTATCGGATAGCAAAAAGGGCACCATATCAATCACCACCTTGCGTACTGTAGTATCTAGTGTGGCAAATAGCTTGTTCTCCGCAAACACATCCGATTTGCTCAGTATGTTCATTAGCGTGCTCTTACCCACGTTGGTATAGCCCACCAGTGCCACACGTATAACTTTACCACGATTTTTGCGCTGCGTAAAGCTCTGCTTATCTATCTTCTGCAACTGCACCTTTAGTTTGGTAATTTTGTCGCGCATTACCCTTCTGTCGGTCTCAATCTCTTTCTCACCCGAACCACGCATACCGATACCGCCTTTTATACGGTCTAAGTGTTCCCACATACCACGCAGGCGGGGCAGCAGGTATTGGGTTTGGGCAAGCTCTACTTGCGTGCGGGCTTGCAGCGTTTGCGCGCGGGTGGCGAAGATGTCCAATATCAGCATGGGCCTATCAACCACCTTACATTTGAATTCGGCTTCCAGGTTACGCTGTTGGCTGGGGCTTATTTCGTCATCAAATATTACTAAGTCAATTTCCTTAACGCGCACATATTCCGCAATTTCTTCCATTTTGCCCTTGCCCACATAAAATTTCACATCGGGATGCGGCAGCTTCTGGAAAAATCGTTTCAAGGTAACCGCACCGGCCGTCATGGCCAAAAACTCCAGCTCATCCAAATATTCGCGGAGCATGGTTTCGTTTTGCGAAGGGGTAATTAGGCCAACTAACACTGCCTTTTCAGGCTCAGTTCTATCTAGTGCTTTGTGTTCTTTCGTCATACATCCATAATTACGGCAAACATGGTGCCGATTCGATTCAACATTAAAAATACGAAATTGTAAATTGGGGGAGGGGGCTGCGAGCTAATGTTTACGGGCTACCGTAAAATATTAAAAACCAAATAAAACTCGCTCAATGACTACTTCATGGGTATTAATCCTCTGTTTTGGTGCGCTTGGCACTGACGCAAAATTACAAATTGTTTTTTGAAAAGGAATGGTGCATTATTAGTCAAAAATAGAAACTCGAAAAGGAGTTGGGAGACTTTAACTTTATTATAAGTTGTAAAATTCAATGGTTGCTTGGTACATATGTGCACACATAACTATTGTTGTTTTTGTAATCAAGAGGTAGCTGAAATTTACGTTCCCCTTCAATCCAAGTAACTTCTCTATAATAGTTATTGATAAAGGTTTGTATGCAAGCTCTTGTTTTCATAGCAACCTCTACAAGTAAGTCCATTGAAAAGCCTGGGTAGTCGGGTGGGTAAACAAATCGCAGGTAGTTGTCTTCTCTGCTCAATTCGCCAATGTAAGGTCTAACATTTTCGGTAAAGCCGGGCATAAACACACCGTGCTTGGAGTTGAATCTCCCGTTTTTTGAAGCTGTATGAAGATTGAAATTATCATAAACCACTATAAAAGGTTCAAAGTCTCCAGATTTTTCTCGATTTATTTGCTCCTGCGTATATGTGTTGCCAAATGGTCGCATAGGCACAGATAGTCCATGTTTATATTGATTATACATGAATTCATACCCTTTATAGAAAGCAATGATGTCTTCCGTAAGCGTCTCTAACGTTTGTACGCCATCATCAAAACGAATCTGACTTTGCTCATCTGAAAATTTAATGTCAGTAGGGAAATGGTACATAGCTCCAATATTCTTTTTATCGGGCTTAAATTTTTTTATGGAGTTCGTTACTTCGCCTGCTTTATAGGTTACAATATTTCTGATGAAAAAATCGGGGTTTCTAGCTGATCTATCCAATGCAAACAAATCCTCGATGTATTGAATGCATTGGGCAATGGTATCAAAATAAAGTCCATGTCTTATTTCTTGGGCTATGGTTGCAGTGCCATCAATATCCCCGGATTCTTTAACATGATTGACAATTTCCTTGTAGAATTCGTATTTCTCATTCAAGAGCTTTTGACAAGTTAATACCTTTGCTAGTCTCCAATCTGGATAATAACTAGCTAAATAAGTAACCGTTAAATCCCTAGAAGCTTTTTTTCGTTGTTCTTTATTCATATCTAAACGAAATAAAGTAACTTAAAATAATAAATAAATATCTATTTATATTATATCTAGGTTAATGCGGACAAGTTTGTTCATTGTCCTTTAATCAATGTCAGTTTCCGTCTTCCTAAAAAGACTATGGGACAGATGGGGATTTTAACAACAAAAAATCCCCATTGTATTATATTGTTAGGGAATTTTATTTTTTTTAATTCCAAACAACTACACATTAAACCTAAAGTGCATCACGTCGCCGTCTTGCACTACGTATTCTTTGCCTTCCACGCCCAGTTTGCCGTTGTCGCGGCAGGCGCTTTCGCTGCCAAACTTTACAAAGTCGGCGTAGTGTATCACTTCGGCGCGAATAAAGCCTTTCTCGAAATCGGTATGGATTACGGCAGCCGCTTGTGGCGCTTTGGTGCCGTTGGTTATGGTCCAGGCGCGCACTTCTTTTACCCCTGCGGTAAAGTAGGTGATTAAGTTCAGTAGGCTATACGATTTCTGAATCAAGCGTGTAACGCCGCTTTCGGTAAGGCCCATTTCCTCCAAAAACATTTGGCGGTCTTCGTAGCTTTCTAGCTCGGCAATATCGGCCTCAGCCGAAGCGCTTACCAAAAGCACTTCTGCATTCTCATGTTTCACGGCCTCCATAACGGCACGGGTGTGTTGGTTGCCGCTCACTACCGATTTGTCGTCCACGTTGCAAACGTATAATATTGGCTTGCTGGTAAGTAGTTGATATTCGTTAATGGTATCTTGTCCGTCTTTATCGGTCTCAAAGCTACGGGCCGATTTGCCTTGCTCTAAGTGGGCTTTAAGGCCGCTCATTACATCGTATATGCGCTTGGCTTCCTTATCGGCACCGGTGGTAGCTTGGCGATGTACCTTGCTCACTACCTTGTCCACGGTCTCCAAATCTTTCAATTGCAGCTCGATGTCGATAATTTCTTTGTCGCGAACTGGGTTTACGCTACCATCAACGTGCACCACGTTGTCGTTATCAAAGCAACGTAATACGTGTATAATGGCATCGGTGCTGCGTATGTTGCCCAAAAACTGGTTGCCCAATCCTTCGCCTTTGCTAGCGCCTTTTACTAAGCCGGCAATGTCCACAATCTCAATGGTGGTAGGTACTACGCGCTCCGGGCTTACTAGGCTCTCCAATTTTATCAAACGGTCATCGGGTACGGTTATGGTACCCACATTAGGCTCAATGGTACAAAACGGGTAGTTGGCCGATTGTGCCTTGGCGTTTGATAGCGCATTGAAAAGGGTTGACTTGCCTACGTTTGGCAATCCTACTATACCACATTGCAAACTCATGGTGCGTGCTGTTTTATTTAAGCCTGCAAAGGTAACGTCTTAATTTGAAAATGTGCTAATGTGCTAATTTGGAAATGGTAGCTAAAAAAGGCAAAGGCCCAAGGAAGAATAGATGGGCCCGCGTTTGCGAACCACCCAAACATAGTTGCAACAAAAAGAGCGGGCACATTGCCCGCTCTTCAGTTATTTATCGTTGGTGTTTTACCCAATAGTTATTCAGGCAGGTAGTATATCTCGGTAAGCCATTTGCTGGTATCGGGTTCGGTGGTTGGGTCGGTTATGTACAGCTCCAGCACCGGAAGGTTTGTTTTCAGGCCCTTTTCGGTAAAGTACTCCTCCAGCGCCATGTGCGCTTCGCCAGAACCTTCGTAGGCACCATAGTAGTTTATTTTAAAGGCCTGTCCGCTGCGGGTTATGGTCGTTAGGCCCGGTATATCGCCAGCTGGGGTGTATGCCACGCCAACGCACATATCGGCCTGTTGGTTTACCTCGTCCCAAACATATACCAGCCCAGCCGCGGTACCAGGTTTTTTGCCGTTTTTGCCAACGGTTTCATATACCGCTGGTAAGTTGGTTTGGTAAAAAGCATCCATATCGGCCCATTTCACGGTATCGCGCACCACGCCAAAGTGTGTTTCGGGCATCGTTACTTCTTCTATTTTATAGCCGCGGTAGGTTTTGTTGGCGGCCACTCTTTCGGTAATTACTTTTAATGAGTCCAAGCCTTTTTGGTAGTCGGCATTAACCGTTTCTGCTGCGTTCATTAGCCCCATAAACACGTTGCCCGGGCGGCCAGCATCGCTCACAAAGCCCCAAGTTACTTTGGTGGTATTGGGGGTAAGCGCTTCAAGCAACACATAGCCTTTGGCTACCGATTGAAATGGGCTTGTAAAGGTTACTAGGGTATGCACTGAGTCTTCGGTAATCAAGGTAAGCTCTTGCACTCCTTTACCTACATTGTCTAGCTCGCTTTCCCAAGAATATTTGGCGCCTACCGTGCCGTCTTCACCTGTAATCTCGCTCTTCATGTTCGGGTCTAGCCTGGTCCACGGCGACCATTCGTGCATCAGTTTAAATTGGCTTACATATTCATGAACCAGTGCTTTGGGTGCATTAATTTCAATACTGCGCTCTACCAGCAATTTGGTAGGGAATACAAACAAGGCTATTGCGACTGCCAAAACTAAAACAAGTGCAATTCCTCCAATAATTTTAAGGGCTTTCATTTGGTGGTGGTTTGGTGAGTTGGTGCAAAGTTACGGGTTGTTTTTAAATTGCAAAGGCTTTTATTGGATAAATAGTAATGTGTTAAGTGTTTGGTTGCCAGCGTTATTTGTTGCGGAATTGCCCTAAAAACAAGAAACCCCGCCGTTGGGCAGGGTTTCTCAATTATGTTTGTGGTTTGTAGTCGGTTGTTATATCAATCCCATTTCAAATCGTCATCGTTAATGGGCTCCTCTGGCTTTACTTCGGCTACAACTTTGGCTTCTACCGGTGGTGCAGGGGCCTCGGCTGGCTCAACTGTTTTTTTAGCAAACGATTTACGCTCTTCGTTAAATTCGTCTTCGCCGCGGTCGTAGTCGTCATCATCGTCGTCGTAGTTGTTGCTGAATTCATCAAAGTCGTACTCAGGCAGCAAATCTTGTTTTACGTGGTTCACGGCCTCGTTCAGGGCTTCAACAAATTTGTTGAAATCTTCTTTGTACAAAAAGATTTTGTGCCTATCGTAGCCGTCGTCGTTAAACTTCTTTTTGCTTTCGGTGAGGGTAATGTAATAGTCGTTCGACTTGGTGGTCCTCACATCAAAGAAATACGTTCTCCTCTTACCGGCACGGATGGTTTTTGAATACACCGCTGCCGACTTTTTAAACCGGTTATCGCGCTCGTTCTCCACTTTAATGCTGCTTTATTGGGTTAGTCAATGTGTGTTGGTATACAAAGGTAATATTTTTATAAACTTTATTAGTATGTTAGTTTGCCACAGTTTCTTCTTGCTGTTGGCGCTCAAACATTTCGCAGTACAAGCCTTTAGTGGCCATCAAGCTCTCGTGCGTTCCGGTTTCAGCAATACGGCCTTCATCAAGCACTATTATCTTATCAAATTCTAGCAATGATGAGATACGATGTGTAATGATTATAGCTGTTTTCGCTTCTAATATAGTTTTTAAATTTTTAAGTATCAACTTTTCGGTTCTAGCGTCAACCGCTGAAAGACAGTCGTCGAGCACCAATATGCGAGGGTCTTTAACAAATGCGCGGGCTATGCTAATGCGCTGCTTTTGTCCGCCCGAAAGTGTTACACCTCGCTCTCCTACAAGGGTTTCGTAGCCTAGGGGTAGTGCCATTATGTCTTCGTGTATGGCGGCATTCAGTGCTGCTTCTTCTATTTTATGATGCTCAAAATTGGCTGTTCCGAAGGCAATATTTTCTGCAACTGTATCCGAAAAAAGAAAAACATCTTGCGGAACATACCCAATTTGCGACCTAATACCGCCCAAATTCACTTCAGTAAGCAGTTTGCCATCCAACAAAATTTGGCCCGATGTGGTGTCGTACATGCGCACCAGCAAATCGGCAATAGTGGTTTTTCCGGTGCCCGTTCGGCCCACAATGGCCATTTTTTCACCACTTTTTAATGTGAAGCTCACATCTTTTAAGGCCACAATGCCAGTATCAGGATAAGTAAAGCTCACATTGCGAAACTCGATATTGCCTTTTAAGTCTAAAGGCTCTTCAGTTGGGTTGGCAATAGTGGGTTTTACTTCGAGAAAAGCATTGATGCGTTTTTGCGATGCCGCTGCCCTTTGGGTCATGCTGGCTACCCAACCAATAGCGGTTACGGGCCAGGTGAGCATGTTTACGTATATCACAAACTCGGCCACATTGCCGGGGGTAAGGCTGCCATTAATCACACCCATACCGCCAACATATATGGTAAGGATGGTGCTAATGCCAATGAGCAATAACATCAACGGGAAAAAGAACGCCTCTACCCGGGCAAGTCGCAATGATGTTTCTTTGTAATTATCGCTTTCACGTTCAAAAAAACGGTGCATCTGTTTCTCTTGCACAAACGATTTGATAACCCGTATGCCCGAATAGGTTTCTTGAGCATTAGTGGTTAAAAACGACAACTGCTCTTGTATTTTCTCGCTGCGTTTGTTGATGATGGTATTGATGTAGTAGATAGAGATAGACAAAAGGGGTAGGGGCGTAAGCACCCAAAGGGTGAGGGTAGGGCTTACGTTTATCATGGCATAGGTAACCATTACAAACAGCACCAGTAGGTTGATGCCGTACATAAAAGCAGGCCCTAGGTAATCGCGAACGCGCGATACGTCTTCTGATATGCGCGACATCATATCGCCAGTGTTATTGCGCTTATAAAACGCTAAGTCTAGCTCTTGGTAGTGGGCATATAGTTCGTTTTTGAGGTCGTACTCAATCAACCGCGACATAACGATAATGGTTTGCCGCATAAAAAACATGAACACGCCTTTGAGTATAGCCAACAGCAATACCACTATGCCCGTAAACAGCAGCCCGGCGCTGAATACGGTGCGGAAATCCTCTTGCAACTCGAACCCTTCGAACATTTGATAATAGGCGATGTTTTCCTGTACCAAATCGAACGAATAGCGGATAACTTGCGGAGATAATACGTTGAAATAGTTAGAAATAACTACAAAAAGTACGCCCAAAAACAGGCGGTAGCGGTACTTCCAAAGGTACTTATTCAAATAGGATAAATGCTTCATCGGGGGGTAGGTGCTCCGGCCTATTAATGCAAAAAAGCGTAATTTTGTTTCGTAAGAGGGTATGCAATATTAAGCAAAATATAGTGTAATGCTGACGCAACAAGAGATAACGCAAGAGACCGTGAACAAAGCGGGCGTGTTTGGGCAGATTGATAAGCTCGGCCACGAGCAAGTGGTTTTCTGCCAAGACCGTGAGACGGGCCTAAAGGCCATTATTGCAGTGCACAGCTCTATCTTGGGTCCTGCCCTGGGTGGTACTCGTTTCTGGAACTACAAGAACGAGGCCGAGGCCCTGCGCGACGTTTTGCGCCTGAGCCGCGGCATGAGCTACAAAAACTCCATTAGCGGCATTCATTTAGGTGGTGGCAAGGCCGTTATCATTGGCGACCCAGCTAAGCTATCATCAGAAGCATTTTGGCGCCGCTATGGGCAGTTTGTTAATAGCCTAAACGGCAAGTACTACACTGCCGAAGACGTGGGCACCAGCACTGCCGATATGGAATATGTATCGTTAGAAACCAAGTATGTGGCAGGTAAACCCGATTACCTAGGTGGTGGCGGAGACCCTTCGCCATTTACGGCCTATGGTGTTTACTTGGGCATGAAAGCCGCAGCTAAAAAAGCTTGGGGCACTGACAGCCTGGTGGGCAAAAAGGTATTGGTTGAGGGCGTAGGCAACGTAGGCACTTTCCTTACCGAGCGCTTGGTTGCCGAAGGTGCCATTGTATATGTATGCGACCTAAACGAAGCAAAACTAAAAGCCTTGGCCAACCGCCTGCCCGTGAATGTGGTGGCCCCGGGTATTGCCTACGATTTGGATATTGATATTTATGCGCCTTGTGCTATGGGTGCTACCTTGGATACCGATAACATTGAACGCCTAAAATGCCGCGTGATTGCCGGTGCTGCCAACAACCAGTTGGAGGACGAACTAGAGCATGGTAAAATGTTGATTGATAAAGGCATTGTGTATGCCCCCGACTTTTTGATTAACGCCGGAGGCGTTATTAATTGCTACATGGAGTTGGGCGGCTACAACCGCGATCGCGCTATGGTGGGCACTGAGCGCATATACGACCGCACACTCGAGATATTTGCCAAAGCCGAAGCAGAGGGCCTCACCCCGCACTTCGCTGCCTTAAAACTTGCCGAAGAGCGCATAGCCGCTATCGCTAAGTTGAGTGGGAAGTGGTAGTGGGTTAGCTATCTGTAGAACACAAAAAAAGCCGCTACAACCTATGGATTGTAGCGGCTTTTTTGTAATTATTAGGTTGAACGATTAAGCAGGCACTTTGCCAAACAAGCCTACAAACTTCATCATCTCGCCTAGGTTGCTTATTTTGATTTTTCCCATCATTACGGCCATTTGTGGGTTGATGCGACCCAACTCGGTATCTTCATAAACGCTATCGGTAGTGGTTACTACACAGTTAGCATCGCCAGTTAGGCCTTCTGATACGGTTACATTTTGATCTTTAAGGTTTACGGTAAAATCACCACCACGTTCTCCTTCAATTTTAAAATGGAATACAGTTTCAATGCCTTCCGCTTTGTCCTTTTTCAAGCGTGCTGGTAATGATTGAATAATCTCTTTAGCTGTTTCTGGAGCTGCCATGTTTTTATTGTTTTGGGTTTTAACAGATATTGGTTCAGAAATGTTTTCGGTTGCAGGGGTTGGTTCATCGGCTTGGGCTTTCATGGTCTTGTATGCCGACTCGTAGCTAATGCCGTCTATCACCACTTTACTGATTATTTCGCGCATAATCTCAGAGGCACCGCCTACTATGGTGCCCACCCGAGCATCGCGGTACATGCGCGCCATCGGGAAACTCTCCATGTAGCCATAGCCGCCAAAGTACTGCAAGCAAACGTCGGCTGCTTTTTTGCCCAGCTCGGTGCCCAGCAGTTTTACCATGCTGCACTCCTTAACGGCAAATATGCCTTTGTCAAATTTCCAGCTGGTTTGGTACACTAGTGCGCGGCAGGCTTCAATTTCGGTAGCTAAGTCGCTAAGCGTATGGCGTATGGTCTGAAACTTCTGTAGCTTCTTGCCAAAGGCCTCCCGCTCGCGGATGTATTTCAAAGTAGTATCGAGCACCAATTGCGCGCCTTCGCAAGCAGCAATGCCACCCACCAAGCGCTCCAATTGAAAGCTCTCCATAATGTAATAAAAACCTTGTCCTTCTTTGCCTACGAGGTTGCTAGCTGGTACTTTTACGTTATCAAAAAACAGCTCGCCTGTATCGCTACTGTGCCAGCCCATTTTCTCCAACTTGCGAGTAGTAAAACCCGGTGTACCTTGATCTACCATAATCAAACTAATGCCAGCAGGGCCCGCATTAGGGTCGGTTTTAACGGCCACCGTCACAAAGTCGCCATATACGCCGTTGGTAATAAAGGTCTTTTGTCCGTTGATGATGTAGTGGTCGCCGTCGCGCTTGGCTGTGGTGCGTATGTTAGCCACATCTGAGCCTGCGCCTGGTTCGCTCACGGCTAGCGAGCCCCAAAGGTTACCGTTAATGGCACCAGGCAGATAGCGTTGTTTCAATGCTTCGCTGCCAGCTTTGGCTAGGTGAGCAGTGCTCATGTATTGGTGTACACTGTGTGCGGCGGCAAAACCTGCCAACCCGCTACGAGCGCATTCTTCGAGCAACACCACTGAGTAAAAGAAATCGTTATTGCTACCGCCATAAGCTTCCGGGTGATTGATACCCAAAAAGCCCAGCTCGCCCATACGCTGCCAAACATGGCGGGGTATACGCTGATTGCGCTCCCATTCGTCGGCGTGGGGCTTTACCTCAGCATCTACAAACTGGCGCACACTCTGCCTAAACAGCTCGTGGTCTTCGTTAAAAAAAGGGGATTGCTCCATACGTTATCAAACGGTCGTTTGGTGAATATACCAAAGGTTTTTGCAAATGGCAAAATGTGGTAGGTGTTTGTTTTATCTACCTTGGGTAGGGGAAAAGGAATTGAAAATTTAAAATTCAAAAAGACCTGTAGAGAGAGTAGTTACCAAAACTAGGCAAAATTATAGGGGTCGTAAAAATTCCAATCGGGGTTCATGGATTCTATTAAGGCTATTTTCTTCTCCCTTCGCCAGCCTTTGATTTGTTTTTCTCTTGCTATCGCCGCAACTATATCAGTAAAATGTTCATAGTAAACCAATTTGTTACTAAAATACCTACCAGCAAAGGTCCTTTTTTCACCTCTATTTTCTTGATGTTCGATAATCCTTCTCAATAAGTTGTTGGTTACTCCTGTGTAAAGTACTTCTTTGTCAGAGTTAGTAGTAATGTACACGTAATAATTGTGTTGCATCGCTATTTTTTTTGTTAAAATAATGAATTTTATTTCACAACTATATTAGTTGGTTTTTTATTCAAAACGTATGTCACCCCGACCTTTTCGGGAGGGGACTGTTTAAAAACGGAGCAGGGTGTGCACGAAGCAATAAACCTAAATTGAGGGAGGAATTAAGTAATTTAAGGGTAGTTCATCGGTGCAAAGGGTTTCCTCCCGAAAAGGTCGGAATGACAGGTGCTATGAGGAAAAACTTGGCGCAGGCCCTCACCGCCCACCAAACAACAAACTCCCAATCCTGACCATCGTTGAGCCTTCGGCAATGGCGAGGTCGTGGTCGGTGCTCATGCCCATTGAGAGGATATCAAACAATGGGTCATTTTCAAAATAGCGTTGCTTTATTTGGGTATGAAGCTGCTTGAGGCTTGCAAACTCCCTTTTTACTTGTGCCTCATCGTCTGTGTTGCTGGCCATGCCCATCAACCCAAGAATGCGGATGTGTTGCATTGGGGCATACTCGGGGCTAGTGAGCAAAGCATTCAACTCCTCCACACTCAACCCAAACTTGGTTTCTTCGGTAGCGATGAATATTTGCAGCAGGCAATCAATGGTGCGGTTGGCCTTGGCGCCCTGTTTGTTTATTTCCTGCAATAGCTCCAAGCTATCCACCGAATGTATCAGGTGCACAAACGGGGCAATGTATTTTACCTTGTTGCGTTGTAAGTGTCCGATTAGGTGCCATTGGATGTCGTTGGGCAGTTCTTCGGCTTTGGCCATCAGTTCTTGCACCTTGTTTTCGCCAAAGTGCCGTTGGCCTTGGTTGTATAGTTCTTGAATGGCACTAGCGGGTTTGGTTTTCGAAACCGCCACCAGTGTCACGTTTTTTTGCGTTAGTTTTGTTACAATACTTTGGTACGACATCTTACAAATGTACGAAGTCAGTATCAAGAGTTATGTACGAAGTACGAGGTACGATGTACAATTTTGGGATTGAAAAATTTAAAATTTAATGATAACTAATAGTTTAAAACCCGCAACCAATTGGCACATCGGTACATCGGTAAATCGGTACATCCTTTCCATCGTTTTATTTATAGCTGCCTGCAACACCCCCAACCCCAAGCCCAAGAAAATGCTCAGCGATGAGGTAATGGTTTCGGCATTGGTTGAGCTGCATTTGGTAGAGGCGCGTGCCGATATTATGGGCATACCTAAGGATAGCCTGTTGCCCTTGTTACAAACCCAGTACCAAGATATTTTTACCAACTTAGATATTGATAGTGCCGCCTTTGGTGCCACTTTTGCCTATTACGAGCATAATCCCGCCCAAATGGACTCGCTTTATCAAAAGGTGGTGGATGCCCTCGTGGAGCGCGAAAGCAACTACCGCACCAGTGCCCCCGATAGCGGCGTTGTGCCTAAGTCGTTGACAATGGATTCGATAAAATAATTCCATTCCTTTTGATCCCAACGGGGTCGCATAATAATAGCATGGGGCAACGCCCGATGAACGCAGCGTGTTTCCGGAAACGCATCATGTTCGTCGGGCGGTGCCCGACGCTAGCGGTATGATGCCCCTTTGGGGCGTTCCAAATGATACTCGTCAAAACGGTTTCTGCAACGGTGATAATCCATTTTGGCATTGGGGCAACACCCTATGAACGCAACGTGTTTCCGGAAACGCATCCTGTTCGTCGGGCGGTGCCCGACGCTAGGGTATAGTGCCCCTTTGGGGCGTTCCAAAATAATACCTCGAGAAAAACTCGTAGCCATTTTTTGTAATGACGGGTGCCTGAATGTCCAAGTCAAAACCAACCAGCACATCGTACATTGTCAAATCAGCACATCGGTAAATTGGTAAATCGGCACATCAGCACATTAGCACATCAGCACATTAGCACATCGATACATAATCTTTTCTATCTTCGTAGCAAACGCATACCGCTATGAAAAAAGTGTTCCGCAACGCCGATGAGGCGATACACGACATACCCGACAACGCCACCATTATGCTCGGTGGTTTTGGCCTGTGTGGCATACCCGAAAACAGTATTACGGCCTTGGTAAAAAAAGGTGTAAAGGGCCTTACTTGCATCAGCAACAATGCCGGGGTGGATGGTTTTGGGCTGGGTTTGTTGCTCGAAACCCGTCAGATAAAGAAGATGATAAGCAGCTATGTGGGCGAGAATGCCGAGTTTGAGCGTCAACTATTGGCCGGCGAGTTGGAAGTAGAGCTTACCCCACAAGGCACCCTTGCCGAAAAGATACGGGCCGGTGGCGCGGGCATCCCTGCCTTTTATACCGCTACGGGCTATGGTACCGAAGTGGCCGAGGGTAAGGAAGTAAAGGTGTTTGATGGCAAAAACTACATCATGGAGCAAAGCCTTACTGCCGATTTTGCTATTGTAAAGGCATGGAAAGGCGACACTATGGGTAACTTGGTTTTCAAGGCCACAGCCCGCAACTTCAACCCCATGATGGCCACGGCTGGCAAAGTAACCATTGCAGAAGTGGAAGAACTGGTGCAGCCCGGCGAACTGGACCCCAACGAAATACACACGCCCGGCATTTTTGTGCAGCGCATTTTCCAAGGAGCTAATTATGAGAAGCGGATTGAGCAGAGAACTACACGCAAGTGATGTACCGATGTGCTGATGTACCAATGTACCGATTGAAAATATGCAATAATGACAGCGGAAAAGGAAAATCTTATTGTTAACCTCACATTCGAGTTCTCACTAGAGATAATTAAATTCTGTGAGTTACTTGAAGAGAGGCGCAAGTATGTGGTTGCTCGTCAGTTATTAAGAAGTGGTACATCAGTAGGGGCAAATGTTTGGGAGGCACAGAATGCGGAAAGCAAAGTGGATTTTGTTCATAAACTTAAGATTGCTGGTAAAGAGGCAAACGAGACTAAGTATTGGCTAATGCTATGTGAGCGCTCTGAAAGTTATCCATCTTCCCTTGCCCTAATTACACAGCTGCAAGCAATTGATAAGGTTTTGGGAAAAATAATTACCACGTCAAAAAAGAAAATCATCCAATAATAAAGAATTGGTACATTGGTACATTAGCACATTGGTACATAATTTAAGACTATGTTGAACAAAGAAGGAATCGCGAAACGCATTGCACAGGAGTTGAAGGACGGATACTACGTAAACCTTGGTATCGGCATCCCAACGCTGGTGGCAAATTATATCCCCGATGGCATCGACATTACCCTGCATTCCGAAAACGGGTTGCTGGGTATGGGGCCGTTCCCTACTGAGGAACAAGTAGATGCCGACTTGATAAATGCGGGTAAACAGACCGTTACTACCTTGCCGGGCAGCAGCTTCTTCGATTCGGCCTTTAGCTTTGGCATGATTCGCGGCGGTCATATTGATCTTACTGTGCTGGGTGCTATGGAGGTATCCGAAAACGGCGACATTGCCAACTGGAAGATTCCGGGCAAAATGGTAAAAGGCATGGGCGGTGCTATGGACTTAGTGGCCGGCACCGAGAACATCATCGTAGCCATGATGCACCAAAACAAAGCAGGCGAGAGCAAGCTTTTGCCTGAATGCTCCTTGCCCATTACGGGCCTTGGCGTGGTAAAGCGCATAGTAACCGAACTGGCTGTGCTGGACGTACTGCCCAACAGTGGTGGATTTAAACTGCTAGAGCGTGCCCCTGGCGTGTCTGTAGAGGAGATTAAAAAGGCTACTGCTGGAAGATTACTAGTAGAAGGCGAGATACCTGAAATGAAGTTGGAATGAATTGAGTTTTAAGCTCCTCCTCCTTTTTAGGGGGAGGTTGGGAGGGGGTTGCTCGTGCGAGAATTGAGCTTGATTTTGTATGTTTCCCACTCGTCCGAACAGCCAACGCGCGCACCCTTCGATCTCGTTTCAAACGAGACTCAGGATGACATGCCTTGAAGTCAGGAGCTTAAAATTTTAAACGCATTTTACCATGCAAATAATCCACAACAACCACCTCATAGAAACCCCAGAATGGGCAACCACCAACCGCAGTTTTCGGTATGGCGATGGGTTGTTTGAGACCATCCTTTGGCACCACGGCAAGGCTCCATTTCTATCGCTCCATTGGTCGCGTTTGAGCCAAAGTGCAGCCTATTTGGGCATGGATTTACCCACTTATTTTACCGAAGCATATCTCGCCGAACAACTACTCATTTTAATCAACCAAAACCAAATAGAAGGCCCCGCCCGCATCCGCATTACCCTGTATAGGGACAGTGAAGGCACTTACAAAACTTTATCAAATAAGACAGGGTTTACTATTGATTGCCAGTTAATTGATGTTAAACAGTTAGAGTTTGTTGAAAGCGGAGTACTAGTTGGGCTTTATAAAGAAAATTTAAAAAGTACGGGGCCGCTTGCCAATATTAAAACCACCAGTGCTTTGCTATATTGTTTAGCAATACAGTATGCAAAAGAACAAGGTTGGGACGATGCCCTAATGCTAAACGCTAAAGGCAATATCATTGAAGCCACGAGCAGTAATTTGTTCTTGGTGAAGGGTAGTGCACTGCATACACCGCCCCTAAAAGAAGGCCCACTAGACGGGGCAACCCGCAAGCTGGTTTTTGAGTTGGCCATGGAAAAAGGCTACAACATTTCGGCTGGCCCAGTGGAGGGAAAAATGCTGTTAGATGCCGACGAAATTATCCTCACCAACGCCATACAAGGCATCCGTTGGGTAGGGCAATATGGAACCAAAACGTATGGCAACCAAATAGCCCGCAAGCTGCATTCGGCCTGGTTGGAGAGGGTGAGAGGGTAGTTACGGGGTTACGCACTTTATCGCCTTAGGCGAGACTCAGTATGACATAGGTTATGAGTTACTGGTTGAATGTTTTAACACGTTTGTCACCCCGACTTTTCGGAGGGGCCTTCCAGCGATATGGCAATGAATTTGAGTTAACTTGATAGTTTCGCTCACGCCAGGTAAAATGGATATCTCAATCTAAAAATTAAAATCCTTTTCAAATCCTCCAATCAAGTTAATCAAGGTTCCCCGCACTTTCCCTATTTTAGCCCCACAACCAAAACAAGTGGCGTTTTATGAATATTCTGGTCATCAATTCAGGTAGTTCGTCTGTAAAGGCTGATATCATCAATTCCGTTACGGGTGAGCGCCTGGCCACAGCTACAGTTGAGCGCATACAAAGCGACACCCCATTGATGGTTATTAATGGCGAGGTGTTTACCAATTGCCCAACCGGGCATAGCAATGCCGTGCCTTTTTTGCTTGAGCAACTATTGGCGCATACCGCCGGGCAAACCATACACGCTGTGGGTCACCGCGTGGTACACGGTGGTGAGCATTTTACGCAAGCTACCTTGGTTACCGATGAAGTACTGGCAAAGTGCGAGGGCCTAAACCACTTAGCGCCGCTGCACAACCCCGTTAATATTGATGGTATTCGTTTGGCGCGCAAGGTACTACCCGATGTGCCGCACGTAGCCGTGTTCGATACCGCCTTCCATCATACTTTGCCCACTAGGGCGCAGGCCTATGCGTTGCCCAAGGCATTGACCCAGAAATATGGCATCCGTCGCTACGGTTTTCATGGCACTAGCCACGAGTATGTGGCGCACAAGGCCGCCGAGCACCTCAAAACCGACATCAGTCAACTGCGCATCATTACCTGCCATTTGGGCAATGGTTGCTCGGTAGCGGCCGTGGAGTTTGGCCGAAGCGTGGAGACCTCTATGGGCATGACCCCGCTCGAGGGGCTGGTAATGGGTACCCGTAGCGGAGACGTTGACCCTGGCGTGCTGGCCATGCTGGTGCGCGAAGAAGGATTGGATGGTCATAGCTTGGATAGGTTATTGAATAACGAAAGTGGCCTATTGGGTATTTCTGGCACAGGCAACGACATGCGCGATATTGTAGAACAAGCCTCGGGCAACAATGAAGATGCGCGCTTGGCCTTACACGTTTTCAGTCATCGCTTGCGCAAGTATATTGGTGCCTATACCGCCGTAATGGCTGGGGTTGATGCCATTGTGTTTACGGGTGGCATTGGCGAAAATAGCTCGGTGGTGCGCCACCGTGCCTGCCAGCGGCTCGATTATCTGGGGGCGGTGATTGATGAAGACCTTAACCGCGACCTGAAACTGAGCCACGAGCAACCAGTGGGAGTTTTCTCTATGCCACACGGGCGTGTTAAGCTACTGGCCATCAAAACCGACGAGCAATATTCCATTGCGCGCCAAACCGCGCAAGTGGCTGCCGAAATGGATAAGGTGAACAGCATATCAGTTATACCCGTGGCGGTTTCGGCAAGGCACGTGCACCTCAGGCAGGAAACTGTTGAAGCGCTTTTCGGTCCAGGCTATCAGCTCACCGAGCGGGCACCGCTATCGCAGCCTGGGCAGTTTAGTTGCAACGAGACTGTGACCGTAGTAGGTCCCAAAAACCGTATTGAGCGCGTGCGCATACTTGGCCCCGTGCGCCCTGCCGATCAAGTTGAAATTAGCCGCACCGATGAGTTTTTTCTTGGCATAGATGCACCCGTGCGCGAATCGGGTAAAATAGAAAACACGCCCGGCTGCACCCTAATTGGCCCGTATGGCGAGGCGGCGCTGCAAACTGGCGTTATCTGCGCTTGGCGCCATATACACATGACCCCGCAAGATGCCGATAACTTTGGTGTAAGCGATAAAGACATTGTAGAGGTGCGTATAGGAAACGACAACCGCAGCCTAACCTTCGGCAATGTGCTGGTGCGCGTATCGCCCAACTATAAGCTAGAGATGCACATTGATACCGATGAGGGCAACGCCGCCAACCTATCACCGGGCGCACAAGGCGTGCTCATCCACACCGAGGGCAGTGCCTCGTTGCTGACTAGGCAGCCGAGGGTGGAGGAAGTGGTTTGAGGGCAGTTGCGGGTTACGCACTTTCTCGCCTTAGGCGAGACTCAGTATGACATAGGTTACAGGTTGCGGGTTGATTTGCAATATCGTTTATGTCATCACAATCCTTTGGCCGACTGAGAAGGGCAGACTTGCTGGTTTACACTAAAGTATCCTATCTTTCCGTTTGATTCGCAAACCTTACTATGTAAACATTTAATCGACTGCTTTTTGCATATTTATCGTACCAATTTATACTTTTAAGGCCACACAAAACCACTAACTATGAGCCTAAAAGTAATTGGTGCCGGCTTTGGCAGAACAGGAACCCTATCAACATACACTGCACTTAACCAACTGGGGCTGCGCTGCTACCATATGTTTGAGGTTATAGAGAACAAGGACAACAAAACCCATTTAGGGTTTTGGAGTAATGTAGCCAATAATCCGGAGGCAGGTACATACAATTACGATGAAGTGTTCAATGGTTATGAGGCGATGGTAGATAACCCTGGCTGCTGCGTTTATAAAGAGTTGATGGTAAAATACCCCGATGCCAAGGTGCTACTTACTTTGCACCCGAAAGGGGCAGAGGCTTGGTATGAAAGCACGATAGATACGATATACTTTACCGAAATCATGTGGCAGTTTAAGGTACTCAAGATGTTTACGCCGTTTGGTAAAAAGATGGGCAACCTGTCGACTAAACTTATTTGGCAATACTCGCACAAAGGCACCATGACCGATAAAGCCAAGGCCATAGCGCACTATAACTGGCATATTAAAGACGTAATTGCTACCGTGCCACCAGAGAGGCTTTTGGTGTACCAAGTAAACGAAGGTTGGGGGCCACTTTGCGAATTTGTAGGTAAAGAGGTACCCAATACGCCGTTTCCAAACGTGAACGATAGGGCCGAGATAAAAGCTACGATAGCTAATATTACCAAAGGTGCCTACGTAATACTAGGATTGATAGGGCTGCTAACCGCAGGGGGCATATTTGGGTTGCTTAGAGCACTGGGTGTTCTTTAACTGACCCCCTATTATTTAAAAATCGCGGCATTTATCTTGCAACGCTAATGCGGGTGGTGTAAATGGCTTCGCCGTAATCGTATACCAACAAATAATTGCCCACGGGCAGTTTGCTTACATCCACCTTTACCAGTTTTGAGGAATTGAGCAGTATCGGGGTCATTTTGCCCGATACATCTATCAAATAGCCCCTATCGGTGCTCTTGGGGTTGTACTCGGTGCACAGCTCAACATTAAACACCGAGCCCGTGGGGTTCGGGAAAACCTTGTTTACCACACACGCTGGGGTAGGGGTGTACAAGGGCACACCGGTTACTTTGCTTGAGTGCGGTATCACCATAGAGCTTACCACAAAGTTGTCCTCATCAATAGTGCGCAGCACCACCGAGTCGTTGGCATATATTTCTATTTTGCCGAAACCGCTTTTAAAATTTCGGTTTTCCACGCCGTGTCCGCCGCCGTTCCACAGCGAGTCAATAGCCTGTCCGTAGCCCAGTATCTGCATAAACGAATCGATGTAGTAGGTCAGTTCGGGGCCATAGCTAGCTACTGGGCCCGTGTTCAGTTCGGGCAAGCCGGCATTGCGTCCATCGTCCATTACGTTGGTGTGCACATGGCCACTAAGCACAATTACGTCTTTTATCTCATTGTTGGCTAGGTATTGCAAAAAGTCGTTTTGCTCTTGCGGGTATCCTGCCCAGTTCCAGGCCAGCGAGTGCGCTAGGCGCATACCCGAGCCGCTTTCGTTACCAACGCTGAGCCGAATGCCTTGTAGCGCTATACCCAGTTGTATCACTTTCAAAAACTGGCGGTTGAACATTACCCCGCTCACAATAAACTTCCAATCGGCGGTGGAGTTGGCAAGGCCCTGTTTCAGCCAATCCATCTGTTGCTGGCCCAGTAGGGTTTGGCCCGGGCTGGGGTTAAAGGCCCAAGTACCGGTGGCGCTATCGAAAGTAAACGTCGAGTCGAGGCCATTGCCGCAGTGGCGCACATCCACAAAAAACACTTCGGCATTGCCAAAGGTGTAGTTATGGTACATACCAAAACCGGGCACCTGTGGGGTATAGCCCGGGAAATAAGTGCCATAGGCCTCCATTACATTGTCGTATGCCTGTGGCGGTATCGGCTGAAAACTAATATTGTTTACCACCGTATTGGTGGCACTATCAACATAAGTGCTAAAATCGGAGTTGTTGAAATGGCCATAGGCCCCATCGTGGTTATCGGTCACATAATCGGTTATCGAGCTGCGCAGCAATTGCGGCATTTTGCGCTCGTTGTATCTTTGGCGATACGATAGTTTCATGCCTTCCCAATCCAGTCGCTCATCGCCGGGCACTTGGTAGTCGGGGTAGGTCCAGTCGCCAGTGTGCAGCACCAGTTCGGGGCGGTGTTGCATAATAGCATCAAATGAATTGTAGCTGCCAAACTCTTGGCAGCTAAGCACCACCCAATCGTATTGGCCGCGCACGCCCGGCTGCGGAAAGGTCTTAAAATGCCCCTGTATGGTATCGGTGGTGCCGTTGCCCTTTATGCGGTAGTAATAGGTAGTGTAGGCCTGCAGGTTGCCAATATCGGCAATGCACGAGCTATCGTTGGCAGCCACGGTAGTATCTAGCACGCTTATCACGGTGCTGAAAAGGCTATCGGTTGATAGCTCAATCTCGATGGGCATGGCGGTAGTGGTGCGCACATACATGCGTGCACTGCTTGCCGTAGCCCCGCCAACCACTGGCCCATGGGTAACAAATTGGGCCTTTGCCGGCACTACCAACCATAACAGCACTATAACTAAGGGGAGAATATATTTCATAACATTTGCTATTGGCAGGCTTAAATATAAGTAACGGTTTGTTTCGGTGCTAACGGTTTGCTTTATTTTTTGGTTATTAAAAATGCAAAGGGGGCTTTCCCTCTATCTGGCGCAAGTTTGCAATTGTTTAATCACCCATTCTGCTCGTAGGCTATTTCAGGCCTACGTGCAATTGATAGCGGTAGGCTATGCCTACTTTTCCGCCTTAGCGGAAACGGGTTTGGGCGGTGCGGCTACAAAAGCGCATCTATTTCAATCAGACCATTCTTGCCTGTATAGTTAGCAGCACTGCAGTATAAGTATTCATCAGCGTTTGTATATTCTGGCCTTTGGTTAATTTATGCAAAAAGTTTTATATTAGCATTGTGTTGTGCGGTGGTAGTTGAGGCTCTGTTTCACGAACGGGCTAATGAAGAAGTTGGTTTTGCAGCACTCGCCTGTTTTTCCGCTAAGGCGGAAAGCGAGGCATAGCCTCTCAGCACTAATTGCACCTAGGCCATAGCCTATGCGCAGGAATGGGAGCATCCCGTTTTAAACGGGACGCCAGATAGCGGGGTATTGGAGCTGTAACTAAACGTAAGCAAATGCTTGCCCAATGCTAAGGCACAAGTACATACTTGCGCCAGATAGGGGGAAGTTTTATTTTCAAGTCATATTCACTGATTTTGTAAATTAAGCAATGAAATTTGATTGCAGTTAATTATTATTTAATATGAAATGTGTAATCGATGCATCTAGTTAATCAATTTCTTGACCAAGTAAATCAGACACATCCTGTTGGGATGGAAATGGTGTTTAAGTTTTTTGTGACTTTTTCTAGGTTCGAATTTGCACTTAAATCATCTATTGTGTTTGCAAAAAGTAATAAGTATAATAGTGCAGAACCTGATTGGAAAAAATTTATTAATACCATAAATGGTAGTTTCGATAAGAACAAGCATGAAGTACTTTTAAATGCCGTTACAAGCATATTAAATAATCCCCCAAGAGTCCAACGGTTTGCTAGTAATAACCTAATTTGGGAATCACAAGTGTTTTACAAAAATGAATCGGAAATAGAAAAGCTTGGGCAGCATATTCGAGACATCCGCAATAATTTGTTTCATGGCGCTAAATTTGAAGATAGTTTCCAACCGGAAATATCTAGAAACTATGATTTATTACATAATGCTTTAGTAGTTTTGGATGAATGGTTGCAGTTAGAAGACAGAGTTAGAAGTTGTTTTCTTACTCCTTTTCACGAAGAGCATTAAATGTCCATAGGTTATCCGTTCATGACTCCCCATTCTGCTCGTAGGCTATTTCAGGCCTACGTGCAACTGATAGTGGTAGGCTGTGCCTACTTTTCCGCCTTAGCGGAAACCAATGTGAGCAGTGAGGTTCCAAATTGCATCAATCTAAATCAGGCCACTTTTGCCCGTATAATTAGCAGCACTGCTGTATAAATATTCATCAGCGTTTGTATATTCTGGCCTTTGGTTAATTTATGCAAAAAGTTTTATATTAGCATTGTGTTGTACGGTGGTAGTTGAGGCTCTGTTTCACGAACGTGCTTTTAAAGAAGTGGGTTGTGCAGTGCCCGCGCGTGTTTCCGCTAAGGCGGAAAGCGAGGCACAGCCTCTCAGCACTAATTGCACATAGGCAATAGCCTATGCGCAGGAGGGGGGCCCGTAGAAAGCGATGAAACAAAATAGCTTATGAAAAAAATACTTTTATTTTTAATGTTTATAACAATAATCATTTTTACTTCTGCCCAAAAGATCAAATCAAAGGGGGAAATTAATATTGTTAGCCAAACTGATTCAGGAAGCATATACTATAAAAAAGTATTTATTAATCAAGAAAATGTGTTTATAAATGATAAAAATGTGTTTTCCTGCCCTGAAGGCTCAGAATGCACAATATTCTTTTTTAGGAGAAAAAAAATATTAGTTGATATATCCAATTACAAAAATTATTCTTCCAGTCCTGATGCGTTTGTATTTAGAGAGAATGCAGTAGTTATTGATATTGAAGATTTAACATTGTACTACACCAAAAAATTAAAGGGGATACACCGTAATCAGATAATTGATATATCAGACAAAGGAGTTAAAATAAAGAAACCAGATAGGAGGGGTTCTTTTGTTAGGATTTGTTGGTAGCGGGGTGGGTAATGCAGCAAACTAGCACATATTGGTATTGTTAATATAAAACAGGAAGATTACCAACCTAAACAGCCCGATGCAAAAGTAAAAAAAACCTAAAAGCGGGGCGACTATCACGGTCGCCCCCCATTCTGCGTGTAGGCTATTTCAGGCCTACGTGCAACTGATAAAGGTAGGCTGTGCCTACTTTTCCGCCTTAGCGGAAACACGAGTGGGTGGTACAGCTACAAAAGCGCATCTATTTCAATCAGGCCACCCTTGCCCGTGTAGTTAGCTGCGCTGCTATATAAGTATTCATCAGCCTGGGCAACTAACCCAGCCCTTACAGGGTTCTGGTGAATGTAGTTAAGCCGTTGCGCGAACATTTCGGGTATCATTGGGTTCATAAAAACCGCATGGTTCTCGTGTGTCCAAAGTTGGTAATGGGTGTTACGGCTATGGCCGCCTGCAGCATACTTAAAAACCGACAGCATCCATTCCCTTCGGCTTTCTGGTTCTTGCTGCACCGATGCCAGTATCTGCCTGGCTGTATGTGCTTTCAGGTCGCGCACTACGTCGCCAAGGTTTCCGTGCTTAGCTGCTATTATCAAGTGTATGTGGTTGCTCATTATCACATAAGCATTCAATTCTAGGCCTTTATGGGCACGGCAATACGTAAAGCTTTCCAGCACTATATCCCTGTAACGCTGGCGCGTAAAAATATCGACCCAACCGATAATCTGAAAGGTCATATAATGCCGCTCGGCATGGTCGTGTATGGCATATTTTGGCATGACCGAAATTTATGCAAATAGTTTTATATTAGCATTGTATTGTGCGGCGTTAGTTGAGGCTCTGTTTCACGAACGGGCTACAGAAGAAGTTGGTTGTGCAGTGCCCGGGCGTGTTTCCGCTAAGGCGGAAAGCGAGGCATAGCCTCTCATCACTAATTGCACGTAGGCCTGAAATAGCCTACGCGCAGGAGTGGGGGCAAAAAATTAGGGGTGTTGTTTTTAAATGTTTCAATGCAACCATAGTATCTTTACATTACCCAAGCAAGCCGCTACGGCAGGTAACGTAACACGTTACGAGATGCGCCACAAAACTTGCTTGCTGCCCAAATGCTTCGGTGTTTGGGTTTTGTTTTTTTAAGGGTGTTGGAGATCAAATAGTTATAAACAAGAATGCTTCCCACTATCTGGCGTCCCGTTTTAAACGGGATGTCTAGCTACCCCATGCTGCTCATAGTCTATTTCAGGCCTACGTGCAACTGATAGTGATGGGGGTGGTTAGCACGCAACGCTCATCAACTTTAACCTGCCAAATTACCCCACACTGCTGCCCCAAATTTGACCGTTGCTGGGGGTGGGTTCGGTGGGGTCATTGTCCCACGGGTCGGTAAGGTGCTCGCGGCGGTTTCGTTGCCAGGGCGGTGGCACAAATACGTCAATGTTTTCAGGCTCGCCGTTTTCGTTCAGGTATGGCTCGTTGGGGTGCTGGCGCTGCCACTCTTGCCTGGCCCACAATATTTCTTTGGTGGCGTTACTGGGTATATCGGCCGGTTCTATATGCTCAGGCATCCATAGGCGCAGGGGCAGGCGCGGGGTATGGGTGCCCATGGCAAAAAAGTTGTACCAGCCGTTTTCGTAGTCGTTGTAATCAATGCCCGGCGGGCAGGTAGCGGGCTGGTAGCCCAGGTTGGCGTAAGGGTTTACATAGCCCTTCGCTATATCGTTGGCCATTTCTTCCTCCCTTTCGCGTACACTTTCGGGCGTTAAATAAAACACGTAATACTCAGGGCCTTGATACCACGGCGATGTATAGTTGCTGCCTTTGCCCCATTTGCGCTCAATTCGCTCTAGTTCGGTAAGTTCGGGTTTTGGGGGTGCTTGCCTCGCCTCGGGCGAGGGTTGAATGCTTTTGTCCGTGGACTGTGGACCCTCGACCGTGGACCTCGCGGGCATCTTCAATCTAAAATCGGGGAACTTGCGCTCCAGCATCCAGCTATAGCGGCGCCAGTTGGGCTGTGCGGCATATATGCCCTTTACCAGTGCTAGCTTTTGTTTCAGGAGGGCGCTGGTAAGCGTTACGTGCATTTGGCGCACCAGTTCGGTGTTTTCGGTGTCTATATGTTGGTTTTCTTCATTAATTTCTTGAAGCAGGTCTTGTGTCCCTGCCTGCCGGCAGGCAGGTTGTGTCTCATTTAAAAGTATATCGGCCTTATAGCGTTGGTAGGTGCGGTAAGATATTTGTTCCGCCACGGGCAGGTGCTGGTTGGCCTGCCAAACGAGTTCCTCTTCGGTAAAGGCAATAACGGCCAGCTCATCATCGAGCACGGCACGGAAAGCATCTAACAATTGGTGGGTGAGCTTAGTGGGGCGCATTTTAATTTACGATTGCCGATTTACGATTTACGATTGCCGATTTACGATTTACGATTTACGATTTACGATTGGGGAAGTGCGATTTTTGAGTTGCGAGTTGCGGGTTGCTGGGTAGAGTGGTAAATCTTAAATGAACCAACAACTAAAAACACTAAACACCAAACACCTACCATGAACTGTGGACCCTCGTTTGAAACGAGGCAAGCATGGACTGTGGACCATCAACTATAAACAATATTTATAAATTTACCACCCGATTCGCGATAGTGCAAGCGGTTTTTGCAGAAATTGCTAGGCGTAATTATAACTAATTGATTATCAATAAATTACATTTTAATGTCGTTTTGTGGCCCCCTATTGTTAGCCAGCATTTAGAGGCAAAAAGTACACGACAAAACCCCAGTGGGGGTACTAATTTCAATATTTAGAATCAACTCATTGTCAAATTGGTATAAAAAATCGTACCTTTGCAATCCCGTATGTGGAGGGGTTGATAAAACCTTGAAAATGCGGCGTTTGTAATTTATTTCTTAACCTTTTAAAAACCGAGGGTCAGTATTTTGACTGAAGAAAACATTCCTCAAGAAAACGAAGAGCAGTTGGAGCCGCAAGCGGAAGAAACTACCTCAGAAACAGTAGCTGAAGAAACCAGCGCTGAACCAGTAGCTGAAACCAGCGCTGAAGAAACCTCAACAGCTACATCAGGCGCACAAGCCGCTGCAGCCATCGCACCTGAAGTGGTAGCTGCACCAGTAGCTACTTACGAATTGGACGAAGAGCTTAGCGGTCCGCACGATGACTTTGATTGGGACCAAGGCAAACGCAGCCTAGCTAACTACACCGAAGAGCGCCGTCAAGAGTTGGAAGACTTGTACGATGGTACTTTGAAAGCCGTTAGCGAAAACGAGATAGTAAAAGGCCAAGTAGTTGGTATTACTAGCAGCGATGTAGTATTGAACATTGGATTCAAATCTGATGGCTTGGTATCACTATCAGAATTCCGAGATGTGGAAGAACTGAAAGTAGGCCAAGAATACGACGTATACGTAGTTGAAAAAGAAGATTACCGTGGCCAGTTGGTATTGTCTCGCAAAAATGCCAAGCTTATCAAGGCTTGGGACAACATTGTGGACGCTTATACCAACGAAACCGTGGTTACTGGTCGCGTAACGAGCAAAACCAAAGGTGGATTGATTGTGGACGTATATGGCTTGGAGACTTTCTTGCCAGGTTCACAAATCGATGTGAAACCTATTTTGGATTATGACCAATACGTTGGCCAAAAGATGGAGTTTAAAGTTGTGAAAATCAACGAAGCCATCAAAAACGCCGTGGTATCTCACAAAGCACTTATCGAAAGCGATTTGGAGGCTCAACGCCAAGAAATCATCGGCAAGTTGGAGAAAGGCCAAGTATTGGAAGGTACTATCAAAAACATCACCGACTTTGGCGCGTTTATCGACCTTGGCGGCGTAGATGGCTTGTTGTACATCACCGATATCTCTTGGGGCCGCATAAACCACCCAACCGAGGTTCTATCATTGAACCAGAAGTTGAACGTGGTAGTGTTGGATTTCGACGACGAGAAAAAACGTATCAGCCTTGGCTTGAAACAGTTGCAGTCGCACCCTTGGGATGTATTGAGTGGCGAGTTGGAAGTAGGTTCTACCGTTAAAGGTAAAATCGTTAACATCGAAGACTACGGTGCATTCCTAGAAATCACTCCAGGTGTTGAAGGTTTGATCCACGTTAGCGAAGTTAGCTGGAGCAACCAACCGGTAAACAGCAAAGAGTACTTCAAATCGGGCGAGACTTACGAAGCCGTAATCATGACTCTTGACCGCGACCAACGCAAAATGTCATTGAGCTTGAAACGCTTGCAAGAAGACCCTTGGGGCCAAATTGCCAACCAGTTCCCAGTTGGCAGCCGCCACACGGGCAAAGTACAAAACATTACCCCTTACGGTGTGTTTGTAGAGTTGTCTGACGGAATCGGTGGTATGGTTCACATCAGCGATTTGAGCTGGACCAAGCGTTTCGGTCACCCTGCAGAGTTTACCAAAGCTGGTGAGCAACTTGAGGTAGTGGTATTGAACATTGATACCGAAGACCGCAAATTGACTTTAGGCCACAAGCAAATCGAAGAAGATCCATGGGATACCTTCGAGAGCATCTTCCCAGAAGGCTCAGTACACGAAGGTACTGTAGTGCGTAAAGAAGACGCCGGCGCTATCGTTCAGTTGCCATACGGTTTGGAAGGTTTCGCACCTAACAAGCACTTGAAGAAAGAAGACGGCAAAAACGTAGAAGTAGAGGAAACGATTGAGTTCAAAGTGATCGAGTTTGATCGCAAAGACAAGCGTATCATCCTTTCTCACGCCCGCTTGCACGAAGAGGCTAAATACGAAGAGAAGAAAGCTGGCGAGAAAGCTAAAACTGTAGAGAAGGATAAAACCAACAAAGCAGTGAAAGCAGCCAACGCTAAAGTGGAAAAAACCACCCTAGGCGACTTGGACGTATTGAGCCAACTGAAATCTCAGATGGAGGAATCAGAAGCTGCAACAGCTAAAGGCAAAGCCGCTAAGGCCGCTGCCAAAGCAGAAGCACCGAAAGCTGCAGCGCCAAAAGCTGAAGAAGCTGAAGGCGAAGCAGAAGCGTAAGCTCATTAGCTTAACATACCCAAAGGGGGATACCGCAAGGTGTCCCCCTTTTTTTGTGGGTTATGGGTTGCTCACTTTCTCGCCCAAGGCGAGACTCTGTGTGACAATAGTTGCGGCTGGTGGGTTACTAGTACCTGCACACTGCATGGGGTTTTGTCGTGTACTTTTCTATGTCAAAGAGCTGCATAAAAGTAACTATTATTAATATATAATAGACACAAAATTAATAACATATACGGATTTTTTTAAGTTAATTTTCTCTAAGGCGGAAAGCTAGCCGCAGCTTGGCGCTATCAGTGGCACATAGGCCTGAAATAGCCTACGAGCAGAATGGCGGGGGGCGTGTAAATCTAAGGCAAACTGCCCCTAAGCGTAAACACGTAATTGAATGCAAAAACCAACAGATAACAATAAAATTACACCAAAAAGTTTGGAATGCTTAAAATAACGTTTATATTGGGTTTAACAATAAAATCCACTCCCATGAAAAAAGCACTCTTTACCCTCGGTCTGTGGGCCTGTCTCGTTGCCTTCGGCCAAGCCCAAACCCTTCCCACCATTACCTCCGCAACCTATGAGACCGTAGCCCCCGTGGGCAACAGCCCCAAGAGCGCCACCACCGTAAAGGCCAGCGTGCCAAGCATTGCCGGTATCGCCAAGGTACAGGTAACCGTTACCGATGGTAGCAACAACACACTGCACACCCAAACCTACGATATTGCCCGCGTGGCCGTGCCCCTAAAAAGCGGCGGCTACCTGCTCTCGCTCAAGTTCTTTACCGCCGCCAGCCTCGCCGACGCAACCATATCGGTGCAGCTAGAAGATGCCGATGAAACATTAGGGGCCCCTTTTAGTGCCACTGCCCAATAAACCGCCAACACTCCCAAAAACATACAGCCATGACCTTTACCAAACAACTGATAGCCATCGGGGTGCTCGTAACCCTCTCGTTGGCCACCCTGCGCGCGCAGGATACCCTATATTGGACCGGCGGCACCGATACCGTATGGTCTAAAAACACCAACTGGAGCGCCACACCGGGCGGCAGTGCCGCAGCAGCTGCTCCCACTAGCACCACCACCGTGGTGTTTACTACCGGCGCCACCAACAATTGCGCGGCCGATGTTACCGTGTCGGTAGCCGAACTGCTGATACTGGACAATACTACCGCCGACCTATCCCTATATGGCAACACTCTTGCCGTATCGGGCAACTTCACCCAACATGCGGGCGTGTTCCAGGGCAGCACCGCCAACATTGCCATCGGCGGCCTGTTGCACATTATCGGCGGCGAGTACCATGCCACCACGGGCACCACCAGCATTGCCGATGGCATCATTGAGGAAGGGCCTTACTTCTCGCCCCACGGCGGCAAGGTGAGCATTACCGGCACGGGTGCCACTTTAGATATGGCCGGCTTTTTCTACGACCTACAGATAGCCACCGGCGCCAGTGCCGAGTTGGTGAACAGCATACAGGTGGCCAACAACCTCGACCTTGACGGGCCCATTAATGCCGACGTGAACGTCATCGTATTGGGCAACGATGCGCCCGG
>JAIXOI010000003.1 GCA_027486795.1 Sphingobacteriales bacterium | reverse complement strand
GTCTGTTCATCTGGTTGATTGGCGAAAACACGGGCACCTACACCTTGCCGTTTTTGGCTACCACCAGCGGCCCCGTGATACCTGTTGAGGTGGCCATAACCACTGCCGGCGACGGCCCCGACGGGGCATTGCTGTTTTCGTGCATTGAACTCGACGACGCCAAGCCGCAGGATTTGCTGGGCGATGGCGTAGGCTACTATAACGCCACGGGCGGCGACAATGCCGACTATAACCTCAACCGTATGTGGCTCACAATAGCCTCCGACTATACCGTTTCGCCGATTTTTGACCTTGAGCTAAGCTACACCACCGCCGACCTCTCGGGCATAAGCGCCACCGAGGCCAACCTGAAAGCACAGGTATACGACGAGCTGCACTGGGGCGAGCTGTTGGGCACCGTGAACACCACCGACAACTCCTTGGCGCTAACGGGCCACGCCCTACCTACCGATGACCGCGCCAACTTTGTTACGCTCGTTGACAACACCAGCCCTAACAAAAGTACCTACGGCGGCAAAACGGGGCTGACTTGTGCCGATGCGGTGGAGTTGGATAGTATTGACGCGGAGACTGTTTTTGAGATGGGGGATACGGTGATGTGGTATAAATTTGTTGCGATTGACTCTGTGGTATCTGTTTTTATCAATCCATCTCACTATGGTGATACTCTTAACTTTGAATCATTGAATTTTTATTCGTCTACATGCAGTTCTGTTATAGCAGACTCCAACACATTTTACTATGTTAATAATAAGCTTTTAATTGTCAAAGGTTTAAGCAAAATTGAAATTGGCGAAACTTATAATTTACAAATAAAAACAAATTTGATTAATAGATATTCTTTAAAAGCTCTTTATGGTCAAGACTGTGGTGTTATTGAGGATACCTCAATGATTGAAGATACTTCAACTATTGGCGGTGGGAGGTCTATTGATCCACTTTGTAATAATTTCGCAACATATTTTATTGGGAGCACTTATCTTGGAGATTCTGCTTTTAATTATGTACCCCCCAGAAAAATCAAAGTGGTCTTTCATAGCTTTAATCCTATTGGCACCAACACACCTTTTTCTAGCGAGCAGGCACTAAAGGGTTATGCAAAATGGATGATAGATAGTTTAAACAATCGTTTGGCAAATTTGGAAGCGCCATTTCCTGTGCCATCAAGTCCTAATGCTCGTGCCCATGTAGCAAATGCAAAAATTGTTTTTGAACTTGTTGACTCTTATTTGTGGTATGATGATTTTGGTTACAATCCAATTTCTGATACATGTGGTGAGATCTTTGTTAGGGTTGATACAACTATTATAAATGGTACAGAAATTATAGATACTGTTTTTAGATACCTCAGAGGTACTCATTGTCGTACAATCGGTGATTCGATGTACAATACCTTTATAACTGGGAATCCAGACTTTGCAAATACGGACACGTCTGATGTGCTACATATATTTAACTCTCCGTCAAGTGAAAATGGTGGTAATGGTGTTTGGTCAAGCCCATATGTTATTTTTGGGGGGTTAAATAATTTCCCCCTGTTATTGCATGAGTTAGGTCATTTTCTTGGTCTCCCCCATGTTTTTAGCAGTGGCTGTATAAGATATAATGCCAGGACTTCAAATAATATTATGGATTATGGTGGTGTAGCAGCCCCATATAGATATGCTACTTCCTATAACCAATGTCAAGTTATGACCATTCATAACAATATAAACAGGGTATCCACACTCCAGCATAAGTATCTCGATGAAAATTGCACTATTGACAGTTTGAGTCCAAACTTCATAATAAATGGTGGAGGAGTTCATATTTGGAATACAACCAAACACATGGATAAAAATGTGATAATTAAATCTGGTGCTGTACTGATTGTTAAATGCCTGTTAGGAATGCCTAAAGACGCAAAAATTATTGTAGAGAATGGGGCAAAGTTAATCGTTGATGGAGGTGTTATCACTAACGTTTGCGGCGATTTATGGGCTGGCATCGAAGTTTGGGGTACCGCTAATTTACAACAACCTAAGTGTGAAGACTGCGCTAGTATTGAGATGTTTTCTTACGCTGACTTCGGTGCAGTTTGTATTAAAAATGGAGCAATGATTGAGAATGCAAAGAATGGAGTTGCTGCGGCGAGGCTTCGGTCGAATGGCAGTGGAGGTGTATATCATGACTTAGCTTATAATGGGGGTCTTATTCACGCTGAGAATAGCACTTTCCGTAATAATAGGAACTCAGTTTTATTCAGCCAGTATAATAAAATAGAACCAGAGATAGCAGGTGGAGTACTCAACTTTAATCAAACAAGGAAAAATCAGAGTTCGTTTGTGGGTTGTACTTTTGAAATAGAAACGGGATATCAAGGACCTTTTTATTCATTTGTAGGTATGTGGGATGTCCATGGCGTAACTTTTGAGGATAATGAATTCGTAAATAATGGGAACCAAAGGGGCAGAGGCATCATCAGTTATAACTCAGAGTATTCTGTGCAATGTGAAACCGATGTACCAGGTTACTATGAGCCATGCAAAACGGGTGGGCATACAAACCTTTTTGCAGGCTTGGATTATGGTATTATAGAGTTATCGTCAAATTACGTATCTCTGGGGGGGTTGGTTGTTAAGGGGGCAGAATTTGAGCGTGTAGGCAACTCCATAACCTTTAGTGGTACTTTTATTCCTTCGGCTAACCTCAACAATATTGATATTTCAACTGATCCTGCGCTACCGGCTTATGCACCAACAGCCATTTATTATAATAGTGTAATTGGTGGCCGTATGTACGAAAATAACATTAACACCAATTATGTTTCTGGCAATAGCCCTTATGGTATAGTGGTTAATGCTTCATCTATAATTGGCCAAGACATTTATGGCAATACTTTTGAAGGTGAGATAGGTGGCGTTGCCATGAATGCCCAAAACAACAACGATTATGTGGTGTTTAAGTGTAATGAGGTGTTGGACAATATGACTAATCTTGCTATTTATTCAAACAGTTCGGTGGCGGAGTTTCAAGGGGATTGTGATTTTGCGGAACCCGCAGACAATACGCTGACCGCAGCAAACTGGAACGTGTTTCAATCCAAAATTAATCCAAATAGATTTGAGTATCATCACACATCTGATGGAGGAGGGTTGAAGTATACCCCAACGAACAATTGGTTTGAGCCTGGATTTTTTAGATCCGTTGACTGTGGCGCTACTAGACCAGCAGGCTATTGTGATACCAGATTTCCTGGCCCTTCTTCCCCATGCGGTATTTATTGCTTGGAAAGTAACAATACCAGCATCAAGGCCAGCTTGACTTCATTAAACGCACAGTTGGACAACAACAATACACAAGGGCTATATAACTTGATTTATGATACCGGATTGGCCGATAGCGTTATAACCGATAGCTTGCTCACCTTGGAAGGTAGATTAAGCAACAACACTATTTTAGCCATGTTGTACCGTACGCCCCAACTGGATAACGTGCGCATGAGTTCAGTATTGCTCAATAACTATCCCCATAGTAGCGTAGTTTATAGGGAGATTATTGAGCAGTTCCCCAACATTCCTGCTGATTCGCTGACCAAACTGCGACTTTATCAAGATAGCAGCTCGGTACGCAAATCCATTAACGACAGTATCTTTACCTTGTCGTTAAACAAAATGGCCAATTATATGGAGATTTTGCGTTTGGCATTGCCCGATACAACAGTGGATATGGCGAGTATAATTGATTCGTTGGAGCTAGAAACCGAACCAGCATTGCGCCTTATTTTGGCTTCGCTATATGAAATAAATGAAGACTATACTTTGGCCAAAAACATATACGACAGCATACCTTTGCATAGCCGCGAGATGAGGGATTTAATCGAGTACCGTCAGATTGCATGGAACTTTGCTAGCCAAGGTTGGAACTGGCAAGAGTTGGACTCTACTGGGGAAAGCTCGGGCTTTAAAGATGATTT
>JAIXOI010000014.1 GCA_027486795.1 Sphingobacteriales bacterium | reverse complement strand
TGGGGCCGCTATTTGTTAAAAGTATGCGACCCTGTAAGTGGGCACTGTACCGGTAAAATAGTATATGTTGATTGGCCAGGCTGGGCTAGCCGCAGTGCGAGCCAAAACCCCGAAGGGGCATCGATGTTGGTGTTTGCTACAAACAAAGAGAAATATCAGGTGGGCGATGAGGTATCCGTTACCTTCCCATCAAGCGGTGTAGGCCGTGCTTTGGTAAGTGTTGAATCGGGTAGTAAGGTTATAGAGACATATTGGGTAGAGGCTGGCAAAGGCGAAACCAAGTTTAAGTTTAAAGCCACGCCAGAAATGGCGCCTAATGTGTATGTGCACATTACCTTGATACAGCCGCATGCCCAAACCGCCAACGACTTGCCGATTAGGATGTACGGGGTGATACCATTGTTTGTGGAAGACCCTAATACCCGATTGAAGCCCTTGGTGGAAATGCCGAAGGTATTGGAGCCCGAATCGGAATTTACACTAAAAGTAAAAGAGGCTACCGGTAAAAAAATGACCTATACCGTGGCCATAGTTGACGATGGCTTGCTTGACCTTACCCGCTACAAAACCCCAGACCCATGGCCCGTATTTTATGCCCGTGAGGCACTGGGCGTAAAAACATGGGACATGTTCGACCATGTAATTGGTGCCTTTGGTGGTAAGTTAAACACCTTGCTTAGTCTTGGTGGCGATGGCGAGATAAGCAAGAAAGGCAGTAATACCGCCCAGCGCTTTAAACCTATGGTGCGCTATATAGGCCCATTTGAGTTAAAACCTGGCACTACTGCCACACATAAAATAAAGGTGCCTAATTATATTGGCTCGGTGCGCACTATGGTAGTAGCCTCGCAAGATGGCGCTTATGGCAGTACTGACGTAACCACGCCGGTGCGCAAACCATTGATGGTGTTGGCTACACTTCCACGCGTAGTTGGCCCAGGCGAGAAAGTGAAGCTACCAGTAACGGTGTTTGCCATGGAAAAAGATGTGAAAACAGTGAAGGTAGAAGTAAAGGCAAACGACCTATTGAAGCTGGCTGTTACCAATACCAAAACTATTACGTTTGATGCCCTTGGCGACCAGATTGTTGATTTCGATATTCAGGTAGCCGAAAAGCTTGGCATTGGCAAAGTACAAGTAGTAGTAACTAGCGGCAAGCATAAAGCCACTTACGACATTGAGCTGAACGTGCGCAACCCTAACCCGCCTGTTACTACTTTTAAAGACATAGCCCTGCAACCTGGACAAACTTGGGAAACCGATTATGTACCGGTAGGTATGGCAGGCACCAATAAAGGCACTTTAGAGCTATCTGGCATGCCACCTATCGATTTGTCGGGAAGGTTGCAGTACCTTATTATGTATCCGCATGGTTGCATTGAGCAAACAACTTCATCGGCATTCCCGCAACTGTATTTAAGTGATTTGTTGACATTAACGGAGCAACAGAAGTTTGAAGTTTCGGATAACATACGCGAGGCGCTTAACAAATTGCGTTCATTTCAGATGCATGATGGCGGGTTTAGCTATTGGCCAGGTGGCGGCTACTCAAGCGATTGGGCTACCACTTATGCGGGTCACTTTATTCTGGAAGCAGAGGCAAAGGGTTATACGCCCCCCATTGGTTTAAAAGATAACTGGATAAACTACCAAACCAACAAGGCCCGCAACTGGACCGGTTATAAAAACGCGTCGACCTATTGGAACGAGACGGACTTTACGCAAGCGTACCGCTTATATACCCTTGCTTTGGCCAAAAAACCAGAAATGGGTGCCATGAACCGCCTACGCGAAAGGCCCGATATAAGTATAGAAGCTCGTTGGCGATTGGCAGCGGCCTATGTTTTGGCAGGGCAGCCAGAGGCTGCAAAGCAGTTGGTAAATGCGGCTAACATTGCCCCTGTAAAACGCGACCGTAATTGGTACTATTACAACTATGGCTCATTGGAACGTGACGAGGCTATGATATTGGAAACGGCAGTGTTGCTGGGCGATAATACTAAGGCATTTAAGCTGTTGCAAAACCTATCCAAATCATTGAACGGTAAACAATGGATGAGCACACAAACCACCGCTTACTGCCTGATAGCCGTAAGTAAGTATGCCGGCAAATATGCCAAGCAAGGCGGCTTTACCTACACCTATAGCATAAATGGTGTGGCACCAAAAACGGTAACGGGCAACAAGCCGCTGGCACAATACAATATCGGTATCAAAAACAAGGATAACGGTAAAATTAAAGTAACCAACAGCGGCCAAGGTATATTGTATGCCCGCATTGTGCTGGAGGGAGTGCCGCTAACGGGCCAAGAGAAGTCGTTTGAGAATAACTTGATTATGAATGTTACCTACAAAACCTTGGATGGCAAAACCCTCGACCCAACTCGCTTGGAGCAAGGTGCCGATTTTATGGCCGAAGTTACCATTCGCAACCCCGACCCGATACAGTTGTACAAGGATATGGCGCTATCTCAAATCTTCCCGTCGGGCTGGGAGATTCACAACACCCGTATAGATGGTTTTGAAAACGTACACACCGCTGATAAGCCTGACTACGAAGACATTCGCGATGACAGGGTATATAGCTACTTCAATGTTTGGCCACAAAAGCAGGTTACCTTTAGGGTATTGCTCAATGCGGCCTATCAAGGTGAGTATTACTTGTCTGGCCCATTTTGCGAGGCTATGTACGACAATTCGGTTAGCAGTTCCAAAGCCGGTAAATGGGTGAAGGTGGTGAAAGCGGGAGAACTGTAGGTAGATAACAGATGTGAAATATCAAATAAGAGACAATAGACTCAAAGCCCTGGCGAAAGCTGGGGCTTTTTTTTTATGCCTGCAAAGCGGCCTTAAATAACGATTCTTGGACGACAAAATCCTGCAGAATTAACCGAATTATACAATTGCCTTTAACAAGGTTCAATCGTAAATCGTAAATCTGAAATCGTAAATTAAATTCCCTCACTCACTCTCAATTTCTCAATTCTTTTTATAGGTCCGGGGCAGAAGTTGCGGTGGCAGTTTACGCAGGCCGTTACCATTAGGTTGTAGTGGCTGCTTAGGTCTTGAGGGGTTGAGGTATTCAGAGCCAATACCTCTTGCTTAAAAGCCAATCCAAAATTGCTGAACAAAACCGAGTCGCCAATCTTGCCGTCGGTAGGTACGGCGGTAAACAGGCTATCCAGCATTTCGGGCTGCACAGCTACGGTGCCACCATTGGCAACGGCATCGCGCCAAGCTTGCGCCTGCTTTTCCAAATGGCGCATATATAAGGTCAGTTCGCTATCTGCAGGGTTGCCGGCAGGTGATGAGGAGCTGTGCTTTTCGCACTGTTGTCCGCAAGCCACCACCAATACACCAAACGCTAAAACGAGTAAGTATTTCATTAAGGCAAAGGTAGGGGTTTTACCTAAATGTCCTATTTTGAACTTAACCCACAGCGCCTCGGTTACCAACATGCAAAGAAAAACTAGCATCGTAATATTAAAGTTGTATCTTTGCAGCGAAATTGATTTTTAACATTTTCCCAGGTTGCTCCCTAATGGCTATAATTATTGGCGGGCAGAACGGGAGCAACAACATCTTATGACATTTGAAGAAACCGGCCTAAAACCGGAAATCGTGCGCGCTGTAAGCGAGCTTGGATACGTAAATCCAACCCCTATTCAGGAGAAAACAATTCCACACCTTCTTAACGCTACAAACGATTTGGTTGCCTTGGCCCAAACCGGAACTGGTAAAACAGCTGCATTCGGTTTGCCCGTATTGCACATGATTGAACCTTTTAGCAACGAAGTGCAGGCTTTGATTTTGAGCCCAACCCGTGAGTTGGCCATCCAAATTGTTGGCGACCTTAACGAGTACTCCAAATACATTAAAGGGATGAATGTAGTTGCCGTTTACGGTGGTGCAAGCATTTCTGTACAAATCAAGGAGCTTCGCAGAGGCGCCCAAATTGTAGTAGGAACCCCTGGCCGTGTGTTGGATATGATTAACAAAGGCGCATTGAAACTGCAGTCTATTAAGTACCTAGTGCTTGATGAAGCAGATGAGATGCTGAACATGGGCTTTAAGGAAGATTTGGATTTTATCCTTTCTGGCACCCCTGCTGAGAAGCGCACTTTGCTTTTCTCGGCTACTATGCCAACCGATATTGCGCGTATTTCTAAGCGCTATATGAACAACCCAGAGGAAATTACCGTAGGTAGCAAAAACTCTGGTGCGCAAAACGTGGAGCATAACTACTATGTAGTAAGTGCGAAAGACCGCTATGAGGCTTTGAAACGTATTGCCGATTTGCACCCTGATATTTATGGTATTGTATTTTGCCGCACCCGCCGCGAGACCCGTGAGATAAGCACCAAGCTTATGGATGATGGATACAATGCTGATGCTTTATATGGCGACCTTACCCAACAACAACGTGATGAGGTAATGGCCCGTTTCCGTAATCGTGGTATACAGCTATTGGTTGCAACTGACGTGGCTGCCCGTGGTATTGATGTGGATCACTTGACCCACGTTATCAACTACGAATTGCCTGACGATTTGGAGGCATACATTCACCGCAGCGGTCGTACTGGCCGTGCCGGACGCAGTGGTATCTCTATCTCTATCGTTCACGGACGCGAGTTGTACAAGGTAAACCAACTGGAAAGAATCAGTGGTAAAACTTTTAACCGCAAATTGGTGCCAAATGGAGAAGAGATTTTCCATAACAAAATCAAAATGTTGGCGCAAAAGCTTAAGAGCTTTGACTTTACCGACGACAAGTTGGCTAAATTCTCTAACGAGCTGGAAGATGCATTGGTTGGCGTTGACCGTGACCAATTAATTCATTACATTATGACCAAGGAATTGGGCCGTTTTGTAACAGATTATGAGCAATCTCGCGATGTGAATTTGGCTGGCAACGAGCGCGGAGAGCGCAGCAGCGATCGTTTTGGTGACCGTAGCGAACGTGGAGGCGACCGCAGAGGTCGTGACCGTGAGCGTGGTGGTGAGCGTGGTGGTGAGCGTGGCGGAGATCGCGAAGAGCGTTTCCCACGTGAAGGTGCCCGTCGTGAAGGTGATTTCACCCGTTTCCATGTTAACCTTGGACAGAACCATAAAGTAAACCCTGCCCGTTTGATGGGGTTAATTAATGAAAACTTGCCAAACGTGAAAGTGCGTATCGGTAAGATTGAAATTAAGCCTGGTTTTTCTTTGGTTGAAGTAGAAACCCAGGTTGCCGATAAGCTTTTGAAAGCATTTGACAATAATGTGTTCTTCGAAGACCAAACCGTAAGCATTAAACGCGACGCACAGCCAGCATTTGGTGGTGGCGGAGGCGGTGGTAGCTTCAGCGGCGGCGGTGGCGACCGTTATGCTAACCGCGGTGGCGGTAGCGGTGGTGGCCGTCCTGAGCGCGGTGCTATTTCCGATCGCGGTAGTTCAGACCGTGGCGGCAGTCGCCCACCAGCACGTGGTGGTGACCGTCCCGAGCGTAACCGTTACAAAACCGACGGCAGTGCTGGCGGTGGTCGCACCGGTGGTGGCTTTAAGTCGAAAGGCAAAGGCGGAAACTGGTAAGTTTTAGTCCACAGTCCACGGGCGAAAGTCCAAGGATATATAATATAGCAAGAACGGCTACCAAGCAATCGGTGGCCGTTTTTTTTTTTTTTTTTTAAACGAGTATCAACTGATGATAAAACGGCGAGGGATAAATTCATTAAGTTGTAGTGCCAGCGTTCCCGGCGTGTCACAGCGAGAAATATAGCTAGTGTCACATTTAATACTTGCTCAAGGGATACTTACCCTGTTTTCCTACCTAAAAAAGTGTGATTAGCCCTAAAGTTTAAAACGAAAGGTAATGGTATTTTGGGTATCTTAAATCAACCCATACTTATTCAGCAGCAATTGCCAATTGAAGGTAATGTATAGGCAAACAGCTTTTGTTTGATGATAAGGTATTGGAGTAGATTGACAATGTCAAACTCAATACCTCCTTCAACTAAGTATACTCGCAGTTTGCTTTGTAATGCATCTTAACTTGGCAGTTAAGCACTGTTAAGCAGAATTATTCTTCGTCTTTGGTCTAAAAACTAGACCAACGCGGCCACAATTGTTGCGGTCATGAGTGTTGCAAGTGTGCCAGCTACCATAGAGCGGAAACCAAGCTTAACCAAATTGCCACGCTGGTTGGGGGCAAGAATGCTGATACCGCCTATTTGGATGCCGATGGAAGCGAAGTTCGCAAAACCACAAAGCGAATACACAGCGATAATGATGGACTTCTCGTTAGTAAGCACTCCAGAAGCTTTCATGTCTGCCAAAGTTTGATAGGCAATTAGTTCGTTCAAAATAGTTTTCTCGCCTAAAAGTTGTCCTATGGAGAACACATCTTTAGTGTCTGTTCCCATCAACCAAGCCAGTGGAGAAAACAACATACCTAGTAAATATTGTAAACTAAGCGATTCAAAGCGCCCACTGGTAGATGTCTTAATAATGTCGTTCAGGTTAGTTAAATCGCCAATGCCGCCCAAAATACCATTAACCATATACATTAAAGCAGTAAACACCAGCAGCATAGCACCTACGTTTACGGCCATCTTAAGGCCATCGGTAGTGCCTATAGAAAGGGCATCCAGTACATTACTGCCAATTCGTTCTTTGGGAACTACCAGCTTTCGGTCAATCTTGTCTGGTTGGTCTTCTGGATAAATGAGCTTAGACACTACCAATGCGGCAGGGGCTGCCATAATAGATGCAGCAATCAAGTGCCTGGCAAAGTACAACTTCTGCATTTCATCGCCAGCGCTAAGGTTGTTTATATATAACGCTAACACGCCGCCTGCAATGGTAGCCATGCCACCCGTCATCAAGCACATAATTTCCGAGGGGGTCATTTTCTCCAGATAAGGCTTTACCAAAAGCGGCGCTTCGGTTTGCCCTAAAAAGATATTGCCGGCCATTGCCAAACTTTCAGCGCCACTTAGGCGCATGGTTTTAGTCATTACCCAGGCAAAAACATACACTACCTTTTGAAGGATACCCAGGTAATATAACAAAGAAGTGAGTGCAGAAAAGAAAATGATAGTGGGGAGTACTTTTACGGCAAAAATAAAACCGATAGCATCTTGATTCATCAGTGGACCAAAAAGCAAATCGGCACCGCGGTCAGAGTATTCTAAAATTTTTACGAATCCTTTGGCAAGCTTGTCAAAGCCATTGCTTATCCAACTAACTTTAAGCACTAGCAAAGCAAAGACCAACTGTAAAACCACTCCAGTACCCACCAATCTCCAATCTACCTTTTTACGATTGTTACTAAACGCAAAAGCTATTAGCAGTAATACTGAAACACCTAAAACAGCACGAAGGATATCAATTGCCACTGGAAAGTATTAGGGTTCGGATAAAATTTTATGATTCTTTTTCCTTGCGACGGCCAATCTCGTCTCTTACTTTAGCTGCCGTTTCGTAATCCTCGTTGGCTAGCAAGTTATTCAGCATTTCCTTCAATTCATCCAACCCTAAATTTGATAAATTGCTACCACTTTTGGCAGCTGGCGAAACAATAGCCTCTAAATTGGTTTTGGGTGCTTTGTCCTCCTCGTCGTCATCATTGTCCTTGTCAGCATCGCTAGCTTCTTGCTGGCTATCTTCCATTACAATGCCCGCTTGGTCTAGTATAAACTCGAACGTATAAATGGGGCAATTGAAGCGCACCGCCAATGCCAAAGCATCGCTGGTGCGCGAATCAATTTCCACGGTTTCGCCGCCACGGCTGCACACTAATTGCGCAAAGAAAATACCGTCCTTAAGGTTGCTTATTACTACTTCTTGGAGCTCGATATCAAACGTAAGAAACATGTTACGCATCAAATCATGCGTAAGCGGTCGGCTTGGGTTCATCTTCTCTAGGGCCACAGCAATAGCCTGAGCCTCTGGGCCGCCAATCACAATGGGCAAGCGACGCACACCTTGCACCTCTCCCAGCACTACGGCATATGAGTGTGAGCCTGCAATGCTGTGAGAGAGTGCTACAATCTCGAGTTCGAGTTTCTCCATATATACAATGTAGGCTTATTAGCCCAAATTATCAATTGTTGGCGTAATACTTCTTAAGTGCCTCGTTCAACTTAGGTACTACTGCAAATGCATCACCAACAATACCGTAGTCAGCAGCCTTAAAGAAAGGAGCTTCTGGGTCGACATTGATAACAACAATCGTTTTGCTGCTGCTTACGCCTGCCAAGTGCTGTATAGCACCAGAGATGCCAACGGCAATATATAGGTTAGGGCTGATGGTCAAACCAGTTTGGCCAACGTGCTCGTGGTGAGGGCGCCAGTCAACGTCACTAACCGCACGGCTACAAGCGGTGGCAGCGTGAAGTAGGTTGGCCATTTCCTCAATCATACCCCAGTTTTCAGGGCCTTTCAAGCCACGGCCGGCAGATACTACCAACTCAGCTTCTGGCAACGGAATGCCTTCGCCAGCTTTTTCAACGTGCAATACTTTTACACCAAAATCGCTATCAGCAAGGCCAGCGCTAAAATCCTCAACTGCCGCAGAGCCTTCGCCCTTAGCAATCGGGAAAGAGTTGGCATTAACAGTAATGATTTTTTTATCGGTAGCAAAAGTAAAATTTGCAACACCTTTTCCAGAGAACACCGCTTTCTTAACGGTGAAGGTGCCTTCGGTATTGGCAAGTTCGGTGGCATTAGTTACCACACCAGCTTTCAAACGAACCGATAGGCGAGGGGCAAGGGCTTTACCATTGAAGGTGCTACTCAATACCAATACGGTAGCGCCAGCTTTGTCAGCGGCAGCAGCTACTACTTTGGTAAAAGCGCGGCTGTCAAAATGGTCAAGCTTTGCGTTCTCTTCGTGCAATACTTTGCTTACGCCTTGTTGGCCAAGGGTAGCTAGTTCGCTATGGTCAATTTTACCTACAGCAACTGCTACTGCATCAGTACCTAGTTTGCCGGCAAGTTTGGCACCGTAGCTAGCAGCTTCACGGGCCGATTTTTTTAGTTTACCCTCTTGGGTTTCTACGAATATTAATACTGACATGGCTTAGATTACTTTAGCTTCTTCGTGTAATAATCTTACTAATTCTTCAACATTATCGGGGCTGATAAGCTTCACGTTGCCACGCTCTTTAGGAGCTTCAAAGTGGTGAACCGTGGTATAGGTATCTACACTAGCAGCAGCAACTACTTTCAATGGCTTAGTGCGGGCAGCCATAATACCGCGCATGTTAGGTATGCGGGCTTCGGCCATGCCTTTCTGGCAGCTAACCACAAACGGGGTTTTTACTTCCAAGGTTTCTTCACCACCTTCAATTTCACGCACTACAGTCGCAGTGTTGCCGTTCAAATCAAGCTTTACGCCTAATGAGATATATGGCAAATCCAACAACTCAGATAGCATACCGGCAACCATAAAACCGTTGTAGTTAATGGTTTCTTTACCGGTGAAGATAATGTCGTAACCTTCGCTCTTGGCATAATCGGCAATCAAGGCAGCTACTTGGTAAGCGTCCACGTCGTCGGCATCAATGCGCACGGCATCGTCGGCACCAATAGCCAAACCCTTGCGGATAACCGGCTCTACGTCGGCTTTACCAACGGTTACGGTAGTTACAGTGCCTCCAAGCTTTTCTTTCAACTCAAGGGCTTTTACAAGGGCGTACCACTCATCAGTAGGATTCATGATCCACTGCACCTTATCTTCGTTGAACTTTGTATTATTGTCCGTGAAGGTAATCTTGGTAGTAGTATCGGGCGCCTTGCTAACACAAACTAGGAATTTCATATTTTTAGGCTTGATTTATAAGATTGGTAATCAAAATTTCGGTAGCGAAAATAGCCATTTATCATAACAATATCAAAATGATTGAAGCTCGTTTGGAACAACTTAAGGGAATGCTGAAGGATAATCCGGATGATTCATTTCTATTGTATGCTATTGCACAGGAATATACCAAGCTTAATAACAAATCAGAGGCGTTAAAGTTTTTCGATAACTTATTGAAAACCAATCCTCATTATACCGGTGCATATTATCATTTGGGCAAATTGTACGAAGCTATGGATCAAGTGCAAGCAGCCATAGATACTTATAAACAGGGGTTGGTAATTACGCAACAAAGGGGCGCGCACCACGATTATAACGAATTAAAGGGCGCACTGTCGCTAATAGCCGATGACGAGGAAGACGAGTATTAATAGTGCGCTACAAGAAAGACTGGCCCTGCAATTGCAGCAAGACGGCCTGCTACAAACGGGCGACAAAGTGTTATTGGCAGTAAGCGGTGGGTTGGATAGCGTGGTGATGGCGCACCTGTTGCACGGCCTTGGCTATGCAACGGCCGTGGCACATTGCAACTTTCAGCTTCGGGGTGCGGATGCCGATGGGGACGAGGCTTTTGTGAAAGATTTGGCTAAACAATTGGATTTGCTTTTTTACAGCACCAAATTCGATACCAAGGGCTATGCCAAGCAACATGGCCTCAGTACTCAAATGGCGGCACGAGAACTGCGATACGAATGGTTAGAGAGCATCCGGAAGCAGGAAGGGTGCTACTACTTAGCCACCGCCCACCACAAAAACGACCAAGCCGAAACCGTGCTATTGAATATTATTAAAGGCACGGGCATACGCGGTTTGCACGGCATGCTGCCTAAGCAGGGGCATTTGGTGCGGCCACTACTTGCGTTTACTAGGACTGAGTTGGAGGAGTATGCCCAAGCCCATAACCTTACCTGGCGCACCGATGCCAGCAATGCCGACACGCACTACCAGCGCAACTTTTTGCGCCACGAGGTATTGCCGCTGCTAGAGCAGATAAACCCATCGGTAGTAAACACACTGGCGCAAGAGGCCAGCTATTTTAAAGATGCTGCCACTATATACGAGCAGGGCATAAAGTACTATTTGAAGAAACTCGTAGAGAAACGCCCTAGCGGACAACATGTGCCGATAAAGAAACTACAACTGTACCCCGCGCAAAGCACCTTATTATATGAGTGGCTAAGCCCAGCGGGATTTAACGAAGCGCAGGTGCACGATATATTGGCGGCATTGGATAGCACCGAGGTAAAGCAGTTTTATAGCCCCAACTACCGACTGATAAAAGACCGCCAGTTTTTGGTGCTGACCGATAAGGCCATCGAAAACGACCACCGGGTAGTGATTGAGAAATTCAGTAAGCGGGTGAAAGTGCCAGGGCTGGAGCTGAAATTTCATGTGCAGACTGCCACCAACTACCACATACCCACGCAAGCCACCGTGGCGGCCTTAGATGCCGACAAGCTGCAAATGCCGCTGGTGCTGCGCCGCTGGCAGCGCGGCGACTACCTATACCCAATAGGACCTAAGCGCAAAAAGAAAAAACTAAGCAACTTGTTTAGTGATTTGAAGCTGACACAACTGCAGAAAGAACATACTTGGGTATTATGCTCTGGCGAGCATATTGTTTGGGTGGTGGGGTTGAAGGTGGATGATAGGTTTAAGGTGGGAGCTAACACAAAAACAGTTACGGAAGTTAGCATGTCATCCTGAGTCTCGTTTCAAACGAGATTGAAGGGTGCGCGCGATTGGCAGCCCGCCGTAGCTTTTCGCGAAGGTGGGAGTTGTTGGGGCGAGTAGGGTAGTTGATGATGCCGCTATTTCACAAAACGGTTGTCATCCCGAGTTTTTCCCCCTGCCCGTTCGGATGTTCCATCCGAATGACCGAGCTTTGGATTTGCAATCCAACACGTAATAGGTTCAACCTCAGTTCCAGCGATAATTTAGCAATTCAGATGCCGCTTGTGCAAAACACTATATTTTAACAAACGAAGCCAATTATTAGGCTAAAAGTGTTTTAACCATTATTATTGCAGCTCATTATTCTTCCACAAGAAGCTGTTTGTTTTATGCTTAAAAGGGCCATGTTTAGTTTTTCGCGCACAAGCGTGCGTTTGTCGCTGCTTTTATTGTTCGTAATGGTGTCTGCCGGCTGCGAGAAGTATTATTATCTCGACCCAGCAGACTTGCCCGCTGTTTGCGTACTGAACAATTTTACCTGCACCATTGATGGCAACACCAGCGATAAAGTGCTTGGGTTTGTGAATGTGAGCAATAACGACAATGTATCGGAATTGAGCGATTGGGGAAGCTTTTATCATAACGGAAACGACGGCAATATTTACTTTGATTTTCTAAACCAGTTTACTACCATTGATTGCAGGGTGAGGATAAAGGATAGCCAATACGCTACATCGGCACTATATGATTTTGGCAGTGTAGAAGAAACCTTTAGCATGCTTGGTAGCTATACCGATTTAATTCGAATTGTGCTGGAATATGATTTTATTACCTCGAATGACAGAACCCGAGAGCACATAATAGATAACATTGTGTACCGGAACGGCAATTTGATTTCGTATGATTACACCGAAAAGTTGGAGTCTTCTCCGAATACCGTTTTTGTTGAAGAGAGCTACACTTTTGAGTACGACTTGAATAAGACCTATGACCATGATTTGTACCCAAATGAACGGTTCTTTACCATTAATTATCGTCCGATATTGGGTCGGGAATACTCATTTGGGGAGCGTTTTGATGCACAACCGTTTTCGAAGAATGTTTTAATCCGCAAAAAGAACACCACCGAATCAAAGACCGTGTTTGAGAACACGTATAATTTTGATTCCGACGGAAAAATAACCCGTCTGAACCAAGTGTTTCTGTACGGTGGCTTTACCCAAAATTCACTACTTTGGACCTACGAGTACGCATGCGAATAGCAGTATCGAAAGGTTGTTTAATTGCTTGATAAAGCCCTAATAGCCATTTGCTTATATACTTCCAAGTCAGGTAGCGGTTTATGCTCTTCTTTGGCTAGTTCGTCCCACTCGCGCAGCTTAATGCTTGCCGTAAATAATGGATCTTGCTCAAATGCCGCAGCTTCATCGGTGCTCATGGGACCGCCTTGGTAGCGCAGGGTTTCTTTACTTGCTTCCGATAGTTTGGCGTAATAATCGGGATTTTTATAAGTAAGGTAGCGCTTGGCTATTACATGGTTTCCCACCATTTGGCAGAGGCTCTCACTAAAGCCACGTTGGCGTAGAAATTCCGCACCCACCTTTTCGTGCTCTTGGTTACCAAAGCCGCCCATGTTTTTATATTGCTCCTCGTTTACACAAATGTGGCCAATATCGTGAAAGAAGGCCGCCAAAACCACTTCATCATCAAAGCCTTCTTGCTGGGCGCATTGCGCTGCCTGGGCCATGTGCTCAATTTGCGAAACGGGCTCGCCTATATAGTCGGCACGGCCGTATTTGGCGTATAGGTCAAATATCTCGTCGGCTATTTGTTGTGCGGTAGGCATAGGGCTTTGCAAATGGTGATGTTGCAAATGTAACTACTTCAAGGCTATGCTTTTAGCTCCCAATGTTAACTTATTTATATTCCAGCCTATTTTTTATAGCCCGGTACCAATTAGCAGGGTTGCTCCAGCGCTTTAGTTGTTGACCAAAAGTAGGCTTGCTATATAGTATGCCTACCATCATCCCTTTTACATGCAAATCCATAACAAGCTCAAGTTTTAGTTCTTGCTTAAGTACTATTGACAAATCGACAGCTGCAGAATCTGCTAAGTATCCTAATGAAGATGCTACTAGAGTGAGCTTTCCATAACTAGCAGGTACTTTTAGTGAAAAATAACCATCAAAGTCGGTTGCCACGCCTATTTTGGTGCCTTCAACCCAAACACTGGCAAATGGAATTGTCTCACCTGTTTCGGTATCCAAAACTTTGCCATTGATTTCAATATATTCCTTTCCCGCGCTATCTATCGCCAACAGCGGGTATCGTAAATCTCCAGGCACCCCAGGCATAGGCACCGAATAGGTAATGGGTACTTCTACATTAATCACCTCATCAGTAGATGAAGGAGGCCGCAGCTTACCTGCAACAATGTTAATTATCTCATATTCAGTGCTATCTGGCGTCAAGTTAATGTCTTCAACATGTAAGGTATTGTGTTGCGCGGCAACCCCCACAGGCAATAAACTACCCAACCCCATTGCCAACGATACTAACCACGGGCGATTTTTTTGGCTTTCTTCCAAGGTGAGGTGGCGGTGCAGCCTATCCACTTGGCTGCGGGTATAGCGCCCACAAAGTTTAAAATCGTTGGCGCGCTGCTGGTTTAGCACTTCCTGTTCGGTTGTTTGAATAAAATCAATCAATACACGTTCGCAGCTCTGGCAAAGTCTGCCTCCATCTTGCTCGGGCATTAGCTCCCAATTTTGATCGCAGGCATTAAAGTGTGGGTTTATGGCGGTAAGTTTCATGCGCTTTTTATTGAGTATAAAACGCGCAGGTAACAACCCAATTATGCGGTTTTGGTATTTTTTATCGAAAAATGGACCTACTCAAAAAGTGACTGATACCGATAACTTTGTGCATAACCTTGAAGGAGATGCGTAAATTGTTTACAACCAAGTATAATGGTTAATAAGGCCTCTATATTGGTGTATAACCCTGTTCATTTAGAGTGTATAAGTATTAATGAAAATATTTTGGAAATGCGGTGTGGTATGCTAACTTTGATATCATCAAGGGAGGGATAAAAGGCAGGCTTGCAAAAGCCAGACACCTTAGAAAAGTTATTTGAATTGTTGGTTTAGTCAAAGGGTTCCAACCGCAAGGGAGGTTCTGGGAAAGCCTCGGCTTCAGAAGACGATCAATCAATTAAAGGTATGACCTTCTAGGAGGAAAAACAATACCGAGAAGAACATTTCAGTAGGAGGTCAGCGTTGGAAACCAAGAAGAAAGCTTCGGCTGGAAACAAGGAAGAAGACAAAGCCATAATAACAGTAACTTGACGTTTTCCGGCTTAGGCCATACGAAAATGGAAGCGGGTTCTTAAACTGTCAAAGGTTTGAGGCCCGTTTCGTGTTTTAGGGGAGTTTTACTTTTACATCGCTTTGCTGCTCCTATATTGATTGCAAAAAGCCGGGAGATTGTTATCTGCTTCACACATTAATAAAATCCTTCTAGGTTTTTTTCAATTTTTGGTAAAAATAGTAATTGATAAAACATACCTTAATCTTGATGGTATTGTGCATAAGCATAAAACGAATCCCGTAATATGTTAATAACCAGCCAAAAAAGGTGCAGAAACAGATTAATGTGTGCGTAAACGGGTTTGTATCTTGTGTATAAATATTACGATAATTATTTTGAATTTGAGGGCAGGTAGTATAATTTTGATAACATCAAGCGAGGGATAAACAGCAGGCTTGCAAAAGCCAGGCACTCCAGAAAGTTGTTTGAATTGTTGGTTTAGTCAAAGGGTTCCGACCGAGAGGAAGGTTCTGGGAAAGCTTCGGCTTCAGAAGACGACCAATAAATTAAAGGTAACACTTCTTAGGAAGCAACGCTTACCGAAAACCAACTTTCATGCGAGGGTCAGCGTCCAGTTTAGGATAAGTGCTTCGGCACGAGGCTTATTAGAAAGGACAAAGCTGCTCAACAGTAACTTGACATTTTCGGGCATTAGCCTTTAGGAAATGGAAGCGGGTTTCGAAACTGTTAAAAGTTTTGAGCCCGCTTTGTGTTTTGGGTGGTTTCTACTTTAGGTACGAACAAACCCTTCCAACCATTGTTGCATCCATGCTGCCTATATTTGTGGCAATTGTATGTACACCGCCTATTCGCCCATATATGCCCATCCGCTGCCAGCTGGCCATCGTTTCCCTATGGAAAAGTACGAACTGCTGCCCCAACAATTGCTGCACGAAGGCACGCTGGAACCGAAGGATTTTCATATTCCCGGTGCAATGGCCGACGAAGTTATTTTGCTGGCACACGATGCCGATTATTGGCAGCGGCTCAAATTATTACAACTAACCAAAGCCGAGATTAGGCGCACGGGCTTTCCACTATCGGCGCAGTTGGTGCAGCGCGAAATAACCATTGCCCAAGGTACGCTCGATGGGACTTTGCATGCTTTGGAACACGGCATTGCCTTTAATATTGCTGGTGGCACGCACCATGCTTTTACCAATGCTGGTGAGGGGTTTTGTTTGCTAAACGACCAAGCCATTGCTGCCACCTATTTGCTTCACCAGGGTCTCGCTAAACAAATACTGATAGTAGACCTAGATGTGCACCAAGGCAACGGTACGGCGCAAATATTCCAGCACGAGCCACGGGTGTTTACCTTTAGTATGCACGGTGCTAAAAACTTCCCACACCGAAAAGAAGTAAGTGATTTGGACATTGCGCTACCCGATAGCATAACCGATGGGCCATATTTAGCATTATTGGCAGAAGCATTGCCAAAATTGATTGAACAGGTAAAACCCGATTTTATATTTTACCTGAGTGGGGTGGATGTATTGGCTACCGACAAGTTGGGCCGACTAGGGTTAACTATAGATGGCTGTAAACAACGTGATAAATTAGTGCTAGGTACTGCGCACGAACTCGGTATTCCGGTACAGGTTAGTATGGGTGGCGGCTATTCGGCCGATGTGTGGCAAATAGTAGAGGCGCACGCCAATACGTTTAGGGTTGCCAAAAGTCTTTGGGGTTGATTATCCTTTAAATCCGACAATTTGCTCGTTCATGGCATCGCTTTCTACTATGCCATCGCGCATACGAATGATGCGGTGCGCGTAGCTGGCAATGTCTTCTTCGTGCGTTACGAGTATTACCGTATTGCCGTTGCTATGTATGGTATCCAGCATCGCCATTATCTCGATTGAGGTTTTGGTATCGAGGTTACCAGTGGGCTCATCGGCTAGTATAATCGATGGATTGTTTACCAGCGCCCGTGCAATAGCAACCCTTTGGCGCTGTCCGCCTGATAGTTCGTTGGGCTTGTGTTCCATACGGTCTTTCAATCCCACTTGCACCAGTACTTCCTCGGCGCGTTCGCGGCGGGCTTTTTTACCAAGGCCATAGTATATTAACGGCAATTCCACATTCTCCAAAGCACTTAAGCGAGGTAGGAGGTTGAATGTTTGAAAAACGAAACCAATCTCTTTATTGCGTATTGCCGCCAAATCGTTGTCGCGCATATGGCTCACGTCGTGATTGTTGAGGATGTATTGTCCGGTAGTTGGGCTATCCAAGCAACCTAAAATATTCATCAACGTCGATTTGCCTGAGCCTGAAGGGCCCATCATGGCCACGTACTCGTTATTGTTTACGGTAAGGCTTACACCGTTGAGTGCCCGAATGGTTTCGGTACCCATTACATAAAACTTGGTAATGTCGGCTAGCTTAATAACCTCACTCATGGCTTTCTTTATTGATTACTTTGGGTATTTTAAAATAAACGCCATTTTGGTCGGGCGCATTTTGCAATGATTGCTCGCGGGTGGTGTTTTGCAACACGGTATCTTCCCTGAGCATATTCACCGCATCCGAAATATACACCAAAGGTTTAACGCCAGTAGTATCTAGCTCATCAAGTTTTTCCATAAAGCCCAATATTTTCGACAAGTCGGCTCTTATGGCTTCTTTTTCAACATCATCAAACTTAAGTTTGGCAAGGGTCGCCAGTTTATCTACCAAAGGCAAATTTACTTCCATACTCGTTTTTCAGGTCGTGGTCAATGATGTTATATACCAGTTCTTTAAGGCTATCGGCATCAGCCTGGGTCATGCCAACCGTTTCAATCGGTTCGTGCACTATAACCCTTGCGCAGCTTGGGCGATACAACATGGAGCCATCGTACAAAAACATGTGCCAGTTATCTAAAAAAGTAACCGGTATAATGGCAACTTGTTTATCAATGGCAATTTTAAAGGGTCCATTCTTGAAATCCAACATTTGCGGGGCAATGTCGCTAGTAGTACCTTCTGGATAAATAATAAGGCTATATCCCTGGTCGAGTGCCTCTAAGGCTTTTTTGTAAGCTTTAAAGGAGGCTATTTTACTATCCCTGTTTACCGGAATGTCGATGGTGCGGAAGAATATACCAAAAACAGGAATGTCGGCCAATTGGTGTTTGGCCATGAATTTAAAATTGGCCCCGTTCAGCAATATGGCTGAAAGTGGTATATCTATCATGCTCGTGTGGTTTGCACACACTACGTATTGTTTGTTAGGGTCGAGGGGTGTAATGTAGCTTACCTCATAACTGCTAGCAGTAAGCGGGAACAATATCTTGGCCCAAAACACCCTTAATTTGTTAGCTAATGGGTGCCATTTTGGCGATTGCAATGTAATATAAAATAACGGGTATAGGAGCATAAAGGTAAGTCCGAAAACTACCACTGACCACCAAGCGATGGAACGTCGTATGTATTTGCTATATGCGCTCACGGTGTAAAAATAGCAAAATTGTAATACGTGAAGGGTTTTGAGCCATTTTGAGCAATTGTTTCATATAAACTATATACTCTTAACGGTCAAAAAACAAAAAGGTTACAAACCTTAGCACTAGGCATAATAAGTGTTATGTTTTGGAAAGAAGTGGTTCATAGCACTTTTTGAGCCCTTTTTAGCAAAAAGGCCTCAGCCAAATTTCCTCATGGGTTACTTGGGTCATTGCCTATGGTGCCGCTGCCGGTGCCACCGTCCATTCCGCCACTTGGGGGCTGCTCGTTTGTTGGGGTAATAAGGTCTTTGGTGGTTATGCAAGAGCTAAGGCTTACAACCAACCAGAGTGCAAATATTCCTGACTTTAAAACTTTCATAAGGCTATTTGCTAGTATGCTGTTTGTGAAATGATATTGTTGCTTAAGCGAAGCAGTGTCTGCAAGGTTATAAAAATGCCAATATCAATGCTTATCGAATTAAAACTTATTCTTAAACAATATACCGAGACAATGCGTTCCAGATTTAGAAGCCCTAAAGCAAGCGTTTTATTGATTAGCTTTGTACCTTATGCTGCAGGTAGGACTTTATAACCAGTTAAGAGTAGTTAAAATAGTAGATTTTGGCGTTTACCTTGACGGGGAAGATGCTGGGGAGATATTGCTGCCATTGCGATATGTACCCAACCTTACTGCCGTTGATGATATATTGAATGTTTTTATTTATCGCGATAGCGAAGATAGATTGATAGCTACAACTGAGCACCCAAGCGCCACTATTGGGCAAGTGGCACGGATGCGCTGCACGCAACTTACCAATGTAGGTGCGTTTATGGATTGGGGCCTGATGAAAGACCTGCTGGTGCCTTATAGCGAGCAAGATTTGAAAGCTGAGGAAGGGAAGTTTTACCTAACTTACGTTTACTTGGACGAAACCACTGAGCGTATTGTGGGTAGCTTCAAGCTTCGCAAGCACTTGGGTAAGGGCGAACCGCCGGCTTATAATGTAGGCGATGAGGTGAACATTGTTGTGGGTCAATCGTCTGATTTGGGCACCACCGTGGTAGTAGAGCACCAATATTGGGGCCTCGTATATGAAAACGAAACGTTTAGGAAACTATACCACGGCGATAGGCTGAAAGCTTACGTGAAGAACGTGCGCGAAGATGGCAAAATTGATATAAGCTTGCAGCCCATAGGTTTTGATAATGCCAACGCTACCGCAGTTGAGCGCATTTTGCGTGCTTTGGATAGGACCAACGGTTTCCTGCCGCTTACCGATAAAACCGATGCTGAGATAATTTATCAATCGGTCCAAATGAGCAAAAAGTCTTTTAAAAAGGCAGTGGGTACTTTATATAAAGAAAGGAAGATAACGCTTGAGGAATCGGGTATTCGCCGGGTTGAGTAGCCTATTCCACGTATCGCATTAAAGTATTTACTAAATTTCCTTGTACGGTATTCAGGAATGTTTTACCTTAATCGCTTCATTTTTTTTAAAAATAGAAGTTATGAAAAAGGGTTGGTTATTGCTTTGCTTAGTGCTAAGCGTTTTTAGTTTGAGAGCGGAAGGCGAAAATGATTCGGCAGCCGTTACACTTGACGATACAACGGAGCTAGTATTGGAGGATTATATGGCTGAAGTAGACAGCATCAATAATTCGTTTAAGTACCTTAGAGACACGGTTATACTGGGCGATAGCTTGGCAACGTTGGTAGTTCCTCCAGGTTTTAAATATTTGAATGGTAAACAAGCAGATTATGTGCTGGTAAACCTTTGGGGCAATCCTCCACAAAGCGGTTCATTGGGCATGTTGTTTTTGGAGCAATACGGCCCTGCCGATTATAGCTCATGGGCAGTTGATATATCATTTGAAGAAGAAGGCTATATAAGCGACGAAGATGCCGCAGATATGAACTTTGACGAGCTTGAAACTCAAATGAAAGAAGAGAGCATAGAGAGCAGCAAAGCCCGCGAAGAGGCTGGTTATGGCAAAATGTTGTTCTTAGGATGGGCCAAAAAACCCTACTATGATAGCGCCAACAAAAAACTGCACTGGGCCATGAAATTTGAGGTTGATGCCGATGATCTTGGATTGAATTACAATATCCGTATGCTGGGACGCCGAGGCTATTTGGTGCTCAACATCATTGGCACGGTAAATCAATTGGAAGAAATTGAGCCCTATGTGGAAACTATTTTGCCAAGTGTTAATTTTAACGAATCGCACACCTACGCCGATTTTGACCCTGAATATGACAAGGTTGCAGCTTATGGTATAGGTGCCTTGGTAGCGGGCAAGGTTTTGGCGAAAGCAGGTATTTGGGTTGCCTTACTCAAGTTTTGGAAAGTAATTGCAATAGGTGCTGTAGCCGCCGGTGCAGCAGTTAAAAAGTTCTTTTTTGGAGGTAGCAGCCAATCTTAAAACATAAGCCTTAACAGTGCAGCCCTGCTAAATGCTTTTAGCAGGGCTGTTTTGTTTTAGGGGCTTATGAAAACTTTAAAACTTGCTAACGATTGTCGATAAAGTAATTAACATACCATCCAATAAATAAAGCAGATTCCTTAATTTAGGTGCCCGCCTATAAACCATGACCAAGACCGAAAAACCCACCAAAGAGACGCCCTTAATGGGGCAGTACAATAAGATAAAGAGTAAGTACCCCGATGCGGTGCTGCTGTTTAGGGTGGGCGATTTTTATGAGACTTTCGGCGAAGATGCCATTATAACCAGCAAGGTAGTGGGCATTGTGCTTACCAAACGCGGCGCCGGCAGCAGCAGCGAGATTGAGCTGGCAGGTTTTCCGCACCACTCGCTGGATACGTATTTGCCCAAGCTGGTACGGGCCGGTTATAGGGTAGCTATATGCGACCAGCTGGAAGACCCCAAGATGACCAAAACCATCGTGAAACGTGGGGTTACGGAATTGATTACGCCGGGGGTAGCTATCAACGATAAAATACTCGACCATAACAAAAACAACTTCCTTGCCTCCGTTCATTATGATGGCGATACTTTGGGTGTGGCGTTTTTGGACATTAGCACCGGTGAGTTTTATGTGAGTGAGGGTAGCAGAGATTATATCGAAAACCTGTTACAAAGCCTCAAGCCATCGGAGGTTATTTATAGCAAGGCTCGGCAAAAGATATTTAAAGAGGATTTCGGTGGGCAGTTTTATACTTACCAATTGGAGGATTGGATATTTACGCTGGATTTCACCAACGATTTATTGTTGAAACACTTCGGTACCGCATCTTTAAAAGGTTTTGGTATCGATGATTTGAAGGCTGGAACCGTTGCCGCCGGTGCCGTTGTGCACTACCTCGGCGAAACGGAGCACCCCAACTTGCAGCACATAACCGCCCTGAGCCGATTGCAGCAAGACAACTTTGTGTGGCTCGATCGGTTTACCATCCGCAACCTAGAGTTGATTAACAGCCCTAACGGTGGCAAAGCATTGATTGATGTACTCGATTTGACTTGCTCACCGATGGGATCGCGCCTGTTGAAACGCTGGGTAGTGATGCCACTGAAGGACAAAAAACCGATTGCCGAACGGCTGGAGGTAGTGGAACATCTAATCAAAGACCCCGACCTCGCCCATACCCTACGCGTGCACATCAAGCAGATTGGCGACTTGGAGCGATTGATAAGCAAAGTACCGCTGGGCAAGGTAAACCCTCGCGAACTGGTGCAGATAAAGCGTGCGTTGCAAGCTATAGTGCCCATCCGTGAAGCATGTAAAGCCAGTGGCAGCAAGTACCTGAAGAAGATTGCCGACCAGTTTAACCCCTGCGATTTGCTGCGGGAGCGCATCGAGAAATCGATGGAGGATGATGCCCCCGTTAGCATCCAGAAAGGAAATGCCATTAAGGCGGGTGTAAGCCCAGAACTGGACGACCTGCGCAAGATTGTGCGCACCGGGAAAGATTACTTGCTGGACATTCAGCGTCGAGAGAGCGAGGCTACAGGCATTAGCTCCCTAAAGGTGGCATTTAACAACGTGTTTGGTTATTACCTTGAGGTAACCAACGTACATAAAGATAAGGTGCCCGCCGAGTGGATGCGTAAGCAAACCCTCACCAACGCCGAACGCTACATTACCGAAGAACTGAAGCAATACGAAGAGAAAATACTGACTGCCGACGAGCGAATACAGGCGCTGGAGAACGAGTTGTTCCAAGAGTTGGTGTATTTTACGCACGATTACATCCGCCCTATACAGGTAAATGCCAATTTGATTGCGCGATTGGATTGCCTAATGTCGTTTGCTGATGCGGCGGTGAAGTATCATTACGTAAAACCGGATATTGACGACAGCGTAACGCTGGACATTACTGCTGGTCGCCACCCGGTTATTGAGCGCCTACTACCCGTGGGCGAGCAATACGTGCCCAACGACGTGATGCTGGATAACGAAACCCAACAAGTGATTATGATTACAGGCCCCAACATGGCGGGTAAATCGGCACTGCTGCGCCAAACAGCCTTGATAGTGCTGATGGCACAGATGGGCAGTTTTGTGCCTGCCACCAAAGCGCGGCTGGGCATCATAGATAAGGTATTTACCAGGGTAGGGGCGAGCGACAATATTTCCAGCGGCGAGTCGACCTTTATGGTGGAGATGAACGAGACGGCCAGCATCATGAACAACATCAGCGACCGTAGCCTGATTCTTCTGGATGAAATTGGCCGCGGCACGAGCACCTACGATGGTATCTCCATTGCCTGGAGTATTGCTGAATATTTGCACAACAACGGCCTGTATCGCCCTAAAACGCTCTTCGCCACACACTACCACGAACTGAACGAACTGGCCAACAAACTGCCACGCATCAAAAATTACAACGTAGCTACCAAAGAGGTGGGTAATAAGGTAATCTTCCTGCGCAAATTGCAAGAGGGCGGCACCCGCCACAGCTTCGGTATACACGTGGCCAAAATGGCCGGTATGCCCAAACAGATAGTAGACCGTGCGGGCACCATCCTCAAAGAACTGGAGCAAAAACACATCAGCGATGATAGTTTAGGCAGCAAAGTAAAGAAAATTGAGAACCCCGGCTACCAGCTCAGCATCTTCGAAATGAACGACCGCGCCGCCGCCGAAGCCCGTAAACTCTTGGAAAAGATAGACATTAACACCTTAACCCCAGTAGAAAGCCTTATGAAACTCAATGAGTTGAAACAAATCTTCAATGCAGACGCATAATTTTTTATAAAAAGCTTGCACAAGTAAGATTAGAGTGCTTATATTTGCATCCACAATTACGGAATAACGCGTTCTTTTCTGTAAAAATATACCAAGCGAAAGTAGCTCAGCTGGTAGAGCACGACCTTGCCAAGGTCGGGGTCGCGAGTTCGAATCTCGTCTTTCGCTCTCTTTTTCCCTCCTTAGAGAACACAATACGCATTATAGGCCCTGGTGGTGGAATCGGTAGACACGCAGGACTTAAAATCCTGTGAGCAGCAATGTTCGTGCGGGTTCAAGTCCCGCCCGGGGTACTAAGCGGGGCGCAAGTTTCCCGCTTTTTTTTTAGTCCCTTTTTCAATCTGGTTTTTTTATTCGGCACATCGCTATTTTATTGTCATTGTGCAGCCTTTACAGTTGGTGCTTAGTTTGGCCGTTTCGGTTAATGTTAATTACTCATATTTCCTCCTACACAGCAATATCCTTAAATTAGCGTCAGCCTGAATAATGCATTTCGGCTAAACGCTATGCTATATGACGAATGGATTAGGAGTAACTTCGGAAGTAAAAACCTTAAAAAAGGTATTGATACATAGCCCCGATGGCGGTATTGGTAAAGTATTGCCATCAAAAGCACAAGAGTGGTTGTACGAAGACATAGTTGACCTTGCCAAAATGCAGGAGGAGTACGACGTTTTTAAAAAACTGCTGCTGTGCTATTTGGATGTACCCAGTTTGGTAGCGTGGTTTATTAAGGAATACCAAAACCAAACACCCCAAACCGATAGTATTGAATGGCACACCATCAAGCGCGGCAGTTGGAAAAGGCCCGACCATGAGGAGTTTATAAACTCAAGCAAGGTGGTAGAAGTTCAAAGGGTTATTTCGGATATGCTGATGGACGATAACCTAAGGCACGAAATGGTAGCCGCCATTTGCGCATTAGAGAACTGCTCTTATACTGTTCAACAGATATTACTTAACACCACCAACGACCAAAACGGTAAGATTTGGAGAGGCAGCTACGATAAAGCTTACTATTGCCGCCAATTGGCTAAAACATTGTTGTCGGGCCAGTTGAAGTATTACAAGCCAGATAGCGAAAAGGCTGTTGTTGAGCAGGTTTTTCCGCCAGTGCCCAATTTCGTGTTTACCCGCGACATTAGTATCATGATAGGGCAGTATGTGCTATTGAGCAAGGCTGCGGAAACGTCGCGGTCAAGGGAGTCAATTTTGACCAAATATGTAATGCTCAATTACTTTTTTAAGGATAGACCCGACCGTATTGTTGAAATAAACAACGACATGGAATACTTGCTCGGCGATGAGCATGAGCGCGAAAACGCCCGCATAACGATTGAGGGTGGCGATGTAATGATGGTGGCCAAAGACCACTTGCTGGTGGGCTGCAGCGAGCGAACATCGGTAAATGCCATCGATAAAATCATTAAGCACCTGTTTAGGCTCAGGGATGATGATGGCAATAAGGTATTGAACAAGATTTCGGTGGTAGTGATACCCAAGAAACGCACCATGATGCATATTGATACTATTGTAACCATGGTTGACAAGCGCACTTGGGTGCTATATGGACCGCTATCAAAACTAAAAAGCCTTAACTGGACGGCCAATTATCGCAAAAACCTGCACCGGGCCACCGATGTAAAAGAAAGTGAAGCAGATAGCATTAAGATAGTGCGCTACAATAACCAAATAATTACCGACGATGATGGTATACAACGGTACCATGAAGACGATAAAAGCTTTGATTCATTTGAAGACCTGTTTACGGATATCGGCATAAACGATTTTGGTGTTGAAGAGGACGATATGCGCTTTGTATATTGCGGCAATCCGGATGTAACCACCGAAGTAAATAACTCGGAAGAATGGGAAGATATCTCTACCAGCAAAATGGATGGATACCCATTTAATGATCGGGAACAATGGACGGATGCCTGCAACGTATTGGCAATAAAAGAAGGCCTAATAATAGGCTACGACAGAAACCATGAGACCTGCAGGGCTTTTCAGCGAGTGGGATTTAAGATTGTAGAAACCGTTAAGTTACTGGACAGGTTGCAAAATGAGGTGTGGTCAGGCCTTGGCGCCAATGAGCCAGCAGAGCAGCTTGCAAAGCGTGTTGAAACCCTGCGAGATGAACTGGTGCAACAAGATACCTTATTCCTCATTCCTTCGGGTGAGTTGTCGAGGGCTAGGGGCGGCTCGCATTGTATGTCGATGCCATTGTTAAGAGAGCAAATGTAACGCTATGCAATCAACCAATCATGTATTTATGGTGCGGCCAAAACGATTTGGCTACAACCCACAAACGGCACAGGACAATACCTTCCAGAGTATACCAGGCGAGCAAACCCAGGAAGAAATTGCAGTAAAGGCATTGGCCGAGTTTGATGCCATGGTAACAGAAATGCGCAACAAGGGTATTGATGTGACCGTGTTTGAAGAAAACCTAGATACTCCAGGCCCAACGCCGGATGTAGTGTTTCCGAACAATTGGATATCTACACATAGCAACGGCTCTGTAATAATATATCCCATGCGTTGGGAAAACCGCCAATGGGAGCGGAGAGCGGATGTGGTAGCTAAGCTTGAAAGTACCAATCAAGTAGCACAAGTGTTGGATTTGAGCCCAAACGAAAAGCAAGGTAAATATCTGGAAGGTACTGGCAGCATGATTATCGACCATGTAAATGGCATCATCTACGCCGCCTTATCAGAGCGTACCCAAGAAGCACTAACAAACGAGGTGGGCAAACAACTTGCCTATCAAGTAGTCACCTTTAGTCCCAACCGATATACCAGTGCTACTGGCGTTGAGGCGGCCATATACCACACCAACGTAATGATGTGTATTGCTACCAATTTGGTGGTAATTTGCACTGATGCTATTGTACCAGAAGATAGGGAGCGAGTTGTTAAATCATTAACGCAATCGGGCAAGCTTATAGTTGAAATTAGCCTTAATCAAATGCTGGATAGCTTCTGCGGTAATATGCTCGAGGTGCAGGGCCCTATGGGTTTACCCTACCTGTTGATGTCGACTACTGCATATGAGGCATTGATAGCCAAACAACGAGAAGCAATTGCGCAGCACAACCAAATATTGCATTTTCCTATTCCGACCATTGAAAAATATGGCGGTGGTAGTGTAAGGTGTATGGTGGCAGAAATTTTCTTGCCGCAGGCTCATTAAGTTACCGTTGGCGTTTGATAACGATCTCAACCCGCCTATTAATGGCGCGCCCGCTTTCTGTGTTGTTTGGGGCAATGGGTTTGAGCGTACCAGCGCCTTCAACGGATATTAAGTTGGGGTCAATTCCATTAATAGTAAAATAGGCCTTAACCGATTCGGCCCGATTGAGCGACAAGGTTAGGTTATTTTCAAAACTTCCGACGCTATCAGTATGCCCTATTATGGTCAGCGAGAAATTATCTGATTTTAGCAATGGTAATAAGATGTTATCCAAAACCGGATAAGCGGCTGGCAATAAAATAGCTTCGTTAGTATTAAAATTAATGCCAGCTAAAGTGATGGTGTCAGAAATTATTGGTGGGCTGGCAAGCTTAAACAGTGGTGTAAGGCTAATGCTATCCAAGTATACATAACACCGTATCTCATTGCCTTTTGGTTTGCGGAGTTTGAGGAAATTATCTGCCTCTAAATAATTCCCGATAACCAGTAATTGTTCTCCACCAACAGCCTTTATGGTATCAACAATATGAATCCACTTGCCTGGCAACAGAGGTTCAGGCATATCAAGCACCTTTATCTCTTTAGGTAGGGTATAATGCGCATAAATTTCAGCCGCCAGCCGAACCGACATTTGCTTAATACTGCTCGGTGAATTGGGCCCTAGGCTAATGAACATGCTTAGCTGGTATAGGCTGTCCTTTTCAAGAGGTTGCAAGAGCCGGGTTTGCATACGTTCTACCCAATAACCATTCTGTTTACTTGGCAAATCCATAACCAAGCCAGCGAAAGCTTTGCCAGAGAGCAATTCGCAAGCACCGGTGAGGTTATTGCTCGGTGAAATTATTTCGCAGCTATCAAGGTATAGGTCGGGCGTGCCAGTTGTTTGCCAAGGCTTGGGTATGCTGGGTTTAGTGTAGGTGGTTTGGCATTTAGCGCCTTGTTCAAAATCACCGTTCGGTACTAGGTTTTGAGCATAGCCACAGCCAGGGCGGCACAAATACAATACCCACGCCAATAAGAATATGTACCGAAAGTAGAACATCAGCGGTTATAACGGCAGGTAAAGTAGTTAAGTATGTACATGGATTATCCAACCATTAAATTGCAGCCCCTTGTTTCGCTAATATCCATGCGCCCCAGCACTTTAAATCTTCGGCCATCTGCATGAATGGTAGTTAAATCAGATGTTGCGATAAAGGCACACGAGTGAATATTGCCTAAATCAATCACATTCAATCCACCAGATGCTGGTGTAGCATAAGTATCGAGTGGGTCATAGGCATCTCGTGCCAGCACACGCATCCAAGTAGGCGGAGTAAACCATTCGCTACCATCAGAATAGGCTTGCGACAATAACTCTGTCATGCCATACTCCGAGTAAATATGTGGTAGCTGGAAAGCAGACTTCAATATGTCATGCAATTCTTCTCTCAGCAGCTCCCTGCGGCGGCCTTTCATGCCACCAGTTTCCATCACCTTAATATGCCCTAAAGGCAGGGCAAACTCTTCTGCCATATCTAGCAATGCGAATGAAACACCCAGCAAAAGGGTAGGAGTACCTGCATATAACAGCCCCTTTATGGCTGTGGTCAACTCCACCAAATTATCTAAATAAAACCCATTATCAGGATGGTTTGACTCTTTAATAAGTCCTTGTGCCATATAGACTAATGAGCTATTACCTCTTTCAAGGTAAGAAGGCAATAAAGCAAGTATACATTGGTCTTTTACTGGGCCAAAGGAGCGCTTAAAACCCTCAACGTATATCTTATGGTACAGCCCGGCATCCAACACAAAGTGCTTTGATGGAATTTGCCCTGTGGTGCGGCTGCTTTCAAAAACAAGTTCAGGGTTGGCATGTCCTGTAATTACGGTATGCGATTTGAACAACTCAATGGGTAAAAAGGGAATTTGGTGCAACCGCTCAACTTTTTCAATGTTTACATTGTGAAGTTGCACGTACTTCCTGTAAACCTCATTATGCGTTGCTTGGTACCGAAATACCTTAATTGCCAATGCTTCAAAGTCTGCATCTCGCAACGAAAAAAGGCGCTCTGGCCACTGTTTTAGCTCTTCTACCGAAAACACACAGTAATGTTAGCAATATTCTTGGTAATATTGTAGTTATAGGTTCATGTACCGATATGCCTATGTACCAATTTACTAATGACAATGAGTAAATTCAGTGTTCAAATTCAGGTTTTAAGAATGCATTTAATGCACCGCACATGGTGTGTGGCTTGTTTAATTTTTGGCTTAGTGTTTCTACTTTCTACGCAAAGCTGCGTAGAACCGCCACGTTACCCCAACGAGCCAGCGATTGAATTGGTTTCGATTTCGGCAGATACCATTCAGCAATTGCAAGATAGCCTGTACATTGAGTTTAAATTTACTGATGGCGATGGCGATTTGGGCTTCGAGGATTTTAACACCGATGATTGTGAGCTTTGCGATAGCAGTTGCTACGTGCATCCAACTTTCTCATTGTTTGTTTTAGATAGCCGGTTCAATATTGTTAATGGTGATACAGTTCGTTGTTTGAAGCCATTCAATGTGCCATTTGTACCTGCTAAAGGTGCTACCGAGGCTATCTCAGGCAGTATTACGGTTTTGCTCACCAATGAATTTTGCCTACCAGGTAAAGTAACTGATACCGTTAATTACAGCATAGTTATTAAAGACCGTGCTGGTAACTTCAGCAACAAGATAGAGACAGGCAATATTATATTGCTTTGCAACTAAATACTCCCTATACTTCTCGCCAATTTTGAACTTGTTTTACTTAACCTGAGTTGTATGATTTGGATTTTTATACCAAATGGTATAATTTTACATCAATGAGCACAAAAGCCGAACGCACTAAAGCTTTCATTATTGAAAAGACCTCACCGGTTTTTAATCGAAAAGGTGTGGTGGGTACATCGTTGTCGGATATCACCGAAGCAACTGGGCTTTCGAAAGGCGCTTTATACGGCAACTTTGCCGATAAGGACGAAGTGGCGCTGGCTGCCTTTGAATACAATGTGGACAAGGTATTCTCGGGCATATATGAGGCAATGAGCCATGAGGTTACAGCAGTGGGTAAATTAAAAGCAGTTACGGGTTTTTACAGGGAGTATTTTGCTGCGGATAAGTATAAGTATGGCTGCCCAATGGCCAATACTGCAACTGAATGCGATGATACCCACCCGGCATTGCAGGCTAAAGTGAAGAGCCGTTATTTTAAATGGCGCAAAGGCATTGAGATTATAATTAATGAAGGCATTACTAACGGAGAGTTTAAACATGACGTGGATGTGAAGGCATTTGCGAATTTGATGATAGTGACCATACAGGGGTCTATTGTAGTGTCAAAGGCAACAGCAGATGAAAGTTTTGTAGTATCACCTATGAATTTTTTGGATGCGGTTATTGAATCGTACAGATTGAAATAATTTTTTTACCTAAAAATATACCAATCGGTATTTAATTAAGTCGTTATGGAGTTGAAATCATTCTACACAGTTAGGTTCAGCGATTGCGATCCTTTCCAGCATTTGAACAATGCCCGCTATTTAGATTATATGATTAATGCCCGCGAAGACCACCTGAAAGAGTTTTATGGGTTGGATTTGGCTGAATTTGCAAAGCAAGGTATTGGCTGGGTTGTAGGTGGCCACGAAATACAATACTTAAAACCAGCGAGATATAACGAGGGTATTTGTATCCATTCAAGGCTATTAGAGGCCAGCGAAAATCATTTGCTTGTTGAAGTGCGTATGATGGATATGAAGGAAAGCCACAACAAAGCGGTGTTATGGACCAGGTTTTCGCCTGTGAGTATTGTAACAGGAAAACGCATACCCCACCCAGATGAATTTTATGCTTTCACGCAAAAAGTATTGCAGCCAGTTACCGAAGGAACAATCAAGGAGCGGGTTGCCAATATTATTCTTGCCCAAAAAGCGCCATAATACTACATGCTTGCGGTAAAGAGCAGATCAATGTCGGTATGTTTAATGTTGAACTTCTCGCCCAAATGCCGATTGGTTAAGCAGCCTTTGTATATGTACACCCCGTGGCGGCTTGCGTGGTCGTGGCTAAGCATTTTCTCAAACCCACCAATTTCGCCAGAGCGCAATAGGGTAGGGCTCAGTAAGTTGCTCATGGCATAGCTGGCTGTGCGGGCTACCCGGCTGGCAATGTTGGGCACGCAGTAATGTATAACACCGTACTTTTTAAAGGTTGGGTTCTGGTGTGTGGTTACTTCTGAGGTTTCGAAACAACCACCTTGGTCAATACTTACATCAATAATTACAGAGCCATGCTTCATATGCGAAACCATCTCTTCGGTAACCAAAATTGGGGTTCTTCCAGACTCAGAATGGATGGCACCCACGGCCACATCGGCTACTTGTAGTTCGCGTTTTAGCACCTCTGGGTAAAGGCTGCTGGTATATATGCGCGCGCCTAAGTTATTCTGCAGGCGCATTAATTTGTAAATGTTGTTATCGAATACCCGAACCGTAGCACCAAGGCCTAATGCGGCACGAGCCACAAACTCACCTACTACACCTGCTCCCAGAATAACTACGTTGGCTGGGGGCACGCCCGATATGCCGCCAATCAACACTCCTTGCCCATTACGGGTGGTGCTTAGGTATTCGGCAGCCAATAGCATAACACTGCTACCAGCTATTTCGCTCATTGAGCGCACAAAAGGGTAAGTACCCGAATCGTCTTTAATATACTCAACCGCAATAGATGTAACTTTTTTGGCCATCAGTTTGCGTATGTACTCATCTTTAAGTGTAGGTAAGTGAATAGGCGAAATAAGGATTTGATACATTTTGATCATCTCAATCTCCTCATCGGTAGGCGGGGCAACTTTAACAATTATCTCAGCCTCGTATACCTGCCTGCCATCGTAAGCAATTTCTGCACCCGCTTCTGAGTAATCTTTATCTGTAAAGTGCGAGCCAGCCCCAGCTTTAGTTTCCACTATTACCCTATGGCCATTGCTGGTAAGGGTTTGCACCGACTCCGGAGTAAGCGGTATCCTATTTTCTTGAAACGAGTTCTCTTTGGGAACACCGATAAACAGCCTTTGGGTTCTGCTGTTCATAGATACGGGCATTTCTTGTGGTTCTAGCCCAAATTGAACTGCATAACCAGATATGGTCGGTTTCTTTTCAGTCACGGTGTCGATTTTAGTCGGTGATGCAAAGTTACTAATTAGTGTAATGTACAAAGCCCACAACTCGTGGTCACTTACTCGTTGATTTGGCCTATTGTTGACTGATTAATAGGACAAATTTTACCCTAAGTTAGGCAACTCAACTTAAACAGCATCTATTACACGATAACCGTCTTCATTAGCTGCTATACTTACTTTAACCACATTAAGTGGCAACAAGGTTTCAATTAGTTGCGGCCATTCAATAAAACAATACGCTTCCTTATCGTCCAAATACTCTTCAATCCCCATTTGAAGGGCTTCTTCTAAGTCATTTAGCCTGTATAGGTCCATATGAAATATGCGCTGCGTGGCTGCATTATACTCATTTACCAAGGCATATGTAGGGCTTGAAAGCGCCTCGGTGGTGCCCAATACCTCACACAATTGCTTTATGAACGTAGTTTTTCCTGCGCCCATTTCACCATAAAATACAAATATTTTTTGAGAAGGAAAGCACTTTAATAGCGCAGCCGCAGCCTCGGGCAGCAGTTGTAGGTCCCTCACCATCATGCTAAAGTGTCCGCTCATTTGTTGCTATAAACCGCAAAAGGGATAATAACTTCCTCCAAAGATATGCCGCCATGCTGAAAAGTATCCCTGAAATAGCTCACAAAGTGGTTGTAATTGTTCGGGTACACAAAGAATTTATCTTCTCTGGCAAATATAAATGTGGAGCTTACGTGCTGACGCGGTAGGCCTGCATCCAAAGGGTTTTTTACTTCAAATACATCACGTTGGTCAAAGTTGAGGTTTTTGCCGCTTTTATACCTGATATTGGTGGTGGTAGCCCTATCGGCAATACATTTACTTGGGGTGTTTACTCGCTTGGTGCCGTGGTCAGTAGTAAATATTAGGTTTACCTTTTTGCCCACGAGCTTTTTTAGGGCATTGTGCAACGGTGAGTGTTCAAACCAAGATAAAGTCAGCGAGCGGTAAGCGGCTTCGTCGCTAGCCAATTCCTTAAGTACCTCCATCTCGGTGCGGGCATGCGAAAGCATATCTACAAAGTTGTACACGATAACTGTTAGCTGGCTGTTGAGGTAGTTCAATATATTGTCTTCCAACTTACGACCATCTGCATGGTTGGTTATTTTCAGGTAGTCGCTTTTGATTGGCTCGTGGAAAGTACGCTTAAGAAAAGACTTCAAGTAAACGTTTTCCGATAGGTTTTTTCCACCATCATCTTCGTCGTTCTTCCATTCGTTCGGAAAGTGCTTTTCAATATCTATGGGCATCATTCCGGCAAAAATGGCATTGCGGCTGTATTGGGTGGCAGTAGGCAGTATGCTATAAAAACTGTCGTCAGTTACCATACGGAAACTCTCGTTTATCATGGGCTGTATTGTGCGCCATTGGTCTAGCCGCAGGTTATCTATTAATATTACAATAGTTGGTGTTTTTGGGTCGGCCTTTACAACCGGTACTATTTTCTCTGCCATCATTTGGTGCGACATAATCGGTGCATCCTTGTCTTTGCCTTTTACCCAATCAATGTAATGTTTGATGATGTATTTATTAAACTCAACGTTGGCCTCGTGCTTTTGCATGTTCAATACTTCCTTCATGCCATTGTCGCTGCTTTTCTCCAACTCCAACTCCCAGTGGATGAGTTTTTTGTACAAATCCATCCACTGCTTATGATCCAATTGGTCTTGAATGGTAGAGAATATTTGTTGGAACTCCTTTTGGTAATCGCTATTGGTTTTAGCGCTTACCAAGCGTTTGTTGTCAATAATCTTCTTCAGGGTAAGTAATATTTGGTTTGGCTTAACCGGTTTAATCAGGTAATCGGTTATTTGCGAACCGATGGCCTCTTCCATTATATCCTCTTCCTCGTTTTTAGTAATCATTACTATGGGTAAGCCGGGACTGATTTTTTTTATCTCAGCCAATGTCTCAAGGCCAGTTATACCAGGCATACTTTCATCCAAGAAAACAACATCAATGGGTTCTGTCTTGCATTTGTCGATAGCATCGCGGCCATTGGTTACGGCAATTATGCTATAACCTTTGCTTTCAAGGAAAAGAATTTGGGGTTTCAACAAGTCAATCTCATCGTCGGCCCAAAGTATGTTTATATTGTTCATCAGGATTGGCTAATTTTGTTGCTAAGTTAAAGTTAATATAGTATTTCAGACGCTACACTTGCAAACGCCCATCAATAAACGAAAGATATTTAACGACCCCGTGTATGGATTTATTACCATCCGCCACGAAGTCATTTACGACCTCATAGAGCATCGCTACTTTCAGCGCTTGCGCCGCATCAAGCAATTGGGCATGAGCCATTACGTTTACCCTGGGGCGTACCATACCCGTTTTCATCATGCACTGGGCGCCTTGCACCTCACGCAGCTGGCACTTGACGAGCTTTGCGCTAAAGGGCACGACATTACCGCAGAAGAGCAGGAGGCTGTGTGTATTGGTATTCTTTTGCACGATATTGGTCATGGGCCCTTCTCTCATGCATTAGAACGCTGTTTGGCTCCAGGTATTTCACACGAGTTCTTATCAGAGTTAATAATGGACTCTTTGAATACCGAATTTAAAGGTAAGCTAACGTTGGCTATTGAAATTTTCCAAGGCAAATATCATAAGCAGTTTCTGCAAAAGCTCATCAGTAGCCAATTGGATATGGATAGGCTGGACTACTTAGTGCGCGATAGCTTTTATACTGGCGTGCAGGAAGGTTCCATCGGTTTCGATCGCATTATTAAAATGCTGGAAGTAAAGAACGACGAGTTGGTAATTGAGGCCAAAGGCATCTATTCCGTTGAGAAGTTCTTGGTTGCCCGTAGGTTGATGTATTGGCAGGTGTATTTGCACAAAACGGTGTTGTGTGCTGAGCAAATGATGGTGAAGGTGCTTTTGCGTGCCAAAGAGTTGGCAGTGGCTGGAGCCGATTTGTTTGCCACACCCAGCTTTCGCTACTTTTTGTATACCGATGTGCAACGAGAAGAGTTTGATTCGCCATATAGCGATGCGCTTGAGCAATACTTGCGTATGGATGATAACGATATTATGGCCAGTGTGAAGCAATGGGTTTATCATGATGATGTAGTGCTTCGCCGTTTATGCAAAGGCCTTGTAGAGCGCAAGCTTTACCGGGTGGAATTGTTTAACGAGCCCATATCTGATTTGCACGTTATGGAGCTTCGTGAGAAAGCTCAAAAACAGTTTGCTGTTTCCGATCACGAGTTAGATTATTTAGTATTGCAAGGCAGCACCAGCAATAGTGCTTATAATATGGATAAGGGCAATATTAACATCCTTTTTAAAGATGGCACTTTGAAAGATGTAGCCAAAGCCAGCGACCAACTGAACATCCAATACCTATCTACACCGGTTGTTAAGTATTATGTATGCTACCCGAAGGAGAGCAATTAAAGCATTAGGTTACACTTAATTTTAGATAAGGTCAATGGTTTGTTATAAAATAATTGGGCCCCGCTTTTGCAGGGCCCAATGGATGATATAGAGGATTGTAGTAGTTAAAGTTGAATTTACTCTACCACTACTACTTTCTTATTGATTTCAGTACCAACTACCTGAAAATTATAAACACCCATAGGCAGTTCGGATAAATCTAATTGGGTATTATTTTGGTTTAGGTATCCATTGATAACTACTTGGCCAATACTGTTATATAGTATAAAGTGGGCGTTTGCAAG
>JAIXOI010000008.1 GCA_027486795.1 Sphingobacteriales bacterium | reverse complement strand
GGCACCCGTTGCCCCTGCAGTTCCAGCTGTTCCTGTTGTACCCGTAGCGCCTGTGGCACCCGTTGCACCCGCAGTTCCAGCAGTACCTGTTGCACCTGTTGCGCCAGTAGCACCTGTTGCGCCAGCGGCACCATTAGTACCAGCAGTTCCAGTAGCACCCGTTGCGCCAGTAGCACCCGCAGTTCCAGCAGTACCTGTTGCACCTGCAGCGCCAGTAGCACCTGTTGCGCCAGAGGCACCATTAGTACCAGCAGTACCTGTTGCACCTGTAGCGCCAGTAGCACCCGTTGCGCCAGCGGCACCGTTAGTACCAGCAGTTCCCGTAGCACCCGTAGCGCCAGTAGCACCTGTTGCACCTGCAGTTCCAGCAGTTCCCGTAGCACCCGTAGCGCCAGTAGCACCTGTTGCACCCGTAGCGCCAGTGGCACCCGCAGTTCCAGCAGTACCTGTTGCACCCGCAGCGCCAGTAGCACCTGTTGCACCTGTTGCGCCAGCGGCACCAGCAGTTCCCGTTGCACCTGTTGTACCTGTTGCGCCAGCGGCACCGTTAGTTCCAGCAGTACCTGTTGCACCCGTGGCACCAGTAGCACCCGTTGCACCCGCAGTTCCAGCAGTACCTGTTGAACCTGTAGCGCCAGTAGCACCTGTTGCACCCGCAGTTCCAGCAGTTCCCGTCGCTCCCGTTGCGCCAGTAGCCCCTGTAGCACCAGCAGTTCCCGTTGCACCTGTTGTACCTGTTGCTCCGTTAGTACCAGCAGTTCCCGTTGCGCCAGTAGCACCAGTAGCACCTGTGGCCCCATTAGCACCAGCAGTTCCCGTCGCTCCCGTTGCACCAGTAGCACCTGTTGCACCTGTTGCACCTGTTGCACCGGCAGTACCTGCCGTTCCGGTAGCACCGGTTGGGCCGGTAGGACCAACACTTCCTCCACTAATTGGAAGTACTACGTTGTTGCCACCGCTAATAGTTAAAGTATTTGTTGTTCCATCCCAAGTTAGGGTTTGATCATCTGTAGCTGGGTCACCTTGTGGTCCAGTTGCACCAGCCGTTCCAGCGGTTCCTGTAGCACCGGTAGCTCCTACAGCTCCAGTTGCGCCAGTGGCTCCTACAGCTCCAGTTGCGCCAGTGGCACCTGCAGCTCCTGTTGCGCCTGTGGCACCTGCGGCTCCAGTTGTTCCTGTCGCGCCAGTTGCTCCAGTTGCGCCAGCCGTTCCAGCGGTTCCGGTAGCACCTGTAGCTCCCGTAACTCCAGTGGCACCGTTAGCACCAGCCGTGCCTGTTGCACCTGTTGGGCCAGCAGCACCAGGAGTACCCGTTGCGCCTGTTGGACCCGTAGGGCCTACGCTTCCGCCACTAATAGGCAGAATGACGTTGTTGCCGCCACTGATGCTTAACGTATTAATAGTACCATCCCAGCTAAGGGTCTGATCGTCAGTTGCTGGGTCGCCTTGAGGACCAGTTGGTCCTGTTGCACCGGCAATACCAACGCCAGTTGCTCCTGCAGCGCCATTGGCACCAGCAGTTCCCGTTGCACCTGTTGGTCCATTAGCACCTGTTGGGCCAGTTGCACCTGTTGCGCCTGTAGGTCCAGCAACACCAGCCCCCGTTGCACCAGTTGCGCCTGCAGCGCCATTAGCTCCAGCAGCTCCCGTTGCGCCCGTTGGTCCATTAGCACCGGCAAGGCCAGTTGCACCTGTTGCGCCTGTAGGTCCAGCAACACCTGCTCCCGTTGCACCAGTTGCGCCTGCAGCGCCATTAGCTCCAGCAGGTCCAGTTGCACCCGTAGCGCCAGTAGCACCTGCAGTTCCAGCAGCTCCTGTTGCTCCCGTAGGACCTGCAACACCAGCTCCCGTTGCACCAGTCGCACCGGCAGGCCCAGTTGCACCCGTCGGTCCTGCAACGCCAGCAGTGCCGTTTGCACCAGCAGGGCCAGTGGGGCCGGTAGGGCCACTGCTTCCACCACCGCCCGAAGGAATAATGACAAAGGAATTATTACCACTCAATCGCAGTGTATCGTTAAAGTATGTAAGACGCTGCAACTCGTTGGTTGGGTCGGCATCGGCGTCGTTTACGTTCAATGCACGTTCGGCAACCAGCGCGTAAGGCACGCTCCAAAACTTGAATTGCCCCAAAAAGGTAAACACGAAACTATTGGTTAAGTCTACCTCGGTGCGGAACCATTGGTTTCCGTTGCCCCAGTTAATACCTCCAAGTGTGCCAGTTACGGGCACACCATCACCAATTACTATCGAAAACAACCCATAATTGTTGGTTGTTGTTTTGTGTACTTCCTCAAATACCACCGGAATGGCTAAAGAGCTATCAACAATACTCAATTTAAGATTGATTAATTGATTTGCCATAATAGCCCCTTGGTCGTCCCTCAATACAGCTTGGTATTGAATGCCTTTAGGCGTTTGGGCGAAAGTAAGCGTGGTAATTGCAAGGAATAGGAATAGTAAAATAGAACTTTTCATAATTCTGTTTCTGGTTGTTGCGGACTCATTATCAATAGTAATTTAGTTAAATTTCCTGAACTTAAAGAAATAGTATTGCGACAAAATTCATCTGTCCAATGGTTTTTAGTGGGTTAGAATATGAAAAAGACATTAATTGGTGTGGCGTTTATATTTGCTATTGTAATCACTCTTGTTGCAGCAGATAGACTTTGCATTGGTAAATCCCTCGATTCGTTACACGGCATCAACGTGTATTACAATGGCTTTTCAACTGGACAAAGCCATGGCAAGCATTTTGCCAAGGATGGTTATTATTTTGGCCGGAAATGGCAGTGTGTTGAGTTCGTAAAACGCTATTATTACATGCATTTGGGCTACACTTTTCCTGATGGCTGGGGCCATGCCAAAGATTTTTTTGATGCGAAGCTTTCAAGTGGTTCTGTAAACAAGCGCAGAGGCCTTCTCCAATTTTCTAATGGAGATAAGGAATTACCGAAGGTTAATGATTTGTTGGTGTACAATCATGGCAAATATGGCCATGTCGCTATCGTTGCGCTAGTGGGCGATAATTACGTAGAGATAGTTCAGCAGAATGTATTCTTTACCGCACGAAAAAAACTATCCTTGCATGGTACTTTTATTGATGCAGGCAAGCATGCACCGATAGGCTGGCTAAGGCTCAAACAATAGGGACGGCTAGTCCTGCTTGCCCACAAAATGGTTGAAACGGAAGTTTTGCTGCGTATTGAAAGGGGTTATGTGATTTTCGGTAAAACTATCGATCAAATTAAAATACTTGCCAAACACGTTCACCGTATCTTGTTCAGCATATCTGCTAACGGGCAAGGCGCTGCATTTTTCGGGGCCGGTTTCTGAGAAGGTTGCGATGATAAAGTGTGGGGATGCAAATTCGCCTACCATTTCGGCATATCGTTCAATGTCTTCTTGCTCGATAAGGAAGTGAAAGGCCGCCCTATCGTGCCACAACGCATACCTACGACTAGGAGCGAAATGCTTAATATCACTCTCAATCCAATGAACTTTATCGGCATTGGCGCCTAACCTTTTTTTTGCTCGTTTCAGCGCTTCGCCAGAAATATCCAAAACGGTTATGTCGGTATAGCCTTCAGCCAAAAGATGATCTACCAATTTACTATCACCGCCGCCAACGTCAATAATAGGAGCCGATTTAGATACACCTGTACGGTGAACAAGCGATAGTGACGTTAGCGGAACGGCTTGCGTCCAACTTACTTCCTCAGGCAATTTGGTACTGAACACTTTCTCCCAATGTTGTTTAGTATCCGTCATTGTTTTTTTGTTTTTACAGTTAAAACAAACTCACTATTAGTGGGGCAGTTTATCCTTCACCAAACCATAAACAAAAGTGCCGAGGGTAGCTGTGAGTATAGCTAGGGCAAACATCCAATATCCATAGCCAAAGCTTACAAACATAGGTCCTGGGCAAGCGCCAGTCATGGCCCAACCGAGGCCAAAAATGGTACCCCCGTATAGATAACGTTTCCACCCGGCTTCTTTTCGTGCAAATTTGATGGGTTCGCCCCCAATGTCCTTTAGGTTGTATTTTTTTATCAGCGCCGTGCCAATGGCACCTAGTACTACCGCAACCCCAATGATTCCGAACATGTGAAATGATTGAAAACGGAACATCTCTTGAATTCGGTACCAAGAAATAGCTTCTGATTTTGACATGATGATACCAAACAAGATACCTACTAGAACAAATTTTATACCTTTCATTTTTCGGAGAGCCTAAGTGAGTTTAGAATATTAATGGCAGCAACAGGTGAGTCGTTATCAGTCCGCCGATAAAGAAACCAATAACCGCAATAAGTGAGGGAAGTTGTAAATTGCTGAGGCCGCTGATAGCGTGCCCTGATGTGCAACCACCCGCCCAACGAGTACCAAAGCCAACCAAAAAACCACCTAACACTACCAATACTAATACTGGTATGGTCAACACTTTGTTTAAGCCGAATACTTCATCGGGTTGAAGGCCAGATGGGGCTGATATACCAAGTTTTCCGAGGTCGTTGATTGTTGCTTCTGAAATTTGCACACCAGCATCTGAGGTGAGGAAATTGCTGGCTATCCAGCCTCCCCCAATTGTTCCGACAAGAAACAAAAGGCTCCACGAGTAAGAACGCCAATCGTAATCGAAAAAATCGCTAAATCTGGCACCTCCGCAAGCGGCACATAAATGCCTGAAGTTTGAGGAAAACCCAAAATTTTTACCAAAAAACACGAGTAGAAACATTACTACTGCTATTGCCATGCCACTAAAATACCACGGCCACGGCTGGCTAATATATTCAATCATTAACTGGAGCGTATTATTGATTGTTGAAGAATGGTTGTATTAAAAATAGGATGATTATGAAACCTGATTGACCTAGAAAAAGTTGCAGCATTGCCCTAATATTTGTTACTAAAAGGCCACTTGCGCCCCTGCCTATTTTAATCAAATTTCAATCAGGGATTTTTATTTGGGCCAAGCACCAATGCCACCCACCAAATTGAAGGTTTTGTATCCCAATTGCTCCATTACACTGCAGGCTTGGCTGCTACGGTTACCACTGCGGCAATAAACAAAATAAGTTTTGTTCTTGTCCAGCTTCTGCGCTTCCGTTTTAAAGTTTGAAGAGAAGAAGTCAATGTTTTTAGCCCCTTTCAAAACACCGCTGCTAACTTCAGCTTTGGTGCGCACATCAAGCATTACTGCATTTGGGGTTTCTGTAAATTTTGCTTTGAAATCGGCGCCAGAAAGGTCGTTAGGATTGCTGCTACCTTTTAATAGGTTCCATATTTGTTTAAACATCTTGTTTTGTTTTTGACTTGTTAATTGTTGATTTGGCAAAAATTTACTTCAAAGTTGACGGGCAAACGTACTCCGTGCGTTCAATTCCGGTTTCGGCAATAGCCTTAAAGCCGCCTGCAATGTTTACCAAATTGTCCCATCCGCGGGCTTTCAATATCGAGGCCGCAATAACCGAGCGATAACCGCCCGCACAGTGTAAATAAAGGGTGCGGTCTCTTTTAAACTCGGCCAAATGGTCGTTAATGAAATCGAGTGGCAAGTTGAGGGCATTTTTCACGTGTTCGCTTTGGTATTCGCTATGTTTGCGTACATCCACCACCTCTAGGTTGTGCCCTTTTTGTAGCGCTTCAAATTGAGTAGCCGAGATTGATTCAATGGTGTCGACCTCTTTGCCCGATTCTTTCCAAGCATCAAATCCTCCATCCAAAAAGCCGAAAGCAAAATCATACCCTACACGGGCAAGTCGGGTTACCACCTCTTCTTCTCGGCCAGGCTCAGTCACTAATAAAAGAGGTTGTTTAATATCGGGTATCAAAGCTCCAACCCAAGGGGCGAAGCCACCATCAACACCAATAGAAATTGCGTTTGGAATAAACCCATGTACAAACGTTTCGGGTTTGCGGGTATCTAGCACTAAAGCCCCAGTCTCGTTGGCTGCGGCCTCAAAAGCATCAGGCGACAGCGCTTGCAACCCACGGTTCAGCACTTCGTTAATACTGTCGTAGCCTTCTTTGTTCATTTTCACGTTTAGCGGGAAGTAGCCCGGAGGAGGAAGTAAACCATCCGTTACTTCTTTTATAAACTCCTCTTTGGTCATATCGGCACGCAGGGCATAGTTAAATTTCTTCTGATTGCCCAAAGTATCCCACGTTTCTTTGCTCATATTTTTGCCGCAAGCCGAACCAGCGCCATGTGCCGGATAAACCAAAACATCATCAGCCAATGGCATCAATTTATTGCGAAGTGAGTTGTACAAATGGCCCGCCAAATCTTCTACCGTTAGGTGGCTTTTGGCTGCCAAGTCGGGCCTGCCAACGTCGCCAATAAATAGGGTGTCGCCAGTAAATAGGGCATAATCCTTACCTAGTTCGTTTCTTAAAAGGTAGGTAGTGCTCTCCATGGTGTGTCCTGGGGTATGTAGCACTTTAATGGTTATGTCGCCTACTTTTAGTTCCTCACCATCGGTAGCGATATGGCACTCAAAGGTTGGTTTTGCATTGGGTCCAAACACAATTGTAGCGCCAGTTTCTTTAGCCAAATCCACGTGGCCCGATACGAAATCGGCATGGAAGTGTGTTTCTAGCACGTACTTTATTTTGGCACCGCCTTTTTCTGCTTTTTCAATATAGGGCTGCACCTCACGCAGCGGGTCAATAATCACTGCCTCGCCATTGCTTTCAATGTAGTAGGCGCCTTGAGCTAGGCAACCGGTATAAATCTGTTCAACTTTCATAGTTGTTTGATTTTTAATCGTTTTGTAAAAGTAACAAGCAATTTAAAGCTCTACCAATTTGGTAGGGTAATTGTTTTCCTCATCAGCCTATCAATTCTTTTACCATGATGTAAACTCCCATGGCTAGCACAAACCAACCGAAGCCTTTTTTCAAGCTATCGGCACTTACCTTATCAGATAATTTAATGCCTATAAACGAGCCTACCACGGCCAAGGTGGAAAAAATACCTAATAACTGCCAATCGATAGTTAGTTCAGGGTTGCCTACATCACCCATAAAGCCTAACAACGATTTGGCTGCTATAATAAGCAAAGATGTGCCTACTGCCATTTTCATCTCTAGCCCACTAAATAATACCAGAGCTGGAATAATTAAGAATCCACCTCCTGCGCCTACCAAACCTGTAAGCGTGCCTACAATAGCACCTTCGGCAAGTATGGCTGGATAATTAAAGTGGCGTTTACCATCAGGGGTAAGTTTTGCGGGCTTTGGCTTTTTGTTACGAATCATTGAAATGGACGCAAAAATCATGAGTACCGCAAAAAGCAACATTAACAGTAAACCCCGAGTAATGGCAAGCGAGCCAATATTAAACAGCTCGTCTGGGATGGCCGGAATCAAAAAACGCCTAGTGGCGTATACTGCAACAATGGCAGGAATGCCGAAAATAACTGCTGTTTTCAAATCAACCAATCCTTTGCGATAATAAACGGTGCTACCTACCAAACTTGTAAGGCCCACTATAAACAGTGAATATGCCGTGGCGTAAACCGGCGGAATGCCCATTAAATATACGAGTATGGGCACGGTGAGTATAGAGCCACCGCCACCTATTAGGCCCAAAGATATGCCTATAACTACTGCTGCAATGTATCCTATTATCAACGTTATTGCCATAGTGAGAGCAAAGTTGCAGCATATTTTTGCGCATGATAGTGACTTACGTCACACCTACTAAATTAGCCTCTCAGGGTGCGGAATTTCGATAACGTTACGATGAAGTGTAACCAATCCACGCTGCTCTAGTTTCTTCAACAGTCTCGAAATAACCTCCCGACTGCTGTTTAGCTCTTCTGCAATTTGTTGATGTGATAGCTCAATGCGCGGACCGTTAATATCAAGGTGGCGTTTCAAGTAAAATAACAATCTATCATCGAGGCTTTTAAAGGCAATGCTGTCAAGGGTTTGAAGTAGTTCTTCAAAACGAGAACGGTAGGTGCCCACCACAAAGCGGTACCAGCTTTTGTATTCGTTCATCCACATTTCGGTTTGCTCAACCGGCACCAGCATGAGCGTGCTGTCTTTCACAGCCTTAGCCATTATTTCACTTTTTTCTTGCTGGGCCGCACACAATATGCTTAGTGCGCAGGCTTCGCCTGGCTCTAAGTAGTACATCAAAAATTCATTGCCTTCGTCATCTTCTCTATACACCTTTATCAAACCATCCAGCAAAAGCATGGTTGAACGAATGTACTGGCCCGTGCTAATAATGGTTTGCCCTTCGTTCACTTCTTTCAGTATTGCCTTATCGGTTAGCTGTTGCAGCAACTCAGGTTCGAGCCCCGGAAAAATAGATTTAATGTTTGCTAATTGTTCCATAATTGTTTGCAAATGGGGGTAATTGCACAAATCACTAACCCAATATAGGCCAACTAAGTTACCAAAACGAAAAAATGTTCCAGCTGGGTTATTTGCTTTTACTCAAATGCTCCGCTATTATCAGCCTTATTTTACTCGGGAAAACCGATTCGCCTAGCATTTCAAACACTGGGGCTATTTCCTCGGGCTTGGCGCATAGCTGCCAAGCTTTCAGAACGGAGGCCCTTTCTTCGTTGGATAGCACCCTGTCAAGGTCTAATTTATGTCCGTCTTCAACTAGTTTGGCTAAGTGGCCAAATACAGTGCCTTCAGCAATTTGGCGCTGTTGGGCTATTTCAAAGGGCGATTTGTTTGATTCAAACAAATCTAGGGTAGCTAGGTAAGTCGCTCCTTTTACTTTTTTGATGCCCATGTCGGTAGCTTGCACTATAAACTTCCGGATACTGAGGGCGAAGGTATTGCCGTAGCGTTGTAGTTTTTCTCTTCCAAAACCCGATACTTGCTCCAGTTGACTTTCTGTTACCGGAAGTTTCTCTACCATCTCTTTTAGCGTTGCATCAGAAAGCACCACATAGGCCGGAATCTGCTCTTTTTCGGCTATTTGCTTGCGCAACTGCCGCAAGTGATCGAATAGGGCCATTTCAAACTGCTTTTGTTTGGTTTCTCTTGGTGCAAATGCCAAATCGTTTTTCTTTGCAAACGACCAATCAGCCTTTGCCATTTTTATGGTTTTGCCATTGCGTAGTACCTCGTTGCTTGCTGCTGTAAGTTTCAGGGTATGGCCTGCCTCGTAGGCTATTTCTATGTACCCCAACTGAATAAGTTGCTGCACATAGTACAACCAATCATTGGTGCTTATATCTGCCCCTGCTCCGTAGGTTTTTATTTGGTCGAAGCCGTGCTCCACTATTTCCTTCCGTTGCGAACCGCGCAAAATATCTACCAACAAACCCATGCCCACGCGCTCGTTTACCCTCGCTACTGCCGAAAGTGCTTTTTGAGATAAAACAGTGGCATCAAAAAACTGGGGAGGGTTGTTGCAAACGTCGCAGTTGCCGCAATCTTTGTCGTGGTATTCGTTAAAATAGTTGAGCAATATTTTGCGGCGGCAAATTTTGGCTTCGGCATACTCTTGCATGCGCTTTAGTTTTTCCAACTGTATCTCCTTTCGGTCATCGTCGGCTATGAAGGTGCGCAGCATATCCAAGTCGGAAATGGCATAAAATAGTAAGGTATCGCTTGGCAGGCCGTCTCGGCCTGCGCGGCCTATCTCTTGGTAGTAGCTCTCAATATGTTTGGGTAGGTTGTAGTGCACCACATAGCGCACATTCGATTTATCGATGCCCATGCCAAATGCTATGGTGGCGCATATTACATCTACTTTATCATTTACAAAAGCATCTTGTACGCGGCTGCGTTCCTGCGGGGTAAGGCCCGCATTGTAAGCCATGGCATTTATGCCTTCGCGCTGGAGTTTATCGGCAAGTTGCTCGGTGGTTTTTCGCGATAGACAATACACAATGCCTGTATCGCGCTTACGTTGCTTAACAAAATCGAGCAATTGGTTGTACCGCTGCCTGCCTGGGCGTACCTCTAGGCTTAGATTTGGCCTATCGAAAGAGGCAATAAACTGGTCTTCTTCCTTCAAGTAAAGCTGCCTCAATATATCTTGCCGAGTCAGTTTATCGGCAGTAGCAGTAAGTGCCACAAACGGAATATTCGGGAAATACTGCCTGATGGCGCCCAGTTTGGTATATTCTGGCCTAAAATCATGCCCCCACTGCGATATACAGTGGGCCTCATCAATGGCAAACAGGCTTATCTTGGCTAGTTTTAGCAAGTTTACGGTGTTGCCACTCAACAATCTTTCTGGGGCTAGGTATAGCAGTTTCAATTTACCTGCTCGTAGTTGATCTTCAATATGTTGTTGCTCGCCACCATTAATGCTGCTATTCAAAAACGCTGCTTCAATACCATTTGCTTTCAAGGCATCTACTTGGTCCTTCATCAACGATATTAGTGGCGATACTACTATGGCTGTGCCGGGCAGGCACAAGGCTGGTACTTGGTAGCAGATAGATTTGCCGCCACCCGTGGGCATAAGTACTAGGGCATCTTTGCCACCGATAATGCGGTTTACAATCTCTTCTTGCAAGGGCCTAAATTGGCTGTAGCCGAAATACCGGCTCAATGTTTCCTTCGGGTCGTGTGTGGTGGTGCTAGTATCCATGGTGTGCAAATCTGGTCAAAAATTTGAACCTGTAAATATGCAATTATAAACTTGAAAATCTAAATAAAATTAGTTTTTTGCTAAGAAAATTAATATCGCAACAAAAAGGAAGTGATTGTCTTGATGCTTGATACGCACATCTTGCTACTAATTCCGTACTTTAGTCCACTCAAACTTACCCCTGTTTTATGAGCGATTTGGTCAAGGAATTCAACGACTACCGCACGCGTACCAACGAGTTGATACTGAGCAAAGACAACTTGGTAATGAAGCGTATTTACAACCTCGATACCAATGCCTATGCGCCTGGCGCTTTGGGCGTAGATGTGAAGGAAATGCTCGGCCTGATAAGTAGCATGGTGCTGCGCTGCGACGATTGTATTAAATACCACTTGGGCAAATGCCATGAAGTGGGCCTTACGACCGAACAGGTTTATGAAGTATTTGCGATAGCCAACCTCGTTGGGGGCACTATTGTTATTCCGCACACCCGCCGCGCTGCTGAATATTGGGAAGCGCTAAACGAACCAACCAAATGAGCGATAAGAACGAGAAGAAATTATACCTGCTAGATGCCTTTGCATTGATTTATCGCGCTTATTTTGCGCTCAATAGTTCGGCAAAAGGTACTTCGGGTTTTCACAACTCCAAGGGGTTTAACACCTCTACGGTATATGGGTTTACCAATACTTTGTTGGATTTGTTGCAAAAAGACAAACCTAGCCATATAGCGGTGGTATTTGATGCGCCAGGCCTTACCGATAGGGCGGTGGAGCACGATTTTTATAAAGCCAATCGCCAAGAAACGCCAGAAGACATCCGCAGCAGCATACCGGTTATTAAAGAACTGATTAGGGGCTTTGATATACCCATGTTGGAATTGGCAGGTTATGAGGCCGATGATATTATCTGTACTATTGCGCAGCAAGCCGAGCGCGATGGCTACCAAGTGTACATGGTTACGCCAGACAAGGATTTTGGGCAAGTTGTAAGCGAGAACATCTTTATTTATAAGCCAGCATACAAAGGTGGCGGATTTGATACCATGGGCGTGCAAGATGTGCTTGACAAATGGGGCATAAATAGGGTAGACCAAGTAATCGATATTCTGGGCTTGATGGGCGATGCCGTAGACAATATACCAGGAGTGCCTGGTATTGGCGAAAAGACCGCCGCCAAGCTACTTCAGGAATATGATACCATAGAGGGAATCTATGAAAACTTGGATAAGCTTAAAGGAAAACTTAAGGAAAATTTAGAGACTTATAAGGAGCAGGCGTTTATTTCTAAAAAGCTAGCTACCATTATTTGCGATGTGCCTATTAGTGTTGAAGAGGAGCAATTGGTGATAACCGCGCCTAAGAAAGATGATTTGATGGCGTTGTTTGCCGAGTTGGAGTTCCGCACTATGGGCAAGCGCGTGTTTGGTGAGGATTGGAGCGTAAACCAAGCTCCTGCCCCTGAAGCTAAAGGTAAACCAACTGCCCAATTGGATTTGTTTGGCGGCGAAGTAAAAAGCACCGCCCCACCAGTAAGTGAACTAAAACCAGAAATAACAGGGAAGGACATTACCAATACGCCACATGAATACCATTTAGCCGATACCCCAAAACTACGGGCTGACTTGGTGAAGCTCTTGAGCAAACAAAAGGATTTTAGTTTTGATACCGAAACTACCGGTATTGATGCCAATAATTGTGAGTTGGTAGGTATGTCGTTCTCGGTAAAGGCTGGTGAGGGATACTATGTGCCCGTGCCCGAAGACCAAAGGGAAGCCCAAGCTATTGTTGATGAGTTTAAGGCATTGCTCGAAAACCCCAATATTGGTAAAACGGGCCAAAATATTAAGTATGATATACTGGTAATGAAATGGTATGGCGTAACGCTTCAAGGCGACTTGTTTGATACGATGCTGGCTCACTACTTACTCGACCCGGAAAGCAGGCATAACATGGATGTGCTGTCGGAGAATTACCTGGGTTACACTCCAGTTTCGATTACCGAACTAATTGGTAAAAAAGGCAAAGGGCAAGGCACCATGCGCGATGTGCCTATTGAGCAGGTAAAGGAATATGCTGCCGAAGATGCTGACATAACCCTGCAACTGAAAGAGAAATTTGCGCCGCTTATTTTAGCGCAAGACCAAAAGGAGCTTTATTACGAAATAGAGACCCCATTGGTGTATGCCCTCGCCGAAATGGAGTATAATGGTGTGCTAGTGGACCGTGATTTCTTGTCTGTTTACTCTAAGGAGTTGGGCGAGGATATTGCCGTGCTGCAGGATGCCATCTTCGGCATGGCTGGCACCAAATTCAATATCGATTCGCCAAAGCAAATGGGCGAGGTGCTGTTCCTGAAAATGGGCATACCCTATCAAGGTAAAAAGACCAAAACAGGCCAATATGCCACGGGCGAAGATATTTTGAGCCGATTGGAGCATGAATACCCAATAGCAAGCGAGATATTGAATTACCGTGAGTTGGTGAAGCTAAAATCGACTTATGTTGATGCTTTGCCGCAGCTGATTAATCCTAAAACGGGCCGTATACACTCTAGCTTTAACCAAGCGGTGGCGGCTACAGGGAGGTTGAGCTCACAAAACCCGAATTTACAGAACATCCCTATCCGCACTGAAAAGGGCCGACGCATCCGTAAAGCATTTGTGCCTCGCGATAGCGATCATATTTTACTTTCGGCGGATTATAGCCAAATAGAATTGCGCTTGGTGGCTGATATAAGCAAAGACGAGGCCATGCTAGATGCCTTCAAAAAAGGACTGGACATTCACGCAGCAACAGCCAGCAAGGTTTATAATGTACCTTTAGAAGATGTTACTTCTACCCAGCGCCGCAATGCTAAGGCCGTTAACTTCGGAATTATATACGGCACTACAGCCTTTGGCTTATCGCAAAACCTGAATATCCCTCGCCGCGAAGCTGCCGAATTAATTGATGCATACTTTAATGAGTACCATGGCCTAAAACGCTACATGGATATAGCCGTGCGCGAGGCTAAAGAGCAAGGTTATGCGGTAACACTCAAAGGCCGCAGACGCTATTTGCCTGATATTTTGAGCAGTAACCAAGTGGTGCGTGGCCATGCAGAGCGCAATGCCATTAACGCCCCTATACAAGGCACCGCTGCCGATATGATTAAGATTGCCATGATTGATTTGCACCGCGATATTAAAGAGCTAAAACTGAGCTCGCGCATGGTGTTGCAAGTGCATGATGAATTGGTATTCGATGTGCATAAGGACGAGCTGGAAACCTTAAAACCATTGGTGGAGAGCAAAATGAAGAATGCCTTGAAACTGGAGGTGCCTATTTTAGTGGAAATGGGCGTAGGCCATAATTGGCTGGAAGCACACTAGTTATTTACGATTTCGTGAGGTACGATTTACGAATGATGCAATGTTTGTGATTTTGTTTTTTCTGATTAATTGGTCGGTAAAGGGAATGTGTATTTTGCAAAGCATACTGCCAAATGCAGCAGATTAAAGTTGAGAATAGACTTCAGTATTTGTTTTTAAACGGTATTGCTAGCCTTAGTTGTATCCCTGCTCCCAGTCTGACGCGGCGGCCACTTGCTGTTGTTCAGGGTACACTACAATGAAATTTTTCTTTTGAAATGATTTGATCAAGTGGCGCGAAGTATTCTCCATTTCATCGTTGTATGAAATAAAGCCTAGGCGCGACTGAATGATGTATATTAAATCGTTGTCGTTATATTGTTCAGCATTGGTAGTAAACTCTTCCCAACGGTTTGTAGCGATGTATTCAGCCTCTATTGAAGCTTTGGTGAGTTTACTTGCCTCCTCTATTCCCTTTAAAACCTCTTCATCGCCTGTGAATCTTACTTTTGCGCTTGTTTGCTGGGCAAGGTGTTTCAAGGCACGCATCCAACGTTCTTTTCCGGACTCTAAGTGCGCGTTCTGCGGCAGTATTACATGAATGAAACTTATAGTGGCTATAGGAACGGTTATATGGCTCACTAAAATCATTTGCGACGAACCTGAAAGTAACTTTTCAAGCACCGTGCCGAATATACGGTCTCTGGTAGAAAACTTAGGACTCCAGCCCATTACAACCTTACTGATATTGAGTTCTCTCAACGACCGGCTAATTCCACTAGCTATACTCAAATCTATTCTTGATACCACTTTTACTTTTGCATCCATGCTAGCCGCGTACTTTTCGGCTTTTTCCAGTAGACGCTCGTTGTGCATTACCTTATCGCGGGCTTCGTCGTCGTCCAATACTACCGATAGGGCATAAATGGGCTCTTTCGATTCAGGGTTGCGAACCAAGCCTGCCAAATCGAGCAAGGGCAGCACGCTTTCTGGGTTTGCTACTGGTATCAATATGCGGTCGGGTACATCTGGTGCTTCGGCAATTTCTTTGTTTTGCGTAATGGCTATTTTGCGGCCTGCCGCTTCCGTCACAAAGCTGCTTACCAAGCAAGTAACCAATATTACCAGTATGGTGCCATTTAATGCCGCTTCTGTAAGCAAGCCCAAATTAAAGCCCACCAAAACAATTGCCAAGGTAGCTGCGGCATGGCCGCTCGTGAGGCCGAAAAGCAAATTGCGTTCAGTAGGCGAGTAGCCAAATATTTTTTGGGTTAAGAAAGCTGCGATCCACTTAGTGGTAAGAGCCACCACAACCAGCGTTCCGGCCATTTTCAACGCTTCCATGTCCTTCATTACAACCGAAACATTAACTATCATCCCTACGCTAATAAGGAAGAAGGGTATAAATAGATTGTTGCCCACAAACTCAATGCGGTTCATTAGAGGCGAGGTATGGGGAATCAATCGATTAAGTGCAAGGCCAGCTAAAAATGCACCTATAATGGCCTCAACACCAGCTAGTTCAGCTAAGAATGCGGCCAAGAAAACTATGGACAGAACAAACAGGTATTGAAAGCCTCCTTCGCCTGCTTGGTTACGGAAAAACCATTGGGTAACGCGCGGCACTATCCATAACATAATAAACACAAACACTGCCAACGAACCCACCAGTTTTAACCAAAATGCTGCATCTAAATCGCCTTTTGCTGAGTTTGATACCACTGCCAGCACTAATAGCACCAGCGTGTCGGTTACTATTGTACCACCAATGGCAACGGTTACTATTTCGTTTCGGTTGATGCCCAACCGGCCAACAATAGGATAGGATACCAAAGTATGCGATGAGAACATGCTGGCAAGCAGTATGGCGCCGGCAAACTCAAGCCCCAAGAAATAGTAAGTAGTTAAGGTGCCTATTATTATAGGAATGTAACGTCCTAGAATAAGTTGACGGATTAAATAGAGTCCCGATTGCCTTAGGTGATCGGGATTTTTGTTTGGTGTACCATGCTTGGTGTACGCATTTGTAAAGATAGGTGCGGCCGT
>JAIXOI010000036.1 GCA_027486795.1 Sphingobacteriales bacterium | reverse complement strand
GCAGAGTTCCTCGACCATCACAGGCTTGAAGGCCTATCGGATGTGGCAAGCGTGCTCCGAGAATCGGTAACCACCTATAACACCTTAAGGCCGCATATGAGCTGTGCGATGCACACGCCTGAAAAAGTCCATGCGGAAAGCCTGAAAGTGGAGCGTAAATGGAAAAATTATTACCCCAAGAAAATTACCTTTGTAAACCAATAACAGGATTACCACAAAAACGTAAACCAATAACCGAATTATCCATTAACCTGTAAACCTATTTTAGGACAAGTCACCCAGCGCGATTTTGGGCAAAAGGAGGGGGTAGGGGGTGGTTAGCACATAACACTGGCAGGCAAACGCGCGCACCCTTCGTCTCGTTTCAAACGAGACAGGATGACATGCTTGCTTCCGCCTACATACTTTAGCAATATTACACGGTAGCTCCCCTCATTCGAATGGCCCAGCGCGATTTTGGGCAAAAGGAGGGGGTAGGGGGTGGTTAACTCACAACGCGGGCAGGCCAACGCGCGCACCCTTCGACAGGCTCAGGATGACATGCCTTTCGACTCGTTTCAAACGAGACAGGATGACATGCATGGGCTTGGCGGTCCATGGTCGATAGAAAAAGATTTATATGCCCAAAGGCATGCTTTAAAGCCGCATGAAAACAAGTTTCCTGCACGACAAAACGAACAAGTCCATGGACTATGGACCATCGACTATCGACTAGGCCTTTTCCGGCCTCATCTGAGGAAAGAACAGTACCTCTTGTATGGTGTTTTGGTTGGTCATGAACATGGTGAGCCTATCAATGCCAATGCCGAGGCCCGAGGTGGGCGGCATGCCGTACTCAAGGGCCCGCAAAAAGTCGTGGTCAATGGTCATGGCCTCATCGTCGCCGCGGTCGGCCAGGCGCATTTGCTCTAGGAAACGCTCGCGCTGGTCGATGGGGTCGTTGAGCTCGCTGTAGGCGTTGGCCACTTCCTTGCCATTTACCATCAGTTCAAAGCGTTCGGCCAACTGTGGGTTGGTGCGGTGCTTTTTGCATAGCGGCGACATCTCCACTGGGAAATCGGTAATGAAGGTAGGCTGTATGAAATTGCCTTCGCACTTAGCGCCAAACAGCTCATCAATGAGTTTGCCGCGGCCCATGGTTTCGTCAACCTCTACACCTTGCTGGCGGCAGGTTACGCGCAGTTGGGCCTCGTCCATGCTGCTAATATCAACGCCCGTGAAGCGCTCAATAGCCTCGTACATGGTTACGCGCGGGTAAGGGGCGGCATAGTTGAGGGTGGTATCGCCAAACGGCACTTGGGTGGTGCCGTGCAGCTCGGTGGCTATTTTCTCGAGCATTTGCTCGGTAAAGGCCATCATCCAGTTGTAGTCTTTATAGGCTACATATATCTCCATTACGGTAAACTCGGGGTTGTGGGTGCGGTCCATACCCTCGTTACGGAAGTTCTTGCTGAACTCGTACACGCCGTCAAAGCCGCCTACAATGAGGCGCTTGAGGTACAATTCATTGGCAATGCGCAGGTATAGCGGTATATCCAAGGCATTGTGGTGGGTAATAAACGGGCGGGCCGCAGCACCACCGGGTATGCTTTGTAGCACGGGCGTTTCTACTTCAAGGTAACCATGGTCGTTGAAAAACTGGCGCATGGTGTTCATGAGCTTGGTGCGTTTCAAGAAGGTTTCGCGCACCTGCTCGTTCACTACCAAATCGACATAGCGCATGCGGTAGCGCAGCTCGGTGTCGGCAAAGGCATCGTATACGTTTCCGTCTTCGTCTTTCTTTACTACTGGCAGCGGGCGCAGGCTTTTGGCCAATACGGTCATTTCCTCAACGTGCACGCTTATTTCGCCCACTTGGGTAACAAATACGTAGCCTTTAATGCCGATAAAATCGCCAATGTCCAATAGTTTCTTGAACACGGTGTTGTAAAGTTCTTTGTCTTCGCCAAGGCAAATCTCGTCGCGGTTAAGGTAAATCTGTATGCGGCCGCTACTGTCTTGCAGCTCGGCAAACGATGCCTTGCCCATTATGCGGCGGCTCATGAGGCGGCCAGCTAATACTACGTTTACACGCTTACCTTCCAGCAACTCATTAATCAGTATATCGCGCTGTTGCAGGCCATCAGCATAGGTTTGCTTTATATCCTTGGCCAAAGCGTCAACGGGGAATAATGCTGCTGGATAAGGCTCAATGCCCAATTCGCGCAGTTTGGTCAACGATTCGCGGCGGATAACCTCTTGCTCGTTCAGTATTTGCTGGCTCATGTAACGGTTTGTTGTAAAAATTAGAGGGCAAAATTACGATAAAATCAGTCAATAGTCCATAGTCGATGGTCCATGGTGTCGCAATTGCGTTATCTGACTATGGGTAAGAAGAATTAAGCAATTTGAGAATTGACATAAATCATATTTATCCATATCCGTTATCATTGGGAGCTTGTTTCCACAACCGTACTTTTGATGGATACCAACCCAACGCCTTATGCAGATGAAATACAAAGAGAAGGTTATCGCTCGGGAGCCTTCTTTCCTTTACTTTGCAGCCTTTGTAGGTGCTGCCATATACTACATACAACTAGCCGAGGGCTTTTGGATGGGCGTGGTGGGCTTTTTGAAAGCCTGTGTTTGGCCGGGGTTTTTGGTGTATGAGTTGTTGAAGTTCTTGGGGGCGTAGGTGCTGCCTTCAGCACGAACGAGGGCGTTGTAGCAAGGGGCAGAGCTACTTAGCCGAAGATAGCTTGTTCTTTTCCAAATATTGCTTAAACTCCTCAAAGGTCATCTTCTCAGTTTCTTTGGCAATTTTTTCTTTGATTTCACGGAAAACCTTAACGGTATCAAAGGTCTTTTCTTTCTTAATCTTAGTTTTCATCATTTACTATTTCCCTAGGTGAACGAATGTCTAGCTGCGCATACCCATGTTTTAAATTTACTGCATTATATCCTCTAATTCTAAAGACGTTCACTATATGCTTAAAGTTCCAACTTACTAAGTAATCTGCTTTGTGTATGGTTGCTATGGCTATGTGGCGGCAATCATCTAGACTTGTTTTGCCAACCACCTTTTCCTGTATATACATATCGGCAAGTAAAAAAGCCTCTTCCGTAACTGATACTAGTTCCATTTTTTCGGGTGGCAAACTTTGGAAAAACACTCTCACTTTTTCGGGAGCATTTTTTAACTCTGCAACAGACAAATCAGAATACACGCAGACTATTTCCCCAAGTTTTACCTTTTCAAACAGGAGCAAGGAGATTTCTTCAAACTCTTCATCGAATACCCCACCGAATACTGAGGTATCAAAATACAATCGAGGTTTCATTAGACTAATATAATGATTTTTTTACGTTGTGCGCGCAGAAGGCGGATCTCGAAAGAAAATCAGTTGTTCGGAAATTCCGAATAACTGATTGTGCAGCATCCATGGACTATCGACCATGAACTATCAACCAACTATTCTACTTCACCACCGTCCTCAACAATTTCTCTTCACCAATATACCCTTCCAGCACATCGCCGGCTTTTAGGGCGCCAACGCCAGCGGGGGTGCCAGTGTATAGTAGGTCGCCCACTTGCAGGGTAAAGTAGTGGCTTACAAACGAAATTATCTTCTCGATGTTGAACATCATCAGGCTGCTGTTGCCGTTTTGCACGGTTTCACCATTAAGCACGGTACGGAAGCTAATGTCGTGCAGTTTCGGGAACTGGTCGATGGGCAACCAATCGCCTACCGCGGCCGAGCCGTCGAAGCCCTTTGCCAAGTCCCAAGGTAGTTTGTTTTCCTTGAGGTAGTCTTGCAGGTCGCGGGCGGTAAAATCGAGACCAAACGTAATGGCATCAATGTACTTGTGGGCAAACTTCTCGGCAATGTTTTTGCCGTTTTTGCCAATGCGGATAACCAGCTCGCCCTCGTAGTGTACGTTTTTCGAGAAATCGGGAATATAAAAATCTTGCCCATTGCGGATAACTGCCGTTGGGGGCTTGGTAAATACCACTGGCTGCTGTGGCAGGGGGTTGTTCAGTTCCTTGGCGTGGTCAACATAGTTGCGGCCTACACAAAATATCTTCATGGTGTTAAAATTAGTTATTGCCTAGCTTACTGCCAACCCATAATTGAACTACCTAGGCAAAGATTTGTTAATGGTATGAATGAACATCTAAAATATGATGAAACCACTTGCGCTGATGGTTGGCTTACTTACTTTTGCTGGCCTGTTTATGGCTTGCAGCAGTAGCAATGCCGACAACCAATTACCCGAAACCGTACAAACCCCCATACCCCCCAATATGAAAATTGCAACATTTGGCAACGGGTGCTTTTGGTGCACCGAAGCCATTTTCCTAGAACTGAAAGGCGTAAGCAAAGTAGAAAGCGGCTATAGCGGCGGCAAAGTAAAAAACCCTAGCTACCGTGAGGTAAGTGCAGGCACCACGGGCCATGCCGAAGTGATACAAATAACCTATGACCCGGCCGTGATTACCTTTGAGGAGTTGTTGGAAGTGTTCTGGAAAACCCACGACCCTACTACCCTCAACCGCCAGGGCGCTGATGTGGGCACACAATACCGCTCGGCAGTGTTTTTCCATGATGAGGAGCAACAAAAGCTGGCCGAAGCATATAAAGCCAAGCTAGATAAAGCTGGCATTTGGAGCAACCCGATAGTAACGGAGATAACGCCATTTACGAACTTTTATAAAGCGGAAGATTATCACCAAAACTATTACAACCTAAACGGCAATCAGCCTTATTGCCGTGCAGTGATAGTGCCGAAGCTGGAGAAGTTTAGGGAAGTGTTTAAAGATAAATTGAAGTAATCTGTAACCATTAATTACGCACCCAAAGCGGCAATCCATTTAGGTGGGTTGTCGCTTTTTTTAATTCAACCACCAGATGCTGGCATTCAGCACAGTGGCAAAACTCACCCAAAGCAGGTAGGGCACTAGCAAATAGGCCGCTACAATACTAACGCGCCTGAAGCTAACTATAGTGAATAGGATAAAAACCAGCAGCACCAGTATCTCTACCAAGGCCCAACGAGGACTTTCCCAGGCAAAAAAGATAAGCGACCATAGGCCGTTGAGCAGCAACTGAATACCAAAAATAACCAATGCCGTTCTCACGTCTTTCTTATCCCAACCTGCTTTCCAAACCAGGCCCGCGGCAACACCCATCATGATGTATAGGGCCGTCCATACGGGGCCGAATATCCAATTAGGTGGGTTAAACGATGGCTTGGTAATGGTGGCATACCATCCCGTAATAGCATCGGTAGTAGCAACGCCCGATAGGCCACCAATGGCCAAACAAACAACTACGGCAATGGTTATCTTAAGTGCGGATTTCATACAATCATATTTAAAAACAAGACAACTGAAAGCTGCCTTTGTTCAAAGCCTTATGGCAACCCTATGGTTGCGGCTAGTTCGTTTAATGGGGCCAACTGTTTGGGCAAGTTTTGCTCTGTGGCTATGGTTCTGGCTTTGGTCAGGGTGGTTTTTACCGCTTTCAAGTCGTTGGCTGCCAGTTGCATTTTAGCCTGTAGCAGCATAATCGTGCACACCTCGGCATAGTCGTGTGCCTTAATGCCGATGGCAATGGCCTTACTATAGTTTTTGTTGGCTTCGGGGTATGCAAGCAATGCGGCATAAACCTCACCCAAGCCTTTGTATGCCTGCACTTCAATCAGTTTGTGGTCAACATTTTTAAGCTGTTTAAGTCCGCTCAAAAAGTAATCCATTGCCGTTGCGTGGTTGCCCAACCGCAGATAACATAAACCCATTAGCACAGTGGCGTGTACTTCGCCATGTTTGTGGTTCATGCTCTTAAACAGGCTTATAGCCTGGTTGGCATATGCTAGCCCATCAGTGTACTGGTGGGTCATAATACCAATTCCGCTTAGGTTATTCAGCAGGTTGGCGGCCATTCTTTCATCATGGTGCTGCTTGGAAATTGCTAGCCCTTTGGTAAAGCACTCAGTGGCTTTGTCGTATTCTTCTTGGTCTTGGTATAGGCTGCCTAGGTTGTTGTAGCAGGTAGCTGTATACCCTATTGATTTCTCAAGACTATTGAGTATTTGCAGGGCTTTAAGCGAGCAGTCTTCCGCCTCTCTATACCGTTTCTGGAATCTAAAGGCAATACCCAAGCTATCCAAACAAATGGCCTGTTGCGTAGGGTTGCTGGTAAGCATGGCCGCATCCAACGCTTTCTGAAACTCATCGGTTGCTTCATGAAACTCGCTGCGCTTATATAGCACCCGTGCCTTGGCCGAGTGGTAATAAGAACGGCCTAAATGGCTATCTATTTGCTCCGAGAGTTCCCTTATCTGCTCGGCTACCTCCAAGCTACGCTTATCATCAAAGTTGAGCAGGTGGGTAGCAAGGCTAAACAGCAAATCCAATCGCTTTCCGTCATCAGTGCACACCTCTAGCGCCTCATATACTTCCTTAACTTTCTTCATAATCCAAAATCATTCCCCCAAGAATGTTTTTTCATCGGTGACAAAGATACGCCTATCCCATAACAAGTTGATTGGAATTAATATACGTTTGCCGAGGAAAAGTTAAATATTAGACCAACGCACCAGCTGAACGGAAATCAGCCAAACGATATCAACATCATAAAATCCTAAATCTACAGAAAATCATAACTTTGCCCCTACTATGACAAAAGTACAAATTGGACTGGTGCAAATGAGCTGCTCGGCCGACCCAAAGGAGAACACCGAGAAAGCCATTCGCGAAATACGGGTGGCCGCCGCCAAAGGCGCACAAATTATTTGTTTGCAGGAGTTGTTCCGCTCGCTATATTTCTGCGACGAGGAAAACTACGACAACTTTAAACTGGCCGAAGCCATACCTGGAGCCACTACCGATAACTTTGGCGCACTGGCTAAGGAGTTGGGCGTGGTTATTATTGCTTCCCTTTTCGAGAAACGTGCCGAGGGCCTATACCACAACACCACCGCTGTATTAGATGCCGACGGAGCCTATTTGGGCAAGTACCGCAAAATGCACATACCCGACGACCCCGCTTTTTATGAGAAGTTTTACTTCACGCCTGGCGACTTGGGTTACAAGGTGTTCAATACCAAATTTGGTAAACTGGGCGTGCTTATCTGCTGGGACCAATGGTATCCCGAAGCGGCCCGCATTACCAGCTTGATGGGTGCCGAAATACTGTTTTACCCTACCGCTATTGGTTGGGCAAACAGCCAAGACGAAGCAACCAACAAAGAGCAGTACAATGCGTGGCAAACCATACAGCGCAGCCATAGCGTGGCCAACGGCGTGCCGGTGGTGAGCGTAAACCGTGTGGGCTTTGAACAGGGCGGCGCCATGAAATTTTGGGGCGGTAGCTTCGTTAGCAATGCCTTTGGTAGCCTGCTTTACTTGGCCGACCACGAGAAAGAAGAAACCGTAGTGGTAGAAATTGACAAAGCCAAAAGCGACCAATACCGCACCCACTGGCCTTTCCTTCGCGATAGGCGCATTGAAACATACCAACCGATTACCAAACGCTTTATTGACGAAGATTGATGGATACTCCACGCAGCTTAGGTTTACATTTTCCGGCAGAGTTTGCCCCACAACGCGCCATGTGGCTATCGTGGCCGCACAAAGAGGCTAGTTGGCCGGGCAAAATCGACACCATTTTTCCGGTCTATGCGCAGTTTATCAAAATTGTGGCCGAAGGACAGCGCGTGTGCATAAACGTAGCCGATGCCGCTATGAAAGCCTTTGCCGAAAAGCATTTGAACGCCGTGGGTGCCAATATGGCTCAAATCGACTTCTTTATGCACCCCACCAACGATGCTTGGTGCCGCGACCACGGCCCAGCCTTTGTGGTGAACTACGAAAAGAAGCAAAAAGCCATTGTTGACTGGGGCTACAATGCCTGGGGCGATAAGTACCCACCCTACGACTTGGACGATGTGATACCGACGCTTATTGGAGAGAAACTAGGCTTACAAGTTTTCAACCCAGGTATTGTAATGGAGGGTGGCTCGGTGGAGTTTAATGGCAAAGGTACCTTGATGACTACCAAGGCTTGCCTGCTAAACCCCAACCGCAACCCGAACCTTAACCAAGGGCAAATTGAGCAATACCTGCACGATTACTATGGTGCGGAGCACTTTCTTTGGCTAGGCGATGGCATTGATGGCGACGATACCGATGGCCACATTGACGACCTTACCCGCTTTGTAAACCACGATACGGTAGTAACGGTTGTAGAGCACAACAAGGCCGATGTAAACTACGAGCCGCTGCAAGAAAACTTGCACCTGTTAAACACCTTGCGCCTGCAAGACGGCAAACAGCTAAACGTGGTGGAGCTGCCTATGCCAGCACCCGTAATATTTGAAGACCAGCCGCTGCCTGCTAGCTACGCCAACTTCTACATTGCCAACCAACACGTGATAGTACCTACGTTTCAAGACAAGAACGACGACAAGGCCTTGGACATCATCCAATCCGTATTCCCGACTCGCAAGGTGGTGGGCTTAGATAGTACCGACCTCATTTGGGGCCTAGGTAGTTTCCACTGCTTAAGCCAGCAAGAGCCGGAGGTTTAGGTTTGGTCCATGGAAACAAACAATTAACTGTTTGCACTAGTCCTCGCTTCCAGCGAGGACTAGGTAACTGCGAGCTTCCAGCTCGGCACTTACCGTGTTCTTCTCTGCACATTCTCTTTAAGCCATAGGCACAGCATTGCAACAGCAGCGCTTAAAGCGCAGCTTCTTAACTTCGATTCTTCGAAGGCATAGCCTACGAAGAATGGAGCCGCTTATGCCTTTTATTTTTTGTTTTTCAGCAGGTAATTTTGGGTTCACCAGCGGCTTGCCAACGGCACCATTAATTTTAAGCTCCAAAGCTTTTAAGGCCCCAATGTATATTATCCCTTTGCCACCGCCACCCTCAAAAGCCAAGTATTCTATAGGGTTTGCCATCTGTTACTCGTATTTTTGATTATAAAAATAATGGTTCGCGAGCATGATTTCTATTTGCAGATTATACCCGTCTTTTCCATTAGAGGTGGTTAATAAAAGCCCCAGCTTCCTGTTTGTATTTTTACTTGAATTAAAAAAACCCATATATCTACATCTATAAGGTTGCCGACCAGGAAGGCCGATTTCATCACTACACTCAAATGAAAACCCATAGTATTGCTCATAGAGGTATTTAATTTCTTCATACTTATTCCATATCATAAGGCTATCCTTGGTAAGCACAGTGTCTGGTAAGTCATAACGGCTGGCAAAGTCTTCGCACTTATGCACTTCCGTTGAGTCCATTATTAACAGATGTGCCTCAAAAAAAGTGCTATCATGATAAAAGGATTTAAGCTTGGAATAATAACTTAATCCGTTATCATAGCCTTTGCGCTTGTAGCAATACTCTACTCCAGCGGCGTAATTGTTAGATTTGCGGTCGTAATTTACAGACAGCAAGGTAGAACCTATCGAATCCTCAAAGGCCATAAAATCCTTAATAGTCTCACAATGCGTGCATACATGGTATTTTGCTTCCATGGGCACGGGTTGGCCTTTGCATGATGCAAAAGCTATATATACGCCCCAAAGCGAAAAAACTATTCTTAAAGGCTTCATTCGGTCTTATTTAAACAAGAAACTTTATTAAGGTATATAGCCTGGCAATCCGGTGCTGGTAAGTCCGCTGCTGCCACTAATACTTTATCCTTACTCTGGGTAAATTGTTTGCTAACGAAAGCATAAATTAACCCTATCGGGAAATACATTCCTCCCAAGCCCATAAGGCCAAAAAGAACAAGTGTGCTACCAAATGGCAAGACCAACACCTTTAACCCGATTCCAGTTATTGTAATGGCTAAAAAAAACCACTCAAAAACGCGCATTATCCTTCCGAACTTATCTTTTGCTATAACTGGTTTAGCCTCCGTTTGATCAAGAATTTCCATTTTGTCCTTTTTAGTTTGGGGTTTGTTAGTGGTTAAATATAAGAATCCGAAATTGTAATTGATAATGTCTTTCTTACCTACTAATAACCACCTCGCTTAACACATACCTAAAAAAAAAAGAGCCGGCTACTTGCGCAGCCGGCTCCCATTCGTGTAAGTAGCCATTAATCTTGCAAATCAAATCGGTCAAGGTTCATTACTTTGGTCCAAGCGGCCACAAAGTCCTTCACAAATTTTTCTTGATTGCTAGTAGTAGCATAATACTCTGATAAGGCACGCAACTCAGAGTTAGAGCCGAAAACCAAATCGGCACGGGTAGCGGTATACTTCACTAAACCCGTTTTGCGGTCAAGACCCTCATATAGGTTCTCATTGGTAGCCGATTTGCGCCATTGAATGCCCATATCTAGCACAGTTACAAAAAAGTCGTTCGTAAGCGCGCCTGCTCGATTGGTAAATACGCCATGTTTAGAGCCGTCATAGTTAGCATCCAACACCCTCAAGCCACCCAACAACACGGTCATTTCAGGCGCGGTTAGGGTCAACAACTGGGCCTTATCAACCAACAGCTCTTCGGTAGAGAAGGTGTAGTTGGTTTTCTGGTAATTGCGGAAACCATCGGCTTGTGGCTCCAGTACTCCTATTGATGCTACATCAGTTTGCTCTTGCAAAGCATCCATGCGGCCGGGTGTAAAAGGAACTTCAATGGTAAATCCACCTTTTTTAGCAGCTGCCTCAATACCCACATTGCCTGCCAGCACAATCAAGTCGGCCATAGAAATCTGCTTATCCTTGCTTTTGGCATTGAAGCTCTTTTGTATTTTGCCCAAAGCGGTCAACACTTTTTCAAGCTGTTTTGGGTTGTTTACTTCCCAGTTACGCATTGGCTGAAGCTGTATGCGGGCACCATTGGCACCACCGCGCTTATCTGAGCCACGGAAAGTGCTAGCGCTTGCCCAAGCGGTCTCAATCATTTCGTTGCTAGTAAGTCCCGATTTCAATATTTCGGCTTTCAAGTCGGCAATATCTTTAGCGTCAACCAACTTATGGTTCAATGCCGGAATAGGGTCTTGCCAAATTAATACTTCTTTAGGCACTTCAGGGCCTAAGTACAAGGTTTTAGGACCCATATCGCGGTGTGTGAGTTTAAACCAAGCCTTGGCAAAGGCAGCGTTAAACTCGGCTGGGTTTTCCATGAATCGTTTCGAAATCGGACCATAAATCGGGTCGAAACGCAACGAAAGGTCAGTAGTAAGCATGGTAGGCTTATGCTTTTTGGTGGTGTCAAAAGCATCGGGCACGGTAGCCTTGGCGTCTTTGGCTACCCACTGGTGGGCGCCGCCGGGGCTTTTGGTTAGTTCCCACTCGTTGCCAAACAACGATTTAAAATACCCCTGGCTCCATTGGGTAGGTGTATTGGTCCAAATTACCTCCAAGCCCGATGTGTTTGCATCTTTACCTACGCCTGTTTGGTAACTATTTTTCCAACCAAAGCCCATCTCCTCCATTGGGGCACCTTCGGGTTCTGGCCCTAGGTATGAGCCTGGCGCCGACCCGTGGGTTTTGCCTAGCGTGTGGCCGCCTGCAATAAGTGCTACGGTTTCTTCATCGTTCATGCCCATGCGACCAAAAGTCTCGCGTATGTCAAATGCTGCCGCCAATGGGTCTGGGTTTCCGTTCGGTCCTTCAGGGTTTACGTATATCAAGCCCATTTGCACTGCGGCTAGTGGCTTCTCTAATTGACGGTTGCCAGAATAGCGCTCATCGGCCAACCATTTGCTTTCGCGGCCCCAATATATATTGCTGGCAGGCTCCCAAACATCTTCGCGTCCACCCGCAAAACCAAAGGTCTCAAAACCCATCGACTCTAAGGCCACGTTGCCGGTCAATATCATCAAATCGGCCCACGAAATTTTATCGCCATATTTTTGCTTAATGGGCCACAGCAAACGGCGTGCTTTGTCCAAATTGGCATTGTCGGGCCAGCTATTGATGGGCGCAAAACGTTGCTGCCCTTCCCTTGATCCGCCACGGCCATCGCCTGTGCGGTAGGTACCAGCACTATGCCAAGCCATGCGGATAAACAAACCACCATAATGACCCCAATCGGCTGGCCACCAATCTTGCGATTGGGTCATCAGCTCGCGAAGGTCTTTTTTCAGCGCTTCATAATCTAAAGTTTGGAAGGCCGCACGATAGTCAAAGTTTGGGTCCATGGGGTTGCTTAAGTTAGAATTAGAGCGCAGCACGCTCAAGTCTAACTTGTTGGGCCACCAATCTTGATTGGTTTTGATGGGCTCTGTTGCGGTTTTGGGGGTTGCGTTTGGTATAGAGTCTGTTTGCTGCTGTTTCGGTTTGTCATATCCCATTGGGCAACCACCGCCGGTGCCATCTTTGGGAGCATATGATAGGTCGTGCTGTGCAAAACCACACAGCGATAGGCTCATAAGTAATAAAATAGCTAGGGCTTTCATAATCGGGTTTGTTTTGATGCTTCTTAATCGATGCAAAGTACACAATTAGCCATACATAAATCAAATTGATTGTTTCTATGTGCCAATAGAGAAAAACTATAAATAGGCCGTTTTGTAGATAACACCCAATTACTTTAAACCCAATACCAAGCAGTATGACCGCATTACCAACCCAACTGCACAAGCCACACTTTGGGCTACAAAACAAAACGGCCGCACCTGAGATAGGCACGGCCGCTGAATAATTAGGCGAAAATACTCGGTGCTATTAATAAGCGCGTTTGTCTTTTCCTTCGTAGTAGTTCATAAACGATTGGTTTACCACGCGGTTGCCGCCCGGGGTTGGGTAGTCGCCGCTAAAGTACCAGTCGCCCAAATGCTCAGGTGTAGCCACGTGCAGGTTCTCAATGGTCTGGAAAATAATCTGCACATCGCTGAAAATATGCTTTGGTTTCAGCAACTCTGCGGCCTTGGCACTGATTTGCTCAGGCGTAAATGGCGCATAGATGGCTTTCACTTCGTTGCGTACTTCGTGAAGCGGCAACAGGTTGGCAGCCCTGCACTTTTCAAACGTATCTTTAATGATATGCTCCTGTCCGGTATCTTTTAGCAATGCAATAGCTGCGCGAAAAGCTACAAACTCCTGCATCCGCGACATATCGATGCCATAACAATCGGGGTAGCGTATTTGCGGTGCCGACGATACGATGATGATTTTCTTCGGCCCCAATCGGTCGAAGATACTTAGAATACTTTGTTGCAAGGTGGTGCCCCGCACTATGGAGTCGTCCAACGCAACAATAGTATCAACCCCTTTCCTTATCAAACCATAAGTAACATCATACACGTGCGACACCAGCTCGTTTCTAGATGAATCGTCGGTAATAAACGTGCGCAGCTTAATATCTTTTACGGCTAACTTTTCCAAGCGCGGCGACATATTGAAAATGTGGTCTAGCTGCTCTTCGGTAATATTGGTACCCAAACGCTTTATTTCTTCTTTACGGTAGGTTTTCAAGTAATCTAAAACACCGTCAACCAAACCATAGTAGGCGGTTTCGGCAGTATTGGGTATATACGAAAAAATGGTATTTTCCAAGTCGTGGTTTACTGCATTCAGCACGGTAGGGGTAAGCAAATGCCCCAATTTTTTGCGCTCTTGGTAAATATCTTTGTCGTTGCCCCTTGAAAAATAGATCCGCTCGAAACTACAAGAGCGTTTCGGTTTTGGGGGTGCACACTCTAAATGGCTTATTTGCCCGTTCTTTTTAATGATAACGGCATGGCCGGGTGCTATTTCCAATATCTTCTCTTCGGGTACATTGAAGGTGGTTTGTATGGCTGGTCTTTCGCTGGCAACCACTACCACCTCATCGTCTTGATACCAGAATGCTGGGCGAATGCCATTCGGGTCGCGTATTACAAAGGCATCGCCATGACCAATCATACCGGTCATTACATACCCGCCATCTAAATCTTTCATTGAGCGGCTCAGTATTTTGTGCAGGTCCAGCTCATCGGCAATCATGTGGGTTATATCGTTGTTGCTATACCCTTGCGACTTAAATAAATCGAACAAGCGTTGTATCTCCATATCCAGAAAATGGCCGATTTTTTCCAACACAATTACCGTATCGGTCATTTCCTTAGGGTGCTGGCCCAACTCCATCAACTGCTCAAACAACTCATCAACATTGGTCATGTTAAAGTTGCCCGCCAACACCAGGTTGCGGGTCATCCAGTTGTTTTGTCGAAGGAAGGGGTGGCAAGCCTCAATGCTATTCTTACCGTGCGTACCGTAGCGAAGGTGGCCCATCATAACCTCGCCGATGTACTTCATGTTGTGCTTTAGCCAATTGGCGTCGCGCATTTTAGCGGGCTCTGTTTTTTCAAGCTGGATAAATGGCTCGAAAATCTCTTTGAAAACATCTTTTATGGGTTGGCTACTGTTGCTGCGCTGGCGGCTTATGTAGCGGTTTCCGGGCACCGGGTCGAGTTTTATGGTAGCCACGCCCACGCCATCTTGGCCGCGATTGTGCTGTTTCTCCATCAACAGATACAGCTTATTGAGGCCATACAAGGCCGTACCATATTTCTCTTGGTAAAATTCTAGTGGCTTTAGTAGTCGAATAACGGCAATGCCGCACTCATGCTTAATACTCTCGCTCATGTACCGGTGGAAAAATTGAATGACAAAGATACGGTTTCCGTCAGGCCTTTCAAAAACAACTTTCAGGAAACAATGTCATAACATGGAACTAAGGTAATTGATTCCACTTTTTAGGCACTATTAATCTTTATTTTTAATGTCCTTTTTTGGCGGCATCACACATAAATACGTTAAGGCTCGAAACATCCAGTCTTTTATTTTCGCTAACTTTACCACTCCAAAAGGCCAATCTTCAGCCCCAATTATTCTGTGGACTGTGGACTGTAGACCGTGGACTAAAAGATGAAATTTCCGAGCAAACTGATAGAGGATGCGGTAGGCGAGTTTAGCAAACTACCGGGCATAGGGCAAAAAACGGCTCTCAGGCTGGTATTGCACCTACTCAACCAAACGCCCGATAAAGCTGATAAGCTAGGCGAAGCGGTAATACGCATGCGCCAGAATATCCATTATTGCCAAAAGTGCCATAACGTAAGCGATGCGCCCATGTGCACCATTTGCAGCAACCCGCAACGCGATGCTACTTTGGTGTGCGTGGTAGAGAACCTCAGGGATGTAATTGCGGTAGAAAACACCAACCAATTTCATGGCATGTACCATGTGCTGGGTAACGTAATATCGCCAGTAGATGGCATTGGCCCTGAGGATATAAAAGTGGATAGCCTGGTAGAGCGAGTGCAAACTGATAAAGTACGCGAGGTAATAATGGCCCTTAGCCCCACTATTGAGGGCGACACCACTATATTTTACATACAGCGCCAATTGCAGCCGCACGGGGTGCGCGTAACTACCATAGCCCGCGGGATAGCCTTTGGTGGCGAGCTAGAATATGCCGACGAACTAACCTTGGCCCGCTCTATAGCCAACCGTTTGCCCTACGAAAGCTACATGATCAATAGATAAAGTGCAGCACCATGACCGCCGCAAAACCCACTACCGTTGATGCGTACATTGCCAACTTTCCGGAAGAGGTACAAATATTGCTAGCGCAAGTGCGGTCAACCGTTAAACAAGCTGCCCCAAATGCCGAGGAAAGAATCAGTTATGGCATGCCAGGCTATTACCTCAATGGGCAATTGGTATTTTTTGCCGCCTTTAAAAACCACATTGGTTTTTATGCCACCCCCACTGGGCACGAGGCTTTTGCCAAAGAACTAGCCAAATACAAGCAAGGCAAAGGCTCGGTACAATTCCCCCTTAACGAGCCCATACCGCTAGATTTGATAAAGCGCATTGTGGAGTTTAGGGTAAAGGAGCAAATGGAGAAGTTGGGGTAGGTATGAATACGTGATAAGCGAGGATGTTTAAGGCAGCATGGGGAGTATAGCGATTGCAATAGAGAAGCCACAAGGAGGTACTCTGGAAGTTATATTTGCGCAGATGGAGCACTAAAATATAGCACTTAGGGAGGCATAATTGAAGAATAATCCTTATTATTGAAATTACACAAACAGCATATCGTGAGTAAGGAAATAGCGGCCATTAAGTTGTTCGAAGAAAAGCAAGTGCGAACCCTTTGGGATGCGGAGCAAGAAAAATGGTACATATCTATTGTGGATTTGGTGGCCGTGCTTACGGATAGCCCAAATCCAAGAAAGTATTGGAGTGTACTAAAAACAAGGCTAAAGGGAGAAGGTAGCCAGTTGACTACAAATTGTAGTCAACTGAAAATGCAATCGGCAGATGGTAAATACTACAAAACCGATGTGGCCGATACCGAGCAACTTTTCCGCCTTATACAATCTATACCTTCTCCTAAAGCCGAGCCATTCAAACTTTGGCTGGCACATGTAGCTTCCGAAAGGTTAGACGAACTGCAAGACCCCGAACTAAGCATCGATAGGGCTTTAGAGCAATACCTGCAACTGGGCTACTCCGAAAACTGGATCAACCAGCGGATAAAAAGTATTGAGGTTAGAAAAGAGCTGACAGACGAATGGAAAAAGCGAGGGCTAAAAGAGGGTATTCAATTTGCCACCCTTACCGATATTATTACCAAAGCGTGGAGCGACAAAACCACTAAAGAGTATAAGGTATTGAAGGGCTTAAAGAAGGAAAACCTACGTGACAACATGACCAACACCGAGCTGATTTTGAATATGCTGGCAGAAGCATCTACGAAAGACATATCGGTTGCAGTAAGCCCGAAGGATTTTGAAGAAAGCAAGAAAGTAGCTTCCCAAGGCGGAAATGTAGCCAAGGTGGCAAGGCAAGAGTTAGAGGCCAAAACCGGCAAGAAGGTGGTAACGGCACTAAATGCCAAAAACGCGTTAAAAGGTCTGCCGCAAGTGGAAAAACCAATGGACAACCAGGGCGAAAGAAGAAGCAAGAAGTGAAGTATAATATATCCGAGCTACCTTAAGCGAGGAGGGTTAAGGCGTACCCATTCCAGTCTCAGGTTTTGCTATTGTACCTTGTACATCGTACTTTGTACATTTACCAATAACCTATCAACCCATAACCACCCCCTACCCCTTCACCTTACCCGCATTGCGCACTAACAACTGCATGATTACCCAGGCACTGAGGTAGGCACCAGCGCAGATGGCGAACATAATGTAGTAGGCGGTTTCTATTTGGCCGATACTCCTAAAGTGGGTAAACAACGTTTTTTGCACAAACTGGCTAAGCAAGATACCCCCGATAGCACCGAACATGCCCCCAATACCCACCACCGATGCGGTGGAGTTTTTGGGGAACATGTCGCTCACGGTGGTGAAAATGTTCGCGCTCCATGCTTGGTGCCCTGCCGCTGCCAATCCAATAACCGCCACGGCCAACCACATATTGATGGAGCCGAGTATCAAAGCAAATACAATAGGCGACACGCATAGGGCATAGATGAGCATACTAATGCGGCGCGCCTTGGCCACCGACCAGCCCTTTTGCTGAATGAGGTACAATGGCAACCAGCCACCCATAATGCTACCAAACGTAGAGATAATGTAAACCGCAGCTACGGGCCAACTAGTGGCGGTTATTTTCATTTGGTAGGTGCTCTCAAAGAAATCGGGCAGCCAAAAGAGGTAGAACCACCAAATTGGGTCGGTGAGCAGCTTACCAATGGCAAATGCCCATGTTTGCTTAAATTGTAGCAACTGCAACCACGTAAGTTTTGGCGAAGTGTCGGTTTCCGGCTCATCGTCTTGGTCACTTTCGATAATGGCCAACTCGGCACTATTTACATACTTGCTATTGCGCGGTAATTGGTAAAACACCAGCCATAGCACCAGCCACACAAAACCCAACGCCCCCGACAATACAAAGGCATAGTGCCAACCCCAAGTAATGATGATAAACGGTATGGTAAGTGGCGTAATAATGGCCCCGATATTGGCACCCGAATTGAAGATACCCGTAGCCAAAGCCCGCTCTCGCTTCGGGAACCACTCCGCCACACTTTTGATGGCTGCGGGGAAGTTGCCCGCTTCGGTAAGGCCCAGTGCGCCCCGCATAACCTGAAAACCAAACAGGGTGCTCACAAATGCCGTAGCCGTGCCCGCCAAGCTCCATAAAAACACAAAAAGCGCATAACCGTGCCGTGTGCCCAATTTATCCACTATTCGGCCAGCGCCCAATAAACCAATGGCATAAAATACCTTAAACGCTATTTCAATGTTGGCATAGTCGGCATCGGTCCAGCCCAGCTCTTCGGCAAAAGTAGACTTAAGGAAACTGATAACACTGCGGTCAACATAATTGATGGTAGTGGCAAAAAATATCAAGGCACATATTACCCAACGGTAGTAGGTAGTTTTCGTTGCGTTCATAGTGTCTGTTTAACGGATTGAACTATTTCAATGGCTGTCTTGGTATTGGCGGTTATTTGTTGGTAATCTTTGGTAGCGAGCAGTTTATTGGTAATAAGCTTGCTGCCCATACCCACGGCACATACACCCGCCTTAAACCACTGCCCGATGTTTTCTTTCTCAAGTTCCACCCCACCCGTGGGCATAAACAAGAGATTAGGGAAAATGGACTTAATACTCGATACAAACTCCGGCCCCAGCAAGTTGCCCGGAAACAATTTTATCAATTTCGCTCCCAAGTTTTCGGCACTGATAATTTCCGTTGGGGTCATGCAGCCCGGCACCCAAAGCATGTTGTGCTTGTCGGCCACGGCGGCCACTTGCTCCACCAGCCCTGGGCTGATGAGGTAATCGGCACCGGCATCAATAAACGCTTGTGCGGCATCGGCATTTTTGATGGTGCCAATGCCCAAGTGCATGCCTTTTAGCTCGGCGTCGCACACCTGGCGCATGGCCACAAAGTTTTTCAAAGCATCCTCACCACGGTTGGTATACTCCACCGTGCGGATGCCCGCGGCGTACAATGCCCGCAGCACCTCAATGCTTACGGTGGTATCCTTATAAAAGTATAAGGGCAAAATGCCCTGCTGAACGATTAAATCGGTAATAAGTGCCTTGTTTTCCATAAAGGGCTCGTTCGCTTTTGGACTAGTAATAGTGGGGGTAAATTCTTTCTTTTGTAAGGCGAATGCATGAAACTAATAAAAACCTTCAATATGCCCCATAAAGTAGTTACCCTTGGCGAAATAATGATGCGACTTTCTACCCCCGGGTTCGATAGGTTTGTGCAAACGGATAGCTTTGATGTAACCTATGGCGGTGGCGAGGCCAATGTGGCTGCATCGTTGAGCAACTTTGGGCTGAACGGGGCTTTCGTAACCCGGGTGCCCAACAACCCGCTGGGGCAAGCGGCCATCAACCACTTAAGGCGCTATGGCGTGGATACGCAGTTCATCGCCCGTGGAGGTCAGCGGCTGGGTATATATTTTTTAGAAACGGGTGCCTCCATGCGGGCTTCGCAAGTGATATACGATAGGGCCGGAGCATCTATTGCCGAAGCGGAAGCAAGCGAATTTGATTTTGATGCGATTTTTGAAGGGGCCACTTGGTTTCATACCACGGGCATTACCCCAGCTCTTAGCGATAAAGGTGCGGCACTCACCGAAGCGGCTTTAAAAGCAGCAAGGGCCAAAGGTATTACTACCAGCATCGACCTAAACTACCGCAAGAAATTGTGGAGCAAGGATAAAGCACGTGAAGTGATGACCCGCCTTTGCCGGTACGTGGATGTATGCATCGGCAACGAAGAAGATGCGGACAACAGCTTGGGCTTTAAAGCAGCTGGTACCGATGTAACCAAAGGTGAGCTGGATTTGGCCGGATACCAAGCCGTGTGTGAGCAAATGAAAGCTAAGTTTGGGTTTAAAATAATCGCATCAAGCCTGCGCGAAAGCCAAAGTGCATCTGATAACGGTTGGAGTGCGTTGGTATATGATGGCACCGAATTTTATCACACCAAAAAATATGAAGTACGCATTGTGGACCGAGTGGGCAGCGGCGATGCCTTTGCTGGCGGATTGATTTATGGCCTAGTAACGGGTATGCCAATGGCACAAGCGGCTGAGTTTGGCGTAGCCGCAGCGGCACTAAAACACACCATTCCCGGCGACTTTAACCATGCTACCCTGAGCGAAGTAAACGACTTGCTAAAGGGCGATGGTAGCGGCAGGGTGCAGCGGTAGGGGTTACAACAAGCTAGCCACCGGCGCAAGATCCATATCACTGAAAACTAGGTTTTCGCCAGCCATGGCCCAAATGAAACCATAATTGGCTGTACCCGAACCAAAGTGTACCGACCATGGCGGCGAAATAGCCGCTTCGTGGTTAGCCATTACCAAGTGCCTTGTCTCGATAGGCTCGCCCATAAAATGGAATACTCGGTGCTCGCTAGGTACATCAAAATAGAAATACACCTCTGTGCGGCGAGTATGAGTGTGCGGTGGTACGGAGTTCCAAACGCTGCCATCTTCCAAGGTAGTTAGGCCCATCACCAATTGACAGCTTTGTATGCCATCCAAATGGATGTACTTGTATATGGTGCGCTTGTTGGCGGTAGCAGCCTCGCCTAGGTTTACGGGCGTGGCTTCTTCTTTGGTCATTTTACGGTTGGG
>JAIXOI010000035.1 GCA_027486795.1 Sphingobacteriales bacterium | reverse complement strand
GCTCAACCATCTACCCTTGCTTCGATCAAGACCTGGGGGATTCGACAGGAGCTGGTCGTATAAGCCTTGCCCGAGTGCAAAAGTATGCTTTTTTGATTGGTTGCCGCAAGGTTGGGTAAAAAAAGTTTTTTAATGCCCTCAATGCCCGGCTATGGCAAGCATCGGTGTACGGCCCAATTGCTTAAGGTTCAGTACAAAGGAGGCTTGTGCGTTATTTGGTAAACCGCCTTAATAGCACGGGCAAGAGCAATAAATCGCCAACTAGGGCAGTTGCTAGGGTGGTGCTTACCAGTATGCCCACTTTTATGGTTAGCATCATTTGCGAGCCCAGCAGCACCGCAAAACCGAAAAAGAGCACTACCGAGGTAATGATCAATGCCTTTCCTGTAATATTGAAACTGCGAGATATGGCTTCTTCTTTACTGTAGCCATGTGATAGCTCTATCTTGTATTGACTTAGAAAATGAATGGTATCGTCTACGGCTATGCCAAAGGCTATGGTGAAAACAATGGTGGTAGGCGCATCGAGCACGATGCCCGCAAAGCCCATAAAAGCACCCGTGAGCACCAAGGGCAGCACGTTGGGCACCAGCGAGGCTATAACCATGCGCCAATTGCGAAACAACAAGGCCATAATGATGCTGATGATAACGAACGCGAAGCCAATACCTTGCAACAGACCACTTACCAAGTAAATATTGTTGTTGTCGTAAAGCAACGAGCTGCCCGTAACTTGCACCTTGAGCGTGTTTGCCGGTATATTATTGCTTACCCAATTGCGCAGGTTTTGGTACAGGCGCGCAGTACTATCACTGCCCAGGTCGTTTACCCTGCCGCCCAAGCGCCCCAGCGTGCCATCTTGGTTTATGAGCACTTTGCTTAGGTCGTTGGGGTTGTCGTCAATCAGTTTGCGGTAGCTGGCAAAGGTGGCCTCGTCGGTGGGCAAGGTATAGTGTGCAGCTCTATCGGCATGGTGCGCCCGGTTCAGGCTTTTGTACAGCGTAGTAGGCGATAGCAATGCCCTCACTTCTTTTCTGCCCGAAAGGTACAGCTCTATTTGGTTTATGGCAGCCAATACTTCGGGGTGGTGAATGGTTTTGCCACCTTGCGGCATCAATGCCAGCTCAAACGAGCGGAAACCACCCAGTTTTTCCTCAAAGAACATAAAGTCGGCTTTGAGCTGTTCGCGCCGGGGCAGATCGTTTCGCAGGCGCGCCTCGGTACTTATTTGGCTAATGCCGTATAGCCCTATTAGCAAAGACAGCGCGCTTGCCGTCAGTATACGGTTGCTGTGGTTTTTGCCCGTTTGGTAGCACCACTGCACCACCGCATCCAGAAACGAGAGGGATGTTTTGGAGGCAACTTTGTTAGGTTGCAGCAGCATCAGTAGGGTAGGTACTACCACAATGGCGGTGGCATAAGCTACCATAACCCCCATTGCAGCCGTAAAGCCAAACGTTTGCAAAGGCCCTATGCGGCTCGTAACCAAAGAGAGGAAGCCAATAGCGGTAGTAAACGAGGTTAGAAATACCGCCAAGCTTATATCATTTACGGCTCGTTTCATGGCCAAGTGCTGCTGCCCTGGCTCTTCGGCAATACACTCTTGATAACGGGCAATGATGTGTATTACATCGGAAAGTCCCACAATCAACATCAATATGGGGAACAGGGCACTCATTAAATCAAGGGGTATGCCTAGCAGGCCAAGTAGCCCCAAAAAGTAGATAAGGGCGATAAACACAGTGCCTAGCGCTACTGCTATCAACCACCAATTGCGATAAACAAACCATAGTATAAGCAGCACCAAAAAGCCCGACAAAGCCGTAAACAATAGTACCTCTTGCTGCTGCACGCGCACGTATTCGGCTTGTATGGTGGCTTTGCCCGCCAAGTGCCAGCGTTGAGGAAAAGACTGCCCAAGTAAACGGCCCAGTTCGCGGTTTAGCTGGTTGGCATCTGTTTGGGTAAGGGTATCTTGCATTTGCAACACTATTACCGCCGCTTTGGCATCGGCGCTTACCAGCCGCCCAAGCAGCCGTTCGTCGTTGAATATCCTTGCCGAGTCGGCGGCGTATTGTTCTGGTTTATCGATATGCAGTACTTGCCGCATGTAAAAACCAAAAGGCGTTTTAATAGGGTTTTTTACTCGATTTATGGCCAGCACATTCGTAATGCCCGTCATGCTGTCAAGCTTATTGGTTAGCGTATCCAGCTGTTGCAAAAACGCCTGTTGGAAAATACCATTGGGTGCTTCAATGGCGATAAACAGGTTGTTGTCGTCGGGGCCGAAGGAAGCTTTGTATTTTTGGTAAAACGCTAGATCTGGGTCGCCTTTCGGGAAAAACGCCTCAAAATCGTAAACCATTTGCAGCTTGCTGATGCCATAGAATGACACGCACAGCAGCACTAGCAGCACGGGCAGTACTTTTTTGCAGTTATTCAGCCACCAATCAAACAATTTATCCATAGTACCCCGTGTTGCAAACAAACACACGCTTTTAAAAAAGGTTTTTGATTTGGCTTGTCTTAACTAGATTTTGGGCCACTCCGTTAAAAGATGCTAAGTTCGGTTGTGAAATGTTAAAATACTGGTTTTTGATAATTTATTGTTCTACTATTGGTTCATCAACTATTTCTTGTCAGTAAACCTTTGGCTATGATACGTTTTGCCATGATAGCGGCATGTACTTTACCGCTGTTTCTTTCCACTATATCTTGCCAAAGGCAAAAGCCGGCAGCTGCCGATAGCGCGACCCATACCCAACTTGTAGCCGATAACAGCCGGCAAAAGCGGGTATTCGGTCCCGAAATTGACTACAACGTAGCCATTAGCGAATATGTGCCCAGCATATTTCAAGATAGCCGCGGGCATATATGGTTTGGCACCAATGGCGACGGGGTGGCCCGTTATGTTGAAAACACCTTAACTTATTATATGCCAAAGGATGGCTTTGGCGATGTAGCGGTAAGAGATATAACCGAAGACCACGAAGGTAATTTGTGGTTTGCCACCACAGCAGGCATTACCCGTTATAATGGCGTTGCTTTCAGAAACTTTACCCGCGAAGATGGGCTACCACACCAGCAAGCGTGGAGCGTATTGGTTGATAAAGGCTGCACACTATGGGTAGGCACCGAGGGCGGCGTTTGCCGATTCAACGGTAGGTCGTTTCAGGTGTTTGATTTACCTTTCCAAAAAGTGGTGCTGCCAAAAGATGCTTACCCAGCGCCAAAGGTAATAAACAACATTGCCGAAGACAAGGCAGGCAATATTTGGTTTGCCACCAATGGCAATGGTGTTTTCCGTTTCGATGGTAAAGCCATAACCCAATTGACCGAGGAAGATGGACTGAGCAGCAATTTTGTACAAAACATAGCGCAAGACCAGCAGGGCAACCTGTGGTTTGCCACGCTATATGGTGGTGCTTGCCGTTACGATGGAAGATTGTTTACATCCATTAGCATGAAAGACGGGCTTGCCAGCGATTTTGTGTGGATGGTATTTGCTGATAAAGATGCCAATATCTGGATGTCGGATAGGGCAGGCGCGATGCGCTACGACGGTAAAACCTTAACCCGTTTTGGCGAGCAGGAAGGCATAGGAAACCGACATGTGCAAACCATGATGCAAGACAATAAAGGCGACCTTTGGTTTGGCACATCGGGCGGTGCTTACCGCTACGATGGCATAGAAGTGCAGCACTTTAAGAAAAGTGATGCCATAGGGAAGGGATGTTGACCTTACACAAACGATAAAACATTATAAAATATAATAATGTAAATATCGACCTAAAAGCCCCATCAATCCTCACTTCTTGGACGACAAAACTCGGTTGGTCTACAGTCCATAGTCCATAGTCCATAGTCCATAGTCGATAGTCGTTAGTGCATAGTTCATAGTCATTAATACACATCGTACATTGTACATTGTACATCGTACTTCGGACATCCTCCTACAACCCTCATCAATCCTCACTTCCTGGACGACAAAACTCGGTTGGTTGGTGGTGCATTTTCGACAGTCTACGGAGGGGTAAAGCCAATCAACCAATTAACCAATCAACCAATAAACCAATTTTGCCTTATCTTCGCAACCTACACAAATTGAGACCCACTAATGGATTTGGAGTTCAACCGGAATGAGGATGCCATGAAGCTATTGGTATCCAACATGCGCAAAAAGCTGGATAAGATTTACTTCGGCGGCGGCAAAAAGAACATAGAAAAGCAACACGAGAAAGGCAAAATGACTGCTCGAGAGCGCGTGAATGCTTTGTTAGACGAGGGTAAGCCTTACTTGGAGATTGGCGAGTTTGTAGGTTATGAAATGTATGAAGAGCATGGTGGGTGCCCTGCAGGTGGCGTAATAGCTGTGCTGGGCTATGTGAGCAAGCGCTTGTGCGTAATATTGGCCAACGATGCGACAGTAAAAGCAGGTGCTTGGTTCCCTATTACTGCCAAAAAGAACCTTCGTGGGCAAGAGATTGCCATGGAAAACCGCTTACCCATTATCTATTTGGTAGATAGTGCGGGCGTATACCTGCCTATGCAAGACGAGATTTTCCCGGATAAGGAGCACTTTGGTCGCATGTTCCGCAACAATGCCAAAATGTCGGCAATGGGCATACCGCAGTTAAGTGCCGTTATGGGTAGCTGTGTGGCTGGGGGCGCGTACTTGCCTATTATGAGTGATGAGGCCATGATAGTAGAAGGCACAGGCTCCATATTTTTGGCTGGGCCGTTTTTGGTTAAGGCCGCCATTGGCGAAAACGTTGACCAAGAAACCCTTGGTGGTGCTACTACCCAAACAGAGATTAGCGGTGTAATTGACTACAAAATGCCCGATGATGCCACTTGCTTAAAGACCATCCGCGACTTGATTGATAAGCTAGGACACAATGATAAAGCTGGGTTTGATAGGGTGGAGCCGGTAGCCCCCAAACGCAAGCCTGAAGACCTATACGGCATCTTTAGCGAAGGCGGTTTGAAGCCCTACGACATGCGCGAATTGATAGAGTGCATGGTAGATAATTCAGAGTTTACGGAGTATAAAGAAGGCTACGGACAAACAATAGTGTGCGGCTATGCGCGTATTGATGGTTGGGCAGTAGGTATTGTTGCCAACCAGCGTAAAATCGTAAAATCGAAAAAAGGCGAGATGCAGATTGGCGGGGTAATATACTCCGACTCAGCGGATAAGGCAGCGCGCTTTGTAATGGTATGCAACCAGAAGAAGATACCATTGGTATTCTTGCAAGATGTAACCGGCTTTATGGTGGGTTCGCGCAGTGAGCATGGTGGTATTATTAAAGATGGTGCCAAACTAGTAAATGCTATGGCCAATAGCGTGGTGCCGAAGTTTACGGTAATTGTAGGCAACAGCTATGGCGCTGGCAACTATGCCATGTGCGGCAAAGCCTATGACCCGCGCCTAATGTTGGCTTGGCCATCGGCAAAGATTGCCGTGATGGGCGGTGAGCAAGCGGCTAAAGTATTGTTGCAAATTGAAGTAGCATCGCTAAAAGCAAAAGGCGAAATTATAGACCCGGAGAAGGAAAAGGAACTGCTAGAGCGCATTAAGGCCCATTACGACAAAACCACCACGCCATACTACAACGCTGCCCGCTTGGTGGTGGATAAGATAGTGGACCCACTGGATACCCGTAAAATACTATCCATTGGTATTGAAGCCGCCAACCATGCCCCCCTTACTGAGCAGTATAGGGTAGGGGTGTTGCAAACTTGATTTGACTCAAATTGAAGAGGCCGTCATTTTAAGCAAAATTATTTTTTTAAATATTGGGTTTGATAATCAGTGAATTGTAAGCTAATTTTTACTTTCTAAAATTCTTTTGGCAACCTAATGTAGTTTTTGGCACGTTACTTGATTAGCATAGGGTAAGCAAATAAATAACGAACCTCAAAAACTAAGAGCCATGTTAGAGATACTGAAAATAAACCGGATGCGTAAATTGATGAAACAATATAGCGAGTTGAAAAATAAAGCCATGGATTTCATGCGCAACGGCGATTTGCAAAACTACATAGATACATTAGCCAAGGCTAGCCGTGTTAAAAACATGTACTTGCAAACCGCTAGAGTTCACTTGTCTTAATGATTAGAGACCTGTCATCATTTATTGGATTAATACCGTACTGAGAGGTGCCCTTTCCCACGAAAGTAGCGCCTCTCTTTATTTTGGGGCAGATTTAGCCTTGATTAATTGTCGACTGTCAAGTCTTGCACGTGGCCGAACCTTGATTCCTTTAAGTATTACGCCACGCTTATCTTCGTTTTAGCAATTTCAAACCTAGTAAATCATGCTTTTTTGCTAATTTGCATCGTAAATAACACCTAAAGCCATGTCAGTTAGCAAACAGGTAAAACGCATTACCACCCATACCCTACAATCAATGAAAGATAAGGGGGAGAAAATATCGATGCTCACGGCATACGATTACTCACTAGCTAGCATTGTTGACGATGGTGGCATTGATGTTATTTTAGTTGGTGACTCAGCTAGTAACGTAATGGCTGGGCACGAAACCACATTACCAATTACTCTCGACCAAATGATATATCATGCCCAAGGGGTGGTGCGTGGGGTTAAAAAAGCTTTAGTAGTGGTCGATTTACCATTTGGCTCATACCAAGGTAATTCACGTTTGGCGTTAGAGTCTGCCATCCGAATCATGAAAGAATCGGGTGCACATGCTGTGAAGCTAGAAGGTGGGTTTGAAATTAAGGAATCCATTATTCGCATACTTACTGCAGGCATACCAGTTATGGGCCACTTGGGGCTTACGCCGCAATCAATTTACAAATTTGGCACCTACACGGTCAGGGCAAAAGAAGAAGCCGAAGCGCAGCGCTTATTGGATGATGCTGCCATGTTGGAAGAAATAGGTTGTTTTGCCTTGGTAGTTGAAAAAATACCGGCCAACCTTGCCAAAAAGGTTTCCGCTTCGGTTAAGATACCTGTTATAGGCATCGGTGCCGGTGCCGATGTTGATGGTCAAGTGCTAGTGCTACACGACATGTTGGGCATTACCCAAGAATTCCAGCCTCGCTTTTTGCGCCGCTACGCTAACTTGTACGACGAGATTCGTTTAGCCGTAAACAAGTATGTAGAGGACGTAAAGCATAAGGATTTCCCCAATGAAAACGAACAATATTAATGAGGTTATTAACCATTGTATCGCTTTTGTTTTGGTCTATCATGGCCCAAGCTCAAAGTTTCTTGCCCAATGTAAGCACTTTCAGTTGTCAGCATAAGCACCAAGCATTGCCTAATGCTTTTAAGTCGATGGCAGGGCAGGGTAGAAGCGATACCATTGATATTACGCACTATACCATCAGCCTTGATATTAGCAATTTAGCTTCAAGGCAAATACGGGGCAATTGTGAATTGAAGCTGGTTTCACTAATTAATAACCTCACCACAATCAACCTTGATCTTAAAGCCCTGATTGTGGACTCAGTTAAAGTAAGTGGGGCTAATCGCAGCTATACCCATGTAGGAGAGTTGCTATCTATTGCCGTTCCGGGGTTAAATGCAAATGACACGGCTACGGTAACCGTTTATTATGGTGGCACTCCTGTAACCGATCCTTCAGGCTTTGGTGGCTTTTACATGACCAATACCTATGCCTATAACATTGGCGTAGCCTTTGCCGATAATCCGCATAACTACGGCCGTGTATGGTTTCCTTGTGTCGACAATTTTGTAGATAGGGCTACTTACGAAACCTATATTACCACTGCCAATGGCGATAAAGCCTTTTGTGGAGGTTTATTGATTGACAGCACAGTGGCAAGTGCTACAACTGTTTGGCATTGGAAATTGGATGAAGACATCCCTACCTATTTAGCTTCAGTGGCAGTATCAAACTATACCAGCATTAGCTACACCTATAATGGCATCAACGCCAATTTTCCGGTAGTGTTGGCGGTTCGCCCAACCGATTCGGCTAGGATAAGCCAGGTGTTTGCCAAATTGCCCAATGCCATAGGTGCTTACGAAACACTTTGGGGGGCGCAGCCATTTAGCCGAGTAGGCTATACTATGGTGCCTTTCAATGATGGTGCAATGGAGCATGCCACCAACATTGCTTTCCCAGCGAGCAGACAGCCGGGCATAGCTAGCGAACTATTAATGGCACATGAACTGGGCCACCATTGGTTTGGCGATTGGGTAACTTGCGAAACTGCTGAAGATATGTGGCTAAACGAAGGTTGGGCCAGCTACTGCGAGAAGATATATTTAGAAGCCGTATATGGCAAAGAAGCCTATACCAAAGAAGTGCGCAGCAATCATGCCGAAGTTATCCGCTTGGCGCACATTAGAGATGGTGGTTATTTCCCAGTTTCTGGCATTGGGCACGATTTAACATACTCAACCCACGTGTACGATAAAGGCGCCGATGTGGCCCACACATTGCGCGGCTACATGGGCGATAGTTTGTTTTTTGAGTGCATTGGTAGTTACTTGTCTGCTTATAGCTTTAATCACGCAAGCAGCCAAAACTTTAGGGATCATTTAACGCAATGCTCGGGCATCAACCTAACCCCATTTTTCGACAACTGGGTATTTGGCACGGGCTTTACCCATTTTAGTATTGATACCGTAAATATTGCCCCAGTAGGTGTTTCGGGATATAGTGTTACCGTTGAGATAAGGCAACTGATAAAGGAGGCCAGCGCATTGTATACAAACGTGCCTATGGACATAACGTACTTTGGCGCCCAAGGGCAAACCTTTATTCAACGGGTATTAATGGGTGGCAGTTGTGGTACCTATACCAATACCTTGGCTTTTGAGCCCTTTTATGTTGCCTTGGACATTAACGAAAAAATAAGCGACGCGATTACCGATAAGTATTTAGTGGTGAATAGCATTGGGTCTTACGATTTTGAAGAAGCCCGAATGACCATTGATGTAAGCCAAATTACCGATAGTGCCCTCATTCGTGTGGAGCACCATTGGGTTGGGCCGGTAGTTTGGAATACCTTACCTGCAAACTTACACGTGTCGCCTGATAGGTACTATACCGTTGATGGTATTTGGCCCGTAGGCTTTTCCGCAACCGCGGTTTTCGATTATAATGGCTCAACTAGTACGTCTGCAGGGTATTTGGATAACGGATTGATTACTAATAGAGAAGATAGCTTGGTGCTGCTACATCGCCCCTATGGTAAGGCCGATTGGGTGATTTACACCGACGCCCAGTTTAATTACTTGAACAACCAAAACGATAAGCGCGGAAAGGTTACCATCAACAACCTAAAGCAGGGCGATTACACACTGGCTATTTATGATGCTACCCGTTTGGCGCAACCCAACAACCCTGATGCTACTCAGTGCCAAGAGTTGGGTACGGCCATTAACGAGATAGCTCCCAAAAAGAATTTTGTAGTATACCCCAATCCCACCAAAGATACTTTTACCGTGGAGTTTAATAAAAGCATTAAGCCACCGCATATGGCCGAGGTATTCGACATGGCGGGAAACGTGGTTGTTAAAAAGATATTCTCCGCTCCTTTTAATGCCCCGTGGGTGGTAAATACTAGCGAGTGGGCAAAAGGAACATACATAATCAAGGTTACTTTGATGGATGACATTGTGCAAATACAAAAATTGATTAAAACAGAATAACGACATAGTATGCAACAAGTTACCGTAATAGGAGCAGGAACCATGGGCAACGGTATTGCCCACGTTTTTGCCCAGAGTGGATTTAAAGTATCGTTGGTTGATGTGAGCGCACCAGCTTTGGAAAAAGCACTGGCTACCATCGGCAAAAACCTAGACCGTATGGTTGCCAAAGAGACCATAACCGCCGACGACAAAGCCCAAACGCTAAGCAACATCACTACGTACACCAGCCTTGCAGAGGGTGCTAAAGGCAGCGGACTGATTGTGGAAGCTGCTACCGAAAACATCGACTTAAAGCTGAAGATATTTAAGCAGATGGATGAGGTAGCCGATGCCGATGCGATATTAGCTAGCAACACTTCTTCTATTTCAATCACTAAATTAGGTAGCGTTACACAACGTCCTGATAAAGTGATAGGTATGCACTTTATGAACCCTGTGCCGGTAATGAAATTGGTAGAGGTTATTCGGGGCTATGCCACTACCGATGAGGTAACGAGCACCATTATGGAGCTTTCGAAAAAACTAGGTAAAGTACCTACCGAAGTAAACGATTATCCTGGCTTTGTTGCCAACCGTATATTAATGCCGATGATAAACGAGGCTATCATTTCGTTGCATGAAGGGGTGGCTGGCGTAATGGAGATTGATACCGTAATGAAACTTGGAATGGCCCATCCAATGGGGCCTCTTCAGTTGGCCGATTTTATTGGCTTGGATGTTTGCTTGGCCATTATGCGTGTATTGCACGATGGCTTGGGCAATCCTAAATATGCACCTTGCCCGTTGTTGGTTAATATGGTAACTGCTGGAAAGTTGGGTGCTAAATCTGGTGAAGGTTTTTATAGCTACACCGCTGGTAGCAAAGAGCTGGTAGTAGCACCAAGTTTCAGGAAGTAGTTATTGATGCTTATTGTTTCGTTAAATTGCATTGTCTCGCATTAAGTCTAAAGGCCAAAAGGTATAACCTCTTTGGCCTTTTTTAATGCTAACCTTGCAAATCTCAAACGTTAATCGTAATTTTACGATTAATTAGAATTAGAGACGTTATCCTGAAAGAAAGCAACACCATTGGGAACTACTAAATCACATGTTTTCACAGAGCGACAAAATCAATTGGCTAAGGTGGCCAAGGCTTTGGGACATCCTGCGCGAATAGCTATTCTTGATATACTTAAACAACGCGATTGTATTTGTGGAGATATTGTAGAAGAGCTGGATTTATCTCAAAGCACTATTTCGCAGCATTTAAAAGAGTTAAAAGTGGCTGGTTTGATTCGTGGAGAAATTGATGGGCCTAAAACCTGTTACTGCATTAATACAGCTGCTTTTGGTTTGGTAAGCACTGATTTGCAACAATTGCTGACGGTACCTACAAGCAGCTGTGGGCCTAATTGCTGTTAATATTTTTTTGTTAAAAGCTATCGTAATATTGCGATTATAAAAATTGTCATTAAATATCTTATTTTTAAAACTACGTATCATGAGTAATAACCCATTCCCTAGGATGCACGTTAGCCTTTATGTAAAAAACATAGAGCAAACGGTTAAGTTTTATAATACCTTTTTTGGTCAGGAACCAAGTAAGGTAAAACCTTTCTATGCTAAATACACGTTAGAGAGCCCCTCATTAATCATATCGTTTGTGGAGAATCCAGAAAGGGTGCAAGCCAATTTTGGTGGGCATTTAGGTTTTCAGTTGGAGACCAAAGCCGAAGTGGAAGAGCGCATGGCAGCCATGAAAGTACACAACTTGGTAAGCTTAGAAGAAATGGGCACCGCTTGCTGTTATGCCGTGCAAGATAAGTTTTGGGCTACCGACCCAGACGGCGTGCAATGGGAAGTTTATTATTTTCATGCCGATTCGGAGTTTAACGACCCGCACTATTCGAATACTGAAGCCGCAGCATGTTGTATGCCACAAGCTGAGACCAAAGCCGCTGAAATGTTGATACCCTTGAGTGAAATTAATATCTTAACCCCAGCCGATACGTCGTGCTGTAAACCCGGAAGTGGATGTTGTTAATGCGTCGGAGCTTGTCAGAGTTTTTAGCCACTTTTATTCTCATGTTTTGTGGCACAGGTGCGGTAGTTGCCAATGGTTTTTCAGGAGGTTCCGTAACCCCAGTGGGTATTTCAATCGTGTTTGGAGCTTTAGTAATGGCCATAATTTATGCGTTTGGGCCTATTTCAGGCGCGCACATTAATCCGGCAGTTACGTTGGCTTTTGCCGTATCTGGTAGTTTTGGATGGAAAGACGTGTTACCCTACATCATTAGTCAGTGCCTTGGTGCTATAGCTGCTAGTTTGTTATTGATTGCTTTGTTTCCTGACGATACAACTTCATTAGGGACAACTGTACCAAGTATCGGTATTTGGCAGTCGTTTTTAATAGAAGTGATACTTACGTTTATGCTAATGCTTGTCATCTTGCTGCTTTCAACAGGCGCTAAAGAAACAGGCATAATGGCAGGTTTGGCTATTGGTATGTTTGTAATGTTAGAGGCTTTGTTTGCAGGTCCGCTTACCGGCGCAAGTATGAATCCAGCCCGCTCGCTTGCGCCAGCATTAGTAAGCGGTAATATGGAACACCTATGGCTATATCTTGCAGCTCCAACTTTAGGGGCCTTGCTGGCGGTGGTTATTTGGACAGTGTTATTTAAAGAAAAGACTGCCTACGTAGGATAATTATCAGTTATGAAGCGCATATTGTTTGTTTGTATTGAAAATAGCAACCGCAGCCAAATGGCCGAGGCGTTTGCGCACATTTATGGCCAAGGTAAGGTTGAAGCCTATAGTGCCGGCAGTAAGGCATCGGGTAAGGTAAACCCTCGCGCCATTGAGTTTATGGCAGAGTTGGGCTACGACCTCGGCACCCATAAATCGGAACATATTGATCATATTCCGGAAGGGGAGTGGGAATATGTAATAAGTATGGGCTGCGGCGACGATTGCCCTTTTGTGCCAGCCAAAGTACGTGAAGATTGGCAAATACCCGACCCGAAACACCGCACTGCCGAAGAGTTTAGAATTATCCGCGATTTTATTGGTATTAAGGTAAGAGAGCTGCTGGATAAATTATAAACTCGCACTCGGGTGTAGTGCGATTTAAACTTTTCGCACAATAGGTTAACAATTTATGGTTTTTATTACCTCTTAAAAACCCTTATTTTGTAAAACACCCCCACTTTAATTCAATGAAAGTATTTTCCCTATTTCTAGCCCTTACTACTTCGGTTTTACTTTATGGGCAAGCTCCAGTTCAAGGTGATGAGTTAACCGCTCTGCTCGGTCAACTAAAATCAAGTACTCAAATTCAGTCGTTGGAGAGCTATATCGAAGGTAGCTACGAGGCTCGTGGCATTAAGCTCCATTATAATGCTGACACGAAGTTGGTGCGCATTGAGTTATTCAATAAAGACAATCCTTGGGGTGCCAATATTCAACAATTTCAGGGCAAACTACCCAAAGAGCTTACCTTTGAGGATAAGATAGTGCAAGCCAAAAAGAAAATAGGCGATGGCCTAGAAGTAGATGGCGAGGTTTCGACCACTTACTTTATCTACAAACAATTTGAGCTCAACAATTTCGATAGCTACAAACTGAGTGCCGAGTATATTTCAGGAAGACTCATAAGCTTGTCGGTAATTTTGGTTGAGGGCGGTAGTGGTGATTTGATGGAAGATGGAACCACCAATAAAAGCACGTTCAAGGGTGAAAACTTGCTCTACATTGTTAAAAAGTCGAAGGCCAATCTTGAATTGCAAAAGCTGATAGAGTTGTTTGAAACTTACCACAGCTACGCCGACAAAACGCATATAATTTATGCTAGTAATGGCTTAGAGGTTGTAACCGACTACTCGGGCATAGTGCAGGAAGTTACCGTTTTTGCCGAAGGACAAAACACCTCGCAAGGCGAGGTAACTGGGGCTTTTAAGTACCCATTGCCCTACGGCCTGAAGCTACAAGACAATAGAGATGCCGTAACCCAAAAACTGGGAGTACCTGCTGGTAGTGAAGGATCCTCTGTTTTTTATAATTATGGTCCGTCGCGCATAAATATTTTTTTTGGTGGAAGTAAAATATCAAAGTTGGTTTTCACCATCAACCCAGATTATAAAGCACCAGCACCACCAGTTAAGAAATCGCCTAAACCTTAAGTGAACATATTGTTAACTCAAGAAAATATCCTAAAATATTGATAGCTTCGAACTGCGCAAGCAACTAATTGACCAAACTATGAACCCACTATCGCCACACAGTAGGCTTCTCAGCCTCTGCCTTGCTATATGCATGGCATTTATATCATCTGTAACCCTTGCCCAACAACCCTGCGACATTATTTATGTGTCGCCAAGCGGCAGCGGCAGTGCTGGAACAATAGCACAGCCCACCTCGCTAATTACTGCTCTTACACTTGTAAGCGGCACAAGGCAGTATGTACGTATGCTAGAAGGAAGCTACAATGTGGCTTCGGTAATAAATATAGTTACGAACGTAAAAATCGAAGGTGGCTATCGCATTGATGGCAACGGTAATTGGCAAAAACGCAGCGATGCTATTACTAGCCTATCAATGAGCGGTAATGAGGTGGTGGCGCTGGGCCCGCCGTTTAACGTAAACGTAGGACATAATTTGGGTTTTAGGGCAGTTGGTGTAAACAACTGGAGCTTGCAAGATATGACCATAAACGTTTCGGCCGCTTCGGGCACAACCGATAATCGTGGTCAGTCGGTTTATGGTGTTTATGTTCGCAATTGCAACAACTATAACATAACCCGTTGCACGGTATTCTCTGGTCCCGCGAGCGCTGGCGCAAACGGTGTTGGTGCTACTCCTGGATACGACCCGGTAAATGACCTTTATGACGGTAGTACTGGCAGCAATGCCCAAATTGGCGGTGGCGGTGAGTGCGATGATGACGATTTAAATGACGCTAACTACAGCGGTGCTTTGGGTCAAGGCCATAACGGAAATGGAGGTTTTGGTGGCGCAGGTGCAGGCATAGGAGCAGGCGCTGGTTCAGCTACTACAAACTATACACCTTTTCAAACAGCTGCTGGCGGCAGTACCGGTGGCACGGCATTAAATCCACGTGCAGGCGGAGGCGGCGGTTCTGGTGGTGCAGGTGCCAGCGAAAACAGAAGTGGCGGCAATGGCGGACTAGGCGGAGTTGGCGGAGGAGGTGCAACTGCTGGCACCTCTGGTGGTGGTGGTTCAGCACAAAACAACGGTAATACTGGCGGTACAGGCGGTAGTGGCATAAATGGTACCGATGGTGCCAATGGCGCTGCTGGTCTATTGGCCGATTATTATGTGCCTGGCGCTCAAGCATCTGCTGGAACCAACGGAACTGGTGGAGCAGGCGGCGGCGGAGGTGGCGGCGGCGGCGGCCAAGGTGGTGCTTTCGTTATTGATGGTTCTGGCGGCGGCGGCGGCGGCGGCGGTGGCGGCGGTCAAGGGGGCCAAGGCGGCTTAGGCGCGTTTGGTGGCGGTTCGTCGATAGCGATATACATTGTAAATAGCAATGGTTTGGTTACCGACTGCGTAGTGCAAAACGGCAGTGCTGGTTCAGGTGGCACTGGTGGTGCTGGCGGATCAGGTGGTGTAGGTGGCCAACCTGGCCAAGGTGGTTTGAATGCTTGCGGCACAACTAACAATGAAGTTGGAGACGGTGCACCAGGTGGTGCTGGTGGCGCAGGAGGTGCTGGTGGTAAAGGTGGCAACGGCCAGCCAGGTGTATCGCACCCTATTTACGACAATGTAAACGGAATAACTGCAGGTACTTCAATTCCACAACCTACCGTGCTTACCGTTAACTATTTGAATGGAGCAGGTTGCAGCAACTCGGAAATTACCCTCACCAAACAAACCGGCAACTGGAACCTTACCGGTGGGGCAGCTTTTATAAACGACCTCAACCCGCTTAACTCTTCGTATAGCAATACCAGCACCCCAGCATTGGTTAGTTTCCCTAATGCCGGTAGCTTTGATATCGGGGTTAATGGCGGAGTATTTAAGAATTTCGTAACCATTACGGTCAATCGCCCACTGCCAGCAATTACTAGCAATGTGCCTAGCACCTTATGCTCAGGGGGTACATTCAACTTGGCTACCACTACAGCAGCCGATGAATATCAGTGGATTATTTATCCAACTTCGGGCACACCTAGCAGCCCAATTTATACTTCAAGCGTTCAAAATCCGGGTGCTATATCGTCTATTACGGCAGCGGGTAGTTACTACCTACGTTTACGCACCCGCACAGAGTGCTGCGGCTGGTCGGTTCCAGTTTACCAAACCATACAGGTAGTAAACAACCCAACCGTTGATGCCGGCCCCAATGATACTTTATGCAATGGTGGTTCTGCAGTGCTTACCGCTAACGGAACCGGCACTTTTGCTTGGAGCGACAACCAAACGGGCAACCCAATTACAGTTTCGCCTGCATCTACCACTTTATACACCGTTACCCTTACCAATAGTAATGGCTGCACAGCTACCGATACCGTTCGGGTTATCGTTAGCCCATTAACGGTAACCATTGATTCGGTAAACGCCGTTGATTGCAATGGTAATTCAACAGGCGGAGTTTTCATTACCCCATCAGGTACTGGGCCATTTACCTATTCATGGAGCAACAATACCAGCATAAAAGACCTAACAGGAGTTGGTGCAGGTAGCTACACAGTTTCGGTTACCAATGCTTTAGGTTGCACAGCAACTGCCACTGCTACGGTAAGCCAACCACAAGCACTGTTCGTAAATGCCGCGGTCGCGCAAAACGTATCGTGCAATGGTGGCAATAACGGCGCCATAACAACAACCGTGCTTGGTGGCACCCCAACCTACAATTATACATGGAACAACGCCCCATCGGTTCAAAATCCAACAGGATTAACCGCAGGCCAATATACCCTTACTGTTACCGATAATAATGGCTGTGCGCTATCAGACACAGTGGTTATAACTGAATCGGGGGTGTTAACCTTAAATGCAAACGTAATCAATGTGCGTTGCTTTGGCGGCAACAACGGTTCGGTTAGTATTACACCTAGCGGCGGTACCCAGCCATTTACTTATGCTTGGAACAGCGCTGGCAACCCAACATCGCAAAACTTATTTAATCTTGCGGCTGGGGCATATGAAGTATCGGTAACTGATGCTAATGGATGTTCGGCAACAGGTAATTATAACGTAACCCAGCCAACGGACTTATTGCTTATAACCTCGGCGGTTGATGCAAGTTGTGCAGCTGGTAGTGGAGGCGAGGCTGCAGTCAATGTATCAGGTGGCACCGCGCCATATGAATATAGTTGGAATACCAGCCCAGTGCAAACTACTGCTACTGCCACCGGTTTGCGCCAAGGCACTTATACAGTGCTAGTAAGCGATAGCAATGATTGTGTAAAAACGGCAGATGTGGTAGTGGCAACTTCTGGCAGTTTTGAGTTGAGTTTGGACTTACAAGATGTTGGCTGCCAAGGTGCCGATAATGGCAAAGCTACGGCAACTATTGTTGGCGGCACCACACCATTTACCTACAATTGGAGCAACAATCCGGCACAACCGGGAAGTATCAATGCGAACCTTGCCTCGGGCAACTATGGCGTAACAGTAACCGATGCCAATGGATGTTTGCAAAGTCAAAACTTCTTTATTGATCAAAACTCGGCCTTGACGGTAGAAATCGGTGTTGGTGTTGTAACCCTAACCCCTGGCGAATCAGCAGCACTTGACCCAACGGTGAGTCGCACGGGCAACTATACTTATACTTGGACCCCAAGTGCAGGAATCGACGACCCAACAGTGTTGTCCGTAACAGCAAATCCATTGGAAACCACCACGTACACAGTTACGGTTCAAGAAGCCAACTCGCCTTGTTTAGCTACCGATACAGTTAGGGTTATTGTAAGCAATCTGTACATAGTACCTACCTTGTTTAGCCCCAATGGAGATGGGCTAAACGATGACTTTGAAGTGTTGCGTCGCCAAGATGTGGAACTCTTGGAGTTTGAAATTTATAACCGCTGGGGCAATAAGGTATTTAGCGAGCTAAACCAACCATGGGATGGCAAGCTTGATGGCAAAGAGCAGCCAATTGGTACATACGTTTACCGTGCTGTTTTGCGCTTGCCCGATGGCAGCGACAAGGCTATTTCTGGTGATATTACTTTGATTCGTTAAAAAACACAAGCTGATGAAAAAGCTCGCTATCATATACCTCCTGTGTTTCACTGCCCTTGCTGGCTTTGCTCAGGATATCCATTTTTCTCAATTCTATAATTCGCCACTTACGCTCAACCCAACCTTAACTGGCTTGGCCGATGGTAAGTTTAGGATAGGAGGCTTGTACCGCACCCAATGGTCGAGCATTTCGCTCCCATTTCGCACCAGCTCTATTGCTTTTGATATGCCAATACAAAAAGGCTTTGCGGATGGCGACAAACTGGGCGTGGGCTTGGTGTTTTTTTACGACCAAACCGGGGAGTACAATTTTACGACCTTGAACGTAAATGCTTCATTTGCCTACCATAAAGTATTGGACCGCGAAAAGCGCCATTACCTTAGCTTGGGCGTGCAGGCAGGCTTTACGCAAAAGCGCTATGATTTCGCCAATGGCCAATTTGCCGATCAAATAGATGGCTCATTGACAGGAGGTGGCACCACAGCTGAGAATATCAATGGTAATGCCATTATACACGAGAACTTAAATGTTGGCCTTTCATATAGTGGTCGCCTATCTGATAAAACAGCCATTTATATTGGCGGGGCCATGTTCAATGTTACGCAGCCTAAAGAGAGTTTTTTGGATAATAGCGATGTAAGGCTGCCTTACCGCGTATCGGTTAACTTAGGTGCAGAAATAGGGATTGGCAAGGGTGGTTTTCAGTTATTGCCCAGTGTAATATACCAGACCCAAGCCTCTGCCGATGAAATTAATGCCGGCTTAGGTTTTGGCTATAAATTCAAAAACGACTTGCAAACCATTGTAGGAGCCTACTATCGGGTAAACGATGCCGTAATACCGATGGTCGGTTTAGGCTATAAAGGCTTCAACCTAACCTTTAGCTACGATGCCACTACCACCGACCTGAAGAAAGGAAATAGCGGTACCAATGCCTTTGAGTTTTCGCTGAATTATGTAATGCCTTGGAAGAAATTGCCAAACCAACCTTCTATTTTCTTCGCCCCTAAATTTTAATGCTACCCATGAGAACCATAACCTTACTATTATGCTTGGTTGCATTTGGGGCAGCGCAGGCACAGCAAACCAACTTGGATAAGCTAAACTGGAAACAAAACGTAGAGCTTGCCAATGATTTATACAGCCGCAATAGCTACTATAATGCTATCGACTTTTTCGAGAAGGTGATAAAAGACAAGCCGGATAATTTAGATGCTCGGTATAAGTTGGCCGAATCGTACCGCCAAATTCGCCATTATGAAAAGGCTGAAAACCTTTATCGCCTCTTTACACCTGAGGAAAGCAAAACGTACCCATTGGCAGTTTTCTACTACGCTGCTATGTTAAAGGCTAATGGTAAACATGTGGAGGCAATGGAGGCTTTTAAGGTGTTTATACAAAACCCAAACGGTGCCACTAGCAGCTATGTAAGTTGGGCGCAAGTGCAATTGAAAGGCTGCGAGCTTTACGCCAACAAAAGCAATAATACCGATATAACCGTAAAACATGCTGGTGGCAATATTAATGGTGCTTACCCCAATTTTGGTGCTGTTTATGAAAGTGCTAATACCGTTGTTTTCTCCTCAATAGTATCTGATACGGCCATTGTGGTGCGCAGTGGCGAAACTACTATGCCGGCAACCAACAAGCTGTATCGTTCAAAAGCATCGGGCAGTTCTTGGGGTGTAGCAGAGCCGTTAATGGGCCTTAATGGCGAATCGCATACTGCCAATGGCAGTTTCTCGGCCGATGGTAAGTTGTTCTTTTTTACGCGCTGTACAACCAACGAGAAACTTGAAAATACTTGTGCTATTTATGTAAGCCGTGTGGTAAATGGCGAAATTGAGCCAGCAGTAAAATTACCTGAAAGTATAAACCGGAGCGGTTTTAACAATACCCAACCCGCAGCGGGAGTGTACAATTCGGGTCAACAAGCGTTGTACTTTGCCTCTAACCGTGATGGTGGCAAAGGAGGTTTTGATATTTGGGTAGTAAACTACAATCCCGAATCGTTGACTTTTGGCAACCCAGTTAGTCTTTCTGACTTGAATACCCCTTGGGATGAGGTTTCGCCTTTTTATCATGCCAATTCAAATACGCTCTACTTTAGCTCAAATGGCCATGCTGGTGTAGGCGGATTGGATGTGTTCAGCAGCCAAGAAAGCGAAGGCGTATGGGCAGCAGCTACCCATTTAGATAAGCCCATCAATACATCAGCCGATGATTGGTACTTTACCTTGGGCAAAGATGGCCTTCAAGGCTTTGTATCGAGCAATCGCCCAGGTAGCATCAGTTTGTTGGCGTCTACCACTAGCGAAGATATTTACACCGTTAGTATTAAGAAGACCGTAAACTACTACGGTTATGTATATCAATTGGGCGATACCAACGAAATTCCGCTGAAGGATGTAACCATTACCTTGTATGAAAAGAATATGTCTACGGGTAAATTTGAAGAAGTAATTGGCTTTAAGCCTGAGTTTAACGCCCAAGGCCAATTCAATATTCCGCTTAGGGCAGGTAACGATTATAAATTGATTGCTACCAAGCCAAAGTATTTGAATGACGTAAAACAGGTCACGAAACAAGAAATTGATTTGGTAGCCGATGGCAAGAAATTCATCACCTTTAGCTTGGATAAGATTGAAAAGGACAAGGTTTATAAGCTGGACAACATTTATTACGATTACAACTCGGCAAACTTGCGCGATAGTTCGAAAGCGGTGCTTGATGGTTTGTTAACTTTATTGACCAATAATCCGAGTATTGTAATTGAACTTAGCTCGCACACTGATAGCAGGGGAGGTGCAGATTATAACAAAACCCTAAGCCAACAGCGTGCTGAAAGTTGTGTGAAATACTTGATAGAAAAAGGGATTGACCCTAAACGCATGGTGGCGGTTGGGTACGGCAAAGAAAAGTTGCTAAACAACTGCGATGATAAGTCGAAATGCACTGAGGAGGAGCACCAAGTAAACCGTCGTACCGAGTTTAAAGTACTAGGTGAGTTGGAAGAGGGTAATATTATTAAGCAATAACAACATAGGCATGCGCAAAAAGATACTGTTACTGGGTTCGGGCGAATTAGGCAAAGAATTTGTGATTGCCGCCCAACGACTCGGGCAGTATGTAATAGCCGTAGATAGTTACCCCAATGCACCAGCTATGCAAGTATCCCACGCGTTTGAGGTGATAAATATGTTGGATGGATTTGCACTAGATGAAGTGGTTGCCAAACACCAACCTGATATCATTGTTCCTGAAATTGAAGCCATTCGAACCGAGCGGTTTTATGACTACGAGAAGCAAGGAATACAGGTGGTGCCTAGCGCTAAAGCGGCTAACTACACTATGAACCGTAAAGCCATCCGCGATTTGGCGGCTAAAGAGCTTGGCTTAAAAACAGCCCGATATACTTATGCCAAAAGCGCCGAAGAGCTGCAAGCAGCGGTAGCCGATATAGGAATACCCTGCGTGGTAAAACCCCTCATGTCGTCGTCGGGCAAGGGGCAAAGCTACATCAAAAGCGAGGCCGATATATTGCCTGCTTGGGAGGCTGCCGCGGCCAAAGGCCGTGGCGACTATGGCGAAGTAATAGTAGAAGCTTTCGTTAAGTTTGAATTGGAGATAACCTTACTTACCGTTACTCAAAAAAACGGCGAAACACTGTTTTGCGCCCCTATTGGTCACCGCCAAGAGCGCGGCGATTATCAAGAGAGTTGGCAGCCAGTGCCTATTGCAGCGAACCAATTAATCGAAGCGCAGGAAATGGCGCGGAAGGTTACAGCTGCCCTTACAGGCCAAGGAATTTGGGGTGTAGAGTTTTTCTTGGGCGAAGATGGGGTCTATTTCTCAGAGCTATCGCCTAGGCCACACGATACGGGCATGGTAACACTTGCCGGAACCCAGAATTTCAATGAGTTTGAGTTGCACCTGCGAGCAGTACTTGGTTTGCCTATTCCTGCAATAGAGCAACTGAAGGCAGGTGCCAGTGTCGTGGTGCTTGCCAGTGAAGACGGCAGCGAACCTTCCTATGAGGGTTTGGATAGGGCGGCTAGTTTCCCACAAACCGATTTTCGTATTTTCGGCAAACCTACCACCAGACCATACCGCCGCATGGCAGTTGGTTTGGCTTATGCTACCCTTGGTAGCGATTTGCGTGAGTTGAGAGCGAAGGCCAAAGCCGTGGCTGACTGTATTTTAGTAAGGCACACATCCTAACGTCGTGCAGCTCGGGCCTCTTTTCGTTTTTCCTTTTTACTCTTAGTTTGTACACTACCAGCACTGGTTATGTTTATCTCAATTGGCTCCGTTTTTCCACTTTCATCTACATATTTGGTTTTTACCTTGATTTTGTAATTTATTTCTTTGCGCAATACCAGCAGTTGCCAAACGGTTTTTAGGGTCTTTAGTTCATGCACGTGCGCTGTTATATCAATAGTGGTGTTGCCATTGGCTTTTATTTTAATCAGTTTAGGATGGTGCACCTCACCTGTAAATAGTCCCTCGAAGTCGATATACACATCCAGGTCTTTCAAAGCCAACGAGAAATTATTCTTATTGATAACTTGCAACGACACATCTACAATAGGTTCGTTAAAACTGAACTTTTCGATATCCACACTCAACAACTTTACTTCTGGTGGGTTGGGCGGTGGCATCCGGTGCACTATCTTGATAGGTACATCTACTTTATGGATAATGGGCCATTGGTAGTGGGCCACAAATTCGATTATTAGATCAACACTATCTTTGTTTTGTAACTTCTGTATTGCATCTTGTAGAATGGTTATGTTCAATACAACAGGCAGAAGAATGGAGTCAAATTCGGCTCCAGTCCTAACGCTATCTAGCTTTAAGGCACCCATAACAAACTGAAAAGTGTCAAAGTTAACGGTATAGCTAATGCTATCTAGTAGTTTATGAAAAGGGGCTTCGTTTCTTACGGCTATATCCAACCCTATGTTGATGTCTTGGTCGGCAATGCTTATTTGTACCGTAGATACCCTTACTAAATCTTTGTTGAATTTAGCTATAATAAATGCAGGGTACAGAAGCAACACGGCTATAACAGTAAGAATGGGTATTAATATGGCAATTAAAACTATCCTTGATTTGCGCATGTTTATTGAGTGAGTAATTGGTTAGTTAGAGATGCAACCAAGGAAAATATTGCCTCGGTTTAATATTGACCAAAGTTTGATGAAAAAACCTTTTGTTAGTATATTTATCGAAAGTTCCAAGATATGGATGCTGAATTAGGCTCTAACTCAAAAACTTCACAAATGAATAAAACTTGGTTGAAAAGCTACCCACCAGGGGTGCCACATGAGATAAATCCCAACAAATATAAGAATATTTCTGAATTATTTGACGAGAGTGTTAGGCAATATACTGCCAACCATGCATTTGTGCATATGGATGTAGCGCTCACATACGGAGAGCTAGATAAACTAACCGACGATTTCGGATCGTACCTTACCAATGTAGTAGGCCTAAAAAAAGGCGACCGCATTGCCATACAAATGCCCAATATGCTCCAGTTTCCGGTTGCTATGTTTGGTGCTATTAAAGCGGGTTTAGTGGTGGTTAATATCAACCCGCTATATACCCCCAAAGAAATGAAGCACCAGTTTAACGATTCTGGTGCCGTTGCCATAGTTATCCTAACCAATTTTGCTAGCAATTTAGAGCAGATTATAAAGGAAACCAGCATCAAGACCGTTATTACCACCGAGATTGGCGACTTATTCCCGGGCTTGAAAAAGCACGTGGTGAACTTGGTAGTAAAGTATGTGAAGAAAATGGTTCCTGCTTACAACCTGCCAAACGCCATTAAATTTAATACCGCACTCAAAGAAGGAGCCAAGCATAAATTGGTTCGCCCAGCTGTGGTAAATACCGATGTAGCATTTTTGCAGTATACCGGTGGTACCACTGGCGTATCAAAAGGCGCTACCCTGAGCCACCGGAACATTATTGCCAACATGGAGCAGATATTTGCTTGGGTAGGCAGTGCTTTCATACCGGGCAAAGAGATTGTTATTACTGCTTTGCCGCTTTATCATATTTTTGCGCTTACGGTAAACTGCTTGGCCATATTTAAAGTGGGTGGTAAAAATGTGCTTATAACCAACCCAAGGGATATGCCAGCCTTTATGAAGGATTTGAAAAAATATCCTTTCACGGTATTTACAGGCGTGAATACCCTTTTTAATGGCCTAATGAACCAACCCGATTTTAAAGAAATAAACTTTAGCGCTCTGCGGATGAGCTTGGGCGGCGGTATGGCCGTGCAAGATATTGTGGCAGTGCGCTGGAAAGAACTTACCGGAAGCGATTTGGTTGAGGCTTACGGGCTATCGGAAACCAGCCCTGGTTTGACTGCCAACCCTGTTGATGGCACACATAAGCTTGGTTATATTGGTTTGCCTATTCCAGGAACCGAAGTAGTAATAGCCGATGATGAGGGCAAGTTTTTACCTGCTGGTGAACGTGGCGAGATTTGGGCAAAAGGCCCCCAAGTAATGAGCGGCTATTGGAATAAACCTGACGAAACGGACAATGTATTTCACGATGGCTGGTTTAAAACCGGCGATATTGGGGTAATGGACGAAGATGGCTTCTTCAAAATAGTAGACCGTAAGAAGGAAATGGTGCTCGTATCAGGATTTAACGTATACCCTAGCGAGGTGGAAAACGTTATCGCTTCGCACCCTAAAGTACTTGAAGTAGGTGTAATAGGGGTGCCCGATGAACGCTCTACTGAGGCGGTTAAGGCATTTATCGTTAAAAAAGACCAGAGCTTAACGGTAGACGAGATCATGAACTATTGCAAAGAGAACCTTACGGCTTACAAATGCCCTAAGCATATTGCCTTTAAAGACGAACTTCCCAAAACTAATGTTGGCAAGATATTGCGCAGGGCCTTAAAGGAAGAGGATGAAGCCAATAAGGTAAAAGCATAATTCTTGATATTGAATTGCATAGCAAAGCAGGGTTGGATTTACCGGCCCTGCTTTTTTATTTTTAATTATCTGCAAACCACTATATTTGCCCTTTATTGATAAACTTTGAGCTGCTAGTACTGTTGTTAGTAGCGCATAAAAGCTTGTATTGTAAATGAATAAGTTGCATACCATTGATACTGCTTTAACTGAAATGTTAGGCATTAGATACCCGATTATCATGGCACCCATGTTCTTAGTGTCGAATGCCGCTATGGTAATTGAGGCGGGCAATGCAGGAGCTACAGGGTCGATACCGGCGCTTAACTACCGCACTGATAAGGATTTTCGTGCCGCGCTTACCCAAATACGGGAGCACAGCAAGGGGCCTATCGGCATCAATTTGATTGCCAATAAATCGAACATAAAGTTGCAAGAGCAATTGCGCACTTGTGTAGAGATGCACGTTGATTACATCATTACCTCATTGGGCAGCCCCGAAGAAATCATAAAGGCATGTAAGCCCGAAGGCATTAAGGTGTTTTGCGATGTAGTGGATGAGAAGTTTGCAAAAAAGGTAGAAGACCTAGGTGCCGATGCGCTTATTGCTGTAAACTCAGGAGCAGGCGGGCACGCCGGCCCAATGCCATCGGATGTGCTAATACCCCGCTTGCTGAATGCTTGCAGCATACCGGTTATCAATGCTGGCGAGGTAGGCAAAGGCGAGCACCTGCTAAAGGTGATTGAGCGTGGCGCTTGTGGGGCATCTATTGGAAGTTTGTTTATTGCTACTTATGAGGCTGAGGTAAGCCAAGAATACAAGCAAGCCTGTGTGGATTATGGTGCCAAGGATATTGTGCTCACCAACAAAATAAGCGGTACGCCCTGCACCGTTATCAATACGCCTTATGTGCAAAAAATAGGTACGCAGCAAAACTGGCTTGAAGTAATGCTAGCCAAGAACAAGAGCCTGAAAAAGTACGTAAAAATGTTAACCTTCTACAAAGGCATGAAAGCCGTGGAGAATGCTGCATTTAGTGCTACCTACAAAACGGTTTGGTGCGCTGGCCCTACTATTGAACACGTGCATGCCATTCGCCCGGTAAGGGAAATCATACAGACTTTGGTAAGTGAGTATGAAGAGGCGCTGAAAGCAAAGGTGATGGCAGAAGTAGATGCCTAATAAAATGATACGTACATTCTATATCGTTAATTAGAAAAAGCCCATCATTGTCCTTTTTACCCAATAATCATGTGCGTATTAGGGTATTTGTAGTTGTTTGATACCACTTGAGAGCTTAACACAAAGGCCAAGATAAGCAACCCTGCGCGGCCAGTGAGCAAGGCAATGATGATCATTACTTTGCCAATTGGCGTTAATGATGCAGTAAGCCCCGCCGAAACACCTACGATGCTAAAAATGGACATGATCCATTTAAAAAATGCGGCCACTTTGGGTTGGCTATCATACACAAACAGCTTGAGCTGTTCTTTGAGCTGCTTATAGGAGTTATTGATCATTATTAGTTTTCAATGCTTCCAAGATAAGCTCTTCACTGCTAATAGATGCTACGCCTTGTTTTTCGCAAACTAGTCCACCAGCAAGGTTAGTTAAATGGGCTATTTCGGCAATAGACAATCCTGCTGACAAGCATAGGGCGCCAACAGCTATAACGGTGTCGCCTGCACCTGATACATCTACAATGTTTCTGGCATGGGCATTGGTTTTATTGGCACTGGTTTCATCAGCAATAAAAACGCCATGTTCCGACAGGGTTATCATTACTTGCTTTGCTTGCAACTTGTTCATTAACTGCATTGCTGCGCTTTGCAGCGAGGTATGCACTGTTGGGTCAACGTTTGTGTTAAGCGCTTCTCTAACTTCTTTTAAGTTCGGCTTAAACAATGAAGCGCCTTGGTATGCAAAAAAGTTATGTTTCTTGGGGTCTACCGCAACGGGTATGTTGCGTTGGGCACAAGCTGCCATAACGGCAACAATCAAATCTTCAAACAATACCCCCTTATTGTAGTCTTGCAATATTACCACTTGCGGCCCTTCGGCAATGGCGGCAAGTGCTGCCTCTTTCAGTTGGCTGGCCTCTAGGCCTTTTAGTTCATCTTTTTGCTCCCTATCAAAACGGAGCATTTGTTGGCCTCGGCTTACAATGCGGTTTTTGTGCGTGGTAGGGCGTGTTTTTATTTTTGCCAGAAAATGACATGCTACACTCGCTTCTTCCAAAAGCTCTTTTAGTATTTTGCCTTCATGGTCATCGCCAACCAAACCACACAACGTTACCTTAGCACCTATTGCCCTTAAGTTTATGGCCACGTTGGCTGCTCCGCCTGGGCAATCTTGTTGGTGGGTTATTTCAACAACAGGAACTGGTGCTTCTGGCGATATACGATTGGTGCTACCGTATAAGTAGGTATCCAACATAACATCGCCAATAACCAATACTTTGGTTCGCGAAAAGGAATGGATGATTGAAGTAAAATCAGTGTTCAAAATGGTGACTATTGAGCAACATGGGCAAAATTACAATATAGTTGAAACTAAAAGGCGGTATTTAGCGATTAGTTAACAACCGATTAAGGTTGATTATAAAATGAGTAAATAACCCATTGAAAATAGCTAAGTAACTTGCCATTAAGAACGTTACATTTGCAACAACAGAAAGTAATCTAATTATCCATATGAAAGTAGGCGAAAAGAAAAGTTGGCAACTGGCCATATTTAGGTTCTTGTTGCGTTTTGTTAGGCTATTTATTGGCAAACGGTTGCCTACCGTGGCTAGGATGCGCAGAGATATGGACCTTGCTGCCCGATGGTTTTTGCCTAGGGCCAAGAACAATACAGTACAACCAATACTAATGGCGGGGCTAAAGGCCGAACGGATTACCCCAAACGGAGCAAGGCATGACAAAGCCCTATATTATTTGCATGGTGGTGCATATGCTCTTTGCTCGCTGGAGACCCACCGCCGTATGATAACCAAAATAGCGGAGGCTGCTGGCATTACGGCTTTTGCCATTGAGTACCGCATGGCACCCGAGCACCTATACCCAGCGGCTTTGGAAGATGCCGTTGCTGGTTTTCAATATTTGTTGGGCGAGGGTTATAAACCAGCTGATATTGTAATTGCCGGCGACTCGGCTGGCGGAGGGCTCACAGCCGCAACTTTGTTAAAGCTAAGAGAATTGGGTATGCCCATGCCCGCTGCCGCAGTACTGCTTTCGCCTTGGGGAGATTTGGAAGGTGCAGGCGAGTCGAATAGAGTGCCGAGGAGGAGAGACAGTGTACTAACTAACGAAGCCCTTATTTGGCATGGAAAGCTATATGCTGGCAAAGCCGATTTGCGCAATCCTTTTATATCGCCCATTTATGGCGACTACACTGGTCTGCCACCTATGATGCTTCAATGTGGTTCGGTGGAGTTGATTCATAGCGACTCAGTGCGCATAGCCGCTAAGGCCGAAGCTGCTGGCGTAAAGGTTGAATTGGTAGAGTGGGGGCATACCTTTCATGTATGGCAGATGTATGATTTCTTTTTGCCCGAAGCCCGCGAATCTATAAAGCAGATGGGAGCGTTTATGCGCAAGCAGTTGGGGATGAATTAGTCCATGGTCGATGGTCCATAGTCCATGGTAAAAAAAGTAAAGGCGGATAACTTAGTTACCCGCCTTTACTTTTTGTTTTATCGTAATACACATCATCCATGGACCATCGTCCGTCGACCATGGACCAAACTTATACCACCACATTAATAATCCTGCCCTTCACGAAGATAAACTTCTTAGGGTCCTTGCCTTCTAGCCATTTCTGTACTTGCTCATTGGCCAGCACCTCAGGTTTTACTTGGTCCTCGTTATAGTCCAGCGGGAAATCGATGGTGGCGCGGACCTTGCCGTTGATGGACACGGGGTAGTTGAAGTTACTCTCTACCAACACGCTTTCATCAAACTTAGGGAATGGCGCATACACCACCGTACCATTTTCTCCTAAAGCGTTTTGCCACAATTCCTCGGCAATGTGCGGGGCAAATGGTGCCAACAGTATGGTCAACTCCTTTAAGATGGCGCGTTTGCGACACTTCAAATCGGTGAGCTCATTGGTGGCAATCATAAAGGCACTGATGCAGGTGTTGAACGACAGGCGCTCCACATCATCCTGAATCTTCTTGATGGTTTTGTGCAACACCTTCAACTCCTCGGCAGTCGGGGCCTCATCGGTAATCGCTAAGCCTTCCTCACCGTAAAACATCCTCCAAAACTTGCGCAAGAATTTGTGTACGCCATCCAAGCCATTGGTTATCCAAGGCTTGCTCTGCTCAATCGGACCCAAAAACATCTCGTACATGCGGAAGGTATCGGCACCGTATTTTTCGATTACGATATCGGGATTTACTACGTTCCACTTGGATTTCGACATTTTCTCGACAAAGGAAAACGACTTATAACTTTCAATTGTGCCTTCGTTCGAAGCTATTAAATTGTTGTTTTGCCAGAATTTGCCATTTGACCAGTATCGGCCATCATTGGTAAGGAATACTGAAAACCTGTACTCAGGCATGAACTTAATAAACTCATGAAGATTTACATTGCTGTTTTCAACAAGCTCAACTGGAACATGGATTTCAATTACGGTATCGTAGTTACTTCCTTTTATAAACTCATTGTAAATGTCCGCACTATAAAAAACGTTTACTACATCTTGACTAATAGCTAGACTAGTAATTGTAACGCCTTCATTAGTTTTATAAAGTTGAGTAGTACTTGTTTTGTTAATGTTCAAGTAAATCTTCTCACTCACCCCCTGTATCATCCCTTGGTTCACCAGCTTCTTATATGGCTCTTGGGTAGGCACCCAGCCTTTATCAAAGAAGAACTTGTGCCAAAAGCGGCTGTATAGTAAGTGGCCCACGGCGTGCTCGGCACCACCAACGTATAGGTCCACATCTTGCCAATAGTTTACAGCCTCCTTGCCTACAAAGAACCCACCATTCTGCGGGTCCATATAGCGCAGGAAGTACCAGCTACTGCCGGCATAGCCCGGCATGGTGTCCGTTTCGCGCGGTCCGTCGGGGTGGTTTACCCAATCAGTATTGCGCGCCAATGGCGAGTCGCCGTCGCCCGTGGGCTTAAAGCTCTCCACATCAGGCAAGTTTACAGGCAATTCGTTCTCGGGCAAGGTATACGGCATCTCGTCCTTATATATCACCGGGAATGGCTCGCCCCAGTATCGTTGGCGGCTAAAGCCCGCATCGCGCATGCGGTAGTTTACGCGGCCCTTGCCGATGCCCATTTCCTCTACCTTACGGCACATCAAGCTAATGGCAGCAGGTACTTCCAACCCATCCAAAAACCCAGAGTTGATCAACTTGCCCAGCTTGTCGCTACGGGTAGCGCCCGGGTAGTCACTCTTATCTATTACATCAACTATCGGTAGGCCAAACTTGGTTGCAAATGCATTGTCGCGGTCGTCATCGCTCGGCACGGCCATAATGGCACCGGTGCCGTAGCCCATCAATACATATTCGGCAATCCAAATCGGCACGTTCTCGCCCGTAAATGAGTTGTGTGCGTATGCTCCAGTAAAGGCGCCGCTCACAGTCTTTACATCGGCTTGGCGGTCGCGCTCACTGCGGCTCTGCACGTAGGCTTTGTATTCTTCTATTGCTGCCGTGTTGGTGCTAATCTCCGCCACCAAGGGGTGCTCGGGTGCCAACACCAAAAACGTCGCCCCGAAAATGGTATCGGGCCGAGTGGTAAACACCTCTATTTTCTCATCCCTGCCAACCAGGTTAAACTGCACACTGGCGCCTTCGCTGCGGCCTATCCAGTTGCGTTGCTGTTCCTTCAGGCTCTCGGCAAAGTCAACGGTATCCAACCCATCCAGCAAGCGCTGGGCATAGGCGGTAATGCGCAAAAACCACTGGCGCATGCTCTTTTTAATAACCGGGTGTCCGCCGCGCTCGCTCACGCCATCCTTCACCTCGTCGTTGGCTAATACCGTGCCCAAGGCAGGGCACCAGTTTACGTCACCGTACTTCAGGTACGCCAAGCGGTACTCCATCAAGGTTTCCTGCTGCTGCTTCTCGCTGTAGGTGTTCCACTCCTCGGCGGTAAAGGTGGATATTTTGCCACTAGCGGCATTTGTTTTGGTATTTCCTTCTTTGGCGAAAGCCGCTACCAAGTCCACAATCGGCTGGGCCTTTTGGGCGGCGGTATTGTAGTAGGAGTGGAACAACTGTATAAATATCCACTGCGTAAATTGGTAGTATTTCGGGTCGCTGGTGCGCACCTCGCGGCTCCAATCGTAATCAAAACCGATGGCATCCAGCTGCTCCTTGTAGCGGGCAATGTTCACTTCGGTAGTTTTGGCCGGGTGCTGGCCAGTTTGTATGGCATACTGCTCCGCTGGCAAACCAAAAGCATCAAAGCCCATGGGGTGCAACACGTTGAAGCCTTTCAAGCGTTTATAGCGGCTGTAAATGTCGGTAGCAATATAGCCCAGCGGGTGCCCCACGTGCAGGCCCGCACCGCTCGGGTAGGGGAACATATCGAGCACGTAGCACTTCTGTTTGTTGGTGTCGTTGCTTACCTTATAGGTTTGGTTGTCCTTCCAATACTGTTTCCAGCGCGCTTCAATCTCCTGAAACTTATATTCCATAACGGTGTGGGGTAATTTGTAGCGTAAAAATACGGGTTTGTTTGGTTAATCGGTTAACTAAGCGTTTGGTAATTGATGATTTTGAAAATGTACTGTACACCTAACCAAAATCAGGCAAATCACTGACGCTTGCCATTAAACCTATTTAACTCCAACGGTACTTTTGTACTTAATTATGGATGTACATTTTAAAGTAGAATTCGAAGGTGAGGCGCAAGATGTTGTAGGGCCGTTGGACGTTTCTCTTTCGGTAATGGAATTGCTAAAGGCATACGATTACCCCATTGAGGCTACTTGCGGCGGCATGGGACTTTGTGGCACTTGCCACTGTTTTGTCGATGGCGATACCAGTCTGTTCCCCATAGGTGATGATGAAGCGGATACGTTGGATAATATTCCCTTTACTAATGGCAAAAGCCGATTGACTTGTCAAATTCGCGTACATGAATCACTAGAGGGAGCCGTGTTTCATTTGAAACCTGGTAACTAAGGTAGGTACGTTTTAAACTCTTTCTATTGGGAATGTGTATCCTTCCAATGCCAATTGGGTACTTGGAAAAACAGCTTGGGCTTCTTTTAGCAAATTCTCCAAGTCGTACTCATGATACCGCGACGAAAAGTGGCCAATTATCAGTTTATGCACTTGTGCTTTTCTAGCAATCTCGGCAGCTTGTTCAGCAGTGGAGTGAAATGTTTCTAAAGCACGCTCAGTGCGGGTCTTATCAAAAGTTGATTCGTGATATAAGAGGTTTACACCTTGCAAGTACGGCAGCAGCTCCTCATTGTATAAAGTGTCCGTGCAAAAAGCATAGCTTCTTGCTTTGGGTGGTGGCAATGTGAGTTCAGCATTGGGTATAATAGTGCCATCTTCTAATTGCAAATCGGCACCTTTTTTTATGTCACCTATAGCTTCGAAAGGAATTTTATATTGCTTTATCTTTTCTTTACGGATGTTTTGCTCTGCAAACTTCTCCGTGAAAATAAAGCCTGAACACGGAATGCGGTGGATCATGCTCAACGAGGTAACCTTCATGGTCATATCCTCAAATACTACTGCACCATTTTGTGGCTCGAAAATATGAAACACAATTTCGAAATCTATCTGCCGGCTACAGTACCGTAGTTGCACGTTTATGACTTCATCTAAGCCTTCGGGGCCATAAATGTGTAAAGGAGCGGTTCGATGATTTAGGTTGTAAGAAGTTATCAACCCTATGAGTCCAAAAAAGTGGTCGCCATGCAAGTGGCTAATAAAGATGCGATTTATTTTGTGGAAACGGATTTTGTATCTATTAAACTGCATTTGAGTGCCTTCGCCGCAGTCAATTAAAAACAAACGTTCGTTAAAATTAAGCACTTGGCTAGTAGGGTTCCTGCCGTTAGCAGGTATTGCAGAGTTGCTACCAAGAATGGTTACCTCAAAGGTCATTCATTAGTTTCCTTTCAAGTCCCGCTCTAATTCTTCCATCAATACAAAATCAGCAGCCTCTTCAATGGTAGGCATAATGTTGAGAATGGAATCGAGCTGGGAAATTTTGATCAACTTAGATACATAGTCGTTCATACGAGTAACAACAAAAGAACCATTCACGTTCTTGCACAAGCGATTGCCAATAAGAATGGCACTCAACCCAGAAGAGTCGACAAAATTTACGTCTGAAAGGTCAAGGATAATGTTCCTTACTCCGCTGGCATTCAATATCACCAATTCCGATTTCAATTTCGGCGCGTTCAAGGTGTTGAGCTTTTCGTCCTCAAGCTTGAAAAGGCAATACTTATCTTTCTTGTCTATGCTAAACTTCATTGGTGGTTCCTGCGTTATCAGTATGTTTCCGCCATAAAATTAGTACTTTTTGGCTTGATAGGCTAATAATACAATAATTTTATCTGTCAACCTAATATTTGTGGATAACCCCGAGTGTAGATATTTGGCAAAACGGCAGGCTAGGCCTACCTTAGTAAAGCTTTTGTTTACATTGCCATATTACTTTTGTAACTTGGGGGTACATATTGGCGTTAAAAGCAAAGGACAATTTGTCGTGGTTTGCAGTATGGCATAATTTTTAGACACACAGAAGGGATATGGATTCAAAATTTTCGCCCAGGGTTAAAGAGGTAATTTCCTTCAGTAGGGAAGAGGCGCTCCGATTAGGACACGACTATATAGGAATAGAGCATTTGCTGTTAGGCCTCATCCGCGAGGGTGAAGGTATGGCAATACGTGTTATGAAATCATTGGATGTTGATGTTCCTCGTCTTCGCAAGAACGTGGAAGAAGCTATTAGGGATAAGGTGGCCAAAAACGCCTATAACGCTGGTAGCTTGCCATTAACTAAGCAGGCAGAAAAGGTATTGAAAATAACCGTTCTGGAAGCCAAGGTGCTTAAGAGTGATGTTATTGGCACCGAGCATTTGTTGCTATCAATATTAAAGAATCCCGACAACATAGCTACTCAACTGCTAAAACAGTTTGATATAGACTATGATGTTTTTAAAGCAGAACTAGACTACGTGAAACACGAAATAAGAGATGAGCTTTCTGGCGACCAAGGAGACGAGGAAAGTTACGACGAAGAAGAGCGCCGAAGCTACGGTGCTGGTGGTGCCGCAGGTAAAAAGCAAGGCGCCGCAAAAAGCAAAACCCCTGTGCTTGACAATTTTGGCAGAGACGTGACAAAATTGGCAGAAGAGGGTACGCTAGATGCGATAGTTGGCCGCGCTACCGAAATTGAGCGAGTAAGTCAAATATTGAGTCGCCGTAAAAAGAACAACCCGATATTGATTGGTGAACCAGGTGTGGGTAAAACCGCTATTGTAGAAGGCTTAGCGCTGCGCATTATTAAGCGTCAGGTTTCTCGCGTGTTGTTTGATAAGCGAATCGTAATGCTCGATTTAGCGGCCCTTGTAGCTGGTACCAAATATCGTGGCCAGTTTGAGGAGCGCATGAAAGCCATTATGAATGAGCTTGAAAAGAATCGCGACGTTATCTTGTTTATTGATGAGATACATACTATAGTTGGCGCTGGTGGTGCCACCGGCTCATTGGATGCTAGTAACATCTTTAAGCCAGCACTAGCACGTGGTGAATTGCAATGCATCGGTGCATCTACTTTGGATGAATACCGCCAATATATTGAGAAGGATGGTGCTTTGGATCGTCGTTTCCAGAAGGTGATTATCGATCCGCCTTCTCCTGAAGAAACGATTCACATCCTGAACAACATCAAGCCTAAGTACGAAGATTTTCATAATGTAGCCTATTCTGAAGATGCTATTAATGCTACCGTGAAGTTGAGCGCAAGGTATATTACCGATCGTTTCTTCCCAGACAAGGCTATTGATGTAATGGACGAAGTGGGTGCTCGCGTTCACTTAAAGAACATCCACGTACCGGAAACCATTATCGATCTTGAGAAAAAGATTGAAGATATTAAGGTTCAGAAAAATCAGGTAGTTAAGAGCCAGAAATACGAAGAGGCTGCCCGCTTGCGCGACAGTGAAAAGAAACTTTTGGATGACTTAGAAAAAGCGAAAGTTGACTGGGAAGAGGAAACCAAGAACAAAAAGTATCCGGTTAATGAAGAGGATATAGCCGAAGTAGTAGCCATGATGACCGGTATACCGGTAAATCGTATTGCACAGAGCGAGAGCATCAAGCTTCTTTCTATGAAAGAAGATTTGCAGAAAGCCGTAATAGGACAAGACGATGCCATTGCAAAAATCACTAAGGCAATACAACGCAACAGGGTAGGGTTAAAGGACCCACGCAAACCCATTGGTACGTTCATTTTCTTAGGCCCAACTGGTGTTGGTAAAACCGAACTTGCCCGTGCTTTGTCACGTTACTTATTCGATACGGAAGATTCGCTAATCCGAATTGATATGAGTGAGTACATGGAGAAATTTGCCATCACTCGTTTGATTGGAGCGCCTCCAGGATACGTTGGTTACGAAGAAGGTGGCCAATTGACGGAGAAAGTGCGCCGTAAACCATATTCAGTGATTCTTTTGGATGAAATTGAAAAAGCACACCCTGATGTTTACAACCTGTTGTTGCAAGTATTGGACGATGGTATGCTTACCGATGGCTTGGGCCGCAAAATCGATTTCAAGAATACGCTCATTATCATGACCTCGAACATTGGCGCTCGCCAGTTGAAAGACTTTGGTAAGGGCATAGGTTTTGCTACTGCTACCCGCGAGAGCAATGGTGATGACTATGAGAAGGGCGTGATTGAGAAAGCATTGAAAAAGACCTTCTCGCCCGAGTTCTTGAACCGTATTGATGATGTGATTATCTTCAATTCGCTTAAGAAAGAAGATATTTTCCAAATTATCGATATCGTATTGAAAGGTGTGTACAAGCGCCTTGCTGATTTGGGTTACATCATTGAACTCACCGAATCTGGTAAGGATTTCTTAGCCGAGAAAGGTTATGACCCACAATTTGGAGCTAGACCATTGCACCGCGCGATACAGAAGTATCTTGAAGATCCATTAGCTGAAGAAATATTACGTGCCAATGTGAAAGAAGGCGACATTTTTCAAGTAGATAGGATAGGGGCCGATGACAAGCTTACTATTGTAATAAAAAAAGCTAAGGCCACTAAGAAGCTAGCCAAAAGCGAAGAGCAAGAGGACGAGAAAAAAGACGATAGCAAGTAATTGCCGCTTAATTTGTTTGTAAGAAGCTTTTAAGGGGCTGCCTAAAATTTTAGGCGGCCCCTTGCTTTTTGCATCAATTGTCCTTTTAGCGCGCCAGTGTAAAACTATTTGAACATATTTTGTAACAAACCGAAACCTAATATGCTGCAAGCCGTATAAGACAGTGACCTTCTCAGGGTCGTCTCTTAACCAAACTCTAGTAGCATGAAACCCATTCAACGGCTGGCGCTTGCCATCCTGTGGCTTTTAGTAATGTCAGGCACCAATGCTTACGCTCAGGTGCATGCCGATTTTACGGCCGACAAAACTTCATCCTGCAGTCCATTACTTGTAAGGTTTACCGATCAATCAACAGGCAATATCACTTCTTGGAAGTGGTCGCTAGGTAACGGTAACGTATCAACCCAGAAAAATCCAGGGGCTATTTATCTTACCCCAGGTTACAAAACAATCACTTTGATTGTATCTGATGGGGTAACCAGTGATACAATTACTAAAACAAATTATCTTCAGGTTTTCAAAAATCCAGAAGCAAATTTTGTTACCAGTGCCGTAACTGGTTGTGCACCCGCAGAGATTTGCTTTTTAGATTCTACAGTTGTTGGTGATGCACCTATATCTAGCTGGATATGGGATTTTGGTGATGGTCATAGCAGTACTGCACCGCAGCCTTGTAATACCTACTCTCAAGGCGGTAGTTATTCAGTTACATTAATTACCAGAGATTTAAATGGTTGCGAGAGCCAAAAAACGCTAAGTAACGTAATCAATATTTCTTCTGAAATTAATGCCGATTTTACAAGTAATATTCAATCGGCCTGTAACCCACCGTTGAGTGTGCAGTTTACCAATCTTACGCAGTCAAGTTTGCCAATATCTTACCAATGGAATTTTGGTAATGCAACCAGCGCTAGCACAGCAAATCCTTTGGTTAGCTACAGCAGTGCTGGTGTTTACGATGTTTCGCTCATTATTCGCAACTCTATGGGTTGCAGAGATACGATATTGAAACCAGGCTTTATTGCTATCGAAGATTTGGTAACAAACTTCACCAGCGATGTAACCAACGGTTGTGTTGGTGCCCCAATTCAGTTTACCGATTTATCAACTTCCAACCCAAACATCTGGCATTGGGATTTTGGGGATGGAACTACCGACACAGTTGAGAACCCATTGCATAGCTATGCTGCAGCGGGAACCTATACGGTTTCTCTTTTTTCGGCAAACTCAAGTTCATGTGCCGATAGCGTAACATACACATCCTACATTACCGTTAGCCCATCGCCAATCGCCAATTTTGGTGGTAGCAATTTGCTTTCGTGCAATGTTCCGCTAACGGTTCAGTTTCATGATAGCTCATTGAACGCGGTATCGTGGTTTTGGAGTTTTGGGGATAGCGCAACCAGCACTTTGCAAAACCCTTCACACACTTACACTTCATTAGATACATTTGATGTCACTTTAACTGTAATGAACGTTGACAGTTGTGTTAGTTCCTTTACTATACCAGGTATGGTAAAAATTGCTGCACCTGAAGCTATTATACATGCCGATACTACCCGCGGCTGCTCACCATTGCTGGTTAACTTCACCAGCGATTCGTCAATAAGCAACAGCCCAGTGGTTGGTTGGTTCTGGGATTTTGGCGATGGACAAATAAGTACCCAACAAAACCCTTCGCATGTATTTACACAAGATAGTGTTTACGACATTACATTAATCATTTTTAACGCCGAAGGTTGCACCGATACTGTGGTGCGCAATAGTTACATTCGCGCAGGTAGCAAACCTACTGGTGAGTTTACCTCCACCGATACTTCTATCTGTCTTTACTCGCCAATTGTATTTAGCGATTTATCGTCGAATAATGCAAATGAGTGGTTCTGGGATTTTGGCGACGGAGGCACTGCCCTAGATCAAGATCCTACCTATAGCTACTCTGATACAGGTTATTTTGATGTGAGGCTTATTGTAGGCCACAACGGCTGCCGCGACACCATTATTAAACAGGATTATGTATACATTTCTCCGCCAGATGCGCGCTTTACCATTGCTCGCAACTGTGCCAATCCATACACGATATCATTTACAGATAACTCTTTAGCACCAGATACTTGGTTCTGGAGCTTTGGCGACGGAACTACTAGCAATTCGCAAAACACCGTGCATACTTTTGCGGCTAGGGGCACATACGCTCCTACACTAACGGTAGAAGATACCGTTAATCAGTGTTTTGACGTTGAAGCGCTATCCATTAGAATTACTGACCCAGTTTCCAATTTTAGTGCTGATGCGGTAACAGGTTGTCGTCCATTTACTACTACTTTCAGAGATAGCTCTATTGATGCGGCTAGTTATGCATGGAGGGTAGGAACCTTGACATCGAACCTCAGGAATCCTACATTTACTTTTACCACTCCTGGTATTTATGACGCGCGCTTGATTATTACCGATGCAAATGGTTGTAGGGATACGCTTTTTCGCCCTGCTTACATTACCGTATTGGGCCCTACAGCTAACTATGCTGGAGGCCCAACCACAGGCTGTGCGCCACTTCCGGTTCAGTTCGGTGATTCTTCTACTTCGTTCATGTCGCCCATAGTTCGTTGGTCATGGAATTTCGGCGACGGAGATAGCAGTATTGCACAAAACCCTTCGCATGTTTACGATTCAATTGGTAGCTACCGTGTTGGACTTACCGTAACCGACGCTAACGGCTGCACCCATACGATACAGCGCTCAAATTACATAAGACCAACCTTTCCAAGACCAGCATTTACTGGCGACACCTTAAGTTGTGTTGGTGCTCCAACGAATTTTACCAATACTTCGATTGGCTCAACATTATCCTTCCTTTGGAATTTTGGGGATGGTGATACCAGTACCCTAAGCAACCCAACGCATATTTACACTCAAGAGGGAACATACTCAGTAAGTCTTACAGCATTTGATTTAAACGGCTGCGATAGCACAATTACCCGTACCTCTTATGTAGTTGTTCAAAATCCATCGGCAGATTTTACCGCAGATAGCACGAGTGTGCCTTGTCCGCCATTGCTAGTAAACTTCACTGACTTATCAAGTAACGATATTGTCGCGTGGGAATGGCATTTTGGCGACAACTCAACTGTAAGCAATTTGAAAAATCCATCGCATTTATATCTTACGCCTGGAAACTTTACTGTTACCTTGATTACGACAAATAGGAAGGGTTGCCAAGATACTACTGTAAAGGCTGACTTTGTGGTGGTTTTGGGTCCGAATGGCAATTTTACCTTTACACCACGAAATGCGTGTATTAACAACGAAGTATTCTTTACCGCCACTACTACTAATACTGCAGTGCGCACTTGGGATTTTGGCGATGGTATTGTGCAAAACGCAGGCGATTCGGTTTTGCATTCCTATGCCAACTACGGAGTTTATTATCCAGTGTTGATACTTGATGATGGCCTAGGTTGTATCGTTCCAGTGTCATCTGCCGATTCGGTAGTGGTAGGTTATATCAATTCAAATTTTGGAGCAAACAAAAATTACTTTTGTTTTAACGGCTCGGTTACATTTACCGATTCTTCGATAGCCTTGCCTGCTATTACATCACGGAAATGGTTCTTTGGTGATGGCGACAGCAGCACCGCACAAAACCCAACTCATTACTATGCTGGGCCAGGAGCGTATGATGTAATGCTAATTACCACCAATGGAAACTGCATTGACACGTTGCTTAAACCCAACTATATTGTAATTGATGAAGGCCCATTGCCATCATTTGATTTGTCGGTAATTTCAGGCTGTGTGCCGCAATTGGTAAGTATAACTAATACAACACCTGCGCCTGGCAACATAGCATCATGGAACTGGTCGTTTGGCAATGGCGGTAGCGATACAGTTCAAAATCCTATTGATCAAACCTATACTTCAGTGGGTAACTATACCATTCAACTCGTAGTAACTTCTTTGAGCGGTTGCGTTGATACGGCTACTAAATTATTGCCTGTGCATGCTCTTCCATTTGTTAGCGCTGGCAATGATACTTTTGTATGTTTCAACGATAGCGTTGGGCTACTTGCAAGTGGTGCCGTATCTTATCAGTGGAGCCCAAGCGCTGGCTTAAGCAGCACTTCTGTTGCCAACCCTATGGCTGGTCCAGGAGTTAATATGGATTATGTAGTATTAGGTACCGATAGCAATGGATGTCAAAGCAGAGATACGGTTTCTGTGGTTGTAAATCCGTTGCCTAAAGGCAGTATTACAGAAGACTTGGCTATATGTATTGGCGAAAGCGTTGAACTTGAAGCTGGAGGTGGAACAAAATATGAATGGTCGCCAGTGGCAACCTTAAACTGCGACTCGTGTGCATTGGTTATAGCTACTCCCTTGGCAACTACTACTTACCAAGTAACTATTACCAACCAGTTTAAGTGTACCAATGTTCAGGACGTAACCGTAACGGTAAACCCTTACCCAACTGGCGTATTGTCTAGTGTTGAAAGTATCTGTTTTGGCGAGAGCATTATTTTAGAATCTATTGGTGGTACTACTCAAGTTTGGGGCCCAACCGCCATGCTTGATTGCGACACTTGCGCTATAGTTACAGCAACGCCAAACATTACCACCACTTACTCGGTAGCAGTTACAAACCAATATAATTGTACTGTTGAAGATACGGTGCTTGTTAATGTAAATCCGCTGCCAGTGGTAGCCGTGGTTGGCAGAACTGATATTTGCCGTGGCGAAACCATTGAATTGGTAGCATCGGGTGGGGCTACTTATAGCTGGACCCCCGCGACTGAACTTACCTGCGACGATTGCGCAAGCCCATCGTTGCAGCCTGATAGCACCAATAGCTACAAGGTAGTAGTTACAACGTCATTTGGCTGTATGGATAGCACAACGCATACTGTAAATGTTCATGATATTCCATCGGTGTCAACTATTGATGATGTAACACTTTGCGAAGGCGATAACATAGTTTTGGCGAGTAGCGAAAGCTTGGCCGCTAGGGTTGAGTGGTCGCCAGCATTGTACTTGGATGATTCATCATCATTGAGCCCTACACTAACACCTAAGGCTACAACTACTTATACTATAACAGTATTTACTGACCAAGGCTGCACCGCAAGCGACAATGTTGCCGTAACGGTTATCGACAAAGTGATGGTAAGTTTGGATGCTGTAGGAGAGCTTTGCTACGGCGAAAGTGTGCAACTAAATGTTGATATTTTGCAGGCGGGCAATCAAGGAGTAAACTATGTTTGGAATCCGATTAATTATTTCAACGAGCAAAATACGCCTGATCCCATTTTGACACCTGATACCACTCGCACTTATACTTTAATAGCTTACAGCGGTTCATGTATACCAGATACGCAAAACGTAACTGTGGTTGTAAATCCGCTACCGGTGTTGGCGGAAGTGGAGGCTCGCAATGTGGTTGAAGGTACTCCAATGTCGCTTAATATTCCGGTACTTGTGGGCAGCGCCAATACTTATAGCTGGACACCAAGTTATAACCTAAGCTGCAGCGATTGCGAGAGGCCATCACTGGTAGCAAACCAAACAGAAAATTACAGCTTATTGATAACCGACGAAAAGGGTTGCCAAGATGAAAGCACTATAACAATAAATGTTATTGGTCGCTGTGGCGACGACATATTTGTTCCTAACACCTTTACACCTAATCGCGATGGCAACAATGATGTGCTGCGTGTGCGTGGACTTACGGATAACGGATTGAAAATATTCAGGGTGTTTGATAGGTGGGGCAACTTGGTTTACGAAAGTAACGACATAAACGAAGGTTGGAACGGTATTTACAATAGTAAACCATTGGACCCTGGTGTTTTTGTGTACTATTTCGAAGCCGTGTGTACCAATGGACTATCAGTAACGCGCCAAGGTAACGTTACCCTAATGAAGTAAAAAATAATAATTGCCAGAGCTTAATGAGCTATAGCAGATAAAGGTAAGAGAGTATTATTTGGTTAAGAGCATACAAGACCTCTTCCTTCACTGGGAGGGGCCTTGTATGTTATGCTGGTTCCAAAACACTGAGCAAAGTTTTTGCTTTTAGTTCGGTTTCCAGCCACTCGGCATCCGGGTTACTATTGGCTGTAAGGCCACCGCCCAAATAAAGAGCAACATAACCATCAAATGCTTGCATGCACCTTAGGTTTACAAACAAATGAGTCACTTTGTTTGGGTTTACAGGTCCAAGCAGCCCTGTATAGTATGCACGATCATGGGTTTCTAGGTTACTTATCAGTTTTAATGCTGCTTCCCTCGGCTGGCCAACAATAGCAGGAGTGGGGTGCAGCGCTTTTATAAATGATTCAATGGCAGCTGTGTTAAATTGCGTATGCCATTTAAACCTTGTAATCAAATGCAATAAAACCCCAGTTGAAACGGTTATGGGGCCTTCTGTTTCCAATACAGCATCAGGGAAGTAACCGCTTATTAGCGCTCGAATGTTGTCAGCAACAATTTGTTGTTCCTCTTGTTCCTTTGTTCCCCATTCAACCTTTTCTAACGGCATTCCATTATCGGCTTGCGTTCCAGCCAATGCTTCGGTTTGTGCAATACCATTGTCAACTTTTATAAGCGTTTCGGGTGTAGCACCAAGCCAAGTTCCCTCACCTGGAATAGTGACACAATAAACCATAACTGAAGGGTATTTAGTACATAGTTTCTTAAAGGTTTCCCACGGATTAAAACTTATTGTTTCTTGTTTTTTAACTCTCGAAAGGATGACCTTTTCAAGTTTATGAACTTTCATTTCATCAATCATGCTTTTTGCTTGCTGCAAATAATGCAAATGGGACGCAAAAACCGGCGCTTCGCTGTTTGCTGCCCAAGTAATGTTGGGCAAATCTAATGCATCATAATGCTCTAAAACATCTTCCGACGCTGCAACAATGAAGTAGGGAGTGCAACCTTTACTATTGGATGCAGGCACAAAGGCGAAACCTGTTTCATTCAATACCTCACCAATTGAGCCAATTTTTCTTGCCTCGCCAATTAGGTAATTAATCTTTGTTTGATAAGGTAATCGATAGAATACTAATGAATTACGACTATTATCCTCACGTAACTGTTGAAGTATTTTGGTAGGTAATGAATTGCTCACACGACGATTGGATTTGTTATCTTTGTCCAAATTTATGGCTAAACTAGTTGACAAAGAAATATACCTGGTAAGGCACGGCGAAACGGACTATAACCGCAAGGGTATTGTTCAAGGTAGAGGTGTCAATTCGGAGCTTAACGGAAAAGGGAAGGCACAGGCATTGGCCTTTTATGACTTCTATAAGCACCAGCCATTTGATCATGTTTTTGCCTCAATGCTTACCCGCACACACCAAACACTGGAGCCATTTGTCAAAGCTGGGCATAACCTGCTTAAGCATGCCGAACTAGACGAGATAGATTGGGGAATGCATGAAGGGCAAGGCGGCGACCCTAAATTGGCAGAGGAATATCAATATCTTACCAATCGCTGGAAAGAAGGTTTCCTGGAAGAAAAAATAGCAGGTGGAGAGAGCCCCTTGGAGTTGCAACAGCGACAGAGAGAATTTTTAGATAATACACTGCCGAGTTTTGAGAAAACCATCCTTATTTGTTCTCATGGTCGTGCTATAAGGTCGCTATTGTGCACCATGCTCAATGTTCCATTGAGTAAAATGGACGATTTTCCGCATACCAACTTATCGTTGTATAAGCTGCATCAGTTTGGCGATAAGTTTGAGATAGTTTTGTTCAATAGTACTGAGCACCTGAAATAGTATTGACTTTTCCGCTAAATGATGCTAATTTACCTACTCATAATAAATGTTGATGGTAAGAGTTTTATTCGCAGTTGTCTTTTGTATCGGTATTGTGCCATGGTCATTAGCACAGAGCTTTGCCCCAGAAGTATGGGCAACTGCAGGCGGCTACCATTCCTATTCCAATGGAAGTGTAACTTGGACTATAGGGGAGACCGTTATTGAGACACAGACAAATAGTAACTTAGAAGTTACCTTTACGCAAGGCTTTAACCAGCCATTTTTGAAAAAGAGTGCAACTAGCACTACACAACCTAGTGCAGATATTTCCCCAATTTTTACGGTTTTTCCAAACCCAACCAGCGGTATCATCCGTATAAGGCTTAGTAGGCCGTATGATAAGCCAGTTGAAGTAGCACTGTACAATACCCTTGGGCAATTGATGCAGAGCGACTTATGGCTGCCAAGTACAGCTGCTCCCGAGAAGGAATTATCACTGGAAAATTTAGCCAATGGCGTTTATTTTCTGCAGATTAGCCTTGAAGGTGAAAGTTTAGGCGTATACAAAGTGCAAAAAGACCACCATTGAGTAAACAAGGCTTAAATATTTTTATCGGTGCTATATTGTTGGTGTGCCTGTTAATGCTGCCCAGTTTCGTTTTGGCGCAAGCTCCGCATGGTGTAAAGTATCAAGCAGTTGCTCGAGACGCTTCTGGTGAGCCAATGACTAATACCAATGTCTTCGTTCGTTTAAGTATAATAGATGGCGGCGAAAATGGAGTGGTAGTATATCGCGAAGCACACAAGGTAAAAACCAACGAATTTGGGTTAATCAATCTGGTACTTGGCCAAGGTTTGGCTGAAGTTGGTCGTTTCGATCAAATACCTTGGGCTTCGGGCGCAAAGTGGGTTTGGATAGAAATGGATTGGGACAACCACGGTTTTATAACTATTGGCAAGAGCGAAATGCTCTCTGTTCCTTTTGCATTGTATGCTTTAAATTCTGGAAACTCAACAAACCATCTAGGGGATACCAGTGCTACTAACGAGTTAATCACCCGATTCGATTTTGATCCCGTTACTGGTAAGTTATCTATTGAAGATGCCGGAAATAGCTATAGTGTGCTGTTGGATACCGATAAGGATGATTTAACGAACAACTATTTAAACGACCTTGCCGACGTTCAAGCACATCCGCATCAAAATCATATTTTGAAGTGGGACGGTGCCCGCTGGGTTTCTGCGAGTGATTCGGCCTATTTCCAAAACTTAGCCATTATCAATCATTTATTGACTCTTACGGACGGTAACGCAATCAGCCTAGCTGGATATTTAGATAATACTGATGAGCAAGCCTTGAGTTTTGATCAACAAACCAATACGATTAGCCTTAGCAATGGCGGACAAGTTGATTTGTCATCAATAGCCAGCAAAGGGGTAGCGGGTGTGGTATTTGACCCTAGTACAAAATTGCTCACCTTACAAACCCTTGGTGGAGGCTATTCAGTCGATTTATCAAGTTTAGTAGGCGGCGCACAAACGATATCATTAGCTGGCGATACGCTCCGGTTAAGCGATGGTGGCGGAGTGGTAGTATTACCGGTTATGCAAGGCCCCACTGGTGCACAAGGTATACCAGGCCCACAAGGCCCTAAGGGTGACCCAGGACTAGATGGTGCTGTTGGCCCAACCGGTGCTGATGGACTGCCCGGTGCACAAGGCGCGACAGGTGCTACTGGTGCCACTGGTGCTATGGGTATTCAAGGTCCCACCGGAGCAACTGGTGCAGTTGGTCCGCAAGGCCTGCCGGGTAGCCAAGGTACCACTGGAGCCACTGGACCTCAAGGTTTAACTGGTGCCGACGGTGCCACCGGCCCTCAGGGTCCTCAAGGTATTAAAGGTGATACTGGTCCTGCGGGTCCGCAAGGTTTGAATGGTATTGATGGCGTAAATGGTGTCGACGGACTTCCTGGAGGTACAGGTGCCACAGGCCCAGCGGGCAGTGCTAATATAAACGGCACGGTTGGTTACTTAGTGAAATTTACCCCTGATGGCATATCAGGAAGCAACTCAACATTATTTGAAACAAACAATAGAATTGGCCTTGGCACCATAATACCAACTGCTAGGTTGCATATCAATGCGCCTGCAGGAACCAATCCGCTGCAAATTGACCTAAATGGCACAAGCAAATTGAGTATTCTAAGTAATGGTAGAATTATAATCGGCACGGTTACTAGCCCAATTTTTGGTATTGAAATGGGTGGCAATTCAAGCACTACTGCAGCACGCTCTCAAAACTACCACACGCGCGGCACGGGCTTTAGCTCGGTAGGAAACAATGTGGCCGGATTGCATTTAAACAACGGTTCGGGCAGCTCATCCACAGGCTTTAGTATTGGTGCAGCTGGCTTTGCCAGAGACAATTCCAATACTGCTTTTGGTGGTTATTTTATTAACGACAACTCTTATGCCTACGTTGGAGGATGGAATTTTGACGCCACTACCAATCTTTTTACTCCTTACAAAATCATTGGCAATGGCGCAGTCTCAACCATTGTTGAAGATGTAGCGGGCAATAAAGTAACCATGTTCTGTCCCGAAGCACCAGAGGTTTTGTTTCAAGATTATGGTATGGGAAAATTGGTGAATGGCCAAGCAATGATAACCATTGACCCTACATTCGCAAAGAACATTCTAGTGGATGCAGACCACCCATTGAAAGTGTTTATTCAGTTAGAAGGCGATTGTAATGGCGTGTTTGTTACCAACAAATCGGAAAACGGATTTACCGTAACGGAGTTGGCCAATGGCAAAAGCAATACACCATTTTCTTGGATGATAGTAGCTACTCGTAAAAACGAAATGATTGGCAATAAAGAAGCTAGCTACGATGTTCGTTTCCCTGCTGCACCAGCAATGTTGGAGCAAAGCCAATTGGAGAAATAACTTATTAGTAACTAGTAAATAGTAGACTAAAGCTAAAGAACTAACCAGTTAGTAATCTTTCTGTGGACCATTGACTGTGGACCGTGGACTAGTTAATTATCTTCTAGGCAAGCCTTTCATGCCGCCAGCAGCGCTCATTTTGGTAAAGTTGCGCATCATCTTTTTCATTTCCTCAAACTGCTTCAAAAACTGGTTTACCTCTTGTATAGTGTTGCCACTACCTTTGGCCAAGCGCTCACGGCGTTTACCATTTAGTAAGTCAGGGTTGGTGCGTTCCGCAGGCGTCATTGAGAAAATAATGGCCTCGATTTTTTTGAACGAGCTATCGTCAATATCAATATCTTTAATGGCTTTGCCCATGCCCGGTATCATGCCCAGCAAATCCTTGATGTTACCCATCTTACGGATTTGGTTCAATTGAGTAAGGAAGTCATTAAAATCAAAGGTATTCTTGCTGATTTTGGCTTGAAGCTTGGCTGCTTGTTCCTCGTCATACTGCTCTTGGGCGCGCTCTACGAAAGAGATAATATCACCCATGCCCAAAATACGCTGCGACATCCTATCGGGGTGAAACACCTCAAGCGCATCCATTTTCTCACCAGTACCTACAAACTTAATAGGCTTGTCAACGGTATATTTAATAGTAAGAGCCGCACCACCGCGCGTATCGCCATCCAACTTGGTAAGGATAACACCATCAAAGTTCAAGCGGTCGTTGAAGGCTTTGGCAGTATTCACTGCATCTTGGCCAGTCATACTATCCACTACAAACAAAATCTCTTGCGGGTTGATTGCCTTTTTGATATTGGCAATCTCGTTCATCATATCCTCATCCACCGCCAAGCGGCCAGCGGTATCCACTATCACTACATCTTTGCCAGTGGCCTTAGCGTGGGCAATGGCATTTTCTGCAATTTTTACCGGGTTTAGGTTTCCCTCCTCAGTATATACTTCAACACCCAATTGCTCGCCTAATACTTTCAATTGGTTTATAGCCGCGGGGCGGTATACGTCGCAAGCTACTAGTAGCGGCTTTTTATTTTTTTTGGTTTTTAAGTAAAGCGCTAATTTGCCCGAGTGGGTAGTTTTACCAGAACCTTGCAAGCCAGCCATCAATACCACCGCTGGTTTGCCATCGGCATTAAACTCAGCAACCGTGCCACCCATCAATGCGGTAAGCTCGTCTTTAACGATTTTTACCATCAACTGGCCTGGCTGAACGGCCGTAATAACAGATTCGCCAATTGCTTTGTCCTTTACATTATCTGTAAATTCTTTGGCAATTTTATAGTTTACGTCAGCATCTACTAAGGCGCGGCGTATCTCTTTTAGCGAAGATGAAATATTAACATCGGTAATCTTGTGCTGGCCTTTCAGTACCTTAAACGCTCCTTCCAGCCTATCCGACAAATTCTCAAACATAGCAATAGCTCTTTATCCTGTTATTAACGGACTGCAAAGATAGTAACTAGCAGCTACTAAATAGTAAATAGCGGCTATAAAATCGTTTCCATAGCTAACATGCACATTCGTGGGCAAATTGCTCAAGCATCAACGTACAAATATCTTTCGGGTAACCGTGCCTTTATCGGTTACAATTCGCGCTATATAAGTGCCACTGCTCAAGTTGCTTAGGTTTTTATAAAAGCCGACTACAAACTCCTCTTGAACCAATAATTGCCCAGAAACGCCGTATAGCTCAAAAGTATGCAATGCGCTCCCTTGCGGGCTAATAGCATATACAGTGTTGTTATAACTCCATAAGGTAGGCTCACTTATGCTTGTAAGGGTAGCTGCCGAGATGATAGTAATGTATGTTGAATTGGAAGATGCAGTACATTGTTCTCGGGTAACTGCAACTGAATAACTGCCAGATTCTGTTACCAGATAGTTTAGGAGGTTGGCACCAAGTATAGGGCTATTGTTTAAATACCATTGGTAGCCACTAGCACTTGGGTCAGGGTTGCTTACCACCAAAGAATCAGTAAATACTTGTATCACAGGCGGAGATAAGCTAGGCAGCACTACTACCGTAAAACTATCGATGGCGCTGCTAGTGCCGTTTGATACATTAGCGTAATAGGTTGTGGTAATGGATGGTGTTGCCTCGGTAGTAGCGCATGCGGTGCAACTCAAGCCAGCTGATGGGCTCCAATTTACAAAACTGCCGCCCGTAGCATTTAAGGTTGAAGTGCCGCCAGTGCAAACGGTGTCATCGCCCGAAATGTTGGTTACAATTGGGGCCACAAATAAGTTGGCATTAATTGAATCGATGGGAATGCTCAATACCGACCTCGCATGAGTACCAGCTATTAGTTTTTGGTTAAGCGCATCAATCTTTAAGTCATATACAATCATTACGGGCATATTGCTGCCAAGCCTTTCCCAATATGCACCTTGATTGACGGTATAATAAACACCGCCATCGGTAGCTACAAAAATGAGGCTATCGTTTAAGTTGCTTATCTCTATTTCATTTATTGCAATGGGCGGTAAATTGCCCGAAATATCGGTCCAGGTATCACCGTCGTTTCTCGACAGGTGAATGTGTGGTATAAAGTCATTGTCTTTATAGCCAGAATGCGAAACCATTAATAACCCAGCTGTTAACGATGAGGATTCTAAATCAGTAACATAGCGGTTAGGCAAAGTTGCATTAATGCTTGTCCAGTTGTTGCCCCCATCAATGGTTCGCCAAACGTTCCCATCGCTTGTTCCACAGAAAACCCTATCATTTACTAGCTTCGATTCCTCAACAACGCTAATGTTATTCCTTCCTTCGCCCCAAATTGGCCCTTTGGTCAAATCGTTACTAATGGGCTGCCAAAATGGAAAGTTACCATTTGTTGATTTATACATTCGGTAAGTTCCAGTGTATAGCACGTCGGGGTTGAAATTGCTTAACAAGTATGGCATATCCCAATTGCGCCTATCGTTGTTATCAATTCCATCAACGGCATCGTAAATATAATTTCCGCCATCATCGGTAGTATATATTGCGCCATTTTGGGTTTCTACATAAAAAATGTCGGGTATAAGTGGATGGAACTGAATATCGAAACCATCTCCTCCAAATATGCGACCCCATTGGTTTATGCTGGCCTTGTTGCCTACACAAGTGCCATTGTCTTGTGCTCCACCGTAATACACTCCCGGGTTGTGCGGATTGATGGCTACGTGATAGAATTGTGTTACGGGCAAATTCTCTATATCTAGCCAAGTATCGCCGCGGTCGGTGCTAGCATAAAGTCCACCATCGGTTCCGCAATAAATGGTATTTCCATCAAACACCAAATCATGTTTATCGGCATGAAAATCGTATGTGTACCAAGGAGGGCCTGCCATGGTCCAGTTGATACCGCCATCACTTGAGCGATACAAATCCACTCCCAGAAGGAACAATTCATTATTGTTGGCTGGGTTAACTTTTACATGCCCAAAGTACCATCCAAAACCACCTAGCGCATCAGTAGGCAATCCATTATTAGGCAAGGCTACCCATGTTTGCCCACCATTGGTAGTTTTGTAAATGCCTTGTAAATCGTAGGCGTTGTTTACCACCGAGGCGAACAACAAGTTTGGGTCGCTTGCGCTCATGTCAATATTAATGCGGCTTAGCGGACTTGTGTTGGGAATGCCGCTCATGATAGGTTGCCAAGTTTGGCCCGCATCGGTCGATTTTAATATTTGGCAATCCGGTCCGGTCAACAAACTTACCATGCTGTTTCGTATCCTATTCCAGCCGGTTATATAAATAATATTGGTATCGGTTGGGTGCAGCACCATATCAATTATGCCCGCACTATCTGATTTATAGTAAACCTGGTTCCAGTTTTGTCCTCCATCAGTTGATTTATAAAGCCCTCTTTGGTTATTCTTTTGGAATGGAAGGCCCATAGTTCCAGCATATATCAAGTTTGGATTGAGCGGGTGTACTTCCAATTTCGATACAATTCGTTGGTCTACAAGCCCTAAGTTTGTCCACGTTTGTCCAGCATCGGTACTCTTGTAAACACCATCGCCAATAAACGGATAGCCGCTAATGTTAGGATCACCGGTGCCAACATAAATGGTATTGTGGTTGCTCGGGTCAATTTCAATATCGCCTATGGACAAATATGGTTGATCGTCGAATATTGGTGCCCACGTAGCACCTGCGTTTGTGGTTTTAAATACGCCACCGCAGGCAGTGCCTACATAAATAATACTAGGGTTGGTTGGGTCTACTGCGATGGTATTGATGCGACCGCCGATATTACCGGGCCCTTCACTTTCCCATACTAGTGAATTTCCGCTGCGCTGGCCTAATTGGTTTTTGGCCCTTAAATAATCGGCACGAGCTATCTCCAGCGCTTTATTGTAAGCCGCCATCGGAAATGCCGTATCTGGATAGCTGCGTTGCATAAAGAAATGGTCGTCGGGGGCAAACTTGTTATTTAGTTTGGTCGCCTCAAGGGTGCCCAAAGTGTCGCTTAACGGGCGTTGAACGCAAGCTCCTAAAAAGAGTAAAATACCAAATATTAATAGTAGCCCTTTATTCATGTAAGTGGGTTTTAAGTACTGCAATTTACAGATTTATTGATGGAGATAATATTGCTGAGGTTGCAATCGGGTGGTTTGCTTTATTCGAAGTCCATTATCAGTTAATTAGTAACGGTATGTCAATGCCTATGCCATGCCACATTACCGACTCTTCGTAGGCGCAATTTTTTAGCTTATCGAAAGTAGGAATGCTGCCCTCCCATAATATTTCATTCCCATCCAAATCAAATTGTGTCCCATAACGGATGTGTATCATTAATAAATTGTACTCGCCTAAGATGAATGTGCGAATGGAGCCAATCTGAAAATAACGAGGAACATTGAATTCATCTTGCTCCTCATACTCAGCAAGCGTTTTAGCACTTATGTAGTGCAGGATTTTGTTGCTGTCCGTGCAATCCCATGGATTTATGGGAAATTCTGAATTATCGTCCAGAAACGTAAAATGTGCTGTAGTGTCACCTGAGTCTATACTGAATTTAACAGGCGGTTTCCCTTGGAAATTATAAGTAGTAATCGATTGGGGTTTGAAGATGTCCAAATTTTGAAGTCCCTTTCCAAGCTTTATGTATCGATTATATAACTCATCTAGCTTTTCTTGAAAGTCGGTATGGTACCAAGCAATGTTGTCTTTGTTGTAAGTGGCGGTTATGTTAAAGTTGTTGGGGTTGATAGCTATGAGGGATGCTTCACCAAGCCAACAGTAGTCAGTTTTTGTAGTATCAGGACCTCTATAGTTACGCTTCATTCTTATGTAGACGGCAATTATCTCTTCGTTTACCATGCCTATGGGCAAAATCCTACTTTGCACCGCCCATTCGCAAGCTGTGGCAACTTGTGCAAATATTACAATAGTCAACAAGATAGTAAATATCGGTTTCCTCATGTTTCTTGGTAATCAATACAAACTAAAAATAGCAAAAATAACCGCTGCCGCAACCTACCGCATCATTTATGTAATTTTGCACCATGCTCCTCCCAAAACAGGACCCAATGGGTCAAGCCATGCTCGATTATTTGCATATCCCCGATGAAAAGGCAAACATTACGGTGCACTGCGACATAGCCGATGATGATATGATGCCTGTAAAGCTTCTATTTAGAAACTGGGAAGAGATGAATGCTATAGAACGGATAGCTATTGAAAATTGCTTTGGCCGGGTGCTAGATTTGGGTGCTGGTGCAGGTTGCATTTGGTAATGTATCTCATAACCCCTCTAGCCATAAAAACGGCAATAGGTTATGCATATCAGGATTTAATGTTTCCTTTTCCCTTTTTATTATTTGCTGCACTTTGGCTATTGTATTTTTATGGGGTTTTCCAAGCGGTGCTTCCTTTTGCAACAGTCGAAAAACGGTTCCCATTAACTTTATTAACTGCACATATTCAGGGCTATTATTAATTTGGCGCACATGTAACAAATTATCTAACTCACGCAGGGCCATTTCAATTTGGTTGCCCAAGTAAAAATAAATTGCATAGAGAAGTTTATAATAATACTGGCGTTTTTCATCCATCTCACTAAAATCGTTGGGAAGCAGCTCTTTTAATTGTTCCGTGTTTTTTAGAAAAATGTAGCAGGTTATGCGCGCAGCATCTAGCTTATTCCGTAAGTTGGCACCGGTGGCAAGTAGTTCAGCTTCATGTATTATTTTAAGAGCGGTTTCATATTGCTTAAGCTTTACCAAATTTGTGATATAATTAATATAGAAAGACGGCTTTTCTTTTAGTATTGCAAAATCCTTTGATTGATAAGCTTGCTCAAATATGTTGGTAGCCCTTTCAAATTGCCCATAAATGGAGCAAACACTTGCCAACTGAACCATGGCGGTTATTCTCTCGTTTCGCGTTAACGGGTTTTCTGGCAATTGTTTAGCTAAAGCAAATAGAACTTCCATGTCGGCAATACTATAGCTAGTGTAAGCTTTGGTTTTCTGCTGGTAGTATAGTGCTTCTGGTGGAGTTTCGCTGGAGTTTTGGGAAAACAAAACATCCCAATCTATTGGCTTTTTCCCTAATTCTTTGCCAATACGGTTTAGCAGACTTATCTGGAAATCGACCTGCGCAGTTCGGAAAGCCACACCACGGTCAATAAATGATTTGTTAACAACAACGCTACGTTTCAATAATCCATATACTGCTTCTTGATCGGTAGCTGCAAGATACTCCAATGGAAATGTCATCAAATTAAGCTCAAAAGCTAAATCGTGGTGTAAGTTTTGGCGTGCAGCATCCATTGCAGTTCTTAAATAGTTGGATGCAATACCCGGCAACTGAAGCTGCACCATAGCATTGCCAAGCATCTTGTTCCGCCATTCTTCATTTTCTTTAACCTCCCGTTCTATTTCCTTTTGTAGCAGATAGTCTTCCACAAGCTTTTTCAGCAATCGAAACTCATTTCGTATCAAGAAGTCCTTTTCGGCTTGATGTTTAGTTTTAAACACTTTTTCATAAAGGTCTTCTTTGCTTATTGTTTTATCACAACGTCGCAATGATTTTAATATGGTTAAGCTCCTATCTTTTTTGTCAGCTTTTAAGCAACCACAAAACCGCTCATAGTCTTTGTCCGGAAGCGCTTTGGTTATCTGCAGCAAGTAGTGGTTTTGCATATTGGTTCAATAGTTGTTTTAGCACTGCTTAAGCGTATTGTACACAAATTACCTCCAAATTTTATCACAAATGTGCATTAAATCCCTGAAAGGTAACTTAAGCTATCGTGAACTTTGAAAATCATTTTAAAAGTATCATTTGTCGGTAAAACAATTATTTATAATATCAAATAGCTAATCATGAAAAAACTCTTTACTCTTATTCTTTTTAGTACTTCCTTGAGCATGCTTTGGGCCCAGCAATGTAACATTAATGCTCCTGTAGCGGTATTCGATTCAATGGAGAATATTATGGGCGCAACATTTAATTTTACCGCTGTACCTACGGGCACAGCCATTAAAATTTATGTACCCTTTACCCCTGCAAGCCTCACATTTGACATGTGCTCCGCTAACAATCAAGGCGACTCCTATCTTACCTTATTGAATGAGAACAGCAGCAATCCAAGTGTAGTTGGATTTGCAGATGATGGTTGCCCGGTTAGTGTAAACTTAACCTACGAGAGCATCTTAATCACTGGGCCAGGCACATACTACTTATATGTTACTGATTTTCCGTGCATTGGCAACGGTGCAACTAGTTACGACATTGAGATAACTTCTGCAGTTGCTAACTATCCGAACAATGATATTTGCGAGGATGCGATGACCTTACCATTAAACACATTGATACAAAGTACTTTTAGTGACCGCGGATACGATGTTAATGGCGAAGAGCACCCAGCAACGGGCGACCCAATTAGTAATACTTGCGAAGTTAATAGTACAGAAACGACCTCATTGGTTTGGTTTAAGTTCTTTGCACCACAAACCAGTACTTACATGTTAAGGCTAGCTAACGTTTCTTTCAGTTCCGACTTTTTGTATTACGATTATGCCATTTATCCGGTAAGTGATTTAGTTTGCGGCGACATGGCAGCAAGCAATTTATCAAGAGGTATTTGCAGGAGTAGCTCTCAGGGTGTGCAGGGTACCTTAGATACTAGTTTGGTAACATTGGAACAGGGCGAATACTATATAGTAGTTAGCAAACGGTTCGATCCTGTTGATTTTAGCATCCGTATTGAAGATAGGGGATATACAGATGCCTGTGGTACCGAAGCTGTTCCGGCAATGTCATATTATATGGGCACCTCGCCATGTGCTACAGAAAATGGCAGTGTTTATCTTTCTTTTGATAGTAATGTTATTTTACCTGCTGTGGGCAACGCTTACGGCCTATTTGGATTATTCGGCAGCGGACCTATTAACAATTTTCAACGCCCATATGATGACCCAAATTTTTACGCTATTGGTAGGATTTTTGATTATGAGGGTTTAGAACTTGTTGGAAGCAATTTTACACCAGGTAATTATTATTTATACCTGCTGGCCACTGCAAATGGCTTAGTGAGTAATGGTGAATACACCTTTGACACTGCTTGTATGGAGCGAAGCGCAATAGTTTTTAAAATATTGGCACAAGGCGATACAGCATGTATATTGGGCATAAACGACATTGAAATGCCAACTTTCAATATTTACCCTAATCCTACTAACAGCCTCTTGAATATTGAGGTTTTGCAAAATATGGGTTTTCAAAGCTATACCATATACAATGCGATGGGCAAAACTTGCCAAGTAGGTGTGCCAGGTACTTTGCAAGGGACTAGTAGTGTAGATGTAAGTTTGCTTCCCCAAGGCTATTACCTATTTACCGTTTCCAGTGCTGATGGACAAAAATATACTAAGCCATTTTTAATAACCAGATAAAATTTGAAATGATAAGTTGGGTAAGCAGCCATACTTTAAGTGTGGCTGCTTTTTTATTGAACAATTTAAAGGCTTAGTTCATTATTTTTGCATCATGCTCCTTCCCGACCAAGACCCGATGGGTCAAGCCATGCTTGATTATCTTCGCTTTCCCGATGAAAAGGCAAACATTACGGTGCACTGCGACATAGCCGAGGATGATGTAATACCTGTAAAGCTTCTTTTTAGAAACTGGGAGGAGATGAACGCTTTAGAACAGATGGCAATTGAAAACTGCTTTGGCCGTGTGCTCGATTTGGGCGCCGGTGCCGGTTGCCATGCCCTTGAACTGCAAAAAATTGGAGTAGAGGTGGTGGCGGCTGATATCTCGCCCGGAGCAATTGAGGTAATGAAAGCTAGGGGAGTGCTAGATGCCAGAGGTACTGATTTAGCTGGTTTGGGTGATGAAAAATTCGATACCATATTGATGATGATGAATGGCATAGGAATTACGGGTAACCTAACTGGCCTTGCCGAATGGTTGAAACAAGCAAAGCAGTATTTGTCACCGGGTGGGCATATTATTTTTGACACTTCCGATATAGAGTACATTTATACGGAAAAGGACGGTTCCATTAGTATACCAATGGATAGGGACTATTACGGCGAGGTTAGGTATCAAATGACCTATAAGGACGTAAAAGGGCCCGGATTTCCATGGTTGTTTATTGATAGTGTTACACTTACCGACATAGCATATGAATGCGGATACGACGTTGAGCTGCTCGATGCTGGCGAGAATTTCACTTATTTGGTAAGGCTTTCTTTGTTGTAGTTTTTTCTTGCTCCGGCTGGTTATAATCAGCCGACAATTTTTGGCCACTGTATCCTTCACCACTAAAATGAAACTGGTTCTTGGTATAGCAACATACTATTTATTATATTCGGCAACAAGATAGAAGCTATGACTGGTCAACACCTGAATATACTGGTAGCAGAAGATAACGAGGCCGATGCACTGCTGCTGAAACGTGCCTTAAAGCAATTGTTCGGTGAAGAAGTTACCTTGGTTGAGTTTGATAAACTTTCGGGGGCAAAAGCTTACTTGGCGCAACACAAAGCCGATATTGTGTTGCTGGATATAAACCTACCAGATAGCAACAACGAGATTTCATTTGAGTTTATTAGAGAACACAAAGGAAAGCAAGCAATAATAGCATTTTCGGGCCACCAAACAGAAGAGCTACGGCGCACGGCCATAAAAGCTGGCGCCCAAGATTTTATAGTAAAGGGCCAACATGATTATAAGCAACTTGACAGAAGTATATACTATGCCATAGAAAGGTTCTCGCTGCAGCACCAAGTTGAGCAGTATGCCCTCGAGATAAAAACCTATAAAGACAAGTTGGTGGAGGCGCAGGCCATAGCCCAATTGGGGCATTGGGAGTACGATGCGTTCAATATGGTTTTCTTCTGGTCGTTGCAAGCATTGGGTATTTTGGAGCTTCCAATCAACAAAAAGCGGATGTCCATTCGCGATTTTCTGGATGTGGTGGTGGAGAACGACCGGCGCACCGTCATGGAGACTTTTCGTCAGGCAATTGAGGACAACAGCGATTTTAATATCGATATAGCTGTATTGTTATCAGACCTTACCATTAAACAAATAAACTTGCGGGTGCGCTCGAGCCATGAAGATAGTCTCGATAGGAAAATTATTGTCGGTACCATTCAAGACATATCGGGTAGGAAACGTATTGAAGAGGCATTAAAAAAGAGCGAGGAAAAGTACCACAGCTTGTTTGAGCAAAGCCGCGATGCTATTTACATAACTAGTAGGGATGGTCACTTTGCCGATTTCAACAAAGCTACTTTGGAGATATTTGGCTATGAGCATGAGGAAATGAAAAAACTCAATGTACGCGATATTTACCTCAATCCTTTTGAGCGGGTGAAGTTCAAAAAAGAGATTGAGGAGAAAGGGTTTGTAAGAGACTTTGAATTGAAGCTGCGCCGGAAAGACGGCACCAAAATAGATTGCATGATTACCGCCTCGCTTTGGCACTCCAATGAAGGTAAATTAATGGGTTACCAAGGTACCATTAGGGACATTACAGAAAAGCGAAGAGGGGAGGAACTGGTAAAAGAAAAAGAAATTGCCCAACGGTCGGCCAAAATGAAAGAACGTTTTTTGGCCAATATGAGCCACGAAATACGCACTCCTATTAATGCTATTAATGGGTTAACCCACTTGCTGCAGCAAACCAACATTGATGAGCGTCAGCGCGAATACATAACTGGCATACGAACCTCTTCGGAACATTTGTTGGAGTTGATAAACGACATCCTGGATTTTACGAAAATTGAAGCAGGCAAAATTATTTTCGAGTCCGTTGATTTTCACTTGGGTAGCGTTTTACAACAAATCATCAGCACCCTGCGGTTTAAAGCCGCCGATAAGAAAATAGAACTACACCTAGAGGCCGACCCAGAGCTGCCCGAGGCACTGGTAGGAGACCCACTAAGGTTGAAGCAAATACTGATAAACCTATTGAGTAATGCCGTTAAGTTTACTGACTATGGCTTTGTGAAACTTAAAGTAAAACTGCTTGAGAAAATAGAGGACGACTACGTAATCAGTTTTACGGTTGAAGATACTGGCATCGGTATACCTGCCGATAAGCTAGATAGCGTGTTTAGTAGCTTTACGCAGCTAAACCAAGAGCTGAACAGAAAAGCAGAAGGTACGGGCCTAGGGCTTACCATTACGCGCCAATTTGTAGAGTTGCAAGGTGGTACCATTTCGGTGAGGAGCAAAATTGGCAGTGGCTCTAGCTTTAATGTAATATTTAAGTACAAAAAGGGTGGGGCAGTGGCCGATAAGCCCATGGAGAGCGGCCCGAACAGCGGGTTTAACGTGACGGACATAGGGCAGAAGCGTATACTAATAGTTGAAGATAAGAAGCTTAACCAGTTAGTAGCCAACGAGATGTTGCATCAATGGTGGAAAAATATAGAAACCGATATAGCCGAAAATGGCCGTATTGCGGTAGAAATGTTGCAACAGCGCTCTTTTGATATAGTGTTAATGGATGTGCAAATGCCCGAAATGGATGGGTTGGAGGCTACCCGATTTATTCGCAAGCGGTTTATTCCGCCAGCCAGCGATGTGCCAATTTTGGCCATGACGGCTTTTGCTACTACTGGCGAAGCTGATAAGTGCATTGAAGCGGGCATGAACGATTATATATCAAAACCATTTGAGCCACAGCACTTGCACGATAAAATATTGGCCTTGCTTTATTATAAAGACTCAGTAAAACCAGGGGCTATAACCACAGCCCGAAACAACGAAGAGGCGCAATCGTTGGAGGTATTGGACTTGACTTACCTTGACCGCATTACTGGTGGTAACGAAAAATTGCGCAAACAAATAGTGCAGCTCCTTTTAACGGAAACGCCCGATGAGCTGCAAAAGCTGGAGGCATTTACCAAAGAAGCGAACTGGACCCGTGTACGAGGGGTAGCGCACAAAATGAAATCATCTGCAACCTATTTAGGCCTTTCGCAAACATTAAGCCGATTGAAACAGATTGAAGAAAACGCCAACGGATTAACTAATTTAGATGACATACCTAGTTGGGTAAGCGAAGCGAGTAAGAATTTGAATAAGGCGTTGGAGGTTTTGAAGGGCACATTATAAGGGTTTTGGATTGATAAGCTCAAAATATTTCCTTATTTCAATCGACATTAACGTAGTTCACAATTTCGTTTAATGAAATTGGCAACTTTTTTCCCGTAGTTTGCATTACAATCTATAAACAACAAAAGAGATTTAACTTAAAAAGACAATAACATTATGAGCACAGGCTTAAAAATTGGTTTGGTTATTCTTGCCGTAATTTTGCTTTTTGGTGGATGCGGCGTAAGCGGTTACAACTCATTGGTAAACACGAGTTTGAGTGTTGAAGAGTCTTGGGCAAATGTTCAGGTACAATATCAGCGCAGGGCCGATTTGATTCCCAACTTGGTAAGCACCATAAAAGGTTCTGGCGATTTTGAGCAATCAACTTTAATGGGTGTAATTGAAGCCCGCAGCAATGCTACTAGCATCAATATCAATGCCGATGATCTTACACCAGAAACCATGGCTAAATTTGAAGCGGCCCAAAACCAATTGAGCTCTTCGCTTTCAAAGCTATTGGTTACTGTGGAGCGTTATCCTGATTTGAAAACCACCAAGGCTTACCAAGATTTGATGATTGCTTTGGAAGGGGCCGAAAACCGTATTACCAAGGCTCGCCAAGATTATACTGCTGCGGTTAAAAACTACAACTCAAATGTACTTACCTTCCCTAAAAACATTTTGGCGGGTATGTTCGGATTCCAGAAGAAACCAAACTTCGAGGCTAAGGAAGGCGCCGATACTGTACCTGAAGTGAAATTTTAACAATGCCGAAAGCTAAAGATTTCTTTACCGTTGCCGAGAGCGAGCAAATCGTTCAAGCCATTCGTGATGCCGAGAAAGCCACGTCGGGCGAGATACGGGTGCACTTAGAGGAAAAATGCAAAGGCGATGCGCTTGAACGAGCCATAGCATTGTTTGATATCCTCAAAATGGATGTAACCGAGCTCCACAATGGAGTTATCATCTACTTAGCGGTTGAGGATAAGAAGTTCGCTATTTATGGTGGTAAAGGAATCAACGAAAAAGTACCGGCCAACTTTTGGCAGCAGACCCGTGATGTAATGCAAGCCCATTTCAAGGAGGGACGTTTTGCGCAAGGCCTTTCAGAAGGCATTTTGCAAGCAGGGCAGCAGCTAAAAACGTATTTCCCTTACCAGAAAGAAGATGCTAACGAATTGGATGACAACATATCTTACCATCATGATTAGAGGTAAAGCTATATGGGGCTTGCTTTTGCTGTTTGCCACCTTTGTGGCGGAAGCCCAAGATACGCCAGATAAATCCAGTACTTTAGTAAACGATTGGGCTCAGTTGTTTAGTGTAGCCCAGCGTAGCACCTTGGAAGCCAAGTTGGTAAACTTCAATAATACCAACTCTACCCAAATTGTGGTTATTACCCAAAACAGTATCGACCGCGAACTGAACGAATATGGCACCGATATTATTGAAAAGTGGGGTATAGGGCAAAAAGGGCTTGATAATGGGGTGTTATTGATTATCGATCCAGCTAAGCGCAATACCTATATTGCTACTGGCAGTGGCACCGAAGGTTGGTTGCCCGATATTTTGGCTAAAAGGATAGTGGACGATAATTTGTTGCCGGCATTTAAGCAAGGGCAATATTACGAGGGTGTTGATGAGGCTACTAACATTATCATGAAGCTTGCCACTGGCGAGTATACGGCAGCCGATGTAAAATCGCCAACTAGCAAAGCCAACAAGAAAACAACCTGGGTTAAGTTGATTCCATTTGTATTGTTTATGCTGGTTTTCATCTTTTTCAGGAATAAAGGGGGGCGTGGCGGCGGCGGTGGCTGGATAATGACCGGAGGTGGTTTTGGTGGTTACTCTGGTGGCGGCGGTTTCAGTGGCGGCGGTGGAGGTGGCTTTGGTGGCTTCGGCGGCGGCGGCTCAAGTGGAGGCGGTGCTGGAGGTAGTTGGTAAACTTATGGTCTTTTCCCCTTCGTCTTAAGCGCTTAGAAATTAGCACATTCTCAAATGGAGGTGGTATCTTTGAATAGTAATCGTGAGTACTTTTTAGTGTAATACCGCGTTATATTTATTAAATAAGTTTGCTGGCCAAATGAAAACACTGCAAATACAGATACCTGATTCGTTGGATGAAAATGAGGTTTTAATACTTCTAGGGGGCAAGCTTTATGAGAGCGGCAAACTGTCACTCGGTCAAGCGGCTGCAATTGCAGGCTTATCGAAAAAGACTTTCATAGAAGTTGTTGGTAAGTATGGAGTATCTGTTTTTTCTTCCACTTTAGAAGATTTTGACCATGACCTCAAAAATGCGTGAGGTAATAATAGCAGATACTAGCTGTCTTATCGTTCTCTCTAAAGCGAATTTGTTGCAAGTTCTAAAGGCAATGTATGGCACTGTTAATATAACCCCTGAAATTGCAGAAGAATTTGGCCTTGAACTTCCTAATTGGATTACTATTGAGCCTGTAAGCGATAAAAAGTTTTTAAGCCTACTTAACTCATTGATTGATAAAGGTGAGGCTAGTGCAATAGCCTATGCGATGGAAACTGAAGCAGTTAGTCTTTTAATTTTGGATGACAATAAAGCCAGAAAGGTAGCCAGCGATCTGGATTTGAATTATACCGGCACATTAGGGATGCTTGCTCAGGCTAAAAATAAAGGTGTGTTATCGGAGCTAAAGCCAATTTTAGATACCATTATCACCAATGGATTTAGGATTGATGATAAATTGCGTGCGCATATTTTATCTACAGTTGGCGAGGTTGACTGAGTTACTTTTGCCAATAGTCCATTTGTTAAACTACCTTAACCTTTTAAACAATGGACTATCAAAGCCAAAGTAACTATCTTTGCCCCGATGAATAAAAGCGTAGCATTTCACACGTTTGGTTGCAAACTGAATTACTCAGAGACTTCGGCTATTGGCCGCAGCTTTGCGGATGCGGGCTACCAGAAGGTGGAGTTTAATGAAGATGCTAGTGTTTACGTTATCAATACTTGCAGTGTAACCGAGTTTGCCGATCGCAAATGCCGGCACTTGGTAAACAAAACCCGCCGCCAAGCACCCGATGCCAAAATAGTGGTTATTGGTTGCTATGCCCAGTTGAAGCCCGAAGAAATTGCCGCATTCAAAGGCGTTGATTTGGTGCTGGGCGCTAAAGAGAAATTTAACGTAGTACAGCATATAGAGGCTTTAGCCCCTGAGCAAGAAGTGGCTGAAGTGCATGCCTGCGCCATTGAAGAAGTTGACTTTTTTACCGATGCTTATTCGTTTGGCGACCGCACCCGTACTTTCTTGAAAGTGCAAGATGGTTGCGACTATAGCTGCACGTTTTGTACTATACCGCTAGCACGTGGACGCAGCCGCAGCCCGCGCATTGAGGCCGTAATTAAGCAGGCCCATGAAATAGCCCAAAGCACCGCCAAAGAAGTGGTGCTTACCGGGGTTAATATCGGTGATTTTGGAAAAGGGGTTAGCGGAGCCAAGAAGAGCGAGGAAGCATTCATTGATTTGATTCGCGAGCTAGATAAAGTTAAAGGCATTGAGCGTTTCCGCATATCTTCTATCGAGCCTAATTTGCTTACTGATGAGATTATAACATTTATTGCAGGCAGCAAGCGCTTTATGCCCCATTTCCATATCCCACTTCAATCGGGCAGCAATAAAGTTTTAAAGGACATGCGCCGCCGTTACCAACGCGAATTGTATACCGAGCGGGTTGCAACCATTAAACGATTGATGCCGCATTGCTGCATTGGTGTGGATGTAATTGTAGGTTTCCCAGGCGAGACGGCAGAAGATTTTTTAGAGACATTTAATTTCGTTAATCAATTGAATGTTAGTTATTTGCACGTGTTTACTTATAGCGAACGTGTGAACACGCCTGCAGCTGAAATGGGCAATGTGGTGCCCATGCAAGAGCGCCGCCGCCGAAACGAAATGCTCCGGATTTTAAGCGAAAAAAAACGCCGATACTTTTACGAGCAGCACTTGGGCGAGCAGCGGCCCGTGTTATGGGAAACAGAAGCCGATGGACAATATATGCAGGGATTTACCGATAATTATGTAAAGGTTAAACGCCCGTATGTAATGAGTAAAGGAAATACCATTGAAACAGTATGCTTAACGGCAATAGACGATAGCGGAGATGTGCTTTTAAAGGGCTTCACCGAAAACCACAAAATCACCATTTAAGCACTTACCATTATGTTTTCACGTTCATACGCCAATTTATATTATCTCTTTTCCGATGTTTTTGGTATCGAGATACCAGCACTTAAGCTTTTCCAAAGCTTTGGTTTCTTTATGGCTTTGGCGTTTATGGGTGCCGCCTTTTTCTTGTACCGCGATTTGAAGCGCAAAGAAAAACTAGGACTACTTAAAAGCTATTTCAAGGTAGTTGAGGTTGGCGCTCCTGCAACTCCGTTTGAGCTAATTTCCAACGGCATCATGGGCTTTATTATTGGTTTTAAGATACTTGACTTGGTACTTAATTTTGATGAGCGCATTGTTAACCCCCAAGCTTGGCTTGCATCAGGGCAAGGTAATTTTATAGGTGGGCTTTTGGGTGCGGCTATCATGGCAGGCATTCGTTGGTACGAAAAGAACAAAGAAAAGCTCGACAAACCACACAAAGTAACTATTGAGTTTAAGCCTCACCAACAAATTGGTGATATAGTAATGATGGCCGCCCTTGGTGGTATACTAGGTGCTAAGTTGTTTTATCTATTTGAGTCGCCAGGCAACTTTACCGAATTTATGAAAAACCCATTGGGTTCATTCTTCGGCGGATTGACCATATACGGGGGCCTTATTATAGGTGCCATAGTGGTGTTATGGTTTGCCCATAGGCGCAATATGGATATCGTTCAACTTGCTGATTCTGCTTCGCCTACCTTATTGTTGGCCAACGGCATAGGCCGATTGGGTTGCCACGTTTCGGGCGATGGCGATTGGGGTGACCCGAATACAGCTCCAAAACCAGATTGGTTAAGTTGGTTGCCCGACCGTTGGTGGAGCTTTGATTATGCACACAATGTAAATCAAGTAGGTGAGCAGATAGATGGGTGCGTAGGGCAGTATTGTACGGTTTTGCCAGTGCCAGTTTATCCAACTCCACTTTATGAGTTTACCATGCTGGCTATTCTTTTTTCCATCCTCTGGAGCATCCGAAAAAAGGTAAAAGTGCCTGGAATTATTTTCTCGATTTACTTGATATTTAATGGCGTTGAACGGTTTACTATCGAGCAAATTAGGGTAAATACTAAACTTGATTTTATTGGCTTGCCACTTACGCAAGCAGAGTTTATTGCCATTTGTTTTGCTTTGGCTGGGGTGGTTGGGTTGTTTGTGTTTACCAAACGGTACAAGAATAGTTTAGCTGCCCAGTAACTGTTTATTGCACAACTGTGGTACAAATTTTTATATTTGCCATCATGCGCAATCATTGCGCTGTATATTGCTAGAAATGCTTGATTGATAGTGGTTATGGACAAAATCGCGGTAATTATTCCAGCATATAACGAAGAAACCTCTATCGCGGCGGTAGTGGCCGATGTTCATAAAGCATCCAAAGAATCGGGGCTGCACTATTGGCCTGTGGTAGTTAATGATTGCTCAAAAGACCGCACAGGGCAAATTATTGCAGCGTTAGAATGTACAGCAATTCAATTACCCATCAATTTAGGTATCGGCGGTGCAGTGCAAACAGGTTTTAAATATGCCTTGCTTAACGGCTATACCCATGCAGTGCAGGTTGACGGAGATGGTCAGCACCCACCTGGAGAGTTAAAGAAGTTATACCAAAAAATGAAAGCCGAAGGTATAGACGTAATGATAGGTTCCAGGTTTGTGGAAGGTGAGGGTAGGGGCTTTCAATCATCGCTTATGCGCCGGCTGGGCATCAACTATTTTAAGCGTCTTAACAAGCTTTTGGTTGGTGTTGTTGTTCACGACAGCACATCGGGGCTTAGAATGCACAATGCTAAGGCGCTTCAGGTGGTGGGCGATTATTACCCCGATGAATACCCAGAGCCAGAAGCGGTGATATTGTATGTTAAAAATGGGCTCAAAATTGGCGAAGTACAAGTAGAAATGCTAGAGCGGCAAGGTGGGGTATCTTCTATAGATGGGGTTCGGTCGGTATATTTTATGGCTAAAGTTACCATGGCCGTGTTGTTTACATTTATCCGTTTAACTTTTCGTTAAAAGCTACAAGCCATGCCCATTATACAGATACTTGCAATAGCAGCCAGCTTGTTGTTTTTGCTATATATTGGCCGCCAAATAATTAAAGGGAAGTTACGCGAGGAATATTCTTTTGTTTGGATATTTAGTACCATTGTTTTGCTGATATTTTCCTTCTGGCGAGACGGTTTAGAAATTGTAGCACACGCACTTGGCGTATATCAAGCACCCAACTTGGTGTTTACAGCGGCAATATTTATTATTTTGGTTTATCTATTGCACTTATCCAAGGTTGCTTCAAGGTTGCACCAACAAAACAAAACACTCAGTCAAGAACTTGCTTTGCTCAAAGAAAAGGTTGAAAAAAACTCAAAGGAAACAGCTAACTAACATTTACAGCTCGCCCCTTATTTGCACCAATAGTTCTCGCAGGTTAAGCAAAGTTTCGCGCACCCTGTGGTTGTCAACTGAGCTATCAGGGTTTTCTTTTAGTTTCTTCTTTGCTCCATCCAACGTAAACCCACGCTCTTTTACCAGGTTGTAAATAAGCTTGAGGTTATCTAAATCTTCGGGCGTAAAGAGGCGATTACCTTTATTGTTTTTTTTAGGCTTAAGGATGTCAAATTCTTGCTCCCAATACCTTATTAATGATGCTGATACATCAAACATCTTCGCCACCTCTCCTATGGAGTAGTATAGCTTGGTTATTTCTTTTTCTTTGTAAGGCAAGCAGGTTAGATTATGGTTCCCTTAAAATTAAGTTATTCTCAGCAAACTGCAAGTTTGTATCCTGAAAATTACTTTCGGTAAACTACTTTAATTGTGTATAACTCTGTTATTTATCTTTTACAGCGTTTCTACTCTCAGTATTGCACATAAAGTTATATTCTTTGGCTTGTAGCGTTTGATGTGTATAAATTATTACTTCCCCAACACAGATATCAACTAATCAAAAGAAAGTGGGCTGCGAAAATCTTGAACTTTACTTGGCAACAACAATAACATACCCTATAAAAAATCAAGCTCACATACAGTGTGTTACGTTATAGGTTATATTGTAGCAACAATGAACGGAAACCTTTAATCGTTCATCTCGTATTGGCAATTATTTTTCGTAACTACCAAAAACCGAAATTGTGAAATTCATTTACACCGTTATCTTAATCGCCTCATTTTACTCGATTAAAATCACCGCTCAAAGCAACGGCAAATCAGCGGAAGTTACAATAAAAACCGAGGTATTTTGTGATCATTGCAACCATTGCGAAAGTTGTAAGCCAAGAGTTGAAATCGCACTGTTTGCCGCTCCTGGAGTGAAAAATGTAAAACTAGATATTGAGGCACAGACTATTCACGTCGTATTTAATCCTAAAAAAATAAATAGTGAAGACATAAAAAAGATAATACTTGGCACCGGATATGCTGCTGATGGCGTGCAACCTCAGGCTGAAGACTATGCTAAATTAGATGGCTGCTGCAAACGGAAGTAGTATAACATACTTTAACGCAATAAATGCCTGTATTGATTTGTTGATTTAACTATTGAATGTTAAATTAGAAAATCACGAGTGTTAATTTGATTACCTTATTAAACTCTATAAAACATATGTTGTTAACCATTCACCCAGACAATCCTGATGCTAGGAAGATTGCTCAGGTAATTGACATACTTCGCAAAGGCGGAATCATTGTTTATCCAACCGACACGATATACACTTTTGGTTGCGACTTGAATAATAAAAAGGCAATCGAAAAAATTGCCAGGCTAAAGGGTGTAAATCCTAAAGAAGCCCATTTTTCGCTAGTTTGTTATGATTTGAGCCACATTAGTGAATACAGTACTGATTTCAGTAAGTCTGTATTCAAAATGATGAAAGCAACTTTGCCGGGCCCTTACACCTATATATTAAACGCCAATAAAAATGTGACCCGCCTATTCGATTTTAAAAAGGGTACAGTGGGTATTAGAGTGCCTGACAATAACATTGCCCGCGCATTGGTAAAAGAACTTGGCAATCCCTTAATTGCTACCTCGGTGCACGACAAAAACGACCCATTGCGCGAATACTTAACCGACCCTGAGGAAATTTACGAACGCTATTACAAGCACGTAGATTGCGTAATTGATGGCGGCCCAGGTAGCTTAGAAGCCTCGACAGTAATTGATGCAACTGGCGAAGAGCCAGAATTAGTTCGTGAAGGTAAAGGTGAAGTAGAGGTTATATAATAAATTGCGGTAACAATATTTAACAAGCGTGCCCGAACCACTAATTATGTGGTTTCGGGCATTTGCTTTTATAGGACAGGACATAATTGAACTTATTTTGGTGCGATATTTGTTTTTCCTTAGTAAATTAGCGAATAGTACTTAAACAGACTTAAATGAAATTTTATACTATAGCAGTAATTACTGTTTTGTTTGTTGCTCTTACGGCGTTTATAACCATTAACGCTGAAGGGGTAAATAAGCCTCAAGAAGGCGTTGGTATTAATTGGATGACCTTTGAGCAAGCTGTTAAGCTCAATGCTAAGAAGCCAAAGAAAATGATAATAGATGTATATACTGATTGGTGCGGCTGGTGCAAAGTAATGGACAAGCAAACTTTTAGCGACCCTATTATTATTGAGTATGTTAATGCCAACTATTACGCGGTTAAGTTGAATGCCGAAATGACCGATAAGCTTACTTTCCAGGGCGTTGATTACGAGTTTGTAGTAACCAACCCTGCAAGCAATAAAGGCTACCATGCTTTTGCAGCAAAGCTTTTGGATGGTAAACTCAGTTATCCATCAACAGTTGTGTTAGACGAGCAGTATGGTCGTATTGGCTTGGTACCTGGTTTTTTGCGCCCTGAGCAGTTTGATCAAATGCTAAAATATTATGGTGGCAACCATAACAAAACAACTCCTTACGAAGAGTTTACCAAAAACTACAAATCACCCTACGGTCAATAATCTGCTTAGTCCAACGAAATAGATTTTTAACTCTTGTTAAGCAATTTACGATAAGACCATTGCGGCAGATTGAATTGTATACCTTTAGAAAACATTAACCCAACAAATAGGGTTATCCGCATGAATTAACCAACCCAAAATTTTGACTATGAACTACAATTATAGTATCTGTGCCCTTATTTTATGCCTTATGGTTGTTTCCGGTATTTCGGCTACAGCCCAAATTGATTTACCTGCGCCAAGTCCATTAGGTACGGTATCTCAAAGGATAGGCTTTGCAGATGTATCCATCAGCTATTCTCGCCCAAGTGCTAAGGGCAGGACCGTTTATGGCGATCTTGTTCCGTTTAGCAAAGTGTGGCGCACAGGTGCCAATGCTGCTACCAAAATAACCTTTACCGAAAATGTTAAAATCAACGGAAAGGAAATTAAGGCTGGCGACTATTCCATCTTTACCATACCGGCCAAAGACACTTGGGTAATTGCCTTCAATACTGATTTAAAAGCATCGGCAAGCACTTACAAGGAAGAAAAGGACGCACTGCGCATAGTAGTTGATGCTAAGCCTGTTAACGACTTTGTTGAGACACTTACTTTCAATTTCACCAACCTTAAAATCGGCGAAGCCACAGTGGAGTTGGTTTGGGAGAAGACCGCAGTGCAATTTACTATTGTTACGGAAGTTGATGCTGTGGTAATGGACAAGATAAAAACACAAACAGCAGGCGTTAGTCCAAGTGTTTACTTCGCCTCTGCGCGTTACTATTATGACACCAACCGTGATTTGACTCAGGCATTGGAGTGGATTAACTTGGCTTTTGCAGCTCAAGAGCCAACTTTTTGGATGCTGCGTCAAAAGGCTTTGATTCAAGCTGGTTTGAAAGATTACAAAGGGGCCATTGCTACAGCCGAACTGTCTACCAAAAAGGCACTTGAAGCTAAAAATGATGACTATGTAAAAATGAACACTGCCTCTATTGAAGAGTGGAAAAAAATGAAATAGGCAAAAGCTGTTTTAAACATTATTATCAGGGGCCAGCTCAAAGTGAGCAGGCCCCTGTTGTTTTCTGGCAGATTGGTTAATCTTTGTTTTTCATTGAGTATAAGGTTCGGGTGCGTAGCTTTTCAGCTAGCTCAAGTGCCCTTTTTATGCGAGTCTCAATTCGTTTTGCTGAGTTAACGTAGTAGCAAAGCGAGCGCTGCATGCCAGCAGGCAATGAGTCGAAAACTTCGTGGGCCTCCTCATCTAAATCAAGCGCCGCTTCCAATTCTTCCGGCAAACCAATATCAGTGGGGTTGGGGTCAATGGCAATGGTAAATTCATGTGGCCTTAAGCTATCCTTTATCCCTGTCTCATTTCTTAACGGCTGCCCTAAGTGGATAAAATACTGCCCCTCACCGTTGCTAATGGCGGCAAGCCTGAAGGTTTGGCTATTAATAGTTACCAGCAAACGTGTATTGGCTTTTATTTCCAGTTCCTTAACCACATTATCCGGTATAAAGGTTACATGGCGCTTCATACCTTGCTCAATAACTTCAATGGGTGTTATGAAAGTAAAATTATCCATTGCTAAAAGTGTGTGTTGGTTTAGCCAAAGTAAAATAAAAAAACGGGCCAGCTAAAAGCTAACCCGTTTTAAGTTTTTTGTTATCAAAATGATAGTTACTATTTACTACCAACAAACTCAATAGTACCTTAAACGAATTACGTTGCACAAGTATTTCGCAAGGCGAATAACTTGACGTGTATAGCCGTATTCGTTATCGTACCAAGCGTATATTACTATGCTTTTGCCATCGTTGCTTCCAATGGTGGCTGGGCTATCAATTACATTGGCGTGTGGGTTGCCAATAATATCAGTTGATACCAGCTCATTGGATATAGAATAATCAATTTGCTCGCACAAGTCGCCTTGCATAGATGCCAAGCGAAGAATTTCGTTGACCTCATCCCTGCTGGCCGGATTTTTCAATTGCAAATTCAAGATAGCCAACGATACGTTAGGGGTGGGTACACGTACCGCATTACCTGTAATATCTTTTGTGAGCAGCGGCAGTACCTTTTTAATGGCGCTGGCAGCGCCGGTTTCGGTAATTACCATATTCATAGCAGCCGATTTGCCTCTACGGTATTTTTTATGGTAGTTGTCCAGCAAGTTCTGGTCGTTAGTATAGGAGTGCACAGTTTCAATGTGGCCGCGCTCAATGCCTAATTTATCTTCAATTACCTTCAATATTGGGGTTATGGCATTGGTAGTACAGCTGGCTGCACTATATACCGTATCACCATTTGGCTCAAAATCTTCTTGGTTTACACCATAAACAATGTTCGGGATATCACCTTTCCCAGGGGCAGTTAGCAATACCTTGCTAATACCTTTGCTGTTTAGGTGCTTTTCTAATCCTGCACGGTCGCGCCAAACACCAGTGTTATCAATTAAAAGCGCATCTTCAATGCCATACTCGGTAAAATCAACAGAACCAGGAGCATTAGAATAGATCATTTTAACAACTTGCCCATTGATGATAAGGGAGTTGTTTTCCAAATCGTCAACTATAGTTCCGTGCATCTTGCCGTGCACGGAGTCTTTCCGAAGTAAATTGGCACGTTTTAAAATATCTTCACCTGTATTTTCGCGCGTTACAATTGCTTTCAAGCGCAATTGTTCCCCTTTTCCGGCCTCTGCAATTAGCACGCGAGCAGCCAAGCGGCCAATACGGCCAAATCCGTAGAGTACTACATCCTTTGGTTTTAGCACAAATTCAGTGTTGCCCACAATGCCCGTTAGCTTCGCAACCACAAATTCGGCTACGCTACCGTAGTTAGAGCCTTCTTTTATCCACTCGCTGCCAAGGCGGCCAATGTCAATACGGGCAGGTGGAAGCTGCTGCTCGGCAATGGTTTTAGCTAACAGCACGCTTACATCAATAGTGATAGGTAGTTTGGTGTAGCGCTGGGCATACAAATGGTCATTAAGAATCTCACTTACACTGTTATCAAATACTTTACGACGAAAAATAATCAACTCAATTGAGCGATCAAGCCATAATTCTCCAACCAGTTTGGTAAGCTCAATTGCGAGCTTTTCCTGCCGGATCCAATCTGTGAGTTCCGACTCATAATGTTTAGCCATGTTGCAAGGTCTTAGTTAGTAGACCGCAAAGTTAATGACCTAAGTACTCTTTTAAAAACTTCGAGCGAGAAGTTGTGCGAAGTTTATTTATTGCCTTGTCTTTTATTTGCCTTACGCGCTCTCTGGTGAGGTCAAAACGCTCTCCAATATCCTCAAGTGACATACAACTATCTGTACCAATTCCGAAGTAAAGATTTATCACATCTCGTTGACGGTCAGTGAGTCCTGATAGCGAACGGCGTATTTCCTCGCGCAACGAATCCAAGTGATCTAACTGCTGATCGGTCTTTTCGCTGTTCGGATTTTCAAGGATGTCAATTAGTGCATTATCTTCACCTTCGGCGAACGGAGCATCCATTGAAATGTGTCTTGAAGATACATTTAGCGTACTTTTAACTTCATCAATGCCAATTTCGAGCATTTCGGCAAGTTCTTCAGCGGTTGGCTCACGCTCATATTCTTGCTCCAGAGCAGAGAAAGCTTTATTGATTTTGTTTAGCGAACCTACTTTATTTAGCGGAAGGCGTACAATGCGCGATTGCTCGGCCAATGATTGTAGGATGCTCTGACGAATCCACCAAACTGCGTAAGAAATGAATTTGAAACCCCTGGTTTCGTCAAAACGCTGGGCAGCTTTTATAAGGCCAAGATTACCCTCATTAATTAGGTCGCTAAGCGACAAACCTTGGTTTTGATATTGTTTGGCAACGGAAACCACGAAACGCAAATTGGCCTTGGTAAGTTTCTCTAAGGCTGCTTTATCGCCTTCACGTATTCTTCGGGCTAGTACTACTTCTTCATCCGGTTTAATCAGCTCAACTTTGCCGATTTCTTGCAAATACTTCTCTAAAGATGGACTTTCACGGTTGGTGATAGACTTAGTGATCTTAAGCTGGCGCATATGGAAGTTTTAGGTGGTTGGGGCTTCGATAGTTATGTAACAGCGTGATTTAACCAAAAATAAAGGTTGTTTTCCACATTTTCAACTATTTATCCACAACCTGTTATTAAAAGTGCTTCATGTACATAGCAATTTCTTAGGGCTTGATATACTATAATAAAGATATTTTGGGTCAAAAAGTTCGATACTCGACGAATATTTTTTTGACCTTCAAAAACAGCAGTTATGTATGTGAAAACGATATATAAGCGTAAGCCAAAGCTGTGCTTACTAGGAGGATGTTAATGGTTATGAAAATATTTTGCGCGCGTTTCCTCGCATCATCGTTTTCGATGCCACTTACGTAGTTGTAATATAGTATGGAGAAGAAAATATAGCCAAATGCAATACCCCCAAAAATGAGCAAATTGGATGTCATATGACGTAAAATATTTTTTGCGCCGAAAAGATAATGAATTGCTAGTGTATTATACTAATAATTATCTGACTTTCTTGATTCATTGAGAATTGTATAATTATATAGACTGTTGCTATTTGGCATATTAATTGTCAGTGCATACAGTTAGAAGCGATATAGTAGCTTTGCTGATGATGAAAATTATTCAGTTTACCTTATTGTTTTTGTTGTTTGGCGCTGGTTTGTATGCGCAGCCGCCGGCCAAGCCCCCATTTGATGCCGATTGGGCATACGAAACACCCTATAATTTTGAGCGAGCCAAAAAATTGGAATGGGAGTGGGAGTTTGAAAAAGCAGTTTGGTACTACATCAACCTAGTGCCTGAAAACAAAAACTTAGCAGCAGCAAGAATTATGGGAATTAAAAACCACATCGGTAATCCTACTATTTTTATTAACACTACGTTTAAAATGTTTGTAGTTTATGACCCAGAGGTAAACTATATGGATGGGGATGTGTTGATTACTCGCAAAGAGGTGTATGACAAGAAACGTTTATGGGCCGATAAGTTGATACAGGCTGTGGTAGAATAGTTTTATATTTGTATCATTATGAAGCCAATGCGATTGCTAGTTGTAGTTTTGGTGATTACTCTATTCATCCCATCTTGTGCTAAATATAGTAATAAAAGTGTGGAGGGTGTTTGGTTGCTAGAGCATATCAATCTTTGCGCATTGGGAGATTGCTCTGATGCTTTGGAAGATCTTGGTACTCGAGATAGTTATGATAAGATAGAGCTAAGGTTGGGTAGGGATAGAGTCGCAGAAGCAAGGTTTTATAAAACGGGTATTTTACTTCACACCTTCGCTTTTGAGTTTATATTAGACGAGAAATTGGGTCGTATTTCATTTCTTGGCCCGAACGATGGGACTTTTCAAAACTTTTTTGGCTCCAATGTTGAGATTATGGATTTGAGGAAAACAGAATTGACCTACCAAGCCATTGAGAACATCGATAACGAAGAGACAATATTCATTTTCAAACGGCTTCAATAGCCCTCCCCAATGGGAAAGAATGCATCCTCAATGTGATTTATCTCAGGCGCTTTGCCTTTGCCAAGGATAATCGAAATGATGTCAAATCTTATATCGTTATTGATATCATGCTCCAACACATAGGCATTTGCACCGCGCGCTAGGTGCTTTTGTTTGGCAGGCGTAACTCCTTCTTCTGGATATCCATATGCCAATCCTCGACGTGTTTTTACCTCTACAAATACTGTAGTTCGCTCACACTTGGCTATAATATCCAGCTCGGCTTTTTGGTATCGCCAATTGCGGGCTACTATGGCATAACCTTTTGCTAGCAGGTACTCCGCTGCCAATTGCTCACCTTGGTTACCTGTTTGTAGTTTGGTGGATTTCTTGCCTTGGCTATCTTCCATTGCGATAACTTAATGCTCAAATCTTAAACGCATCCCCAGTTGCCCATCGTTCAACACACCATTGTGATAAGCCAAATGACCATTTACAAACGTGTGGGTAACCGCCGAGCGGAAGGTTTGCCCTTCGAAAGGCGACCAGCCACATTGGTATAGAATGTTTGTAGGTTGCACCATCCATGGTTTATCCAAATCTACCAGCACCAAATCGGCGTAGTATCCTTCCCTTATAAAGCCTCGCTCCGGTATGCGGAACAGAATAGCGGGGTTGTGAGCAGCCTTTTGCACGATGGTTTCTATAGATATTTTTCCTTGATGGTGCATTTCGAGTAATGCTACCAGTGCGTGTTGCACCAATGGACCACCTGCAGGGGCTTTGGCATACAGGTTTGACTTTTCCTCTTTGGTGTGTGGGGCATGGTCTGTAGCCAACACATCTATGCGGTCATCAAGCAAAGCTTTAAGAATAGCATCCCGGTCATTAGCCGTTTTTACAGCTGGATTCCATTTAATAAGGGTTCCTTTAGTGGCATAGTCCGCATCGCTAAACCAAAGGTGGTGCGTGCATGCCTCAGCGGTTATTTTCTTTTGCGCTAATGGAACGCTATTATCAAATAGACCTGTTTCTATAGCCGTTGATATATGTAGGACGTGTAAACGCGTTCCGTGCGACTTTGCCAATTCAATCGCCATGCTTGACGACTTGTAACAAGCCTCCGCATTTCGGATGATGGGGTGCATTTCAATCGGTATTTGCTCGCCATACTTAGCAACCGCTTCTGCCATATTGGCTCGGATAGTAGCCTCGTCTTCGCAATGGGTAGCAATCAATCCGCCAAAGTTGGCAAATATTTTTTCCAACGTTTCTCGCCTGTCAACCAACATGTTTCCGGTAGAAGAACCCATGAAAATTTTAAGGCCGCAAACGTTTTTTAAATCGGTTTGCATTACTTCTTCATAATTGTCATTGCTCGTGCCCATAAAGAAGGAATAGTTGGCCAACGAACTGCGAGCAGCAATGTCATATTTATCTTGCAAAAGTTCTTGAGTAGTTGCTGGTGGGTTGGTATTGGGCATTTCCATAAAAGAAGTAATACCGCCAGCTACGGCTGCCCTGGCTTCCGATTTAATATGCGCCTTGTGCGTGAGCCCTGGTTCGCGGAAATGCACTTGGTCGTCGATAAGGCCAGGCATAAGGTATTGCCCTTTGGCATCTATAACTGCTGCATCAGGTGCATGAATACTAGCAGCAATCTTTTCTATTCTGCCATTTTTTATGAGCACATCCGTTTCAGTAATGGTTCCTTCGTTAACTACTTTAGCATTGGTAATTAGGTATGTATTCATCTTAAATGCTTGATAGGGTGGTGGCTAACTCAATCAATCCTGGTTTTATAGTATTATGGTGCTTTGTGGCTTTCTCCAACGGTATCTCAACTGTTTGTCCGCATTGTACGCCAATCATTATCCGGTTTTTGCCTGCTAAAAGTGCATTTACAGCGGCAACACCCATTTGACTGCTTATTAATCTATCTAGACTGCTTGGATTGCCTCCGCGTTGCAAGTGACCTAAAACAGTAACTTTTATCTCAAATTCCTGCAAACGGTCTTTTACTTTGCTTACAATCTCAAAAGCACCACCTTGGTCGTCGCCTTCTGATACTACCACTATGTTGCTGGTTTTGCGCATCGTGTGACGGTTTTTGAGCGTTGCAACCAAGCCGTCGAGGTCGGTTTTGTATTCAGGTATCAATATGGCATCAGCCCCACTCGCTATACCGCTTCGCAGGGCAATAAAACCTGCATCGCGGCCCATCACTTCCACAAAAAACAGCCTATCGTGCGAAGCTGCTGTGTCGCGTATCTTGTCAATACAATCTACCACAGTGTTTACGGCAGTGTCGTACCCTATTGTGTAGTCGGTGCCATACAAGTCATTATCAATAGTACCAGGTAAGCCAATAAATTTAATGTCCGGGTGCTCATCGGTAAATGCCAAGCCACCTTTAAAGGTGCCATCGCCACCTATGCCCACCAAGTATTCTATCCCATTGGCTTTAAGCTGTTTATAGGCCAGATCTCTGCCTGCCTTTTCTCTAAACTGGGTGCTGCGCGCCGATTTTAAAATAGTACCACCGCGTTGGATAATGTTGCTTACCGATTGCGACGCCAATGGCATAAACTCGCCATCAATCATACCTTCGTAGCCTCGGTATATGCCTACACATTCAATACCTTGCGACAATGCACTTCGCACTACTGCCCTGATAGCAGCATTCATGCCCGGCGAATCGCCTCCAGAGGTAAATACCCCTATTTTCTGTATTTTTGAGGTCATCTTAAATACTGTTTTTATGAAAAACGCATTTTTGTGGTTGGCAACCTTTGGTCTTAGCATTATCCTGTTTGTTGCCTGCAGCGACCAAGGCACTGTTAACAAAGATACCGAACTATTGCCCGATATAGAGAAAAAGTACAATGAAGAAGAGACCGAAGCGCTAAAAATAGCTAGCGACGTTACTCTTATAGGGCAGCAAACCTTAATGGCAAATTTAGTGAAGGCCATAGAAGATAGCGGCACCGCAGGTGCGGTGGTGTTTTGCAACATACATGTAGGAGCCATTTACGATTCATTGAAAGCCAACTATGGGGCAACGGTTTCGCGTGTTTCGCACAAAAACAGAAACCCAGCCAACGCAGCTAACGAAAGAGAGTTGAAACTCATTGAGGAGTATGGAAATAAGCCGGAGGTATTTGCGCTGACTTTGTTTGATGATGGCGACCATTACACCGCGTACAAGCCTATACACATGAGCATATTGGCTTGCACCAAATGCCATGGTGAACCGGGTGTTGATATTGAGGAGGCAACATTTATTACCATTAGCATGCTATACCCTGACGATAAAGCAACAGGCTTTAAGTATAAGGATATGAGGGGCTTGTGGAAAGTTGAAGTACCGAAAGCTGGACTGAAATTGTAATAACTCCTGTACTAATGGTATAGTTAAGTGGTCTTTATACTCAATACTCTATACTCAATACCAACCAATAGCATGAACATCCTAATCCTCTGTAAAAAATTTCCCTATCCATTGAAAGATGGAGAGGTGATTGCTATTTACAATAACATAAAGGCATTTCATCGCTTGGGGCATAAGGTGACGGTTTTGGCTATTAATACCTTGAAACACCATACAGACATTTCCAATTTGCCAGATGAAGTATTGGAATTGGCAGAGTTTAAAGCAGTAACTGTTGATACAGGGGTAAAACCGCTACCAGCATTAAAGAACCTGTTTACTGGAGGCTCTTATCATATTGAACGCTTTATAAACAAGGGGTTTGAGGATTTAATAGTCGAGTATTTGGTTGCCAGGAAGTTTGACTTAGTGCAATGCGAGGGTCTTTATTTAGGGCCTTATGTTGATGTTATAAGGAAACACTTTAAAGGCCCCGTAATAATGCGCTCGCATAATGTGGAGAGCGAGATATGGGAACGTTTGGCTGCCAACGAAAGGAACCCGCTCAAGAAGTTCTACCTTGGTTTGCAGGCGGGTAGATTGAAACAATATGAGTTGGCGCAACTAACCCGCAATGATGCCATTGTGCCCATTAGCCCAGAAGATGAGGCTAAAATGAAAGCAATGGGAGCAACCGTATCTATGTTTACAGCACCTTGTGGTAGCGACTTGGATAGATATGAACCTTATCAAAACAGCCAACCTAAGCCCAATACCATTTTTTTTATCGGTGGGCTCGATTGGTTGCCCAACCAAGAAGGTGTAAAGTGGTTTGTGCAGGATGTTTGGCCAACCCTTAAGGCAAAACACCCTGACATAGAATTTTATGTTGCCGGCAGAAATATGCCAAAATGGATGAATGAATTGAGCGGCAATGGAGCACATATTTTAGGCGAGATCGACGATGCGCTAGGTTTTATTGCCGAAAATGGGATTATGATAGTGCCTTTATTTTCAGGTAGCGGCATGCGCATCAAGATAATTGAAGGTATGGCCATGAAAAAGGCTATTGTTTCCACTAGTATTGGGGCCGAGGGTATTGCCTACTCAGATGGGTTTAATATAAGTATCGCTAATGATAAACTGGAGTTTATTGATAAGTTGGAACATTTACTCGTAGACCAAAGCAGGGTGTCTGCTCTTGGCGAAAATGCACGGGAGCTTATCGAAAGCCGATATAATAACCTTACCTTTGCTGAACAATTAATTGAGTTCTACCAGAGAGCCTTCGGGATATGATTGTTGCCCAAGTAATATTTTGGATTTGTGTTGCGGCAATACTTTACAGTTATCTGTTCTATCCGTTGTTTGTCAAGTTGTTATCAAGTATACTTTTTCCTAAAAATCCTTTAATTTTTAAAGAAAACGACTCTCAATTACCCCAAGTACATATTCTGATAGCGGTATACAATGAGGAAAAAGTACTGGCTAGAAAAATAGCTAGCTCTGTTATCTCTACCTACCCCAATCATAAGGTCTATGTACATTTTGGTTCTGATGGCTCAACAGATGGCAGCAATGCTATGCTGGAAGCAGCAGCGGCACAACACCCTAATGTGTTTTACACTCTATTCCCCGCCAAAACCGGTAAGATAGGTATGGTAAACAGCATGTATGCTGCCATTCCCGATGTTCAGCCTAACGATATTTTGATTCTTACCGATGCCAATGTGTTTTTCGAACCCGACACCATTTATCAATTAGTAAAACGTTTTGCCGACCCCAAAATGGGCCTGGTGGGCGGCAGTATCATTAACGAAGGAAACAAACAGGACGGCATTTTCAAGCAAGAGAAAAGTTACATCTCCATTGAGAATCAAATAAAATACTGGGAAGGAAATGTATTTGGTCATATTATGGGAGCGTTTGGCGCTTGCTATGCCGTTAAACAGCGGTTCTTTACCCCAGCTCCGGCCAATTTTCGTTCCGATGATTTTTATGTAAGCATGAAAGTGCTTCAAAATGGCGGAAAAAGCCATGTAGAGCCTGCTGCTATCTGCTACGAAAATGCCAGCGACGAACTACCTGTTGAGTTTCAACGCAAAGTGCGCATTAACATGGGCAACTATCAGAACTTGGGTGTATTCTGGAAGATGTTATTACCTCCTGTAAGTATGGTGGCATTTACATTTTGGTCGCACAAGCTACTGCGCTGGTTGGGTCCATTCTTGCTTATCGGGGCATACATTGCCAATGCCTTTCTGTGGGAAATGAACTTGTTTTACTGTATAGCGTTTCTATGTCAGAACATCATTTTAATTCTAGTATTGGTAGATATCGTTTTAGGCCGATTGCAAATACAAGTAGCTGTGTTGCGGTATCTATCGTACTTTTACCAAATGAACCTTGCCTTACTAATTGGCTGGTTTAAATCCATTAAAGGTGTGCAGCAAGATGCGTGGCAGCCTACTAAACGAAACTGAACAAAACTCAATACCGTGCAACTGAATACCATAGAAGAAGCCATTGAAGACATTAAGAATGGCAAATTGATAATAGTAGTAGATGATGAGGACCGTGAAAATGAAGGCGACTTTTTAACCGCAGCCCGCAATGTTACCCCAGAGATAATCAATTTTATGGCTACGCATGGTCGTGGCCTTATTTGTGCCCCGATTGTGGAAGACCTTGCCGATACGTTGGAGTTATTGCCAATGGTAAATAGCAATACCGACATTCACAAAACGGCTTTTACAGTATCCATAGACCTTACTGGCCATGGCTGCACAACGGGCATTTCTGCCAGCGACCGTGCGAAGACGGTTCAGGCAATTATTAACCCGGACACCAAACCCGAGGATTTTAGTCGCCCTGGGCACATTTTCCCGCTACGGGCACGTAAAGGCGGCGTGTTACGCCGTGCTGGGCATACCGAAGCAACTATTGATTTGGCTCGTTTGGCGGGCTTTGAACCAGCTGGGGTATTGGTGGAAATATTGAACGAAGACGGTACCATGGCTCGCATGCCACAACTGATGGAAATTGCGAAGAAATTCGATATGAAAATCATTTCAATAGAGGATTTGATTGCCTACCGCATGAGTAAAGAGCGTTTGATTGAGCGCGAGGTTGAAGTTGAAATGCCTACCAAATATGGCGATTTTAAATTGATAGCTTATAACCAAATAACTACCAACGAAACCCACCTTGCTATGGTAAAAGGTGAGTGGAAAGAAGGTGAGCCAGTGCTGGTGCGCGTGCATTCATCGTGCCTAACAGGCGATATTTTAGGCTCGCTGCGTTGCGATTGCGGAGACCAATTGCACGCTGCGCTGGAGATGGTAGAGAAAGAGGGGAAAGGTGTAGTGCTCTATATGAACCAAGAGGGCAGGGGCATTGGGCTTTTGAACAAACTGAAGGCCTATAAATTGCAGGAAGAGGGTAAAGATACGGTTGAAGCTAACTTGGCACTTGGTTTCCAAAGCGACCAACGCGATTATGGCGTGGGTGCTCAGATACTTCGGGATTTGGGTGTAACTAAGCTACGCTTGATGAGCAATAACCCTAAAAAACGAACTGGCCTAATCGGTTATGGTTTGGAGATTGTAGAGGCAGTAGGTATTGAGGTGTGCAGCAATCCTCACAACGAAAAATACCTCATGACCAAGCGCGACAAAATGGGACACAATTTAAAGCAGTGGGAGAAGTAAAGGCCGCTAGTTTGGCTACCTTAGTTTTTATAATGCTTTAACGATGCTTTTGTGCTGGTAAGAGCTTTTTATTGTTTTGATCATATCTACTGCTTAGCTGTGGAAACGATATTGACACGATAGTTGAGGGTACTAGGCCATTTAAACCGATAAAATCTGCGTTTCCACCCACTTTCCAATAGTTTCGTTGGTGTAGCCAGCTTCCCTTAAAATGGCAAGCGTATCTTCACCCAGAGTTGGTGCTGGCCAAGCAATAGCCCCTGGAGTGTTGCTAAACTTGAGCGGAATGCCGAATGATTTAAAATCAATTCCGTCACTAGTTTGCTCGGTTATTACCATTTCGCGGTGCTGCATGTGCTGCTCGTGTTCAATTTCATCCATGGTGATTACGGGGCTCATGCAAAAATCGGATTTGGCCGATAGGCTTACCCAATAAGCCTGGGATTGTGAAGCGAATAAAGCAGAAACTTCGGCCTTTAAATTCGCCAACTCAATACCCTCATACAACAATCCTTGTGCCCAATTTGGCCTATTTACAGCGATACAGAATGCTTGCCAAAATTTTGGCTCAAGAGCCCCAAGGGCTATATATTTTTCATCGTTGCAACAGTAAACATTGTAGTTGGCCAATTTGCCGGAAAGTTCGTGATCTGAAGGTAACACTGGATGTTTGTCGGCTTGACTGCGGGCAAATGCAAAGGTGCTCAAAGGCATTACGGCATCCATCATGCTCACATCAACGTATTGCCCATGGCCAGTAACGCTTCTGCTCAGCAGTGCTGCCATAATGGCATTCATGGCCATGTAGCTGCCACCTGCAATATCTGCTATTTGGGCACCAGGAATTACAAGTTGCCCGCTTGTTGCGCCGTTAATACCCAATAAACCTGCCCTTGCAATATAATTTAGGTCGTGACCAGCTTCATGCGACCAAGGGCCTGTTTGTCCGTAGCCTGTTATAGAAACATACACCAACTTGGGGTTAATGCTTTTCAAGGTATCGTATCCGAGCCCTATTTTATCCATTACACCGGGTCTGAACTGCTCTACAAATACATCGGCATCTTTTACCAGCTTATATAGTATCTGCAGGCCTTCTTCGGTATTATAATTAATTGCCAGACTGCGTTTACTGCGGTTTACGGCAAGGTAGTAGGCGGCGGTATCACCAATAAATGGAGGGAAATTACGGATTTGGTCGGGCGACGCCGGGTCTTCAATTTTTATGACCTCGGCACCCATATCTGCTAGCATCATTGTTGCCAGTGGGCCTGGCAATAAGCGGCTCATATCAAGTATTCTTATACCTACCAACGGACCGCTTTGGGGCTTTCGAGTAACTATTCCCGTTAAACTTTTTGACCTATTTGTATCTTTAATTGTTGGGTCGAACTTTCTGAATAACTTGGTAAATTCTAGCATCTTGCCCAAGTTGCTTACCTTAATTTTGCCCATCATCAGGGCCATTTGCGGGTTGGTTTTCCCCAATTCTATCTGGGTATATACCTCAGCTTTGGCTTTTATAATGCAATCGGCCTCACCGCTTAGTCCTAGGTTTAGCGTGCAGTTTCCCTCAACAATACCTACTGTATATGTGCCACCTTCTTCGCCGCTTATGTCAAAATGAACAATGAGTTTCTGGCCTCCCGCTTTTTCTGGCCTGAACCTGGCAGGAATACTCGTTATTACATCATGGAAGGTTACTATTTGCTGCATACCAAACTTGTTGAAGTTCTAAGTTACCAGCAATATTTGAGAAGTTACATTTTGTAGCAGATAACCTATGCTTAGTTTGCTGTTCCTTATGGTTCTCTTAATTTAAGAGACCCTGTTAATGGGTTAAATGTATTATAAGCTATCTTTGCTTTTAGATATGCCCTCTATACAAGCTTCGTTATCTACTACTCTTAAAGGCCACACTAGCGCTATTTATACGCTGGCTGGCAGTGGCGATGACCTTTACACAACCGGTGGCGATGGACAGGTAGTAAAATGGAATTTAGCAAAGCCGATTGATGGTTTGCTTATGGCTCGAATGGGCATGCAAATATTTTCGATGGCCTTAATGCATGACAAAAGGCATATGCTTTTAGGGCAAATGCATGGAGGTATACACATACTCGACTTAGACGACCAGCAAGAAGATAAGCACTTAGCCTTGCATACTCAAGGAGTGTTTGATTTAATAACCACGGATAACCATTTTATAGCAGCAGGGGGCGATGGGGTGTTATCCCTTTGGCGAACGATTGATTATTCGTTAGGGTTAAAAGTCGCATTATCGGATGCTAGTTTAAGGACACTGGCCTTACACCCCAATGGTTTGCAATTGGCAGTTGGCAGCAGCGATAATAGTATTTACCTATTGTCGTTGCCAGATTTTAAAATTGCCCTGAAACTAGATGGGCACGCTAATTCAGTATTCACACTTTGTTATTCGCCCGATGGGCGATATTTATTTAGTGGTAGCCGCGATGCGCATTTAATGGTCTGGGATGTTGTTGATAGTTATAAGCCAATTCACAGAATACCTGCTCATTTGTTTACCATCAATCACATAGTATTTAGTCCTAACGGTAAATTATTTGCAACGGCCAGCAGAGATAAAGATGTTAAAATATGGGATGCTAGCACGTTTAGTTTATTGAAGGTACTGGATAGGCATAAATTTGAAGGTCATATAAACTCTGTTAACCGATTATACTGGAACAATAATTATTTGGTATCGTTGGGTGATGATAGGGTAATAAAACTGTGGTGTGTAACTAACTCGGAAGAATAACAGAACCTAGTGCGGTTGCAATTTGCTGCTTCATGCCAATATATTGCTGAAAGAGCTGCATTTGCTCAACAAGCGCCAATTCATCTCCCTCATCTTGGGCTTTTTGCATGTTATTCCTGGTTTCATCAATTAATATTTTCAGACGCTCTAATTTTAGTCTGCATAACGAGGAGTGAATGTCTTTTCGGTAAACAAATTGGGTATCAGTAATAGCTATATCGTGCATTTTTATCCAATTCTCGCTCAGTTCATAAGGTTTTTGCAATATCTCAATCGCAAAATTGCTTATCTCAGGGTCTTCGTGGCTAACTAAATGATGTGTTTCGGGTATAAGGCTTTCCTCTTGAATTGACGTTCGATAGACATTCACTATCTTCTCCGAAATAGGGTCAACCATTGGTGTTTCGTCTTCATCCAATTCCATTAAAATGGCATGGGCAACTTTCCATTCGTCAGAATAATCAAGGTGCGCATATTCCAACAGCAAACGCACTACGTCTCTTTCTTGCCTTGCCAGTGCCCCTATGCTTGCTGGTAGTATGGGCTCTTTCGGCTCAGGCACCTCCTCGTTTACATACCTTGGGCTGTCTTCAACAGGTGCGCCTGCTTTTTTGCTGTTTTTTTGATGCCTTATTTTGTTTACTTCGCTTACCAAAATCTGCTCTTGCATATCAAGCAAGTGTGAGCATTCTTTTACGTATACTGAGCGCTTAATGGCATCTGGTATCAGTGCAATTGAATCTACAATATCTTTAATAGCCTCGGCCCGTTTTACAGGGTCTCGCTTGCTTTCTTCTTGCAGAAAGCTTGTTTTAAAAAGGATAAAATCCTGAATGTGGCTATTGCGGTATTTAATAAAGCCATCGGCACCTTCGCGCTTCACGAAGCTATCTGGGTCGTCGTCAGGTGGTAAAAGCACTACCCGCACATTCATGTCTTCCTCCAGTATTAAGTCAATACCACGTATGGCTGCTTTTATACCGGCAGCATCTCCGTCGTAAGTTACGGTTATGTTGGGCGTAAGGCGTTTAATTAAACGTATCTGCTCAACGGTGAGCGAAGTGCCAGAGGAGGCCACTACGTTTTCTACACCGGCCTGCGAGAGCGAAATTACATCGGTATAGCCCTCAACCAATATACATTCATCTTCTTTTCTAACCGCGTTTTTGGCCTGGAACAAGCCATAAAGAATTCGGCTTTTGTTGTAAATATCCGTTTCGGGAGTATTTACATATTTGGGCACTTTTTTGTCGCTAAGCAGCGTTCGCCCGCCAAACCCAACAACTTTTCCCATAAAGTTGTGGATGGTAAACATAACCCTACCTCTAAAAAAATCGTAAGGTCTATCATATTTATCGCTAGCCAAGCCAGCCTTTTGCAAGTATTCAACTAAATAGCCTTGAGCCTCGCTTGCCTTAACTAGGGCATCACCTTTTTCGGGCGAGTAGCCCAATTGGAAACGCTCAATGGTTTCTTTGCTAAAACCCCGCTCCTTGAAATAAGTAAGGCCTATATTTTGTCCTTCTTCGGTTTCAAGTAGCTGCTCGCTATAGAACCGCTGAGCAAACGAAGAAACTATATACAGGCTATCGCGCTCGTTTTTCTCTTCAATCTGCTTATCACTAGGCGCTTCCGATTCTTCAATTTCAATGGAATACTTTTCAGCCAGATACCTCAGTGCTTCGGGGTAGGTTTTGTGTTCGTGCTCGATAATAAATTTTACTGAGTCGCCGGCAACCCCGCAACCGAAACACTTGTATATACCCTTGGCTGGGGATACGGTAAATGAGGGTGTTTTTTCGTTGTGAAATGGGCAGTTGCCCAACATATTGGCCCCGCGGCGCTTTAGTGTAATAAAGTCGCCCACAACCTCCTCAATACGGACGGCATCCATAATTCGGGTTATAGTATCGCGGGTAATCATTGTTAGAATTTATTGAGCAACTAAAGGTACAAAAATATAGGGGCATCAGTAAACTAACAAAGGCGAAAGAATGCTCTTTCGCCTTTGAGATATATTTGTTAATATGTTATTAGCTGGCCTTTCGTAAGCTAATCTGTTCTTTTTCCTTTTGGTAAAAACTTACCATGCCCTCTTCTGATTTCAGGTAGGCATTGTAAATATCCAAGTATATGGTATCTCCGTTGATTTGTTCTATCTCGGCGCTAGTGCTTAGGTAAATATCATTATTGTTAGGGTCAATTGAGTTAACATACTCATCTTCTTCCGGAGCACTGCCAACCACATAAAAGTCAGTGTCCTCGGTATAAATTTCGGCTTCTCCAACTGCTAAATCGAAGGTGCTCATTACAGCTTCGCTGCTTCTCGTTACTACCTGCAAAATTGGTTCATTTGATTCATTTACAGTTACCTTAATCATGTAAGTGTTAAGGTTATAACCTGTTGGTGTTGATTTCATAGTATTGGCTTTTTTTGTTATTAAATCGTTTCCCATAATTTCCACTCGTGATACGCAGTTGATAGTAAAAATGTTTCATTTAATAGTTCCTCTTTGGCTTAGTATAACCTAGGGCCGGCACTTTGCATTAATTCTTAGTAAGTGAGATGTAAATGGTTAATTGTTTTATTAGAAGTTGTTAATTTTAAAGTGTAACAAAGTTTATTAGTTGTTTTATGGCAGAGAAGATAAAGGAGGATAGCTTGTTTCAGTTAATCCGCAGTATGACCAAGGCGGAGAAGCGGTACTTTAAAGTAAATAGCACGCACACCATAGGTGAAAAAAACAACTATATGCGGTTGTTTGATGCAATGGATAAATTGGAGGAGTTTGATGACCTTAAGTTTAGGCAAAAATTTAAGAAAGAACCGTTTGTTAAATACCTAGCTGCCGAAAAAAATTATTTATACGAGCTAATTCTAAAAACATTGAGGGCTTTCCGCTCCGATAAGAGTAGATACATCAAGCTCTTAGGGCTTGTGCAAGATATTGACATGTTGCACGAAAAGCGGTTGTATGAAGATTGTGATAAGCGAATAAAAAAGGCGCAGAAAATAGCTAATGACCTTAACTTTTTCCACATAAACGGCTTGTTAATTGATTGGAAGTTTTTGCTCGCATCGAAATTGGAAGAAGATACCCCTAAAGAATTGATTGATTCGTATCATGACGAAGTGAAGAAAAATGCTAAGCTGCTCAACAACTACTATGAGTATAAAAAGCTAAAAAATGAGATTCAAATTATATCGAAAAAGGGTTTACGTATTTTACAACCCGCCGACCAGGAAAAGTATAATGAAATACGAGAGTCAAATTATTTGAAAAACCCTGAATTGGCAGAGTCTTTTATTGCTAAACAAGAGTACTATACCATGATGGGAAGGGTTTATGGTATTGAAAAATCATTTCTGGAACAGTACAAAGTTAGGCTTCAACATGTGCAGCTTTTTGATGAACATCCAGACATGAAAGAAGAGTACCCGAGCTACTACAAATTTGCGCTGACCAATTTTCTAATTATAGCCATTAGGGTCAATGATTTTGAAGGGTATGAGAAAACCATTGACAAAATGGGACTTGGTAACGGTCCTGATGATTTTAATGAGCTTAAAGTAGTAAAAATGGGTGGTAACCAGATGTTCTATCTCATGAATAATAGCCGGTGGGCTGAGGCGCTAAAACTTTCCAAGGTGTTGGAGGATATGATTGTAAGATACAAGTTAAGCATTCCGTGGAGCGAGACCATTGTAATGAAATACAACGTTGGCTGTTTGCACTTTATCATGGGTAATTACAGTGAGGCTGCAGATAGGTTTGATTACGTGATAAATGAAAAAGAAGCAACCTATGTTGGGCAAATTTTGGCAAGCCGCATATTGCACGTGGTGAGCCATTTTGAAATTTCTCCACCCACTGTAGTTGAATACCTGCTGGGCTCGGCTATACGTTTTTCGAACAAGCTACAACACAACAATCCATTCAACGACATTATTCTGAAAGGAATTAAAAGAATGCTTCGGGCCGCTGATAAAAAGGAGACCAAACAAAGTTTAACCCAATTGCGAGACGAGTTATTGTCCATATTCGAAAAGTATCAATATGGATTGGCATTAGAAGAAACCATTTGTTGGCTGATAAGTAGAATTGAAAACCGACCCTTGGTGAATGTTGTAGACGAACGCCTCGAAATTGAACGGCAAATGGCTTTGGAACAACTTAAACAAGAAGCCAATAAATAACAATATCTAGGTGCATAAGGCAATAACAGTAAAAAATCGAATAAAGTAGCCTTTATCGGTTTTTCACTTCTTATATTCTTCACAAATGACTAGAAAACTGAAAGCAATCAAAGCCACATTGTGCCTCCTGAGGCTTTGAAAGAACGGTTTAGCGGGAGGATTGATTAGTGGCTTAACTTCTTTCATGTTCCTTACTGTAATTTAGGTACCACTTATTTTTTTGATATTTGATAACTTAAAAGTAGAATTTAAGCAGCTGTTTAATAAGAAACCTAATTAAAGCGCAGGCATGAGTAGGGTATTGACTCATTAACTCAAAAAAACTAACACTTTCATTACCATGTTGTGGCAGTGCGCCATGTTGATAATTATTAAAACCTTATCGCAACAACGTTGTTGTCTATTATATTACTTGCTAAAGCTCTTGTCTTTTTTAATTTTAGGGTACTGGATAACTTAATGCCACAATGCGTTGAAAACGTAAAATGGTTTAAGTAGCTTTGCACAACAAAAGAAACCTGTCGTATGCCGAATTCTATTGATTACTTGGCGATATTAATCCAGTTTCTTGTAGGTGCCGGATTTGTGGTTACTACAATGGTTGTATCCCATGCAATCGGCCCTAAACGCAAAACGAGCGACAAGCTTGAAGCTTTTGAGTGCGGTATAGATTCTCAGGGTAATGCCCGTTTACCATTTTCTATCAAGTATTTCCTTATTGCCATTCTATTTGTAATGTTCGATGTGGAGATTATTTTTATGTATCCTTGGGCGGTTAATTTTCACGAGCTAGGTGCCGATGGTTTCTTGCAGATGTTACTTTTTATTGGGACTTTGTTATTGGGCTTTGTTTACGTCATTAAAAAAGGAGTTTTCAAATGGGAATAGCAATTGACACCGGAGCAATACCCGGTACTAGAGTTACGGAGAGAGGATTGGAGGGAGAAGGCTTTATGGCTACCTCTTTGGATAAGTTTGTAGGCATGGCTAGGGCTAATTCATTATGGCCATTACCTTTTGCCACGTCGTGCTGTGGTATTGAGTTTATGTCCACTATGGCTTCCGATTTTGATTTGGCACGTTTTGGCTCAGAGCGTATAAGCTTCTCGCCCCGCCAAGCAGATATGCTTTTGGTAGCTGGTACCATCGCCAAAAAGATGGGCCCCGTATTAAAACAAGTATACCTACAAATGGCCGAGCCCCGTTGGGTAATAGCTATAGGTGCTTGCGCAAGTAGCGGTGGTATTTTCGATACTTACAGCGTATTGCAAGGCATTGATAAGGTAATACCAGTTGATGTGTATGTGCCAGGCTGCCCACCGCGCCCCGAGCAGATATTGGATGGCGTAATGAGACTGCAAGAGCTAGTAAAAAAGGAATCGATACACAGAAGGAATTCACCAGAATATAAAGCACTGTTGGCTAGCTACGGAATTGAATAAGACATGGCGGAGATAACAAACACCTACATCTTAGAAAAGCTGCAGCAACATTTCGGTGCTGATGTACTATCCTCGGAGGAATCTTACAGTATGTTGTCGGTTACCCTCAACAAAGATCGCAACGTAGATGTAATCAAGTTTTTGAGGGACGATAGCGAGTTACAGTTCAACTTCCTTACAGACCTGTGTGCGGTACACTATCCTGATAATGTTGGCAATGAGCTATGTATGGTGTACCATATGCATAGTTTCTATACTAACTTGCGCATTCGGTTGAAGTTTTTTATACCTATCAGCCATCCACATATCGCTACTATGACCGTTTTGTACGAGGCGGCTAATTGGCAAGAGCGCGAAACATTTGATTTCTATGGGGTAGTCTTTGACGGGCACCCTAACCTGAAGCGAATAGTAAATGTAGACGAAATGGATTACTTTCCACTAAGGCGCGAGTACCCCTTGGAAGATGGTACCCGTAATGATAAGGCTGACGAATATTTTGGAAGATAGAAATGGAGATGCAAGACCCAATAACACCAGAACTGCTTAAAGATTATACAACCCTTAATCTTGGCCCTACGCATCCGGCAACGCATGGTATTTTCCAAAACGTGCTGAAGTTGGATGGTGAGGTCATTGTAGATACTGAGCAAACTGTTGGTTACATTCATCGTGCCTTTGAGAAAATTGCCGAGCGCCGTCCGTTCTACCAGGTTACAACGCTTACCGATAGGATGAACTATTGTTCATCGCCCATTAATAACATCGGTTGGCATATGACGGTAGAGAAGCTGATACAGGTAGAGATACCAAAGCGCGCGCAATACATTCGCGTCATCATCATGGAGCTTGCCCGTATTGCTGACCATATTATTTGCAATGCAGTAATAGGAGTGGATACCGGTGCTTTGACAGGCTTCACCTATATGTTCCAGTGGAGGGAGAAAATTTACGACATTTACGAACAGATTTGCGGTGCTAGGTTGACAACCAATATTGGCCGTATAGGTGGTATGGAACGCGACCTGAACGAAACTGCCATACGCCTGATAAATGAGTTTTTGAGGGATTTCCCTAAGGTATTTGGCCAGTTTCGCAGTTTGCTAGAGCGCAACCGCATATTTATGGATCGCGTTATTGGCACCGGCCCTATAAGCGCTGAGCGTGCCCTAAACTATGGTTTTACTGGGCCCAACTTACGTGCTGCTGGTGTAGATTATGATGTAAGGGTAATGAATCCGTACAGTTCATATCAAGATTTCGATTTCAATATACCTATTGGTACCAGTGGAGATACTTACGATCGTTTTATGGTGCGCAATGAGGAGATGGTGGAGAGTATGAAAATCATTAGGCAGGCATTGGATAATCTACCCGAAGGTAGGCACTTTGCCGATGTGCCGGAGTTCTACCTCCCTCCGAAAGAGGATGTGTATACTAAGATGGAAGCGCTTATATGGCACTTCAAGATAGTGATGGGCGAGCAAGATGTGCCAATTGGCGAAGTATACCATAGTGTAGAGGGCGGCAATGGCGAGCTAGGATATTACCTAGTAAGTGATGGCGGCCGTGCAGCATACCGCTTACACTTCCGTAGGCCATGCTTCATTTACTACCAAGCATACCCCGAAATGATTAAAGGCAGCATGTTGAGTGATGCCATATTAACAATGAGTAGCATGAACGTAATTGCCGGCGAGCTCGACGGCTGATTATAAAATTAATTTGGAACACGAACAACGATGTCGGAAGTAAAGTTTAACGATGAAACGCTTGCGGTGGTGCACAACCTCATGAGGCGCTATCCTGAAGGTAGGCACAAGTCAGCCCTGCTGCCCATATTGCACTTAGCACAGGCTGAGTTTGGCGGTTGGCTGAGCCCAGCTGCTATGGATTATGTGGCATCGATATTGAATATAAAGCCTGTAGAGGTATATGAAGTAGCATCTTTTTACTCGATGTACAACCTTAACCCAGTGGGTAAATGTATGTTGGAGGTATGCCGCACCAGCTCATGCTGGTTGCGCGGTGCCGACGACGTGATAAGGCATATTGAAAAACGCCTTGCAATTAAAGTAGGGGAGACTACTGCAGACGGCATGTTCAGCCTTAAAGCGGTGGAATGCTTAGGCTCATGCGGCACAGCGCCGATGATGCAGGTGGGTAAGGATTATCATGAGAATTTAACACTTGAAAAAGTAGATGAACTGCTCACACAGTTTACCAAAGAAGATAAGCACAGCAGATATTGCGATGCTAATACGTATCGCAAAAATTAAGTACTGGCAAGATTTAAGTAATGGGTAAGAAACTATTATTACAGAACGATAACGTACCAGGCATAGATACCTACGAGGTTTATCGCCAGCACGGGGGCTATACCTCGGTTGAGAAGGCATTAAAAATGACTTCTGACGAGGTAGTGGAAGAAGTTAAGAAATCAGGCTTGCGTGGCCGCGGCGGTGCGGGTTTTCCTACCGGTATGAAGTGGAGTTTTTTGGCCAAGCCAGAAGGTGTGCCTCGCTATTTGGTGTGTAATGCTGATGAAAGTGAGCCGGGTACGTTTAAAGATCGTTACCTAATGCAGCGCCACCCTCATTTGCTTATTGAGGGTATGATTGCCGCTAGTTATGCTTTGGGAGCCAATACGGCTTACATTTACATCCGTGGAGAGTATTTCTATATTGTAAATATTCTTGAGAAAGCCATTGAAGAAGCCTATACCGCAGGTTGGTTGGGCGATAATATACAAGGCAGTGGTTATTCGCTTAACATGTATGTGCACCCCGGCGCTGGTGCGTATATTTGCGGAGAAGAGACCGCCTTGTTGGAATCATTAGAAGGCAAGCGTGGCAACCCACGTATCAAGCCACCGTTCCCAGCAGTAAAAGGTTTGTATGCCTGCCCAACAGTGGTAAACAATGTAGAGACCATTGCAGCGGTAGTGCCTATCTTGAATATGGGTGGTGAAGAGTATGCTAAAATCGGAATCGGTAAATCGACAGGTACTAAATTAATTTCTGCATCAGGCCATATCAAAAAGCCAGGTGTTTACGAAATTGAATTGGGGTTGCCAGTTGAAGAGTTCATATACTCCGAAGAGTACTGTGGTGGTATCCTAAATGATAAAAAATTGAAAGCAGTAGTGCCGGGTGGCTCATCTGTACCTATATTGCCAGCTGAATTATCATTAAAGACACCAACAGGCGAACCTCGCTTAATGAGCTACGAATCGTTGAGTGAAGGTGGCTTTGTTAGCGGTAGTATGTTGGGATCAGGCGGCTTTATTGTAATGGATGAAACCACCAGCATTGTTCGGAACTTGCATACATTCAATCGCTTTTATCATCACGAAAGCTGCGGGCAATGTAGCCCTTGCCGCGAAGGAACCGGCTGGATGGAGAAGATAACGCATAAAATATTGGATGGACACGGCACTTTAGCAGATATAGACCTATTATGGGATATACAGCGTAAGATAGAAGGTAACACCATTTGCCCATTGGGCGATGCCGCTGCTTGGCCCGTAGCTGCTGCTATACGCCATTTCCGCGAAGAGTTTGAAGAGTATGTTTCTAATCCATCTTCTATAGTGGATGTGAAACATTATTATAATATTCACAATTTGGTTGAAGCATAACTAATATGGCAAAAGTAACCATAGATGGCATAGAAATAGAAGTACCAGATGGAACATCCATCTTGCAGGCTGCTCGTATGATAGGACCAACGGTGGCACCACCTGCTATGTGCTTTTATACTAACCTGCCCAGTAGTGGCGGGTATTGCCGTACTTGCATGGTAGAGGTTACCAAGGGATCGGAAAAAGACCCTAGGCCCATGCCGAAGTTGGTGGCAAGCTGCCGCACACAGGTAATGGATGGCATGGTAGTTGGAAACCGCACCAGCGAAAAGGCCGTAGATGCCCGTAAAGGCGTGGTGGAGTTTTTGCTGTTGAACCACCCGCTGGATTGCCCCATTTGCGACCAAGCTGGAGAGTGCCATTTGCAGGATTTGAGCTACGAGAATGGTTCGGCCAAAACACGTACCGACTTTGAGCGCCGTACGTTTGATAAAATAGATATCGGCGACAAGATACAACTGCACATGAACCGCTGTATTCTGTGCTACCGTTGTGTGAAGGTTGCAGATCAGCTAACCCCTGAGCGTGTGCATGGTGTAATGAACCGCGGCGACCATAGCGAGATTTCGACTTACATTACCAAAGCGGTAGATAACGAGTTTTCAGGTAACATGATTGATGTATGCCCAGTAGGAGCTCTTACAGATAAAACCTTTCGATTTAAAAGCCGTGTTTGGTTTACTAAGCCAGTAACTGCCCACCGCGATTGTGATAAGTGCTGCGGTAAAGTAGTGCTTTGGTATAAAGGTGAGGATGTGTTGCGCGTAACTGGCCGTAAAGACCAATGGGGCGAGGTTGAAGAGTTTATTTGCAACACTTGTCGTTTCGATAAGAAACGCACCAGTGATTGGGTTGTAGAAGGTCCTACTAATCTTAGCCGGCACTCTGTAATCTCTGCCAACCACTACGAAAAGTTGGTGGTGCCCAATGAATTGACACTTAACGATATTAAACCGCTCAACCCATAATGGAATGGTTGCCCTTAATAGATAAGTCGGTTTTAATACTGATTATATTCCTGATAAGCTTGGGAATAGCAGCATACAGCACGTATGCAGAGCGCAAAGTGGCTGCCTTTTTGCAAGATAGGATTGGCCCCAACCGCGCAGGACCGTTCGGATTGCTTCAGCCAATTGCAGATGGAGTGAAGATGTTTATGAAGGAAGAAATCATCCCTTCAGCAGCTGATAAGTTCCTTTTTATGCTGGGGCCGTGCATATTTATGATGACGGCATTGATGACTAGTGCCGTAATACCTTGGGGTAAGCCATTAGATATCGGTGGCTACCAAATGAATCTGCAAGTTGCTGATATCAATATTGGTGTGCTTTATATTGTTGCTACTGCTTCCGTTGGCGTTTATGGCATCATGCTCGGCGGTTGGGCATCTAACAATAAGTTCTCGCTACTGGGTGCTGTGCGCGCTTCTTCGCAAATGATTAGTTATGAGTTGGCCATGGGCCTTTCTATCATAGGCGTGCTGCTAATCTCAAACTCGTTGAGCCTTAGCGATATTGTAAAAGGTCAGGAAGGTTTCCATTGGAACATAATTTATCAACCCTTGGGGTTCTTGATTTTTCTCATTTGTGCCTTTGCTGAGTGTAATCGTGCTCCATTTGACCTTGCCGAATGCGAAACCGAGCTCGTAGGTGGCTATCATACAGAATACAGTTCGATGAAACTGGGTATGTTTCTGTTTGCGGAGTATGTAAACATGTTTATATCCTCGGCGTTGATAGTGTGTCTTTTCTTTGGCGGCTACAACTTTCCAGGTATCGATAATTTAGATTTGCCACAGAACATAGCCTCCATCATTAGCGTGGTTATCTTTTTCGCTAAAACCTTCTTTTTTATTTTCTTTTTTATGTGGATTCGTTGGACCATTCCTCGCTTCCGCTACGATCAATTGATGAAACTTGGCTGGCAAATACTGTTACCTTTGTCCATATTTAATGTGGTAGCAACGGCTGCTTGGCTAACATTTGTAAAATAAACAGTGATGAAGCTTACGAACCGTTCAGTAGTTGTTTCGAAAAAGGAGCTTACCTGGAGTGAGAAACTTTATCTGCCTGCTATTACGCAAGGCCTTGGTATCACGATAAGCCATTTTTTCAAAAAGAAAGCTACCGTGCAATACCCTGAAGTAGAGAAGCCACGTACCGAGATATGGCGCGGCCGCCACGTGCTAAAACGCGATGAAGAAGGCCGTGAGAACTGCACCGCTTGTGGTCTTTGCGCTGTTGCTTGCCCAGCGGAGGCTATTACCATGGAAGCAGCCGAGCGCATGAAAGGGGAAGAGCACCTTTACCGAGAAGAAAAGTATGCGGCAACTTACGAGATAAACATGCTTCGTTGCATTTTTTGCGGACTTTGTGAAGAAGCCTGCCCAAAAGATGCAATTTACCTTACCGACCGTTTAGTTTCACCAGAGTATGATCGTCAAGATTTTATCTATGGCAAAAATAAGCTGGTGGAAAAAATAGATGACCGCATTGATATTGTACCACGTAAAAAGTAACATAAATTGTAAATCTTTGCGGTTTAGAAACAAGCGTACTCAAAAACACAACTAGCAACCACAATACGTTCATGGCACAATACATTTTTTACGCACTTTCCATAGTCACTATACTTAGTGCCTTATACGTGGTATTTGCCAAAAGCCCCATGTATAGCGTAATAGCGATGATTGTGTGCTTCTTTTCAATAGCTGGACACTACGTTTTGTTAAATGCCCAATTCTTAGCTATTGTGCACATTATAGTGTATGCCGGCGCTATTATGGTGCTGTTCCTGTTTGTAGTAATGTTGCTCAACCTAAACCAAGAACCCGATAAATCTCACGGAAAGCTCTTAAGGGTGGCTGCTGCAATATCAGGCGGTATGTTGTTTTTGGTACTGTTGCTTTCACTTAATACATCAGAAACTGGCACCTTTATTTTGCCAGAAAAATCGGACATTGGGATGGTAGAGCATGTAGGCAAAAAGCTATTTAACGAATATGTATTGCCATTCGAGATATCATCTGTATTGTTGCTTTCAGCAATCATTGGTTCGGTAGTTTTGGCTAAAAAAGAATCATAACCATGGAAAACGCATTAGTTTCTGTTCCGCACAACTGGTACCTGCTTTTAAGCAGCCTACTATTCTGTATAGGGGTTATGGGTGTGTTGTTTCGCAGGAATGTAATTGTGATACTGATGTGCATTGAGCTGATGCTTAACTCGGTAAACTTGCTGCTAGTATCATTTTCGGCCTATGCGCAGAATGCCGATGGGCAAGTTTTTGTATTTTTTGTGATGGTAGTAGCAGCCGCCGAAGTAGCTGTAGGATTGGCTTTAATTGTGAGCATTTACAGAAACGTGGCCAGTACGGACATAGATAGCATGAAAAAATTAAAATGGTAATAGTCGGCAAATTGTTTGTTTGACCTAAAGATTTTGTTTCAGTGAACGACCAGATAACCAACTATTCATTACTAACCATACTCAGTATACTGATACCGGTATTTCCATTGGTGGGTTTTCTCATTAATGGCCTTCTTGGTAAAAAGGTGCCTGAGCCCATTTCTGGCTGGATAGGCAGCATTGCAGTTTTGGCATCATTTGTTTGTGCGGCTGCCATTTTTTTTACCTTGCCTGCTACCGAATCTCTTAGCTTCAACCTGTTCAATTGGATAGCTTACGCCAATTTAAACATCTCCTTCGGTTTCTTAATCGATCCTTTAACCATTACGATGCTGTTGGTTATTACAGGCATCGGATTCCTAATCCACCTATACTCCATCAGCTACATGCATGGTGATGAGGGATTTACACGTTTCTTTACCTATCTCAACCTGTTTATTTTCTTTATGTTGTTGTTGGTTATGGGCAACAACTATTTGGTAATGTTTATCGGCTGGGAAGGTGTTGGGCTTTGCTCTTACTTGCTAATTGGTTTCTGGTTCAAAGAGCACGAAAACAATAATGCTGCTAAGAAAGCATTTATTATGAATAGGGTAGGAGACTTGGGTTTCCTGCTAGGCATGTTTGCTTTGTTGATGCTTTTCGGCACATTAGATTATGCTTCCGTTGCTCAAGCAGTGCAAGGCTACCCGATTAATGATGGATTGATTATAGGCATTACGCTTCTACTCTTTATTGGTGCCATGGGTAAGTCGGCACAGATTCCATTGTACACCTGGCTGCCAGACGCAATGGCTGGTCCGACACCGGTTTCGGCTTTGATACACGCCGCCACCATGGTTACCGCTGGCATTTACATGATAGTGCGTTCCAATGTATTGTTTGCTATGGCACCTGCTACTTTGGATGTGATATTGATTGTGGGCGTTGCAACCTGTGTAATGGCCGCCATCATCGGCCTCATGCAGAATGACATTAAAAAAGTATTGGCTTACTCTACTGTTTCGCAGTTGGGGTTGATGTTTGTGGCTTTGGGGTTAGGTGCTTTCAGCAGTGGTATGTTCCATGTAGTTACGCATGCGTTCTTCAAGGCGTTATTGTTCTTGGGCTCAGGTAGCGTTATCCATGCCCTTCATGGCGAGCAAGACATCCGCAAGATGGGTGGCTTAAGCAAGTACATCAAGATAACGTTTATCACTTTTATGATTGGCTCTTTGGCCATATCGGGTATACCGCCGTTTGCAGGTTTCTTTTCTAAAGACGAAATTCTTGCCAAGGCCTTTGAGCATAGCCCAGCAATTTGGATTATCGTATCCCTAAGTTCGGCTTTAACCGCCTTTTATATGTTCCGTTTAGTATACATTACCTTTTCTGGTAATTACCGTGGTACCGAAGAAACTCGCTCAAAAATCCATGAGTCGCCAGCATTGATTACCATTCCATTGATTATTCTGGCCATCCTATCCATCATCGGTGGCTTTATGGGCTTGCCAGCCATTACGGGCCTTACACACAAGTTTAGCAATTACTTAAGTAGTGTTACGGGTGCCGCTGCTGGTATTTTGCCAGAAGCGCACCACCTAAGCCATGCCACGGAATATGTGTTGATTGGAGTTGCCGTTTTAGCGGCCATCGTGAGTATTTTAATTGCACGCTACATGTACGTTACCAAAGGCCAATTGCCAGCTAATAGCGATGCTGAACTAAATGGCTTACAGAAACTGGTGTCGAACAAGTTTTATGTGGATGAAGTGTACAATGCCGTTTTCGTAAAGCCAGTGGTGAAACTATCAACCCTAATTTATGAATACGTAGATAAGCTAGTTGTGGACAATGTGGTGAACGGTGTAGCAAAGGTAACCGACTTATCTGGCCGTACTTTGCGATTGATGCAAACTGGTAGCACTACCTTTTATTTGCTAGCCATGGTGTGTGGTATTGTTGTACTATTTGTAATCCGTTTACTCATATAAGGCCATGTTGACGTTACTGCTTTTATTGTTTCCTTTAGTAGCCTCGTTGGTGGTTTTGGCGTCGGGCAATAAGCTCGCAGCCAAGCTGGCCTTGTTGTTTGCCCTGGTAGAGCTAGGCCTTACCGGTTATTGCCTTAGCGTGTTTTTACTAAGCGGCTCCGAGTTGTTCACGGTGTTCCAAGAATGGATTACCGACCCGAAAATCAGCCTTAACTTAGGCTTGGATGGCTTAAGTATGTTGATGGTATTGTTGACCAACTTCCTTTTGCCCATTATCATCCTTACTGGCTTCAATCGCGTGATAGATAATGCCAAAGCATATTTTTCGCTGATATTAATGATGCAGTTCGCACTTTTGGGTGTATTTATGGCCAACGACGGTTTGCTGTACTACATCTTCTGGGAGTTGGCGCTGATACCTATCTACTTCATTGCGCTTAATTGGGGTGGGCCGAATCGGGTTCCAGTTACACTGAAGTTCTTTATCTACACCTTGGCTGGCAGCTTGTTTATGTTGTTCGGTTTCATTGCATTGTATCACCTCAATCCAGGCAAGTCTTTCAACATTACTGAGTTGTATAACATGGTAATTTCAAAAGAAAACCAGGCTTGGCTCTTCTGGATGTTCTTTGTGGCATTCGCAATTAAAATACCGATTATCCCTTTCCATACTTGGCAGGCCGATACCTATAAAGAGTCCCCAACCCAAGGCACCATGTTGCTTTCGGGTATTATGTTGAAAATGGGCACTTACAGCCTGCTCCGCTGGTTGCTACCAGTGTTTCCCGAAGGCGTGGCGATGTGGACGCCATTGATAATGGGCCTGTGTATAGCAGGTATTGTATATGCCTCCATCATCGCCATTATGCAGAAAGACTTGAAGCGCCTGTTGGCTTATTCGTCCTTAGCACACGTAGGGTTGATATCTGCTGGTATATTTACTTTAAACATAACTGGCCTAGAAGGTAGTGTTGTACAAATGCTATCTCACGGTGTGGTTGTGGTAGGCCTGTTCTTTGCAGCGGATATCATTTACCACCGCACCAATACTTTAGAGATTGATAAACTAGGAGGTATTCGAACAGCAGCGCCGCAGTTTAATACCTTATTTTTAATTATAGTATTGGCTAGTGTTGGCTTGCCGCTCACTAATAGCTTTATTGGCGAGTTCTTGTTGCTGTTGGGTGTGTTTCAATACAACTATATTGCAGCAGGTATAGGCGGACTTACTATCATCCTAAGCGCAGTGTATATGTTCCGCATGTTCCAAAGGGTAATGCTGGGTAAAACCAACGAGGTTACAGTAAACTTTGCCGACTTGCACTGGAATGAGAAAGTAGTACTTTGGATATTGGTAATTGTCATTATCGCTGCGGGTATTTACCCACAACCGATTTTGGCTATTGCCGAACCCGCATTGAGAATTATTTTGGATAACGCAGTATTGAACTAACCCTGTGAACACGATTATATATACATCAGTATTGGGTTTTATCTGCATGGTTGCGGAAATACTCAACCTGCGCAAGGTTATCATACCGGTGGCAGTAATTGGATTAGCTGCTATTTTGGCCCTTACGATTACAGATTGGGGCACCACTGTCGCCCACTATAACGATATGGTGCGCACCGATAATTTTTCGGTGGCGTTTGGCTCCTTGGCCATCATCATTACTGGCTTGGTAATCGCTCTATCATCAGATTACTATAAGAACGAACAGAATCACATCAGCGATTACATGGCCATCATCATCTTCACCTTGGTGGGTGGTTTGGTGCTGCTTTCGTATTCTAATATGGCTATGCTTTTCCTAGGTATTGAGATACTCTCTTTATCACTTTATGTAATGGCGGGAAGCCGCAAGTATGATACTAGCAGCAACGAAGCGGGCCTAAAGTATTTCTTGATGGGCTCATTTGCCTCGGGCTTTTTATTGTTTGGCATTGCATTGATTTATGGTGTTACTGGCTCTTTTCATTTGGAAGCAATTAATACTTACCTCGCTTCTGCTACCACTGTTAGCCCTCTGTTTTATTTAGGTGTTTTGATGCTGTTGGTGGCCATCCTTTTTAAAGTATCTGCAGCGCCTTTCCATTTTTGGAGCCCCGATGTATATGAAGGCTCTCCAGCGCTGATTACTGCTTTGATGGCTACGCTGGTTAAGGTAGTAATGTTCGGTGCATTCTATCGCTTGTTTAGCACAGCCTTTGGCAATTTGGGTGACTATACCAACTGGTTGATAGCTCTAGTAGCAGCACTTACTATGGTAGTAGGTAACTTGACCGCTCTTCAACAGGTAAATGTGAAGCGCCTATTAGCCTTCTCTGGTATTGCCCACGCGGGTTATTTGTTGCTGGGTATTTTAAGTATCTCTACCGATGCTACTTCGGCATTGTTCTATTACAGCGCTGCATATGCACTGGCCACCATTGCTGCTTTTGCAGTAGCAATACCGGTATTTCAGGCTTCCGGTAGCGAATTGGTTTCAGCCTTCAACGGTTTAGGCAAGCGTAAACCTTTTATGGCTGCTATGCTAACAATGGCATTGTTGTCTTTGGCTGGTATACCCCCGTTTGCAGGTTTCTTGGCTAAGTATTACATTTTCAGCGAGGCTATGTCCAACGGCTTTTTTGCCTTGTTATTGATAGCCATCGTAAACTCCATTATTGGAGTTTATTACTACTTTAAGTTAATCTTGGCGATGTATACCGAACCAACCGACGAAGCGGTAGTGGTTAAATTCCCTTGGGTGTATGTTATGGTGGCTAGCTTGTGTGTGCTACTTAGCCTCATCTTGGGCTTGTATCCAAACCCCGTGATACAGTTGTTCTAAAAATCTAGTTTACAGCATCCTTAACACAATCGAAAACTAACCACATTACAGTGGAGTTAATGGTGCGAGGATACAATAGCCTTTTCGTTTAAGCGTATATGCAGCTAGGAAGACACTAATTCAAATTAAGAGAAAACTTGCTTTGAATTCATGTGCGCGTGAAAATGCGTGCAGTAAATGGCTAAAATAAACAAGGCGCTGAATTTCAGCGCCTTATACTTTGCTTTGGTAGCCCGTAGGGGAATCGAACCCCTGTTTCTAGAATGAAAATCTAGCGTCCTAACCCCTAGACGAACGGGCCATTTATCTAATGGTGGTGCAAAAGTAATCGGCTTTTCGGCATCTGCCAAATTTTACGACAATAATTTTAATAAAAAATTCACTTTGGTGCACTATTCCTATAAATTTGTAATTCAAACCTGTTGATTATGACCCGGATTAAAGTAGCAATAAATGGTTTTGGACGCATTGGGCGCTTGGTCTTCAGGCTTTTACATGACCATGCCGATATTGAGTTGGTTGCGATTAATGATTTGGCTGATAATGCCACATTAATTCATCTACTTAAATTTGACAGCACCCATGGCCGTTTTAAAGGCACGTTGTCTTTAGATGGCGACTATTTAGTAGTAAACAATCATAAAGTTTTGGGCCTGGCCGAGCGCGACCCAGAGCAATTACCCTGGGGCAAATTGGGTATTGATGTAGTGCTTGAGTGTACTGGCATTTTTCGCAGTCGCGATAAAGCTTCAAAACATCTTGCCGCAGGTGCTAAAAGGGTAGTGCTGTCAGCTCCTGCAAAGGGCCATGATATTAAAACTATTGTATTGGGTGTTAATGATGAGTTGCTTGAAGTTGGAGATACTATTCTTTCCAACGCTTCATGCACCACTAATTGCCTAGCGCCTATGGTTAAAGTGTTGGAAGAGGAGTTTGGTATTGAAAAAGCATTTGTAACAACAGTGCACGCTTACACTGCCGACCAACGCTTGCAAGATGCCCCGCACGACGATTTGCGCCGGGCAAGGGCTGCGGCCATTAACATAGTGCCTACCAGCACTAATGCGGGTACTGCGCTGGCTCAAGTAATTCCATCTACCGAGGGCAAAATTTTTGCTTCGGCTGTTCGGGTGCCAGTTATTGATGGCTCCCTAACCGAGATAAATGCTTTGTTGAAAGCAACGGTAACGGTAGAGCAGATTAATGCTGCCTTTGCTAAAGCTGCCAATGGCACATTAGTGGGTATTTTGGAATATAGTGAAGACGAATTGGTGTCAACTGACATAGTTGGTAATCCATACTCATGTGTTTTCGATTCTAAATTGACCCAATCGGCCGGGAATTTTATCAAGATTACGGGCTGGTACGATAACGAGACAGGCTATAGCAATCGCTTGGCCGATTTGATTTTAAAGATTAAGGAATTGAAATAGTATCAAGTATCAAGTATCAAGTATCAAGTATTTTGACATTAAAAGAGACCAGATTTACAATGAACATAGATAGCTTCAATTTTTCAGGTAAGAAGGCCCTCGTTAGGGTTGATTTTAATGTGCCGCTTAATGCCGATTTCGTCATTACCGACGATACCCGTATTCGTGCGGCCTTGCCCACAATCAATAAAATATTGAGCGATGGCGGCTCTGCAATCTTAATGTCGCACTTTGGCCGCCCCAAAACAGGACCAGAGGATAAGTATAGCTTGAGGCACTTAGTAACCCACTTAAGCCAATTGTTGGGTAAAAATGTACAGTTTGCTAATGATTGTATAGGAGATGAGGCTAAAGCGAAAGCCGCTGCACTTAAACCAGGCGAAGTGTTGATGCTAGAAAACACGCGCTTTTATAAGGAAGAAGAAAAAGGAGACCGGGAATTTGCTGGCAAGTTGGCTAGCTTGGGCAACGTTTATGTAAACGATGCCTTTGGTACCGCACACCGTGCACATGCCAGCACCACCATTGTTGCCGACTTTTTTGATGCCGACCATAAGCTGTTTGGCTACCTGATGGATGCTGAAGTGGCCAATGCTGAGAAAGTGCTGCACAACGCAGAACATCCATTTACGGCTATTTTGGGCGGTGCAAAAGTATCAGATAAGATATTGATAATAGAGAACCTATTGCCAAAGGTTAATAACCTAATTATTGGTGGCGGCATGGCTTACACTTTTATAAAAGCTGCTGGTGGTCAAATTGGCAACTCGCTTGTAGAAGAAGATAAGCTAGAACTGGCAAAAGAGTTGGTAGAAAAGTGCAAAAAATACGGAGTTAAATTATATTTGCCTATTGATTCGGTTTCGGCAGACAAGTTTGATGCCAATGCCAATACTAAAGTTTTGAATAGCGATAGTATTGAAGCGGGCTGGATGGGTTTAGATATTGGTCCGAAAGCTATTGCTGATTACAAAGCGGTTATCCTTGCATCTAAGACCATCTTATGGAACGGCCCAATGGGGGTGTTTGAAATGGAGAAATTCCAAGAAGGAACTAAATCCATAGCTCTTACAGTAGCTGAAGCTACTGCTAATGGTGCATTTAGCCTTGTTGGCGGTGGCGACTCGGTTGCAGCCATCAATAAGTTTGGTTTGGACGAGCAAGTAAGCTTTGTTTCGACAGGAGGTGGCGCTATGTTGGAATACTTTGAAGGAAAAGAATTACCAGGCATTAAAGCGATAAGGGTTAATTAGTTAATCGGTTGATTAGTTTATTGGATAATAGGTTTACTGGTAAGCCAGCATACTGAGTTGTTTGTAACCAGTATACTAATAAATAATAAACCAATAACTAATAACGAATATTCGGGATGTGGCTCAGCCCGGTAGAGCACACGGCTGGGGGTCGTGGGGTCGCTGGTTCGAATCCAGTCATCCCGACTATTAAGGGTGGCCTTAAGCCACCCTTTTTTTTATAAGCTTACATTTAAGCTTTAAATATTCTATCTTTCAGTTGATGTATTTCCATCCTTTTTATCTTGTCGTTTACTATGCCATCCAACAATTTCAATATTAACGGGCTCAACCAGCATGAAGTAAGTGAGGCTAGGAAAATGCATGGTGCTAATAGCCAAGATTTTAAGAATGAAAATTCATTTTGGCCGGCGATTAACGCATTGGCTAAAGAGCCAATGGTAATATTGCTACTTATTGCTTCCTCTATTTACTTTTTAACTGGCGACAATGGCGATGGTTTTTTCATGGTCGCAGCAGTTTTATTGGTAGCTACAATATCATTGTACCAAGATTCAAGAAGTCGAAATGCGCTTGCTAAGCTCAAAAACCTCACGCAACCTACTTGCAAAGTAATTCGTGATGGAGAAGTAGTAGAGATAAAAAGCGAGGAGCTTGTAATTGGTGATGCACTGATGATTGAAGAAGGTACTTTTATCACCGCCGATGGTACCATTATTCATTCGAACGATTTTTCAGTAAATGAATCCATCCTCACAGGCGAGTCTATGACGGTATACAAGGATGCCGAGAGTAAGAATAACCACATATTTCAAGGTACAACTGTTGCAAGTGGCCTTGCTATAGCAACAATAACAGCCATAGGCAAGGAGACTCAATTAGGCAAGATTGGCAAAAGCCTAGAAGCTATTACTGAAGAGAAAACGCCATTGGAGCTTCAAATTAACGACTTCGTAAAGAAGATGGTTATTATAGGTGCAATGGTATTTGTGGTAGTTTGGGGCATTAACCATTACCGCAATCCAAATATCTTGGATAGTCTCCAAAAGTCATTGACTTTGGCCATGAGTATATTACCCGAAGAGATACCGGTAGCCTTAACAACATTTATGGCGCTAGGTGCTTGGCGCCTAATGAAAATGGGCATTGTAGTAAAGCAAATGAAAACCGTTGAGACTCTTGGCAGCGCAACAGTTATCTGTACTGATAAAACTGGAACAATTACAGAGAACAAAATGAGTGTTGCGAGGCTATATGTTCTTTCAGAAGGAGAAATAAGCACGATGGAAGGCACCCTTTCGGATGCCCAAAAAGAATTGGTAACTTTTGCTATGTGGGCCAGCGAGCCTATTCCGTTCGACCCGATGGAGGTTGCATTGCATTACGAATACGGCAAATTAACTGCTGCCGACGAGCGACCTAGCTTTAAAATGGTTCATGAGTACCCCCTAGGCGGCAAACCACCTATGATGACTCATTTGTTCGAAAATGGTCAAGGAGCTCGCATAATCGCTGCAAAGGGCGCTCCCGAGGCAATTGTGGCTGTATCAAACCTTAACCAAACCGAAAGAGGCCAAATACATCAAGCTATTAGTGATCTAGCTAAAGACGGATTTAGAGTATTGGCGGTTGGGAGTGCACAATTCGAGGGCATTGAGTACCCAAAAGAGCAGCAGCAATTCCAGTTCTTGTTTAAAGGTTTGGTAGCCTTTTACGACCCGCCTAAGAAAAACATTCAAGCCGTATTTGAAGGGTTTTATAAAGCAGGCATTGACGTGAAAATAGTAACCGGCGATAATGCAGAAACTACAACCGCTATAGCCAAGCAGGTGGGGTTTGTAGGTTGGGATAAAAGTATTAGTGGCGATGAATTGATGCAACTGTCTGATACTGAACTACAAAAGCGTGTAGCTACCACAAAGGTATTTACCAGGATGTTTCCAGAGGCTAAGCTCAAAATAATTAACGCGCTTAAAGCCAATAATGAAATAGTAGCAATGACAGGTGACGGTGTAAACGATGGGCCGGCTTTAAAAGCATCGCATATTGGCATTGCTATGGGTAGGAAAGGAACAGAGATAGCCAAACAAGCAGCATCTTTGATTCTCACTAATGACGACCTATCGCAAATGTTAGATGCTATAGCCATGGGTCGCCGCATTTACACCAATCTTAAAAAGGCAATCCGCTACATCATATCCATCCACATTCCTATCATCCTCACAGTATTTATACCATTGGCTTTGGGTTGGTTGTATCCTAACATTTTTACGCCAGTACACATTATTTTCCTAGAGCTGATAATGGGCCCGACATGCTCTATTATTTATGAAAATGAGCCCATGGAAGCCAATACCATGTCGCAAAAGCCTCGGTCGTACACAACCTCTTTCTTAAAATTCAATGAATTGGTTACCAGTATAATGCAAGGTTTAGTTATTACTGCTGGTGCGTTGTTCGTTTATCAATACGCCGTTCATATTGGCCTAAATGAAGACCACACCAGGAGTATGGTGTTCACGGTGCTTATTGCAGCGAATATCGTGCTTACCTTGGTCAATCGTTCCTTCTATTTCTCGATACTAAAAACCCTACAGTATAAGAACAATCTTGTGCTGATTATTATAGGCATTACCATAGCTATCACAGGCTTATTACTTTACATACCCATATTGGCTAGGTTCTTTAAGTTTGAGCCGCTTAGCTTACCCCAATTAGGCATAAGCATAACCGCAGGCTTTATATCTGTAATCTGGTATGAGTTGGTGAAGGTAGTGAAACGAAGTAGGAGTGAAGCCTAAGAAAGATTAACGTTTAGGCTTAGCATATTTCCTTGAAAAGCTCTCCCATTGCAGGCTAAGCACGCCAAAGATGGCTTCTTTGATAATCTTAGTGCTCATTTTCGATACGCCTTCAACTCGGTCGATGAAAGTGATAGGCACTTCCTTTATTTTGAAACCGTGTTTCCAAGCAGTAAACTTCATTTCAATCTGGAAAGCGTAACCGATAAAACGGATACGAGAGAGATCCATAGTTTGTAACACAACGCGGCGGTAGCATACAAACCCTGCGGTGCCGTCTTTGCATGGCAACCATGTGATTAACCTGACATACAAAGAGGCGCCGTAAGAAAGCATGATACGATCCCAAGGCCAGTTTTTAACGTTTCCGCCTTTTGCATACCTTGACCCCACTGATAAGTCACCTCCACCAGTATGGCAAGCTTCATAAAGGCGCGGTAGGTCTTCGGGGTTGTGCGAAAAGTCGGCATCCATTTCAAAAATATACTCGTAATGCCTTTCCAGCGCCCAGCGAAAACCATGTATATAAGCAGTGCCTAGGCCCAATTTGCCAGTGCGTTCTTCAATAAAAAGCTTGCCAGTATATTGTTCCTTCATTAAGCCCTTAACAATGTCGGCGGTACCATCGGGCGAGCCGTCATCTATAATGAGCACATCGAAAGGCATCGACAAAGAAAATACCTTATGTATCATCTTTGCAATGTTTTCCTTCTCATTGTAGGTTGGAATAATAACCAGCCGATCGCTCAAGGTAATAGTTAGTTTGTTTCTTTAAAACTGGAAATCAAAAGTAAGACAATAATCCTAAATAGGAATACAGCAATAGGTGCAATTAAAATATCTTAACACCCTTTACTTGCCTGCTTTGTTTTGCTTTTTCATCTGGTCAAGCGATTTTAACAAATCGGATAGCTGCTCTGGACCAAAACGCTTTCCGCGAATAAACTTGTCTTTGTCCAACAAAAACAAACGTGGGGTGCTTTGTATATCGTATATCTCTCTAAACGGATTCACACGCTCCAAGTCGGCAAGGTTATACCAATCTTCGATACCAAACTCTTTCAAAAACTTCTTCCATTTATCGGTTTCATTGGTAATGCTCACGGCAACAGCCTTAATGCTGTAAATGGTTTTTAAGCTATCATAAGCGGCTTTAAATAATGGAGCTTCCTTCTTGCAATGACCACAATCCGGATCGTAGAACATCAACAAAATATAATCGGCATCTATTGAATAAAGATTTACCATTTTCCCATTCACATCCTTCAATACCAATGCAGGCGCTTGTTTATCAATTAGCGTAGGCTTCATTTTAGCAGCTCGGTCCATAATACGGAACTTATCGGCCTTGTCTAACCAATAGGCTTGATCGCCACTGTAATACTTTTCGGCTATGTGCACATACACTGCCTCGTGGCCCATAATGTTGGTATTGGCATATTTATTAAGCAAAGTTATTACCCAATACTTATAGCTTTCCTCGTCAGGTTTCGATTTTTGGATGATGTATTCAACGGCTTCGATAATAGTATCGTAATGCTGAATGCACACTTTATCTAGGTAATTAATCACCTTGTTGTGCATAATTGGAGTGCGCAACATTCGAGGATCGGCAAAGTCATAGTTGTCAAAATAATGTTGTTTGTAAAAATTGTAAGCGAAGTTAGAGTCAACTAATTCCCCATTTTCCTTTTTCGGGGACTCTGGTGTAGGTACTTCCTCCATCATTTTCAAAAGTTTTGAAAACAATGTACCTGGGTACTTAGCTTGTAGTAGTTTCCGATTTTGCCTTACTTCTTCGTCAAGTTTTTTCAACTCCTCCTTTAATTTTTCAACCTCATTGCCTTTCTTCTTTTCTTCAAAGTCTTTTATTTGTTTGTTTATCTCCTCTCTTTTCTTTCCTCGTTCCGCAATGAAAAGAATATCGCCATAAAATATTTGGTTCTCAAGGCTACCAGTAGATTTGAAGTTTTTGATAAAATCGGCAGGTGCGGTGTCGTTTTCCACCGAAAAATGCTGATTTTCACCCACCACCACGTCAAAGTAAGTTTTGCGCGGAAGCACAACCAAATAAATACCTTGAGGTAAACTGCTGTCTGCTTTAAACACACCAACTCCATTGGCATCCAATTGGGTGGTATCTTTCATGTAGGTTTTGTCGCCTAGGTAAAAGGCCAAGTATATGGTCGTGTCTTTCAGGTTATTTATTTTAACCTTGATTTCATAACCATCTTTCTTGTCAAATTGCTCATAAATGGGCTCTACTTGTATTTCTTCTATTTGGTTATCGTTATCGGTAGAGGCACCGCAGCCAAACAAAGCCAAAAATGCAATCGCGAATAAATTTGCCATAATTTTCATAGACTCAACAAGCTCTTAATTGTAAAACCATTCACTGCACACAAATATAAGTAAATGGTGCAAGCCAAATAGCAATTTGGTAAAGTGAAATGCCGAACAAAGAAAATGACTAATTGAGTATTGCTAAGCATTGTGATGTTTAGTCCTAGGTTAAATAACAAAATTTAACTTCTGTTATAGTTACTTACCATTGTTATTTTTCAAAGAATCGGGCGCTGAACCTTCTTTTACAAAGCCTAGTGAAACAGAATTGATACAATAACGTTGGCCAGTAGGGTTGGGGCCATCATCGAAAACGTGGCCAAGGTGGCCACCGCATTTGGCGCATAGCACTTCGGTGCGCACCATGCCATGCGCATAGTCTATTACGTATTCTATAGCAGCGCTATCTTCAGGGGCAAAGAAACTAGGCCAGCCGCAATGCGCGTCAAATTTGGTGTTAGAGCTAAATAGCTTGGTGCTGCATGCCGCACATATGTAGTATCCTTTTTCAAAATGCTCATCATATTCGCCTGTATGAGGTCTTTCTGTTCCTTTATTTCGCAGTACCTGATATTGTTCGGGGCTTAGCTCTTTTCGCCATTCTTCATCGGTTTTGGTTATCTCGTAATTAGTTTTTCCAGAATCAACCGCGGTGTAGGTAGCATTGTTTTTGTAAACAGTTATTTCAGGCAGGGTTTCTACCATCGTTTGCTTACAAGATGCAAATACAAAAAAGGGTAGGGCTAATGTTATCCAAAGAAGTTTCATGCTTTTTGTTTTGAGTTACTTGTTTTAAAATGCTTTTTACAGAACAATTGTTCAAGTGCAAACACCTTGCCACAAAACAATAACGGCTGCCCAAAAAGAGCAGCCGTTGTAATTGTTATACAATTGTGATACTTTGATTATTCTGCAGGCAATACTGCGGTATCGTCCGAAATGGTCGAAGCAACTTCTGCATTTACTACTTCTACTTTAGCATCATTAGTGCTCGCATGACCACCATCAACGCTCGTAACGGCAATGTGCGGCGCGATGATAAGCGCTACGATAGACATTAATTTGATAAGGATGTTCATAGATGGGCCAGAAGTATCCTTAAACGGGTCACCAACTGTATCGCCTGTTACAGATGCTTTGTGCGCATCAGAACCTTTGTAAGTCATTACACCGTTAATCAAAACACCTTTCTCAAACGACTTCTTGGCATTATCCCAAGCACCACCAGCGTTAGATTGGAACATAGCCATCAACACGCCCGATACCGTTACACCAGCAAGCAAGCCACCCAATACTTCAGGGGCAGATACACCAGCTACCCAACTGTTCTGCCAGCCGAAGCCAACAACTAGTGGCGTAAGCAAAGCAATAAGGCCTGGAGCAATCATTTCGCGAATTGAAGCTTCGGTAGAGATAGCCACACATTTTTCGTACTCAGGCTTGGCTTTATATTCCATGATACCTGGTATCTCGCGGAACTGGCGACGAACTTCTTCTACCATTTTCATAGCAGCGCGGCCCACGGCAGCAATAGTCAATGCTGAGAAAATGAAAGGAATCATGGCACCGATAAACAAAGCAGCTAATACTGGGGCTTTGAAAATATCGATTGAGCTAATGCCAGCAACACCTACAAAGGCAGCAAACAATGCTAATGATGTAAGAGCAGCAGAAGCGATAGCGAAGCCCTTGCCGGTAGCAGCAGTAGTGTTACCTACAGCATCCAAGTTATCTGTACGCTCGCGTACTTCTTTCGGTAAACCACTCATTTCGGCAATACCACCAGCGTTATCGGCAATTGGGCCAAAAGCATCAATAGCCAACTGCATAGCAGTAGTAGCCATCATTCCGGCTGCGGCAATAGCTACGCCGTAAAGGCCAGCAAAAGCATAAGAGAAAATAATACCCGCAGCCAATACCAAAATTGGCAATACTGTTGATTCCATGCCAACTGATAAGCCACTAATAATGTTGGTAGCGTGACCTGTAGATGAACCCTTGATTATAGAATTAACAGGGCGTTTGCCCATTGCTGTGTAGTACTCAGTAATGATACTCATTAAAGTACCTACTACTAGACCTACCAATACGGCATAAAATACACCATTGGCAGTAAAGGGATTTGAATTTAAACGGTTCATAACCAAATCGCCAGCAGGCAACATCCAATGTATGAGGAAGTAAGAACCAATAACAGTTAGAATTACTGAACTCCAGTTGCCAATGTTCAATGCTTGCTGCACATCGCTCTTGTCGTCCTTTATGGTTACCAACAAAGCACCAACAACAGAGAAAACCAAGCCCATGCCACCAATAAGCATTGGCAAAAGCACAGGGGCAATACCGCCAAAGTTGTCGGCAGATACAATCTCACGACCCAAAATCATAGTAGCCAAAATGGTAGCTATGTAAGAGCCGAACAAATCAGCACCCATACCCGCTACGTCACCTACGTTATCGCCTACGTTATCGGCAATTGTTGCAGGATTACGAATATCATCCTCAGGGATACCAGCTTCAACTTTACCAACCAAATCAGCACCTACGTCGGCAGCTTTGGTGTAGATGCCACCACCTACACGGGCAAACAGTGCAATACTTTCAGCACCCAATGAGAAACCAGCCAATACCTCAAGGGCAGTAGCCATTTCAGAGCCGTTTACGCCAGCACCAACGTTAACTACAAACTTGTAGTAGAAAACGATGAACAATGAGCCCAAACCTAGCAATGCCAAACCGGCAACACCAAGGCCCATAACGGTACCACCTGCAAAAGAAACTTTCAAGGCTTGTTTCAAGCTAGTACGGGCGGCCTGTGTAGTGCGAACGTTTGCTTTAGTGGCAATGTTCATACCTATGTAACCAGCAAAAGCGGATGATATAGCACCGATAATAAAAGCTACCGCAATTAGCCAGTGCGAATTGTGACCTAGCGTGCCCGACCAGCCCAACAATAGCGTAGTAGGGATAACAAACAAAGCCAGTATTTTCCACTCGGCCTTAAGGAAAGCCATCGAGCCATCGGCAATATAGCCAGCAAGCTCAACCATATTGGCATCACCAGCATCTTGTTTTACTACCCATCGTGATTTGAAGTATGTGTACAGCAGTACCAGCACACCTAATACAGGCAAAACGTAGAGAATATTTTGTGCAATCATAAAATTGTTAGTTTGTAAAGGAAGTTTGATTTTTTATTTAAGTGTTTGTTGGTGTTATTTCCGTTAAAGCGCCCAAAAATACTAGAATGCTGGGGTTATTTCATAACACTGTAAAGTAAATTTTTAAACAAAGGACTAACAACGCCTTATGAGCTAGACACAGCCGCAATAGTTAAGGATTGATAAATTTGCTTTTTAAGCGCACTATCCTATCTTTTTTGCCGTTGAATAATGGGCATTTTAATGTTACAACATACTGTTTGCTTGTTTATGTAGATTTTCGGCAGTATGTTCACCATACAATCATTTAAGGGATAAAAATGGAATATTGCAGTAATATGGCTAAATTTTGGGGGCTATTCTTTTTTTGTTTTTTTTCAATTTCGGTTTTCGGGCAAGTAAATGCTCAGCTACTGGAGCGCTTCCCGAAAGAGGATGTAGTATATTTAGAAATGTCGCAACATTTGGATATTACGATCGAAGGCGATTCATTGCAGATAAAAAACAAAGTAAGGGAACGTGCCCACTATCTTACCTCGAATGATTTAAGTATGTCTCGCGAGCGCATTTATTACACTAGTTTTTCGGAAATTGAGGATTTAAAAGCGTTCACCGAGGTGCCAAACGGAAAAAAAAGCAAAAAAGTGGAAGTAACTGATTTTCAAGAAAAGTCAGCTACCTCCGATGGTGTATTTTTTGATGACAGTAAAAAAATGGAATTTATTTTTCCAAGCGTAATGTCAGGCGCTACCACTCAAATGGATTATACTGAGCATATCAAAGACCCTCGTATGCTCAGTCCTTTCTTCTTCAATTTTTATGTACCGGTTTTGAGAGCAGAATATAGTGTAAGCTTTCCAGCTGATGTTAAGGTTGCTTTTGTATTATTAGGTGATAATACTGAAAAAATAAAATTTAAAGAGACCAAGCAAACAGACGGGAGTATAATTTATACTTGGACTGCTGAAAACCTGCCAAAGTTGAAGTTTGAAGGTAATGCACCAAGTCGCAGCTATTTCGACCCTCATATTATACTGCATATTACCACTGTCAGTTTAGGGGGTTCAGAGCAGCCAGTGCTGCGCAACCCTGACGATTTATATGCTTGGTACTATTCGTTAGTAAAGTCGATAAATCCAAAAGGGGACGAAGAGCTAAAGACGATAGTGGACGATATTGTTAAAGGAAAAAATACCCAACGCGAAAAAGCGGAAGCTATATTTAAGTGGGTGCAAAACAACATCAATTATGTTGCATTTGAAGATGGCATGGGAGGTTTTGTTCCCCGCAACGCCATTGATGTATGTACTAAAAAGTATGGTGATTGCAAGGATATGGCTAACCTGCTTACCCAGATGCTAAATTTAGGAGGTTTGAATGCTCGAATGACTTGGATTGGCACACGCAGTAAACCATACACCTATAAAATGGTGCCTACGCCAATGGTAGATAATCACATGATAACTGCCTTGTTTTTAGATGGAGATACACTTTTTTTGGATGCCACTGGAAAGTATCAAACTATTGATTTACCAACAGATATGATTCAAGGTAAGGAGGCACTGATTGGTATAGATGCTAATACCTACGTAATAAAACAAGTGCCTATTATTGCCTTAGAGACGAACAGGGTGATTGATTCAGTACGTTTGGTAATTAATGACACAGATTTGAAGGGAACCGGAAGAGCTAGCTGGACGGGCTACCCAAAAGTAGATGCAGCCTATGGCTATTACAGTAAAGATAAAGCTGATGACCAAATGTTTGTTACTGCCCTAATTACTAAAGGCAACAATAAATTTAAAACGGATAAATTCACCTTGAACGATCCGTTGAATTCGACTACTCCATTAGTTATTGATTATGAGTGCACTATACCCGATTATGTAAAGTCGGTTGCAGGTAAGTACTATATTGGAGTCAATATGGATAAAATGCTGAATACCCAGCCTATTGATAAGGCAAAGCGCACTTACAGTTTCGAGTTTGATTATAAGCTTGACAACAATTTGCTTACGACCATTGTGATACCCGAAGGCTATCTGGTTGAGTACATTCCAAGCTCGGTGGAATACAAAAATGACAATTTTGGGTTTAAGATAACCTACACCCAAACCGGTAACGAAGTGAAGCAAGTTAAAAGGGTTTACATAAACACTTTGATGCTTAAACCAACCCAATTTGACCAATGGAATGAGTTTCTAAATCAACTGAATAAAGCCTACAAAGAAACCCTAGTGCTTACCAAAAAACCCTAAAAGGCAGTAAATGATACGTACCCTTATTTTTTTGTTTGCTTCCACTTTGGCAGTGAGCTTAGCGGCTGCAAACCCTGATAGCAGCTATACCCATTATGATTGGGACACCGCCATTAACTTAGCCCAGTTAACCGACAAGGAGTTGGCCGACAATGCAATTATACTGGTTGATACCAGAATGATGGAGTACGTGAAAGGTGAGGAGGCCGATGATTATGCAATGTACATTACCCGCCATAAACGCATAAGGGTAAACAACGATAAAGGCATTGATGAGTATAACAAGGTATTTGTTCCAATTCGCGAGGATGATGAGGTTATTATGCTGAAAGCCAGGTCAATTGCAAAAGACGGTACAGTGAAAGTACTAAACGAAAAGAGCATTAAAAACCTGGACAATTATGAAGACTACGGCAATTTTGCGCTTTTTGCCATAGAAGGTGTTGAAAAGGGGGGCGAAATAGAGTATGTATACACCATTAAACGCTCAGCAGAGATTTTTGGCAGGGAAACATACCAAACAGATGTAAAAATAAAGAAGGCAACTTTTACCTTGATTGTTACTGAAGACTTGAAGTTTGGTACCTATGGTTACAATGGTTTCCCCGATGGTGAGTTTGTTAAAGATGGTGAACGCTATATACTAAACATAACGGTTACCGATATGGAACCGCTATATGAAGAGGCTTATAGCGGATATGAAGCTAGTATGCAACGAATTTCGTATAAACTTACAGGAAGAAAAGGTGTTGAAGGTAGGCTTAACACTTGGAACGATGCCTCTATGCATTTTTTGACAAGTATATACGCCTCCGAAACTGATTTTAATCCAGCCAAATTTATTAAGGAGCTGAAACTTACCAAGTATAAAACCGACCAAGAGAAAATACTCGCGTTGGAGAATTATCTAAAAACAAACGTTGCGGTTAAGCTTGAGTCGGGAGACGGGTTAGGCGATCCAGCGCAAGTGGTTTCTCGCTTGTATGGAAACGAGGTAGGTCTAACAAGGGTATACGCAATGGTGCTAAATGAATTAGGCATCCGACATCAATTAGTGCAAACTTGTAGCCGATACGACAATAAGTTTGTTGCCGAGTTTGAGGACTATTATAATCTTGATGAGTATATGTTTTATTTGCCAGAATTGAAGAAATTCATTTCTCCAGCAAACATAAATTTACGTTTAGGGGTGCCACCAAGCTACCTTGCCGGCAACAAAGGATTGTTTATAACTGTGCCCTATGGTTTTGGCCAAGTGCGCGATATACCAACAATGGGATACAAAGACAATACGATTGGTTTAGATGCCGAGATATTGTTTGACAAGAACATGGAGTACGTAACGGTAAAGAAAAAACAATCGTGGACGGGGCATACCGCATATATTTACCGTTACAATTTTGCCTATGCCGACGAGGAGAACAAAGAGGCTTTTATCCGTGAGTTGTTGGCATCCGGTCTTGATGATGCGATTATCAAGTCGAAATCAAACGTCAATGTCCTTTTAAACGACAATGCAACCGATAAGCCTTTGGAACTTTCAGGTGAGTTTGCTTCGGGCGCGTTGTTAGAAAATGCAGGTAATAGCTATATATTGAATGTTGGTGATATCATTGGCCCACAAGCAGAGCTTTACCAAGAGCATGAGCGCCAAACAGACATTGCTTTTCCATATCCAAAACAGTATTTACATCATATTTACTTTACCATTCCGGCTGGATATATGGTAAGCGGTTTGGAGGATGTGAAAATTGAAAAGAAATTAGAGAGTAATGGTGAAACATTGGCAAGTTTTATCTCAAGCTATAAAATTGAAGGCAATGTGGTTCACATAAACGTACACGAATACTACGTAGTGCCCGAATTGAAGAAAGAGCTTTACGAAGGCTTCCGCTCTGTAATTAATGCTGCATCCGATTTTAACAAAGTGGCTTTGGTGCTTGAGCCAATAATCAAGTAATCAAAAATAAGATAGACTTAAAAAGCAGGCTCATTATTGGGTCTGCTTTTTTATTTTACACCCTAATAAAAAAACGAATACGGCTATTATAGAGCCTAAAAGTGCACCAGCAAACACATCGATAGGGTAGTGCACCCCAACATATACTTGGGCAAACGAAACCAATGTTGCAATTGCCAGGAGCGCATACATGGGCCATTTGTTATCCCTATATAAGCTAGCGCCAATTACAATGGCGAACCCAAAGTGATTGGTAGCATGCGTGCTCGGAAAACTAAACCCACTGCCACAATGCACCAATAGCCGTACTTGTTCTGCCAGCATTGGTTCGCGACAGGGGCGCAGGCGTTCAATAAAAGGTTTTATGAGCGATGCGCTAATTTGGTCGCTCAGCACGAAAGTTACTAGCGTAAAAGCGACAAACCAAAAACCTTGAAGTTTGTACTTATAAAGCAACCAAAAAGCAGTGAGAACATAGAGTGGTACCCATGTATATTGGTTTCTGAGCACGGGCATTAATACATCAAACCAATCATTGGCCATGCCATTGTTAATGGCTATAAACCATTCATTGTCAATTTTCAATAGTTTATCCAGCATGTTTGCGGGCTACTAGTATCAATCGGTCCGAAATTTCGGGTTGGTAAGGGTTTAGTTGGTAGTCGCCAAAGGTTTGCTCCAGCACAAAGCCTGTTTTAGCAAAGTAGCCTTGAAAATCTTCTAATGCCAGCGCTTGCACAGTTTCTGTAAATGTACCCACATTACTACCATCCATAATTTCAATTTCCTTTACTATCCTATCATTAAAAACGGAGCGCTGAATATTGAACGTTACACCGTCAATTTGTTTAGTTTCTTGCGGCACCAGTTTTTGCAAAACAGTATGAATATTAAAGAAGTCGATAACTAGTATCCCACCATCTTTTAACCCCCAATTGGCAGCGCGCAGGGTTTTAATATTGTCACTTTCATGTTCAAAGTAACCAAAGCTGGTAAAGAAGTTGAAAATGCAATCATAGTAGTTTATCCGAAAGTAGTTGCGAATATCGTGTTGGTAAAAGTGAAGGTTTTCTGCTTCGGCAACCTTTGCCTTTCTAATACTTTTTATCGATAAATCAACGCCAGTTACATCAAACCCTTTACTAGCTAAAAACATAGAGTGTCTGCCAGCTCCGCAGGCCAAATCCATAATAATACTGCCACTTTTGGGGTTTAAATAGCCTAACAAATTGCTTATAAATGCTTCTGCCTCTTTTTCATCTCTGTTTTGGTATAACAAGTGATAGTAAGGCGAATCAAACCAAACTTTGTACCAGTCACTTATCTTTTTAATCGCCTCGGGCTCCAATGTCATCTGCTGTTTTATTGAAATAATATACTATTTTCGTGCACTAAAATACTGGGAAAAATTGACTTTAATCAAATCTATATCGGGCATTAGGGGTACTATTGGGGGTAAACCAGGCGATAACTTAACACCACACGACATTGTAAAATATACAACCGCTTATGGCGCTTGGCTTCAAAAGAAGAAAGCCGACCATTATAAGGTGGTCATTGGTCGCGATGGAAGGGTTTCTGGTCCTATGGTTCAGCAAATTGTAACAGGCACTTTATTGTCGCTGGGCATTGATGTTATCGACCTTGGCCTATCTACCACCCCCACTGTTGAAATGGCAGTTGTAAATGAGGGCGCCGATGGCGGCATAATACTTACAGCTAGCCACAACCCTAAGCAATGGAATGCCCTAAAGTTGTTGAATGAGCAGGGGGAATTTATTTCTGAAGCAGATGGGGAGCTAGTGCTTAAGCTGGCTGAGAAAGGGGATTTCAATTTTGCCGAAGTAGGCAAACTGGGTATCTACAGTACCAAGGATGACTACATTGCATGGCACATACAGCAAATATTAGCATTGCCATTGGTTGATGTAACTGCCATTAGATCAAAAGGATTTAAAGTGGTAGTTGATGCGGTAAATAGTACTGGGGGTATTGCTGTACCTATGCTATTGCGTGCACTTGGTGTTGAAAACATAGTTGAAATTTCTTGTGAACCAGATGGTTTGTTTTCACACAACCCTGAACCGCTTCCGGAGAACTTGATTGCTTTGATAAGCGAGGTAAAGAAAACCAATGCTGATATAGGCATTGCCGTTGACCCCGATGTAGACCGTTTGGTGTTTGTAAACGATGATGGCAATTGTTTTGGCGAAGAATATACTTTAGTAGCTATTGCCGATTATGTGCTACAAAACAAACCTGGCAATACCGTAAGCAATCTCTCCTCGACCAAAGCATTGAAAGATGTAACCATTAAACGCGGGGGAGAACATTTTGGAACTGCCGTTGGTGAGGTTAACGTTGTGGCCAAAATGAAAGAGGTGAATGCCGTAATAGGTGGCGAAGGCAACGGAGGTATTATTGTACCCGAGTTGCACTATGGCCGTGATGCGTTGGTGGGTATTGCATTGTTTCTTACGCATTTGGCTAAATTCGGCAAGTCAGTTTCGGTATTGCGCTCACAGTATCCCAACTACTATATGAGCAAAAATAAGATTCAGTTGTCGCCGGAAATTAATGTGGATGAGGTATTGAAATATATCCACAAGAAGTATAAAAAGCAGCCGGTGAACACTGTAGATGGGGTTAAAATTGAATTTGACGATAATTGGGTTCACCTCCGCAAATCGAATACAGAGCCTATTATTCGTATTTATGCAGAGAGTGCCAATGAAACTACTGCGCGAACATTGGCAACCAAAATAATGAGCGACATCAAAGAATTAACGAACGGAAACGGTTAATACCATTTCAAATAGTTAGCTGTTTGTAACTAAAACCCTACCAAGTTTGTCGAGTAGTAGTGAAAAGTATAACTTTGCCTCTCGATGAGCCAAGTGCCCGAAAATATTCACACCACTTTCGACCAGTTGTTGAACCGCGCCGATAAAGAGCAATTGCTTAAGCAGCATGCTTTTTGCGTATGGTTTACTGGGCTTTCGGGCTCCGGCAAAACAACCATAGCCAAAGGCGTTGAGCGCGAGTTGCACAACCGTGGTTACCTTACCCAAGTATTAGATGGCGACAATATTCGTAGCGGCATTAATAACAACCTTGGATTTAGCGAACAAGATAGATTGGAAAATATTCGCCGTATAGCGGAAGTTACCAAGTTATACATCAATACAGGCATTATTACCCTTAACTGTTTTGTGAGCCCAACTGAGGATATTCGCATTTTGGCCCGCGACATTATTGGCACCGAAGACTTTATTGAAATATATGTAAATGCTCCTTTTGCCGTTTGCGAAGACCGCGATGTAAAAGGATTGTACAAAAAGGCCCGGGCTGGCCAAATCAAGAATTTTACTGGGTTAGACGCACCTTTTGAGGCACCTACCAATGCCAACCTAGAAATAGCTACAGACAGGATGACCATTGCCGAAAGTGTTCAGGCGGTGGTTGCATTGTTATTACCTAAAATAGAAGCAAAGAACTGATATGGATTATAATTTGAATCACCTGAAAGAACTAGAAGCGGAATCGATATACGTTATCCGTGAGGTTGCTGCTGAGTTCCAAAACCCGGCAATTCTTTTTTCAGGAGGCAAAGACTCAATTTTGTTGACTCACCTGGCCCGCAAAGCTTTTTTCCCTGCCAAAATTCCATTCCCATTAGTACACATTGATACTGGTCATAACTTTGAAGAAACCATTACTTTTCGTGATGAGTTGGTTGAAGAGATTGGCGCTAGGTTAATAGTAGGCTCAGTGCAAGATGCCATTAATGCCGGCAGATCGACTGAAGAGAAAGGCATTAATGCAAGTCGCAACGGTTTGCAAACCTTGACCTTGCTAGAAACAATAGAAGCCAATAAGATTGATGCAGCTATGGGCGGTGCTCGCAGAGATGAAGAAAAGGCTCGTGCCAAAGAACGTTTCTTCTCTCACCGCGATGAGTTTGGCCAATGGGACCCAAAAAACCAACGCCCAGAGCTATGGAACATTTTTAATGCCCGCAAAGGCTTTGGTGAGCACTTCAGGGTATTCCCAATAAGCAATTGGACTGAATTGGATGTTTGGCAATACATTCACATGGAAGGAATCAAATTGCCAAATCTGTATTTCTCTCATAAGCGCAGCGTATTTTTACGCGACGATGTATGGTACGCCGAAACGGAATTTATGGAACGCAAGGATAGTGAGGTATTAGTTGATAAAATAGTGCGTTTCCGTACTATTGGAGATGCCACTTGCACTGGTGCGACTTTGTCAGAGGCTGGAACTTTGGAAGAAATTATCCAAGAAGTAGCATCTAGCCGTGTTACAGAGCGTGGAGGTCGTTCAGATGACAAGCGAAGTGAGACTGCTATGGAAGACCGCAAAAAGGCTGGATACTTTTAAAATAATTTGTGAATGAGGCAATTTTGGAAATTTCAAAATAATAGGCTTTTATTTAATTTAATTTCCAAATTAGCACATCTTCAAATTTTCAAATTAATTAAGCAATATAATCTGCGCTACCAGCGCAATTAATATAGAATCATCGATAATGGAAGATACATTCGATAGTGCCGAGTACCTAAATATGGAGTTGATGCGCTTTACCACGGCTGGCAGCGTTGATGATGGTAAAAGCACCCTTATTGGCCGCTTGCTGTACGATAGCAAATCTATTTACGAAGACCAATACGAAGCCATCCGTAAAACCAGCGAGCAGAAAGGTGAGGAGTATGTAAACCTTGCTTTACTTACCGATGGTTTGCGTGCCGAGCGTGAACAAGGTATTACTATTGACGTGGCATACCGCTACTTCTCAACACCTCGCCGTAAGTTTATAATTGCTGATACTCCTGGGCACATACAGTACACCCGAAATATGGTTACTGGTGCATCGAGTGCTAATTTGGCTTTAATATTGGTAGATGCCCGCCACGGCGTAGCGGAGCAAACCCGTCGCCATGCCATTATTGCTTCATTACTGCAAATACCGCATGTAGTAATTTGTGTAAACAAAATGGATTTGGTAAACTTCGACAAGAAGGTATTTGAAGACATTGAGAATGACTTCCGCAAATTTGCCTCTAAACTTGATGTAAAGGATGTTCGTTTTATACCTATTAGTGCTTTGATGGGCGATAACGTGGTCGATCGCTCAACCAAGACCCCTTGGTACGAGGGCCCTACTTTATTGTATCTACTAGAAACTGTGCACATTGCCAGCGACTCTAATCATATCGATTGTCGTTTCCCGGTGCAGTATGTTATCCGTCCGCAGTCAAGCGAATACCACGACTATCGTGGTTATGCAGGTCGTATAGCTGGTGGCGTATTTAAAAAGGGAGATAAAGTAATGGCTTTGCCGTCTGGTTTTACTACCCGCATTAAGAGTATTGATACTTACGATGGTAGCTTAAATGAAGCTTTTGCGCCAATGTCTGTTACTATTACGCTAGAGGATGAGATAGATATTAGCCGTGGCGATATGATTGTACGCGAAAATAACTTACCTACTAGCGGTCAAGATTTAGAAGTAATGGTATGTTGGTTGACTGACAAGCCATTGCAACTTGGTGGTAAATATGCCATAAAACACACTACCCGCAATGCAAGATGCGTGATTAAAGAAGTAAAATATAAGCTCAATATTAACACCCTGCATCGCAACGAAGAAGATTCTAGCATTGGCCTAAATGACATTGCGCGTATAAGCATCCGCACAACTACGCCGTTGTTTTATGATTCGTACCGACGCAACCGAAATACAGGTAGCCTCATCATTATAGATGAAGCTACTAATGTAACCGTTGGAGCGGCTATGATTATTTAATTACTGTAAAATGTTGTTTGCTTAAAGTTTGGGTTGCAACTTATAAATAATTGACTGCCGCCCAATTTATAGCTTACTTTGCTGCAACAAATAAATGAGGCTTAATGGTTGGTGTTTCGTTAGTAGCGCTATCGGCAAGGGTAGGAGAGCAGGTAATTAGCTTAGCTGATGTTGCAAAGCAATTTGACACTACAGAGGCTCAAGTAATTAAAGCCACGGGCATTACCGCCCTTTATAAGTTTCCGCTCACAACCGATTTGTCAGCCATTGCAGCTGATATGATTGTCCGCATTTTGGCAGCCAGCCAAGTAGATATGGCTCAGGTAGTTGGCTGGAGTACTAGCACGCAACCCGACCACAATTTGGTACCAGGTATTGAAATGGGCATTGCCGGCTATTACAAAGAGTTTACCGATAAAATAACTACAGCGGCAGGGTTCGGCTGTGTGGCAGGTATCGAGGTGTTAGCATCGGCGTATATGTATGCCATACACTACTGCACACCTGAACAACCTTATTATTTGGCAGTAGTTTCTGAAACCCCTAACGTAATGCTTTCGGGCGATGCGGCAACCGGTCAGCTGTTTAGCGATGGTATAGCTGTAGCGTTGTTAAAAGTGGATTTTGGAGACGAAAAAACGGGATTTTCCATTAAACGCCCTTTAGTGAGAACATTAAAAGCTACCAGTGGCTTACGTGTTGGTAATCCGTTTAAAGGCGAAAAGCCTTATTTACAAATGGATGGCAGAGAGATTTATCGTTTTGCCACCGATGCCAAGGTATATAGAACCATATTGGATGCTGCAGAAATGGAAGCACTAGAGGAGAACACTTTTTTTATTCCTCACCAAGCTAACCTGCGCATTTTGAGAAAAATGCAGGAGACAAATAACATTCCCGATTCGCAGTTTTATGTAAAAGGCATACAAACCATTGGCAACACGGCAGCTGTTAGTGTGTTCTTGGGCCTGTATGATGTATTGCAAAACAGTTTAGCGCCAAAGGGCACCAAACATTTCTTGCTCGGGGCATTTGGCATGGGTGGTAAGTCGGGTGGTGTTTTGCTTACCATTAATGGTAATGTGTTACTAGTTTAGCTATTGAAAGTCTTCTGCTTTAAATAACGCTTTCGCTATTTTATCGGTATAGGTATATCCCATACCTTTTTCGCTCCTTTCCTGCCATTTCAATTTTAGCTGTTGTAACGCTTCTTGAAGCGCTTGTTGGCCTTCAAAGGGCAACCCGATATAATCAAGCATTAGCCTTACATGCTTTTCCATATCCGCAGATACTTCTTCGCTCTTAAGTGATAAGATATCCGTATAAGATTGCACCTGTTGTGCTAAAGCATAGGCAGATACAACCATCTGGTAAACCCCTGCCCAGTATGTCTCGGGTAGTTTTTCGTTTTTTAAGGCATTGCCTAACAATGTAACGTATGAGGTGAATGCCTTTTCGGGGTTTCGCTGCAAGAAAATGAATTTAGCATCCGGAAACCGATCCTTGAGCTCACCAAGATGAAAGATACCCCCAAAGTATTTTAAAAGCGGTATTTGTTTAGGGTTTTCACTTTGCGCGCGCTTTACTATCTGCTCCAAAAAATCGAGGTGCTGTGTAGTAAAGGTTGGAGTTGTTTTACCATTAAGCAATCCATAGTAGGTGTGGCCCATCACTCCTTCGCCTTGAAACTTGCGCATCACTGCAATATCGAAAGCCTCTCGTTTGTTGAAACCTGTAGCATGTATGGCAGGGTTCCAACGGCTATCAAAGTATGGCTGCACTATAGGTGCTATCCATTCGAAACCACTTCGTACTATTTTTGGCGCTTTTGGCAGCAACAAATCGGCCATAGAAGGGGCATGCAGTTGGGTATGCGCACTCAATGCCTTCATGGTAGCGGTAGTTGAGCTGCGTGGCGTGCATCCTAATATAAAAACGACTTTACCCTTCATAGTATGCAAAATGTACTACAAATGTAGCAAAAGTACCGGCACTGGGAGTATCAGTTTATCATGTACCCGATGCGCACTTAAAAAGTAATTTCTAGCCTTTGTGGCTGCATATCAGTTTAGACTTAACAACGGATTTGATGATAAGATAGAACCTAAAATTGAACCCTGACAATAGATTGCTAAATCAACTCCCTAAGAACCCAAAAGAGTACCCTCTAAGGCTTGAAACTTCGCCCTTTTATCTTCTCTATTTCAAGATACTGAAACGCTTGGTTATCCTACCACTTTCGATTTTTATCCTCAATAGGTAATAGCCAGAAACGTAACCTTCTGTATTTATACTATAAGTACTCAATTTGTCGATTTTATTTGTTTCTATCAATACACAGCCAATCCATTAAATACTTCAATAGCTTCTACTTTTATGTTGCTTGGAACTACAATATTCACCATATCTTTAGCCGGAATAGGATATACTTTTATACTTAAAGCAAAAATTGTCTCGAATATACTTACTCCATCTTGTTTTGCTAATAAAGTAACGCCATATACATCCAACAGGATAACCGTGCCGTTGGCCGAAATTTCTAATACATTGCTATTCGTTAAGGTTAAGAAGCCTTCTACTAAAAACCTATTTTGAGCTGAATGAGTTTGATTTGCTGGTATCGCAAGCAGATGCATTTAAGCTTTACTTAAGAAGAAACAAGCTAATGCCTGAATACCAGAAAAGTCTTTATCGGAACATGGTAAAGTATATTGTAAAACTCTCCAGATATAAGGCCACAGGGCAGAAAGTGACAGATAAGCTTAAACTGGACATTACTGCTAAACAGGATGTTGCAGACATTACTTGGCTCCGAAATAAATTAATCGAGCTTGATTGATGTTATTTACCCTTATCATTCCTAATAAAAAGGGCTTTTGCCTATCTTTACCAGCCTTAAGTAAGAAGTCTTAGTAAATTTTATGAGTCAACAACTTTACGACATCCGTGTGAGCCAAATTCGCACGGAAACTAGCTATGCAAAGGTTATATCATTTGATATTCCGCCGCACTTACTCGAGCAGTTTAGGTTTGAGCCAGGACAATACATTACCCTTGAGGCGGATGTAAATGGTAAGAAAGTTCGTCGCTCTTATTCAATTTGTAGCCACAGGAGCGAGCCCCTATCAATTGGCGTAAAAAAGGTTGATGGCGGGGTGATGTCGTCTTATTTAAACAATCACGCCGTGGTTGGCCAATTGCTAAAAGTATTGCCGCCACTTGGTAAGTTTACAGTTGATGCGCAACCATTTAAACAAAAACACTACGTGCTGTTTGCTGGTGGAAGTGGCATAACTCCTATGTTGGCAATAATTAAAGCCCTACTTGCCGAAGAGCCATCAAGCAACATAACCTTACTTTATGCTAACAGGAACGAAGAACATATCATGTTCCGAGAGCTTTTTGATGGCTATAGTCAACAACATCCTAATAGGTTTAAAGTAGCATACACGCTCGATGAGCCTCTTGGAAATTGGGATGGCTATGTAGGCAAGTTTAGTAAAGAACGAGCTGTTGAAATGCTTGATGCCAATGTGCCTGATGCTATTAATGTACTCTATTATGTTTGCGGGCCATCGCCTATGATGGAGCTTATAGAAAACCTTTTGATGCAAAGGGGTGTTAACATCGAACGTATTCACAAAGAATTTTTTAGCAGCCACACCAATACTGAGCCAGGCATTGCAGGTGGACATGCCGAAAGTACTAATAATGCTATGAAAGTATCTGATACACCACTGAAAACTGCCAGTCTTACTTTTCAATTGGATGGCAGCGAATATAATGTTGAGTATAGAGGGGAAGATTCCATTTTGGAGGCGGCACTTGATAGTGGGGTTGATGCACCATATGCATGCCAAATTGGCGCATGTTGCACTTGCCGAGCCAAAGTAACCGAGGGCCAAGTAATTATGGCCGATCGTGAATCGTTATCGGATAGTGAGATTGAGGAAGGTTATGTACTTACATGTCAAAGCAAACCACTTACCGAAAGGGTAGTGTATAGCTACGACGCGTAATCGGTATCAATTATTCAATTCTAGGTTCTAAACCCCTAAGACCCATATCTACTACATTTTCCCCATCAAGTGGGTCCCAGGTATTGTCACCGTTTAAGTCTTCCCACTCAAAGCTTTTATTAGTAGATAACGATACTAAAACTGTAATATCTTCGGTTTCGCTACCAGTTATAACAAAAGGTTGAGCAAAGCCGCCAGTAACTACACATGAGTTAAGCGGAATAGGGGAAGTTGCTTGAATTGGATTCGGTACAGTTGTGGCAGGCGCTTGTCCGGTGTTCACTGTGTATATTGTCTCAAAACCCCAGTAGCCTTGTGCTTTATTGCCATTTACAACTACGGTGCTATCCTTAATTTTATAACTTTCTACGTAAGTGTTGTAGCCAACAAACGAAGCTAAAGTGCCCGTAAAAGTGGAGCCAATTGCATCGAATTGCACATTATAATTTTGGTATGCAAGCGAAACCCTAAGCCACTCATAGCTACCGGGGATAACATCTTTGATAGGTACTTCTAAAAATACCTCTCCGTTGTTTTTGATGATTTCTTTATCAAATACAATGGCCTTACTTCCTCCTGCAGTGGTTTCTTCGTTCATAAATAAAACTGTTCCTGAACCTAAAAGGGTGTATTGATTAGGTGCCAGTTCCAGATAGTGAGCACTAATACCATTAAACTGTGGGTTTTGGCCTGCATGACCTGCTGGCATAGCCGCAGGGGCACCCAAGTTTCCTAGGCGCTGTTGCGTAGGGTCGAGCACAAACTTAAACCGTAACATCGGCCCATCAGTATTGTTATTATTGTTTTTGTCATCTTTTTTGCAAGAGGACGAAGATAACATCAGTATTAGCGATAAAGCCAATAGCGTTTTTATTCGAGTATTCATAGCTTTCAGTTTCTATTACAACGATAAAAATAGCCATTATATTTGCGTTTCAAAAGTCCAATCGAAATGCATTACGTACACAAGCTAAAGGGCCATAGATACATTAGTGTGGTAGCTCATGGCAGCTCTAATTATTGGCATGCAGTCGATTTGCGATATGCAGTACTGCGAGAGCCGCTGGGGCTAAATTACACAAGGGAGCAGCTATTGGCCGAAGACAAGGATATACACATAATATACTACACTGATTCGATTGTAATGGCTACTCTAATGCTTACCCCGACCGAGAATGGATACATAAAAATGAGGCAAGTTGCGGTAGATGAGCAATATCAAGGTGCTGGTATTGGTGCCAAGTTGGTAGAATTTTCAGAGGCTTATGCACTTGACTTAGGCTATAAGCACATGGAAATGCACGCTCGCAAGACGGCTGTGCCGTTTTATCTAAAGCAAGGATATAAAATTATAGGTAATGAGTTTATGGAAGTAACCATACCTCACTTTAAAATGAGCAAAGATTTGTTGGAGGCTTGGAAAGACCGATAAGGCTATAAAGACAATTTAAAATGTAAATAACCTTATACCACCGCCTGCCCATACTGCACCAACATTGCTTCTGCTTTTTCTACCATCTCTTTGTTGCCAATGAAAATTGGGGTGCGCTCGTGTAGTTCGGTTGGCTGTAGGTCGAGGATGTTCTCCTTACCTGTGGTGGCTTTGCCACCGGCTTGCTCTACAATAAACGCCATTGGGTTGCACTCGTAAAGTAAGCGCAATTTACCCTTGGGAGCATCGGCAGTTGATGGGTATATAAAGATACCGCCCTTTATAAGGTTGCGGTGCAAATCGGCAACCATAGAACCGATGTAGCGCAAGCTGTATGGCTTATCGTTGTTACCATCAAGCCCTTGGCAATAATCAAGGTATGCTTGCACTCCCTTCGGAAATTTGGTGTAACCACCTTGATTGATAGAATATATACTGCCCTTCGATGGTATTTTAATATCTGGGTGAGACAGGTAGAATTCACCTATACTAGGGTCAAGGGTAAAGCCGTTTACGCCATTACCGGTAGTATAAACCAACATGGTGCTTGAGCCATAAATAACATAACCAGCTGCAACTTGCTCACGACCTTTTTGCAAAAAGTCACCGTGCGTGCATGGGCATTTTTCGCTCAAACGGCGGTATATCGAAAAAATAGTACCAATAGAAACATTCACGTCAATATTCGACGACCCATCCAAAGGGTCCATAGCCACTACATACTTGGCCTTCTCGCCATCTACGTCAATACAAATTATATCCTCGTCTTCCTCACTGGCAATGCCGGCGCATTCGCCACTAGTTTTAAGGCTATTAATAAAGGTATTGTTGGCTAGCACATCCAGCTTCTGTTGCGCTTCTCCTTGCACGTTTTCAACTCCGGCTTGGCCCAATATATCGGCTAGCCCAGCACGGTTTACTTCACGGTTTACAATTTTAGCAGCCACGCCAATATCACGAAGCAAGGCAGATAGTTCACCGGTAGCGTAAGGGAAATCCTTTTCTTTCTGTATAATAAATTCGTCGAGAACGATTTGGCGAGTGCGAGACATAAATGTTAGATGTGAAATATCAGATAACAAATAAGAAAAACAAAAACGAAACGAGGGGTTTGTTATCTCTCATCTCATATTTGTCATTTAAACTAAACTTTGGCTCCGTACATTTCTTCCCTTTGCGCTTGCACGCGTGGGTCGGCAAGGTACTCATCGTAGGTCATTAGTTTGTCAATAAGGCCATTAGGTGTCAATTCAATTACCCTGTTGGCAACGGTTTGTGTAAACTCGTGGTCATGACAGGTAAAAAGAATAGTCCCTTTAAAATCAATCATGGCATTGTTCAATGCGGTAATCGATTCCAAATCCAAGTGGTTGGTAGGTTCATCCAACAACAATACATTGGCGCTTTGAAGCATGGCGCGGCTGAGCATACAACGTACTTTTTCTCCACCCGAAAGCACCTTCGCTTTCTTCAAACTTTCCTCGCCACTAAACAACATACGGCCCAAGAAACCACGAACGAAAGTTTCGTCTGTGTTTTCGCTGTATTGGCGCAACCAATCAATCAGACTCAACTCAACGTGTTCAAAGTATTTACTATTATCCAGCGGAATATATGCCTGGTTAGTGGTTACGCCCCATTTTACGGTACCACCTTTGGCTTTACGATCGCCAGCTAAAATCTGGAAGAACGCTTCTATAGTTTTGCTGTCTTTTCCTAACACAGTTACCTTCTGGCCACGGTCCAGGGTAAAGGTAATGTCGCTAAACATCAATTGGTCGTCGATAACGCAAGATAGCTTGTCAACGTGCAAAATGTCGTTACCAGCTTCCCGTTCTTGTGCAAACTGGATTCCTGGGTAACGGCGACTCGATGGCTTAATTTCATCAACGTTCAACTTCTCCAAAGCTTTCTTGCGGCTTGTTGCCTGCTTACTCTTAGAAGCGTTGGCCGAAAAACGTGCAATAAAGTCCAATAGCTCTTTACGTTTCTCTTCCGTTTTCTTACCCTTATCGGCACGCTGGCGGCTAGCCAATTGGCTAGTGTGGTACCAGAAACTATAGTTACCTGAGTACAGGTTTACTTTGCTAAAATCAATATCGACGATGTGTGTACACACCATATCCAAGAAGTGACGGTCATGGCTTACCACAATAACCGTGTTCTTAAAATCGGCCAAGAAGTTCTCTAACCAAGCAATGGTTTTGATATCCAAATCGTTGGTAGGCTCATCCAGCAACAGAATGTCGGGATTGCCAAACAAGGCCTGTGCCAATAGCACCCTTACTTTCTCGTGACCACTAAGGTCGGCCATCAATTTGTCGTGCAGTTTTTCTTCCACGCCAAGGTTGCTCAAAAGCATGGCTGCGTCGCTTTCCGCTTCCCAACCGTTCATTTCAGCAAACTTTTCTTCCAATTCGCCAGCCTTAAGGCCGTCGGCATCGGTAAAGTCGGCTTTGGCATATATGGCTTCACGAGCTTGCATGTTCTCCCACAAAACTTTGTGGCCCATCAACACGGTTTGCAATACGGGATAATCGTTGTATTCGTAGTGGTTCTGTTTCAAAACCGCGATACGCTCACCTGGGTCGGTGGTAAAATTGCCTGTGGTGCTTTCAATTTCGCCAGATAGGATTTTCAGTAGCGTAGACTTTCCAGCACCGTTGGCACCGATAACACCGTAGCAATTGCCTTTTGTGAACTTGATGTTCACATCATCAAACAAAATCCTTTTGCCGTATTGTAGCGATAAATTATTGACTGCCAGCATAATAAATTATTCCTTATCGTGTTTAAGACTGCAAAGATAAGGATTTTGGTCGACAGTCCACAGTCAATAGTCATCTGATTTGATTGCAATTGCTTGCTTATTGAAATCAAGTTTTAGGGAGCAAAGAATCAAATGCAGCTGAAGCGTAGATGTGTTTTAGCCTTTTTGTTGAATTCTTCAATACTTCTACGTCTATGCATGAAACCCCACAAACCCTGGAGCCATTTGTAACGACAAAGTGCCGCTACAGTAAAGCCTCAATGATTGTTATTCGCCTTTTTCTCTGGCCCCCAAACAACAGATGCAATAACGGAGAGCAAAAGCGCCAAGGCAACAATGGAAAGCGACAGTGGCGAAGAAACATGGTAAATTGGTGCAATTATCATTTTTACGCCAATAAAGGAGAGTATAAAAGCCAATCCGTATTTAAGGTATGAAAACAAGTGCATAAAATTGGCCAGCACAAAGTACATGGAACGTAATCCAAGAATGGCAAAAATATTGGAGGCGTATAAGATAAAAGGATCTCTAGAGACGGTAAAAATGGCAGGAATGGAATCTACAGCAAAAATGAGGTCCGTAATTTCTACTATTGCAACAACCAAAAACAACAAAGTAGCAACCCTTTTGCCATTTACAATGGTAAAGAATTTACCACCATCATAGGTTTCGGTAATCGGAACTACCTTTTTAAGTAATCTTATGGCGAAGCCTTTCGAGAAATCGGGTTCCTCATCTTCGCTCTTTCTTACCGATTTTATGCCAGCATAAAGCAAAAACAAACCAAACATAGTGAGTAACACATTAAACTCTTTAATTGTATACCCAAGCAGCATAAAATCGGGCATGTAAGTGTATTGGATTAACTGGGCACCTGCAAATATAAATATGGCTCTGAAGAATATAGCTCCTAAGATACCCCAAAACAACACCTTATGTTGATACTGCGCAGGTACCTTAAAAAACTCGAAAACCAGTATAAACACAAACAAGTTATCTATGGATAGTGCCTCCTCTATAAGGTACGCAGTGTAAAATTCAGAGGCTTTAGTTATGCCCATGAACATATAAACGAATATGCCGAAAACTACTGCAAGGCTTATCCATATTCCGGTCCAAACCAAAGCTTCTTTATTGCTAATGGTGTGGCTTCGTTTATTAAACACCCCCAAATCAATTACCATCATGGTGGCAATCAATATCACAAAGCCAATTATAAAATAGGTGTTTACTAGTGGGTTACTTTCAGCCAAACTGGCCTGAAGAAAAAGCTGTTCCATAATAATTTGGTAGGTTAAGGGCGCTTGTTTGCTGTGCAAAGTTCGGTACAATTTACAAATTAAAGAGACCTTTGTTTTTATTGGCAAACTTTATTCGTTGGCCTATTTGCCTATATTTGCAAGTCCTTCAATTAGCTCGTTTTATGTCGATAAAATTTATTTTAATAGTTTTTTTTGCGTTCCTTACTTCCAGCTTTCTTCAGGTATCAGCCCAAAGCAAAGTAGGCTACGACCCACTACAAAAACCCAATACTTTTCAGCATCCCGACAACCCGCATTATTGGAAGAATAAAATGCCACACCCAAACTATTGGCAGCAGGATGTGTACTACAACATTAAGGCAGATGTAGATGAAAGAACGGATATTATCACGGGTTCACTAGAGCTAACTTATTGGAACAATTCGCCTGATACACTTACCTACGTTTTCTTCCATTTGTATCAAAATGCTTTTCAACCATGCAGTTATTTGGATGATTTGACCAATCACAACCATGTAAAATCAACTTTTGGCCATTACGAAGCCGAAGGTTTGGGTACTACAGTAAGCAACCTAAAAAGCAACGGTAAAGTATTGAAAACGGAGACGGACAACACCATAATGAAGGTGTATTTGGATGAACCAATTATGCCTGGTGCCGCAAAAGAGTTCAGTCTAGATTTTAATACCTATTTTGATGAAGGTAGTATGCGCCGCCGCATGAAATATTACTTGGTTGACGGGGAGCACAAACATTATAACGGCGTACATTGGTATCCGCGCATTTCGGTGTACGATGCTAAATTTGGCTGGACTACCGACCAGCATTTAAATCGTGAGTTTTATGCCGACTTTGGCACCTACGATTTGGAACTAACCTTTGCTAGCAACTATGTGGTTGAAGCTACAGGAAACTTATTGAATAGGAGCGAGGTGCTGCCTGACAGCCTTAGGGAAAAGCTGGACATTAAGAACTTTGCTAAAAAACCTTGGGGCGAAAAGGCTAGTATTATAATCCCTTACGACAGCACGCAACGGAAAACATGGAAATTCCATGCCGAAAACGTGCACAACGTGGCCTTTACCGCCGACCCGACTTACCGCATTGGAGAGGCAGAATGGAACGGAATTAAGTGCATTGCTTTGGTTGAGGAAGGTCATGCATCTGGCTGGCAAAAGGTAGCCCAGTATACTGCCGATGTAGTGGAGTTGTTTTCAAACGATTTTGGCATGTACGGCTACCCAAAAATGATAGTAGCCGATGCCCGCGATGGTATGGAATACCCCATGTTAACGCTTTGTGGTGGCTCATTTCCGAGCAATAAAGGACTTATAGCGCATGAGGTGGGACATAACTGGTTTTATGGCATGGTTGGCAACAATGAGACCTATAGGGCAGCACTAGATGAGGGATTTACGCAGTTTTTAACCGTTTGGGCGCAAGAAAGGTTGGATGGGCCGGAAGTGCCAATGGGTAAAATGAAAAAGTATAAGGCCAAATTCAAAAAGCCTGATTTGGCAAGAAATACAAGGGCATATGACAGTTACTTGTACGATGCCATAAACGAGGCCGATGCGCAATTGAACACCCACTCTGATGGCTTTAGTGGTGCGCTAGGGCAGGGTGGAGGCTACCGCCATGTATATAGCAAAACAGCGGTAATGCTTTATAACTTGCAATACGTGTTGGGCGATACACTGTTTCAGAATGCCATGAAGAACTACTTCGACGAGTACAGCTATGCGCACCCTTACTTTGAAGACTTACGCAATAGCTTTATCCATTACACGCACACTGACCTGAACTGGTTTTTTGACCAATGGCTAGAAACGACTAAGAACATTGATTATAGCGTTGGTAAAGTGAAGCACAAAGCCACTGAGGATGGTAAAGAGGTATACGAGATAACTTTTAAACGCGAAGGTTTGATGCAAATGCCAATCGATTTTACAGTAATTACTACCGATGGCGACACCAGCAAGTACTATATACCCAATACTTGGTTTGAGAAGGAAACGGATGCTACCACATTGCCACGTTGGATTGGCTGGGATAACAACCTGCAGCCAGAGTATACTGCAACTGTAACGTTATCGAGCAAAATAAAAAATGTAAATATTGACCCTACATACCGATTGGCAGACGTGAACATGCTGAACAATAGTAAAAAGGTGCCCTTTGTTGTATCGTTTGATCATAAAATATACAACCGCGCTCGGTGGACGGAATACGACGTTAAGTTGCGCCCCGCCCTATGGTGGAATGCTTACGATGGGCTTAAAATTGGTCTACATTTTAACAGCGGCTACATAGCAGGTAGGCACCAAGTAAGTTTTAGTGTGTTAGCGCCGACAGGCAACTTATTGCAAGGCAGCCCCGATAGGTTCAATTTTGCTGATGCCGATAAGAAGGGGTATGATAAGTTCAACTATTATTTCTCATACGATACCAAGCTCGATAAGTATGTAAAGAAGCTTTCTGCATTTTATTATAGCGAGTATTGGGATGGATTGGAACTGTATAAGTTCGGCTTGAGCCAAGGAGTTCGAAAGAATTCAACCTTAACGCTTTATGCTAAAATGTTTAATCGCCCTAACGATAATAAATTGAACCAACTATTGTACCCCGGCGAATGGCAAACGGGCAAGTGGAATACTTCTATTAACCTAGAGTGGGACCACAAATACACTTACCCGAAAGGCTCAGGTACCATCAACGCAACCTTGCGCAGTTCGGCGTTGCTATCTGATTTTGACTACCATTATCTTACCACAACTGCCATAAACCATACCAAATTATGGAGGTTTGAATTGCATAGCCGTGCCTTTGTGCGTGCAGGTACTGGTAGCAACCAAGCACCTGAGTCGGCGTTGTTTTTGGCTGGTGCCAACCCTGAGGAATTGATGGGCCAACCACTTACGCGCAGTATAGGCTACGTGCCGCCTACCTGGGTTGGTAGCTATGATGCAGGCACCAATCACTTTCAGCATGGTGGTGGGCTAAACCTACGTGGCTATGCTGGCTATTATGTAGTTGAAGAAGAAGGCGGCAAATCCTTCAGAGCCTACAAAGGCCAGAGTGGGGGAGCTGTAAACCTAGAGTTAGACTTTGATGAGTTGGTAAAATGGCAGCCCAAAAAGCTCAGTAAGTACTTCAAACTAGATACTTACCTTTTTGGCGATGCTGGTATGATAGTGTTTGATACTGATGCTGGCGAAAAAATATTCAGTAACCTGCGGATGGATGCCGGTGCAGGATTAGCGCTCACTATTAAGAAGTTTGGCCCTCTTGAAACGGTTAAGCCGTTTACGCTTCGTTTCGATGTGCCGTTCTACCTAAGTCATTCACCTATTGGGGAAGACAATGTGCAGTTTAGATTTGTAATTGGGGTGAGCAGGGCGTTTTAAGTACCTGAACTTATATTATCGATTGAGCTAAAATTTAAAATCTATCCGTTAATCCCACTTATCACAAAAGCGCTTTTTGAAGGCCTCTTTTTCTTCCTCACTCATTCCGGTTACTCGGGCCTTCCACTTGGCCTTCCAGGCATTGTCGTCGTGAGAGCAGCCATTGCTGCTACCTTTGCCCCAACCACCTACCAGTAGTCGGCCTAGTAGCATTAAGCCTAGTGCTTGGGCAAATATTATCTTCGGCCCGTTGAACAAGGTTGGTATCAACCAGTTCCAAAGGGTGGTCGTCAAAAACCCCATAGCAGCGATAAACACCAAACCAAAAAATATGACACGAAGTATTTTCATTTCTTTCTAATTATGAGTAGACAGTAAATGGTGACTAGTGAGTTTCGTTTTACTTTGCTAGTAACTATTTACTAGTCACTAGTTACTAAAATCAAGCTAACTCATCATATAAATCTTGCAGCCTTAGGCGCAGGTATCTCACGGCATAGTGCTTGCGGCTCAATGCAGTATTAACAGTTACACCTGTTTCTTCAGCTATCTCTTTAAAGCTTTTGTCCTCAAACTCGTGCCATACAAATACTTGCCGTTGTTCTACGGGCAATTCGTCCAAAGCCTCAGCAATGCGGTTCATAATTAAGTTTCGGGCATACTGCTCATCAGGCATACCACTTAGGTCGGGTATTAAGTCCTCAAGGCTCGGGCCATCGCCATCCACGTCATCGGCACCACTATAAATCAGGTTACTAAACGTTTCAGGTTTTTTCTTACGGCTCTTGTCTATAATCTTATTTCGGGCAACGGTATATAACCAAGCTCCAGTTTTATCAATTCCTTCAATAGTTCGGTATACCTCAACAAACTGAGAGAAAACGTCTTGCAAAATATCTTCAGCATCTTCAGCCACCCGCACTCGTTGGCGAATAAAACGCATCAGTTGGCCCCTCATTGAGTTGAATACTCCCGCTATTTCGGTGTCCTTATTGGCCATTGTGGTTGTGGTCACGTGTTCCATTACAACTATTGACGAGCGTGCAATGAAAATATTTTATCGAGAATAAAGGTAGGGCAATATATAATTGATATTGAGGAGACTTATCTAAGAGAAAGACACTTTGGTCTTATATTTCAGATACTGACAGTATCGAAATAAAGTAATTTGCCTAAAGTAAACAAGGAGAAATACAAAACCCAGCGACAAAGCAATCTTATACAGATGCTTTAGCCCGCTGGGCATTTATCATATTGTGCGAGCTGTCATAAATGGACTTGCCCTCTTTTAATATTATTATCTGAGGCGATTGATGCTCAACGCTGGTATCCATAGCAATAGCGTTGGAAACATCTCTATGTGCGATGAGATCCAAATAAAAGACTGGAAAATTAGGTTCGTTGCCTTGCCAATCCCTTTCCAATCGGCTTTTAGCCGTGCTGCTTATGCTGCACCTAGTACTGTGTTTGAATACTGCAACAGGTGTTTGCCAGGAAAGCTTCACCACTTCGGCCCATTGGGACAATGATGTCAACTCCTGCCAATTCATGGCTTAGCATTGCTCAACTACAACCACATTGGCTTTGGTAATTTGACCTGGGCAGCCTTCGCGGTGGCAAGAAGTGAAAGTAAGAGCCAACATAGCAACGGCAACAATCATGGTAACGGGTTTACGGAACATTTTCATGGTGATTTATTTTAGTGTCAGTTTAATAACGTAATTTAGTTTTGGTTTGTTATTCAGGACCAACCAAAAGTCGTGCCCGAAAGTTTTTGTTGGCAAAATTATAACAAAATTCTACTAGTCCTAATAAAATTTTAAAGGTTAGCACATGAATGTTCACTTTATTGCCATCGGGGGAAGTATCATGCACAATCTCGCCATATCTTTACGGCGGAATGGACATAATGTTACGGGTTCAGATGATGAAATTTTTGAACCAGCGCTGACCTTGTTGAAAAACGAGAATTTAATGCCCGCCAGCATCGGCTGGAACCCTGACTGCATAAAAGAAGATTTGGATGCTGTAATATTAGGCATGCATGCTAAAAAAGACAACCCCGAACTACTTCGTGCACAAGAGTTGGAATTAAAAATATTTTCTTTCCCAGCTTTTGTTGGACAACAAATACAGGACAAAACTAGGGCGGTAATTGGCGGTAGTCATGGAAAAACTACTATTACGGGCATGATCATGCACGTACTTCGCGTGAACAATTTGAATTTTGACTATTTAATTGGCTCAAGAATCGAAGGTTTTGACCTAACCGTTAAAATAACCAATGATGCACCTATTGTGGTAATTGAGGGCGACGAATACCTTTCATCAGCAATTGAACGTATTCCCAAGTTTCATCTTTACCGCCCACACATTGCGTTGCTTACCGGGATAGCTTGGGACCATATCAACGTTTTTCCTACCTTCGAAAATTACGCAGCGCAGTTTGCCATATTTGTTGATACTATAGTTACCAAAGGCAAATTGATATACAACCTAGAAGATTCGTTGCTTAGACAGATTGCGCTTCACTCTGATGCTTCAATAGTAAAAATACCCTATTCTACCCCTAATTATATCGTGCGGGATAATAGGACTTATATATTACAGGACGGAAAGGAACGGAAACTAGAAGTTTTTGGCAAGCATAACCTTCAGAACCTTGAAGGCGCAAGAAATGTTTGCGCTCAATTGGGTATATCTGATGATGATTTCTTTGCCGCCATTCAAACATTTAAAGGCGCTGCCAAGCGGTTAGAAAAGGTAGCCGAAGGTAGCTCAACAGTAGTCTACAAAGATTTTGCCCATTCGCCATCAAAGTTAACTGCCACAACTGCTGCCCTTAAAGAGCAGTATCCTGCGAGAAAGCTCGTAGCGGTTATGGAGTTGCATACATACAGTAGCTTAAACAAGGATTTCCTATCGGAATATAAAGGTAGTATGAAAGAGGCCGATGTACCGATTGTGTTCTTTAATTCGCATGCGTTAAGTATAAAAGGATTGCCGCCTATAAGCGCCAATGATGTGAAAGGTGAGTTTGACCAAAACAATATTCAAGTATTCACTGAGGGCTCTGACCTGAAAGAGTATCTTTCTAAACAAAATTGGCAAGAAACGAACTTGTTAATGATGAGCAGCGGAAACTTTGACGGTTTAGACCTCAACGAACTGGCTAGTGAAATTACAAGCGCCACTAAGTTGTCATAACTTTTAGCTAATCGCTATTTTTGTGCTCGACAGCTAAAATCCGAAATTTTAAAATTCTAAATGGCAGCAATAAAACTAAAGAGAGAAGATGTTCGGGTTTTCTCTATTGATTTGATAATGACCCTTGTTTTGGTCATCAATTTACTATGGTTTGCTTTCGATTTCCTGTGGGAAAATGATACCCTAAGGTTGTTTATTGAAACTAATTTACCTGACTTTTACCAATTTTACCTGCCTATTCACGATAATTTTGGCAACTACGATTTTTGGTTCGTGGTAGTATTTTTAATCGAATTTTTGTTTCGGTGGGCTGGAGCGGTTATTAACGGTGTATATCATCGTTGGTTTTATTATCCCATTATCCACTTTTACGATATACTTGGTCTCATTCCGGCAGGTTACTTTAGAGTTTTAAGGGTTTTAAGGCTTGTGTCAATTGTTTACCGCTTGCAGCGTATGGGCATTATTGATGTAACCAAATGGTACGCCTACAAACAATTGATGTTTGTAAAAGATATTTTTGTAGAGGAAATTTCCGACTTGGTTATTATTCGTTTGTTAACTAGCATTCAAAAAGGAGTTGAAAAAGAAACTGAGCCAGATCCTGAGGGGCACTTGGTATACAAAGCCGTTTATCCGCATAGGCAAGAAATTATTGATTGGATGGCCAATAAAGTGCGCGATACTGCAGCAAATGAGTACGCACCCAATAAAGATGATATAGAACGCCAGATACAGGAAATGGTAGAGAAAATAATGAGTGAAAGTGCACCGATGCAAACATTAGTTAGCATTCCAGTAGTAGGCAAAGCGGTGGCTCAAAAACTTGAAAACACTATCAGTGAGGGAATATTTCAAGGTATTGATAATGTTATGCAACAATTGGCAAGTAAAGAAAACGTGAAAATTGAGGAAGTTGCCGGCAAGGTTTTTGATGCCCTAATAAACAAAAAAGAAGGCGATATGGAGCTCAATCGCATTATCAGAACTATTGTAATTAATGTTTTAGAAGAAGTGAAAAAGGATACCGCGGTAAGGGAGTGGCAACAGAAAAGCACTAAAAAATAGAACAGCCCCAGCACTTGAATCCCCTGATAACTACACCAGCTCTGCTCCAAATACATCAGAGAAGTGCCGCTGAAAGCGCGATTTAACATCCTCCATAGAAACATCATGGCCGAGTTCTTTTCGCATACTAGTTACCTGCTTATCATCTATGCCACAAGGTATTATCCAATCAAAATAGTTTAGGTCATTATTCACATTTAGCGCAAAGCCATGCATAGTAACCCATCGGCTTGCGCGAATACCCATAGCGCATATTTTCCTTGCTTTTAAAGCATTGTCAGGGTCAAGCCACACGCCAGTGGCACCAACCAATCTTCCAGCTACTATACCAAAGTCAAGAAGGGTAAGTATAATGGCTTCTTCAAGAAAACGAAGGTACTTATGGATGTCGGTAAAAAATTCATCCAAATCTATTATAGGGTAGCCAACTAACTGCCCTGGGCCGTGGTGTGTAATGTCGCCACCTCGGTTAATTTTATAGAAATTTACGCCTCGCTCCTGTAGCTCTTGTTCGCTAACCAATAGGTTGCTCATACTGCCGCTTTTGCCCAAAGTAAACACAGCAGGGTGCTCACAAAGCAAAAGATAATGTTGCTGTGTTGTTGGATGTTCGGCCCCGCGATTCGATAATTTGCGGGCAATGCACTCATCCATTAGTTGTTGCTGATAATCCCAGGTTAATTGATAATCTACCAAACCAAGATTTTTAACAACTACTTCAGGCTTTGTTCCGGTGTTCAAATTTTCGCAAGCTCGTTTTTAAGGTGATCAATCACCTTTACCTCAACAGCGTCCACACCGTTTAGTTCCGCAAGATATACGCTTACCCAATCGCCTAAATGAATCAAATAGTAGGCACGCTCCATGTGGCTTTCGCCTTTCGCATATATCTCAATCACCTGCTCGGCAAATTCAGCAACAATACCTTTGTTTATCTCAATACGTTGTTGGTTGCGCTCAAAGTCTTCGCGGCTGCGCAAAAATATTGGGGCCCAATTACCTATGCGATTACGCCACCCTACCAATTCGTTATGGTTCATTTCTGGCACAACATGATGCCAGCAAAGCATTTTTGAGTTTTCGTTGATTTGCTGCCTGAAACGAACGGCCACTGACTCCATATCCGTAACGGAATAAAGCACTGGTATCCTGTTTTGTAGCTTACCTGCTATTGCATGGGCCAAAGTTTTTATGTGCTCGCTTTCGCGCTCCAGCAAATTAATAGTGTTGTTCAATTCGGCTTCAAACTTATTGCTTATTAAACCGAGTCTGTTTAACACAAACATTTGCTGAACCGAAGAATAGCCCAAACAAGCCCTTGGTGGGTTTCCACCAGGTATTACTACATGGTCCAAGTTATGCAGTTTGGCTAATTCTAGTAGCTTACCACCAGAAGTAATACATACTATTTTGGCTTTAGCCTTAAGTGCATCATCAAATGCAGCTAACGTTTCTTCAGTATTGCCCGAGTAGGAAGAGCAAATAACTAAAGTATGCTCGTTTACATAGTTTGGTAGGCCATACTCTTTGTTTATCTGGAAAGGCACCTTTAATTCAGGTCCTACAATTTCGGAAACCAAGTTGCCACCTATACCAGAGCCACCCAAACCAGTAACAATAATGTTACGCGTTTCGGCCTTCGAGGCATGCATTTGTATCTTATTGCCAATCGCTATTGCCTCTCTAAGCTGATCTGCAAATCCAGCTACCAATTTATCCATTGTCATAGTTTCACTTACTTTACTTTGTAAGGTATTTAATAAACCACGCTAAACTAAAAGAAAATTGCGAGCAAAGATATAAGGTCGTTTATTATTATCGTTAAGGTTGTGTGCACAACATAACTATCGGTTTATGAAACTATACACTTTGGCAGCCTTGCTAGTTCTTTCTCAATGGTTATTTGCGCAAAAGACCGTACATGTATATGTGGCACTTTGCGACAATGAATACCAAGGTATTGTGCCTGTGCCAAATGTTATTGGTAATGGCGACGACCCACGCAACAACCTATACTGGGGCTGCGGCTACGGCGTAAAGACTTTTTTTAAGCGCCATGCCAGCTGGGAATTGCTGGAAACCCGACCAGTAGATAAGGACTCGGTGATATTGGAGCGCTGCATATTTAAACACAAAACTGACAATGTATATCTAGTTGCCGATGCCTATAGGGGTCGTGAAATCAAACAGGCAATAAACGATTTAATGCATGCTGGAGCAGGTTACAAAAGAGATACCGTGCGGGTTGGAAATAAGTGTTTAGAAATTGGCTCCGGAGCTAGCTTGCTGGCATATATTGGCCACGATGGGTTAATGGAGTTTGACCTTGACAACATACCTAAAAGTAAAGACAACATTGAACGCGAAGCTATCATACTGGCTTGCATCAGTAAAGAGTATTTTAGTAAGTATGTATTAGCTGCCAAAATGTACCCGTTGGTATGGACTACCGGATTAATGGCTCCAGAGGCATATACCTTAAGCTTTGCGTTGGATGCATGGATAAAAGGTGAAAGCAGGGAGGTGTTAAGAAACGAGGCAGCCAACGGATATAATACCTATCAAAAGTGCGGCATTAATGGAGCCAAGCGCTTGCTTGTTGGTGGATTTTAAGGAGGATTGATTAATTAATTGGTTATTGGTTGATTGGCACCATTAACTAATAAGCAATTAACCAATCACAAAAAATTCCATATACCAGGTTCTACAATTTCTACCACGTTCATATCCGGGTCATGAAAGTAGAAAGAGCGCCCGCCACGAGGCCATTCCACATCTTGTATGATTGGTATGCCTGCATTCGCCAATTTATTCCTCCACGACTGGTAGTCCTCTTTTTTACATTCAAAAGCAAAGTGTTGTTGTCCATAACCGAAGTGGGGTGGCAGGCTTTGGTCGTTTTTAGTGGCCTCGGCTATAAAGCACAACAAAACAGAGCTGCCCGCCCTAAAAAAGATATGCCTGTTGGGCACTTCGCCAATGCACTCCAACCCAAGCTTGCCTTCATAAAATGCCCGGGTACGGGCAAGGTCGGTTACATACAAGCAGGTTTCTTTTACTTGAGTAAACGTTAAGTTGTTGCTAGGTTTTGCTTTAGCAATAGCCATTTGTATTACTTCCGAATGATCAAAGGCTAATGCTGGTAGTTGATTGATATTAAACCACTTAGCATCCACTGCATCATCTGCTGCATTAACAACAGTTTCAGCCAATTGCACCGTAGCCGTATATGCTACCGAAACCATCCTATCCCTTGGGTCGCGGCCGGGTTTGCCAAATGCATGAAGCTGTTGCATGGCATCAACCTTCAAACCGGTTTCCTCCTGCAGCTCCCTTTTGGCCGCAGTTTCCAGGTCTTCATCCTTCTCCACAAAGCCACCCGGCAGTGCCCATTGGCCTTTGAAAGGCTCTTTTTTCCTTTGAATTAGCAATAACGATACATCATTAGCGCCCAAGCCAAAAACCACGGCATCAACAGTCACAAATATTTCGCTAGTATGTTTTGTCATAACCCAAAACTAGTAAGTTCTTTCATTGATTATCATTTGATTTAACAGTTTTTAACCCCACCATTTGCAATAAACGCTCATAGGTATGCGTCAATTGTACTAATTTAGCCCCCATGCAAGTACAGTATATCAATCTTTTCAATCAAGCAAAACAGTATCGCACTAGCAGCCCCGTGCTTTCTGGACTTGTGCTTTTGCTTATATTAGTATTGCTACCTTTGGTAATTATAGTAGCATTATGTGCTCTCTCTTTGTTTATGTTTTATGCCAAAACAAAGACTTTCTTTAGGGCGCTATCACAAAGACAAAAAGCACCACGGATTAAAGTAACCCGAAGTGGAAAGGCTGCTGAGCCTGAGTATGCCAGCTACGAGATTATTGAAGAACATACCAACCAAAAGGTTAATTAGTTATTAGGTAATCAGTTAATTGGTTTATTTATCTTAGTGCCATTAAATGGCAGAACTAATAACCGATAATTAGCCGTGAAATTCCTAGAACAGTTTATTGACTTAGAAACCCAGCACAAATTTTTCCTTTACTTTGTGTTTGCAGTAGTGGTAATGGGAATGGCCGTGCTGGCTACTCGAGTTATCAGAGGTTTGGTTGATCGGTACTTCCGTAAAACCAGTCTATCATCAAAAGTTGACCCTACTAGATATACTTTTGCCAAAAACGGTGTCAGCTTTGTAATATTCCTCATTGCTACTATAATCATCTTTTACACCATCCCGTCGCTAAGGGCACTGGGGCTTACCTTGTTTGCCAGTGCTGGTATTTTGGCAGCCATTATAGGTTTTGCCAGCCAGGCAGCATTCTCCAATATCATTAGTGGCATTTTCATCGTCATTTTCAAGCCCTTCAGGGTTGATGATATTATAACGATAGGTACTAATATGCAAGGGATAGTTGAGGATATAACGCTAAGACATACCGTAATCAAGAATTTCGAAAATAGGCGAATCGTTATCCCTAATAGTGTTATCAGTAATGAGGTAATTGTTAACTCAACTATAACCGAAGAGCGCGTTTGCATTTTTTTGGAAATGGGTATAAGCTACAGCGCCGATTTAGATTTAGCGATGGCCATAATGGCCGACGAGGCATATAAACATCCAAAATGTATTGATGCAAGAAGTGAAGAGGAATTGGCTGCTGGCGAGCCAAAAGTTAAAACGCGAGTAATTGGTTTTGGCGATTCATCAGTAAACCTCAGAGCCTGGGTTTGGGCAAACTCGTCGCCAGAGGGTTTCGAAATGAAATGCGATTTATTTAGATCCATTAAGCTTAGGTTTGATAAGGAGGGAATTGAAATTCCTTATCCTCATCGCACAGTAGTTTACAAAAATGGAGGCGAAGCCTATGGCCCACAAGCGGAATAAAAGGTACAAGGAAATGATAGGCAAATCGCCAGGTGCATTGATTTACAATGGCGATGAAACCATAATGGAAACCGTTGTTACCCTCATATCATACAACAGCGATGAGACAACTACAAATACATGCAATAGGCTCGACCAATTATTGCCGTTATTAAAACCTGACCGCATTAACTGGATTGATATTGACAAGCTGCAAAATGTTCTTTTAATCGAGGAAATTGGAAATGAGTATAAGCTAGATCCTTTGGTATTAGAAGATATACTGAATATCGACCAATTACCAAAATTTGACGACATGCAGCAGTATGTTTTTGTTTCCCTAAAAATGCTTTCCCTTGAAAATGAAGGAATAAGGCACGAGCAAGTAAGCTTTATTTTAGGTGGCGAATATCTGCTCTCGTTTCAAGAACAGCCAGGTGATGTGTTTAATGCGGTAAGAAAACGAATTGAGAATCTTAATGGCAGACACCGGCGTAAAGGTGCCGACTATTTGCTATATTCCTTAATTGATGTAGTAGTAGACCATTACTTTTTAGTAGTAGAATACCTTAGTAATCGATTGGCAGAGATTGAACTGAAAGTCTCTGGCAAGCCGGATAAAAAGCTCGTGCAAGAAATAACTGCCCTAAAACGGGAATTTATCTTCCTAAGAAAAATACTTTTACCATTCAGAGAGGCAATGCGTAAACTGGCCAGTAGCGAAAGTGAACTGGTAAAAGAAGAAAACGAAAAGTACTTTAACGACGTGCTAGACCATGTAAGCCAAGTAATACAAGACTTAGAGGCTCAACGAGAGTTGCTAGCTGGTGTTATGGATCTGTATAACTCATCGCTAAACTACCGGATGAATAATGTAATGAAAACCCTCACCGTTATTACTACAGTTTTCATTCCGCTTACTTTTATTGTAGGGGTGTATGGCATGAATTTTAAGTACATGCCAGAGCTAGAATACCATTGGGGCTATCCGATTGTATTATGCGGAATGTTGTTTACAGGCATAGCTATGTATATTTGGATGCGCCGCCAAGATTGGCTTTAACAAAGCAAGTTGCAACCAAATTGATGCAGCCATGGTCTTTTGATAAACGTTTTGACTTGGTTGTTGTTTATTTATGGATAAAGCAAACGTCAACATCTTGAAAGATAAGAAACCATATGGAGGATGTCTACTATTGGCTGAGCCGTTCATGGAGGACCCCAACTTTAAGCGCACGGTAATTATATTGGCGCAGCATAACGACGAAGATGGCTCATTTGGGTTTGTGCTTACCAGGCAAGCGCCGTTAGCGCTGGAAAGCGTAGTAGATGGTTTCGAAGGATTCGAAGCACCTCTTTTTATAGGAGGCCCTGTAGCTATTGATACTTTGCATTACTTGCATACCGTTGGCGATTTATTACCAGGTAGTGTTGAGGTGTTACCTGGCCTTTATTGGGGAGGAAACTTTGAAATTTTACAAGAACTCGTGCAAGAAGGCAAAGTTAAGCCCGAGCAATTCAAGTTCTTTTTGGGCTATTCAGGCTGGGATGCAGGGCAATTGGAAGAAGAAATGGAAGATAATTCGTGGATAGTGCATCCAGCAAAGCCTAGGTATGTTTTCAAAATCGAATCGATTAGCCTTTGGAAAAAAGTGCTGCAAGAAAAAGGCGGCGACTATGCCATGATGGTCAATTTTCCTGAGAATCCTATTTTGAATTGATTAGGTCGGTAATTGGCTATTTGTAGAAAATAGTCTTCATACTTGATACTCACATCTTGATACTTACGAGTTATCTTTGCCCACTATGAAGAAAATCCTTTTTATTGACCGCGACGGCGTGTTGATAATTGAGCCTGCCGATTGGCAGATAGACTCCCTTGAGAAACTGCAGTTTTACCCGGGCATGATCCGCAACCTATACAAGTTGCAACATGAGCTGGGCTATGAACTAGTGATGGCTACGAACCAAGATGGCTTGGGAACCGATTCTTTTCCCGAACATACCTTTTGGCCTGCCCATAACTTATTGATGGATACCTTGAAAGGCGAAGGTATTACCTTCCGTGGGGTGCATATTGATCAGACTTTTGAGGAAGAAAAAGCCCACACCCGCAAGCCGCGCACTGGGATGCTGGTAGATTATATGAACGGCCAGTACGACCTTGCCAATTCGTGGGTAATAGGCGATAGGCTAACCGATATGGAACTAGCCAAAAACCTTGGGGCCAAATCGATTCTGTTAAACGAACTGATTATACCAGAAGTATTGGCCGAAACTTGCCAATTGGTTACCAAAGACTGGAACGAGGTATATAGTTTCTTGAAACAAACGGGCCGCAAAGCCAGCGTAAATAGGAAAACAAAAGAGACGGACATTAACATCACTGTTGACCTAGAGAACCTTACTCCAACTAAAATAAGCACTGGCCTTGGATTTTTTGATCACATGCTGGAGCAGATAGCCCGCCATGGTGGCATTGGCTTACAAGTTAATGTTGTAGGCGACTTGCACATTGACGAGCACCATACTATTGAGGATACAGCATTAGCATTAGGTCAGGCGCTTGACAAAGCACTTGGCGAAAAGCGAGGTATACAGCGTTATGGTTTCTGCTTACCCATGGATGATTGCCTAGCACAAGTGGCTCTTGATTTTGGTGGCCGACCTTGGCTGGTTTGGGAAGTAGAGTTTACCCGTGACATGGTAGGCGATATGCCAACGGAAATGTTCTACCATTTCTTTAAATCGTTGAGTGATACGGCCCGCTGCAACCTCAACATTAAAGCAGAAGGCACCAATGAACACCATAAGATAGAATCAATTTTCAAGGCTTTTGCGAAAGCTTTGAAAATGGCCATTAAAGATGATGGAACTGGCGAATTGCCAAGCACAAAAGGAACGCTATGATTGTTATTGTTGATTATAACGCGGGCAATACTCAGAGCGTAATATTCGCACTACAACGTTTAGGGGTAGAACCTGTGTTAACCCGTGACCCAGAGGTGCTTCGTAAGGCTGATAAGGTAATATTTCCGGGCGTAGGAGAAGCCTCATCAACGATGGGATTTTTGAGGGAGTTAGGGCTGGATACTTTGATACCTAGCCTTACCCAACCAGTATTGGGTGTTTGCTTGGGCATGCAATTGATGTGCGAATATTCTGATGAAGGGGAAACGCATGGTTTAGGTATTTTTCCGCATCGTGTGGTGAAATTTGAGCCCATAATGAAAGTGCCGCACATGGGTTGGAACAACATTACCCGAGTGAAGGGGCCATTATTTACAGCCGATATGGAAGGTGGGCACGTATATTTTGTCCATAGTTATTATGTGCCGTTGGGCAGCGATACCACGGCCGTTTGCGATTATATTATGCCGTTCAGCGCCGCTATTCAAAAAGACAACTTTTACGCCATGCAGTTCCACCCTGAGAAATCGGGTTTATTAGGCGAGCAAATTCTTAAAAAATTCTTGGAGCTGTAATGAAAATCATCCCCGCAATTGATCTTATTGATGCCAAGTGCGTGCGCCTTACCCAAGGCGACTATAACCAGAAAACTATCTACAACGAAGACCCACTGGAGGTTGCCAAAGAGTTTGAAGGTGCTGGGTTGACTCGTTTGCATTTGGTTGATTTGGATGGTGCCAAGGCGAAGAAAGTAATCAATTGGAAAGTATTGGAGCGCATAGCCAACAATACTAGCCTCGTAATTGATTTTGGCGGCGGCGTGCGCACCAATGAAGACTTGGAGGTGGTGTTTAATAGTGGCGCAGCCATGGTTACCGCAGGCAGTATTGCCGTTACTCAACCCGATACTGTATCGCATTGGTTGGCGCGGTTTGGGGCAGATAAGATTATATTGGGTGCCGATGTAAAAGGTGATTTTGTAGCCATACACGGCTGGCAAGAAAAAGGCACGGTTAAGTGGCCTGCCTTTATTGAAGATTACATCCAAAAGGGCATTACCCAAGTTATCTGTACCGACGTATCCAAAGACGGCATGTTGCAAGGCCCATCTATTGGTTTATATAAAGACATGATGGCCGAGTTTCCCAAGCTACAATTGATAGCCAGTGGCGGCGTAAGCAACATGGACGACCTGCACCAACTCAATGAAATTGGCGTAGCAGGTACTATCCTTGGTAAAGCTATTTACGAAGGTAGGGTGACTTTGAAAGAGTTGGCTGCGTTTGGTTAGGTGTTTATAAAACCGTTAAAACGGTTGAGGTATTTTGACGCTTCTTACCCACGTTTGAAACCGTGGGCTATCTTATATAAACAGCTGAACTAGCCCATGGTTTTAACCATGGGACAATGGATTCGGGATGTAAATGAACCGTTTTAACGGTTTCCTACCACCCCTTCAATCAATAGCCCACGGTATCCGCTCCATGTGGCTTACTTCGATGCTGGGTACGTCAAAATCTTCTATTACCGTACCTTTTAGTAAATAGCAGCCTTTTGATGGCGTGCTGTTTCGTGCCACCGATTGCGGGAAATGCACCGTATCAAACAGCTTCCCTTGGTGATCGATAAAACTCCCGAAAAACATGCGCTGGTTGGTGATGGTTACCACAGGCTTGAGTGTTACAAAGTAACCCACTATATACACCACATTACCGAGGTGCTCCATCAACTCATCGGCCATTACCAGACCCTTGTATTGCTTCTTCATCAAGTTAAATGGCGATGCAAACGGGAAACCCAGTATCTGCATTTCATCAAAGGCATCCTCATTTTGGCCATATTCCAGTTCGGGCAACTGCGTGGGTTCGGGTTTGGCTTTAAACAGTTCGGGTTTGGGGTCGGTTTTCTTGGTTTTCGAGAGGGCCATGTGCGCTTCCCACAGCAGTTCTTTGCTGCTTTTGCCCGTAAACCGAAAGGCCTTGATGCGGATAAGGATGCGTAACTGCTCCAACGAAATGGATACGCGGGTTATAAAATCCTGCAAACTGACGTAGGGCCCATCTTGCTTACGCGCCGATAATAGTGCTTTTACGGTGCCCCGCTCTAAGTCTTTAATGAGGCAAAGCGCCATGTATATGGTGGTGCCGCGCAGCACGCAGAGGTCGTCGCTATTGTTTACGCAGGGCAACTCTACGGTAGCACCCAGCATGCGCGCCTCGTGTAGGTAGTGCTCGGTGGAGTAAAAGCCCCCAAAGTTATTTACCACCGCCGTAATAAACTCAATAGGGTAGTAGGCCCGCAAGTATAGGCTCTGGTAGCTCTCCACGGCAAACGATGCCGAGTGTCCCTTGGCAAACGAGTAGCCCGCAAAACTCTCCACTTGCCGCCATATCTCTTTGGCCTCCTCTTCGGGGTAGCCGCGCTCTTGGCAATTCTCAAAAAACTTATCCTCTACGCGCTGAAACTCGGCCCGGCTGCGAAACTTGCCCGACATGCCCCGCCGCATCACATCCGACTCCTCCAGACTAAGCCCCGCATAGTAGTGGGCCACTTTTATCACGTCTTCTTGATACACCATCACGCCAAACGTTTCGGGCATTATCTCTAGCAGCTTTGGGTGAGCCTCCTTGCGCTTATCAGGGTAGCGGTACCGAAGAATATATTGCCGCATCATGCCCGAGCTGGATACGCCGGGCCGAATAACCGAACTGGCGGCCACCAACCCCAGATAGTCATCCACCATCAACTTGCGCATTAACTGCCTCATAGCAGGCGACTCCACATAAAAGCAGCCAATGGTATCGCCCGTTTTTAGCATTTGCTTAATGCGCAAATCCTCTTTAAAGGCCTTGATGTCGTGTATGTCTATATCAATGCCTTGGTTGGTTTTGATAAAACCCACCGCATCTTTAATGTGCCCCAGGCCACGCTGGCTCAGTACATCATATTTATACAGCCCCACATCTTCGGCCTCCAACATAGAGTACTGCGTAACCGGAAACCCCACGGGCGGCAGCTCCAATGCCGAGTAGCAAGTTATAGGCTCCTCGGAAATAAGCACCCCGCAGGCATGCACCGTAAGCAAGTTGGGCAGCCCGTGTATGTGGGCGGCATAGTGCATTATCAGTTTGCCATATTGGTCTTGCTGTGGCGATGCGGTTTTGCGGTCGGCCTGTAGTTGGTCAATTTCGTGTGGGGGTAGGCCGAATACCTTACCAATCTCACGAATGGCGGCCTTGTGCTCGAAGGTACTGTATGCCCCCACCAAAGCGGTGTGGCCAGGGTATTTATCAAACAGATAGCGCCTTACGGTATCCCTATCGGTATGTGAAAAGTCGATGTCGAAGTCGGGTGGGTTTTTGCGCGAAGGGTTGATAAAGCGCTCAAAATACAGATCTAGCTCCATGGGGTCTACATCGGTTATGCCCATGCAATAGGCCACCAAACTATTGGCACCACTGCCCCTGCCCACATGAAAAAAGCCCTGCGAACTAGCAAAACGTACCATATCCCAGTTAATCAAAAAATAGGGCGTAAAGCCTAGTTTACCTATCGTTTCCAACTCATGGGCTAAGCGTTGCTTTACCTTATCCGTTTGCTGCGGGTAGCGATAATCAAGCCCATCTTTGGCTAGTTTGGCTAGTAGGGCATAGTCGTCGGCTTCGTTGCCCAGGTAGGTTTTCTTGTTTTTGCTTTTGCCAAACTCAAAATAGACTTGTGCCGTTTCGGTTATGGTTAAGGTATTGTTGGCTGCTTGGGGCAACTCGGCATACAGGGTTAGCAGTTTAGCCTGCGGTATCAATACATCCGTTTCGGTGCCGTGCAGTGAGGGTTCCAGCTTGCTTAGCAGGGCATTGTTGCCAATAGCGCACAACAGGCGGTGGGTGTTGAAATCGGTTTTGTGCCTAAACGAAACGGTATTCAATATTACTACCTTACCAGGCGGGTGTTTTTTGCCGTATAGCCGAAAGTGTGTAAGCTCGTGTGGCTTTACGCCGATATAATGCCCTTCGAGCAAGGCGGTTTTCATGCCCCTAACCCAAGGATAGATAAAAACCACACCCTCCAATACCGGCGCCATTAATGGCAAGTCTTGCTTGGCCATTTTGTATTTGGAGAGGTATTCGTTTAAATGCCTAAACCCCAAATTACTGAATGCAATGCCTATGTATAGTTGGGTGTTGCCATTCCTAAAATCGATGCCGATGATGGGCTGGATGCCATAGTTGGGCGCCAACCGCAGAAAATCAAGACAGCCGGAGGTATTGTTAATGTCGGTAAGGGCCAAATGTGTGGCACCCATGGCGTGACCATAACGTAATAGGTCTTCTACGGACATTACCCCATAGTTGAAACTATAATAGCTATGACAATTGAGATACATACCGTTGCTTGTTTTAGGCGTGCCTGTGGGCTGGGGGAGTGGGGCGCTCACCCGTCCATGGGTTCCATACGCCAATATTTTCTTGGTCCAGAATTGAGGCTCGGGTTACAATGCGGCTATCCTTGTATTTTTTGCGCAGGTAGTCCATTTCTTGGTAAAGCTGTATCAGTTCCACCGAATCTTCCAGTAGGTTTATCTGGTGTCCACCACCAACCAGGTTGCTGCATTTAATGCCAATGGTACGGATGAGCTGCCGCCGTTCGAATAGTTTTTGGAACAGTTCCAGCACCTTGGCTATAATGATATGGTCGCACGAGGTGTAAGGTATGCGCTCTTGCCTGCTATAGGTCTGCATATCAGAGTATCGCACCTTTACGCCAATGCAGGCCGTAAGTTTGTTGCCCAACCGCAACTGGAAGGCCAGCCCCTCGGCCATGGCACGCAGTATGTTCTTGAGCTTTATCACATCAATGGTATCCTTATCAAAGGTGCGCTCCATGGACAATGATTCCTGCTCAAAGTAGGGTTTTACAGGCGTGTTATCAATGCCTTGCGCCCGCATCCAGATGGTGTGGCCGTTTTTACCAAATACCTTTTCTAGTGCGGGTTTGGGCATTTGCTGCAGGGTGTGTATGGTTTTAATGCCCAACTCGTGCAGCACTTTAGTGGTTTCGCCGCCCACCATGGGCAAGCGGCGCACGGGCAATGGGGCCAGAAAGTCCTTCTCGTGGCCATATTGCACAAACATCTTCCCATTCGGTTTCGATTCGCCAGTGGCCACCTTCGATACGGTCTTGTTTTCCGATTGGCCCATGGAGATAGGCAAGCCTGTTTCGCGGATTATTTTCTGGCGCAGCTCTGCCGTATATTGGGCTATGCCGAATACCTTGTCCATGCCCGTCATGTCCACATAAAACTCATCTACCGATGCCTTTTCCAGCAAGGGCACATTCTCCTTTAATATTTCGGTTACCATGGCCGAGTACTTGCTGTACTTACCCGAATCGCCTTTTACCACCATACCTTCGGGGCACAGCCTGCGGGCTATTTTCATGGCCATGCCCGAGTGTATACCAAAAGCCCGAGCCTCGTAGCTGCAAGATGCTACCACGCCCCGGTCGGTAATACCGCCTACCATTACGGGCTTGTTGTTCAGTCGGCTATCCAACAGCCGCTCTACCGACACAAAAAACGTATCGAGGTCTAAATGCACTATGGCTCTTTTATTGTTATCTCCCATTTTAATACTAACAATTTTAGCCTAAAATACTTAGTATTCTAACGGAAAACAAGTAATAGTATCACATTATTTGCGATTGTATGCGTAAAAGTATTACAGATATTGTGGGGTCAACGTTTCCGAGAAACGAGCGGGATAATAATAAATATGGAGGGTGATTAGGCGAGTATAGAGAGGGGCGTTACGAATATTGCCCATCTACGGAGCAGTGTTATGTATTGTGCTACAAAGCGACAGATGACCAATCCCAATGGGACTTTTGCAACTCTTTAGGAGCTTAACATGCTATATGCCGTTGTTTAGGTAAAATTTATAGTTTGCCTTCCTGTATCAATATGTGGGCACGAAGAATGGTCGTAACGGACATGCTATCGGTTATGCGCCCATCTAATACCATTTGGTAAACTTCGGCAAAAGGCACTTTGGCTACTTGTAGTTTTTCGTTACTATCTGGCTGAGATTGGCCGAAAGTAAGGCCTTTGGCAACATATAGATAAGCAGTTTCGTCGGCTATGCAATTGCTGGTGTGTATAGTCATTATGTGTTGCCAATGCTCGGCAGTAATGCCCGTTTCTTCCAACAACTCGCGCTTGCCCGAAATGACAGGGTCAACATCAAACTTGCCGCCACCTTCCACAATCTCCCAGCTATAACGCTCTAGCGGGTAACGGTATTGACCTACCAACCAGGTATTGTATTCATCATCGAGTGGCAATATGCCTATGGCCAAGTGCTTTGCCGATACTACGCCGTATATGGTTTCTTTGCCGCTGGGGTCAAGCACATCATCTTGCCTTACCTTAATCCATGGGTTGTCGTACACTACATTCGAACCCAACAATGTCCATGGGTTTTCTTCGTCTTGAAGTTCAACTTTACTCTTACTCATCCTGCAAAAGTAAATTTATTAATTCGGTTACGCCTTCGGTAGCCGTTTTTTCTATAAAATGAATATGGCTGGGCAGCGATACATCGGGCCGCTTGGGGTCTACTATATAAATGGGCCTGCCCTTGCGCACGTAGTTAACCAAACTAGCAGCTGGGTATACCACCAACGAAGTGCCCACTACTACAAACACATCGGCATCCATGGTGGCTTGCAGGGCTTTGTCCATCATGGGCACCGCCTCGCCAAACCAAACAATATGTGGGCGTAGTTGATGGCCCTTCTCACATTTGTCGCCAATATTTACATCAGTGGTGCGGTCGTATACCAACTCCTCAACCACGCTGCTTCGCACCTTCAATAGCTCGCCGTGTAGATGAATGATGTTAGATGAGCCGGCGCGTTCGTGCAGGTCATCCACATTCTGGGTTATTATCTGTACATCAAAATGCTTCTCCAGCTCAACCAGGCCCAAGTGTCCAGCATTAGGTTGCGCATCTAGTACATTGCGTCTGCGCTCGTTATAGAAACGGGTAACCAATACCGGGTCTTTACGCCAGGCTTCAGGGGTGGCTACATCTTCAATACGGTATCCTTCCCATAGCCCGCCCGCATCGCGAAACGTGCGGATACCGCTTTCGGCACTAATGCCGGCACCTGTAAGTACTACTAACTTTTTCATGAGCCGTTATTTGCCCATTTACCAGGCATTGACAATAATGGGCAGTGAGATTAAATATTCAACGATTATTGTTCGTCCTCAAAATACTTCACCAGCTCCAACTTTACCCCTTGGTAGTCGGGATCGTTTTCGATAAGCAATACTATTTCGATAGTGCCCGGTATTGCGGTGGTGGTATCCTTAAAATCCCAAGTGTTCCAACCAAGTTCATCTTGGCGCCCTTCGCCATATCGTTTCTGGAAAAACTCCCTTAGGTTTTCAGTTATTTCCTTAATTCCTTCTTGGTCGTTTGTCTTGTAGTCTATAGCAATGATGTCCAATTGGTTATCCCTATTGAACATATAGTCTACTTTAAGGGTATCATTAGGGAAATCTTTGGGTATCAATGAGTAACTCAAAAACCCATCTTGGTCAATATCTGGGGTTAAGGTTTCTAGCTTTTTTACCGAATCGGGCGAAATATCAAAATTGACCCCACGAATAACACCCTCTTTGCTGGCTGCTATCAGCTTAGAACGCTTGTCCAGCCTTTGAAACTGGTTACACGAAGAAAAAGCCAACAACAATGCCATCCAAAGAAAACCCATACGCTTAGCTCTCATTATAATAATTTGTAGCCAAAATAGCGAAAAGGTTTATGGGTGAAAAAGCACTTATGCACACCTCCTTTGGGTATTGATTACTCAGACTGCTTAAACGTGGCCATAAAACTCCTCCAAACTTTATGGGCTACAAACAAACCTATACAACCTGCGGCAAAGGCAAACATAAGGAGGGTGTAAAATTTAACCGTCCATGAAAAAGCCACGTAAAGCCTATTGAATAATGGCGTATGGCTGATGCTTTCTTTGGGTTTAACCTGCTCGGTAAGGGTGAATTTAACGGTACAAAACTCATTCTGGCTGTCAAATTCACCAAGGCTAACGCCAAGGTTCTGCAATTGGGTATTAATGCTTAATATCTTTTCTTCCAAGTCCATCAACTCTTCAATTTTACCCTGATGGGTTTTAAGCTTCATTAACGATTCTAATTGGGCTTGCAATGCAGCCCTGCTAGCCTTTAGTTTCTGGAAATCGTTGGTTTTGTCGGTTTTGTCAATGCGGATGTTGGTAAGCGTGCCGATAACCTTAAGCGCATCTACGGCATTGTCAAAATTATCGGGCGGAATGCCAATAGCCAAATGTAAGTAGCGATTGTTTTTAAGGCCACTTTGCTGCTCATATTGTATCAGCCCTTCTTGCTTTTTGATGATGGCCTTTACGGTAGCGACCTCTTTATCAAAATCGGTTGAGCGGCTGCTCATAGTGGCTACTTTTTCGTACTTCTGGTCGTAGGCAGGTATTTCGGTTGGGGCGGCATTGCTAGTTACCGTATTTACATACTTAGTTGATGCATAATTGCGCTTACTACCATAACTGCTGCCTAAGTCAGTATTGTCATTTTCATAGGCATTGCCATGCATTTGTTGGTTGGCGCCAGCAACTGTTTTAACGCCATTGGGCCACCGATAATAGCCATAGCCTAAGCGCAAAACAAACAATAACGAAAAACCGAAAGCTAGGCCTATAATAGCCCTACGAAAGTTGAATTGGTTCATAGTTGTGCTCTTTAAAGAAAGATAACTAACTATTATGGATAGTTATTATCTAGCACAAGCATTTAACATTAATTAGGAAAAAACATCATCCTAACTATACCGATTCGATTTCAAAACCAAGGGTAGCAATATCTTCCCAAAAGCCAGCATAGCTCTTGGTTACCACGGCTGGGTCGTCAACAATTACCTCGCTAAACGTAAGGGCAAGTGGCGTAAACGCCATAGCCATTCGGTGGTCTTTGTATGTAGCAATTTCTAGGGGTTCTGTGAGTGGGGTGTTAGGCCTTGCGCCAAGGTTCCAGGTAGCACCAAGCGGTATTATTTTTAGGCCAATTTTCTGAAGTTCTTTATCGAGTGCTTCAATACGGTTGGTCTCTTTTATCTCTAAGGTCTCCATACCCCGTGCCTTTACCGTAATGCCTTTGGCTGCGGCGCACACTAACAGGCTTTGTGCTAGATCAGGATAGTCCCTAAAATCAACTTCTACCGAACGGGTTTGGTTCTCGTTTTTGGTAAGGTGTATGCCGCCCTCAATATGAGTAGTGGTAACACCAAATTGACTCATCAAGCCGGCAATAGCAAAATCGCCTTGATAGCTAAATTTATTGAGACCCATTACCTTCAAATCCACCTCGTCGGCCAGAGCGGCCATAGCATAGTAATAGGATGCTGCGGTCCAGTCTCCTTCAACGTTATACTTACGACCCACATACTCTTGGTGTGGTATAGAGATAACGCTCTGAGTCCACTCGTGGTGAATACCAAAGTGCTTCATTACACTAAGCGTCATTTGTATGTATGGGCGGCTAACTGGCTCGCCTTTCATGCGCACAATAAGACCATCTTTCAATAGTGGCGCTATCAACAACAATGCCGATACAAACTGGCTGCTTACTGCTGCATCAATTTCAATACGGTTGCCTTTTAACTTCTTGCCACGTATGCGCAGGGGAGGGTAGCCCTCCTCGTCGGTATAGTCAATTTCAGCACCAAGGCTGCGCAATGCGTCAACTAATGGGCCAACAGGGCGCTTTTGCAAGCGCTCACTGCCTGTTAGTATCACATCGCCTTCGTGCACAGCCAAAAAAGCAGTAAGGAAGCGGAATGTTGTACCCCCGTCCCGGGCATCTAACACACGCTCCGTACTGTTTAGTAGTTCAACTAATGTTTCCGAGTCTTCTGAAATTGAAAAGTTGTTTATCTCAAAAAACTCGTGGCACAATGCTTTTATAATAATCACCCTGTTGGTGATGCTCTTAGAACCTTCCAGTGTAACGGTTCCAACCAATTTCTTATCTCGCTTGGTAATCTTATACTTCATAGGTTTCCCCCCTCAAATAAACTAATGCTTCCAGCAACATTTCCTGGCTCACAAGGCAATCATATTCTGGCTGACCAACGTGGCGTAATAAGCTGAATAATAATTGCTTGGAGCGGTTTTTTTTATCGTTGCCAACCAATTTGGCTAAATTATCAAGAGATAAGTCAATATTCAAAAAAGACCCATACAAACCTAGTAAATAGTTACTGACAGTTTCAAATTCTGACTGTGGAAAACCTTGCAATCGCACTGATAGCCGCAACTCGGCTACCATACCCAATGCTACCGCATGACCATGCAGTATTGGCTGACCCATGCGAAGACATTCCGTTTCGATGGCATGCCCAATAGAGTGGCCCAAATTGAGCACCTTGCGCAACCCTTGTTCATTTGGGTCTTGCTCTACAATAGCCTTTTTTACAAGCAGCGATTGAGCTATTAGAGTTGGGCTAGTTGGTAATGCTTTCGGTCCGATGGCAGTAAGTGCATCCCAATGCGGTTGGCCGGATAATAACGCATGTTTTAGCATTTCTGCGTAGCCGCTTAACAGTTCGTTATCATCCAATGTGCTTAAAAATGGCAAATGGATAAAAATGGCCTTGGGCTCGTTAAATAGCCCTATCGTATTCTTTATACCGCTTAGGTTTATACCCGTTTTGGCGCCAACTGTCGCGTCAACCATCGCTAATAGGGTAGTAGGTATATTTACAAAGTCGATTCCACGCTTGTAGGTACCGGCTATAAAACCACCTAGATCGCTTACTAGTCCGCCACCAAGGTTAACTATTAGTGCATTCCTGTCGGCTTGCTCATTTAGCAATACTTCCCAAATATGCTCGCAGGTATCAATAGTTTTGTACGACTCGCCTGCCGGAATTTCAAGTATAGTAGCATTCTTGAACGCATCAATTTCCAGCAACATGGGAAGGCAGTATGCGCGGGTATTGGCATCTACAAGTACATAGATACTACTATAAGTTGCCCATGGAAACATGTCTACCAAAGCAGGTAGTTCATCAATAAAATGGACCTTATAAGTACCGAATGTGATAACAGGTAACATACTGTAAATATAAGCCTAATAAATGACGCAACCAGAACTGCAATCAACTTTCCGCATTGGCCAGTTCGATTCTAGAAATCTGGCAATTGCTGATTAGTAATTGAAATACAACACGATTTTTTATTAACATACCATGATACAATCAGAATGTTACTAGAGGCCTAAAAGGATTATTGAGTTGTGAATACCTTATTTTTTCATTCCTAATGTCAACTTAGGCGCATTTTGTTGTTTTTATTGCCATACCTCTACTAGTAAATCATCGTAAAAAAGGGCTTGGAGCAATTAATTACCTTATACTGCTCTCAAAGGCGGTCATCATTCAAGGTTGGTTGAAGTCTGAAGGTTTAGAAAAGTACTAGATGGTTTTGCTTACTTAAAGAATAAGATTTTACAGCCTTCATTTTACTTCCCACAAAACCCCTAATTTTACATCAAAGCCTGCGGTGTTATGTTGCAAAAACTAGTGGTAAGCAATTATGCCATTATCGATCATATTGAGGTGGAGTTCGGCGGCTCGCTGAATATTATTACCGGTGAGACAGGTGCGGGTAAATCTATTTTACTTGGTGCCTTATCGCTGATATTGGGTGCTAGAGCCGAAAGCAAAGTGCTATTTGACGACAGCCGCAAGTGCTACGTCGAGGGCTACTTTTCGCTGAAAGGCTATCGCTTACAGGAGTTCTTTCAGCAAAACGACCTAGACTACGAAGAAGGATTGATTATTAGGCGCGAACTAACCACCGCGGGTAAATCAAGGGCTTTTGTAAACGATACGCCCGTTACTTTGGAGGTGCTTAAAGAGCTTGGTGCGCAACTTATAAACCTGCATAGTCAGCACGAAACCCTTGCCTTGAGCAGTGCCAGTTTCCAGTTGCAATTGGTTGATGCTGTGGCACACCATGAGGCGCTACTGCAGCAATACGGCACCCAATACGCACTTTGGAGCAAGACCAAGCGCACCCTTCAAGACCTGTTGGAGCGCTCGAAACAAGACATTGGCGATATTGACTACCTAAACTACCAATTGAGCGAACTAACCGAAGCCGAACTGGATGCTGATGAATTTGAGCAACTGGAGCAGGAGCTTAGCTCATTGGAGAATGCGGAGGAGATAAAAGGTAACCTGAGCCGCTCGGTAATGGCACTGAGCAATGCCGATGGCTCGGTAGTTGATACTTTGAACGAGCTTCGGGGATTGTTGCAAAGTATTAGTAAATACAACGACCAAGTGAACGGGTTGGCAGAACGCTTAGATAGCGCCACCATTGAACTAGAGGACATTTCGCAAGAAATGGAGCGACTAGAGGAGGGGCTGAACTTTGACCCAGAGCGCATTGCCACGCTTCAAGAACGCCAAAATACCATAAACCGACTATTGGCCAAGCACCATTTTGCATCGGTTGCCGAGTTAGTAGCCCTGCAAAACGACCTAGAGGGTAGGATAGGGGCGTTTGATGCCTTGAGAGGTGATATTGATAAACTACAAAAGCAGGAAGTGCAGCTATTGCTGGACTTAAAGAAAACGGGCAGCCAGATTACCGCCAGCCGGAACAAAGTAGCTCCAACTATTGAGCAACAAGTAATTGCCAAGCTGGCTTACGTGGGTATGGAGAATACCCAATTTAAAATATCCATTGAGCCCTTATTAGAGCCTGGTCCCGATGGTGCCGACCGGGTTCGGTTCTTGTTCTCTGCGAATAGAGGCGGCAAGATGGACGAGTTACGTAAAGTAGCATCAGGCGGTGAGCTTTCAAGGTTAATGCTCGTGCTTAAATCGTTGATAGCTAATAATATGGCTTTGCCTACCTTAATCTTTGATGAAATAGATACTGGCATCAGTGGCGAGGTAGCACACAAGGCAGGCGTGGTAATGGAACAGCTCGCCCAAGGGCACCAAGTAATAGCCATAACCCACCTGCCGCAAATAGCCAGCAAGGGCCCGAGCCACCTATTTGTTTACAAAGGGTTGGAAAACGACCGCACCGTAACCCGCATTCGCACCCTAACCCACACCGAGCGCGCCAGCGAAATAGCCAAAATGCTGGGTGGCGATAAGGTTACCGAGGCCGCATTGGAGAATGCGCGGGAGTTGTTGGGGGCTGAAAGATTCTAGAATTAAAATGTTGTGTTAAGGTTTGATAACAGGCGAAGACTATATAGAAAAAGTAAAAACTTACTTTAATTACCTAGTAACTGAATTTGGTTTCAGCCTTATCGAAGAAAAGGTTTTGGGGAATGCATTCTATGATGTAAGGTATAAAGGGAATGGCAAAGTCATTTCGATTTCATATGAGAATATTGCCGATTACTTTCAAGTGGTGATTTTTCGTTTGAGTTGGTGGGGTAAGCTACCTAATTATGACGATAAAACTAGAACCATACATTTAAACAAATGTAACGAACAAATTTCGCTAAAAGTCAGTAGTGATGAGGTTGCTTTAAATAATGAATACTTCTCAAAATTTACTGCTGATAATAAGCTTGAGCGAAAGTTGCTAAAGTCGGCTAGGGATTTGCGTTTGTGCTTGAAGTTTAGTGCCAAAATTTAGCCCACGATTTCAATCGTGGGTTTCAAAAGCCGAAATGCACCCAACCGTTTTAACGGTTTTCTTTTAGGCCGTTCGTAAAACCGTTGAAACGGTTAAATATGAATAATATTCTCATTTACCCATGGTTGAAACCATGGGCTATTTTATCGGGCGGCCCACAGTTACAACTCATCCAATCGCCCCAAATAATACTCCGCTTGCGCGATGATGGCTTTTTGGTCTTTGGAATCCATTTTATCCCACACCCGGTACATCATGCCTATGCGTGGGTTTCTTTCCAATAAGTCTCGGTGGCGGTGGTAAAAGTGCCAGTAAAGGCTATTGAATGGACAAGCCTTTTCGCCGGTTTTGCTCTTGTGGTCGTAATGGCAGCCTTTGCAGTAGTTGCTCATTTTGTTAATGTAGTTAGCACTGCTCACATAAGGCTTGGTGCCCACTATGCCACCATCGGCAAACTGGCTCATGCCGCGGGTGTTGGTTATCTCTACCCACTCAATGGCATCAATATATATGCCCAAGTACCATTGGTCTACTTCATCGGGGTGCACGCCCGCCAATAGGGCAAAATTACCCGTAACCATCAGCCGCTGTATATGGTGCGCATAGGCTTTGTCCAAACTTTGGCCTACGCAAAATTGCATGCACCGCATCTTAGTTTCACCAGTCCAGTACCATTTAGGCAATGCGTTATGATGATTGAAAAAGTTCTCTTTAGCAAAGCTTGGCATGTGCGCCCAATAAATGCCCCGCATATACTCTCGCCAACCGATAATCTGGCGTACAAAGCCCTCAATTTGCGCTATCGAAATCTTATCAGGGCGTTGTTCCCAGGCTTTTATTGCGGCATGCACCACCTCCAATGGAGATAGCATCTTTACGTTCATGCTAAACGACAACCGAGAATGGAACACTGACCAATGTTTGCTGTGCATGGCATCTTCGTAGGTGCCAAAATATGGCAAACACTGACTTACAAAATGATAAAGCAGTGCTAAACTTTGCTCTCGGTCAATGGGCCAAGGGAAAGCCATAGCATCAATACTACCAATGGTTTTAACGCCATGTTGGTTTATCATTTCAACAAGGTGTTGCACATCATGTTTCCAAACTAGGGGAGGGGTAACGGTTGCATTATCGGGCAGGCTTTTCCTATTATCGGCATCATAGTTCCATTGGCCTGTAACAGGGTCCTTCCCATTCATCATAATGCCGTGCTTTCGGCGCATTTGGCGGTAGAAGCTTTCCATAAGGTAGGTTTTCTTCCCTTTAAAAAACTCCACCAACTCTGTTCTTGTCGTAAGGAAATGTTCTGTATCGCTCCCATCCACCTCAATGCCAAGTGTTTTATGCATTTGCCTTATTTGCTCGTCGAGCCTATATTCGTCGGGCAACAGGTATTGCAGTTTTCTACATCCATGTTTTTCGATTATCCACTGGAGGTTGTCGGGCAGGCTTTGCAGGTTGCGTTGGTCGTTCAACTTTAAGTATAGCACTTGATGCCCTTCAGCCTCCAACCACTGCGCAAAGGCCCGCATGGCTGCAAAAAAGCCAACTACCTTTTGTATGTGATGGGTTACATAGTCCGTTTCCTGGCGCATTTCCATCAATACATACAGTACATTATTGTCGCGCTGTGAGAACCAAGAATGCTGATTATTCAATTGGTCGCCTAGGATGAACCGGACGATTGGATGGTGGGTTGTTGGCATGTTTACCCAACAAACAGTGAGGTAAATAGTTTGTCGATTTTTCTTTTGCTAATCTTGTGTCCCTGCCTGCCGGCAGGTTGTGTCTTGTGTCTTGCAAACAAAAGCTATCTTTGCGCCATGAATTATTTAACGGTAGAGAACCTAAAGAAATCGTATACGGAAAAGATCCTTTTCCAAGACATTACCTTCTATATTGATAAAGGACAAAAGGTGGCTTTTGTGGCGCAAAATGGCACGGGTAAAACTACCATGTTGCGCATTATTGCTGGCTTGGAGAGTCCTGAGCAGGGTATGGCCAAAGTACACAAGGATATTGCCTTGGGCTATTTGGGGCAAGACCCACAGTTTAAGGCTGGCGATACTATTTTGGATGCTATTTTTGATAGTACCAAGCCGGTAATGAAGGCCATTAAAGAATACGAAGAAAGCCTATTGCATCCTGAAGACGAAGAACGCATGCAAAATGCCTTTTCGATGATGGACAGCACCCAAGCTTGGGACTTTGAAAGCCGCTCGCAGACCATTTTGAGTTTGCTTAAAGTGGGCCCAATGGACCGTAAAGTGGATGTGCTTTCCGGTGGACAAGTAAAGCGCTTGGCATTGGCCAAGGTTTTGATTGACGAGCCGGACTTTTTGATTCTGGATGAGCCTACCAACCACTTAGACTTAGATATGATTGAGTGGCTAGAGGAATACCTGAGCCGCGCCAATATGACCATATTGATGGTAACCCACGACAGGTACTTCCTAGAGAGCGTTTGCAATGAGATAATGGAACTGGATAGGGGCCAAATATTCCGCAGCAAGGGCAACTACTCCAAATACTTGGAGAAAAAGGCCGAGCGCGAGTTTAACGAGTCGCAAACCATTGGTAAGGCTCAAAACCTAATGCGCAAAGAGTTGGAATGGATGCGCCGCCAGCCGAAGGCTAGGGGCACCAAAGCTAAAAGCAGGGTAGATGCCTTTTACGACTTACAGAACGTGGCCAATAGCGAGGTGAAGAAGGACGAAATGACCCTCAATATAAAGATGAACCGATTGGGTGGCAAAGTATTGGAGCTGCACCATTTGGGTAAATCGTTTGGCGATTTGAAGATACTAGATGGCTTTAATTACAAGTTCAGAGAAGGAGAGCGGGTTGGCATTATCGGCCGCAACGGTGTAGGCAAAACCACATTTTTGGATATGCTGATGGGGAAGGAGCAACCCGATGCTGGTAAGGTAGTTGTAGGCGAAACCGTAGTTTTTGGTTATTACTCGCAAGGTGGCATGAAGTTGCCCGAGGACAAGCGTGTGATTGAGGTGGTGAAAGATATTGCAGAGTTTATCCCCGTTGAAAAAGGTAAGACTATTTCAGCATCGCAGTTTCTGGAGCGGTTCCTGTTTCCACCGGAGCAGCAGTACACGCCAGTTTCGAAGCTTAGCGGTGGCGAAAAGCGCAGGCTCTTTTTGATGACCATTTTAATGAAGAACCCGAACTTCTTGATTCTGGATGAGCCAACAAATGACTTGGACATTCTTACCTTGAACGTTTTAGAGGATTTCTTACAGAGCTATCGCGGTTGCTTATTGATGGTGAGCCACGATAGACACTTTATGGACAAGCTGGTTGACCACTTGTTTGTGTTTGAAGGCGAAGGTAAAATCAAGGATTTTAACGGCAATTATTCGCATTGGCGTGCTGTGCAGGATTTAGCACTCGAAGAGCTACGCGAAAGCAAACGTAACGTTGAAAAGCCTAAAGCTGAGGCGGTAAAAGATACTAAGCCTGAAGAGAAGAAAAAGCTGAGCTACAAAGAGCAAAAGGAGTTTGAAGACCTAGATGCCGAAATTCCTAAATTGGAAGAAAAGAAAGCCGCCCTGAGCAACCAACTCAGCACAGGTAATCTCTCTAATCATCAAATTCAAGAAGTAAGTAATGAATTGACTGAGTTAATGGTAGTTATAGAGACCAAAACCGAACGTTGGTTAGCGTTAGCAGCTTTCGCATAATCTGCTATCTGCTCTTTTAAGTTTAAAGGGCCGCGCAACTATTGCGCGTCCCTTTTTCTTGCTATTACTTCGTGTACAGTCAATAGTTTTGTCGTCCACGAATTGTTATTTGATGCGGTCTGCAGCATGATTACTTTGTAAAGTCTCTGGACAAACCATAATTCTACAATTCGTAATTTTTGCAAGTTCTGGTCAGTTTTGTCGTCCACGAATTGTTATTTGATGCGGTCTGCAGCGCTACAAATGAACATGTGCGGATACCGAAATGTCCGTAAAAGCATTGCCGGAAAGCAGGTTTTGTTTCAACAATAAATCAGCCTATAATTTACATTATGTAAAGTCGATTTTCAAAAAGAAAGGGCCGCTACAAGAACAGCCCCACTTTTTATTTCTGTAACTCCGCTATCTTCTTCTTCATCTCAGCAGACTTATCATACTGTCCAAGCTTAGCATAAATGGTTCTAAGTACGTCCATAGTTTCAATGTTATTAGGATTCAATTCGTTTGACTTTTCCAAAGCTGGTAAAGCCTTACCTAGAAATTCTAAACGCTTTGCATCATATTGCTTGTACTGAGCATCGCTAACGTTAGGTTCGCCCATTTTATTAATTTGTTCGTTAGCAAATTCTAAATATATCGCACCAATGTTGTTATATGCATCAGAGTAATCAGGTTTTACTTCTAGAGCTTTATTGTAGTATTCTAGTGCCTTGTCATTGTTTTTGATTTTGGCATAGGCTACCCCAGTCACAAAATATAGTTGGTGGTTTTTTGGGTCTAGCTCAATGGCTTTCAACATCGCATCAATAGCCTCTGTTTCGCGGCCAGTCTCTAGGTAAATGTTAATCATGTCAATTACCAGAGCCAATTCATTCGGGAATACTTTCATGCCTTTTTGCAAAGTAGCAACAGCCTCATCATTTTTACCTGCATTCTTTTGCATCATTGCTAAGCCCTGATAAAGGTTAGCGCTGTTGTAACCTTCATTAATCAACTCATCAAAAAGCTTTTTTGCTTCTTCGGTTTTTCCCAATTTGGAGGCATACATAGCAGTGTAGTATTTGGCCTCTTTAACTTCTGGCAACTTGTTTTTGGCCTCAAAACCATGTTCTTTAATAAACATACTTACCTCGTAGGTTTCTTTAAAAGCTTTATAAGCCTCTCCTTCCCTGCCAGCTTGGCCAAAATCTACAGCTTTGTTATATAAAATGACCGTTGTGATACCCAGTTTTTCTTGGGCCTCTTCCATAAACCTAGGTTTCTTTTGGCCCGACGCCTCCCCTAGTGTTACTACATTTCTAAGCGCTTTGGTCGCCTCATAAATTACCTCCGGATAGTCTTTCTTCAACTCTACATCTTCGTTAATGAGCAGACTAATGTAGGCACTGTAATACCAAGTTTTCGCATCGCCAATGGTTGTCTCATGTACTTCCGCCTTTTTGATAAAATCGTAGGCGGTTCTCAGTGCAGCCTTATCAGTGCCACCGGTTTGCTCATAAGTGCTAAAATTGTTAAATGCTCCAATGGTATTCATGCTTTGGGCCATCAAACTTACTGACAGCGCCATAAAGCATAGCAAAGTAAACAAATTTTTCATACCGTATTCAGGGGTTTTGGGTTTGCTTAATATTATGGTTAAGGTATAGCCAACATCCGCCAAATTGACTGATGTTGGCTTAACATTAATTATTCGCCTTCCGTTACCGGGCCAACCTCACCAGGTGATGCTATGCCCTCATCGCCTTCGGTCAATTCTATTTCCTCTGGCAATGCTTGTATTTTGGTAACCGCTGCTATCGAATCTTTTGCATCAAGTTTAATCAACCTTACGCCTTGTGTAGCGCGGCCCATTACCCTCAATTCATCAACGCCCATGCGGATGGTGATGCCCGACTTATTGATAATCATCAAATCGTCTTCGTTATTCACATCCTTAATGGCAATCAAGTCACCGGTTTTTTCGGTTACGTTAATGGTTTTAACACCCTTAGCGCCGCGATTGGTAAATCGGTACTCTTCAAAGTCAGAACGTTTGCCATAGCCGTTTTCCGAAACTACCAAGATGGTTTTCTTCGTTTTAACGTCATTGGCCAATGCTTCTGGCAATTCAGCCTCATCTCCGTTCTCGGCTATAAAGGCCTCCAAGGCTACATTGGTTGCTTCTGCATGCTTCAACGACTCCTGAGAAACACAAATCATGCCAATAACTTCATCGGTTGCACTATCAAAACGTATTCCGGTAACACCTGATGCACCGCGGCCCATTGGGCGCACATTGCTTTCGTTGAAACGGATACATTTGCCACTGCGCACGGCCATCATAATGTCTGATGTGCCATCCGTCAATTTGGCTTCCAATAGTGTATCGCCTTCGCGAACCGTAAGGGCAATAATACCATTGGTGCGTGGGCGTGAGTAGGCCTCCAAGGTGGTTTTCTTAATAATACCACCTTTAGTACAAAGCACTATGTATTGGTTGTTCAGGGCTTCTTCGCTCTTCAGGTCATAAACATTGATAAAGGCCTTTACTTTGTCGTCCTTGTCAATATTAATGATGTTCTGTATCGCACGGCCTTTGCTGGTTTTGGTGCCTTCTGGCAACTCATAAACCTTCAACCAGAAGCACTTACCTTGCTCTGTAAAGAACAAGATATAGTTGTGCATATCAGCACTAAAGATGTACTCAATAAAGTCCTCTTCGCGAGTAGCGCCGCCACGTGAGCCACGTCCTCCCCTGCCTTGTACCCTAAACTCAGATGAGTTAGTACGCTTAATATATCCCAAATGCGAAATGGTAACTACCACCTTGTCATTCGATATCAAATCCTCAATGTCAATATCTTCGCCAGAGTATACAATAGTGGTGCGGCGTGCATCGCCATACTTCTTCAACACTTCTTGCAACTCATCTTTAATTATGCTCATTCGCAGGGCCAGGTTACCTTCTTCCAAAATGGATTTTAAGTAAGCAATACGCTCCATTAGTTCATCATACTCTTGCTTAATCTTATCGCGCTCAAGGCCTGTAAGCTTTTGCAATCGTAGGTCAAGAATGGCGCGGGCTTGAAGTTCCGACAAACTGAAGCTACTCATTAAGCCTTCGCGAGCAATCTCAACAGTTTGAGAGGCACGAATTAGCTTAATTACCTCATCCAAGTGATCGATGGCTATCAATAAGCCCTCTAAAATATGGGCACGCTTTTCAGCTTCGTTAAGCTCAAACTTGGTACGGCGAACGATTACATCGTGACGGAAGTCGACGAAGTGAACAATCATGTCCTTCAAGTTCAGCAACTTAGGCCTACCACCTACTAGTGCAATATTGTTTACACCATAAGAAGTTTGCAGCGAGGTGTTCTTGTATAACATGTTAAGCACCACGCTTGCATTAGCATCGCGCCTAAGTTCAATAACTATGCGCATACCCGTTCTATCCGATTCATCGCGGATATCGCTAATACCATCAATCTTATGGTCGTTTACCAACTCGGCAATACGGGCAATCAGCGTGGCTTTGTTTACCTGATAAGGTATCTCGGTTATGATGATACGCTCATGGTTGTTGTGCTCCTCCATTTCGGCAACTGCACGCACCACCACTTTGCCTCGGCCGGTTTCAAAAGCCTGGCGAACGCCTTCGTAGCCATAGATAGTGCCACCCGTAGGAAAATCAGGAGCGGTAACATGCTCCATCAATTCGGCAATAGTAATCTCGTTATTGTCGATGTAGGCCATAATGCCGTTAATAACCTCAGTAAGGTTATGGGGCAATATGTTGGTAGCCATACCTACTGCAATACCCGAAGAGCCATTCATTAGCAAATTGGGTATACGGGTAGGTAATACGGTTGGTTCTTTCAGTGTATCATCGAAGTTGTACTGCATGTCTACAGTATCCATATCGATGTCTTGCAACATCTCTTCAGCTATTTTCTGCAAGCGCACTTCGGTGTATCGCATGGCAGCTGGCGAGTCGCCATCTACCGAGCCAAAGTTACCTTGGCCATCCACTAGTGGATATCGCAGACTCCAAGGCTGGGCCATACGCACCATAGTATCGTAAACCGATGAGTCACCATGCGGGTGAAACTTACCGAGTACCTCACCCACTATACGGGCCGATTTCTTATGTGGTTTGTTGCTAGCCACACCCAACTCGTTCATGCCATGCAACACGCGACGGTGAACGGGCTTGAAGCCATCACGTACATCAGGGATGGCACGCGATACGATAACTGACATTGAATAATCAATGTAAGCCGTTTTCATTTCCTCTTCAATGTTAATGGGGATAATGCTGCCCCCACTTCCTCCTATCGGAATAATGTCTTCTTCCTCTGCCATAGTATTTAAGTCAAGTTAAACTGGTATTCACACAGTTTACAAAAATAACCATTCTGCATGAACTATGTGTTATGGTTATCAACAGGCGTTTATAATGTACCTATTACTAGTTACATTAACTAAACACCTAAAATTAACAACCAACCTCCGTCCAAAATCCCCTACACCTCCCCCGCCCCACGGTATATAAACCATAATGCAAATGCGGCGTATAGCGTTAGCTTTACATTGTTAAAGTGTCTTTTGGCATCATTATTTTACGTAAAGCTATACATCTGTACTATGGATATGCTGTTTTTGCAAACCACCGTGGGAACTCCCATAGAGGCACACAACAAAATTTCGGTTATCGCCTTGATGTTGAAGGGAGGTTGGGCTATGATACCTATTGCGCTGTTGTTTTTAGCGGCGCTGTACCTATGCATAGAACGGTACTTAAGTATAGGCAAGGCGGCAAATGTGGAGCAGCATTTTATGCACAACATTAAGGATTTGCTTGTATCGGGTAAGATTGTGGCTGCGCGAGACCTTTGCAAAAAGACCAATACGCCAGTGGCGCGCATGATGGATAAGGGCATTACCAAAATTGGCAAGCCGATAGAGCAGATTGATTTGGCCATTCGTAATGTGGCGCGCATGGAGGTGCACCGCTTAAAGCAGGGGCTAGCTTCGTTGGCTGCCATTAGCAGAGCGGCACCGCTTGTAGGTGCGCTGGGTACCGTAATGGGCTTAATAATGGTATTGTTTGCCATGAGCAATGCGGTTGTCCCACTTGATTTGGGAATGTTTGCAAATGAGCTGTATGAAGCGCTGGTTCCCTTATTTGCGGGCTTGGTGGTGGGCATAACAGCATACATTGGATATACGGTGCTTAGCCTCATGGTAGGCAACGCAGCCCACCAAATGGATGTTTCGGCAGTAGCATTTATTGACATGCTTCAAGAACCTGCGTGATAGCCATATACCAGAAACAACGAAATAACCGTTTATTTAAAACTTGGTAGGATTATTGGAAGGTGTGATGGAGAAAAATTTAAAGAAAGGGTTACGGATTTTGTGGAAAACAAGAACCGCCTGCATCATACTAAAAATGGCACTACTAAAGCAACTAGACTAATTGTTACGCTATGAGCACAATGGACCTTAAATACCATGAGGAATACGAGTACGAGCGCGAAAACCGCCGTGCATCGCGCATTATTACCACCACCATTATGTTGATTTTACTACTACTGTTGTATTTCTTAAACCAAGGCGAAAGCGGCGGCGGTGGAGGTGGCGGCAACGGCGAGGTTGGTATTATGTTCGGTGCTATTGATGCCGGTACTGGCGAGGTGGTGGCAATGGATATGTCGACCGCTACGACGGACAATGCGGCTATGCCGCCGCCAGAGAGCGAACCAGCTGCTGCACCATTAACTGCTGATAACAATGATGTGGTAACCCAAAGCCACGAGGAAGCACCCGTAATTGCAGACGCCAACAAGCCAAAACCTACTCCAACCCCACCGGTAAAACCAGTGGAAACACCAAAACCTACCCCAACCCCTACCAAACCAGTTGAAACACCTAAGCCTACTCCAAAACCTGCTGAGACCCCGAAACCTGCACCCTCGAAACCCGCTGAACCTACGGTAATACCCGGCTCTACTTTCCCAAAAGGGGGTGGTAAGGGCACTGGTGGTGGCTTGGGCAACCAAGGTAACCCAAATGGTACTGGCACTGGTAACAGTGGCACTGGTGGTGGCGATGGTGGCGATGGCCCAGGCACTGGCGGTGGTAGTGGTAGTGGAAATGGACCTGGATCAGGCATTGGAGATGGACCAGGTAGCGGCCCTGGAAGTGGTGGCGGCACAGGTGGTGGTACCGGGTACTCGCTTGGCAACCGCAAGCCAACTAAGCAAATAACCCCCGTAAGCGATCAAAGTAAATTTGGTACTGTGCGCATCAAGATATCTGTAAACAGCCTAGGTAAAGTTATCAGTGCTGTATATAGTGCCAGTGGCTCTACTACTACTGATAGCTACTTGGTGGCCAAGGCTAAAGAGGCAGCCTTGAAATGGGAATGGAGCCCCGACCCGCAAAACCGCCCAGAGCAAATCGGCTATATCGACTTTAAATATACTGCGCAATAACAATCGTATTAACTTTGTCGCATGAATTATGCAGAAACGGTGCTGTGGCTATTTGACCAGTTGCCTATGTTCCAGCGCGTGGGTGCGTCCGCTTTTAAGAAAGACCTTACCAATACCCTTAAGCTGATGGCTTTGCTGCAAGAGCCACAGCGCCAGTTTAAAAGTGTCCATATAGCGGGCACCAACGGCAAAGGTACCACGGCACATACTTTGGCGGCCATCTTTACAACAGCGGGCTACAAAACAGGCCTGTACATATCGCCGCACTATAAAGACTTTAGGGAGCGTATCAAAATTGATGGGCAATACATTAGCGAAGGTGAAGTAGTCGATTTTGTGGCAAAGTACCAACAAGATTTTATATCCATACAGCCAAGCTTCTTCGAAATGACAGTAGCCATGGCTTTTGATCATTTTGCCCGCCACAAGGTTGATATTGCCATTATTGAAACGGGCATGGGCGGCAGGTTCGATTCTACGAACGTAATCATACCCAAACTATCTATCATTACCAATATTGGCTACGACCATACGCAGTTTCTGGGCGATACCTTACCCTTGATTGCGTTTGAGAAGGCAGGCATTATTAAACCCAAAGTACCCGTTGTTATTGGCGAAACACAACCAGAAACACAACCTGTGTTTAACCAAGCGGCTAAAGATCGCAACAGCCCAATTAGCTATGCCGACCAACATTACCGCGTGGTGCGCACCGATAGGGCCATTGGCGGCATGACGGTAAATGTGCTTAAAGATGGCATACCTTATCTAGAAAATTTGCAGACCGACTTATACGGTAATTACCAATTAAAGAACCTCGCTACGGTATTTGGTGCAGTGGAGCAATTGCAAGTACAAGGCTATAATATAGATGAAGTAATACTTCGCAAATCACTATCTAACATAAAGGAAATCAGTACTTTTATGGGTAGAGCACAAGTCTTACAACGTGACCCACTAGTACTGGTAGATAGCGGCCACAACGAAGCTGGATTCAAAGAGATTTTTGGCTTGATAGCTGAGCTGGCTTTCCCAGGTTTACATATAGTAATAGGTACAGTAAACGACAAAGACCTTACCAAAATGCTGCCCTTGTTGCCAAAAGGGGCCACCTACTACTTCTGCCGACCCGATATACCAAGGGGAAGAGACGCCGAAGAGTTGCGCATTGAATCTGTTAAATACGATTTAAGGGGACAAAGTTATCCGAGCGTGCAGGATGCCTACAAGGCGGCATTAAGTGCGGCCTTAGTTAGCGAGCTTGTTTTTGTTGGGGGTAGCGTTTTCGTTGTTGCCGAGGTTATTTAATTCAATAGGCACTCTACCCCATTTAATCAAACGGTTCCATATCTGCTCATGGAAATAGAAAAGCGTTATCTTAGTTATGAGTTCAATGCCTCCAATAGTAGTTGCCTGCGCAAAGGGATGGGCTGTATTGCCCGTTTCGCTGCCGAAAGTGATTATCATAAACGACAGGAAAATAGTATCAAGCGTGCCTGTGATACGCCAGCTAATCGCTTTAATAATGGCCTTTTTGCTTCCTTCAGACATTTTATGGCCGAAAATCTGCCATAGTCGCTCGTGGAAATAGAATAAGATGATTTTGGTAATCACCTCTGTCATGCCAATGGTTAGCGCTTTACCTAGCGTGCCGGTTACGAAGAAGGAAATGACAATAGTATCGATGGTGCCTATTACGCGCCAACTTATCCCCTTCACAAAACTCCGTGTATGCGAATCCTTCATTCAATAAAGCTGTTACGGCAGGAAAGATAGGAATTATTTGGTAAGGCTGGGATACAACAAAGGTTAAGCAATCTTTCTCAATGGCGAGCCGCTCATGTTATAAGGGCCACCAGGGTGGTTCAGGTATTCAATGCCTTTCTCGGTAATTTTGATGAATACATCGTCGGTTTCGATGCGCGAGAAGATAAGTCCATTGTTTTGCATGTAGTGGCTAATTTCGGCAGCTACTTCAAAGGTTTTAGGCAAGAATTGCAAGTGGTTTACCACTGGGTAAAAGTGATCAAAGTCGTTTTTAATGCCTTCCAACAGCTGTTGTATTTCGCTTTTTACATCCTCCGATATCAAATCGATTCCCAGAATGCTGATGGATGCTTGGAACGACTCATAGCCTTGTCCATTAAACTCCCTCAGATGCCCAGATTTTTTCAAGGCATTACCAAACTCAATAATGCTGCTAACAGCGCTAATGCCATGTTCTTCCATAAACGGACCCACATCCCACTTAGCAAGTGGGTCATTCTGGTAGGCTTGATATAGCCATTCCAACAAATCATATTTAAGGGAGCGAACACGCATAAACTTACAACCACCTAAATGTAAATAGTGTTCAGCATAAACGCTACTACTTAGCCACTTCTTAACGCATCTTTAATATGCGGCAATTTTACGGTGCATTCAAGGGTTTAATTTGCCGGCTTATTGCATGGCTAAACATTCCCAAAAAGAAAGCCTCACATCGTTTCCGACATGAGGCTTTTTCGATGTTCTTACATTGAGCTATTATTTAGCAGAACTAGTGCTATCAACCAAGCTACTCAGACTATCTTGCAACATTTGGTTTTGTTGGAATTCTTGGATGATTTGCTCAGGCGTTTTGCCAAGGTTGTTCAAGGAAAACTGCACATCGCGGGCCAGTTGGTGTTGCGGATATTGCTGAATAAAGTATTCGTAGCGTTCTTTTGCTTTTGGTAAATCCTTCAAATCATTTTCGTAAATGAAGCCTTGCAAAAATACCGTTTGCGGTACTTTTTCGTAGTCTGGGTAATCTTTAGCTACGCGGTCGAATGTGGCTATGGCTTTATCAAACTCATGCTTGGCGCGGTATAAATCGGCTGCCTTGAACAAATAATCAGCTGATAGGCTATCTTTAGGAAAGCTACTCACAAAATCTAGGTATGCCTCAAGGGTGATATTGGCCAAAGAGTCATTAAAAAGAAAAGCTCCATCATTGGCATACAAATTGTTTTCTGCCTGTTTAATATCTTGCAAAGATTGTTCGCGATTGGCGCCGCATGATACAAGAAATAGGGCAAGTGATAATGCTAAGTAGTATTTCATGGTTTAACGCTGTTTTAAAGCGCAGTAAATTTACTAATATTTCGTACGATACTGATGAAAGCTGATAAAAAACTTCTAACGGTTGCCTTGTTTGGGTTAATGTTTATGGTAGCTTGCTCTGCGAAAACCTGGCAGGCATTTATAAGTGGCCCCGAAGCAGTTTATTTAGAGCCTATTGAAACCTCTAAAACCAACCTATGCAACCAAACCATAAACTACGCGCCTAGCCAATATTACCCAGAGCATACACCGATGCGCTTTATAAGGGTTCGTTTTTTGATCATGCAGGGCATTGCCAACGACCCAAACACCTTATCGGAAGAAGAAGCGCCAGCATACGTAAAGCGATTGCTGGAACTTGTAAATGAACGCCTAAGCGTAAATGCCCCAATGACGCTGCCTGTTGGCAATGAAACCCCTGCCCTACCCACTAGCTATAGGTTTGAATTGCACCACGACCCTGCCAATTTAGACGACATTGGGATAGACTTTGCTACGGACAGTTTGTTGGCCTACTTCGATATTAAGAGCGGGGTTAGTGGTTCTTATGATAAGCGCGCTTACGAAAAATATGCTAAGCATAAGGATGAGGTGTTAACGATGGTCATGCAAGAGCATCACCCGGATAGTATTAAGTCGCCTACATACTCAGCTAAATCAACAGGCACAGGGTTTACCAATTGGGTGAAGGTAGTTGGGGCTAAACAGTTTTTGGAAACCAAGATATTGCCCGATGGAACCAAAGAGGTAACTGGCCATAGGATGGGCATTATTTTGCACGAAACGGGGCACTCGTTTGGGCTAATGCATACATGGGCTGGCGACAATTGCGATGATACACCTGATAACCCCAATTGTTGGGACCGAAATTCAGAAAAATGCCCAGATGGCATATACTCCAACAATGTAATGGACTACAACAATCGCCAAAACTCGTTTACCCCTTGCCAGTTGGGTATTATCCATTTCAACTTTTCTACATTGGGCAGGGCACAGCGCAAATACTTGGTGCCTGTTTGGTGTGAGTATAAAAAAGAAGCCAGTATGGCAATTACTTCCTCTGCCGAAGTATGGAGCGGTGCTAAGGATTTGGAGGGGGATATAATCATTCAGAACGGTGCCACATTGACCATCAAGTGTAGGGTTTCGTTGCCAAAAGGCGCTAAAATCATTATCAAACCCAAAGGCACTTTAATACTAGATGGCGCGCACCTTACAAACCTTTGTAACCAAAACTGGGAGGGGATTGAAGTTTGGGGTAACAAAACCGAACGGGGCAGCCTTATTATTTATGAGAAACCTACCATTGACCACGTTGCCAACCCGGTTATGCTACCTGGCCCAGCAGCGCAATAGCAATATTAGACCCGCTCCTACTGCCTGCAGATTAACCAAGCTTCGTGCGAAATTACTCCAACAAATTTGCCATCAACTAAAGTTGTTTGATGTTTGGCAAAAAAAACGTGGTTTTTATTTCAGTCTAAGAGGTCCGTTTTCGTTAACCTTACTTGCTTCAAGTAAGGTTTCTACAATTCCGGCTTGAGGAAGGTCGTTACGCGGGTGCAATATAATGTGCCTAATAAGTTTTCCATTACCTTGCAATAGCCCACTGCTATTAGATAAGTGTATCCCCCGATAGAAGCCCAACTCTAAATGACCTTTTCGCATATTGATGTAGCATAGATTACCATGATAAGTGTAGAAAGGCAAATCCCACTTTACGCATTCGCTAACACCAGGAAGTGTGCGTTTTATGAGGTTTCTTACCGCCAAAGCCAGCTCAAGCAATTCGGCATCTGTTGTTCGCTCGAAGTAATTATCGGCGCTTTCTGGTTTTGGTTTGGCTTTTTGCACTGCTTTTATTCTCTTTTTCATCTTTAGTAAACCACCAAGCCCAAAATAAGAATAATACCTGCAAAGGTATTCTGCCCCACGCTACCAATGGCGAAACCCCAAGCACAGCACCATTGGTTTGTGCCAAATAAATATTCGCCGGAAAAACGGCAATAAGCAGCAGTATTACACCCCAAGCAGCTATTTTTCTGTATTGTGGCACCAACAGCAGCACACCAAGGCCTATTTCGATAAGACCGCTCAAAAAAACCAATTCTTTGTGCCAACCCAAGTATGGGGGCATAATTTTCAGGTAAACCTCCTCTGCCATTATGAAATGGTTGATGCCGGCTAGTATCAAAAGTATGCCCAGAAGGTAAAGGCTTATGATTTTTATCTTACTCATTACCGCAGTTTTTTTTAATCAATTCTTCCAAACCCTCAATACCCAAGCTTTTAGCTTTCTGCCAATCGGCACAAGCCTGCAATTGCTCATCTTGTAAAAGGTAAAGATCGCCCCTATGCTTGTAAGTTACTCCAGCCTCTGGAAAGCTATTGATAATAATGTTATACTCACTCATTGCCTTATTATACTCATGCTGCTTAACATAAACCAATGCTCGCTCTAGATAAGCCTCCGTGTTGTTGGGGTCGAGGGCTATACACTGATTAAAATCTGTCAATGCCGCCTCGAAATGGCCTTGGCTGGCATGCAACTCACCACGATAATAATAGGCCAATGGAGCCGCTGGGCCTAGGTCGATGGCTTTATTATAATACTTCAAAGCCTCGTCATAATGCATCAGGTCGTAGCTCACTATGCCGGCATACAAGTACCCATCGGGCTTAGATGGCAACAAATTAATTATACTTCTAAAGTGAATAAGCGCACTGGCCAATTGGCCTTGGTTATAATATATGTTCCCTAGTTCATATTCTACCTCCGGCCAGTCGGGTTTTATCTTAAGGGCTGCAAGGTAATCGTCAATAGCACCTTGATTGTTTTGCATTTCCACCTTCAATTTGCCCCTATATGCAAAGGCATCGGCAAAGGAGGGGTTTTTAAGTATGGCTTCGTTTAGCAAGCTCAAAGCTCCTTGTCTGTCTTTACCATTCCACTTTGTTATCGCTTTTTGGTACAACTCTTCAGCCAAAAGCACATCAGCCTCCAATATGGGCGCTTCACTTACCGCTCGGCCCTCTGCCCATCGGCCAGTGCGTATTTCACCATTTTTATAAGTGAGTTTACCCAGCCCATGTTGCATACCCAGCAACCAGTCGCCTTCGTACTTATCGCCATTAATGTATTCCATGGTGCCTTTGCCACTAGGCATGATGTTTGCATTCCAATTGCCAGAATACACATCTCCATTTTCATATTCAATTACCCCGCTCCCGCCGAGCATATAAAAATCGCCCTTAGCCTTTGCACCGTAACGCAATTCCATCGACCCAGCACCTTCTGGGTATAGCGACTCTGAGATACCGCCTTTAAAAACATTACCATTGGCATATCTAATTATACCTTTCTCTAGCATATCGCCTGCCCATACGCCTTCAATTTCATCGCCATTGGCAAGGTACAATATACCATGCTCTTCTCTAAAACCGCCACCTATCAACCCTGTATACTTATCCCCGTTTTTATAGCGCATTACACAATTGCAAGCAGCGGTATCCCAGCGCCCGGTTGCTGTATCGCCAGTAGTGTAGTACATTGTACCCATTCCTTTTCTTACTCCGTTATCGTACTCACCTTCGTATATGTCGCCTGTGCTAAAACGCATATTGCCCATTCCATGCTTCACGTTGTTCTGATACTCGCCTTGGTAGCGCTCCCCGTTTTGCCAAGTGTATATGCCTATGCCATGAAATGCGCCATTTAACAGATTGCCCTCATACACATCGCCATTAGGGAAAAGATATTTGCCTGGGCCTGTTTTTTTACCATAACTAAAGTGACCTTCGTATTTCTGCCCTGAAGGCCAAGTATAGGTGCCTGTTCCGTTTGGCTGCCCATCAATTAAACTACCTACATATTTTTCGCCATTGGCTAAAAACAAAGTGCCGTTTTGTGGTTGGCTGTTTAAGAAGGCACCTTCAAATTTGTTACCGTCTTCAAAAACATAAGTGCCTTTGCCGTTTTGGCAATCGCCTGCCACACAGCCTTTCTTCTCTTGTGCCGTAGCTGAGAAAAAAAGAAGCTGAAATAGCAAATGAAGACCGAATAGACTAATAAAACGAGTATGCATTAAAAAGGGGCAAGTTAACAGCCTGCAAAATTAAAGCAATAAGCAGATACTTCTGATATTCAACGGTTAACGGGTACTTCTGGTACATTTTAGATTAGTTAAATTTCTCTTGAGCCATCAAATTGCTCTAACAAATCAGCAACCCTACGCAAAAAGCTTCCACCCATAGCACCATCAACTATACGGTGATCATAAGACAAGGATAGGAACATCATATGGCGAATGGCTATAACGTCGCCCGACGGGGTTTCGAGCACTACAGGCTTCTTCTTAACCACACCTGTTGCCAAAATAGCTACTTGTGGTTGATTAATAATAGGTGTGCCCATCAAGTTGCCAAAAGTACCTACGTTACTGATGGTAAACGTCCCACCATCAATATCCTCAGGCTTCAATTTTCCTTTGCGTGCGGTATCAGCTAAGCGGTTTACTTGCTTGGTGATGCCCGTAAGGCTCAATTGGTCTGCTCCTTTAATTACCGGCACAATCAAGTTACCCGAAGGCAATGCAGTGGCCATACCAATATTTAGGTCTTTGCGAACAATAATCTTGGTACCATCAACAGATGAGTTCACATACGGAAACTCTTTAAGTGCTTTAGCTACCGCCTCAATAAATATTGGAGTAAAGGTAATTTTCTCACCTTCGCGTTTCTGGAAACCATCTTTTACTTTATTGCGCCACAACACCAATTCTGTAACGTCGGCTTCAACAAAAGAGGTAACGTGTGGCGACGTATGTTTAGAACGCACCATGTGGTCGGCAATTAACTTGCGCATGCGGTCCATCTCCACTATTTCTACATTGCCGCTAACCGATATAGGTGCTGCAGTAGCTTTAATGGTTTCTGGCTGAGCAGCTGGCACAGATTGCACTGCAGGCTGAATTGCAAGTGCGGCGGCCGGTTGGTTACCACGATTTTGTACATAGGCCAATATATCGGCTTTAGTTACACGTTGGTCTTTTCCGCTGCCAGGTACTTTTTCAAGCTCCGACATTGATATTTTCTCTTCGCGGGCAATGCTCATTACCAACGGAGAGTAAAACCTATCGCTGCCATTGCTGCTGTATTCTTGCGTTTGTGCCAATACCGGTTCAGCAACTTTAGCTGCTAAAATAGGTTCTGCTTGCAAAGGGGCTTTGGTTTCGGTTTCTTGGGCAGGTTGAGGGGTACTACCAGCACCGCCAGTATCAATAAGGGCTACAGCCTTGCCAACGGCTACCACATCGCCTTCGTTAAACAGTATTTTGGTTATAACACCACCTAGGCTGGCGGGTACTTCAGAGTCTACTTTATCGGTCGCAATTTCCAGCACCGATTCATCGGCCTCTACGGTATCGCCTTCTTTCTTCAACCATTTTAAGATGGTTGCTTCCATGATACTCTCTCCCATTTTCGGCATTATCAGCTCTACAACTGGCATCGCGTATAGTTTTTATTTGCGGGTAACATTATAGCAACTGCCTCGCATGGCAGCTATTGCAAAAGTAGCCGTTTTTGAGGGGTTTTGCAAAAGAGTGGGATTCGTTGATTTGTTATTGGTTGATTGGTTTGCATGCACCAAGCCATTGCATTATTTCGCAATTCGGGAAGTGATTTGCATTTGCAGTAATCATTCGGCGGGCACAAGTTCTAGCCCCTCTCGTTGTGGGAGATTGACTTAAATATTTTGATTGGTGCAGCACACTATTTAACCAATGCCGCTTGGTACTCGGCAAACAACTGGTGTATAATGCCATCCGACAATCCGATTTTAGGTACTAAGAAGTTCTTAATACCCGCATAGCGCGAGATAAACAAGAATATTTCGGTAGCAGGTAGAATCACATCTGCGCGGTCGGGTTTCAGGCCCAGCACGGTTACACGCTCGGCATAGCTGTAGCCATTGAGGTGCGTCCAAGCTTCAACCAGTTGCTTTTGAGTTAAAGTACCTTTTTCTATGTCGCCGTATAGCTTGAATATTTTATTAATATTGCCACCAGAGCCAATACCTGTAATACTCTTATGTTCTTTTCGGAAGCCTTTCAGCGCTTTCAATAATGGCTGCCAATCAGCATCATTCACTTGATTGTTCAATATTTTCAGTGTTCCGATGGGGAATGATTGGGAGAATAGTATTTTGCCTGCTGTAATAAGGCTTATCTCTGTGCTGCCGCCGCCAACATCAATATACAGGTAGTACTTGTCGGCTTCCATGGTTTCCGCAATCTGATTGCTGTATATAAGCTGCGCCTCGCGGCTACCATCCACAATTTCAATTTGCACGCCGGTTTCGGCAAATATTTTTTCAATTATTTCGGGGCCGTTGCTGGCCTCACGCATAGCTGCAGTAGCGCAGGCCCGATATTGCAATACATCGTTTGCGTCCATCAGGTTTTTGAAAGCCTGCATTACGCCTGATAACTTCTTTACTTTGGCATCCGATATTACGCCATCCATAAAAGCCTCTTCACCAAGGCGGAGTGGTATACGTATCAATGATTCTTTCTTGAAAATTGGGTTGCCATTGTTCGCAAACACGTTCATGGTTAACAACCTCAATGCATTCGATCCTATATCTATTGCTGCAAATCTCATCCGTGTGTTTATAGGTGGGCAAACATAATGATTAAGTGTTAGCCACTGGTATGTCGTGCCTTTAAATAATTGTAAATATCTTCTTGCTCACGGGTGCTCTTTTGTCCTCTTCCCTTTTTCTTATATTGATGACTCTGGGCACCGTTATGCAACCTAGCTTTGGTGTTGTCCTTCCATTGTAGGTCGAAAATGTCATGCAATTCTTTCTGAAGCGTAATGTCATAAATAGGACAAGCCACCTCTATACGATGGTCCAAGTTTCGAGTCATCAAATCGGCACTGCTAATGTAATGCTTAGGTGCCCCGTCATTACCGAATATATATATACGCGAATGCTCCAAAAACTTATCAACCACGCTTATAGCTTCAATGTTTTCGCTCATGCCTTTTACACCGGGTATTAGGGCACACACGCCTCGCACTATAAGCCTTATCTTCACTCCTGCCCTGCTAGCTTCGTAAAGCTTCTGTATCATTGCAAAGTCTATCAAGCCATTCACTTTTATCCAAATTAAACCTGGTTTGCCGCGCTTGGCCAGTTTTATTTCGTTGTTAATCATTTCATACAACCGCCGCCTTAAAAAGAACGGCGATACCAGTAAGTGTTTGTAGCGGAAAATTTTAAGGTTGTTCTCGAAAAACTCAAACAACTTGGCTACTTCGCGGGTAATTTGTGGGTCGGCAGTAAAAAAGCTCTTGTCGGTATAAAGCTTAGCAGTGTTTTCATTGTAGTTTCCGGTAGCTATGTTAGCATAGAGTGTTTCCTTGCCTTTATCCTTTCGCTTTACAAGCAACATCTTTGAATGAACCTTAAGCGTTTTAACACCTGCAATCAAGTTTGCTCCTTCTTCTTGCAACCTATTGGCCCAATATATATTATTCTCTTCGTCAAACCTGGCTTGTAGCTCTACCACCACGGTCACTTTTTTGCCGTTGCGCAGGGCATTAATTAAGGCATTGGCTACTGCCGAGCTACGTGCCACCCGATATAGGGTAATATATATTTCGGTAACCTTTGGGTCAATGGCGGCCTCTTGCAAAAAATCTGTTACATGGTGAAACGACTGGTATGGCAAGTGCAGCAGTGTATCCTTTTTGGCAATGGTTTGAATAATGCTGGTGTATGGCTTTAAGTATTTGTGGGTAAGAGGCTGAATGCGCTTGTAGCGCAAGTGTTTCATGCCCAAATCTGGAAAATCGATAAAGTCTTTGAAGTTATGATAGCGTCCACCGGGCACCACGCTATCGTCGGCCGATAAGTTGAGTTTACCGCGCAAAAACTCCAGAAAATCGGCAGGTATCTCTTCATCGTAAATAAACCTTACCGTGGTTGCAACTTGTCGCTTCTTAAGTCCCTTGGCTAGCTGGTCAATAAAGCTCGATGAAACATCGTTATCTATATCCAGTTCAGCATCCTTAGTAAACTTGATGGTGTAAGCGTTCAAATCGTCCATTTCGAACAAATAGAAAATCTGGCGTAGGTTGTATCTTATAACATCATCCAGCAGCATAATGTACTTTTTACCATCAACCTCAGGTAATACAAAGAAACGGCTTCGCACGTTAGTAGGCACCTCAATTAGCGCGTACTTTGCTTTGGCTGGTTGGTCGCTATTAGTCATTTTTACTGCTAGGTAAATATGCCGTTCGTTAAACACTGGCCAATCATGCAATTGATCGATCATTAGTGGGGTAATAACTGGCCTTACCTTATCATCGAAATACTGCTTAACCGCTGCTCCTTGATCCTTAGTCAATTCTTTTTCGTTTACGAAATAGATATTTTCTTTTTCTAGTTCGTTCCGTATTTGGGCATAGGTTTCTTCGAAAAGGAAACGGTGTTTGCGAGTTACATCTCTTATCTGCTGCAATATCTCAACGGGTGTGCCGCCCAATATGCCACTGTTTTTGATATCAAAATGCACAATGCGCTTAATAGTAGCAAAGCGAACCCTAAAGAACTCATCTTGGTTGTTAGAGAATATACCTAGGAATCGCAGCCGCTCTATCAGCGGGACACTAGGGTCCGCGGCTTCCATCAATACCCTTTCATTAAATGCCAACCAACTGATTTCGCGGTTTATTACTTGTTCCTCTCTTTTACCCATAAAAGGTGTGCGTTATAAGGCTTAATAACTCTAAGCAATGATAATGAATGACAAAAGGGTAATGAAATAAAGTATGTTAAATATTAATGGCCACTACCCTGTTCTTGAGTAATGCCATAAAACTTGCTCATATGCTGCACTACATAATCCAACTCCTCATGTGTGTTGTGGCGACTGAACGAGAAACGCACATTTGCCCTGCTTGGGTCGATAGCCAACTCGCGCAACACGTGCGAACCTTGGTCGGAGCCAGAAGTGCAAGCACTACCTGCCGATGCGGCTATGTTGTTGATGTCGAGATTATAAATCAAAAAATCGGAGTTCTCGTTTGCCGGAAACGATACATTTAACACTGTATAAAGGCTTTCGTCGCCATACACACCATTTACTTTAATGTCCGGAATGGCATTCTTAAGCTCCGTGTACAAATAACTTTTAAGGTCATTTATGTAGCTATGATACTCCAAAATATGGTTGTAAGAGTTCTCCATTGCTTTGGCCAAGCCCACAATACCATAAATATTCTCGGTGCCAGCGCGCATGTTACGTTCTTGCGAACCACCGTGAATTAAGGGGCATAGTTGCTTTTCGCTCCTAATAAAGACAAATCCAACTCCTTTAGGGCCATGAAACTTGTGCGCTGAGCCACTAATGAAGTGCACGGGTGTTTTTTGCAAGTCTAACGGGAAGTGGGCAATAGTCTGTACCGTATCAGAAAAGAATAAAGCCCCTTGCTCGCTGCATAGCTGTGCTACCCTTTCGATATCCAATAGGTTGCCTATTTCGTTGTTGGCGTGCATAAGAGCCACCAAAACATCTTTGCCATATTGGTAAACCAAACGTTCCAGATCTTCGTACACTACACGACCATTCTCATCAAGCTGTACGTAGTGAGCTTTTATTTTGCCCGCTTTCTCTAGCTCTTCAACTGGGTGTGTTACACAATGGTGCTCAATTTTACTGGTAATGATGTGCTTCACGCCATAACGTTCCACGGCACATTTCAATACCAAGTTGGCACTCTCGGTGCCACCGCTGGTAAAGAAAATTTCGCCCACCGATGCATTCAAATACTTGGCAATAACCTTTCTCGACTTTTCAATGGCAGCCTTAGTTTCGCGGCCAAAACCGTGAATTGATGACGGATTGCCGTATTGTTCGGTTAAGTAGGGCATCATTACTTCTAATACACTACTATCCAAGGCCGTGGTGGCTGCATTATCCAGATAAACTTTCATCACATCCGTATTTTCGGGTGGGCAAATTGCTTGTGTAAAGTTACGGATTTTTAGGGCAAGGGCAATTGTGAAAGGTTTAATGTTGTGAAATGGGGTTAGGTGGATGGAGTTTGCCAAAGAAAAAGCACAATTATAAAAAGCATTGCAATTAAGCCATAACATTTAGCCGTAAGACGGTATGTATTAGTGGTGCTCTCAAAAAGGGTGTCATGGTGAGCGGAGTCGAACCATCCGCAACACGGTCACGAAACACCATCGCAATGTTAGGTAATGTGTATGTATTATGCCACCTACATTATGGATGGTTCGGCTCCGCTCACCATGACACAATCGAAGTATCTTTGTTATGTGATAAGTCCCGTTTTGAATAGCGTTTTCGTTAGCAATACGTTGTGTAAGGCCTTACAGCTCGTATCGAGTGGTCTGACGATTATCAACCTGCGGCGATTGAATTTGGGAAACTTGCGAAATGCTAAAATTCGGGTTTCGTCCGACCACTAAACATAAAACGGGAATTGAAGGCAAAGCGATGGGAGATTTTACCTAAATATGGATTGTTATATTAGATTTGTAATGCCAACAAATAGCCTTATTCAAGTTTACAAGCCAAATATCCCCATGCCTTATACGATTGTTGGGAAAATAAAAAGAGCTGCGTCAATAACTGTGCTTATGGGTAGTGTATTAATGTGTTGGTGGGGGTGCAACGTTGCTTATAGCCCAAGTGAAGTTTACTTTGAAGGTTTGAGTAAAAATCTTACAAACCAACAAATAGCGGAGTTTAAAACTTGCGACCAGCCTTTCTGTATGCTTAGTACCCTAGGCAAATTTGACATTGATGCATTTATTAACCAGCTAGATAGCATTCCTACGGAGATTAACATCATCTTAGATTCAGTTGGCATTATCAAGCCCTTTGACCGTAAAGTTTCGGTTTTAATGGCCTACCATAAATATCTTAATGGCACAGCCTATTCGTATGAGAATATCAAAGTAGAGTTTGATGGATTTATGTATGACATGAACAATCGAGGCATCGAGCCTAACGAGATAATAATAAAGGAAAATCAAGCAATTTGCAGGATAGCACAAATCAATTTTGACCGTTATTGTATTGGGGATACAATGTGCCTAGAGCTCCCTTTAGAAAAGTCAGAAAATGGCAAAAATGTTATATTATACTCCTATTACTCTTCCGAAAATTTTCGTGATACGCTTTTCGTAAAATGCGTATTACTGGAGAAGGAATTTGAGGAGGTTTCTGATACCTACCCAAATTCCATTGACGGATACTACTTTACCATTAAAGTTATTGAATCAAAGCAAAGTTTGCCTTCTAAGGAGATAAATGATTTTCGTGTTGGAGATGAAAACAACATTTCTATTACGGGTTATGGTAGGTTGATAGAGCGTTGTTTATAGTTAAAATTGCCAGACCACCCAATACGGCATCACACCTCAAACTCCAGCCTCAACAAATGGCTGCTAAAGTTCTTGCCCAGCATATCCATGCGTAATGAGCGGGATGCACCGCCATCCAATGCACCGTGGCACACAAAGTTGAGGCTTTCAATGGTATCCCATTCGTAGCGCACCACTTCGCCTTTAATCATATCGCCAAAGTGTTGCTTTACCTTATCGGCTGTAAGATGTTGTTTCAGAAGGCTATATGCAGTTAAGTCATTGGCCATTACTCCTATGTTGCACACATCGTTTTTGTCGCCGCTGCGGGCGCTTGCAATATCAATTAGTTTAATGCGGCTCATATTTCGTGCATTTTAAGTTCTTCGTGAATCAATTCGCGAGGCACCAAAGTGGGCCAAAGGCTCAACATGGCGCGGTTCATTTTACCCCAACCCGGTATAGATATTACCCCCGGAGGGCCGTTCAAGCCCAAGCAAGTGATAGCGGCAATGGCCATTTTACCAGTGCGTTCATCTTTATGCTTAATTGCTACACGTATGCCTATTTCGTTCAGGTTATCCAGGTATTCTTTGGGTACTTCGAGGGCGGCGCTACCGTGTATGCCGTTAATGCCCACTAGGTCAAATTGCATGCGGTCAATGGAAACGGGCAAGTTGGACCAAATCTCTTTCACGGCCTCAATAAACTTCTGAGACTTAACATAAGCATGCGGCCACGAGAAGAAGAAGAACTGCTCGGTTATATACCCTTCCATCTGCCCGATGGTTAGTTTTAGCTTTTCGGGGCGGGGCTTGCCTTTGGCACCTTTGAACAGTACCGTATTGGGCGCCAGTTCTTTTATCTCCACACTCGTAAGGTCCACAATCACATCAGGAGTAATGTAATGCGATGGGTCGTGTATTTCATATACCAGTTGCTCGCGCAAGGTATTGCGGCTCATTTTACCGCCTTGGCTGGCTAGTTTGGTAAATATGGCCGAGCCATCGGCCGATACTTCGGCAATTGGGTAGCCCAAGTTGCTTACTTTATAATCCATGGGCCACTCGGCATAGCTATTACCACCCGAAGCCTGCCCGCCACATTCCAACAAATGCCCTATGGCAATGCCACTGGCCAATAAGTTGAGTTGCTCTTGGCTAAGGTTGCCTTCTAGTTGCCAACCAAACTCGTGTGCCAATATACCTAACGTTAAGCAAGGGTCTGCTACGCGGCCTGCTAGTATTAGGTTCGCACCTTGGTCTAGTGCATCTTTTACCTTTTGGGCGCCAATGTAAACGTTTGCATGGGTGGGTGGGTATTTGCTGTTACTATAGGCTAGGTTGGTATCCATATTTAACAACTCTTCGCCAGCCTCTTGCAGCTCCCCTAGCCTATTCAGTACATCGTCGCCAGTTATGGTGGCAATTTTAATACCTATTACACCTGCCTTGCTAAGGATGGCTTTTACGCGTTCCGCAGCACTCTCGGGGTTCAATCCGCCTGAGTTGGTTACCACGCGCATGCCGTTGGCAAATGCCGCTGGATAAAGCACCTTGGCTAGCACTTCAATATCTTTAGCGTAGCCCTCTTCGGGGTTGCGCAGTTTGTCTTTCTGTAGAATGGATAGGGTTAGCTCGGCCAAGGCGTCGTGAACTAAGTAGTTCGCGGCATTCTCCATCACAATGTTCATGGCTGCCATCGGGCTATCGCCATAAAAACCCTGTGCGCCTGCTATTTTTACGGTTTTGCTCATATAGTCGGGGTACGTTGCTCATACCACCAACTAAATTAGAGCTTTTTATATAAAAGGCACAAGAGCTTTAATAATGCATGGAAACATCGCTGCCACTGCTTTTCTTTTTGAATGGATTGGATGCTCCTGGATTGAATAGGTAATGAACACCTACACTTAGTCCCGCGTTAAAATTATTCGACTTTTTATAACCTACGTCGTTTTTGCTAAACCAATCTAAGTTTTTAACGGCGCTGCCGTTCATGTCCGTAAAGCCATAATCGATGGCTAAGCCCAAGTTTAGGTATAGATTTTTAGTAATAAAATACTCACCACCAACACCTAAACTCATGCCAATATCGTACGAATTAAACTTCTTAATAGCGGGTGTTAGGTCGGTTCTTATTGTGTCGTTTAATGTAACTGACTCGGATGCACTTAACAACCAACCAAAGTAAGGCCCAATGGAGGTGTACATTTTAAATTTAGTATTATTGAAATGGAACTTATAGCTTAATGCCAAGGGAACCCGAATGTATCTTAAATCTACTTTACGAACCACGTTATACGGCGTTGGGTAAGGTGGACCAGGGTTAAACGTATCTTCGTAGTTTTGGCCAGTGCGAACGTACCCTAAACCTGTTTGCAATCCAAGATGTTTATTGAAATTAAAGCCTAGTTGCAATCCAGCTATGTAGCCCCATTTGAGTTTATAATCAAGCTCCGAACGGCTTATGACTGAGACGCGGTCAAGCGTTTCAAAGTTATTTTGATTTACGATGAAAACCGATGATGGTGTAAAAGTAAAGCCTATGTGCAAACCTCTTTGTGCAAAAGTGGAGGCTCCAAAAAGCAGTAATAATGCAACAAACGCTATCTTATTTTTCATTTGGTCTAGTTGTGGTGTCCTTTTACCAAGCAAACGCCGTGCCTAAGTATACTTAAGGATGCATACAAAATTAACAATAATAATCATGCGATAGTTTGGACGGTTGGCTGTTTTTTGCTTTTTTAATTAGGGTGCATGGTCTCGGAAGCTTATTTTTGCAACAAAAAATTGTCGCCCATTTTATTCAGGACCCGAAGTTTACTCAATTATTTATGGCACGGCAAAAGCCGTTACCATGTACACTCCGACTTTGTGTTCCAATACATCAATAAAGTATTGCGCAGTAGTAAGCAGGAAACGATTTGGATGCAAATAGAAGCACAACGTGCTGATTTGAAGAGAAACACTGCACCTATACAATCCCTTGACCTAGGAGCTAAAAAGGATGAATCTTTGCGAACTGTCTCCAGTAAAGTGCGCGCCACTGCCATTCCTACTTTGTATGGCAAGTTATTGTGGCGAACGGCCAACTATTTTGGCACAGCGAATATACTGGAGCTAGGAACCGGAACGGGCATTAGCGCATTGTATTTGGCCTCTGGCACATCAGTAAATAGGTTTATAACATTAGAAGGAAACCCTGAACTAGCAGCCATAGCAAATGGAATGATAGATAAGCTAGGTTTAACAAACAGCGAAGTAATAGTAGGCGATTTCAATAAAACACTCGTTGAAGCGCTTTTAAAGATAGGCAAGGTAGATTTGGTTTTTATTGATGGCGACCACCGCAAACAGTCAACCATATTTTACTACGAAAGTATTTTGCCAAATACGCACAACGATACTATTCTGGTTTTTGATGACATTAACTGGAGCGCCGAAATGCAAGAGGCTTGGCAGAACATTATAGCAAGGCCGGAAGTAACCTTAAGCCTTGATTTCTATAGAATGGGCATGGTGTTTTTTAGGAAAGAAATAAGACAGCCGCAGCACCTGCAACTATATTATTGGTAGCAGTTCATTCGTTGTTGCTGTGCATTTAACCTTACCTTTGTATTTGTATGAGAAAGATTTACTTTTTGTGCTGTATTCTTTTGTTCGTCACTCAATTAGCGGTTGGGCAAACATATCTTGCACCAAACGAGCACCAGCAGCGCCTTAACAATGGACTGCACTTATTTTACTCGCAATTGCCGAACAGCAACCAATATGATATGCAGCTGGCATTTCGTTTCGGTTCTATGGCTGAAGACGAGAGTAACGATGGCTTGGCTTATGTGTGCCACACAGCCTTTTTAAACGGTATACAAAAGCAACTTAAACAATTTGACAGCGGCATTAAAGTGGATGCCCGGTTTGGTTTCGATCTTTGTACTTACCGATTTACGGTTAAGTCGTCACAATTTGAGCGAGCCTTAACTGCCATTTCACAGCATTATGCCCAAACACCCGATAGTATAGCCTTTGCTGCAGCAATAGCCCAAAACGCTACCTTGTTTTCAATAATTCAGAATACCTTACTGTATCCGGCTGAGCAAACCTTAATTGAGAGACAATGGACTAATCGTGCCCCAGCTTTTAGTCTTTATGGCCCCATACCTATGGCGGACAGTGTCACTATAGATAAGGTTGCAAAACTTTACAGGCAAAGTTATTGCATCGAGTTTGCGTTGTTGGCCTACAGCGGACCCGAAAGTTTTAGAAATGTATGGAGTAAAACCCAGGAAATGTTGAGCTATGTGTCGTCGTGCCCCAATGAGCTTTTCAATACCAAGTTAGCAAACTTGTTTTCGCAGCCCAAGCTATCTAGCCAAGTGGTTTATAGCGTTGGCAACGCCATGCCATCAAAGTATCAAAAAATGTATCATGGCGCCTATCTATCATACGATATCAAAGGTTCGTTAGCCACCTTGGTTTTAAAACAACTGCTGCTGCAATCAAAAAGAATTGACAGCATTTGCAGTAGTTTGGGAATTGCTCAATTGCGCCTCGCTTACGACCCGTTACAATATGCTTCGTCGTTAACTTGGCACATAACCCCTGCAATAGACTCCCTGCATGTTGCTTATGGCAATTTCGATACCTTGATGCTCCTCTTGAGCGAAAAAGAGTTCTTTTCGGAAGGTGAAATTGAAATTGCTAAAAATGAAATAATCAAACAGTATAAAAACTTGATTAATGACCCATCGAAAAAGATGTTACTGATTTCGCAATATTGGTCGCAAAACACGCTGCCATGGGTTGGCACATTTAACGATATGATCAGCATAGTGGATGCAAAACTAATTTCAAAGGCAATAGGCGACTATGTTGTCAATCAAAATTATACAACCCTGTTGCTACTGAACGATGCAGACTCTGCAACATACGACTATAACAAGTTTGCTACAACTTACACTGGTATTGATAGCGTTAAATTTTATTTTCAAAAGAACACAGCAAAATTCGCTTCGACTGCCGACGACTCTATTTTGGTTGCTTTTACACAAACCTTACTCATAAATAGCGACCTGCAAGTTGCACTTAATGCTACGGCCCACAAATCAGAGTTGTTGAATGTAAAGGACGACTCACTGGCGCTTGAGCTTAAAAAATTTGAAGGGTTCTACATTTACCCTAATAGCATTTTAACAGATGACAAAACTTACCGTCTTGATATATACAGAACAGCCAAGCTAATGGCTTTGCTTTTAAACAATGGCGTGCTAGCCAAACAGCTGAAAGGTACTGGTACTTTGCTTAGTGGTGACGATAACCAAGTTTACCAAATTTCGGTATCGCCAATATTCAACAAAAAAAAGCTGTAACCTATTTGGCTACAGCTTTTTTAATTTCATCAAAAACCTAACCGCTTAGTAAGGCTTTTTCTTTTCTTCTACGGTTTGCTTAAAATCTTCTTGCTTTACCTGAGCCTGCTTGCCAAGATAAGTCCATTGTATGGCTTTGGTATATTTGTCGAACACTTTATTTAGTTCATTTAACGTAGTATTGCTTACATCTACCTGAAATTGCTCCGAAAGTTTCCAAGAGCTTAAAACTTCATACATGCCAAGTGTAAGGCTTTGCTCGCTGGTAGTTTGCTGGCTCATATAGTGTTGAGTAAGAAACATCTGCTTTTGGTCGTTAAGCTCACTTTGCTCAAATCCGTTTTTCTTTATCTCATTAATTATATCGGTCATTACCTGTATACTCTGTTTGGGATCTTGAGTGGTAATGTAAATTGTGTTGTAGGGGTTTAGCAATACACCCCCTGAATAAAACGCTGCAGGTGCATATGACAAACTACGCTTGGTGCGCAACTCCACAAAAAAGCGACTGCCCAAAATTGACATACCTAGTTGCATTACAGCTCCCTCTGCTGTTTCCTTGGTTGGGGCACTCATCATACCACGAAGGTAATTGGTAGCAATATCCCGGTCTTCAATAAAAATACCTCCTTTGGTAATTAAAGTTCTCGGGGTAGGTTTGTATGCAGTACCAAAAGGCATTTTAGCCAAGGTAGCTTTAACTTTAGCAACCAAATCGGCCTCGGTAATGTTGCCTACCACCACCAAAAAGCAACGTTGCTTGCCCAATATTTTTTTGTAGTGGGCCTTTACATCGTCCAATGTAATGCTCTCAATCCCTTTCGGCGAACCATCAGGAATACGCTCATATTGGGTGCCTTTGAACGCATTGCTAAGCGCAAGGTTTTTAAGATGCTGGTCTGGGTCGCTAATTGAAGACATGGCATTGGCCATAAACTGCTCTTTTATTAGCCCAAACTCTTTAGCATCAAACGCAGGATTTAAAATTGCATCAGCAAACAAATCCCAGCTTTTATCCCAAAACAATTTCACACAGGTCATACTTATTTCGCTATACTCAAGTTGCGCATCTGCACCCAAAACGGAACCAATTTTCTCTGCTTCGGTGGCATAGGTTACTGCATCGCGGGTGCGGGTTCCACCTTGCACAGCTAGACTTAATGTTAGCGCATCAATCCCTTCTTTGGCTTTGCTATAGTTATCAGTGCCGCCTTTAATAAACAAACGCACGCTTACTACGTCTTTAGGGGTTTGTTTCAAAATTATCTTCAACCCATCAACCGTTATTTCTTTGGTTTGGGCAGTTATCATGCCAGTGGACAATAATGCCACAAGCAGCAAAACGATGGATTTATATTGACTCAATTTCATGGTTCTTCAGGGTTTAGCGTATGTCTTCAAAGCTAGTTATACCAGTATTCTCTTTTAATTTTGACGACATCAAGATGCCATCCACATAATATTTCCCCTTAATGTAGTTCTTTACATAGGCTTTAATATCGGCGCGGGTTACCTTCTGTAGATTTTCAACATAAGAGGTGTAATAATCTAACGAAGCTGATGACCACCAATAAGTAAGTGTTGATACAAAATCGGAAGTACTTTCTTTGCTGTAAGCATCTTGTATAGCCAACATGGTTTTGGCGGTTTCTAGCTGCTCATCGGTAAAGTAGTCGTCTTGGTCCCACATTTCAATGTGCTGCTGCAATACCTGGTATGCTTCTTTAACCTTTGTGGGGTTTGGCACCAAGAATATTTGTATCGGGCCAACATACTTTTGGGTAGAGTAACTTACTTGTACTTGCAATGCCAATCCTTTATCAACCAAGTCTTGTTGCAACTTAGACGACTTTTGGCTTAGTATAAACGAAAACACGTCGGCGGCATAGGTAGCGGCTATATCGCCACGGGTATCGGGGCCAAAGTAGCTACGTAAAATGATAGGCACTTGGGCATTGTCGTTTTCAGTTACAAAATATTGATTTCCTTTTAATGGCTCAAAAGTAGGTATAGGGTACTTTTCAAAAGGGTCAAAATCAGATGGTTTCCAATCGCCATAAATCTCATTTACTTGCTTTAAAACTGTTTCGTGGTTTACGTCTCCGGCAATTACAATAATGGAGTTATTGGGATAGTAATATTTTTCTTGTATGATGCGCATTTTCTCGGGCGTAGCAGTCATAATAATGTCATGATCCCCGATAGTGTTTTTCCGGCTGTATAAATCGCCCCATAAGCGGTGGTCCATATCCTTTAACAAGAAAAATACCGGGTTCGATTCGTTTCGTTGAAACTCACCATCTACTACTGGGTTTTCCTTTTTCATTTCCTCTTCCAAAAACAAAGGATAGCGTATAGCCGAGTTCATAAACTGCAAGCCTTCGTTTAGTTTGGCATTGCCCAAGGTTATAAAATAGTTTACGCGCTCTGTAGAGGTGGTGCCATTAAATGATATGCCAAGCTCCTGTATTCGTTTCATAAAAGCCTCCTGCGATGGAATGTCTTTGTTTGCTTTAAAAAACATATGCTCGTACAAGTGCGACAGACCATTGTACTCGGGGCTTTCGCAATAGGCCCCGTTGTGCACACATATTTCTACAGTAGCAAGAGGTACTGAGTTGTCTTCAATAACCAAAACCTGTAAGCCATTGTCAAGCGTGGTAAAGAAGAAATTGGATGGAAGCTTTTGCTGGGCAAATACCCCAGTTGCGATAAGCAAAGCAACCACCATTAAACTTAATTTATTCATAATGCTCGTTGTTTAGTTTTTAACACCCCGAAAATAAAGCATTTGGCACAAACCATAGTGCTCCATCGACTAACTTACCCGATTAATAGACTGGCTATTTACGTTAATATTCCTTTTTACCCCAAAAAAGTGACGTATCTGTTGTTGGGTTCTTATTATTTTGAGTCAATTTTACTTCTATAAAAAAATATGATGAGGTTATTCCTAATTGCGATTTTATTTCTTGCCATTGGTTTGTCGGCGCATGCTCAAACCAAGGCCATAACTACTGGTGGCGATACCGTGTTGTTGAATGATGATGGTACATGGGTATTTCAAGATAAGTACTCTTCGAGCGCAAACATAGATAAGATATTGCTTAACGATACCAAGTTTACCAAACCTGCTGCCTCAACAAAATTTCTTTCGGGCGGAAAAGGTATTTACGAAATATGGTACGACCCATCAATATGGGTAAAAGCAAACCCCAGTAAATACAATGATGACGCCGAACTTGCCCTTGAAATGAACGGAAAGGTGGCTTATGGCATCATGATTTACGAAAAAGTAGAAATACCAGTAGAATCGTTGTTAGAAATTGCTCTTGAAAACGCACAATCTAGTGCCCCGAATTTTAAAGTGATTAGCAAGGAATATAGAATGGTAAATGGCAAGAAAGTAGCTTTGATGCAAATGGAAGGCAATATAGAGGGCATTAATGCTACCTATTATTCTTACTACTACTCTAACAGCAGCGGCACTTGGCAGTTTCACGCCTATACTATGACGTCGCTATTCAAACAATTGAAAAAGCAAATGGAAGCCTTGTTAAATGGTTTGGTGATAAAGTAATCATGCTCCTAAACTGGCAATAGGAATAAAACAGGAAAGGCTGCCCGCGTGTAATGGGCAGCCTTTCTTGTGGAAAGCCTAAACTAAATTCACAATGGATAATACTAACTAGAGTAAGATGCCGACAGCACCCCAAAGGTTGCATTGGTATTGATTGCCAGTATATTATTGTTTGTAGTTTTAAAATTTATGCCCCAATGCAATGGCCCGCTCCTTCATAAATTGCCCACGCGCGGGGTCGCCGATTTGTGTATGTAGGTCCCACAATTGCAGCACCATATTCAAATCATTGGGGTTTAATGCATATGCCTTTTCAAAATAAGGAATAGACTCTAAAGGTTGGTTTGACTCCAAATAAACTTTACCCACATTGATATATGCATCAGGTTCATTGGGCATAAGGGCAATGGCGTTTTTACTTACTTCCAAAGCTTTATCTATTTTGCCCAACCTAAAATAAAGATAGCTGAGGTTCGAATATCCGGCGGTGTAATACGGATCGGCGGCAATGTAGCGCTCATAATAGGTCAATGCTTCGGTATACCGGCCTACCATATCTAAACAAATAGCATAATGAAACAGCACTAATGGCGGCGGAGGCGATACAGCAATAAACCGTTCTAAGTAAATAACAGCATTGCTACAGTCTTCTTTTAAGCTGTAAAGGTGACCCAAATCGAGCAGTGCCGAGTGAAACCTAGGGTTAACCTCAAGCGATTTTTTTAAGTATTTTTCGGCCTGCCCAAAATGTTTGGTTTGGTTAACCTCATCTCTGATACCCATGTTTAAGTACTCATTGCCTAGCATCTGTTGTACTTTTGCCGAGTTGGGCGACATGTTGGCATCATGGGTGTATAGCGTCAGTTTATCCTTCCAATTGGTGTTTCTTATTATTGTTCGAGTGCCGTAAAGGCCAACTATAGCCACTACTACAATTAGTAAAGCAGGTTTTAACTGCTTCCAGTTTACAACGCCATAAACATCAACTTTAAATAGCCCAATCAATCCCCAAGCCAGTAGGAGGCAATAACCTAATGAAGTTCCAAATGCTAAACGTTCGGCAACAATACCCGTAAGCAGTACCCCAAGATTAGAAATAAACACCAAGCCAAACAATAAGTACAGTAGGGCAAAGCTTAGCATTGCATCGCGCTTATACAGCCAAATAGCCAGCACCAATAAGCCCAAGAATGAAATTAGGCAAACAATAGCTATTGGGTTGGTAAGCCTGACTATTTCTATTTGATTGAAACCATAGTAAAATCTAAGCTGCACTGGAGCTATCATTAAGTATGTGTAATAGCCCATTACCTTTGACGCCGTGCCTAAACGTGTCGCAAACTTCTTTTCCTTTACTAGCGGATTCTCTATAAAATCAACTTCCCTACCTGCGCCCGGAACTACATTGGTTACTGTTTTTTCACCATCGCCATATGGGTCGGGAAGACTCTCGTAATATGCACCTAAGTTTTGCTCATAAATAGGGTTAACTGGCTGAAAAGGGAAGATTACCAGCACAAATACCGTAACCAGGCCTGCGGTGGCTAAGCCAGTGAAAAAAGCCATTGGTTGCTTAATTCTTGGTTGGATAAAAAGATAAACTGCGCCCACCAAGTTCATTATCCAAATAACCTGGTACTGGGGCTCGGCAATTAGTTTCATAATACCCATGGCCAATAACAGTGCGGGCATTATACGTTTGTTCTTGATAAAATGGTGTGCTGTTACAATGGCTATTAGAACTACAATATCAATAAAAGAATCGCCGATTTTGAGCGTGCCGAACAAGTAAGCAGCAGCAACCACGATGGCTACCACTGGGGTTATCATTCGGGCCGCTGATGGCAAACCGCCGAAGAAAAATGCGCCTACCAACAGTCCAACTATGGCATATGCAATAATCGTAAATTGAAAGTTAGCAGCGATTAATCCTATAACGAGAAATATGGCAATTATCGGATAGCCCTTTAATGATGATTTGAATAAAAACGTGGACAAAAATATCAGCGAAAGGCAGATATACATTAACACTCTTAAATCAAGGTATAGCGAAAGTAATGAACCCGCTGTAAGTAATAGCAGTGCCGCTAGGGATAGCCAAGGTGCCGACGATTGCACTGTGCTATTATTTTTTGGAGCCTCTTCGGTTGGGCTAGCCGCAATGCTAGTAAATGCCAATTTTGTCTTGCTTACAATAGTGCCCCAACCTTCAGTCATTGCGGTACGTAGCACCCAAATGACTATTGGGAAGCCAATAATACCCCCAATAATAAGCGAGTTGATATACTGCTCGTATATTGGCGAAAAGAACAGCACAATCAGCATTAACGGGAAGGAAATAGAGACAAGCCTTACTAAACTAGCTTGCGAAAACCAACACGCTGCTAATGGGATTATTATAGTGTAGCTAAGCACCGAACGCTTAGACATAACGGAGAGTAGCATAAAAAAGATGAACAGTAAGTATTCAACGACCGTACCCTTTCTAGCATACTTTAAGCCCCAAAACATAGCCAAAATACCAAACAAGAAGCTAAACATCTCATCTCGGTTTTTAATGCTGGCAACAACCTCGGTGTGTAATGGGTGTGCTGCAAATATAATGGTAGCTAATGCCGGATATAAAAAGTTTATATCAGGCTTAAACGAGCGAATAACGAAGAATAATACTATGCACAATATGCTATACAATAGTGCATTTACGGCATGACTTATGTGGGCATTATCGCCAAATAGAGAGTGCTCAATGGCAAAACTGGTAAGCACTACTGGCCTATACTCATAGTAATTACCAATGTTGTTATCGTAATAATAAGAAGTAAATATCTCTGGAATGGCTTTTATGCCTTGGCTGGTAAGCGGATGGTTACGGGTAACCAACTCATCATCCATAGCATAGCTATTTGGAATGGTGTTGGCATACAAGACAAAGGCAAACAACCCTAAAACAAGAGCCACCATCCACCAATGTTTCTCTCCCAATGTAGTTTTAACCTTCATATACCTAACAAATATAGGGTTTTTAGTTGCAGCTACCCACCATTATTAGCTATTAAAATATCGATAATGGCGTAATGAAAATTTCGGTTGATATAGAACAATACCAGCTATTGGAACCTTTGACGAATAGCGTTTAGATACTTAAAGACGTTGTACTTAGCAATAAAAAACCATTTACCAATTGTGCTGGGCTTATGGATTCCTCGTTGGGTACGCCAATAATATTCGGCTTCTTCTACTCGCACTATTCGAGGGCTTTGGTAATAATTGGTTGGGGTTAGTTTCAATTCCGTTAGTTGGCTAAAAGATTTGATAACCTTGGTAAAACTGCTGGGTAATTGCTTCGACTCAAATAGAGATAAGTGTCCGATAAAGTATTTTGCTTTCACTTCATTTGGGTCTTTGGCCTCAAACAAGTTAAGCTCAAAGGTATCTTCAAGCTCCTCACCTACAAGTCGTTTCAATGTCTCCGGTTCCATTTCAAAATAAGCATCAAAACGTTGAAGGTTTTCTACGGACGATTGGGTAAGCTCCTTCCCTTTATGTAATGGTACATCATAAAGCATGAGCCTGAGAGCAAAATGAACGCCTGGGTATCCCTTATTGGTAGTAAAAGACTGCTTGGGATAAAGGAAATACTTACTCTCTTCTATCATATATTGCAGGAAGAGCTTTTTCCAAGAATATTGGCCCCATCGTTGTACAAAAGGTGGCAAATTGGTATGAGATTGTTTTTCGTGGTTATCCAGCCAAGAAACAAACCCATGCCATTGTTGTTCTGTCCATAATTGCCCCCAAGATGAAGGAAACTGCATTAAATAAGTATCGTGCCCATCTGGGTAAGTCTTAAAACTTTCGTAGGTGCACTCAGAAATGGCGTAGCTGTAAAGGGAGATACCTGCAATGATTGGCTCGTTCGCACAAGCCTTCAAAGCGTGTGAGGCAAAAGTGTAGAAGCCAGGGGCCACCTCCAAATCGTCTTCCAGCAAAATTATCGAATTGAACAATCTGGTAAAGGAGCCACAAGCAACTATATGTTTTTTTAGCCCGAGACGAACGGGTTGTTTTGATACCAGCTTATTACCAAACGGCCAAACGAAACTATTGGCCATGTCTATTACTGCCTTGTCTCCTCCCCCATCAATTGATATTATCAATTGCACTTCCAACTCTTGGTAATCCGCTTTAATAAGCGAATCCAACAAGCCTTTTAGCGCTTGCGGCCTATTGTAGGCTACCACAACTATAGCTGGATTTGGGGTCATGGAGTTTGAATGGCTCTATTAAAAAAGTGTTGTTGCCAAAGGTATGGCGACAATGCTAACCATGCCTCTTCAGCTTCTTCATTAGTAGCTTGGGCGTTTGCCCAAACTTTGTCCAATACTTGAATGGTTTTAGCTGGATCAATTAACTCGCAAGTTTTAAAGTTATCAGCGGCAATAGTATCTTGCAAAAACTCCTTCCAAGGGCCACGCAGCCAATCGGCCAATGGGGCTTGAAAGCCTATCTTATCTTTCCGCTCTACTATACTTTGTGGCAACCATGGTCGCACGGCCTCTCGCAAAATAGCCTTGCTATAACCTTCCTTTATTTTGCTCTGCCAAGGGATGGAGAAGCTAAAGGCTACCAATTCAGGGTCTAGAAAAGGCATCCGTATCTCTACACCCGAGCGCATGGAGAATCTATCATAATTGCGGAGTAAAGTTGGAAATATAGTATAATGAAACAGTTGATACAAGGCATAATTATAGTACCCCATCTTTTTAATGGCCTCCTTATGCAGCTGTTCGTCGCGGAAGGTATTGGGTAGTTTCTCGTCCAACCATTGTTCTTTAAAGCGGTAAGCCTGCATCAAAAGCACTTGATGGTTACCTGCTTTTCGCGCCTTTACAATGCCCCTATCAGGTTGTGCATTTTCGTAAGTATTTATGATGTCTTTCCATTTCAATGGGTCGATTCCCGCATCAATTAAAGCTAGTAGCATAAAGTTGCCATAGCCGCTGAACATTTCATCTGGCCCATGCCCATCGACACTTACGAACACTTGCTGCTTTCGATAATGGCTATACAACTCCATCATTGGCGAAGGCGGGGTACGGTATATCTCTTCAAAACAATAGAGGTCGTCGGATAAGTTGGCCAAAGCCTTCAATGGGTCAAGGGAAACCTCATGCAGCGGAATGTGTTTATCAATGGCTAGCTGCCTTGCATACTCGCTTTCGTCAACCCTACTACCTGCGAAAGTAGCGGTAAAAGCCATACTCAATCTATCTTTCCCCGTAAATTGGCAAGCTGCCCCAAGCACCGAAGATGAATCTAATCCACCACTAATAGCCGCCCCAACGGGCACGTCTGCACGCAGGGTCAATGCCACTGAATGACCAAAAAGGTGCCGGTACTGCTCGGTTTGTGCTTCAAAAGAGCTAGAGGCATTTACTAAGTGCGATAAAGTATCCCAATACTGGGTTAACCTCAGCTCGCCATCTTTAAACACCCCATAATGCCCTGCAGGGAAACGGCTAATGCCCTCCACCAAAGTATCACTGCTGCTTTCGTAGCGATCGTATTGTTTGACGAGTTTTTTGAAATTTGCACTCGGCATCCATCCTTCACCCAAAGCCATCAAAGCTTTCATCTCTGAGCCAAAAACGAATTGGTTGTTTATTTGCGAATAGAATAATGGCTTCTCACCGAATCTATCGCGGGCCAAAAACAAGGTTTTGTCGTCATCGTTCCAGATGGCAAACGCCCACATACCTTTTAGCTTATCCAGACAACGCTCTTTCCATTGACGGTAAGCAGCCAGCAACACTTCAGTATCGCTTTCAGTGCGAAAATGTGAACCCAGCCCCTCCAATTCCAATCTAAGTTCACGATAGTTATATATCTCACCATTGAAGGTGATGTTAAGATTGCCCAAAGACATGGGCTGCGCGGCCTCAGGCTTTAGGTCGATAATAGCCAACCTGCGGTGCCCTAGTGTAATATTACCCAACGGATGTTTCCAAATACCTTCTCCATCGGGTCCACGGTGTGCCAATCGGTCCAATGCCGATTGAAATCGCTTCTGTTCAATGGTTGGTAATACGCCCAATATTCCGCACATAGCTACAAATGCTTTTCGATGGTTTGTGTTAAGATGCGGATATTTTGCTCTAAAGAGAAATGTGCTACAATCCTTTCGGATGCGGCAAGTCCCATTTGTTTCGCCAACTGGCCGTCTTGCAACAGTTTTATCAAATACATGGCCATACCATCTACATCACCTTCAGGTACTAAGTACCCAGTTTTGTCGTGCTCAACTATCTCTGGTATGCCTGCATGTAGGGTACTTACCACTGGTAAGCCTGCGGCACCAGCCTCCATTATGGCCACTGGTGCGCCTTCCGTTTCACCGTCAGGTGTAGTCATGGAATGTTGCACAAATACGTTGGCCTCGTGCATTTCGTGCACTACTTGCTCAGGGGTAATTACCCCGATAAAATGCACTTGGTTATCAAGTCCCAATTTACTCACCAGAGCTTTACATTCTTTCAACATCTCTCCTGCGCCAGCCATGCGCAAATGCGCCTTGGGCACATCTTTCAGTACTTGGGTAAAAGCTTTAATCACCAAATCGGGGCGTTTAGTGGCGGCAAAGCGACCTACTGATAATAACGTTTGCTGGCTACTGTCCCGCTCTTGGTATCTAAACATGGAACCATCTGCACCACAAGGGTTTAATACCAGTTTCGCTTCAGGTGCTCCCCAACTCAATAGCAATTGCCTCATTGGTTCAGATACTACAAAAATACTTGAGGCACATTTAAATAACTCCTTGTATTTCAATTTATATTGCTTTGCGATATCGCCCCTTGTTGCATCAAAACCATGAAAATATACGAGTAATGGGATGCCTGCTTTTTGACAAACGGGCAACCAATTTACGCCTACAGGGCCATACTCTGCCAGCACTAATTTTACGTTTTGCTTTTTGATAGTTGCTACCCATTTGTCCTGCAATGCACTTTCTCCTAAAAAGGGCAGTCTCGCTCGCCATTCGGGCAATAGCTCGGTATCATTTAGCCCATAACCCAAATATGCCCCCCAAGCATAGCTTACCTTAAACGGCAAACGCGCCACATGCTGGCGTATAAACGTTTCTGAAAACGCCCTGCGGTGCACCGATGCAATGATGATATGGGTATCTTGATTCAGGATAATTGGATTGTAGAACCCTGTAAAAATAGGTATATTTGAATGTATTAGCCATGCTTAGCCCAGATATACTACAGGCATACAATGCCGCGCGCCGAACTACCCACAAAAGCTTGCTTTGTCATGCCCCTTTTGTGAACATCAATTTTGAGCCTAATGGCAATATGGTGGCATGCTGTTATAATCGAAAAGAAGTGCTGGGCAGTTATCCTAAGCAAACCATAAATGAAGCTTGGACTAGCCCTGCCGCCGAAAAACTACGCGATAATATCAAGAAAAATGATTTGGGTGGTGGATGTAGCACTTGCCAAGATTTGATTTTGGCAGGCAACTACAAAGGCACCAAAGCATATCATTACGATGAATTTGCCCCTGCGCCCACTACTACCGATAAGCTAAAATCGTTTTTGGGCATCAACAGCTTGGGCTACCCGCGTATTTTGGAATTTGAGCTGAGTAATACTTGCAACTTAGAGTGCACTATGTGTTCAGGGCACTTTTCCTCTAGTATTCGCAAAAACAGGGAGCACTTACCTGCGCTGCAAAGTCCTTACGATGCAGATTTTGTGAATCAGCTTACGGAGTTTATGCCGCACCTTACGGATATGAAATTCTTAGGTGGCGAGCCGTTTTTGATTGATATATACTACGATATATGGGAGCGCATCATTGAGGTTAACCCAAAGATAAAAGTCCATATTACCACCAACGGCACTATACTAAACAATCGTGGTAAGAACATACTTGAGAAGCTTAACGTGGCTATTATCCTGTCCATCGATTCATTAGATAAAGACACCTACGAAGGCATCCGTTTAAATGCCAAGTATGACCGGATGATGGAAAACTTGGAGTTTTTTAAAAAACTGACTCGAGAGAAAAAGACTTATCTAACCTTCGCAGTATGCCCCATAGCCACCAATTGGAAAACGATGCCGCACATGCTGCAAGTGGCCAATGCGGAAGGCATAAACCTGCACTTTAACATTGTTTGGGCACCCGAGTACTTATCGTTGCAATACTTAGATAAGGACAGACTAAAAGAGGTCATCAATCACTTTGAGCGTGGATTACCCGCAGTTACCAGCAACCCAACTGCTACCAACAATGTGGCAGTATATAAAGAATACATTGGCACGTTGAAGTATTGGCTGTATGAAAAGGAGGAAAACCCTGAGGCGGATTTAGAGCTATTTAAGCAAGTGGTGCTGGATGCGGAATACATACAGTCTTTACTGCCTATTGATGAGGATACACAGCTGCTGGCCAGCACCATCATTTGTTGGTATGCTGAGATGAATCATATTGGCGAGGGCGTTAAACTTGCCAATCAATTGGAGCAAAGTGAGCAATTGTTGACCTTATTAAATGCTCCTAACCTACCAGAAGCCATTACTCAAATGCGACTGCAATCAACGCCCCTAAGGCACATCCAGAACTTTATGGAAGCATTGAAGGTGCTGGATAAACTGATGGGCACTAGTAATGATGGTTTATTAGAACGCCGAATAGCCATGGTAATGCCCATATTGGAAAGAACACCCAAACAAGACCAAGCGGCCTACGACCTTGGTGCCAATGGGGCATTCTTGCAGCTTCGCTTTTTGAAACAACCATCAGAGGAATTGGTGTTTGAGAAGTATGCTAGTTTGTTTGAACAAATTCTCTAAAATTCACCTAGAACTATTTAATAGCTATATTTGGTAATAGAAGCTATGCTATCACCCGAAATCATTAGAGCCTACAACGCCGTGCGCATCACACCCGATAAGAGTGTATTGTGCCATGCGCCGTTTACGAACCTAAACTTCGAGCAAAATGGCAATGTAACCGCTTGTTGTTACAACCGCACGCATGTTTTGGGCACTTACCCCAACGATAGCCTTATCGACATTTGGTACAGTAAGCAAGCCGATGATTTGCGCGGGTATATAAAAGATAACAACCTAGATGGCGGTTGCTCGCTTTGCAAAAAACAATTGTTAAGCCACAACTTTAAAGGCATGCGTGCCCGTGGATACGATTGGAGCGCGGATAGCAAACTAGTGCAACTTGGCAAATCGATAAAGGAAGGGCTTACCCGAGGTAAGTGGCAGCCCATGCCCACCAGCATGGAGTTTGAGTTGAGCAACACTTGTAATTTGGAGTGTGTAATGTGCAACGGCTACTTCTCCTCCTCCATTCGCAAGAACCGTGAAAATGCATCGCCGTTTACGAACCCTTATGACAGCGCCTTTGTGGAGCAGTTGATACCCTTTATGCCCTACTTAAAGGATGCCCGTTTTTTAGGTGGCGAGCCGTTTCTGATTGATATTTATTACCAAATTTGGGATGCCTTAGTTATTCATAATCCTGAAACCCGCATACATATTACCACCAATGCCACAGTGCTAAACCAACGTACCAAAACATTGTTGGAAAAGTTGCAATGCTCCATCATTCTTTCCATAGATTCGATAGTAAAAGAAACGTACGAGAGTATCAGGCTGAATGCCAAATTTGACAGGGTATGGGAAAACTTCGAATACTTTTATGAATACACCAAGCGCAAGGGCACCGAAATGAGTTTTGCCATTTGCCCGATAACACTCAATTGGCAAGAGATGCCGGGTATTGTTGAGTATTGCAATGAAAAAGGCATAAAAGTGTTTTTTAATACCGTTATCCTACCACAAGAGTATAGCTTAGTAAACTTGCCAGCTGCCGAATTGGAGCACATTGTGGGTTATTATCGGTCGGTTGAGCTACCGAGCAATACACCGACAGAACAGTACAACAAACACATGTTCGACGACATGGTGAAACTCGTGGTAGCTTGGTATGAGCAAACCAGCATTATCGAAAATGCCATAAATACCCGTGACAAAAAAGTTAAGGAAAGTATTGATGGAGCAGTTAGTAGCGGCATTATCGAACCTGAACATAACAATGACGCGGTTAGGAATATATTGTACGAGATATTGACTTATGCCAGTGCTTACCCCTATGCGGATGATGAAAGCGGCAAAAAACAGCAGGAAATAGATACTCAAAAGCTATTCTCGAACTTGCATAAGCTCTTTCAAGCATATACGCCCAACGAGTACTTAATTGCATTGTTTGCGGCTTATAAATATTTGCCGCTGATACATAGCGGTGCTTATGTAGTTGAAGGCCATCAAGCCAAAATAGAGGAAGTTTTAGCTGTAGTTGTTAGAATTGATAATGCCCAATGGATTGCTCGGGACATGAACTTTGCAGAGCCGTTTAAGGTTTTGGAACACATGAACACACATACGGCGCAAGAACTTATTGAGGGAATGCATCAGCGCTATCTTTAACCATCACGGGCAACCTGCCAGAGCTTTCCAAATACTCTAAAACTTCGTCGGCAAATACGTTGGTCAATTTAGTGCCTGGGTGATAGTTGGCAGGGTTTGCCAATAAATCGTTGTAGCTATACGTTGATAGTTTTTCATTGCAAGCGGCAGTTACATTAATATATTCGAACGGCATACTAGCAAAAACAGAATCAATGATGTTGTAGTATTTGTCGCACGAGTAAAAAATGCATGCTGGCGTGAGCACCACAAAATAATCTTGCTGGTTTTTGACTAAAGTATCCATAAATCCGGTCCATAGCTGCTTGTAAATGGTAAGATTCTCTTCTCCATACAAGCGATTCAACCAAGCATCATAAGATTTGGCGTAAGCATCTGAAAAAATCTTCTCTGCAAGGCCAGGCCATATTTTATATAAATACCAGTAATTTTCTCTAAAATGCGGATCCATGTGCTGAAATCGTCCCATATCAGGGTCATTATCCACGAAACCAATTATCAATAAGTCGGGTTTGTATTTCCTTCCATCGGCTAAGTAGAATGCCAATTCATCCTTTGTTGACCAGCCATTAATACCCCAATGCATCACTTCAACATTTGGGTATTTGGCTAGTATTTTCTGCTCCAGTTTATGGCTCCAAGCACTATCATATGGCAGCCCGTCACCCCAAACAAATGAATCGCCCAATACTGCAATTCGGAAAACCCCACTATCCTTTTCTATGTTCCTAGGGCGGTCAGTAAAATGGTGCGGATTTCCTTCAGCAAACTTTTGATTTGCTCTGTTCAAGCTATCATTGTAATGGTTCCAGTTGTAAATGTTACCCGTCTCTGGTTCAGGGCCAACGTATGTTTTCAGGGCTACAAATACCGCCATCAGTGTAAAAGCAACGATAATCAGCTTAAACCAGCGTTTGTTGTTGTTAGGTTTAGTCATTGCAGGTCAATAGATTTTAGGGTACCGTTGTTTACAAAAAAAGTGTACATGCTTTTTCCCCAAGCATCATAACCTTTGCTGTTCATATGTGCATCTATTCTCCAAAAATAATCTTCCATGTGCAATTGCATATCTCTGGGCAGCAGCTGCAGCAAATCAACTGTTTTAAGCCCATGGCTTTTCAGTCTATTTTGTAAGGTATCGGTTTGCGGCTCTAAGCTAAAACGAACACATTCGTAGTTCATTGGTTGAAACACCACGAACAATTCGGCACCATTAGCCGAAGCTAATGAATCGGTTTTCAAAAGTAAACGCTCATAGTCCCCCATAGAGGCACTTCTAACTGCCTCCTGTTCAGCTGGCGTTTGGTAAAAATCGTTGTAATGTAGAACCTCCTTTACTATCAGGCGCACAATATGGCTATACTTGTAAGCAGTATGCAACAGCTCGTTTTTGGGTTTCCATTGGGTGGTACTATCGTTTACGAAGCGCTTCAATCCACCACGAGCCATATAGTCATCCCAATCGGTGGCATTAAACACTTGTATCACTATATCAGGTTCATAGAAAAGCAATTTCCTACGAAGCATGTCGTACCCATAAAATGGGTCACCGCCCGAAGCGGCTCCATTAATGATTTCCCAATTACCTAGACTATTATCTTGGGTAATATACCAAGCCATTCGCTGGTGCCATGCCGAATCAAAAGGTGCGCCTGCCCCTTCTGAAAACGAATCCCCAAGAACCACAATACGCTTAGTTCCAGCCGGTTTGGTTACGGTGTGTTCAATATCCCTTACCCCAAGACTGTTGGTGGTAACAGGGTAGTCAAATTCTTGAGTCGCGCTAATGCGAGTGGAGTTAGGCGCCCAAGCGCATAGTGGCCCTGGGTATGGATGCTTAAAATAGTCGATAAACAGACCGTAATTGCGTTCGCCGTAGTTTTTGTAGGTGCCAATTACCCTCAAGGTTATTTCGGTAAGCAGCACAAACAAAGCGAAATTGAACAATACCAAAAACCACCAAGTGCCAATAAACCGACGCTTAGCCATAATTTTCGGTTTGTTGCACGCTGCGGGCTTGGTGGCGAAACCATAGTTTACTTAGCTCAACCTCATTACCCCTGTCCATTTGCTTAATAAGGTCGTCGGTAAAGTGTACAAATATTACTGGGTAAGTTTCATTTATCATTACTTCCCCATTTACCATGCTACGCATGTTTTCATATTCGTTCCAATAAGCCACGTTACAGCCTCGGTGTTGTAAAATTTTTACGTCCTCGAAAGCAGCGGGCATTAAGTCTAAGTACTTTTGGTCATCAAACAAACCGCGTTTGTAGTCCTTTTCGCAAGCAAACTCACAGCAGCGACTCCACCATTGTAGAGCCTCTCTACCCTCTTGGCTAGCGCCAACGAAGCCACCATTATATACACCATCTCTAAAGTTAACGATAAACCAGTCCGCATCAACGTCTGGCTCTTTTATGCGCCAGTGCGGGTTAAGTAATATGCTAGCCGTGTTCATCTCTTCAAAAAGGAAGGTTGGGTCGTTGAAAAACACAATGTCGTTATCGACATAAATAACCTGCTCATAGCCTTCCTCCAACAAATAGTCCATCCAAATAGGCTTCAGCGACCATCGAAGGTTGTCGGGTTTTTTACGGTAATGATCCATTAACGATGCCGCAGCTTCGTTCTGACGAAGCAAGTGTAAGCCTTCAATAGTATACTTCACATCGCCTTCATTCCCTTCTATTATACCTTGTTCGGGCTCCACTACCAATATCCTGAAATGCCATTGGCCACCATAGCCCGCAACAGAACGAACCAAACCTAAGGTTTGGTTTAAATGGCTTCTAGTAGATACAGTGCAAAATGTCTTCATCGGTGTATTGATTGTGGCGTTTTATCCTTTAGCCAAGGTAAATAAGTGGCTAACTTGCTGTAATATAGGGCTTCTTGCATCAAATCCCAAAGGGAGTAGTAGGCTGGCATCAATCTTCTGTCAATCATCATTTGCCCTAACAACGATCGAGCCTTTACTTTATTCTTGTCTAAACCACGGCTGCGCCACTCTTCGTTCATCCAATGGATAAAGTAGTAGCCTTTCGGCGGCGTTTTCCTACCAAGCACAAAGCGCTTCAATTCATCCCACTTATCGTAGTTTGAGATGCCCGATTTGATAAACGAAGACAAACCGTGGCTCTCAATCTGGTCGTTCAGAATCTGTATCGGCAAGTGCCAATCACGGTTCTCGTCCGTCACTTTCTCGGTGGCTTCGGTAAAGCAGTCCCACATTAAGGCACTGCCCTTGGGACATTTCATTACATTACCCACCATGGTAAGCTCATGGTGGTTCCGGAAAACGTACTCCTCCGTAAAGTTTAATGGTTTTAAGCAAGCTACATCCATATCAACCCACCAACCGCCATGGTCGTGCAATAGCTTATACCTAAATATGTCGGAAAAGCCCGAAACGCTTCCCTTTCCGTGCCCATAGGCATTAGCATGCTTATATAAAAAAATGCGGTCGGCGGGTATAATTTCGTTTGCATCCATTACCTCCACTCCTGCGGGCAAAGCGGTTTCCAGCGGCTCATATGCCCATAGCCTAAACCGATGGCCCTGCTCCATAAACGTCATCATGGTGAGCAACTCTAGGTTGCTCAGCCGTGTGCCAATCCATAGGCCGTTTACTATTTGGTTATCTGGTGTCATGTTGCTCTCGAGGGTCATATGGCTTAATGCCACGTGCATAACGGTAAGCTACGTGGGTATAATGAATGGAGTAATTGACAATGCGGCTCAATATAAGCCTTACTATCCATAGCCAACGAAGCACTAGGTGATGAAATACTAAAGCCAGTATCCAAAGTGTAAACGATATCAGTGGGTTTGGGAATAGGAAATGGTAAGGCAATATGGTTGCCCAATACCAAGGTTGTGCTATGGCAAAGGCGATCAAAAAACCGAACGGCAGGTATATCTCATAAAAGGCATTGAGCGTAAATAGGCCTAAATCGAGCCGAAAATTGTGCGGCTGCCGAAGGTTGATACGCACTACGGGCAACAATTGCCAAAGGCAAAAGAAACCTAGAAGGCTGTATAACAGTGTAGTATAATTGCCTCTAAAGTAAACGGCAGCGGCAAAAAGCACAATCTCCAAAGGTATAAACAGCCAACGTAAAAGATTGACATTGAAACGCAATCCATACCTATTGATGATATTAGCCGTACCTGAAATGCGGTCTTTTCGCCTATCCAATATATGATGCTGAATGATGTTACGCAACCCCGCCGCCATAGCCCAAGTTGCAAGTGCTAAAGCCTGATAGGTACTTGGTATATAGTAGTTGGGGGGAAGATTGTTAATGAGCCACGCCGTGTAAGCCACCAATAATACGGGCAAAAAGTATGAATACAATGCATCGGTAATAGCGCCTAAATAATACCGCTCTTTTAGACGGACAGGTGGGATAGAATAAAGTAAGAATGATAACAAATGTATCCCAACTAATAACCACGATGCTGTGGCGGTGGGCAACCAATACCAAGGCAACAAGGCTATTGCTAGCAAGCCGGTGGCCACCAGCCATCGGGAAGCTACGCTCAAACTGCCCGAGCGATTAGGTTTACCAGCAGCTGCATCTTGCTCAATATCGAAACAATCGTTTACGAAATAGCCGAAACCCGCTGCTCCGAACATCCAAACAACCAATAGCGCCGCATTTAGCCACAATGCATCCATTGGGATATTGGTAAACTCAATCTGCCAAAAATAAACACCGAGTAAAAACGGCACCTTAAACCGCCACCACTCATTGTACCGGAGTGTTTGCAGCCAAGCGGGTGTAGGGAGTGTAAACTTACCGGTATCTAAAGCCATTAAGCCTTTTATTTATTTTATCTGAAGGGCACCCTATCTTATTTACTTTGTGCTCTTTGCGATTATACCTATTATTCTTGCTAATTTAGTAAAATAGCCATTAAAATAGCTGCTGCTTGCACTTGTTACACTTCGCGCACATCATCAATCCAGTAAATGCCCCTCAAGGCACTGAGTTATATCGGGTTCAGCCTATAGTGTTTCGGTCAATGCAAGTAGCTCAAGCTCAGGCTAATGGAGCACGGGTAGATTTGTTGGCTGTTTGCTTCCCTGAAGATGAACCTGTAGTGCCATCCTACTTCACACTCCTACCCTTTCTCACCCGCTCTGTTTTGGATGTTAAGGGTATCAAGGCCACTAAAAAGCTACCATTCATAAAAGAAATTTTGGAAGCACTTGCTGCCAACACCGATGCAGAGTACCTGATATATACCAATGCCGACATAATATTGCAGCCCTATTTCTACCAAGTTGTAGCAGCTTATATAAACCAAGGACACGATGCCTTGATTATAAACAGGCGCAGAATAGCGCCTATATATGATAGCCCCGACCAATTGCCGCTTATTTGGGCCCAAACCGGAAACCCACATCCTGGCTATGATTGTTTTGTGTTTCATCGCAGTTTGCTTAATAAATTTGTGCTTAGCGATATTATACTGGGTACACCCTTTATTGATGCAACTTTAGCACACAATGTATTTGCCCACAGCCAAAGCTACTTGCTACTCGACCACCACCACCTAACAGCCCACTTGGGTATGGAGGTAATGCCTGAGCGCAAAAAGGAATTGTATTGGCACAACCGCAATACGTTTTTTAAAACGATATTACCAACCCTAAAACCATACCTTACCGACCAAAAACTACCCTACGCCAGCGACTCATGGATAGGCAAACAACTGCGCAGGGTGCTCAATCCTGCCATTTTTACTTCGCTTAGTGTTGAGTTGGAGGGGAAAAGCAAGGCGGAAAAGATAAAGTGGTATTTAAATGAGCTTCGCTGGACGTTTCTAGGTAAGCGGTAGGCTATTTAAGGTCATAACCCATGTTTTTTTACCTTACGCTTCAAGTAGGATAGCCAAATAAACAATGCTTTGCCAATTGGCAATTGTTGGACTGACCAACTTTCGAAGTTTAAATTTAGAGGGACTATTAGATTTACTAACCGAGTTAAATGACTATGACGCCCTGTTGTGGTCATTTTTTATTTTATTTCGTATTTAAGTAAAATAGCACTATCAATTGAAAATCAACAAATTAAGCTTTGTATAAAATTTTGTAGTATTTAAAGTGTATCTTGTAAAAAATAAACCATAAATGATGAAAATAAATAACACATTTCTTAGTTTAACATTTTGTTTCACCTTGGTATTTGTATGTATAAACCTAGCAAGCGCACAATCATATCGCAATGCTTTAGGAGTAAGGGTAGGTTCGCCTTTTGGCATTACCTACAAACACTTGTTTAATGAACATTCTGGGTTAGAGTTGATTGTAGGAGCTAGAGGAAGAAGCGGCGAGGTAATCGGTTTGTACGAGTACCACATTTATCCTGCTAAGAAAGCGCCCGAATTTGATTTGTATTTTGGCGGCGGCGCACACGTTGGTTTTTATGGTCCCGCAGTAAAGGGTAAAGATCGCGGTCCATTTTATGGCGGAAACCCATATTGGTCAAGAGACGAAGCTTATGTTGGCGTTGGGCTTGATGCAATAGTTGGTTGCAGCTACACTTTTAAAAATGCACCAGTTAATCTTGGTATAGACTATAAGCCAGCAATATCCCTGAACAGTTATGTAGGCTACCTACGAGGCGATCTTGCTATATCGGTTCGGTTTGTGCTGAATTGAATAGACTATTTATAAGGGTTACCTGTAAACAAACGTTGTATGGTATAACAATTACTGTAGAACATATTGTTAAATTTGGATGACCTTGAAAAGAGCACTCAAAAAACTAGCTAAATATACTGCCTATATCCTTTTGGGTATTTTAGGGGCATTGATAGTGCTGCTCATTGCCTTGCGGTTGCCAGTGGTGCAAACCTTTATTGCTCAAAAGGCTACCTCCATGCTTGCCGAAAAAACAGGTGGGCATATTAGTGTAAACCAAGTACGCATTAATTTCATTGACAACGTATTGCTTAAGGGTGTGTATGTAGAAGAGCCCAATGGCGATACATTGTTGTATGCAAAAAGGCTGGAAGTTGATATTAGCCTTTGGCGGATACTTAAGCAGGAAATTCATATTGATGCAGTTGAGTTAGAAGATGCCGTAGGAAACCTAAGCCAATCGCCTGAAACAGGTGATTTTAACTTTCAATACATTATTGATGCGTTTAGCGATACAACAGCCACTGTTGATACTACACCCAGCAACTGGGTTATTTCGGCAAGGCAGGCACATCTCACCAATGTCCGGTTTAATTTGGACATAGAGGGCCTGAAGCTAAATACTTATGTGAGTGAGGCCGATGTGGAGTTGGATAAGCTAGATTTGGTAAACCAAAGCATCGCTGCCGACCACATCAACATATCCAACAGCCAAGTAACACTATTCATAACTAGCATCAGCGATTCAACGGCTGTTGATAGTGTCGGTTTGATGAGTTCTACCAAGGATTTTCCACTGCCTGATGTTGGTTGGGCCTTTTCCATTGAGGATGTGAAGCTAGAAAACCTAAAGGTAAAACTAGACCAGACCAATCAACCCAAAATAGGTGGCTTTGATTACAACCATCTAGACATATCCAACATTAACGTCGAACTGGAAGATGTTGATTGGGAGCACAACTTGTTAGAGGTGAATATTGAAGGCATTTCGCTAAACTCAGCCGACGGAACGGTGATTGAGCAGTTAACTGGAGATTTAGCGATTACCGAAAAAGGAATTAATGTGCAAGGGTTTGCTCTAAAAAGCACCGGAATTGATGTTGCGCTAGATGCAAAAGTGCAATACACTAGCTTTAACCAACTACTAACTTTTGACCCGAACACAGGCGTTGAACTGGACCTAGAAAAAGCAAACATTAAACTAGGAGCGCTAGAACATTTCCTACCCTTTCTTTGGACAGATGGTATACTGGCGCCTAAAGCACGAGAGGCCATTATAAATCTTACTATCAAAGCAAACGGAACTATAGGCGATTTAAAGCTTGATTTGGTTGAACTAACCACAAACTCCATTACCAAAGTAAAGCTTAGCGGCATTGCGCAAGGCCTACCCGACTACAAAACAGCCACGTTCCAAATAAAGCTAAACCAAGTAACTACCGACTACTATGATGTGCTTGCGATAATTGGCGAAGTTGGCATACCAAAAGGCGTAAGCAAGTTTGGTACCCTTAGGCTTACTGGTGACATTGGTGGTCGCTTAGATTCTATTGACGCCAAAAAAGTAGTACTGAGCACCCAAAAGGTAACAGGTTTATCAGGTAATATTAGAGCAATAGGCTTGCCAGATATTGCCAGCACTCGATTTACCATAAACCTAAACTACTTAAAAACCAGAAGCCAAGAAATTGCGCCTTTTGTGGATGATACTTTGCCCGAAATGCTAACTAAACTTGGTACAGTTACCTACAGCGGCACTTTCGACGGTACCATTACTGATATGAGTCTAAAGGGGCTGTTATCCAGCGACCTAGGAACATTGAAAGCTGATTTGTCGGCAAACTTTAACGAAACATATACCCAAGCTACTTATGACGGAAAAGTGAGACTAGATACTTTCCAGTTAGGAGCGTTGTTAGGCACTGAAGATTTAGGAAGAATTAGCCTAAGTGCTACTGCTAAGGGGCAAGGACTTTCTTTAGACAGCATACATACCACTATAGATGCCATTATTAGCGAGGTGGAGGCCATGAAATATACCTACCACAATATTTCAATTGGGGGTAAGATGGACAAAATGCAGTTTAATGGCAGCATCCATATCGACGACCCGAACCTTAAGTTTGATTTTGATGGACTGGTCAATCTAGATACTGCCAATACCGAGTTATCGTTCATGGCATCGTTAGATACTATAAACTTGCACAAGCTAAATATTACCACTACTCCAATAGGCATTAGTATGCAAATGGATGTAGACCTTAAAGGATTCAGCTCAATAGACGTGGATGGAAAGGCAGCACTTTTGGACATTAAAATTAATGATAGCGCTGACGTGTTTACGATGGATAGTTTTGTGGTAGAGGCCTACGCCAACGACACTGGCAAAACAATACAAATAAGTTCGCCTGTTATAAACGGATTTATAGCAGGACGCTACAACCTAGAAGCCCTACCCACCGAGTTGCAAGCCTTCATAGCCAGCTATGTTGATAATGTAGGCGACAGTATTATTAAGCCCTATAAGGTAAAAACACCACAGCAGTTTGATATGCTGCTAACCATAAGCGAGCCACAGCCGCTAATTGATATTTTAGCCCCAGGATTGATTTTGGATACAGCATCAATTACAGGCAGGTTCGATAATGAAAAAGGCGATTTGATTATTACCGCCGTTATTCCTGAAGTTAGATACGATAGTCTATCAATCAACAAAGTTACCGTGCGCACAGGTGGTCGCGGTAAATTATTTGGAGCTATGGTAATTGTTGATAGCCTTACCTATGGCGAAGAAATTGACATACCACATACAAGGCTGTTCACATTCTTTCGTAATGATAGCTTGCGATATGGATTGAATATATATGATGCTGACACCTCGTTTTACCGTTTAAAAATGGGCGGCTACATGCAACAAAACGACGACGAATATTGGTTTTCATTTGATAGACCTCTCATACTTAATGGCGAAACGTGGACCAGTTTAGCGGGCAACAAATTGATAGTTGCTCCTAAAGGGTTGAACTTTGAAAAGTTTGGTTTCGAGAACGGTGAAAAACGTTTTCTGTTTAATACCCCTGATACAACCAATGGTAAAAATCCATTGCAAATTTCGTTCAACAACTTCCCGTTGGGCGAGCTATCCGAGTTAGTTTCTTATGAGGGATTGGATTTTGCAGGTACGATAAATGGTGCAGCAACCGTTTACGACGTCAAACAAAGCCTTGATTTTGTCTCCGACATTAAAATAAAGGACATCGAAATCAATGAAAGTTCGGTAGGCGACATGAGCATTAATGGTTCAAGATCAGGGCCGAATATTGATGTGGGCATTGTTCTCTCGGGGGCCAATAATATGACACTACTGGGTAAAATAAACACGAATACACAAGAAATCAATGCTGGTTTCAATATCGCCAAAATCGACCTTAAAATATTCGACCCGTTCCTAAAAGATTTCGTGAAGGATAGTGAAGGCTCAATAAATGCTGAAGCAACAATAAGAGGCACTTATGGCAAACCAGAAATAAACGGTCACGTTGGGTTTAATAGTGTCAAGACCTTTGTACTCTTTGCTGGCACCCAGTTTCAAATACCCAACCACGACGTTAATTTTACAAGTAGCCAGATTACGCTGAACAGTCTGCAATTAAAAGATGCAAGAGGCGATTTAGCTACCTTGGACGGCAAAATAACACACGATTATTTTAAAGATTTCCAGTTCAATCTCCGTTTCAAAACCAACGGTTTCCAGTTCTTGAATACAAAACGTGATATACGCGAACTGTTTTATGGCACTTTAATCTTGAGCGTTGATGCCCGCATTACTGGAACACCTGCGCTGCCAATACTCGACGTGGCCACTTCAACAAAAAAAGGTACTAACCTTACAGTTTCGCCATTAACCCTTGAAGAAGGTATACAAGATGCAGCTTATGTAATATACCATAACCCCAACTCCGGCGATACCTTAGTGACCCAGAAAAGATATAGTGTTACTTCATTACCCATTGATTTAACTTTGAACCTAGAAGTAACCGATGATGCCTACTTTGTTGTAGTTGTTGATGCCGGGACCGGCGACCAACTTGACTTAGTAGCTGAAGGTAACCTTGCTGTAAACATCCCCGCCAACGGCAATATCTCCATAATTGGCGGATTGGATGTAGTAAGCGGAAGCTATCGTATGACCCAGGCTTTCTTAAAACGTAAATTCATTATTGAAAAAGGCAGCCGAATTGACCTTAGTGGCGACCCGATGGATGCACGACTAAGTATTAATGCTATCTACGCCACCAAAATAAGCACCTATGCTTTAATTGGAGACCAAGCCACAACGCTCACCCCTCAAGAACAATCGGATGCCAAAAAGCCAAGCAATGTAGAAGTGGTGCTGACTATGCGAGGGGTACTTTCTAGTCCCATCATTTCTTTCGACATTAGATTGCCAAACGAATCGGGTATAAGCAGCATTGCTAGCCGTCGATTGCAACAAATGCGCCAAGACCAAAATGAAATAAACACCCAGGTATTTGCCATATTACTAATGAATAGCTTTATTTCGAGTGGCAGCACTAGTTCGGGTGGAGGAATACCAGGAGTAAATACCGCATTAAAAAGTGTAAGCGGACTGGTAAACCAGCAATTGAGCCGATTTACAAGCAAAGTAAAAGACTTTTCGGTGAACATTGATGCCAGTTCTTACGAAGGCTATTCTGCAACCGATGCCAATAATACCGTTACTGAGTTAGGGGTAAGTGTTAGCAAAGGTCTGTTTGATAACCGATTGGAGTTAAAAGCCGGTGGCGATGTGAATTTGGAAAGTAATACCGGAAACGCCAATCAAGGAAGTGGCTTTACGCAATGGGCAGGAAACTTTGTATTGGAGTATAAACTTACCGAAAACGGAAAGTATCGAGTTAAAATTTTCAATACATCGGACTATAACCTTTTGTATCAAAACAACGTGAACCGCACTGGCGTGGGCCTCACCTTTCAACATAGTTTTAGAAAAAGAAAAAAAGTTGAAGATCGAGAAAATATGCCTTTGGAAGTACCATTACCAGTGCTGCCAAACGACACTATTCCAAATGATAGTATACCAACCATAGCCCCAAAAACCAAAGAGCAAGAATGAACCGTAGGCATTACCTAACCTTATTGATAACAACAATACTGGCGTGGGGCTGCACGGCTACTAAGCTAATACCCGAGGGTAAGAAGCTTTACGTGGGGGCTGAGTTGAAATACTTGAACCCAGAAATGGTGCATAAACCTGGCCGCACAGCAGGTGAAATAAAGGCTAATATACAACCACAGGGTAACAAGAAATTTCTTGGGCTTTTCCGCACTCGCTTATGGATATATCAACGCACTAAAGACCCAAAGACCAAATTGGATGATAACGGTAATGAGGTGGCAAAAAAAGGATTACGGAATTTCTTGAAAAACAAGATTGGCGAACCTCCTGTTTATCTCAATACCAGTGATGTAAAAAGAAGTAAACTACTGATGGAGAAATTCCTTAGGGAGCAGGGATACTTTGGTTCTACCATTACTTATGAGATAAACAACAACGAGGTAAATGCTATTAGCGTTACCTATACTATGGCATCAAACGGAAGACATAGGGTTCGGAATGTGAACTTACCTGCTGATAGTGCCGATTACATAAATAAGATAATATACAACAACCAAGATTTATTACTTACGGAATCTGGCAAGTTGTATAAACTTTCGAAGCTAGATAACGACCGGAATACCATAGCCACCCTAGTAAGAGACTCAGGCTACTATTCCTTTAGCCCAGAATACATTTACTATTATATTGACACTACTGTAGGTAACCAGCAGGTAGATGTATATTTTAACATTGAGAACCCCGATACTAACGAAAAGCACCATCAGTTTTACTTTCGTAACGTTACTATATATCCTGGTTACTCTATTGATAGGCCCAATCAAGGGCTTACAGGCGATACCTCCAAATTTAGAAAGTTCATTTTCATATACCCAAATGTAAAGAAGTATATTCGGGTCACAACTGTCGGTAGAAACCTACTTACCATACCCGGAGAGCGTTTCTCGCAAACACGGCACAACTATTCTGTAAGTAAAATGCTCGATTTGGGAGTGTTTAAGTTTGTGAACATCAGATACGAGAAGGTAGGCCCCGACTCATTGGATGCGTACATATATATGACGCCTGGCAATACACAAACCATTACTGCGGAACTAAATGCCAGTACTACTACTACTAACTTTTTAGGTACGTTTGCCTCAGTTAGCTATGTCAATCGCAATATTTTTAAAGGTGCCGATCAAATGAGCTTGACACTTTCGGGCGGTATAGAAACACAGTTGGGGAAAAAGAACGCTAGCTTCATTAATACCATTCAACTTAATGGCAAGTGGGAACTAACCTTACCAAGGTTTTTGGTGCCTTGGAAACAGTATAATAAGGATGTACAATACACCCCTCGCACCAAGTTTAGCCTTTCGGATGGCTACCAAAGCCGCTACGAGTTTTTCTCTCTTAACTCTTTCGGTGCCAATATAACTTACGATTGGAGGAGAAACTCAGAGCATCACCACCAGTTTTCGCCGTTGTACGTGCAGCGTGTGCGCACCTTGAATACCTCCGATGCCTTTAATGTTATATTATCTGAAAACCCTGTTTTGCGTAGCACTTTTGAGGATGTATTTATTTTGGGCTTCCAGCACATTTACAGCTTCTACAACCCCGATCCAAAACGCCCTTTGCAAAACTATTGGTACTTTAATGGCGATGTGCAACTTGCTGGCAATTTATTCAATGCAATAGGCAAAGCAATTAGTAAAAATAAGGAGACACAAATTGACATTACCGGGGTGCCTATTGCACAGTATTTTAGGATTGAAACCGACACCCGATATTATAATATTATTCACGCCAAAACGCAATGGATAAATCGGGTAATTGGGGGTATAGCTGTAGCTTACGGCAATATTGATATAACGCCCTATACAAAGCAATTTTTCAGCGGAGGGTCAACAGGCATGCGGGCATATCGTTTCCGTACACTAGGACCTGGGTCTTATGATGGTAGCAATACCACTAGCTCATATCCCGATCAAACTGGCGACATAAAGTTAGAGTGGACCTCCGAGTTTAGGCACACCATTTACAAGTTCATTAAAGGAGCCGTATTTGCAGATATTGGAAATATATGGCTTCTAAAAGATGACCCACAAAGGCCAGGAGCCAAGTTCTCAAAAGACTTTTATAAGGAGTTTGCCATTGGCACAGGTTACGGGCTAAGGCTCGATTTTACATTCGTAGTTATAAGGCTTGATGTTTCTATACCCATCCACAAACCATCTTTGCCAGATGGCGATCGTTGGGCATTCGACGAAATGCGCTGGAGAGATAAAGTCTGGAGAAAAGACAACTTGATATTCAATATCGCTATTGGCTATCCGTTCTGACTTAGCCTCTATTTATATGGCTCATGCCACCATCAACGGACAATATTTGACCTGTAATCCAAGAAGTTTCAGCACCTAGCAGAAACGCAGCCATAGCACTGATATCTTCAGGTTCTCCTACTCTACCTAACGGGTGGCGTTTACCACCTGCTTCCACCTTTTCTGGCGTCGACAGTAAACGATTGGCCAAAGCAGTATTGGTTAATGATGGCGCTATAACATTTACCCGAATGTTAGATGGAGCTAACTCGGCCGCCAACGATACCGATAGACCCTCAATGGCACCTTTAGCCGCAGCTATAGATGAATGAAAAGGCATACCCATGCGCGCAGCAACGGTACTAAACAGCACTACCGATGAACCATTAGCACGCTTAAGAGCAGGCAAAAGCGCCTGAATAGATTTAATTGCTCCAAACAAATTTATATCCAGGTCTTTTTGAAAATCAGCTTGTTTCAGCCCGTGGAAAGGTTTGAGAGTAATACTGCCTGGGCAGTATGCTAATCCCTGAATTTCGCTAGGTAATCTATCAACTGGAAATTCTTCGATAGCCGCATCCCATTGTATATGCTCAATACCCTTAGCCTCTAGTTGCTCATTAGTGTTTCTAGAAAGCACCAATACCCTGTTATCATCTTTTGCCAGTCGTAACGCCAACGAAAGACCAATGCCACTTGAACCACCTACCACTACAAAGTTTGCCATGTTATAGCTCTACATATTTGATAAATTCTTGGCGTGTAAACTCGTTTTTGAATTTACCACCATAATAGCTAGTTACTGTGCTGCTGTTAATATCCTGCACCCCTCGAGACGATACACACAAGTGCTGCGCATCAATCAATACTGCAACATCATCAGTTTGCAATACGCGCTTTAATTCTTCGGCAATTTGCACTGTTAAACGTTCTTGTACCTGTGGCCGCTTAGCGTAGTATTGCACAATGCGGTTTAACTTCGACAGTCCGATAACCTTGCCCGACGAGATGTAAGCTACATGAGCCTTACCAATAATAGGCACAAAATGATGCTCGCAGTTTGAGTAAAAAGTTATCCCTTTCTCAACCAACATTTCATTATACTTGTATTTATTGTCAAAAAGCTTTATATCGGGTTTGTTGGCTGGGCTAAGCCCACTAAAAATTTCCTGGATGTACATTTTGGCTACCCTGTGTGGTGTCCCACTCAGGCTATCATCATTAAGGTCAAGGCCCATAACTTCCATTATCTTCCTAAAATGGCCTTCAATTTCTGATATCTTTTGGTCGTCACTTTTGTCAAAAGCATCTGGGCGCAAAGGGGTATCTGCAGAAGTGCCAATGTGCATGTCGCCAATTTCCTCCACTATTTCATTCTTTTTAGATGGGGATATGTAGCTATTAGTTGAGCAACTATTATTACCCAAACTTGCCTCTATAAAAATATCCATTGAGTTTTTTTAATGTTAATTCGGTAGGTAGAACAATGCTTTTAGTATTTTGTTTAGCCTTTCAATGGAAAACATTAAACAGTTATTGCGCAAAGGTGCCTTAGATTTAAACTTTGATACCGTGGTTATTGGCAGCGGTATGGCCGGACTAAGCGCTGCTACACTACTAACAAAACAAGGTCAAAAAGTATTGGTACTCGAAGCCAACTACTTACCTGGCGGTTGCTCAAGTAGTTATTACCGACAAGGCTATTGGTTTGAAAGCGGCGCAACTACCCTGGTGGGTTTAGATGATAAAATGCCCTTGCAATATCTATTACAGCAGCTTGGGTTAGAAATACTCGCCGATAAGCTGCAATTGCCTATGCAGGTGCATTTGAATGGGCAAACCATAAATAGGTACCACAATTTAGAGCAATGGATTAATGAGGCTGAGCGGGTCTTTGGTATAAAAGGACAGCGACCTTTTTGGGAAAAGGCATTTGCAGTTAGTCAATTGGTATGGAGCAACTCCATCAAACAACTTGCCTTTCCACCTTCATCCTTAAGTGATTTGTTACAATCAGCGCGCAATGTATCGCTCTCGCAATTGAAAAGCCTACCCTATGCTTTTGGAACTATTGAAGATTGGTTGAATGAGCATGGATTAATAAGTAACCAACCATTTGTGCAGTTTATTGATGCTCAACTAATGATAACTGCCCAAAATACCCACCAAGAGGTAAACCAGCTTTTTGGCAGTGCCGCGCTTTGCTACACCAATTATGGAAACTATTACCTAAAAGGAGGTATGATTGAACTGCCAAAGCTGCTGGTGGAGTATTTATTGGCAAACGGCAGTGATTACAGGTCGAGGCAAAAGGTGGAGCTTATAACCCCTGAACTAAATGGCTACCGGGTTGATACCAATTCTCACAGCTTTACTTGCAAACATGTAGTATCGGCTATACCGCTAAACAACACGGTAGACCTTTGGTGTGATAACAAGCTAAAAACTAAGCATAGCAGCTACATAATGGAAAGCCCAAAGTTGAACAGTGCCTTCCAAATGGGAATAGCTTTTAATCGAACAAAAAGCTTCCCATGTTTACATCATCAAATACACCTTAACAAGCCGTTGCCATTAATTGGTGCTACTAGTATTTTTGTTAGCCTTAGCCATCCCGATGATTTGGAGAGGGCACCATTAGGTGCAGCGGTAGCGTCAGTAAGCACGCACGTACCCGACCCTGAAAAAAGCCTCAGTTTTGACAAAAAAACTGTGGAAGATGCCATTATGGAAGTATTAATGGAACATGGATTTTTTAAGCGCGAAGATTTACTTTATAGTTTTAGCGCCGACCCAAAGGCTTGGCAAGATTGGCTGCACCGCAAATATGGTTTTGTAGGCGGATACCCACAATATAAAAGCATAAAGCCATGGCAGATGAAAGATGCAAGATTGGATGGCAAGGGGGCATACATCTGCGGCGATAGCACTTACCCGGGACAAGGAATACCTGGAGCTACTCTAAGCGGTATTATAGCAGCCCACAAGTTACTCTTGGATCACAAGTAAGGTTATTACCTTTTCTTAAAGTCGCCATTTTTCCAAGCTTGTACAAACTTGGCCCAAGCTATTGGGTTGAATATATTCATAGGCGGTGCTTGTCCGGCATAGTAAAACTTCTGTGCCTCGCTCCGAAGGTAAAGCTGCGCTGTTTCAGTAGGGTCGTAGGCTAAGGTTTCCCCCAATTCCATCATTCGTTGCTTATCTAAATTACGCTTAGCAACTTCCAAATCGTCAGCAGGTATATTCAAAGATAGAAATGCTTCGCGAAACTGCTCTTTAGTAGGCCAAGGGTAAACCATTGTCTCCGGCAAAAACACCGTATCCATAGTAAGCAGTTGCACGATAGAATAACGCTTCTCAGCCAGCGTATCGCTAATTTTGTAATACCCCAACTTAAATCCAATGGAGCTAAACACTAGCACATCGCCTTGCGCAGCCACAATGGAGAAAAATCCCTGAGCGTTACTTATAGTACCTCGGCCAGTACCTTTTACAATAACTGTTGTATATGGTATGCCAATTAGGCTATCGCTGGTAAGCACCAAGCCAGATAGCTGAATTAGCTGCTTTTCTGTTTCTTGCGCTTTCGCTTTAGGGACAAATGCCATCAGAAGCAATAGCGACAATAGGGCACCTTTAACTAGATATTGATATTTCATAAGTACAAAATAAGGTAATTAGCTGTTTTAGACCAACTAAATTACATCAAGTTTAGTGCCAACCACCAAGATATGGTATTAGCCGCCAAATAGCTGGGCAGCAAATATGCGCGGGATGTTAGTATTTCCTTGTATTTCAGGTTCTAAACAAACACCAACCCCAAGAAACTTAAATTCTTTGTTGAGCATATTAGCCCGGTGACCAGGTGAATTTATCCATGCCAATACAATTGATTTACCCAAACTTAGGTAAGTGTGCGCTGGAATATAACCTTTATTACTTCCACTATCGCCATAATAGTATTTAATACCATTAGGCGTTGTTTGATGCCAGTAGCTAGCTTCAGCCTTATAATCTAGTAAAAATTCAAGGGCTATATTCTCGCCTATGGCACCACCCAAAAAACCAAAATTTCTCGCCCTATCAAGTGCCGTGCGCATATTTCTATCCATTCTATTTATGTGGTCATAAAAGTTTTTATCACCCATTTGTCGGGTATGATACTGAGATGCTTGACACAAATTAGGCTGATAAGCCAAAGGTTTGAGGTTCTTACTTGCCCTAAATTGATTAGTGTAAAAAAAGATAGCCGCTTGAAGTAAGCTATAATCAACACTGTTTGCGTCAATCCTTGCTCTGGCAGCTGACCAATTTTCGAAAGTGTCCCAATCAAAATTCACGTAATTACCCTCCGGAAAGGCCACAGGCTTTGGTTCAACGGGGGCTGCCGTCATCAGTAAGGGAATAGCAACAAACATCAACATAATGGGTTTCATAATCTACCTCCTGTTTTTTGATTGGCTTACTATCAAAACGCAGATTGAAGAATACAGATTGCGACAATGCTAAAATTTTGCATTTATCGCTAAATACTAGCGGGTAAGCACTATGTAATCGCTCACCAAATTACGGAGGAAACTAAGGTGGTCGCCAGTTGGTTGGGCAATGCCCATTTCATTGCAAAGTTTTTCCACCATAAGTGCCACTGCCTTCTTATGGCTAGCGTTAGGGTATTTTCTAGCACGCTCAATAGTTTGCTTTACTAGCAGCATGTCATCTTCGCTAAAACGCCTCACATCTGGATACTTGGGTTCATAGTTATCCATAGTATTAATGCGCATTATATCGTTTAGCTTAAAATCCAATTGCGGTTGAGTGCGCACCACTGCGGTATTGCTCACTATATCGCCCATGCGCTGTGCCCTAGTTGATGAACTAATTAAAACCGAGCCAAGCGCCCCAACTGAAAAATAAATATCAAGACCTCGAAATGCCCATCTAAAAAGATAGTCGCTTAAAGAAGGTTGCCTGCCATTAAGTTTTACAATCCGCAGTTTTAAGGCCTTTTTACCCAAGCTTTGTCCATCCATTAATATTTCGGATACCAAAGAATAGAAAAGCAGTATGGGTAAGATCAATAGATATTGGAAGTAAGTAAATGCTCGCTCTCCTTCAAATATTAAAAAAAATGCAACAGACAGTATTCCCAAAGAAACGCTCATAACAATGATGTCAATCAACCAAGCCAAAAACCTATCTTTTAGGTCGGCCAACTCATATTGTATGGTAACATTTTGCGTTGTTGTAATATCTATGGTACGCATTCAAGCCTTTTTTATAATTTTAGCTCTCCAAGGGCAATTAATAACATGAGAGAGACTCATTTCATCAACCAAAATAAGCAAAAGTGGGATGATTTTGAACGCATGCTCAATCGGAACGATAGCGATCCGGAAAAAATGAGCGAACTGTTTGTTCAAGTTACCGACGATCTCTCTTATTCTCGCACTTTTTATCCCAACCGTTCGGTCAGAGTTTATTTAAATAATGTTGCCCAATCTATTTTCCTTACCCTATATAAAAATAAAAAAGGAAAACGAGGTAGGTTAGTAGAATTTTGGACCGAAGAGCTACCTAAAATTCTATTCGAAAGCCGCAAGGCTTTGCAGTTATCCTTATTGGTGTTTTTGCTGTTTATGGGCGTAGGTATGCTATCAAGCTACAACGACCCAGCCTTTGCTGAACAGATATTGGGCAAAGGCTACATACAAATGACCGATGAGAATATTGCCAAAGGTGACCCTATGGGCGTTTATAAAGACGAAGCCGAGGATACCATGTTCCTGCGTATTACGGTAAACAACATTCAGGTAAGCTTTATAACCTTTATAATGGGGGTTTTAGCTTCAATAGGCACTATTCTAGTAATTATAAAGAATGCTATAATGGTTGGTGCCTTCCAGCAATATTTCATTAACCAAGGGTTATTTACCGAAATGTTCTTTACCATTTGGGTGCATGGAACGCTCGAGATAAGTGCAATTATAATTGCAGGTGGCGCCGGCATTGTGTTTGGCTCAGGGCTAATAGTGCCTGGTACCTATAGCCGCAGTCAAGCCTTTATTCTTTCGGCTAGAAAAGGGTTGAAGATAATTATCGGCACCATTCCACTATTTATTATTGCTGGTTTTATTGAGTCGTTCCTTACCCGATACACCGATGCGCCAATTGTTCTGAGGGCGGGTATAATGCTTGCATCACTTATTTTTATTCTATTTTATTATGTTTATTATCCTCAGTTAAAGGCTAAAAAAGGCTTTGGTGAAAGATATGCCCGCGATGAAATACAACCAAACAAGATAGTGGCAATAGATTGGGGTAAAATACGTGGCATTGGAGAAGTTGTAGCAGAAACCTTTACCTCAATTTTGCCATTTTTGAGTCGATTTGTATTAATTGGTGCTATTGCTGGTACTATTTATGGGGCCATGGCCGTGATTTTTTTTAGTAACTCCATGAATTTCAGATTTAACTTTAGCGGGCAGCTTTTTCTGGTTGCCAACTTCGGATATATCCTTGCCGAAGTGTTTAGCCTAATCGGAGACTTTTTCAGGGTTTATGATATTGTGGATAAGCCATTGTTCAGCATTGTCAACTTGGGCTTTTGGGCTGCACTGCTTACCACTGGCTTGGCTGTAACGCGCAGGATGCGCCTAAACTCCTTTAATACCATTGGTTTATGGTCGGATATGGCTAACATAGTAAGGCAGCATTACCTTGGAATCGGCATGTATGCAATAGTTATAGTTGGATTGCTTTCGTTTGAAGTTACCGCATGGATATCGGCACTCTTGCCCATACTGCCTATTGTTATTGGTATTACGCTGATAATGGACGAAGAAAAAATACACCCAATTGCTGCCATTAAAAGAACCTTTTCTACCATAAAAGGCAACGTATCCAACCTAATTGGGTTGTATTTTATTCTCATGCTACTGCAGCTTTTATTCGTTTCTTTGTTCGGCTCACTGTTATTTACTTTTTACTTGGAGAGCATTCAGCTCATCTTTGATTTTGATACAGAAACAATTCGAAAAGTAACCGACCTGTTTACCTGTATATTGGGTGGCATAGTATTTTCACTATATTTTGCAGTAGTAGTTTCGGCTACAAAGTTGTTTTTAAGCTCTTGCAACGAGCAAAATAATGCAACGGAGTTGTTGACAAAAATTGAGTTGTTAGGTACTAAAAAGAGGGTATATGGCTTTGAGCAGGAAGTATAACCTTCGCTCAATTTGGGTTACGTTACTTTTCGTGATGGCCATTTCGGGCCTATTCACGAATAATGTTGCTATAGCTCAAAACAAGCAAAACTCCTCAGCGCAAGAACAACAAATAGAAACGAACAAAAATCCGAGTACGGATAAAGAATACTTAAATAGCAAAGTCGCTCCCAAACCATTTGACCGAGAAACTTGGAACAAGAAAAGAGAAGGCTTAGACTATAGCGACAAAAAGAAGAAAGAGCAGGAGAAGAAAAACACTGAAGATGGAAAAAATGGTTCTAAATCGGGCAACGGCGATGAGATAACCGAGAATACTCAGGATAACGCTAATTACCAATCTTCTAATTGGGATTTAAACCTAGGGCCACTTGCGCAAGTAATTGCAATTGTGGGTATCATAATGGTATTAGCGCTGTTAGTTTTCATGATAATAAAATCAGGTTTGTTCCATACCAATCATACAATAAAGCAGACTATTACCGGCGCCAAATTATTAGAGAATATTGAAGACAACCTGCACGAATCGGATTTGGAACGTGCATTGCGACTTGCTCTAGATTCCCAAGATTATCGATTGGCCATCAGGATATACTACCTTACCATTATCAAAGAGCTATCGCTGAAAGACTTAATAAAGTGGAAACGGGATAAAACTAATGGCCAATATGTGCGAGAAATGATGGAAAAACAAGGAGGTAGTGCATTTAAAGCACTTACCATTTCTTTCGAGAGAGCATGGTATAGCAATGAAACTATAATGCGCAGTCATTTTGAGGCCCTCAATCCGCAGTTTCAATCATTCATTAATTCCTTTAAAAAACAGTAAGCCTGAAATCGAATAACAAAAACCATTTGATAATTGGCATTGGTGCATTGGTGCTAGTGGCAGTTTTTTTATTGGTTTGGATGTTCTCGAACGAAGAAACAAAGTTTGATTGGAGCGAGGAGTATAAGTACAATACCGAGCAACCATATGACAACAATCTATTGTTTGCCTTGCTTAAGGCAAGGGCTGTTGAGGACTCCTTTTTTATGGTCAAAACATCCCTATCTAAAGGGTTTAGCCCAAGCGTTATAAATACCACCGCCAGCTATGTATATGTGGGTGCCAATTCGAACTATAGCTACGACGATATAGATAGCCTATTGTTGTTTGTCGAAAACGGGCACGATGCGTTCTTAAGTGTCAACTATTTAGATTTAGATCTGGCACACCGTTTGAATCTGCTGAAATGTGAAGTTCCGGTTGTATTTGAGGATACACTAGAATCAGATGATACCTTAGCTCTTGATGAAGATTGGGGCGATGAAAATTGGGAGGACTACGAAGCGGATACCAATATCTTGAGTACCATTGAATATAATATGCTAGATAGTCTGTTGTTTTCGTATGAAGACACTGCGGCCAGCCTAAACCTCTTACATCCATCGCTGGCGCTCAAATTGCCTCCCAACTATATATACAAGCCCAACAACCAAACAGATACGTACAACTGGTCGTACTTTAATTTCGATAGCTGGTGTGGCGGCGATTCAGTGGTAGCAAGGCTTGGAAGCGTATCTGATGTTGTTAACTTTATCAAAGTACCTTACGGCAAAGGCTATTTTTATATACACACCACACCAATAGCTTTTACCAATTACTACTTGCGCGATGAAGATAAACTAAGCTATGCCCAAAACGTTTTCTCGCACTTGCCTGATGGCGCTATATACTGGGATGAGGGCTCGCATTATTATCACAGTGACGATGGCAGTGACGGTAGATCAAATGCGTTTGGCAAATCGGAGCTGAACTATATACTTTCGCAGCCAGCATCTCGATGGGCGTTTTATACCCTGCTTACAGGCATTTTGCTCTACATAGTATTTTACATGAAACGCCGCCAACGAATAATTTCGGTAATAGAGCCTTATGCCAATACTTCAATTGAGTATGTGCAAAGTATTGGTGCATTGTATTTTATGAAAAAGGAACACCGCAAATTGGCGGAACAAAAGTTTAAACTATTTTTGAGTTACTTGCGCAATAGATACCGCATACCAACGCAGGTTATTGATGAGGCGTTTATTAAAAAGGTAGCCTCTACTGGCAAGGTTGATGAACAGCAGGTGCGCAAAGTGGTTGAAAGCTATAAAGCTTTTGAAGGCAATATGCACATGAACGAGGAGCAATTGATTAGTTTTAATAATTACCTAGAATACTTTTATAAAAATTGCAAATAGCACCCCTTCTATATGGAAGAACAACTTAATGACGGGCTTAACGAACCACAATATGGCCAACCCGGCGAGCAAAGCGAATCTGAACTGCGCAATTTTGAAGCGCAAAACACTGTAAGTGATGATAAACATACAGATGCTCACCACGCCCCTACCGAAGACCCTAATGCTACACTATGGGCCGCGCCAAGACATAACCTTAACCACATAAGCGATGCGGTAGTGCGAATAAAAAGAGAGATTCACAAAGTTATTGTGGGCCAAGACGAAACAATTGACTTGCTTTTAGCTGCTATTTTCGCCAATGGGCACGTTTTAATGGAAGGCGTACCTGGCATAGCCAAAACGCTTACCGCGAAGCTATTGGCCAAGTGTATTAAGTCCGATTTCTCTCGTATACAGTTTACGCCCGACCTGATGCCTACCGATATTGTTGGCACTTCGGTTTTCAACATGAAAACCTCGGAGTTTAACTTTAAGGCGGGCCCAATCTTCTCCAATATTATCCTTATCGATGAAATAAACCGTGCCCCAGCAAAAACACAATCGGCCATGTTTGAGGTGATGGAAGAACGCCAAGTAACCATTGATGGCGAAACGAGGTTTATGGAGTATCCCTTCTTTGTAATTGCTACCCAAAACCCTATTGACCAAGAAGGCACCTATAAACTACCAGAAGCACAGCTTGACCGTTTCTTGTTCCGTATCAAGTTACGCTATCCTTCTTTGGAGGATGAAAAACTCATCTTACGCCGTTTTAGAGACGACTTTAGCCAAAAATCTTCTAACGATGTGATGGCGGTAATTACGCCTGATGAGCTACAAAAATGCACCGCGCAAATAGAGAAGGTGTATATCAAGGATGAGTTGATTGACTACATTGCCAAAATTGTTAATGATACCCGCACCAATGGCGACTTGTACTTAGGTGCCTCACCTCGTGCATCGTTAGCTATATTGCGTACATCAAAGGCTTTTGCTGCTATGAATGGCCGTGACTTTGTTACGCCAGATGATATACGCACCGTTTGCTACCCTGTATTAAATCATAGGATAATATTGGCCCCTGAGCGCGAAATGGAAGGCATTGAAGTAGAGGATGTAATTAAGGATATCCTCAATAAAATTGAGGTGCCGCGCTAATGAAGCTGAGCAACATATATCTTACCAATCGGTTTTTTCGCTTACTAGGCGCCATAGTGCTATTACTAAGCATCGGCTTTGTATGGAAACCCCTGTTTTATATGGGGCAAACCCTGCTTGGTACCTTTGCCGTGATGACTTTGGTAGATTTTCTGATGCTCTTTGGCATAAATCTTAAAATTACTGGAGAGCGAGTAGCACCGAAAGTACTTTCGCTATCAGACCAAAACAACATTAAACTGCTTATTGGCAGCAATGCACCTATGGCACTTGATGCTGAGGTAATAGATGAGCTGCCGGAGCAGCTGCAATTGCGCGATTTTAAGTTTACCTTCCCTTTAGATTCAGGGTCGATAAAAACCATTGAGTATGCTTTAAGACCCGTAAAGCGGGGTATATATCAATTTGGAGCTTTGCGCGTGTTTGTGTGTTCTGCATTAGCGTTGGTGCAGCGGCGCATTTCGTTTCCTTTAGATGAAGAGGTGGCAGCATATCCGTCCATTATTCAAATGAAGCAATACGAGCTGATGGCATTCGCTAAAATATCAACAAGTGAAGGCATAAAGCGTACCCGCCGATTAGGTCATAGCTATGAATTTGAACAAATAAAGAACTACGTTCAAGGTGACGATTTTAGAGGCATCAACTGGAAAGCCACTAGCCGAAAGGGCGATTTGATGGTAAACCAATACGAGGATGAGCGCTCGCAACAAGTATATTGCGTAATTGATAAAAGCCGCGCCATGCGTATGCCTTTCGAAGAAATGAGCCTATTGGATTATGCCATTAACTCGAGCCTGGCCATTAGCAACATAGCCCTGCTAAAATACGACCGGGTGGGATTGCTTACTTTCTCGGATAAAATTGGCACCTACTTAAAAGCAGAGCGTAAGCGCAACCAGCTTAAGTTGATATTAGAAGGCCTTTACCGCCAAAAAGAGCGCGCACTAGAGGCTAACTATGAGCTGCTTTACCAAGCAAGCCGCAACATGATTCGAAATAGGAGTATGATACTCTTGTTTACCAACTTTGAGAGTATGTATGCGCTTGAAAGGGCTTTGCCAGTATTACGCCGCCTAAATCGTTTCCACTTGTTGGTTGTGGTGTTTTTTGAGAATACCGAGTTGATTGACTATACGGACAAAAACGCCCAAACCGTTGAGGACATATACAGCAAAACCATTGCTAGAAAGTTGCAAAATGAAAAGCAATTGATGGTGCAAGAACTTAAACATTATGGTATTCATTCCATTCTTACCACCCCAAAAGATCTATCAATCAATACCATCAACAAGTATTTGGCGTTCAAATCAAGAGGATTGATTTAAGCCTACATTTTGGTAGCTATTGAAGCTAGTTTGCCGGCCATAGCAATAAAAATAGCTCCAAAAGCAATAGTAATTATGGCATTTACCGCCATCAACATCCAAAACGTTTTCTGCTTTGCGGTAAACTCAAGTAACAAAATACTAGAAGGGAATTTGGCAAACGAACTGGCTCTAGTACCACTTAAAATACAAAGCACACCTCCATAGCCAAACAAAGAACCACTGAGCATGTAATAAGTACCCATAACCCGCATGGCATTTACCATGCCTATCGAACTATATTCATTGGCATTCATTAACACCCCTATTCCTGCAAGAACCATGAATGCAGCGGCAATAAGAAAAAATACGCCCATAACCGTCATCCACGGTGCTATACCTTGTATATTGGATAAAACCTGCGGAGTAACCAATTCTTGCTTGCCGTTTATTTCCATTTGATCGAGCGTGTCCATACTTATACGTGTTCAAGGGTTATTTCAAATTCGGCAACTGGCCTTAATGCTCCCAACTTATTCAAAAGCTGCTTGCCTCCGTTGCTTAACTGAAGCGTAAAGTGGTTTCCTTCGACAGCTATAGCCTTCTTTCTTAAACTTTCGGTAGCCGCAAAGTAGTTTTCTCTCGTAAGTTCAAACATCTGAAAATCATGCTCCTCTTGTGTAGGTATAGGCTTAAAACCTAGATTACTATTGTAAGCTTCGGCTACGGGGTTGTTGCGCATCACTTTTGCATACAAGCGCTCCAGCGTAAACACACCGAAAAACAAATCGACCATGCAAAGTGATGCCAAAACAGGCGTATAAGTGCTTAAATATCGATCTTCATAAATAAAAAGGCCGGCATCTCCCCTGCCCTGTTTCCAATCTATGCCCGATGCGTGAATCATACCGACTAAGCTGCCTCGGTACTCAATCATAAAGTAAAAGTCGGCTTCATTACTCAACCCTTCAAACCAACGTTGTTGCATTTTGGGGGTAATATGGTCACGAAACTCCATGAACCTTGAAATCTTCTCAGCATTGCGCCAAGTGCGCAGCAGTTCAATATGCTCTTGCTGCAGTTTTATAAGTTTTACGCCGTACCTCGAAACTATCATCAGCGTATTTCTTTTATCACATAATACGTTGAGCCGTCTTTAACGTACAATCGACTTATGTACTCGCCAATAATGCCCAAACAAAACAAGATAAGGCTGGTAGAAAAGAATATAGCCACAATAAGCGAGGTAAACCCTAGCTCTACATCGTAGCTTAGCTTTTGGTAAACGTAGATAATACTTAGTATCAAACAAATAATAGAACCAAAAATGCCCAAGTATGTCATCAGCCTAAGCGGTAAAACCGTGTAGTTAATAATATAATTAAAAGTAAGCAGCATCAGTTTCAGAGCTGAGTACCCCGACCTGCCTTGAACGCGTTGAAGGTGTTCAACATTAACGTTGCTCACACTTGAAGTGTACCAACTTAGTACTTCATCAAGCAGCAAGTACTTTTGATTTACGTTTCGAAGGCGCTCAACCAAGTTACTGCTCACCAATCGAAACGAGGAGCCGTTGCCAGATGTATTGGCAAAATAGTAAAAGAACTTATTCACGAACCAACTGCCTGCATTTCTTATTGGTGCATGTTTTTTTGCATCGAACACCCCATATACCAAATCGGCCTCGGTTTCCTTTTGTCTGGCTATAAGCTTCGGAATCTCTTCAGGGGGTATTTGCAAGTCATCATCAATGGTAACTACAAAATCGGCATTGCAATGGTGCAAGCCACAAAGGGTGGCATTGTGTTGTCCGCTGTTTCGCGCTAATTTAATGGCGGTAACTTGTGTAGGGTACTTTTTCTTGAGAGCCTTTATGTTATCCCAGCTCCCATCTTTGCTGCAATCGTCAACAAACACCATCCGAAAGGTGGCATCAATACTTGCCATAGTTTGCTTCGTGCGCTCAAAGAGCTCATTAAGAGTATCGGCGCCATTATATACTGGCACCACTATGGCATAGGCTACACGCTGCATGTGCGAAATTTAAAAAAAATATTGTGTATCACCATTTGATGTAATCAACATAAGTGCCGCTTACAGGTCAGCTTCCTGTACAGGCAGGCAAACCATACCATTGGTTTCTATTACGGCGGCTCCCCAAGAGAGCCCTACACCAAAGCCTGACAACAACAACCTGCAAGGCTTTTCGCTAATGGCAGCCTGTATTTCGCTGGCTATAGTAATGGGTATAGTGGCCGAAGATGTGTTGCCAAATCGGTGCAAAGTTTGCGGTGCTTGCTCAATGGTTAGCCCCATTTTTTTACGAATGGACTCGTTGATAATCAAATTAGCTTGGTGGAAAACAAAAAAATCGACGGATGATTGGTCCATATTTAAATGCTCTAATAACGCCCTCGCGTTTTTAGGCGCTGTCTGAACCGAGAAGTTAAACACGTTTATGCCATTTAGTACTAAATGTGTTTTATTTCGGATTATACCAGGGCTTTCCTCCGCATATTGCAGCGACTCAAGCGTTGTAGGGTTTCTGTAGCCACCTTGCGGAATGATAATAGCTTCATATCCGCTGCCATCCGTTTCTAGGTTGAAGTGCATATCGACTGCAGTGCTGTCCTGCATCAAAGCTGTAGCTGAACCTGCATCGGAAAAGATAGGAGCTGCACTCTTATCTTGCTCCGAAAGGCAAGCCGATGAAACATCGCCAGCCAAAAACAAAGCCTTGGCACCTGGCATATTGCGCAGCAAAGAAGCCACTAACGATAATCCGTAAGGATAACCTGAGCAACCCAAATTCACATCAAGGGCCATACAGGTTTTAGGCAGACCAAGCTTGTGCTGCAATAATGCAGCAGAAGCAGGGGTAATATAATCTGGGGTTTGAGTAAGGAAAACCAATACCGATATCTCCTCTGGCTTCCAGTTTAAAGCCTTTAACAAGGCATTTGCGGCATGCTCGCACAAATCAGAGGTGCAGGTGCCTTTTTTAGCTACGCGCCGCTTGTTTATGCCAGTTGAGCGCACGAATAGTTTGCGTTCCGCTTCGGGTATAGTTTCAAAGTCTAGGTTCGATACTTCGTGCATAGGCACTGTGGTGGCTATACCTGCTAGTTTTACACCTGGTATGGAGAAAATAGCCATGCTTAAATGGCTACCCGAGCTTTTACCAAATCAAACAAATCGTTTACACTCGTGGCTTCTGCTAACTCTTCAGCAGAAAGATTAACATTGTATTCGGAATCAATACGAGCAATAAGGATAAGTGCCATCATAGAGCTCCAGCCCTCAAGCTGCCTAAATGCAGTTTCTCCAACTATCAATCCTTTAGGCAAATCTTCAAACTCCTCTTCAATGTGGGCAATAAAATTAACTAGTTGCATAGCGGATATTGTGTAGGCTAAATTACTAAAAATGGTCGGGTGAATATTAAATTAGTCATTCATTGAGTCACAATCAATAAAAAAACTGCCAAAAAGCGCATTAATCAAACTTGCTAGGTCACTGGTACAATATTAATTTCCATCTTTGTGTTGATAGAGCGATGAGAAACAACCTACTTACTTACCTGTTTATTGGCCTATTGGCAACCTTAACGTCGTGTACCAAAACAGAAGCCCCAAACTGCCAAAGTGATGCTTTTTGGGCCGACATTACGATTGAAAATACCAGTTACAACACACTTACACCATGCAGCGAATGGCATTTGGTGGTTGATTCTACTGCGCAGAAGGTAAGCTCGGAAGCTACCTTAGGTTTCCGCTTCTCAAATGTTACCAATAAATTTTATCTGCAAAAAGGCGATACTACTTCAGGAACCTTTCAGTTCGATTTGTTTTTTTTCGCCCCCGAAAACCTAGTTGAAACAACCATTTCTGGAACGGACACCAATAGGGTTATATCGCCTGCCAATATTTGCGCCATATTAGATAGTAATTTTCACCGATTGGGAAGTAGCTTGCAAGATACCGTTTCGGTTGTAACCAATATTACCTTTGCCAACAATGCAGGCAATACCTATGAAAGCTATCTGTTACCTACCAACTGGCAAGTTGGCGGTTATGGGTTTCAACCCTTGCAAATTGAAGGCGTAAACGGTAACGAATGTTTTACGCGTTTTGAGATGAATGCATTACTGACCGATACGCTTGGTACCGATACGCTTCAGCTCTTTGGTACATTTAGGGTTTCTTTCAAGTAATTTTATGCAATTTATTTTGCTTTTGTTAGTATTGTTTGGATGTTCAAATGTTATTGATAGTCCGAGTAATTTATCTATTGAAACTTTCGCATCTGGAAATTCAAAGAGTGCTACCGATACGCTATGGGCTGTTCAATTCAACTATCCAGTAGGCTTACCTAATGGAAAGGACTATTACAACGCCCAAAGCTTTGGCAAAAACACACATTTAGGAGATGACTGGAATGGTAAAGATGGCGGCAATACTGACCTTGGAGATACCGTTTATGCTATAGCCAATGGCTATGTAACCGAAGCGGCCGATTTATATGGAGGTTGGGGCAATGTGGTTAGAGTGGTGCATTCTTTGCCAAAGGACCATTCATATAGCCCGGCGGTTGAATCGTTGTATGCGCACTTGGATACCATTTTTGTGAAGCTAGGCACTTGGATTGCTATCGGTAAGCCAATTGGCACTATTGGTAATGCACACGGGCAATATTACGCACATTTGCACTTAGAAATCAGGGAGCAACCTGGCCTTCCGTTGGGTGGAGGCTATGCTATAGATACCACTGGCTATATTAACCCTACATGGTTTATTGAAGCGAACAGATAAGCATTACCACTTTGATTTTTAAGGTTACAAAGTTAATGTTCACTATTCACTCAATAGTATTAGCCATTACACACTCAAACGCCAATACTTTAAACTTATCGGTTTCATAGGTGGTCTCATCCAGTAGTTCTGATAAACTAAAGGTTTCTTCCATCTTATCAAACATACAGGTGCAATATCCCTCACCATTTAGTTTTTCGGCAAGCCCACCGGCTTTTATGCTCTCTACGCAAGCCTCCAAACCGAAAGAGTTGCGCAGCACAAATTGCTTCATGGCTTTTTCGTCCTTTACATTATTGCGCATGCACTCCATAGTTTTGCCGTAATTGGCTTTATCCTCAAAAAAAGCAATCATCATTTCAGCTTTTGTTTTATTCACAAACAACTGGCTCAAATCGTCAATACTATACGATTCAATTAAATGCTCCATCATACAAGTGCAATAACCATTTGCATTAACAGCGTCCGAAATTCCCTCCGATGCTTCGCTATTTTCCAATTGGTTTATACATGCGGGTATGGCAAGTTCCAAGAACTCCTTCCGCTTTTTCTTTTCCTCTTTATTTTTTTGAGCAAACACATTGCCTGCAGCAAACAAGCATAATAAACTCAATAACAAGGCACTTTTTTTCATTTACAGTTGGTTTTGCGATTGGCTACAATAATAATACCAATATACCGCATGCAATACTTGTTTGCAGGTTTTTTATCTTTAACGCCCAGCTGTAGACATAAATTTATCTGCTCGGGCATAATTTATGTTTGAACATACGATTTACATAAGGGTTAGATATGGAGAAACAGACCAAATGGGTTACGTATATTATGGCAATTATAGCCTTTACTACGAACAAGGTCGCTCAGAGGCTATTAAGTCATTAGGGGTAAGTTACAAAGAATTAGAAAAAAATGGCATCATGATGCCAGTGGCCGAAATGAAAGTGCGCTTTAAAGCTCCAGCAAAATATGATGAGTTGCTAAAAATTGTTAGCCGTGTAAGGGAAATGCCTTCCCGAAGCATGGTTTTTGATACGGCTATATACAATGAGGTTGGCAAACTGATAAACGAAGGTGAAACCCGCCTGCTGTTTGTAAAAGCTGAAAGCCGAAAGCCGTGTAGTGCCCCAGCGCAGTTAATTGATGTGCTAGAGCCGTATTTTAAATTTACTGTATGAGCTTTGTAAGAAACATCATGTACAAAATTCCCGCCACACCAAAACTGGTGGAAATAAGTAAACGGAGGAGCTTGCCTGGGTTTAACGATGTTCCTATCTACGATGTTGCCAAGTACCTGATGAATGACATGAAGCAGGAATCGGTAACGATGATGGCCAGGGGTACTGCTTTTACATTCTTTTTGGCATTGTTCCCAGCATTAATGTTTTTGCTCTCGGTTATTGCTTATCTACCAATTGACAACTTGCAGGATACCCTGATGGGCCTCATGAAAGACGTGCTGCCCAACGCTACTAGCAGCTTACTCAATGGCATAATTGATGATATAGTGGTGCGTAGGCGGGTAGAAGTGCTATCGTTAGTATTCTTCCTGGCCCTGTTTATTTCCAGCAATGGTATGATGGGTATTATGAGCTCATTCGACCGTTCGCAGAGCATGAGTGCGGTTTTTCGCGAACGCCGCGGGTTGGCCAAACGCGCTACTGCCTTAAAGCTTACCCTAGTATTGTTAATCTTGATGGTGTTTTCGCTTACGTTGATTGTAGCGGGCAACAATCTTATTGTGGTACTCTTGGATCGGTTTCATATGCTCAGTACATTCAACGTATTTTTGGTAAGCACGGTAAAGTATGTGATCATACTGTTCTTATTCCTCAATTCCATTTCTATCATCTACTATTATGGCCCGGCCTTAAACAAAAAATGGAAATTCCTTACTCCCGGCTCCCTGCTGGCTACCATTATATCCATTGGTATTTCCATCATTTTCTCTGTATTTGTGAACCGCTTTGTGCAGACAAACACGCTGTACGGCTCCATTTGGGCAGTAGTGGCCTTACAGATATGGATATACCTCAACACTATGGCCCTGCTCATCGGCTTTGAGCTTAACGTGAGTATTGAGTATCATAAAAGAAAGAGGTTGGAGGGGAGTGAGTGATGAAGAAAATACACAGAAAATATTAATACAAACTATTATAGTTAAAATGAAGAAACCTTAAATCAGGCCTTTTTTTGACTCACGATTATGTTGTTAGTTTCTAGATAGCAGAAACTTAAACACTTGTCCACCCAAACTATAGTATTCTTAGCTGCCAAGTATTTGTATTCAAAAAAAACACCCATGCTCGAAACAGTTTTCATGATACGAGACGGAAACTTCGGTTCCAACTACGACTTAAAGCTATTTGGTGCCCTTATTGGCGCAATACTGGCGTTTTATTATTGGGTGAGATATAAAAAGCTCGATTATGTGTGGGTATATACCATTGGCTTTTTGGCATGGTTTGGTGTAAAATGGTTTTTGCAGCTCATGGGCATTCGCGATATTCAAGATGCTAATTTGTTCGGTATTCCTATCAACTCATTCGTTCAGGCGTTGCTTCGCGGAGGTTTTGAGGGAGCGCTGATAGCTGTTATGGGAGTATTTTTTGCTGACGGATTGATGAGCAAGGGTAAAGAACGTTGGGCTTTCGGAGTTGCATTAATAGTAGTGCTTTTAAGTATTGTCACCCAATCGCTTATGCAAGCAATACCAATAAAAAATGCAGGTGGCGAGGTACTCTCTAGGCGCGACATGCTAAACCCCATTGGTTTACTCCTGCTTTTTACTGCGCTAGCCTTTACACTATGGTGGGCCAAAACAAAAGCTACTCCCCTCGCCCGGAAACGGGCACTGTATATGTATTTGGTAATGGCTAGCATTGGCTTGGTTTGGAACATAGCAGAGTTTACCGCCAACACGCGTTGGATAGAAACAGGAACCTTTGAAAGTCCTGTTCGCGCCGCACTAGTCATAGAATTTATGGCACTAAGCTTCGATACATTTATAGAAATAGCTATGGCTTATATGCCATTCTTGGCATTGCCATATTTGTTCAGGTTAATTAAGTAACTACACATATCCTTTTGCCTGCAGATTAAACAGCTCGGCATATTTACCGCCGAGGGCCAGTAGTTCTTCGTGGCTACCGAGTTCTTTCTTCTCGCCATTTTCCAGCAATAGTATTCTATCAGCCATTCGGACGGTGGAGAAACGGTGCGAAATGAGTACCGCTGTGCGACCTTCAATCAACTCCGCAAAGCGAACAAACACCTCGTTCTCGGCCCTAGCATCAAGTGCACTGGTAGGTTCATCTAAAATTAATAGTTGGGCATTGCCCATGTAAGCACGGGCCAGTGCAATCTTCTGCCACTCGCCACCCGACAACTCCACGCCTTTGCTAAAGCGTTTACCGAGCATCTGCCCATACTTATCTGGAAACTTAGCGATAACGGCATCAGCAAGGCTTTTTTGGGCTGAAGTCTCAATGCGAGGCACGTCTTCCCTAGCTTCTATTCTGCCAATTGCAATATTCTCCGATACGTTCATTTGGAATTTGACATAATCCTGAAAAATTACCCCAATTTCTTTTCGCAAGTCATTCAAATCATACTCTCTAATGTCGATTCCATCTAGCAATATTCGGCCTTCTACGGGTTCGTAAAGGCGGGCCAAGAGTTTTACCAAGGTAGTTTTGCCAGCGCCGTTCTCCCCTACCAAAGCCAGCTTTTCGCCTGCTTTTAGATGAAACGACAAATTGCGAATCGCCCAGCGCTCACTGTTGAGATATTTAAAACCAACACCTTCAAAAGTAAACCCATGCTTCACTGGCTGCGGAAAAGGCAAACCCTTCTTATCGAAAGGAACATTGGGCCTAATGGCTAGAAAATCGAAAAGGTCTTGCAAATACAGCGCCCCTTCGGCTATTTGTGAGAAACGGCTCATTACGCCCTGCAATATGTTCCGCATTTGATTGAACGAGCCGGCCAAAAATGTAAGGCTACCAATGGTGATAATGGCAGCCACGGCTTGCAAAACAATAAATACATATGCCCCGTAATAGGCTATCGTTCCCAAAAACGACAATGCGCTGCCCCAAGCTGCCCGCTGTATGGTGAGCTTTTTGTTCGATTCGTAATAGCGGTCGGATAGGCGCTTGAAACGGTCGGCAATAAAATCAGAGAGGTCGAATATCTTGATCTCTTTGGCGGTTTCGTCGCTGGCACCAATGTAGCGCAGGTAATCCAGTTCGCGCCGTTCGGGTGTCCAACTGCGCGAAAGGGAGTATGAACGCTCATTGAAGTAACTCTCACCAATAAACGAAGGTATCACGGCCACTATCAATAGCAACAATAACCATGGACTAAATGCTACCAAACCACCGGCCAAGAAAAGAATGGTAATGATATCCTGAAACTGCGACATCACCTGCGAGATTAACATTACCCTGCCCACGGTTTGCCTACGGGCGCGCTCTAGTTTATCATAAAAGGTGGGGTCTTCAAATTGCCACAAGTCGAGAGTAGCAGCATGCTTGATTAACTGCACCGAGCTAGCGTTTGAGAATTGGTCGCCCAACAGACTATCGGCCAATATAATAGCACGGCTTAGCAGCTCTGAAGCTACTACCAAAGCCATTTCGATGCCAATAAGGATATAGAGCGGGCTTAGGTCGTCGGTATTGTTATTGTTCACATGCCAAATTACCTTATCGATAATCAGCTTACCCACATATAACATTGATAGCGGCAATGCGGCACGCGAAAGCCTCAATGTAATGCTAGCCAAAGTTAGCCACTTGCTGGTTTGCCATACCATTTTGAAAAATGGAGGCAAGTTTTTAAGCGCTCTAAACTGATCTTTTACGGGTGGTTGGTCTTCGTTGCTCTTAACAGGCCTAAAGAAGGAATTAAATATAGACATACGGTGTAAAGCAACTCATCGCAAAAATGGTTTCAAATCAGGTAATTTAATCAAGATTTAAATATTTTAGCTATCCTTAGGCTTGCCACCCACTGTCACCAAAAATTGAATAATTAACTCTTGGTCGGTTTTAGATAGCACCTCTCCTTTCTTGTTTATTTTGGCTGCCATACGCGGAACGGTTTTGCTCCAGCCCTCATTATCTTTCGAAGCCGGATTTTTATATCCATGGCAGTTATTGCAATGCGTTTCGTATAGCATTTGGCCTTGCTTAAGTGCTGCCAAATTAAGGTCGGGGTAAGTGGCGGCCACTCTATCAATATCACTTTGCGCTACAGATACTGATTTATATGAGAAACAGCCAACTAAGAAAAAAAGGCTAGCAAACAATACACAGGTTTTCATTGGAAGCTTTTAAGTTAAATAAAGGGCAACAACCACAACGCTAAAATGTTGACTTAGTCGTCGTCTCCCTCAGGTATTACAGTTGCGGCATTAGCGCGTATTTCCTCATGCCTTATTTCTCCACCGCTAGTGCCAGCTTGTTGGGCAAAGAACAACACTACCAAACTAAATATCAAAACAGTAACAGCCAAGTAATTAGAAAATGATTTCTTTTTCCAATTGGCCCAAAGCCCAATTATGGCAAACACACCCAAAACATACGAGAGTAGTGCAAATGTTTCGGCAATTTCTTCGTGTTCGTGCATGAGCGCTTCGCTAATGCCAGCATAGTTTTCAACTACCTCCTCTGCGCCATCACCCGTTAAAGTTGCCGGAAGAGCAGCTATTGAGCCTGCAACAAAAATGGCAAGTGCCACTCGCTTTATCACTGCCGACTTGAACAAAAAGCCCCCTATTAATACTAGCAAGGCAACAATAGGAAATACAATTGGCAAGTGATTAAAAATCAAATGCAGATGGGCGCCGTTCATAATTGGGTTGTTTAATAATGCTAAAAAACTAACACTTACTGAATTTACGCATTTATAACCGTGCCATTTTAATCATTATACAAATTCACTTGTTTAAGTGTATTGTTGCGATAAACAAAAAAGCCCTCTCATTTGCAAGAGAGGGCCAATATAGCTATAAAAGCATGTTATGAATTAGCCCTTGGCGGACGATTGGCATTATTGCCACCTTTATTGTCACCACCACCACTGCTGCGGCGCTTTTGCCAGTAGCTCTTCCTATCCTTATTACGAGCCGACGAAGGCGGAGCTGGTTTATGTGTAGCCTCCTCAATAGCTGCCATCGCGGCCGCTGCTTTCCCGTCGATTTTTACCTTAAACGGGTGCTCATCAACAATAGGAATTTGCTTGGCAATCAGTTTGTTGATGTCCTTAAGGAAAGCACGCTCCTCGGTATCGCAAAACGAAATTGCTACACCGGTTGCTCCTGCCCTACCCGTTCGGCCAATACGGTGTACGTAGGTTTCGGGCACGTTGGGCAACTCAAAGTTGATAACGTGGCTCAATTGGTCAACATCAATACCACGCGCTGCAATATCGGTAGCAACCAACACTCGTGTTTTGCCGCTCTTGAAGTTACTTAACGCTGCCTGGCGGGCATTTTGCGATTTGTTACCGTGAATAGCTTCGGAACGGATGCCAACGGCATTCAAATCTTTCTCAACCTTGTTAGCACCATGCTTAGTGCGGGTAAACACTAACGCCGAAGCAATACTGCTATCGCTTAATATGTGGCGCAACAAGTCTTTCTTGTCTGGCTTCTCTACATAGTATACCGATTGGGCAATAATCTCAACTGTAGAAGATACAGGGGTAACAGCTACTTTGGTTGGATTATGCAATATGGTATTGGCCAACTCTTGAATATCCTTTGGCATGGTAGCCGAGAAAAACAACGTTTGTTTTTTAGTTGGCAACTTGCGTAGTAACTTTTTCACGTCGTTAATAAAGCCCATATCCAACATACGGTCGGCTTCATCGAGCACGAAAATCTCTATGTTGCGTAGGTCGATAAACCCTTGGTCAATCAAGTCGAGCAGACGTCCTGGCGTTGCAATCAGCACATCAGTACCGCGTTTAAGGCCCTGTGTTTGTTGGTGCTGACCCACACCACCAAAAATTACTTGGTTGCGGATGCCTGTATACTTGCCATAAGCATCAAAACTCTCGCCAATTTGCAAGGCAAGCTCGCGGGTTGGGGTCAAGATCAATGAGCTGATGTGGTGGTTGGGCTTTCCAGCTTTGGTGCCGTGCAACAGTTGCAAAATCGGTATGGCAAATGCCGCCGTTTTACCGGTACCCGTTTGGGCGCAGCCCAATACGTCTTTACCTTGCAGTGCAATGGGGATAGCCTGTTCCTGAATGGGCGTAGGCTGAGTGTATCCTTCTTCGGCTAAAGCCTTTTGAATAGGGACAATCAAATTCAATTCCTGAAATGTCATAATTTATTGTGGAAAGCCGATCCGAGATCCGTTATTGGATGCCTTGCATCCTGAGGCGGCTTTGTTAAAATGTGTTGTAATTTGAAATGGTTTCCGAGCCAATCACGAACTTAAGATATAACGGTTTACAAGGGCAGAAAGTCGTGTTATGGTGGTTTTCTGGTGCTAAGATACGGTATATATACGTAGCAAGTCAAGTAATAGTTCAAGCTGACATTAAATAGCAAACAGAAATAGTACCCTGATAAAGCAATTACAACCTCAATCGTTACCTTTCCGTGATAATCTTATAATGGTAGATTATTAATTTTACAAAGCAGAAAAGAGACTTGATGATACCCCATCAAATTAAAAAGCCGTTTGGGTGGTTTTAAGATGAAAACAAGTTATTGCGTTTGCTTTTAATAGCATGGAATAATGCCGAGAGCGATGCAGTTAATTATTAGGTTAATTATGCAAAAGAAGATGCGGATATGCACAAGCGTTAACACCCAAAGTAAATCCTTAGTAATTGCTAGGTTAAGGTTTATTATGGATTTTGTAGCAGTCAATTTAGGCTAACATTGGTTTTTATTTTGAATGTGAGAGCCGTTGACTTGGCTAAAAGTTTGGCTCCCATTCCTATCTTTAACTAACGTTTACATCTTTTTTGCGCCAAATGTAACAGCATTATGAAAAACATACTAATTGTTGAAGATGACCCTAGTATTATTGAGCTAGTTGACATCCATTTAGCAGACATAAACTGCCATACCACTAAAGCAAACCGAGGCTACGATGGATTGAAATTGGCCGCCAACAATCAGTATGACTTAATAATACTGGATATAATGCTGCCCGATATTGATGGTGTGGAAATTTGTAAGCAACTGAGGACCCAAAAAAATTACACCCCCATTCTGATGCTTACTGCCCGTAGCGAGGAAATAGATAAGATAATTGGCCTTGAAACTGGAGCTGACGACTATTTAACCAAACCTTTCAGCATTAGGGAGTTTATTGCTCGGGTTAAGGCCATTCTGCGACGAACAGAGATTGACCATGGTGCAAAACAAATAAATGTATCCTTAACTTATGGTGGCCTTTCTATTGACCCAGACAAACGAAAAGTTACCCTAGCAGGTATAAAAGTAGACCTGACCCCTAAGGAATTTGACCTACTCTATTTGTTTATGTCGAACCCTGGCAAAAGCTACAGCCGGGATAGCTTATTGAAGCAAGTATGGGGTTACGAGTTTAGTGGTTATGAGCATACCGTAAATTCTCACATAAACCGCCTTAGGGCCAAAATCGAACTTGATTTGGCCGCACCGAAGTATATTCTTACCACTTGGGGAGTTGGTTATCGTTTCACCGATATTTAAGCTATCAATGAAAAAGAATAATTTCAATAGCCTTTTTTGGAAAATATCGGCAGTTTTCTTTATGTTGCTGGCTGCCGTAGGGGCCGTTTATATTTATATAACCGTTACTTTTTCAGGCCAATACTTCGACCAAGTTAACCAACGGCTCAACCATGATACGGCCTACAATATTGTTAAAAACTCCACCCCTTTTTACAATGGGGAGGTTATTAAACCAGCTTGGGAAGAGCTGTTTCATAGCGTGATGGTTATAAACCCTAGCTTGGAAGTTTACCTACTTGACCCCCAAGGTAATATACTGGCTTGGTATCCGCCCGAGAAGGAGATCTCTCTGAAACGAATTAATCTAGAGCCAATAATCCAGTTCATAAACGACAGTACTAACCAAACCATTAGAGGCGACGACCCATTAAACCCCGCAACCCAAAAAGTATTTTCAGCTTCCCCCTTGTACATGAACGATATGCTTTATGCCTACGTGTATGTAGTGCTTTCAGGGCAAGAGTATTACGCGGCCTCAAGCTCATTGTTTGCCAATTACCTTTTGCAAATTGGCACCCGAACCATGCTGGTTACCCTTTTGGTTACCCTCCTTATCGGGTTGTTTATCATCCGTATTATTACCAGCAACTTTTCAAGAATAGTTGAGGTAATGCAAAAATTTAGAGAGGGAGACTTATCAGCAAGGGTAAATGTACAATCGGCGGGCGATGTAAAAGAATTGGGCGTTATGTTTAACGATATGGCCGACATATTAACCCAAAACATTGAAAAACTGAAGGAGGTTGAAAACCTGCGCCGCGAACTTATTGCAAATGTGTCGCACGATTTACGCACGCCTATTGCCATCATTAGGGGCTACACCGAGACCCTTCAAATGAAAGAAGACAGCATTTCTGATGAAAAACGGAGACATTACATTAATACAGTTAGCGATAGTGCTGAAAAACTGGATAGATTGGTGAATGAATTGTTTGAACTGAGCAAACTGGAGGCCAACCAAGTTGAGGCTAAAAAGGAACCATTTATCATTAGTGAACTGGTGGGCGATATATGCAACAAGTATCAGTTGATTGCCAAAACCAAAAACATCACCATCACTACCGAACTATCCAAAGAGCTTCCGCCGGTGTATGCTGATATATCATTAATTGAACGGGTGATACAAAACCTGATAGACAATGCCTTGAAATTTACACCCGATGGAGGTAACATTAATATTAAAACCTACAAAAGTGATGAACGCATTGTAGTATCTGTAACCGATACAGGCATAGGCATACCAGAAGCTGAACGAGAGCAAATATTTGCCCGATACTACCGCGCCAACAACTTCACAGACCTAAAAAACAGCACTGGTTTAGGCCTAGCTATTGCCAAAAAAATATTGGATTTGCACAATTCTACCCTTGATTTGACTAGTATAGAAAACAAGGGCAGTTCGTTTAGTTTTAAGTTGCGAGTGTTTAAGAGTATTAAACCTGAAAGCTAATTTCATAATCCATTTCTGTCAACAACGGATTGTTCTCAAATGCTTGAGTATCTCGGACCGGCATAACTAATATGTTAGTGTGTTTTCGCGGATATCATCATCCATTCAAGATACTAGCGAACCGTTGCTTTGTGCTTCATCTAAAGGTATAGGAAAGAATAAAAGCATAGCTAAAACAAATAAAAAAGCGGGCCTCGTTACACGAAACCCGCTTAGTGCGGAGAGAGAGGGATTCGAACCCCCGGGCCTTTAACAGCCAACGGTTTTCAAGACCGCCGCATTCGACCGCTCTGCCATCTCTCCGTGGGCAAAAGTAAGAATAGTTAGGATTATTTTAACACTGAGGCGAAAATTATTGTGCAACGCTTGCCAAAAGGCAACCATAAGCACTCATAATGAGCAGTTTAACTTGCTGAGCTAGTCGGTGAATTTGTAGCCGATACCCCGAATGGAGTGGAAATGTTGGGGTTCTTTCATGTCTTCCTCAAAGTATTTGCGAAAAGAAAGAATGAAATTGTCAATTGTTCGGGTTGATGGGTAAACATCGTAGCCCCAAACGTATTGCAATATTTGGTTTCTTGATACAGGTTCACCCTTTTTATCAATCAATAGTTTTAATAGCATGGCCTCCCGCTTGGTAAGCAGGAAGTCGCCATTTACGCCCTTGGCCTCATGGGTAAGAAAGTTTACTTCATTGCCGCCAAACTTGTAGTTTTTAAGGCTCCCCTCTTCAGCAGTGCCTTTTAGGCTGTGCTTGATAAGCACTTTTACCCTTAGCAGCAACTCTTCAAGGTTAAAGGGCTTGGGCAAGTAATCATCGCCACCTACTTTAAAGCCTTTTATTTTATCATTACTATCGCCTTTGGCAGTCAAAAACAGTATAGGAATATCCATGTCCGACAGCCTTACCTGCTCACAAACGGCATAACCATCCATGCGGGGCAGCATTACATCCAGTATAATTAGATTAAAGCGCTGGTCTTTGAATTTAAGCAAAGCTAGTTCGCCATCGGCTACAGCTACTACCTCGTAATCTTCCAGTTCAAGGTTCATTCTTACTGCCTCCAGCAAATGCTCCTCATCTTCTACCAATAGTATACGCGGTTTCATAGTTTATCTTGAACAGGCAAGTTAAAGGTAATAAAATCAAATACGAACCTTGATGGTCATTTTTACAAAACTCTGACAAGTGGGCCTATGCCACATACACTGTTTTAATGTTTACAAACTCCTTTATACCAAACGCCGACAACTCGCGGCCATAGCCACTTTGCTTTATACCACCAAAAGGCAAGCGCGGGTCAGATTTTACAAATGCATTTACAAAGCAGCAACCAGCTTCAAGCGATTCGGCAGCAATTTTCTTGCCCAGTTCCTTGTTTTGGGTAAATACCGCAGCACCGAGCCCGAAAACCGTATCATTGGCTACGTAAATGGCTTCATCAACATCCTTAACCCTTATAACCGCCGCTACAGGGCCAAAAATCTCTTGGTCGTAGGCTGGCTGGCCTTTATGCACATTGGCCAGCACCGTAGCCGGATAATAGGCTCCTGCCCTATCAGGCACTTGTGCCCCAAGCAGCACTGTTGCGCCATGCGCTATACTGTCAATTACTTGGGCGTGAATCTCGTCTCGAAGGTCGTGTCTTGCCAATGGCCCAAGTGTAGTATTTTTATCCAAAGGGTCGCCCATAATGGCTTGTTCCATTTCGGCAACAAAGAGTTGTATAAACTCATCATAAACGGCATCCACCACTATAAAACGCTTTGCCGCAATGCAGCTTTGTCCGTTATTAATCAATCGGCTTTTAGCACATTGCTGGGCCGCATGTTTCAAATCAGCATCTTCCAGTATTATGTATGGGTCGCTGCCACCCAGCTCAAGCACTGTCTTTTTAAGACTTTTACCTGCTAATGCAGCAACAGCACTGCCAGCTGGAGTGCTTCCAGTAAGGGTCACTGCCTTAATTAATGGGTGCTCAACTACTTGCGGCACTAACTCACTACCAATCAATAAGGTTTGGAATAGGTATTTTGGAAAACCCGCCTCTATCAACACCCGCTCAATGGCTAAGGCACAGCTTGGTACATTGCTAGCATGCTTCAATACTCCAGCATTTCCAGCCATTAATGCTGGCGCAATAAAGCGAAAAACTTGCCAAAAAGGGAAATTCCAAGGCATGACCGCCAAAACAATCCCGATCGGCTCAAAATGGACAAAGCTTTCACTCGTATCGCTTACTATGGGTTGGTCTTTCAGGAAACCTTCCGCGTTATCAGCATAGTATTCGCACACCCAAGCACACTTTTCTACCTCTGAAATTCCTTGTTTAACTGGTTTCCCCATTTCCTCGGCCATTAGCTTCGCAAGCTCGTGGCTTTGTGCTCGCAATTTTTCGGCAGCCTTGCGCATTAGCTCAGCACGATGCTCAAAATCAGTTTTGCGCCAGGCCAACCAAGCTTGATGACCTTGGCTTATACACTCGTCTAACTCGTCTTTGAGAAGCGATTTGTAATCCTTTAAAATTTTACCTGTGGCTGGATTTACCGACTGCATCATGAGTAATCATTTTAGAGTACCTCAATATACAACTACCACAAAAATATCAGAAACCAATCGTTGAATTAATCGAGCAGGCATTAAATTTTATGGTTTAATTTTACTTATATCACAAGAAATAAGCCATTGGTAAACAACTAATTAAGTTTTTTACCTTAAAGTGAAAACACAATAAATTGCTATTGACTGCTACTGAATACTTACTTGGATAGTAGTATCGCCGATGGTGATGATATCATCAGGCTGAAGCATTATGCCACGGTCATCAATAGGCATAGAATTTACCAATACGCCATTGGTAGAACGGTACCACCCTGGCACACCCTCTTTGTTGCGCCACTGCCCGTCGCGTATATACCAGTAGTTGCTTGGTGCATCGTACTCTATGGTAGCATGGAAATTGGAAACGTAATTGGTGTATTGCTCCATAATACCGATATCGTTGGTAAAAGGACTATCAGCATTGAACCAACCTATGGTAAGTAGTTTTTTACCTTGTAACCTTAATAAGTTCGATAAATTATAGGTCCTACCTATCTCGTCGCCATTCATCACTTTAAACAACCATTGGTGATGTGGCAAAACTTGAATGGGCTCTTTGCGAAGTACTGAGTACCCAGCACTGAGGTTTAGTTTATCTATTATATCTTGTGCAAATTGGTAACGTTCAGTTGCTTCCGGGCGAAGGCATTTATCTATAACCTCAATCCACATTCTATCATTAACTGAGCGCTCTAATATACTGCGGTCCCAATTGCCAAGTTTCTTTCTGGCTTCATATCCGGCCATGTCGGCAATGTAATCGTCAAAATCGCCATAGGGCAGTGTGCCGCCAGTGAGCAATTCATACATTACTACCCCAAAGGCATAAATATCATTGGTGTTGCCCATTACTTTAAATGCCTTGGTAGGGTCACTTTGTTCTGGTGGCGAATAAGTGCCTGTAGCAAAAACTTGCTTGGCATGGCCCATAAAGTTGGTAATGGTATGGCGCTTTTTAATAGATGCTGATATACCAAAGTCGGCCAGTGCAGTATTGCCGTTTTCGTTAAAAAGGATGTTCTCCGGCTTTATATCGCGATGGATAATGCCTTTTGCGTGCAACACGCCCAAACCCTTTAATATTCCGTAAGCAATACGGTTTATTTCGGTTTTGGGTAGCTTTTCGCCCACCTTATCCCTCAACGAACCGCCAGGGCAAAGATCCATCAACATATACGGGTTGCCACCTACATGGTGAAAATCGTAGCTGCGCACCACAAATTCCGAATCGAGATTGCTACCGTGCTCATACTCTTGCCTAAAACGCTTAGCGTATTCTTGTCGCTCTTGAGGCAGGAAATTCCACATTTTGGTAATCTTAAGCGCGTATTTGCGCCCCTGCCCTTCTACTAAGTAAACGCTACCAAAACCACCTTCTCCCAACTCTTTTATAACCTTATACGAGGCACGCTCACTGGAAAAAACATATCCAGGAACGATATCAACTTTTTCGGGAGTAAATGAGGGGCCGCTGCTCACTGTGCTTTACTTGGTTTGGAAGGTATAAATACGGTTGCCCATTAATATCTTAGACCCTTCTGTTAGTTCTACTTTGCCATTTACCTGAATAAAGGTGGCGCCGTTTGAGCTTTTATCATTTAAGTACCATTTGCCATCCTCAAACACAAAACTGGCATGCTCTTGGCCAGAAATACTCATATTGCCAGCATCTAAGTTGTCACGGTTTACTGATACTTCTGCACCGTTAAACTCTTTCACGCTTTGGCTGCGCTCCTCAATCAATTTAAACTCTGGCTTGGCCTCTTCTTCAGGGGTCAAATCGCCTAGGCGCATGGTTTTACTAGCACCAGCAGCTTTTTGTATTTGATGGCTAGCAGCTGGTTGATACGCTGGGGCTGCTGTAGCTGCTGCTTTCGCATCGCCAATTGTGCCACAATTAGGGCAAGGGTTTGACGCCGAAACTTCATTACGAAGCGGGTAAAAACCGCATGATGGGCATTTGGTTACATTACTGGCAGCGGTATTTTGGCCTCCTGATGCAGGCGGTATTAGGTTTGAAGATCCGGTGCTATTCTCATCCCAAGCGGGCATATTTGAGCGTCCACCAACGATAGTAGGATTTGACAACCTACCTCCGCCGCCGCCAGCCGCTGGGGTATCATTACTATCCCAAGCAGGGCCCGAAGCTGCACCGCCAATCATGGTAGGGTTGCTACCACCTACATTGCCCTTGGGGGCGCTTAAATCACCACTACCGGCCGAACCCGCTAACTGTGATCCGCATTTTTTACAAACCTTGGAATCCGCTTCATTGGTAAAACCACATTCTTGGCAACGTATCATAGTTATTGGTTTAGTAGGTTCAGTTGTGTTTTCAATTTAATTTACTTGCCCCCATCAGGGTTGAGGCCGCCTTTTGGTAAGTTTGGTCCCGATTTACGGGGTGTTAATCCACCTGGGGTATTATTGTTGGCGGTATCTTTCGGTAAATTAACGTTTATTCCAGATGGTTTTGTGGTGTCTTTTGGGGCTGTCGTTTTTGGCGAAGTGTTATCTATCGGTTTTTCATTGCCACCATTAGTAACGCTATTAGTATTGGATCCTGTTACAGGTGGTTTAGTGGGTGTAATGGGTGCAGTGTTGTTAGTTTGGCTATTAGTGGTGTTAGTTGCTGGTGCATTCACTTGGGTTGGTTCAATTACACTTGCGGGCGTTTCAATAACTGAATTGTTCAAAGCAGGCGTGTCAATTGGGTTTACTAATGTATCGTTACTATCTTGCCCAACATCGCCTTGGCCTGGTTTCAATACAAAAAATACCACCGCTGCAATTATTGCCAATACTACTATCACCCCAATTATCAGCCCTTTGTTGGGTCCTTCTTTTGATGCAACGGTATTGATTGGTGAACTCCCGCCATTAGATGCTGCCGTTTTAATACCAGTGCTAGGCTTGCTGCTCACTGTGGCACCTGCTTTACCTTCAATTACGTCGAGCAGCAATACCGTAATATTATCGGTTCCGCCAGCTGCATTGGCAGCTTGTATCAGCTCCTTACACGTTTCAGCAGTGCTCAATCGGGCACTCAATATTCCACCAAGCATGTTATCGCTTACCATGCCACTTAGCCCATCACTGCAAAGCAGCACCCTGTCACCTTTTTGCAAAGACACCATTTTGGCATCTGGCTTTGGGCCCCTGGCCTCATCACCCAAACTTTGGGTGATAATGTTGCTATTTTCATGCAACCGGGCTTCTTCGGCAGTTAGCTGACCATTTTTTACCAATTCCCAAACAATGGAGTGGTCATCGGTAATGGGGTAAAACTCTGAACCTTCGCGGTATAAATACATTCGGCTATCGCCCGACCATGCCACGTATGCTTTCTCGTTTACTACCCAGCAAACTACTGCTGTAGTTCCCATACCAGCAGTAGTTGGGTCTTCGTGGGTGCGCTGAACAATATTTTGGTGGGCTTTTACTACAACTTTCTTTACAAAACTCAATATTGCTTGGTCGTCGCCAGGCAAAGCTGTGACTTTTTTAAACTCTTCTGCTACACTTTCTTGCGCAATTTCCGATGCCACTTCGCCTGCATTGGTGCCACCCATGCCGTCGGCAACAAACAACACTGCGCCTAATGCGCCTAAATCAAACTGCTCGTCGCGCTTATATGTCCAATCTTGGTTAGATAGGTCTTTGCACAATACAAAGTTATCCTCATTATGGTCGCGCACCTGCCCAACATCCGTACTACCGAAGATTTCAACTTTCATAGGCTGGGTTATTTCTTCTTCTTTTTATCAATTGGGTTAAGTCCACCACCTGGCGATTGTTTTATGTCTATCGCTTTAAGTATCCATGCGCCGTTAATATTTTCAAAAAAAGCCACTGGCTCAAAAGTTACAGCACCAAAAGTTACTTCTTCATAAAAAAATATGCCCCCAATTAAGGTCTTATTACCAATCACAATATTTTTTGGCTGCGCAAAGCCCTTATCGTCCCAAACCAACTCATCCACTTGTATGATGTTGGTCTTAAGAGTTTCCTTGTCTAGCTTAGTTATGTCATCAGCATACACAAGCAGCATTTTGCCATTCGTTACACTTTTGTAATCTTTAATTCCGAAATACTCGTCATCATTGGCTTGGTTAATCCTGGGTACTTGATTGTTAAAACTCGCTAAGTCTATATTGTCATACTTCAAACTATCAATTCCCCTTGTCTTTATACTGCTATTACGCGCAGTGTAACCAGCTCGGTATGGCTCAAAATTGGAATCAAGCAAACCGGGGGTGTTAAAAGTACTCGGAAGCAGCAAGCCCTCTTTTACTTTAATACCGATAGAATAAATAGTGCCAAAATCATCTTGGTTGTTGAAACCATATTCCTGGCCTGCAGAATCAACGGCAATAAAGTTTTGCTGAACTAGAAACAACCCTGGGGCAACTGCGTTTTTTACGGTTTGGTTACGATCCTTAAACAAATTCAAATCAAGCCCTTTGCCTGGTTGTGCATGGCTTAGAAGTGAACTGAAAGTGAATGCCAATAAAAATATAAATCGTTGCATTGCTGTTTTTATAGGTTACTTAAGCTCTCCTATCGGCACTATAAAGCCGATTTCGGCTCCCATGCCAGCAGAAACTATGCCAATTGCCTTATACCCATCGGCGGTTTTTATTAAAACGGGACCTCCCGAATTACCCTGCCCAAAATTTCTATTTGTTAGGCTGATTGAACCTTCAGGATTCACCCCATTTTGAGCTACTGTCGATTCGGAGAGCAAAGGAGCGACATCGGAGCTATTAGCGCTGCCACCCAATCCGTAAGAATAGCCAAGCACCATCACTTTATCGCCAGCCTTAAGATTTTTTGATAGAGCAGCATCAAATTGCAAGGAAGAACTGCGGCCTGTTGGAACATATGCCCAATCGTCGCGGTCAAGTGTTGCCATTTTTACCGTAATAGGGTTTCCATCGCCATCTTCCCCAGTTATTACCTCATCGTTTCGGTCATTGAGCTTAGCATCGTTGTAGGTTATCTGAAAACTGTTTGATGGCGAAGTACAATCGATAACGATATTGAATTTTACTCCCTCCTGCTCCAACGAATTCAACAATATCATGGCCTCGGGAGAGTCTGCACCCAAAAATCTCCATCCCTGCACGCAGTGCCTAGCTGTTACAAATTTGCCATCGCTTACTACAAAACCGGTGCATGTCCAGCCGAAATCAATTTCTTCCGTTTGCCCTCCACCGTAATCAAGTTCAAACTTACTTACGCTCATGAAATATACATTCTCTTTAACGGCATCATACACAGCCGAAAGCTCTTGCCCGCCGCCAGCTGGTGCCGTACCGATAACCTTTACATCATCCATTATCTGGCGGTTCTGGTCTCCAAGGTTTTTCACCAAACTAGCTAGACTGGCATTCTCGCTTTTTAGCCGCTTCATGTCCTCCATGCTCTGCGTTTTAACAGCTTCTACCGATGCCGCAAACTCTTCCTTTGCTTTTCGCTGCTCCACAAGCAATGAATCTGCCTGCATTTGCAATTTCAAGTTATTATCAGCCAACGTTGAAATATCTTGACTCTGACGGAAGATAAAGAAAGCCCCAACAGCGCCCACCAGCACAACCAGGGTAGCTAAACCGGCAACAGCTGCACGATACGGGCGAACAGCTTGGTTCATAACCAAGTTCATCCGTTGGGTTACGCCCATTTTGGCCGTGCCTGTGGAAGTTACATTATAACGTAAGCGAGGACCTTCAACCGATAGCTGAATTTCATCGCCATTATTAAGAAAGTATTGGTTCTTTACTGGCCTGCCATTTACCAATGTTGGATTGGTAGTGCTTAGGTTCTTTATAACAACATCGTTGCCATTTCGCTCAATTGCGGCGTGTCGTCTGCTCACGGTGCTTATCTCGTCGCCGTATGTTATGGCACAACTACTATCGCGGCCCAACTCAATATAAGGCACTACAATAGTCTCAAAAGTACCCGATGGATGTTTGCGGGTGGTGGTTAAATGCTCCAATGTGTATGCTGGTACATTAGCACCACCAAGCACTTTCATACCTGTGGTTAAAGCTTTTGTTACTCTAGCTGCCATGTTAGGTTAATTTTGTTATGCTATGAAAAATACACAAGGATTACCAAAACGGACTTTGCCCATTTTACATTTGCTACTTTACCTCTGCTACTGGAACTAGGAAACCAATATCGCCTTTAATATGCGGGCCCCAAGAAACAATACCTACTACTTTAAAGCCATCTTTGGCTTTGGTTAATACCGGGCCACCTGAGTTACCTGCGCCCCAACCTTTGCTGGTTACGCTTATGTTTCCATCTTTGGTCAATCCGCTTTGCCCAACAGTAGCTTCGCCCAGCATTGGCGATACGCTTGAACTGTTATCGCTACCGCCAAACCCTTCGGTAAAGCCAAGTGCAAAAACTTTAGAACCAGCTTTCAACGATTTTGACAACTCATCGTCAAACATTAGTCCATCTGTATTGGAAGTACTCACATAGGCCCAATCGTAACGGTCAAGCGCAGCTAGCTTAATAAAACCGTCCATATCATAGTCAGCAAGGTTAACTTTTTCGTCTTGCGAATCATTTACTTTAAAATCCTTGTACATAAAGGTAAGCTGCTGCGATGGAGAGGTACAGCGGAATTTTACATTGAATTTAACACCTGCTTGTTCCAACGAGTTGAGGATAATGTCATTTTCTTCGGTACCAAAACGCCATCCTTGCACGCAATGCCTCGCGGTTACAAACCTACCATCCTTGAGCATAAATCCAGTGCCTGTCCATCCCATCGCTACATCTTCCACTGAGCCATCAGGATATTGCAACTGAAACTCAACTACTTCAAGATAATAAACATGGTTTTTCAAGTTGTCATATGCCTCGGCTAGCTCTTCATTACTATTTTTCGGGGTTGTGGCTAATACAGTAACATCTGCCCTCAACTGTAGGTTTTGTGCGCTTAGGTTGTTCAGCTTACCAGTTAACGAAGCATTGTTTTTCGATAGTTTTTCTAATGCATCGTTATTCGTTTTCTTCATGTTATCAATAGTAGCCAACAACTCATTTTTGGCTACATCGCTCGCTTTGAGTATTGAGTCAGTTTTGACAACCAGCTCATCATTTTTTGCTGTAAGGTGAGTTATTTGAGTATAGGTTAAAAAGCCGCCTACCCCCGTAATTAATATTATCATCGCGGCCAATCCTGCAACTGCAGCCCTATAAGGTCGAACGGCTTGTTGCATCACCAAATTCATGCGCCTTGTAACACCCATTTTGGCGGTACCCGAAGCTGAAAGGTTGAATCGCATGCGCGGACCTTCTAAAGAAAGTTGTATCTCGTCGCCATTGTTCAGGAAATACTCGTTTTTTACTGGTCGCCCGTTTACCAATGTAGGGTTGCTGGTCGATAGGTTTTTGATAACCACATTGTCTCCCTTACGCTCAATAGCTGCATGTTTGCGGCTAACAGTGGCCATATCGTCGCCAAAACTAACGGCATTTGAGCCATCGCGACCTAGCTCAATATACGGTATAATTATAGTTTCGAAAGAGCCTGCAGGATGCTTGCGGCTGTTGCTTAAGTGTTCGAGCGTGTACGCTGATACATTGCCACCACCCAGTACCTTCATGCCTGTGGTTAATGCCTTGGTTACTTTTGCTGCCATAGTAGGTTTGTAGTTGTAAATTCAAAAATAGATAATGTTTGCCGGCATGTATGTACGGGGTACTACGGATTTTTACTATAACTACCTTCCAGCCTTGCTATAAGCGGAAACGATGTTCCGAATTTAATGGATTAACCTGATGGCGAGATAATTAACTGCCAAATGGACTATAATTTAAACTGGAGGCAACCAATTCGACTTAAAAATTGAACTAGTTTTAGCTGCCCAATTTCATGACGACTAAGTAAAAGTAATTTTTATCGAGTTGATAGAGTCTTTGTTGATGACTATTGACCTAGTAAAGTGTGATTTTTAAAATAGCTTGAGCGGAAAACAATGGTTTCGTATTTGGTTTTTAACCTAGCTTGATAACTTCTATTTGCGCCGGAACGAACTTACTTACATCTCCCCCATTAATGAGTATCTCTCGCACAATAGTTGAACTAATGTGCGATAGTTCCGGATCGCTTATGATGCAAATGGTTTCCAACTCAGGGTCCATTGCTTTATTGAGCTGTGCAATGGTTTTTTCATAGTCAAAATCGGCAGCATTGCGTATACCGCGAAGTAAATATTTAGCACCCACACTTTTAGTAAAATTCACAGTAAGCCCTTGGTAGGCGGTAGTTTCTACATTTGGATACTCTCGAAAAATTTCATCAATCCACTGCTTGCGCTGCTCAAAAGTAAAGTAGTATTTTTTGGTAGTGTTGTTGCCAATTGCCACAATTATTTTATCAAATAAAGGTGCAGCGCGCTTTACAACATTTACATGCCCCAAGGTAATTGGGTCAAACGAGCCTGGGAAAACCGCAATATTTGCCATAGCGAGCAATTAGTTGTTCGGTGTCAATATTAAGGAAATAAATTAACGGGATGGGTACTTGGGCTGGCAATAATATCGAGAATAATGCATTTTAAGCCTCAAAAAAACTAAAATAAGTGGTACCATATTTCCTGAGGTCAATAAATTTTGGGTGCTGCCCAAAGTCGTGGTCGGGATTATGCTCTAATATTAACCAACCACCCTCTTGCAAGAGACCTTGCTCAAAAATGCGGTGGGGTATGGTATCCAAAGTAGTCAATTTATATGGTGGGCCCGCAAATATGACATCAAATTTATCGGTGCACGAGTCAATAAACCTGTAAACATCGGTTTGAACAACCGTAAGCTTGTCGCTAATTTTAAACTCTTCAGCAGTTTTTCGAATGTAGGCAACGCTTTCTCCAAATGCATCTACAGCCACCGCTTTTGCAGCCCCGCGCGACACAAACTCATAACTATGTCCTCCTGTTCCGGCAAACAAATCAAGAAACTTAAGCCCTTCAAAATCCCAAACGTTGTAAAGTATATTGTACAAAGCTTCTTTCGAAAAGTCGGTAGTTGGCCTTGTAGGCTCCAAAAATGGCGGATAAAAGCGCCTTCCTTTTAATGTTCCTCCTATTACTCGCATACTGCTGCTGCAAATAAATTATATTCAGCAAAAACCGGCAAGCTATTCAAAGCATCGGTAAACTTCATAGCCAATGGCCTCACGCCTTGCTGCACGTTACGGAAATAATATTTAAGTGTGCTATACTGCTCTTCAAAATTACTGCCATTGCCCCAAACTACTACAAGCGCCTTTTCTGGACTAAAAAGCAATTGTTCGCATACCGATAGCGTGTAGTACGATACATCTTCTTTGGTAGCGATTTCGAAACTATTATAGTATAAAAGTTTACTTTGGTTAAGCGCTAAAATATGTATTCGGCTGTCATCCAAATTAACAAACAGGTTATCCCCTTTCGTATTTTTATACTCCCTCGAAACCAACTGTATGAAAGGCGTAGGACATGCCAATACTTCTAGTTTAGAAAATTGTGAATACAGCGCTTCTGAAAGAAAACTTGAAATCCGATAAACACCAACTGCACCAATATTATCTATACAATCAAACAACTGGCTGTTTTCTATTTTAATAAAACCGTGGAAGTTTAGGTAAGTGTTTATTTCGTTAGCATCAAACAATAACTTAGGAACCAATACATAATCGTGAGGTTCTAAAATTGCTTTTACATTTAACCGTGAGGCCCTTGTCCAATCATCGGTAGCTAAAATATGAATCGCTTTGCTTAATGGTTCATCACCGTCCAAAGTATAACTGCAATAAGCCTCAACTGTGTTGCTTAAGTTGTTATATATCGCATAGCTAAGCCTAGAGTTAAATAATTGTATTAGCAATGTGCTATCTGACTGCCCCAAAGGCTGAAAAGCAGAATCCGCTATGCGAACGGTAGGAAATATGTTACTCCCAGTTGCCATCATATCTTGCTTCTAACAATGAACCTGCCATCTAAACTTACATATTTTTGAACTCGATCTAACATATGTTCTTTCATGGCAGAAAACGTTTCAAAATTTGGAATACTATTTACAAACTCCTTAATGTATGACACATTAACATTAAATAGTTTTCCGTCAGTATCAAGTATATTCCTCACAGAATCAGCGGAACTATTTTGGTTGTTCAGAGTTTTTTCTAACAATAACTCATTGTTAGAATTGTAAACTACATCAGCAGCGCTGTCCTTCTCTTGCAAATTGGGTTTCTTAACCACCTTAACTTTGGGCACCAAATTGTGCTTGATTGAATAGAATATACTATCCAAACTGCTGGCAAAATAACCGTGTGCCTCAAGATATGTCATTTCAGATTTTTTAATCTCTATCGGTCGCTCATAGTCTGCCAATTCACATTTTTTTTAGCAAATCATCAACCTTTATTGGCTCTATTATAGATTTTCAAAAAGAAAAGAGAAAACAAAAACGCCAATAAACAAAGCGGTGTTGAGCGCTAATTTTACAGTTTTGATTTTGATGTGCCAACTTAATGCCACAATAATAACGTTTTTTCGTCCTCATAAGAAACCAAGCGATGATTTGATGGCACTTTGTACAAGGTTATAAAAGAGATTGTATAGTTTTGGATAATGCTAAGTATGAATCCTCAATATCGCGAGTATGTGCAATTAAAAGTTTCGCGTAACAGGTTTATGCAGCAACTTGGTTTTGAACTCACTGAAATTGCTGAAGGACAGGTAAAAGGAGCGCTAATTGTTGGCGAAATGCATGAGCAACAAAACGGCTTTGTACACGGTGGCGTTATATCAGCGCTATGCGATATGGCATGTGGTTTTGCTGCTTACAGCCTAGTTGCTGAGGGGGTGCAAGTTTTTACCGTCGAATTGAAAGTTAGTTATTTAAGACCCGGTATCGGCGAAAAAATACTGGCAAAAGGATGGGTGCTAAAGCCTGGCAAGCGTTTTCATTTTTGTGAAAGCGAACTATATGCAGTAAAAGAAGGTAAGGAGGTATTGATAGCAAAAGCATCTGCCACCATGGGAGTGATAGACGATAAAGTAAATGATAAGTACGGAGGCTAAACCTAAGACCGATTGTTGCGTTTATTGCACCAGCCGCATTCTATAAGGTTCAATTAAATTTAGGGCATCAAATACAAACTCAAGTTACAGAAAAGGTGAAGGGCGACTACAAAGACATTATTAGGCTAGCAACCCCAATTCTTTTGGGCGGGGTTGCCCAAAACTCAATTGCCTTTGCCGATACCGCAATGCTAGCTAGGTACGGTCAGCCTGAGTTAACTGCCGTAGGTATTGTGAGTGTATGGTACCTTGTGCTTTTTATGGCAGGCTTTGCATTTACTAAGGGTACCCAAATATTTACAGCAAGGCGCTTGGGCGAGCAAAACTTACCAGCAATTGGAGCAATATTTTCGAACAGCTTTGTTATCCTTTTGGCGTTGGGTCTTTTGGTGTTTCTGGCACTTCGTTTTGGCTCTTCGTATGCCATGGAGTGGTATTTTGAAGACGAGCTTGCCCGAAAAGCTGGCACTGAATACCTAGAAATAAGGGCTTACGGTATTTTTTTTAGCTTCACTGGCTCAGTTTTCTTAGCGTTTTTCCTTGGTCTAGGTATTATGAGGGTATTGGTATTTTCAATGCTTTTAATGTCAACCGTTAATATTTTCCTCAACTATTTGCTTGTTTTTGGCAAATGGGGGTTTCCCGAAATGGGCATCAGTGGGTCGGCCTTGGCTTCCAATATATCCGAGGGTTTAGTAACTATTATATTTGTGGTGTATACTTTGGTCCAAAAATTCCATATAAAGTATTCCTTTTTCAAACGCCATGTACTTTCAGTATCAGTAGCCAGCTCATTAGCTTCTATCTCTTTCCCCATTGTTGTATTAACTATTATTGGACTACTAGGTTGGATTGTGTTTATGTACTTTGTAGAAAAAATGGGTGCATTCGATACTCAAGTATCAAACCTCGTTAAATCACTCTATATGTTTTTTGGCCTGCCAGCTTGGGCCTATTCGGCAGCGGCAGGCACTATCATAAGCAATTTAATGGGCCAAAAATTGTACCATAGGGTTTTTGCTGCAATCAAAAATATTGCCGTCCTTAGTTTTGTTACCACGGTGATTGTTTCGCTTCCTTTGTTATTGATTCCAGAAACATTTGTAAGCTACACCCTAAATCCGGAGTTAAAAAGCTTGGTGCCCGCTTCTGTGCCAGTAATGTATGTAATGGTAGCAGCATTGCTTGTTTACTCGGTATCACTTATCATTTTCCACGGCATAGTTAGCACAGGTTCGGTAAAGGTATCGCTGGGCATTATGATTGTTACGGTGTTTTTATATTTGGTGTTCGTTTTTGGTCTATTCCGGATCGAAGGTTTGAGCGTAGCCGCAGCATGGAGCACCGAAATATTCTATTGGCTGCTTTTACTGCTGATATCTGGTCTCTATTTCCGTACAGGCCGTTGGAAAAAAACGGAGATATAAGCCTATTAATTACTCAAGCATGTTTCACAGCAATTAACCTTTACAACTACCTATTCGTGGCTATTAACTATTCTTTTGTTAAATAGCAAACCACATTTTCTGCTAATTATTAGGTATTAAAATTGAATTAACTGAAATTTGGAGGATACAAACCATTCAGACATTTTAAAATATGGCAAAATCAAAAAAGACTGCTGCGCCCAGTATTATCACTCCCGAAGCCGAAAAATTCCTCGAAAAATATTTAAATAACCCCTCACCCACTGGTTTTGAGGCAGAAGGTCAAAAAATTTGGCTTAACTACCTAAAACCCTATATCGATGATTATTTTGTTGATAATTACGGAACTGTAGTTGGTGTAATAAACCCTGAGGCAGTATTTAAAGTGGTAATTGAAGCCCATGCCGATGAAATTTCTTGGTTTGTGAGTTACATTTCTGAAGACGGCTTCGTTTATGTAAAAAGAAATGGTGGTAGCGACCATCAAATTGCCCCCTCAAAACGTGTAAATATCCACACCAAAAATGGCCAAGTAAAAGCAGTGTTTGGTTGGCCAGCAATTCATACCCGGGAAGCAGGAAAGGAGGAAGCTCCTAGCATGAAAAACATATGCTTAGATTGTGGTGCCCGAAACAAAAAGGAAGTAACGGAAATGGGCATTCACCCGGGTTGTGTTATTACTTACGAGGACGAGTTTATTAAGCTAAATAACAGATATTATGTGGGCCGTGCCTTGGACAACCGAGTAGGTGGTTTTATGATTGCACAAGTAGCACGCCTGCTTAAAGAGAACAAAATAAAATTGCCTTTTGGGTTATACATAGTAAATGCCGTGCAAGAGGAAGTTGGCCTTCGTGGTGCCGAAATGATTGCTGCCCGAATAAAGCCCAATGTAGCTATTGTTACAGATGTATGCCACGATACCACAACACCAGGCATCAACAAAATTGTAGAAGGTGATTATGCCTGCGGCCGAGGCCCCGTGGTTACTTTTGGCCCGGCAGTGCACAATAAACTATTGCAACTGATAAGGGATACTGCCGAAAAGCAAGAAATAGCCCTCCAATTGGATGCAGCCAGCCGCGCCACTGGCACCGATACCGACGCCTTTGCCTATTCTAATGAAGGAGTACCTTCGGCCCTTATTTCATTGGCGTTGCGTTACATGCATACCACCGTTGAATCGGTTGACATTAAGGACGTAGAGCAAGTAATTCAATTAATTTACGCAACATTGCAAGAGCTTCACCCAAAATTCAACTTCAAGTACCTAGATTGATTTTGGTTAATCAGTTAATTTGTTGACCAGGCTTAACGGTATCGTTTTTGGGTGGTGTTGAATAGCATTTTTTGCAAAGCCTATTTAATACCATTTATCCAACCTGTTAACGGATCAACGAAACTACCATGAAATTCATCGTTAACAGTAACATTTGGATAAGCTTTGGAGCCATAGCGCTCCTTTTTGCTACCGATGTTCTGGCCAACGAAGGCATTTCTTCCCTCAATTTATACAGCATCGTGTTTTTTAGCACTTTGCTCACGTACAATTGGCAGCGGATGCTATCCGTTAAAAAACGCCAGCAACACGCCATTTCGCAGCTAAGCCAATGGATGGGGCGCAATTTGTTTTCGGGCACTTTGGCTAGTGCAGTGGCTTTGGCTATCTGCAGCTACAACTTCTTCCAACTGGCACAAAAGCAACAAGCGGCATTGATTATCCTGGGGTTAGTTTCAGTAATATATGCCTTACCACTATTACCAAGCCCTCGCGGCTTTATACGGCTAAGAGACTTTGGCTTTGCCAAACCAGTTGTGCTAGGCATTACTTGGGGTATTACTACTACCCTACTCCCACTGTTAGCCATTGCGCACGATTGCCAAGTAACTTGTTATGGATATAATAATGATTGGCTAATAGTGGCTCGTTGCCTAACCATGATAGGCATTTGCATACCTTTTGACATAAAGGATATGAACTTTGACCGCGCCACCATGGCTTATCCTACTCTTCCCGTAAAACTGGGCATTAAACGTACTTTGGCACTATCCTATCTGTTTTTATTGGCAGGCTTTGTTGCTATAACCCTGTGGTGGGCGCAAACCGATTGGACGTGGCCTGTATTATTGGGTATAATAATAAGCTTAGGTTTTGAAATTGGCTTGATATACCGCACAAAAGAAACCAGCAACGAGTGGCATTACGCTTTCAAGCTTGATGGTTTATTGATTTTGCATGCAATTTTAGTTGCTGGCAGTGCTTTGCTATGGGGCTGGTGTAATGGCTCAATTAATAATTTTTAGTACCCGGGCTACTATGCGCCTGTCACTATTTGTCATTTCCCTTTCAATGCCGTAATTTTAGCAGCCATTTGGCCATAAATACAAAACTTGGATACACAATGAATTTACACGAATATCAAGGCAAGTCCATCCTAAAATCGTATGGAGTTAAAATTCAAGAAGGTATAGCCGTGGATACTGTTGAGGCAGCAGTGGAAGCCGCAAAAACTTTACAAGAACAAACTGGAACTGGTTGGTGGGTGGTAAAAGCCCAAATACATGCCGGCGGACGTGGTAAAGGCGGTGGTGTGAAACTGGCCAAAAACCTTGACGACTTGCGTGAAAAAGCTGGTGCTATATTGGGCATGCAGCTTATAACCCCACAAACGGGTCCCGAAGGCAAAAAAGTGAATAAGATATTAGTGGCCCAAGATGTATACTACCCAGGTGCTAGCGAGGTTAAGGAATTCTACATGAGTGTACTACTTGACCGCGCAAGCAGCCGCAATGTTATAATATACTCAACTGAAGGCGGAATGGACATTGAGGAGGTAAGTGAGCACCACCCAGAAAAAATACATAAAGAGTTTATTGATCCAAAAGTTGGATTGCAAGCTTTTCAAGCACGCAAAATAGCCTTCAATCTTGGCTTGAGCGGTAACGCTTTGAAAGAAATGGTAAAATTTATCCCCGCTTTGTACACTGCCTATGTAGAGTCAGATGCGGCCATGTTCGAGATCAATCCCCTTTTTAAGACCTCTGATGATCAAATTTTGGCCGTTGATGCCAAGGTTACGTTAGATGAGAACGCCCTTTATCGCCACGCCGATTATGCAGAAATGCGCGACGTGACCGAGGAAGACCCTACGGAAGTAGAAGCTGGCAAATTCAACCTAAATTTCGTAAAACTTGACGGAAACGTAGGTTGCATGGTAAACGGCGCAGGACTTGCAATGGCCACTATGGACATTATTAAACTTGCTGGCGGTGCGCCTGCCAACTTTCTTGATGTGGGCGGCACAGCAAACGCACGCACGGTTGAGGCTGGATTCCGAATTATCCTTACCGACCCTAACGTGAAAGCCATTTTGGTAAATATTTTTGGTGGTATTGTTCGTTGCGACCGTGTAGCTCAAGGTATTGTAGATGCTTATAACAACATTGGCAATATTAATGTGCCGATTATTGTGCGTTTGCAAGGTACCAATGCTGTTGAAGCTAAGCAACTAATCGACGAGTCTGGTTTGAAGGTAATTTCAGCTATTTTGTTAAAAGAGGCGGCAGAGAAAGTTGCCGAAGTATTAAATAACTAATTGATTGTTTTAAAATACAGATTATCAAAGCGTCCGAAATTTCGGACGCTTTTTTTTTGATAAAAACATGGGTTTATTCATAAAATTAATTTTAATTTGAGGTAAATAGCCTTTAGCTGTTTGCACCTGCCGATCAAAGTACAATTAGTAAATTTTGGGTTGAGCCCTTTTAATGAAAAAACAAACAAACATAATCAGGTCGGCCGGTGCTGGTGTAGTTACCATTAGCATGGTCTATTTGGCTTTTGGCTTATCATGGATTTTGTTTAGCGATGCTTTAGTACAAAAGCTATTCTCTGACTCAGATACTGGCACTATTACAATAATTCAAACCTATAAAGGTTTGGCTTATGTTATCATTACTACCGTATTGTTGTTGTTTCTGGTTAGCGGTTTTGCAGCGAGGCTAAAATTAGCCATCGAACAAAAGCAAGATACAGGCAATGCGCTAAAAAAATTAATGGATGAGGTAGGTGTGGGTATCGGGCAGTTAGATATTCACGGACGGTTTACATACGCAAACCCTGATTGCTGTAAGTTTTTTGGGATAACTGAACAGGAGCTTAAGCTCAAAACTATTTTTGAACTCACTTACACCGACGACCTTACGCAAGAGAGAAAAAACTGGGACAAACTATTGCGGCGCGAGATAAGTAACTTCAAAATAAACAAGAGGTTTGTAAACAATCTTAACCAAACAACTTGGGCACAAGAGAAAATTTCGATTGTAGAGGATAACCAACGTGATCCAAAATATTTTGTACTAGTTATAAGCAGCATAAAAGATTTAAAAGAGGCTGAAACCAAGCTTGAAGAGAGCGTAAGCTACTACCAAAGCTTATTGGAAAACTCTTTTGATGGAGTTAGCATTATTGACAGTGCCGGAATAATTAAGTACCAAACCCCTTCCGTTGAAAAAATCATTGGCTACACACCAGAGTCAAGGTTGGGTGCTAGCTCGCTTTCTTTGATTGCACCTGAAGACTTTCCAAAAGTACAAAGCATACTGGCTGATTTGGCAACTGGCAGAACCCATGAAGCGCGCACAATCATCAAGTACAAAAGATCTGACAACCAACTCAGATTTTTAGAAATTTATGCTAAAAGCATGTTAAAGGACCCTGTGGTTGATGGAATAGTAATCAACTTTAGGGATATAACCGAAAAGTATATAGTTGAAGAAAAACTAATTGAGAGTGAAGAACAGTATAAGCTGCTATTCTTGCACAATCCGCTGCCTGTATTTATTTACGATACCAAAACGTTGAATTATCTGCAGGTAAACGATGCAGCGGTAAAGCGATATGGTTACAGTAGCGAAGAGTTTTTAAGCATGACGATTAAAGACATAAGGCCAGCAGAGGATATACAAAAAGTGCTGGAAGATATAGCAAAAGTAGACAACAACGAACTAGAGAAAAGGCAAATATGGAGACATCTTACCAAAAGCGGCGAATTGATTTATGTTGAAATATCGGCAGTAAACATTCAGTATAATGGGCAGCCGGCTCGAATGTCGATAGCAAATGATGTAACAGATGTAATAGAAAACCAAGAAAATATTCGCCAAAGCGAAGAGCGATATAGGCATTTGGTTGAAAACTTACCAGCAGGGGCTGTATTGGTTCAGAGCGACAAAATTTATTTTAACAAAGCAATATCCGAAATTACAGGTTACAACCTAGAAGATATTGATAATGTCGATAGTTGGTTTGATAAATTGTATGGTAAAGATGGCAAACTGATAAGACAGTATTACGAAGACGATAAAGCCAAAAACTTCAAAGAGCCACGCACTGTTTCAATTATCAATAAAAGTGGCGGCAAACGTTGGCTTACATTCTTTGCCTATAAATTTGATACCGGTGAAGTATGGTTGGTGCAAGATGTAACCGAAAGAAAAAAAATGGATGAGCTTGTTATAAGCTCCATTTTAGAAGCCGAAGACCGTGAGCGTAAACGTATAGCCGAAGACCTTCATGATGGCATCGGTCATTTGCTCGCCACAACCAACTTACTACTGAATTCTATTGAAGCAAAAGCAATTGACCTCGACCAGGAACTAAAAGAATTGATAGCTAGTTGCCACGCTACTTTGCAAAAGGCAATGAGAGAAAATAGAAATATAACCGCGAATCTTACCCCTTTAAACCTCGAAAATGAAAACATCATCCAAACATTAGAGTTACTATTTGCCAACTTTAAAAGCACAACCAATATTGATGTGCTCTTTACCCACCAAATGGATGAAAAATACTTAGATCAAAATAAAGCTAACAACCTATACCGTATTGCACAAGAGGCCCTAAACAATGTAATCAAACACTCAAAAGCAACCTTAGTTAAGGTGGACCTTTCGCATGTAAACGAACTGGTTTTTAAAATGGAAGATAATGGACAAGGTTTTAATTCGAATGATTTAACGAATATAAAAGGCATAGGTCTCTCAAACATATCCAATCGGGTTAAAGCAATGGGCGGCAAAATAGATATTGTGTCGTTGCCAGAGAGCGGCACTAATCTAATAATTACCATCCCAATTTAAGGTCAGCGTTAATAAATGTTATGCATAGCTCATCGCTGTGCAATACCAGTGCTTCTAAAACGTCTTATAATTACCTTTGTAAATAAAATACATTTGCCGTTATTACAGCGTTTGGAAACAAATTTGGCCTTTTTTGCGTTACCACTATACCACCTATAATTTGTTATTTCTACAACCAATCAACTACACAGCACATTGAACCATACAACTAACAGCTTGGTAAAAGAGTATTTGAATTATGTAAGCGAAGTGGGTTCTCGTCCTGGTTCGTTGTATCAGTTTGCAAAGCATTTTGGTGAAGAAAAAGAGAACTTAGGTAGCCATTTCAATTCTATAGCCCAATTAGAAGCTGCCGTTTGGCAGTCATTTATTGAGGAAAATTTTGAGCGATTAAAAGCCGAACCCGCTTATGCTGAGTATGTTGCTCGAGAAAGGTTACTGGCATTTTATTTTACGTTGCTCGAAGTACTAAAACCGCACCGCGCTTACGTAAAGATAGCCCCATTGCACTTGGGGGCTTCCATTATGGGTACTGATGTGCTAGTGCTGTTCAAAAAAGCATTTTTAGATTATACACAAGGATTAATAAACCTCGGTATCGAGACTGGCGAAGTAGAGCAACGTGCTTTTTTAAGCGATAGATATAATGAGGCCTTGTGGGCACAATGTTTGTTTATTCTCAATTTCTGGAAGAAAGATACCAGTGTGGATTTTCAAAAAACAGATGAGGCAGTTGAACGTTCTGTAAATCTCTCGCTTGATTTAATGGCGCGCGGACCATTGGATTCAATAATAGAGTTTGGGCAATTTTTATTCAAGAACCGTTGAAGATAGTATGAAAGGAGAGCAAGATTATATACCTACCTCTAAAGTAGAGCGGGCAAGCAAGTTTTTAAAAACGGGAGCGAAAGTTGGAGCCAATTACCTAAAACACTATTCGAAAAAAATGGTGAACCCCGACTTAAGCCGAGATGAACTGGACAAGCAAAATGCAGAAGATATTTTCAATGCAATGACTGAGTTAAAGGGCAGTGCATTAAAGGCTGCCCAGATGCTAAGTATGGATCAAAATGCTTTGCCCAAGCAGTTTCTAGAGAAGTTTTCCGCAGCACAATACAATGCTCCTCCCCTTTCGTTTCCGTTGGTTGTAAAAACCTTCAAAGAACAAATGGGTAAATCGCCTAGCGATGTTTACGACAAGTTTAGCAAAGAAGCTTTGCATGCTGCATCGATGGGACAAGTCCATCAAGCGGAACTGAATGGCAAAAAATTAGCAGTAAAAGTTCAATACCCGGGCGTAGGCGATAGCATCAAAAGCGACCTAAACATGGTAAGGCCGCTAGCGCTTAGCATTATGCGCATGAACGCCAAAGAAGCCGAGCAATACATTAATGAGGTAGAGGAGCGCTTGATGGAAGAAGCTGACTATGTAAACGAGCTAGAGCAAGCCGAATTGATAAGCAAAGCTTGTGCTCCGCTTACATTTCTTTCTTTTCCTAAATATTACCGCGAACTATCTACCACGCGCATCCTTACCATGGATTGGATAGATGGGATGCACCTAAACGAGTTTCTGAAAACCAATCCATCTCAAGAAGTAAGAAATCAAATAGGGCAGCAACTTTGGGACTTTTACGATTTCCAGATTCACAACATTCGCATGGTGCATGCCGACCCGCACCCGGGCAACTTCTTAGTTTTGCCTGACAATACCTTAGCAATTTTGGATTTCGGCTGTGTAAAACGCCTCCCGGATGACTTTTATGCAGAATTTAAGCTGTTGCTCGACCCCACCCTAGTAAACGACGACAAGCGTGTTACTGATTTAATGTATCGCCTTGCGTTTTTGTTTGAGAAAGATAGCAAAGAGGACAAGGAATTCTTCTATGCGCTTTTCAAAAAATCCATGGAACTCTTTGGTCGTCCGGTTCATGCAGGTAAATTTGATTTTAGCGACCCAAGTTACTTTAAAGAGCTTTATTCCCACGGCGAAAGTGTGGCCAAACAAAAATTCAAAATGGCATCCAAAATGGCACGTGGCCCTAAAGACGGAATGTACATTGGCAGGGTATATTATGGCCTTTTCAATTTACTACATAACATGGGCGCAACCATTACTACAAAAAGCAAGTATGTAGCGGAATAGCACTTTGAAATAATATCATTACAAAACAAGCAAGGAGCACCAAATTTGGTGCTCCTTGCTTGTTTTAACGTTACTGGCATCTGATTCGCTTGCTAATTTTAACATTTCGATAACATTCTCTCAACATTAAAAAATGACTTTTGCACCATAAACAATAAATGATGCAATATTTACAGGTATGCCCGAAATGGCTGTTCTTGCTTATTTCTCTTTGGCCCTTATATTCATCAGTAGTTGCTCAATCGCAAATTAAGCATACCGAACACGACACCTCTGATACCTGCTACCATATTGAATTTAGCCTAGCTCATCATTATTTAGAGTTAGCCTACTTAATGGAAGAGAACCAAATTGAACCCAATAGCCTTTTAGCTGGAAAGCTTAGTGGACAGCAAATTTTTGCAGAGTTTTACCGTTTGGTTACGCTAATACAGGCCAAATACCCCGACCACCACTTAGAAGAAGCATTTTACGACAAAGCAATTGAGGTAGCCAATAAGCAACAAAATCTTGGGGCTGCGGCGTATTTGATTGCGCGAAAAGAAAAAATGCTACTAGATTTATACGGAGCCGACTACCTAACCAAGCACTGCCATTGCGGCAAATGTACCCGACATGAAGATTAAATACCTGCTTGCAATTTTACCGTTGCTATTTTTATCGCATTTGTTGCGTGGGCAAGGCTCTGTTTCAGGAACCATATCTGATGGTGGCGGCACCCTACCTGGAGCTACAATAATGCTTGACAGCACCAAATATGGAGCCAGTACAGACTTAAACGGTCATTTCCAACTGATCAATATTCCATATGGTACTTACCAAATAAAAGTATCATTTATAGGATACCAAGATTATATTGACACGATAACCGTAACCGAAAAACCATTGAGCCTCGGTACCGTTATGCTCACTGCTGGCGAATATTTAAATGTGGTTGTGGTTGAAGGTTCTATGCGCAACAGCGAGGCTAAAGCTATAAACATGACCAAAGTCTCGAATACCATTGTAACTGTTGTAGCTGCTGATGGTATTGGCAAACTACCTGATAAAAACGCTGCCGAAGCAGTTCAACGAATTCCATCTGTTTCTATTGAGCGCGACCAGGGCGAAGGGCGATACATTTCATTAAGGGGCACCCCACACGACTGGAGTGCTTCTCTCATAAACGGTGATAGATTGCCAGTAGCCGACGAAAATGCAGACTCTCGAACAGTGGCCTTCGATATTTTTCCGGCTGAGTTGATAGAGTTTATAGTAGTAAGCAAAGCCCTAACCCCTGATATTGAAGGCGACGCTATAGGTGGCAGCATTAATTTTATAACCAAGGCAGCCCCGTTAGAACGCACACTATCAGTTAACTTAGGCGGTGGCTTTAACTTTCAGGCGCAAGGCCCGATAGTAAACTCCTCCATACTTTGGGGCGACCGCAGCAAGAACAAGAAATTTGGCTATCTGATTGCAGGAAGCTTGTGGAACCGCAGTTACGCTACCGATAACTATGAAGTGATATATGGAAGCAACGAGAACCAAGGTTTAAACCGCTTGGAGCTTAGGGATTACGTAGGCACACGCCGCACCATTGGCACCACCGCCAGCATGGAGTATAAATTTACAGATCAAAACCGAATTTATGCCAAGTTTATCTACGGTGGCATGCGCGATAATGAATGGAACCGTAAAACCATGTATAACTGGTTTGTAGGTGCTGGAAGAACAGTAAGGCTGCAAAATATCCATGATATAATGCTCAACCGTATGATTGGCGGTGAGGTAGGTGGAAATTTTAAGTTAAACCCTAAGATTAATCTTGATGTTCGCTTTGCCAGTTACAGCAACCGCTTTGGTTACGGGAATGTACCTTTCGATGGGGATGATAACCGCAATGGCTATCATGTTGTACAGTTTGAACGTTTCAACCTTACTTATGAGGATTTGATATACCTCGACGAGGGCGGTAACATTATAACCAACCCAGCCCTAGCCGCCGATGAGGTAAAGTTGATAGAGGACGACCACCCGACAGGTGGAGATGACTATGACAATATACAACCACTGATACAACAAGAGCTGCGCCCTGAGGATTTTGAGTTTACTACCGCATACAGCGAGATAAACGAAACTTGGGAGCGCGACCCGATTGTGGGCCAATTGGACCTTACTTACCAACCTAACAGCCAATGGAAGATTAAGATAGGCACTAAGGTACGGATAAAAGAAGGGGGGCGGTTTTATAGCCTGCACGAGTGGATTCCTGATGTAACCAAGAAACCACAAGGATATACCCTTGATCAGTTTGAAACGGAAGCATTGGACGAAAAAGGCGGTTTTCTGCAAGAATTGGGCCAGCCATATCAAGGCACCTTTATGCCGTTTCTTACCGAAGACCAATACAGCAGTTTTCTAGGCCAAGTAGGAGATACTCTTCGCGAAAGGGTGATGGATGAGAATAACCCCTCATTTGCAGAGTTTGTAGGCTCACGCTACACTTATCAAGAGCACGTGTATGCCGCTTATGGCATGGCCGAGTTCCAGATAAATGAGCAAATGATGCTGCTTGGCGGGTTGCGTATGGAATATACTGAACTGGATATGCAAGCAGATTCGTTGGGCAAGATTGAAGTATTCTTTAATCCAGTAACGGGGCTACTAGAAACCAGCAAGCCAGTATATGGCGTATCGTCGGGCAGCAAATATGTGGCTCTTTTGCCTATGGTTCAATTCAAATATTCACCCAACAAAAAGAACAATTTGCGTTTCGCGGTTACCCGTACTTTCCGTAGACCCAATTTTAATGAGTCCAAGCCAGGCGATCCTTTCTATTCCTTTACCGACCTAGTGCGAACTTTCGGCAATCCTGATTTAAAACCAACCTACGCCTGGAACTTTGATATTGCCTGGGAGCATTATTTCGGCAACATAGGTATGATATCGGGCGGTGCATTTTACAAAGCCATTCAAGATCACATTTTTGCCACTACCGAATCGTCAACAGATGTAGCAGTGGGCAATAGCGCTATCGGCATCAAGAGTTTTCAAAACGCGCAAGCGCTTTCGCATCTGGCTGGTGCAGAATTTGTGTTCAATCGACGTTTCGATTTTCTTCCCGGCTTTTTAAGTGGTTTCGGTATCAATGCCAATTACAGCTATATCTGGTCGCGTATGGAGGTGCCCGGCCGTACTTTCAACCAGCCTTTGCCTAGGCAGGCTCCACACCTATTCAATGTGGCTTTGTTTTATGAAAAGCATAACCTGCAAGCCCGCCTTGCAGTAAATTATAAAAGTGCATACTTGTTAGAGCTAAACCTGGCTGCCACCGAAATTAATGGGGTAAACCAGTTAATTAACCCAGATACTGATGAGTACGATACCTTTTATGGCTCATTTACCAGTATGGATTTGTCAGTTTCGTATAAGCTTAACAAACACTTTTCCATATATACCGAGTGGAACAATTTGCTAAACAGCCCCCTGCGTATTTATAGAGGCCGTATAGAGCGACCAGTACAAACTGAATATTATTCGATAAGGGGCATAATAGGGGTTAAATTTAATCTATAGGTAACATACGTTCATTACTTTAGCAATCTCAAACACATAACTATGAAACAACTATTTTACACTCTTTCTTTAGTTTTTTTGTTAGGTAGCCTTGCAGCCCAGCCGGTAACGAAAGTTCTTTTTATTGGCATCGACGGCGTTAGGTCTGATGCTTTGCGACAAGCTAATACACCAAATATGGATAGCCTTGCAGCGGGTGGTACCTTTACTTTTAGCTCATGGCATTTGCGCACTACAATGAGCGGCCCTAGCTGGAGTGCTATGCTCACTGGCGTGTGGGAAGAAAAACATGGTGTAACTAACAACAATTACAGCAACCCTAACTGGACAGAGTATCCTTACTTTGTAACCCGCGCAAAAGAGTTTCGCCCAGACATTAAGGCGGTGCAAATTACCAGTTGGGACCCTATGAGCAGCCAAGTAACCAATGATGGCTGGGATCAAAAAGTAGTATTGGGCGAAGATAACGACTGTGTGGCTGCTGGTGTAAGCTTGCTGGCCAACGATACTGCGCTTGATGTTCTTTTTGTACACATTGATGATGTAGATGCTACTGGCCACGCCAACGGTTTCAACCCACTATATGCTACTTACATTAATGCCATTGAATATGCGGACGTGCAAGTTGGTCAATTGATGACAGCGTTGAAAAGTCGCCCCAACTTCAATAACGAAAGCTGGGTAGTAATGCTGACTACTGACCATGGCGGACTGGGAAATGGACACGGCGGTGTAACCCGCGAAGAGCGTGAGATATGGTGGATTGGCTGGAGCAACTTAGGTGCATTGCCCAAGCAAGAGCTTATAGTTGACTTAGGTAGCCTAGATCCATTAGATTATATCTTCCCGAATGCAAACGATTTTGATGAAGCCCCGCTACTAGTTGATATTTGCGTAACAGCTATCGACCATTTGCTGCCAAACGTTGACCCAGATACCGTAACCCGTTGGGATTTAGATGGCAAATCGTGGTTAAACAAAACAACAGGCATAAACAACATAACTGTAAATGTAACTGGTGGAAATATTTTCCCTAATCCTACAAATGGTACTTTTACCTTATCAATGCAACATGTAAAGCATGATATAAGCTACCGTTTGTTTGATTTGGATGGTCGTGCAATCACTTCAGGATCGGTACCGTTTACCGCTGATAAGGTTGACGTTCAACTTGATCTTCGTAAAGAGCCTGCAGGTGTTTATTTGCTTGAAGTAACACACAACGGCATTTCAATGGTGAACAGAGTTGTAAAGAACTAATCACCACCATACACCAACCTACCTACTATGAAAAACTTATTATTGATGGTGGCACTATGTGCTACTATTAGCCAAGCTTTTGCTCAAGCAAATTGTAACTCAACTGCGCCTGTCATTCAACCTAATGCCTCATCGCCTGTTGTATGTTTATCGGCAACTACCCCAGCACCAACCCTTACTGACTCGGGAACCGTTTTGCCTGATTTGGAATATTTACTAGTAAGCAACACTCAATTGATTGGCAGTTCGCCAAAAATTATAGCTGCCAATGCATCTGGCCAGTTCAATCTACTGAGCTATGCCGAGATAACCAATGGCGACGAGGTTTGTGTAATACCAGTAAGGTTTAATATTGGCCAGATTAGGGATTTGGTGGATAAGATCATTAATGGTTCATATTCTGCGGGTTTGCCATGTTGCAATTTGGTTGAGTCTTTACTTGACGGAGTTTGTGAAGAGTTTGACAACCAAGGAATAACAGGTGCTTCATCAGTAACTAACTTAGAAGCCATTCTTAAGGTTGTTGAAGTATTAAGCGGCGAAGAATTGAGTGTTGATGGATTCGTAAGTACCATTGGCACTTTGAACCAATATGGTGGCTTTTTACCTATCGAATGTGGCGGCAGTGCTGCTAACGTTCCTGTTTGCTTTGCAATAGATGCTACTTCAAAGGCTTGTTATATCGCTGGCTTTGCCACTAGCGCAACCAACACTGTTATCATTGATTCGGCATTGGCTAATGGCACTGCAACTGTTACAGCAATTGGCGGTTCGGCACCATACAGCTATAGCTGGAGCAACTCGGCAACTACCAGTACCGTGAACAACCTAACAGTTGGGACCTACACCGTTACCATTACTGATAATAACGGTTGTGCAGTAACCGAAGTTGTAACCGTTGCCGATAGTTGCGCTTTGCTTACCTACGAACTTATCGTTATACCGGTAAGTTGCTTTGGTGGCAACGATGCTTTGGTGCAAGTTAAGCCAGTTGGCGGTACACCTAATTACTTAGTTACCCCGTCAGTGGGTAATGCCCAAACGGTAAGCACAGGTAACCGTGCTACTTTTATTTCTTTAACTGCAGGTACTTATAACTACACCGTTTCTGATAATGGCGGTTGTGCAGTGCAACTATCTACTACCATTGCAAACCCTGACTCTATAACGCTAATTGTTGCTGATTTACAAGACACCCTAGATTTGAACGTGACCGATAGTCTTGAATTTGCAATTGATACGCTGTTCGGTGGCGATTTTCCTATAAATCTTCAATGGGATTTTGATAACGGAAGTAACTCTGCAGCAGGTGGCGGCAAAACAGCCTATACTACTGCCGGAACTTATCAGATTGAAGTAAGCGCAATTGATGCTCGTAATTGCCGGAAAAACTTTACTCAAACCTTGGTTGTAATAGGTGGCACAGGTATAAATGAGGTAAGCAAAAACCAACTCGTTAAGCTTTACCCTAACCCAACCAATAGCATCGTTACTGTTGAGTGGAACAAACAACTTGCAAACGCCCACTTTATACTATATAACAGTATTGGCCAAGTAGTTATCAATGGATACCTAAACCAAAATAATACCCAATTAGATTTATCCGAACTGCCTATGGGTGTTTATAATTT
>JAIXOI010000058.1 GCA_027486795.1 Sphingobacteriales bacterium | reverse complement strand
CCCCCCTCGTCCTCGTCTTCTTTTGACGAGGATGAAACGGACACCGCGTCTTCAGACGCAAGTATATTTCCTACTTGTGCCTTTTCATGTTGTAAGCATTTGCTTACTTTCCGCCTTAGCGGAAATATGGGTGAACACGAAGTTACAAATTACCCATAATTTACTTGTAATCAAAACGCTTGCTATCCATCTTTCAATCCTACCTCGTAAATCTAAAATCGTAACTAACCCCTACTCTACCAGCAGCTTGCCGTTGGTGGCTTGGTTGCCGCTGCCAATGCGGTAGAGGTATAGGCCGGGGGGTAGGTTTAGGGCTAGGGTGGTTTGCCCGCCCGCAATGGGTGCACTATATATGCCCTGCCCCAAGAGGTTATACAGTGCTATGCTGCCGCCTTGCCCGCCGGGCAGCTCAATGGTGAGCGTGCCCGTGGTGGGGTTGGGGTAGAGTTTGGCTTGTAGGGTGGCGGTTTCGGAGATGCCAGTTGTATCGCAAGGCTCAGGGCAGGGTACCAAGGTATCGCACCCAGGCACAAGGCAGCCCATACTGTCAAGCTTGAGCAGCCAAATATCCTGGTCTGTAGTATCCACATCGTTCCATCCTACGCTGCACATGCCCGTAATTATAAAGCCTCCATCACTGGTGGGGCGAAAGCCACGAAACCACGAAGTAATATGGTCGGATGTAGGGTGCTCAAGATATTTATACATACGTTCCCAAAGAATGTTGCCGTCAGAATCCATTTTTACAATCCAGCCCTCCTCTGGGCCGAAATCATAGGTATGTTTGATACCTAGAAACACGATGTTGCCAGAGGGCAACTCCTCGAAGTCCCAAATAGAATGCTCGGTAACCTTGGTAAAAAACTTGCGCCAAATGACATTCCCGATGCTGTCAAGTTTCGCAACATATGGCGTGGTGCCGCTGGCACTTGGCTTTAAGGTATCCATACACCCCCATACATAGTATCCCCCATATCGGCTGGTCCGCACCTCTAAACCGCAATCTTCCTTGCTGGTACCAAAGGTCTTGTACCATTCAAGGGTTCCTGAACTATCAGTCTTCACCAATAGGTTGTCCAGCGAACCTGCTCCGGCCCCAAAAGTTCCTCCACCGATTACAAAGCCTTTATATGGTGTTCGATCTAAGCTCGTTGCCACGTCCCAATAAGGTGAGCCATATTTACTTTCCCATTCAATATTTCCCAAACTATCTGTAGAGACCAAATGAAAATCATTTAGTGTATCCCCCATATTTTGTGTGTAGCCTGCCGCAACAACATTACCATTCGGAAGTTCTAAGCACCCATATAAGCCACTATCATAGTTTCCCCCATATTGTCTTAACCATAGTGTATCTCCTTGGTCGTTATACCTGACCAAAAAAGAATTGTAACCTAAAGAATCCTGGATTGTCCCACATCCGATAAATCCATCGTCTGCTTTTTGAAATGCCTTTGAACGTCCAATAAGATAGAATTTTCCATTTTCGCCAAGAGATTTGACCCAAAGCACATTCCCACGCCTATCTGTATTAATTAGGTGAATACCATAATATGTATTAAACTGATTGCTTCGGCCGATTGCCCAAACTACGAAGCCGCTATCCGTTTCTAATACCCCCCATCCGGTATCAGGCAATTTATCGATGTCAATCCTTTTACTAAAAGTAACTGTCTGGGCATTCGATGCCCAGACAGTTAAGGAAATTATCAAACTGAATATTAATTGTTTCATCCTGTTTTATTTCATAATTACGAGCTTGGTCGGGTTGCCCGGTTTTCCGTCCACTTCCAACGCCACAAGGTATACCCCATTTGGCAACTGAGAAATATCCAATTGCGTTCTTTTGTTTGTCAACGTCTCTGCAATTTGCAGGGCACCCATTAGGTCATAAAGATATAACTTTGTGGTACTTCCTTCCTTAAGACCGACTTCAACCGTCAATTGTTGCATGGCAGGGTTGGGGTATAGCTTAAATGTGCCTTCTATTATCGACTCCTGCACTGAAGCAACGGTTTCGTCTTCTTCCATTTTTGAGCTTCCGCTTTCTTTAAGGCGATACTCCAATGTGTCATCCACACCTGTTAGCAGATAAAGCACGTTTCGGGCCTCGATGCCTGCCACGGTATTGGTAACGGCAATATCCTCCAAGTCGCTTTTAAACGAGCTGGCTTCGCTGCTGGTGCTATCTAGTTCGGTCCAGTCATATCCTTGGTCAGCAAAAACCTTTCCTATTTGTCGCAATGCCAAATGCTGGCGCACCTCCTCGTTATAGGGTTCAATACTGTCCCAAATGTCCTGTGCATCTTCATACTCACCTAAAGTAAGGTAAAGGTCTGCCAAAACAAGGCGCAGGTTCGGCCAAGTCTCGGTTGCCAACGAATCCATTATCTCGCCCATTCCCAGCGTGCTGTCAATGGTGGATATATATATCAACCTAGCATAGTTAAACTCCCGTTGGTACTGATACTCATATATCATTTGCATGGTATCGTGGCGGGCCGAAGTGCTATCGGTCTGATAACTTTCCAGTTTGGTTACGCTGTCTCCCGGCAGGCCCAATGACAATTCCTGTATCTCCCGCCATACCTGCTGGGTATGCGGTGCGTTTTCTATCAATACCCCGGCCAAGTCGCTGCCCGCAAGTGGATTGCTGCGGTAAAGTACCGAAAGCAATACATCATCGCTCAACATGCCGTTTTTGCTGTGTAGCGAATCCAGTAAAACCGCATTGCTTGTAGCTGGGTTTTTGGCCATGGCTAACAAGCCCGGACGGGTACCACCATCTAAACCTGTGTATAGCCCATCAATTTGACCCCTTACGTCGTGAATTGCCGACCCTATAATGCCGCCTCCGCCAATACCAGTGGAGCTTGGGCATGAAAATGCTGCAGAAAAGGCAGGACACCCACGAACAACAAATGGCGAATTTTCCACTTTACAACTTGGACTTGGAACATAGTCTGATAAACCTGGCGGGTAGTTATAAATAAATTGCGATACACCGGTTCCAGCATACAAATGCGACTGACTAGTTGAACAGTTACTATAAAACTTATTACCTGCAGGACCATCTGGAGTAGAACAATCTCCTTGAAAAAAACGTATCTGCCCATAATGAATTAAGATGTGGTCCATTTCATCGTTCACATTATTGCACTTAAACTGTAGGCCAGAATTGTTTCCCAAGGCATTCATTGCATAATATTCTCCATCGCCCTCAAATTCACTGTTCAGCAATTCCTGGGCACGGTTGCCAATTCCGTTGGCAAAAATACCAAAAGCAGTTGCGCTGCCGTCCTCGGCTAATGTAAAACTATTATTTTCGAATACAATTCCCGAGCTACCCTCTAGGTATGTTCCAAAAGTATAATTTTCGTCCGTTTGGAAAAACAGGTTGTCTGTAATAGTGGCTAAAACGGTAGCTTGTGCACTTATTCCTGCATAATTGTTGCTAAAGCTATTACCTTTTACCAAGGTTTTATATGGTGTGGTACTTGGTAGCCTTCTAAGATCCAAACCGCGATCCAATCTATAAAAAGAGTTGCTTTCTACCTCAGGAGAACTACTATGCGCTAATATACCGGTGCGTTTAAAAAAATACGGCACATGGTATCCGTCATCGAAACGACCGCTATAAAACCGAACTCCATGAACGTCATTCAATATCACGTGCGGTTTGCTTGGGGTCCCAAGGTAGCTTGAGTTTGTGATAAAGTCACAATTTACAAACTCGCTAATATTATCTTTAAGGTTGACAATATCCAGTTGGCCATTTACTAAGGCTAGTGACCATTCGCTGTATTTTTCGAATTTTACGTCTACTTCATTGTTAAGGAAATGTGCATGATTGGCTATTATTATTCCACCATTGTATGCGGGATTCTTATTCCTTCCTACAAAGATGCCAGTTAAAGCATTTCTTATTTCTGCATCATTTTTTAGTATAACTACGCCGTGCTCGTTACCTGAACCCGTAGGATAAGAACCACTTGTAACGGAACTATAGGATGGGTGCGCAACGGAATTATCCCCATAAACTACTATTCCATTCCAAGTACTGGAACATGCAGAAATACTACCTCCATCAATAACCAACTTGCCACCGCGCTCAACTACAATACTAACAGTTGGACCGGCTGTAATATCCGCAGTGATGGTCAATATTGCACCATTTTTCACATAAACGCTTCCTGCTAAAAGTCTCGGTGCACTCCATGTAGTATTGCTACTAATGTCTGAATTGAAATAGCTATAAACAGCTAACACCGAAGCATAAGCATCGATCGTTCCCGCTCCTCCATAACCACCTGTAAAGATTGGCTCATCTTCAGGGTATCCATTTACCGGATTTGCCGTTGCCTTAATAATTGTTTCAACTTGATCAGGTGTTAGGCAGGGATTTACTGATAACATCAAGGCAATAATTCCAGAAACAATAGGTGCTGCATATGATGTGCCCCTTTGAGAAGTATAATAGTTATGAGCATCAGGAATATGAACATCATATCCTAAGGCAGCTATATCCACTTTTTCATTTAATGTATGTGTCTCATCCAAATCTTGATTCCGATAATAAGAATTATCGGAATTTACACTCGTAACTGAAATTACATTTTCAAAAGATGCAGGATAGATATACTTATTGTAATATTCACCATTGGTTTGTGCTCCGACACTTGGGCCGCCTTTACATGCGGGTTTGTCTGCATTTCCAGCACTGGCAACAATAACCACTCCCTCGTCATGCAACAAACTAATTGTTTGTTGCAAACCTGGGACTATGTTGCAATCCGGATAAACGAAACTACAATTAATTATATTGGCTCTATCAATACGAGCAGCTTTTAGAAGTATATTTTCAATATTTGTGCCATATGTGGTTGGCTTTACTGAGTAAAGTAACAAACTAGAATTGTACCCAGCAGAAGCGATGCCCAAATTATTGTTTGTATTCCCAGCGGCTATCCCTGCTACTCCTGTACCATGGCCATTGGTAACAGTAAGTGGTCCTATTCCAAACAATGTAAAAACATAGTCAGATGAAGAGTTTCTTACTTTTCCAACAAGATCCTCATGGCTTGAATCAAAAGCATTTTTATCTCCTCCTTCTATAATTGCAATTCTTATATCGCTACTTCCTTTAGTCAATCCCCAAGCCAGTTCCATATTCATTAAGTCAAAACCCGAAGCTTGGTATGTAGAATATAAAGGGTCGTTCGTTACGGATGCAGACTCTACCTTAATTTGATAATAAAAAACTTCAAAAAAGCTAGTAGCTGTTAACATTATATCCGTGAGCAAGTCATACTCATGACTGCGGTATCCAATAAGGTAATATCGTTTAAGGGTATCTACAACAGGGTAATCAAAAGAATCTGCCAATGGTATCCATCTTTCGAACGAAACAAAATTGTTGTTTCTAGCTATACTCGTTAAGGTTGGCTCATTAAAATAAAACCGTTTTTTTCCTTCAAGTATTGTATCAGTTGGTATTACTGTCGTGTCAGCAATTAAAACTACCATATAAGACGTATCCGTAGAAAAATAATTCCCAAACCTAGTTTTGATTTTAACCACTGGTGTTGTAGAACCAAACCCCACAACTTTTACATAATAAGTTTCCATTGAATCAAGCTCTGTAAATCGTTTGAATACTATTTTTGCAGAGTCCGTTGGCGGGGTTACGATGGTGTCGTAAGGCACCAATGAGCCGCATGTGCTTGTATAAAGCACAATACTGTTGTCAAAATAATCTGGCCCGTCCATTAATTGTAGGCTCAAGTTCAGCTCAGTTTCGCCCTCGGGTAGTTTAAACCATAAATCGTCAGTAAATGTATATTCCAAAGTATTCAACGTACTATCCAACTCCACTGCATCGGCACAAGTCAGCCCCGTTTTGCCTCCGTAGGTACTTTTGTTTGGGCTGGTGTTGTCAACGAGCGTTACAAAGTTGGCGCGGCCATCGGTAGGTAGGGCGTGGCCCGTTAGCGCCAAGGAGTTGGCGGTGGTGTTCACGGTGCCCAGCAGTTCGCCCCAGTGCAGCTCGTTGTATACCTGTGCTTTCAGGTTGGCCTCGGTAGCGCTTATGCCCGAGAGGTCGGCGGCGGTGTAGCTTAGCTCAAGGTCAAAAATCGGCGAAACGGTATAGTCGGAGGCTAT
>JAIXOI010000041.1 GCA_027486795.1 Sphingobacteriales bacterium | reverse complement strand
TGTGGAAAGTAGGGTTCAAGAGACTTTTTAACTTCCTCTGCTGAGTGCGTGGCTGTAAATTTGCCCTAGCTTATCTTTGGTTTAGGCGTTTATCACTCCACCACCAACTTCCCATTCTGTAGGTGCCCATCTATGGATATTTGATAGAGGTAGATGCCGAGGGAGACATCGATATCCAGCACGGTGCTTTTGCCCGTGAGGGGGGCCTCCGAAACCCTCTGCCCTAAGAGATTGAATAACGTGAATATGCCGCCAGTGGCACTTGGCAGCTCTACTGTTAGTGTGCCAGTAGTGGGGTTGGGGTAGAGTTTGGCTTGAAGGGCGGATGTTTCGGTAATGCCCACACACGTTCGTACCTCTACATACACACTATCAGTGTTAACGGCACAGGAGGTGGCGGTTGTATCGGTGGCGGTGAGGTAGTACCACGTGCTCTGGCTTGGGTTAGCAAAGGGTTGAGCAAGATTGGTAGCACTTAGGCCAGTGGCGGGCTGCCATAGGTAGGTTATGTTGGGCACAGGTGGCGCACCTATGGTTACACCTGTGCTATTGGTATTGCTGCATAGCGTGGTATCTTTGCCCGCCGTGGCAAGGAACACCCCCTCGGGGCCGAGGTTGTAGTTGGGGAAGTTCGGAAGGCCATTTTTTGTAATACTGGCGGTATCCTCAAAGCAAAATCCGAGGGCATTGAAGTTACATGCCAGCCCACTTTGCTCAGGGTTTTCTATCACTCCCAAGCATTGCATGTACCCATCGCTCATACCAATGTTACATAGTTGTCCACAATACGGTAAATATATTCTGCCGTTAGGAGCCAATTCAAATTGGCCAACATATCCCCCAGGCTCATTGGTACTTGCTAATAAGGTTATTAGCGAGTCCGAAAGGCTAAACTGATATATAAAAGAGGTATCACTAATATCCCTTCTTTCTGCTATATAGATAAACGACCCGTCTAGCGAAAATTCGATACCATAAGCACCTCCTCCGTAACCACTGCCGATAGATGCCGATAGCAGCAAACTACCATTGCATCTATCGAATTCAAAAACCTCGAAAGAATCCGTTCCCAGTGCCATGGCAAGCATCCGGCCGTTTGGAGAAAACTCCATCTCCCCGTAGTATCCGGAGCCCCCGCATTTAAGCTTTCCTGCGTTCCTGGACAAGTCTTCCTCTACGCTCTCTCCGCATACCTTCAACAACCTGAACTCGTTGCTGCACGAAACAAAGGTCTCCCTGTGGGTAGCCACCCACCAACAGTTTCCATCGGTGGCGCGCACTGCTGTGAGCTTCTCCTGCAGCGGGCCTTGTACCATCAGTTCGTTCTTTTGGGTCACCGCCCATTGCCCTAGGCCCACTTCCTCTATAGTTGTGCGGTAAAGCTCGATGGAATATATACCTTGGGAAGACAAAGCGAGGTTGTAGCCAAGGTGGTAAAAGTAGTAGGTGCTGGTGTCATTTCCGGGGATAAACAGGGCACCTTGGGTGATGGAGTTGCCCATTAAGAGGGAATCCCCGTAGTCGAGCATTGTGCCAGGTGCGGCCAGTAATCTCCCCAAATCTTGGGGTTGGTTACGTTTTACCTCGGCAATAAACAGCAGCTGGCCATTTAAGTTAGAAATACTCGCGGCTGTCTCGAAAACGTTAATCCCGCTATTGAAAGCCGACAATGTTCCGTCGGTTTCGAAATAGATACCCGCACTGTCCCCGAAGCACCAATTGGCATCGTGCAGCATTTGGCCGTATCCTAATAACGGAATGGCCAATGTCAAGAAAAGCAAGATCCTTCTCATACGTGATAGATGTAAAAAGACGGAGAAAGGTTGCCGCCTTCCCCCGTCTCTATTATTTTAAAAACATTTCAAAACAGATTACTCCAAATATACCAGCCTGTCGGTGGTTTCCAATTGCCCATCAACGAATATTTTATAAATGTATACTCCGTTTTGGATTAATGCTTTGTTCAGGCCCAAAGTATTCTTCCCTGCCGAAAGTGCATATTCACCTACCAAACGTCCATCGATGCTGTATATCTCCAATTGGCCTTTTTCATCCGTGCCCAGCATTATTTGGCCCGTTTTGTCGTTGCCAAAGAAGTTTGGAACCAACCTATATTGGGTCTCGACAATTACCTCTAACTGGTTCTGAACCATCCGCTCTTCCTCATCCGGACCCATTTTCATACTGGTACATAAGCTATCCCATGGATAGTAGATAAGTTCCAAGCTATCTGCCGAAAGAATGTTGCGGGCAATCAGAACAGCGGGGCCACCGTAGAAAGCGCATTGCTCAGCCAATTCCCATAGCTCACTGTTATAATCCACCTCCCCAGGTTCATAAAGTCTGTCCATTTCCAGCCTGAAGAAGCCTTTCAAGTTCTCGTCAAGGTCATTATCAATTGGTATGCCGTTCAATCTTCCGACTACAAGCTCGTAATCAGTTCCATTCAAAGTATCCAAAATGGATATTTCATCTCCTATGTTCAACAACTGGTAGGTGGATGACTGCTCAAACTCGCTGGCAAAACTCGCGAACAGTGTATCCGCGTTCAGCAAGGTGTCTTCTTGCAGCATGGCATTATACAGGTCGAATCTGGCCCACCACCTGTATACCAACGAGTCCTCCTCGAACGCCACAACCCCTTGCAAGAATAATAATGCAGGAGCCTGGTTAATAGCCGACTTCGCGCCGATACAGCGGCTTGTGGAGCACGGTACCACTTGATAAGCTGTATTACTAAGAATTGGTTCTGTCCTAATATCATCCCATATAGGAAATAGGCCGAATGTGCTAGAAGAGGCATCATAAGTAGAGGAAGTATTATCACGCATATGGAATTTTGTTACGGGTATAAAACCAAAATTCCGAATGGTATTACTGTACGTACCCAGCCATTGGTTGTCGGAAGTGCGGTAAGAGTCGCCTTGGTCACCAATATTGGCTCCTTGCTGAAAACCAATGCCCACATTGCAATTGCCGAAGTCGTTGTCAAATGCTTGAGTAAGAAAGTTAGAACGATGGAAGCTCAAGCCCCTCCCCAAGTTGTTGGTCTCGTTACAAAACAGGTCGATTTTTCCCGAGCCATCGGAACGGATGCCGAACAATGAACCGCTGCTTGAAGTGCCACTGCCTGTAATTTCGTTACAACGCACAAGGGAGTTATGGGAGTTTACCATGTTAACCCCGAAGCCTAGGAATGTGGGGTCGTCATCTATACTTATAAGGTTGTTAATAACGTTCACGCTTGGACGCGAACCTACATGAATCCCAGTATGGGCATTGGAAATGATATTCGATAGGATATTATCCCTGTTCACTGCTGCTGGATCTACTTGCCCTGGATTTTGGTTCAAAAGCTGTATCCCCATCCTATTCCATGATGCCTGGGTAGACAATCCGATGTTATTATTCCTTACCAAAGACTTGTTAGTGTTGAACCTTAGTTGGACGCCAATTGAACCGTTTTTGATTACATTATTCTCAATACTGATAAGACTACTTTTGTTAGCTGTTGTGCAGTTGGCCGCCAAAATAGCGCACCAGCTTGCAGCCGCACTGCCGCTTGAACCAGCGAAAAGATTGCTAGACACGGTTATGTTCCCATTAAAATTTTGAACCCTGACTGCATGGGCATTAAAATTTTGGAAATCATTATAAGTGCCTGTAGGCGATGATGCAGGAGCGCCTATTACAAGCACATCGTTGGCTCCGTTACTTCTTAGTACATCTACACCCCTTGCGGTTCCAGAGGGGGTATTTACCGGAAGGCCGTTAAAAACGTTGTTTGAAACTATCCCAGAGCTACGTATCATATGTATCGCCGCACTACCCGCATCTTCAAAATAATTACTTAATGGCGAAACAACCCCATTGATTCCAATGGTTACATCTTTACTATTACGAATAACGATACCAGTGGAAGTATATCCGCCTGGATAGGGGTCGATAAGGGTGTTAGTGCAAGTAAAGTCGTTATAGATAACCTGAACATTCTGACCGGATTGACAATTGTTCACTATAATATGGTTATTGTTGCGGTCGAATATATTAAAACCTACCCCGGTCCCAAGAGGTGTGCCATCAACGTATACTGGGTTTATACCCAAAGATACCGTATAGCCTTGTAACGCTAGAGCAGCTCCATCTTTCACATATATTCCATCCCACATTTCACCACACCCAGCGGTCAGCAAGTGTGTTTGGGGATTGTTTCCCACTATGAACAATAATACGCCAGGTTGAACATCAATCCTTGCATCAGGCCCCAAAAAAATTCTAGGGCAATTTTGAAATGCAAAATTTTCGTCAATCGTAAGGACTCCGTTTATATAAATCGTATAGTTGGTCGTGACCGTCTTTACTCCGTTTACGATTGTTATTGGAAGTCCATTAGCAGTAAAGTTAAAGTTCGGAAGTGTTGTAATGGCTGATATGCTTCTATTGAACAATAAGTACGATTCAGGTACTCCACCGCAACATTCTTGCACCTCTACAGTTGCTGAATTATTTGAACATAAGCTACTAGAAACTACCGAAATCGTATATGGTCCTGTGCCTCCCCAAGTTACGTCAATATCGGGCCCTGTACCTGAGGTTGGAGTACCACCTGTAACAGTCCATAGATAAGAATTTGTGCCAGGGGAAGGATCAACAACGGAATATGTCACTGGACCAGTACCACATGAAGTTGTTGGACCATCTATTTGTAGGCCATCTGGTGGACAACACGGAGCAACCGACAATGTGTTAGTAGAAGTACAACCATTAATATTGGTTGCGGTTACAGTTACGATTCCGCCACTGGCATTTGTCCAGTTTATGGTCGCATTGGCATTTCCTTGACCTGATACTACTGTTCCGTTAGCCCCCGCATCCCAGTTATATGTTCCAATATTAGCTGGAACGGCGCTGTAGATTTGGTCCCCACAAGCAAGGTTACCAGTAATTGTAGTTATAACTGGAGTTACCAAAGGAGCAATATTTACTGGACGGACTACCGTGATCGAACTTAAAGAAGGATTGAAGCTAAACACAACCATAGATACATTATAAACACCTGCTGTTGTATATGTATGTGTAACATTGTCTCCAATAGCCCCTAGGTTATTACCATTGTCTCCAAATAGCCACGCAGTAAAAGCTCCAGGACAGGTAGCAACAAAATTTACTGTTGGGGTTCCACCTGGGCATGTTATAGTACTAGTAAAGTTTGGTGCTTCGACAATTACATCATGGGCAACAATAACTGGATCGCAAAATTCGCTGTAGTAGGTCATGGAAACCGTGTAAGTTCCTATTTGAGTAGTACTGAAACTGTAAAAAATTGAACTACCATCCCTCGCAAGAAGGGCTTGACGGTCAATTTGGACGCCTCCTCTAGTGACTGTCCATTCGATTGCATCTCCCAATCCCGCACTATTGGCGGGCGGACAACCAGTGCACTGGAAATCAAACGAAGCAGGGGCACATTGAGTCGCTGAAGGAACAATTGTAAAGTCAATAGACCCCGCAGAACCTGAAGAATTCACTGGAAGCCATGTCCTAGGCCAAGTAGGCAGTAACGCTGGATTGCTAGATGGACTTAAATTAGAGTTAAATGAATAATATCCATTAACCCTACCCATGTTATCTAGGACATTAACTTGCAACCAGTAGTTTCCTGCAGGTATCTCAAAACAAAAAACTTCCCTAGCTGCACCACGTGGAAAAACCAATGGAGGCGCTGATGGGTTGTTTCTATCAAAAAACACCCATTCAAATGAATTGATTGCAGGGCTTGGTAAGGATCCCTGAGCATCAAGCCTGACCTCAAAACAAGCACCACATGCTGCGTCAGAAGAAATTGGAATAATTTCCACTAATCCTACCCTATTTGAACCGTCAAACCGCAGGTAGCTGCCATTATCGCCATATACTTTTAAATAATAATATTCGCTTATAACCAATGTCGTATCCGATAAAAATATTGCGGTAAAAGAAGAATCATTGACATAGGTTTCTTTAATAACCAAAGCCCCACAGGTATCGCTATACAACTCAACTGAATCGATATAATAACCCTGTTGAATCCCTTTAACCAGATTATAAAATGTTGTATCGCTCGCCTCAAACTTAAACCACATCACGGTATCAGTCATGGTAAAAGTGCGCAGCTCAAGGGTGTCGCTTATCAGTATGGCTTCAGTGCAACTGGTTCCAGCATCAATGGGTTGTACGCCACTATCCAACAACACAAAAATTTCGCCAAACGTATTGCTGCTTGCAGTAATCACTTTATTAGTGGCAGCATTAAGGGTATCCGCATTAGAGAATTCAATGTACATTGAATCAACCAACCAATTTGCAATAATCAAACTATCCTCATTAATGGTGTTAGCCCCTTCTAAGTCGGCATTCGTATACTCCATGGCAATAGATAATGAAGGCAAGGTGGAATAACCTGTTTGCCCCACATACCAATAACGGTCGATAAGGTAAGTATGGATGATACCGCTTGCCAATATCTCGTCTCCCAAGTCTTCAGAAGCGTACGGAGTGTTATTGACCGGATAGTAGTTGGCGTTTGTAGCGTATGTGGCAAACACAATATGCCCATCATTGCTACCAGCAGTATCGATTACAGCTGTTATTGAGGTTGGTTCGCCGGAATTGGTCATGAACGGTAAGGTATAGGTGCCCGTGCCGTCGGCCACATCCCAATCCACGAACTCCGTAAAATCACTTTGGCTGGTTACCAAGCCGCCAAGGGTGCTTGCCGCAACTGCCGTGGTGTTGGAGCTGTTGATGTATATCGGATTCCCGGACATTCGCAACTTTGAGTTGTTCAAGGTAAGCGATGTTGCTATTGTCAGGGTGTCCCACAACATAACGTCTATGGTATCTGCAAGTTCAAGGTTGGAAAAGCTGCTGCCCACATTGAGTACACCATAATTGTGCAATATTACTGCACCACTGTTGTGTACAAAAACTGAATTAGTATCAATAAAATCGCTATATAGTTGCAGGGTATTGCTAGTAGAGGTAAAAGCTCCTCCTGTAAGGTCCAAAGTGCCGGATACGGTTACATCCGCGGTCTGCCCTGTAAATATACCGCCGTTAAACTCATAAGTTCCAGCTATGGTAATAGTATCAGACCCAGCCTCGAATACACCCCAAGTTTGTGTTAAGTCTCCGCCGATGGATAGGCTTCCTGCACCATTTACAAGCGAACCACCGTCTAGGATAAAGTTACCATCAACACTAAGCACGTTGCCGTTTAGTTTAAGTTTGGCGGCAAAGCTACTGTCCATGGTTACCGATATTACCTTTATATCGTCGGATAGCACACAGTTCATGCTACTGCCGCTATTGAATATAACCTGCGAAAGCGTATCGGGTACGCCCGCGCCACCGTTGCCACCACTATAATGCGACCAGTTGGCGGCGTTATCCCAAGCACTATCCGTATCGGCTACCCAGTAGTAAATGAACGGGTTGAAAATGTCGTTTATGTCGGTATCAATTAGTTTTATATCAGGGTAGTTGCGGCCAAGGCTGGCAGCAATGAACAAGGGCCCACCACTAGTGTGCACCGAGCGTATGTTGGCATTATTGATGTAGTACCTAATGCTGTCTCCATCGCAGGATACTTTTGGCACATCGCCTATATTGAGCTTGCCGAAAAAGCCTTTGTTCTGGCCGCTCTCATAAATATAGAGCCCGCCCTGTTTCATTTGCAGGGCATAGTTTATTTTCAGGTAGTTGATTGATTGTGTATCGGCTAAGCCAATAAAAAACTGTTGGTTTTGGTCCTCGGTACTAGTAACAATGAACGATACGAAACCGTCTTCTCCATCCGGTAAATAGTTTAACGAACTGGCACCGCCGTCCCAGCCATAAGAACCGGTGGTTTTGGTGATGGAGTTGCCTGTAACATTTGCGTCGTCAGCGCCCTGCCAAAAGATTTTGTTAAAAACAGCTGTTTCAACTACTAAAGTGTCGTTGTTGTCATCGGTTACGGTGGCGGTGTAGGTACCCGCTTCAACGCTCACCGAAGCGGTGGTGTCGCCCGTAGACCATATGTAGGTATACGGCGACTGACCGCCTACAGGGGTTGCCACAATGCTGCCAGAGTTGTATTGGGTAGGCCAAGCGTTGTCAACGGATATTTTAGCCCCGTAAGGAATACCAAAGCTGGCAAACACATTGTCCAGGGTCGGTTCTCCTTCGCCAAGGCTCACGTCAATTAGCATTTGCTCGGTGTCGTCAGTCCAAACTGTACGCAGCAGTGCCGAGTTAAGGTAGTAGTAAATTGAATCGCCCAGACGGGATATCTTCAATACGTCATTTGTACTAACCGTTACCGAAACACCGGTATTGCGGCCACTCTCTACAATAATGGCTTGGTCTCCAGCTTGTAGGATGCCAAACTCTACGGTATGTTCGGTAGCATCAAGATCTTTCTCAGAGAGGCCGAACAACAGAACTGCGCCACTGGTATTGGTAACCGTAAACCCGGCCAAACCGTCGGTTCCGGCTTCTAGATAGTTTAGAGAGGAGGCACCTGCATCGAAATTAGGCGATGTGGTCGTTTTAACCAGACCGGTAGCAGTGGTATTGGCATCTACGGTGTCCGTCCACACTACACCGAAACCAAGTTGGGCAGTGGCGGTCGCTGTTAGGCTATTGTCATCGGTAACAGTCACGGTATAGGTTCCAGCAGAAAGAGCAGTCCGATCCTCTGCGGTAGCTGCATCGCTCCATAATACTGTAAACGGGGATTCGCCGCCTTTGATAGTAAGGTCAATATCTCCTGTACCACCAGTAGCGCTTATCTGGGTTGTTTCTATACCCAGCCCAAAAGGGATAGCAAATGATGCCTTAATGCTATCAATTTGGGTAGGATCCGCGCCAAGGCCAGCATAAATAGCCAGCGATTTTCCAGATGATGCGGGGATTTCGCGAACTACACTGCCGTTTCTGTAATACCTAACGGTATCTCCCTCACGACCTATTGCAAACACGTTGCCCGCATACTCACCATAGTTGCCTTTATATTGGCCACCTTCATATACATTGATGAAGTTGCCCGAAACTTGATAGCTGTATTCAAGGTTGTTGCCGTTTTGGGACGCCGATGACAGGCCAATGTAGAAATTGGCGGTTTCGCTATCCTCGTTGTTTCCAGCAAAACCAAAATAGCCATTTTCATTTGCTTTGAGATAGTTTTGCGAGGCCGCAGTGCCGTTGAAAGCATTATTGGAGTGGTCGCTTATGAGGTAATTAGGGCCTGCAGATACGCTGTCCGTGTCAGACCACATAACTTGGTACAACACTTCGATAACCAGTTCGGTAGTATCAGGCACACCATCAATAACGGAAACTGCATAACTGCCGCTATTGAGGTTGATTCTTGGATTGGCGCTGCTCGCGTCCCACCATTCAATGCCGGCACTTCCATCACCGCCAAAAGGGTATAGCTCTATCGAGCCGGAATAACCGGTCAAGGGATGCTGATCGATAATCGAAACTTCAACGCCTGGGGTGATATAGTTGGGTGAGGAACTATCCACCAAAGCCCAATAACCTTCCATTCCTGCTATGCCAGAGAGCGTAATGGTATTTGCTGCCGTATCCACAGTACCTGCTGGGGCTTGCCAATTGAGCCCGTTCCAAAATTGCAGTTGCAGATTCGCTTCCACAATTTGGGTACCCGAAAGGTCTTCATCGGTGTAATTGAAAACATAGTCCACTGCGGGAGCAGTATCATATCCTTGATAAGAGGTTAGCCAAATACGATTGGCGGTATATGCCGAGTTATCCGAACCATCAGGCTTTGAGAAAGAAAAACCAGGAAAAAATACGTTAGGCAGCTTGAAACTATCCAATGCAATTTGCACTGTCCATATTTGTCCGTCCAAACCATCGCCCGCGGTGGTGATGTCGATATCCAATGGGGCGACCGGACCTCCTAACCTAGGTATAAATGGAAATCGAAAATTACCTAACGACTCACCTACTTGCCAAATCAGAAAACCCGCTTCCCCACCATCAGGGAAATAATAGTATATCCCACCGCTCCCGGTAACGGCAGCCGTATCGTCGTTTGCCAAATACACCGCATACCCCCCGTTGATTATCTTGCCATCATTGTGAACACCGGAAATAAGCAACAAATTGTTTCCCAATGAAACCGTTACCCCACTGTCCACTACTAGCTTGTTAATGAAATCGTATGGTTCCAGATAGGCGTCACCGGTAACATGGACTGTGCCATTTATGTATCGGAACACGTCATTCTGGTCAATAAATCCCTGTCCGACATGAAGCGTATCCGTCGTATTGTATAGGTCACCTCCATAAAGCAATACCTGTCCATCTACCATGATGCTGGAAGATGAGCCCCTGAGCACCCCATCATACATTACAATACTGCCGCTTACCCCGAAGTCATACCCGTCAAGGTCGAGTTCTATGCTATCCTCAAAGATAACGTTAGTGATAGAGGCATTTACATCCAACACACAGTTGTTTGCGGGAGAGCCTGCGAAAATCACAGTGCTGTTCGCATCGGGTATCCTTGCGGTCATTACACTATCCTCAATGTAGCTCCAGTTTCCAACATCGTTCCAATCGGTGGAAACATTGCCTATCCAATAAATAGTGTTGGTATCGGTTTGTGCGCTTACATTGCCAACAACGGCGCAAATCGTCACAAGAATGGCTAAGAGCCCTTTTATGCGGTTCATGGTATGTGGTTTTTCAGTTGTGGGAGTTATAATACTATTGGCTTAGTCGGTATTGCTATTGTTTGGATCAGTTGACGGCTACTGAATATGGAGCGCCCTTGTTACCATCGGCATCTTCCAGTTCTATTTTAAGAGTGCTACTATAAATAGATGATGGGCCCGAGATTTTTAACTTGAGCACATAAGATTTACTACCGCCCATTTTCAAACTTGCACAGCTCGCTACCTTGCTTTGCTCCGAGTATAAAACCATACTTGTCCCGTCAAGAAAGGAAATATTTACTTTGTCAGCCCCGTCAATTGAAGGCAAGAAGATCTTGATAGTCGCGATGGAGGTGGGGTTATTAGCGGTCATATCGGGTACTGTCGCAAAGACTTCCGCTGATGTAATGCTGGGAAGGGTTTGAGCTTTTGAGATAGATACAACCAATAGGAAGGCAAGGAGTAAGACAAATACTTTTTTCATGGGAGGTCGTTTAGCTGTATATCCTAAGATAGGGATGTATTTTAGAATTACAAATAGTAAACAGCAAAAATTATGTCATTAAATCGTTAATTTATTTGTTCTAGAGATAAATGTCTGGCTCGAAAGGTGTTTAAACCTATGGATCAAGCAACTTTCATCACATTTTTGAATAAATGATTAACAAGGTATCGCACGTATGATTGAAGCCGAACAATAGTTTTTTTAACGACGGCAGCCAGTCGTTTAGCGAAACTCCCTTTGGAGTTTTGGCGGTAAATGGCGTTAAGAGAAGACTAATTGGTTAACTTGTGCAATCCTATTGTTCAATTGGGCATGTCAAATTATTAGCGGATAACGATACGGGCGTGAGTAGTTATTTTGTCTCTAAAGAAGGCATTGTTATTCCAGGTGGGTTAGCCTTTTTGAAAAGGCATGGACCATATTAGTCAGTATTGGGTTGTTGGGCTTGAGAAATTGTTTGTGCACTGTTTGTGCAATAAAAAAAGCGATTAGATTTTGTGGATCTAATCGCTTGATTTTCAGTGTGATCGCGACGGGATTCGAACCCATGACCGTCTGCTTAGAAGGCAGATGCTCTATCCAGCTGAGCTACGCGACCGTTATTCTATATTTCAATTCCTTTCATGAGACCCCGCAACCCAAAACCGTCCCGATTTGAAATCGGGATGCTCTATCCAGCTGAGCTACGCGACCGTTATTCCAAATCAACTTGCCTGCAACAAGCATTAACGTTGATTTAACGGTGCAAAAATAAGCAAAGCATTGCGCATTTACGCTATCAATGTATCACTTGTAGTTTTTGGGTGGCTATACCATATGGGTGTTGCACCCTTACAAAGTACAAACCTTGAGGCATATCAATGGTATTAAGGGTGATTTGCTGCCCAATTTGCACATCGCCAAAGCGTGATATTACCTTGCCGTTTATGTCCATCACCTCTAAGCTTTGTGCACCAAAAGGCAACGATACAATTAGATTTCCGCTGGTTGGGTTTGGGTACAACATCAGCCGGCTCCAATCAATTACTTCATCTATATTGGTATACAAGAACGACTGGCAACTGCTATCTTTATTACAGCCCAAAGTTGCCACCATACAAATGTTATAGCTTTGCCCTTGCGACAAACTATAGTTAAACGATAGGCTGGCTTGTTGTGTAATCAAAAAAGTGCCATTTACATACCAATCAACAAAAGGCACATTTACTACATTGGGCAAAAACGAATACCTTTTGCCAGCATTAGTAGCGGAAAAACCAAAGGAGCCCATATTATTGTAAATATAGCCGAATCCAAAATTGCCAGCAGCAATATACTTGCTGCCGCAAGAGGGTTTTACAGTATTACCATCGCTGCCATCTGCATAATGCACCGTTATAGAATCAATGGGATAAGTTGGCCGTTCAAACTCAATTATCAATCTATTGGCCGCCGAATCGCACAGTATATTAGTGACGGCCAACGACGAGCCCGTATTGTCAACTATACTAAACTCGCTAAAGTCACTGGAAACGCTGGCACAATCAATTGGGTAGTTAAAGTACAGTTCGGTATACATGGTATCTTCGCAGAATGCAGCCAAACCCTGATTAATCTTTAAATCTTGGCCATCTATCAAGATTGCAGTTGTGCTATCAAAATCGATAGCAAAGCCAGCACCACCAAGAGTATAACTATTAACTAACAAGGCAAAAACATCGCCAGAATCAACGGCAAGCCATTCTAAAAAACTGGAGTCCGCTGACCCGGCAGATGTGCCTGTTCCATTAGCACGAATACCCGTCGGGATACCCATGGTAGATGCAAAGCTGCATCGAACTTCTACCGCGCTGTCAGTTGTAATTTCATTACAACTAAGGCCTGTAATATCATACAATGCAAAATCGTAATCGTTGGTGCTACTAAGTGTAATAATAGTAAAAGCTAAATTCCCTGAAGAGCCTATATTGATTAAATACCATGAGCTATTTTTCTCCCCAGTTACTAAGCAAGAGGAGCGGTTGGTTAAATCATTGTTTTCGCCTTGACCTTGAAAGCCATACGGGAAAACGCTGCGAGCATTGCAAAGCGTAACTGCATTGATACAATCTTGATTCAATGAAATCTGCGCTTTAGCAGAGCTAAAGTCCAAGATAATTAACAAGCATAAAACAGTAGGAAAGTAATATTGCTTCATAATCTTTTTATAGTAATGATATATATAATGCCAATTTAGTTGCATTACCTCTGCAGAATTGCTACTATTGCCAGTATCTATCAGCATTATCAACTTAGCGAGCTATGCTTACACTACTAGAAACTTCATGGCAGAAAGTGCTTCAAGAAGATCTCAACGCGCCTTATTTTGCCGAAATAGAAAAGTTTCTTGAGCAAGAAAAGATTGCAGAACAGATCATTTACCCGCCCGCACCCTTAATTTTCAATGCCTTTAACCTTACCCCTTTCGATAAGGTAAAGGTGGTAATTCTAGGGCAAGACCCTTACCATGGCCCCAAGCAGGCACATGGCCTATGCTTTAGTGTACAACATGGTATAAAGCCTCCCCCAAGTTTGGTCAACATTTATAAAGAATTGCACAGCGACCTTGGCCTGCCCATTCCTGCGCATGGCAATTTAGAGGCTTGGTCCAAACAAGGTGTGTTGCTACTTAATGCCATACTTACGGTACGCGATGGTGAACCAGCATCGCATAGCCAAATTGGTTGGGGGCGTTTTACCGATGCGGTTATAACCACGCTATCCAAGGAGCGATCTGGCTTGGTATTTTTGCTTTGGGGTAAATTCGCGATAGATAAAGCAGCATTGATTGATGGCAGCAAGCACCACATACTTGCGGCTCCGCATCCATCGCCATTTAGTGCATACAAAGGATTCTTAGGATGCAAGCACTTCTCCAAAACCAATAAAATTCTCATAGAAAATGGCCTAGAGCCAATTAACTGGCAAGTTTAGGGCAATCGGTAAGCATTTAGGTTACCATCTGCATCGCCAACAATAAGGGTAAGCTTATCACTATCAAACAAATGGCCCAATGCCATGGCCGTGTTGCCTTTTAGTGGCAAACCGGGCAGCAACTTCCCTGCCACATCAACTAGATACACTTGATTACCGGCTGTGCTAGTCAATCCTAATAAATCGCGTTTGCTACCCAAAGCAAACAACTGCATGGGTTGGTCAATCGGTTGTGTTGGGGCAAACGTATTCAGGGTAACCAGTTCAGGAGAAGTAAATGTTACCATATCGGCGGCCACAAAAAAGTATTGTAAGCTACTATCAACCACAGCACCTGCAAAGTAAAGGTAAGGTGGCATTTTTTCGTCTTTAATTTCCTTAACCTCACCTTTGGCATTTACGCTAAACAATATGCGCTCGCTGCTGGCATTAACCAGGCTAAATGTTTTGTTGTGTTCGTAAACAAAAAACGGCTGGCTAAATTCCGCCTCCAACCTAATGGGCTTTTCTATCCTATCGCCATTGCGATTGTAGAACAACAATGTTCCGTCCTTGTTGGTCAAAATCAAATATTCTTTGCCTTGGCTTGTGGTAAACTGCAATGGATATGGTATAGTGCCCACCCTAGGCTTTGGGTTCCAACCTTGCAGAGGCTTTCCGTTTGCGGTATAGCCATATACCTTATAATCCTCGCAGGCCACAAAGTACTGAAAGCTTTGCTTGTCGCCCATCAAAAACATGCCATTAACTGCTTTTGCGGTCAATGCTACCGGAAACTGTTCGACATACTCGCCATTGCGATCAAACAAATAGACCTTCTGCTGTGTATTGAAAATTAGCTGCAGCTTGTTGTTTTTATACAAGTCAACTTGATATACATCGCCCATAATGGCGCCATCAATGGCTTTTTTCCAAAGTACTTTACCTGCCCGATTGATGAGATAGATGTTGTTGTTGGCATCTTGTACAAAAACCTCTAACTCGCCAGTATTATGGTTAGTTACCAACTGAGGACTGCCTATAACTTGAGCACCTAGAGGCAGACGCCAAGCCAATATATCGGAAGCCAATCCATCGGAAATCGTATCCATTTCGTCGATTGCAATGCTGCCACCCCCAGCACGATATTGCAGCATGGCTATGGTAAAAAACACCCCTTCATCGTAACTATATTGCAGCCCCACAGGGGTAAAGTTTTTATAGCCACTTCCTTTGCCCTCTAACACGCTATTTAACAAAATTGCTGGCATCAACTCGCCCATACGGGTGGGGTTGGCGTATATGTATAAACTATTGGTGCTCGAAACTTCTTGAGCAAAATCCACATAAGTAGGGTTACCAGCCAAAACCAAGCCCGCATTTACTTTGCCCAATATATCTCTTATCGTGTTTACGTCGTTCGCAAAAAATGCATGGCCTTTGTATACCGTAAAATATGGATTAGACAATGGCAGCCACTTGCTGAGGCCCAAAGCCCTCACCAATGCCGAATCGTTGGTAAGTTGCCCAATAACCGCCCCGTTCAACTCGTCAGTAAAAAGGCTATCCGATAAATTGAATCGTGCCATTTCTTGCAGCGATTGATTGGCAATATCCTCATCCACAACTGGCATGGTCATAAACCACTCCGCGTTAAAATCATTGTCCAGTGGTTCGAGCAGCCCATAACAGGCAAAGGGTATAAGCCAATCATTGCTCAAGTAGCTAGTTACGCTGCTTTCTCCATTTTCCAAATCGAGAACCAACTCTTGTGCTGTAAAATACGCGGTATTGACAGGCAGCACTTTATCAAAACCAAACTCATATTTAGGAGCCTGGTTAAAGGTTGATAAAACCCCAGTGCTATCGGGCAAGGTATAGCCACCCAACAAAATACTGTTGTTTCTGAAACTAACATCCAATGCCATCCACGAGCTGGAAGAACCCAACTGCGCCAGCAATGATGACTTTGACTCATCTATAAACTGCTTTTCGAGCGCATATGCCAAAGCGGGGTTATAGAAAAGGGAAAGAGAGGCCCCATTGCCAGCAAGATTCTTTATTTTTCGGTATCGATGGTCGGTTTCTTCGATGGGCTCATTGTCCCTCAGTTGGACAATACCCTCCTCCACTAAGAAAGCCGAAAAACTTCCCATGAAAATGCCATTGAGCGAAGCACACGAAAATGGTACTGACTCGCCTGGCATTAAAATATCCAACACGGTTTCGTCATGATATATGCGCTTGCTTACTTTTGCTCCGGTAATACTGGAAAGCTTGCCCAATAATACCTCTGCCTCAGTTTTACTACCATCAACCAAAAAAAGCCAGTCATATTTATCAGCGCCCGTTGAATATAAAGAGGCAATAAGTGGGATACCCGAAAGTGTATGCCCAGTAGCCCTCAAAACACTGTCAAATGCAGTAAGCTGTTGGTTGAGACGGTTGAATACCGGAAGCGCAAAAACATCATTGCCATATGGCATGCTGCTAAAAGAGGGAAAAACAGTAAGTGCGTCTTTTGTGCTTAAATAAAATGACGTATTTTGCAACAGCGCATCTTCTAGCGGTCGTGATTGGGTCTTCTGCCAAAAAACAAAGAAGAAATAACCCAGTGTACCGCCTAGTAAAAGCACTAGCAAAACTATGGTAAGGTAACGTTTCATTAACATGATTGCCGTATCTTTGCAAAGCTAAAACTTTAGCCCACACAATGTTTAAATTGCTAATTAATAAAGTCAACGCATACTTGTGTATAACAAACTACTAGGCACTGCAGGAATTTTTGGATTAGTGGCTGTTGGCTTGGGTGCTTTTGGGGCACATGGATTGCAAGATGTATTGCTTCCCAATGAAAAGGCCGTTTTTGAGACCGCGAGCAAATACCATTTCTACCACACCATTGCTTTGGTTTTTGTAGCCATTTTATACTCTCGCGATGAATCTAGAATGCTTCGGTTGGCTGCCTATGCTTTTATAGATGGTATCTTACTTTTTTCAGGGTCCTTATATCTCCTGTCCACTAAAAACGTTTTGGGAATTGCCACTTGGACCTTTCTGGGACCTATAACTCCCGTAGGTGGTATATTTTTTCTAATCGGTTGGTTTATCCTGGCTTGGTATGGTTTCCATTATGCTACGGTGCAGCGTTTCCGCAAAAAACTGGGAAAAAGCGACGACTGATTGTTAGATGAACCATAATTGCATTGATTCGTTATTGGTTATTAGTTTTTGGTATACCTGTTATCGGCATATCTGTTACTTACTTCTACAAAGCTCTATTTCCAATTAACCAATAACAAATACCCTGTAAATTAAACATGCAATTTTGTATATTGTATAGTACAAGTTATAAATAAATGAATTTAAGCCAAAATATATTATTTCTAGTAGATCTTTCCCTTCCATTAAAGGACCCTATTGTCATTTTTTTGATTATCCTCTCCGTTACCCTATTTTCGCCCCTTTTGTTGGGTAAGCTGCGCATACCTGGCATCATAGGAATGATAATAGCCGGAGTTTTGCTAGGCCCACATGGTTTAGGTGTATTGTCAAACGATGCAAGCATTAGCCTTTTTGGCAAAGTAGGGTTGCTTTATATCATGTTTTTGGCCGGCCTAGAAGTAGACATGAATGACTTTAAACGGTCGCGCAACAAAAGCCTTTCGTTTGGGGCTGCTACCTTCTTAATTCTGTCCCGTCCTGAAATAAGTTGACACAAAAGTTGACTTATATGGGAAACACAAGAGTTCGGGACTTAACAAGGAAGACCCAGAAAGATTACAGCCTATCCTTCAAATTGATGGTGGTT
>JAIXOI010000012.1 GCA_027486795.1 Sphingobacteriales bacterium | reverse complement strand
GCAGAGTTCCTCGACCATCACAGGCTTGAAGGCCTATCGGATGTGGCAAGCGTGCTCCGAGAATCGGTAACCACCTATAACACCTTAAGGCCGCATATGAGCTGTGCGATGCACACGCCCGAAAAAGTCCATGCGGAAAGCCTGAAAGTGGAGCGTAAATGGAAAAATTATTACCCCAAGAAAATTACCTTTGTAAACCAATAACAGGATTACCACAAAAACGTAAACCAATAAACAAAATATCCATAAAAATGTAAAACTATTTTAGGACAAGTCACTCGTCTCAGACGAGAGAAAATGTGCTAATTTGAAAATGAGGCAGATTGTAATCGTACTTCATACCTCGTAAATCGCACCTAATCACTTAACCCACCACCACCTCATACGCACCCTCATCCAAATGCTTCAACTCTTTCCTAAACTGCGCTGTTAGCCGCGGGTATAGTGTGGTGTTTTTGCCCTCACGGTTCAAGTACCAACTTTGGCACCCTGATTGCCAAACGGTGCCTTCAAATTGGGTTTGCAGTTGTTGGTTGTGTTGGGCTTGCACATCGGCTTTAACATCCAAGTAGCCATTGGGTCCCTGGTTCTCTAAAAGTTTTAGATAATCTACTAGGTAGTTCATCTGGCTTTCCATCATGTGCACTACTGAGTTATGGCCTAGCCCGGTATTGGGCCCCAGAATAAAGGCTAGGTTCGGGAACCCAGAGACCGTAGTGCCACGGTACGCTTGTGCGCCAGTTTGGCACCATTCGCTCAGCAAGTCACGGTTGTTGAGACCAGAAATGGTGGTGTATAGCTCAATTTCGGCAGCCACAAAGCCTGTAGCCAGCACTATGGCATCAAAGTCATGTTGTCTGCCATCCCCGGTTATTATGCCTTTAGCATTCCACTCTTGTATGTTGGAGGTTTCGAGGGTTACATTTGGCCTATTGAAGGCAGGGTAGTAGTCGTTGCTGACCAGCACCCGCTTGCAGCCCATTTTGTAGTTAGGTGTTAGCTTTCTGCGGGTTTCGGTGTCATGCACTTGTTTACTCAAATGCCTAAGCGATAGTTTTGACCCGATGCGATTGACGGTTTCGTTGCCCACAAAGGCTTTCCCGAAAAACTCGTTTCGCCAATAAATCATCTCTCGATATAACTTGTTAATGGCAGGGGCTGTCTTGAACAGCCCTTTTGCAAAGCCCGAGAATGCATGGTCGGGGCGCATTTGCACCCAAGCAGCCGTGCGCTGAAAAACGGTCAGTTGCCCCACAATAGGTGCAATGTTGGGCACTATTTGTATGCTGCTGGCACCGGTGCCAATAACGGCCACCCGTTTACCATTCAGGTCGTAGCTTTTGTCCCACTCGGCGCTATGAAACACTTTGCCATGGAAAAGCTCCATGCCTTTAAATTTGGGCGTATTGGGTCTATTCAAGGGGCCTGTGGCCGAGATAACCAACTTCACTCGGGTGATGGTGCCGTGTTGGTCGGTTATTTCCCATAGGCCGTGGTCCTCAATAAACTTAAGGCCAACAATGTCAGTAGTGAAGCGAATTAGATTACGAAGGTTGTGCTTGTTCACCACCTCTTTTATATACTCCAATATCTCGGGTTGCTTGCTAAAAGCACGGCTCCAGTTGGGGTTCAGTTCATCGGCAAACGAGTACAAGTGCGAGGGTACGTCGCAAGCACAGCCGGGGTATATATTATCGCGCCAAGTGCCGCCTACTTCGCTGGCCCTTTCAAATATAACAAACGAGTTTCGGCCTTCCTTTTGCAAACGTAGGGCAGCCACCAAGCCACCAAAACCGGCACCGATAATACCAACTTGAAAATCAGCTTTCATATTGGCTAAGTTAATGAATTAGGGCGATGAGTGATGATGCACTTAACCAAGGCTACATTTTCTTCAGCGACCAGTAATAGATTAAAAAAAGTGGGCCACCCTTTCGAGCGGCCCACTTATGTAGGTGGTTATGCTATTTTCAGCTAGTAATCAGTCACTAGTCACGCGAAAACTATTTAAACGATTTCTCCATGATGTGAATCCAAGCATCGTGGAAACGTTCGTTCTCTTCGCGAAGCTTGAACAATTGCTCCAAGCCTTTCTCCCAGTTGTCTGGCTGCGATAGGTAAACGTAATACCACTTGCGTTTCTTGTCGTATACCACACCAGCTTTAAAGCCTTCTTTGGTTAATTGCTCTTGGAAATTGTAAGAGTTCTGCTCAATACGGAACGAACCAACTACCATGAAGTAATTGCCCAACTCAGCACCACGTTTGTACTCCAAGTCGTTCTCGTCTACAATACGGGTGCGTTCTTCGTTTTGGTCATTTACCTTGTCAGAGGTTTTGTTCACTTGTTTTTGCAGCGAGTCTAGCTTGTTCTGCAGTTGTTGTTCTAGGTCGGTCACACGCTTGTTTAAGCTATCCAATTCTGCTTGGTCGGCAGCGGTGCCTTCTCCGTCACCTTCCACTTCAAGTCCATTGGCAAGTATGCCTTTCAATGAGTCCACTTCGCCGCCTAGCGAATCCACTTTACCTAGCAATTCGCTAAGGATGCTGTCATTTTTAGCGGTTACTTCCGCAAGTTTGTCAACCAATTCTTGATTATCAGTTTCTTCACCTTTCTTCTTCTTACCGAAAGTAATACCCAATAAAATCTCGTGGCTACCGGTAGTATAGCCGTTTAGGTTATTAATAGGCAAATCGTAAGAATAGCCAACAGTAATCATGTTGTGCACTTTGAAACCACCGCCAACAGATACGGCATAGTCGTAACGGTACATACCGTTAATCCAAACCCAGTCTTTGTACATAAACGAGGCACCTGCATCCAATTGGAAGTTGAGGGCCTCGGTAGTACGGAACATTACCGTTGGCTGTATGGTAAACTTATCCTGCGCCAAACGTAGCTTATAACTTGTTTGGGCTACATAGTGCCTGGCGGTTTCGTAGCCGGTTCTACCGTTTTGGCTAAGATAGCTCAAATCGGTTCCGAACAAACTAGGTACGGATAAGCCCAAACTCCAGTCTTTCAGCATGTAATTAATACCAAAACCCGCCTCGAAATATGAGTTGCGCTGTATACCGTTGGTTATCAATTCATCGGTAGGGTCAAGCACAAACACATCGTTGTAGTTAATGCGAACCGATTGGGCTCCAGCAGATAATCCTAAAGACAAGCGGTGATTTTCGGCAAAGTTGATGTGATAAGCATAAGAAAAACTGCCTCCCCAGCGGCGGAAAATGCTGCTCTGGTCGTTATAAACATAGCCACCAAAGCCCGCTTTGTTGCTCATTACGGGCATGTCAAACGTTGCTGCTCTGGTTTCAGGTGCTTGATCAAAGCCTGCCCACTGCCTGCGGTAGATAAAGAACAACTGAGGCGAACCAGTGGAGCCGGTAAGCGCGGGGTTGTACAAAAATGGGTGATACCAGTATTGAGAATACAAAGGTATTTGTTGAGCCTGTAAGCCTGTGAAAGCGGCCGCGGCAAATGCTATGATGATGATTAGCTTTTTCATGGTTAGTCCGTTTCAGATGGTTTAGCGAAGAATATTTACAGCTCCTTTGTATAGGCGATCGGAGCCTTCAAAGCGGATAACATAATAGTACGTTCCTTCTGGTAGCTTATTGTCCTTATAAGTACCTCCCCAATCGTTGTTGTAAGCTTTGCTGGTATATACCTCGGTTCCCCATCTATCAAATATCAGCACCTCCACGTCGGGGTATGTTTCAATGTTTATGATGTACCAGAAGTCGTTCTTGCCATCACCGTTAGGGGTAAGGGTGTTGGTAGCTTGCACCAGATAGTCTTCGTTTACAAATACCGTAACCTCGTCCGTGTCTTGGCAACCATTGGTATCAGTTACCAATAGGGTATAAGTGGTAGTTTCCAAAGGCTTGGCTACCGGATTGGCTATGCTCGGGTTGCTCAAGCTTTCCGTTGGTGTCCACTCATAGTCGGCACCACCGCTACCGTTTAGTTGTGCGGTGTAACCTTTGCTTATGGTTGTGTCGTTTCCGGCATTCGCAATCGGCAATGTCCATACAATTACCTCAATGCTATCGGTATTGGTGCAATTGAAAGTGCTAGTAACCGTAACATAGTAAGTACCCGAAGTGGTAACAGTTATGGTTTGGGTAGTTTCTCCCGTGCTCCACTCGTAGCCAGCTTGGCCAGCAGGGGCTCTCAAATCAACGCTACCGCCATCACAGAAGGCCAATGGGCCAAGTGCTTGAATAGTGGCAGGTGGCAACTCGTGCACTACAACCGTCTTTCTAAGCGTATCTGTACAACCTTGGGTAGATGTAACTACCAAGTAGGGCTCATAAATGCCAGGAGCAGCATACAAGTGGGTAGGGCTCACTTCCAACGAAACTGAGCCATCGCCAAAGAACCACCTCAAATCGGCAATAGTGCCGTTGTTTGGCACTTCCGAAATGTTGTCAAACACTACCAACTCGCCAATACAAACATCCTCCACATCGAAAGCCACAATAGGCTTAGGATAAACGGTAATGGTCCTTGTGGTGGTATCGGCGCAGCCGTTGTTGCTGGTGCTCACCAAAGTAACCGTGAAGGTGCCGAAGCCAGTGTAAGTGTAAGTTGGGTTTTGGTCAATTGAAGTAAACGTATCGCCAAAATCCCAGAAGCTAGTGAGGGTTCCGTAAGGTATGGTGGAGTTGTTATCGAACACCACGTTATCATCTTCGCAAACATTAGCAGCAGTGAAACTAGCCGTTGGGTTCGGGTGAACGGTAATTACTTGGCTGGCCACATCAACACAACCGGCATCGCTGGTTGCGGTTAGGGTTACTGTATAGTTGCCAAGCACCGTGTAGGTGTGGCTTGGGTTGGCAGCAGTATCGGTTACGCCATCGCCAAAGTTCCATAGGTAAGTGTTAGTGCCAAATACAATGGTAGTAAGGTTGGTAAAGTCGGTTGGGTTGCCAAAGCAAGTAGGCCCTACCGAGAAGTCGGTTTCAGGCAATGGGCTTACAATCAAGGTACGGGTTACGGTATCGGTACAACCATTGTTAGTAGTTACTATCAAAGTAATGGTTTTGATACCGATGCTATCGTATCCGTGCGTTGGGTTAATGTCGGTGCTAAAAGTGCTATCGCCAAAATCCCAGAAGTAGCTTACTGTGCCTACCCCAATGGTGGTGCCGTTGGTGAAACTTGCCGCAGCGCCTAAGCAAACATCGGCGGTAGTAAAGGCCGGCACTGCACGGTGGAAAATAGTAACCGTATCGCTAGCTACATTGGTGCAGCCAGTTACGGTATCGGTTACGGTAAGTACTACGCTGTAAGTACCCGGTGCACCATATACATAAGCAGGACTTACATCGTTGCTGGTGCTTCCGTCGCCAAAAGTCCAAGTGTAAAGTATATCAGTTCCAACAACTATCGAGTTGTTGGTCATCGTTACGGTATCCCTGTCGCAGGCGGTGGTATTGCTCAGCGTAAAGGCAGCAACTGGCTCAGGGTGAATAGTTACTTGTTGGGTAAGGGTATCAACACAACCATTGTTGCTGGTCGCTGTGATCAATACGTTGTAAGTACCTGGGCCGCCGTATAAGTGGGTAGGGTTTATGTCGGTGCTGGTTGCGCCATCACCAAAGCTCCATAAGTAGCTCAAAGTACCAGTTGGTATGGTGCTCGTATTGGTAAAAGTAACTGAAGTACCATCGCATACATTGGCAAGGGTAAATCCTGCAACAGGCTCTTCATAAACGGTGATGTTCACAGTAGTAACCGTTGCGCAGAAGGTGATGGTATCAATTGCCTCTAGTGTAACGGTATAGTTACCTGCCGCTGCATACACGTATTGGGTATCGGTTACAAAGTTGCTAAAGTTACCATCGCCAAAATCCCAGTTATAAACCACATTGGTACCAGTGCTTGACGAGTTGGTAAAAGTAATGGTATCGCCAAAGCAAATGGCAGTGGCCGAGGCAGTAAAGCTAGCAGTTGGTGTGGCATTAACAACTACTGGTTTGGTAATAGTGCGAGAACAGCCATTGTCGCTAGTAGCTGTAAGCGTTACGTTGTAAGTGCCAGCGGCTAGGTATAAGTGTGTAGGGTTAATGTCGGTGCTGGTGCTTCCATCGCCAAAGCCCCAAACAAAGCTCAAAGTTCCAGTACCTATGCTGCTAATATTGGTGAAAATTACGGTTTCGCCATCGCAAACATTATTTGCATTGAATCCGGCAAAAGGCCTGTCGTAAATGGTCACGCTGTGCTTTATACTGTCTTGGCAGCCAATATTGCTAGTAGCCACCAATGTTACCTGGTAAGTACCGGGCGCGGTGTAAGCATGGGTTGGGTTGGCAGCTGCGCTGGTGTTTCCATCGCCAAAGTTCCAGCTATAAGTGGTTATAGTGCCGCTAACTACAGTGCTCAGGTTGGTAAAGGTTACCAAACTATCGGGGCAAGCATTGGTAGCGGTAAACTCAACCACTGGGCGAGGGCTTACTGTTACGCTTTGGGTAATAACTGCATCGCAATTGGCAGTAGAAATGGCCCGAAGGGTAACCGTATAAGTACCTGCTACCGCGTAGGCGTGTGTTGGGTTGGCCAAAATGCTGGTAGCACCATCGCCAAAGCTCCATTCGTAGCTATTCGCATTGGATGAGTTGTTGGTAAAGGTTACATTGCCACCAGGGCAAGCTGGGGTTGCTACAAAACTTGCAACGGGCTTGGCAGGTACTACTACATTGGTAGTGCTGGTGCCTGTGCAATTGGCGGGGCTAGTAATAGCCAAGGTAACAGCATAAGTACCCGCAATTGCGAAAATGTGAGAGGGGTTTTGATCGGTGCTGGTAGCGCCATCGGCAAAGTTCCAGAAGAATGTGTATGGCCCACCGCTAGCAGGGGCATTAGCAGTAAACTGCGTTACCTCGCCAGCACATGCTCGGGTAAAGGTGGGTACTGCTACATTAATTACGTTGCTTATGTCAACCTGCAAGCTATCAAGGGTGGTACAGCCGGATCCGCTGGTAGCGGTTACTTTTACAAAGTAGCTGCCCGGGGTGTTCCAATCCACTTCTATGGCATTAGTGCCTTGGCCGCTTACAATGCTTCCACCGCCGCTCAATGCCCAAGTAATGGTATTGCCGCTGCCAATGCTGGTAGTGTATATCTCGTTGAGGTTGGTACATGCCAAAGTGTCGCCACTTACACTGAAGTTGGGTACAGGGTTGGCGCTGATGGTTACGCTTTTCGTTATTACCGCGTCGCAATCGGCTGTGGCTGCGGCAGTGAGGGTGACTGTGTAAGTGCCTGCTGTAGCGTAAGCGTGGGTAGGGTTGGTTGCGGTGCTGGTGTCGCCATCACCAAAATCCCAAATATAGCCAGTAGCATTAGTACTGGTATTGGTAAAAGTTACATCGCCACCGGGGCAAGTTGGGGTAGTAAAGGTAAAATCAGGGGTTGGTTTTGCTGGTACGGTATGCGAAAAAATACTGGTACCCGTGCAATTCAACTCGTTGGTAATTTGAAGCCTAATACTATATGTGCCTGCATTGGCATAAATGTGGCTAGGGTTAAAAGTATTAGAGGTATTGCTATCGCCAAAATCCCAGAAGTAGGTGTAGTTGGGATCAAAGGCAGTTGCTGGGTTTTGGAATAGGGCAGGCTCGCCAGCGCAGGCATCGCTAATATTGGCAAACGAAAAAACGAATGAACCATTTACCAAAACTGCCAATGAATCGGTAGTGAAGCAACCAGTAATAGGGTCGGTCGCGGTTACTTTTACATAGTTTGTTCCGATAGGGGTATTATCCCAATCAATAGTAATGTTGTTGGTGCCGTGGCCAGTTACAATATTCGCAGCCGAAGCCGGCACTATCTCCCATAGTATATTGGCCCCGCTGCTTATGTTTGCACTGTATGAGAAAGTATTGAATTGGCATGCCAATGAATCGCCAGTGATAACAAGGTTTGGCGTCGGGTTAGGGTTTACTGTTATGGTTTGGGTAGCGGTATCAGCGCATCCTGTGGCGTTTGATGCATTAAGGGTAACATTGTAGGTACCCGCCAAGGCATAAGCGTGAGTTGGGCTAGTTGCTGCGCTTGTACTTCCGTCTCCAAAATTCCAAGCATAGTTATTGGCACCTGTAGCCGTGTTGGTAAACAATAGGTTTTCTCCTTGGCAGACGTTAGCCGCAGCAGTAAAACCTGCAATAGGGCTAGCTTGCACTGTAACGTTTTGAGAAGTTACTGCCGCACAGCCTTGGTCGCTGGTAATGGTAAGGGTAACGTTGTAGCTGCCTGCGGTTGGATATGAGAAGGTTGGGTCTTTTAGTAATGAGGTACTGCCTTCCCCAAATTGGTATTGATAACTAAAAATAGAGCCCGAACTAATGGTTGATTGATTGGTAAATTGGGTAAGGCTTCTTTCGCACGACAACGACGCAGTAAAAGCTGCCGAAGGGGCGGTTGCGATAGCTAGGTTTGTTCCATTATCGCTGCCTGTAACACCTGGGTTGCTCGATACAACTCTTATCCTATAAGCACTACCTGGTGCAACCGAAAGGGGAATGGTTACATTTATGGAGCCTACACTGTCGTTACTGGATAGGGTGCCGATAGCGGTTGGGGAAGAAAAACTACCTAATGAATCGCTCAATTGAGCAGTGTAGGTGTTTCCTATATCGGTGGTATCAGTTGCAGAGAAGCTAACTGAGAAGCTACTGCCTTGGCAAAAACTAGTGCTTGCCAGAGGAATTGTGGTAATTACTGGAGGAACAAATGGCAAGGCGGAACCAGCGTAAAAAATGATATTTTGAATTAAATTAGTTCCATCGCTTGGTACCCATAAAACGGGAGTAGTATGCGCAGAAATGGTTAACCTGCCACCTCCATAACTTTGGTATCCAGCCAGTAGAAAGTTATTAGCTGAGCTGCTTTTAAAGATAGTGTCCCAAACACCGCCTACGATATAGCTATGCGCAAATGCACCACCTTGGTAATTTAATCCTACTGGTGTGTATGGACCATCAAACACTGGATGCCCTGAAATACCAAAACCGCTCGCTATCAATGTTGTACCAGCACCGCTTACATCAGAAAATATGGTTATTCCGCCAAATATAGGAGCAGCAGAACCGCAGCCTAATGGAGCATAATTGATATAAAGGGAACCACCATCGGCGACCCAGTTTTGGATGGTAGTTAGGTTAGCGTTTATATAGGAATTGAACGCACTACAATTGTCTCTGCTACCCTCCATAAATACAAAACAAGTATTGCTGTTGAATATGCTGGCTGCAGGCGTTGAATACCCCACACTGCTATAGCCTGATGCGCCAAATACGCTGTTCATAGCTGTGGTATTGTGCGCAGTTCCCCAAGGGTTAACATCTTGCAACAAATACCTATTGCATGCAGGCCAGAGCTTTACCATCCACGCGTCAAAACTGCCGTTGTTGCCACTCACGTCTCCATCATTTGAGCTGGTGTGCCCTGCCAAAGCAAAACTGCCGTCGTTTGTTTCCACAATGCTAAAGAACCTGTCATCACCAGATCCCCCTACCAGTTTTTGCCATTGTATTGCGCCCGTTGAGTTTAGCTTTACCAGCCAAGCATCGGCGCTACCTTGGTTTACGCCAATTACATCCACATCGCTTGAGTAAGTATAGGCCGCTACTGCAAATCCGCCATCTTGTGTTTGTGTAATTTGCCAGACATCGTCAAGCAAGGTTCCACCAAAAGCGCTCTGCCATAACAAATTTCCCGTGGCGTCGAGTTTTGCAAGCCATGCATCACCATTGCCATTAGACCCGCTTACATCGCCGTCATTGGAAAAGACGATACCGCTTATTGCATACCGTCCATCAACAGTTTGAATAATATCGCGCCCTTGGTCGCTTACAGTACCACCAAACGCATTTTGCCACTGAAAGTTGCCAAATGCATCCAGCTTTACTACCCAAACATCGGCATCGCCATTATTCCCGCTTACATCTCCGTTGCCAGAGTATGTTGAGCCTATTGCCACATATCCTCCATCTGCCGTTTGCCTTATTTGGCTGCCAAATTCATCATTAGTGCCTCCTAGCGCATTTTGCCATTGCAGGTTACCAGAGGCAGTTAGTTTTATAACCCAAACATCACTGCTACCATTGTTGCCGCTTACATCCCCATCATTAGAAGTAGTGAAACCTACTACTACATAGCCCCCGTCTGAAGTTTGAACGATACCCGTAGCATTTTCATTGAGGCTGCCGCCATAAGAATTTTGCCAAATGATGCCGCCCGTAGCATTTAGTTTCACCACCCAAACATCAGCACCGCCGTTGTTGCCGCTTACATCGCCGTCATTAGAATTACTCTGGCCTACAACAGCATAACCGCCATCAGTGGTTTGGATTACGCCATACCCATAATCATTGAGTGAGCCACCAAGACTTTGCTGCCATTCGATATTACCAGTATAATCAACCTTTACTACCCAAAAATCATATAGTCCGTTATTACCGCTCACATCGCCATCCGAAGAGGCTGCGTAAGAAACCATAATGTATCCGCCATCATTAGTTGGTACTATCCTCCCCTCATTGTCCAAACTACTGCCACCGTATGTTTCTTGCCATTGGATAACGGGTGTTTGTGCCATTAACACAGTGCCCAGCATTGCTGTACACAAAAAAAACACAATAGTACATAAACCTTTAAGTTTCATAACACCTTGTTTTGTATTTGAGCCTTGTTGCCATTATTAAGCACGCCCCAAAACTAAAAATTTAAATCCTAATATTTTGGTTACCTAAACTTACATGTTAAATTGAGTGTGCAAAATATGCTACATTTGCGGTTATATAATACAGCATTGCTAGTGCATAACTAAGTTTAGTAGATACTTTATGAGAAGCTTTTTTTATCTGTTCCTTGCTGCAATGTTGGCTTTTGGTACCCCGATAATTGCCCAAACTACCGATTGCTATATACAAGATGAAGGCGCCCACGCTCGCGAGCGAGTGGTGGACATTACCAAGACCAGCATTGATGTGAGTTTTGAGCCAACCAAGGGTGTTGTAAATGGCACCGTAGTGCATACCTTTACCCCTTTGCGAAAAGTGGTAGATACCCTCTTCTTGGATGCACCTGGCATTGAGGTGCTAGAGGTTACCCTCGATAAAAACAAAGTAAAGTACACCGTTGATAGCAAGGGCATCACTATACGTTTCGATAAGCCGCTTACTTGGGGCATAGCCCATACCCTCGCTATTAAGTACAAAGCTGCCCCGCGCAAGGGCCTGTACTTCATCGGCTGGAACGACCCGAATAACCTCAGCCGTAAACAGATTTGGACACAAGGCCAAGGCATAGACAACCGCCATTGGTTCCCGACTTTTGACGATATGGGCGACAAAATGCTGACCGATGTAAAAGTGACTTTTGACAAGGACTACCAAGTACTGAGCAACGGCAACCTAGTAGCGGAGAAGTTGAATAAGGACAATACTAAAACCTGGCATTATGCCATGGATAAGCCGCACAGCGCTTACTTGGTAATGATTGCTATTGGCAAATATGCCGTGCAAACCGTTAAGAGCAAGGGTGGGGTGGTGATAAACAATTGGTACTACCCCGAAGATGCCGACCGTGCCGAGCCTACCTACCGATACACCGCCGAAATGATGGACTTTTTTGAACAAGAGTTTGGTGTGAAATATCCTTGGCAGCAGTATAGCCAAGTAATGGTGCAAGACTTTATGTACGGCGCCATGGAAAATACCTCGGCCACTATCTTCGGCGACTTTTATAACGTGGATAAGCGTGCGTTTTTGGATAGGTACTACATCGGTACTAATGCACACGAGCTTACCCACCAATGGTTTGGCGACTACATTACCACCCGCTCGCCAGAGAACCACTGGTTGCACGAGAGCTTTGCAACCCAATATCAGAAACACTTTGAGCGCTCTATTTTTGGTGAGGACCACTACCGCTGGAACTGTCGAACCGAACTTTGGAGCACCCTAAGCGCGGCTAAAAGCAACAACTTACCGGTAGGCCACAGCAACCCCGGCAGTGCACGCCACTACCCTAAAGGCTCGCTAGTGATTGATATGATGCGTTACATTGTGGGCAAGGAGCAGTTTAATGTGGCCCTGCAATACTATCTGCAAAAGCACGGCTATAGCAATGTAAGCACCTTTGACCTATGGGCGGCCTTTAACGACAAGTTGGGTATTAATCTCGATTGGTTTTTCGACCAGTGGATACATAAGGGCGGGGAGCCGAAATATGAAGTGAGCTACCTAGAAGTACCTTTTGGCCCAGCAAGTGCTGGTGCCACGGTATTCACCGTAAAGCAGGTGCATGCCATGGACGATGTGGTGGGCCTTTTCCGTATGCCGATAGTGTTTGAAGTGCACTACACCGACGGCACTTATGCCTCGGTTACGGAGTGGATTGAGAACCACAGCCACACGGTAACCATTACCAATGAAGGCAGCAAGAAAATAGCCTATGTGCTCTTCGACCCGAACTCGGAGATAGTGAAGAGCGTCGAATTTTCTAAGGAGCCCCCAATGCTGCTAGCCCAAGCCCTGGGTGCCAAAAACATGATAGACCGCTACGATGCCTTGGTATCATTGCGCTCGGTACCCCTTTCAAAAAAGCGCGATAAGCTGGTGGAGTTGTATGCTAAAGAGCCTTTCTGGGCTGTGCGCGCCGAGGTGGTAGAGCAGCTTATAAACGATATGGAACTGGATAATGAGGTATATGTGACCTTACTTGCCGACAAGGATGCCAAAGTTCGCCTGAAAGCTATTGAAAACGTGGCCACCATACACCCCAAATATTTGGCGGCCTATGAGCAGTTCCTCACCGACTCTTCATACAAGGTGCTAGAAACGGCCTTGGTGAAGTTGACTACCAATTTCCCGGCCAACACGAAGCGTTACTTAGAGGCCACCAAAGGCGAAGTGGGCATGGGCCAGAGCATCCGCATTGCTTGGCTAGAGATTGCCATTGCCACCGAACGCGACAAGTACCTGCCGCAATTGGTAGCGCTTACTAGCAATAGTTACGAGTTTCGCACGCGCACCAACGCCATGGATGTTCTCAGGCGCCTCAATTACCTCGATAAAACCTTAGTAGTTAATTTGTTTGATGCCAGCCTAAACCCTAACACCCGCTTGGCAAACCCTGCGTTGGGTTTGCTTAAACACTTTAACGGGCAAACGGCCTACCAAGCCCTGATTAAGGATTACTACAACAGCCAAACCTGGAACAGCTGGCAGCGAGAAGCGCTCAAAGGCCTTTAAGATAGTTGATTGGTTATTAGTTGACTAGTTATTGGTTGATTTGTCCATCGACTATGGGCTATTGACTATGGACCAACCAGAGTTTTGTCGTGTACTTTTATATAGTATTGGTGCGGTTTTGGGTGTTTTGCAGCCAATAGTTAATGGCTATTTTATGGTTCCAAAGGTCAATTGCCATTTCATTGCCGTTTGTCTGGTTCCTCTATTGAAGGGTATAGCGCGAGGCAATATTTTAAAATTTTAATTCCCTGATAATGAATGTGTTGTACACGACAAAACCCTATTTTGCATCTTAAAGTTTGTAAAATATAAAATTGGTTTATAACTTAGGGTTGTTACTCAATTGATAGTCAGTAGGCAGGTCCTGTATTTGGATTGGTGGGAATTCAAATACAGATGCAGCCTAGTGGCTGTTTATGGGGTTGCAAATAATGGGTGACGATTGCGATTTTAAAGTGTGAATGCTTTATTGGTGTTAATTGGTTTTAAACTGCATACCGTTCTTTCACCACCGTTTCGTGGTGCAGGGTATGACCTATAATCATAAACCCAATAGCGTTTACGCTAACCTTGGCGCCATTAGCGTTGCCAAACCGAGATAGCTCCGTTTCGCCGAAACTATTGAACAACGAAAGCGTTGCGCTTCGAACGGATTGGAACTCGTGTACCAATTCTTTGAGCGTTCGGTGGTCTGTTTGGGCGGCTTCGGCATAGTCGTTTTCATCAAAACCAGGCAAAGGGGTTTCATCGCCACGAGCTATGCGCAGGGCTCGGTAGGCAAAAATGCGCTCCGCATCGCAAAGGTGGTTTAGTACTTGCTTTATCGTCCATTTACCATGGGCATAGGCATAGTTGCCCTTATCTTCGGGTATGTTTTGCCAAAACGATAGGCTTGCACGGCTGTATTGGTTCAATGCGGCATGCCAACTTTCGCCATCTACTTTGCTAATGTAGGGTTGATAGAACGGGGCATAATCGGATGGTGTTGGGCGCGGCATAGTAATTTTCTTTATTGGGAAACCTGATAATCGGGAGGTAAAATACTGTCTAAATAATGGTGTACGCCATCGGCTACCAGCTGGTACCCCAGGGCATTGTAGTGCACGTCTAAAGGCCAATAGTATCTAGTATTGTGTTCAAGGTTTGTTATACGGTTTGCCAAATAGGGCATCAAATCAATGCCGTAAGTTGTACTGTTTTTTAGCGAGGAAAAGTTAGGGAATCCATATTCATTAGCTGCTACTTCATAGTGCATGGGCTGCACCACCAGTACAAATTTGAATCCATTTTCGTCACCTAGTTTTTCCATCTTTTGGCAAATGGAGCTAATAGCTGTGTAAGCTTCATTTAATAGTTTGTCATGCTCTTCGGCCGATATCAGATAGTCTTTAAGATGGAAGACGTCGTGGGCAATATGCCTAACAATGTAGCTATATCTATAAGCTTGGTACCACCAAGGACCTTTTCGGTAGTCAATGGTTCCATCGCTTTTATATCGCTCCAATCCGCCCCGCTCTATAAATTCGTTTATGTCGGAGTTGTTTACCATCATTATCACCCAATCGGGCTGGTAGCCCAGTAGTTTGGTTTTCAGTAAAGTGTATTCGGCAAAAGGGTCGTTACCGCTTTGTCCGGCGTTTATAAAGGTTATGTCGCTCAGTGGCCGGGCAGCTTTCAATAGCCGTTCAACACCTTTTACCCAGGTGGAGTCGTACGTAGTGCCTACCCCTTCGGTAAACGAATCGCCGAGGCAGAGAAATCGTTTTTCGCCAGCTCTTTTGGTAGGAATTTGCTTTTCAAAAATGCCTTGTTCGTTTGGTATTCGGAAGTGAGAGAATTCGGTTTTGGATGTCCAAACGGTATCAAACGGGGCGTAAGGCACCTCTTTGGTGTCTATATTTTGCTCAAATAGGCGCGCTCGGTAGGGGTTACCGCTGGTTTCGCAATAGTCGAGGTGTGTTTTTACTACAAACCGTAAAATGGTTTCGGTTCCTAACAGCAAGCATACAAGTATTAACGAACTGAATAGCATTTCGCGGTGGTTTTCTACCCCCAAGCGCTTTAGCGCGAAGCTAAACGCAATGAATAACAATGCTATTAAAAAGTAGATAAATACCGTTGCCGCAAAAGAGCTGGAATTGAGCAACACTGGTACATAGTCGTAGCAAAACCCGCCAAACAAAAATAGCAACACGGCCTTTACAAGCAGTATTATCCATCTTTTAGTTGGTGGTTGCTTGCTTTCGCTCATTTCTTTTTTTGAATTACCGCAAGGGTAATGCGGCTAATGCACACCAGCTCTTGAGCCTCGTTGGTAATGCGTATTTCCCAAACCTGGGTGCGGCCACCTATGTGTATGGGCCTTGCAATGCCCGTTACCAAACCGTTGCGTGCCGATTTTATATGGTTGGCGTTTATCTCCAAGCCAACTACATACTCGTCGGGTGCATTGCAACTTAGGTTACCGGCTATACTGCCCAGTGTTTCGGCCAGTACCACCGATGCGCCACCGTGAAGCAGGCCCATGGGCTGTATGGTGCGGTGATCTACGGGCATAGTACCTACCAAATAGTTTTCGCCTACTTCGGTTATTAGCATACCCAAGTGCTCCATCATGTTGCCTGGGGCACCTTGGTTTATCTGCTCGGGGGTGGCTTTAATTTTCCAAATACTCATGGCTCAAATTTACGGCTATTAATAACTTCCCACTATGGTGGGTTTAATAATATCTACCCCAATACTGGATAATTGCTCCTTAAGCAGCGCAAACATAGTTTCATTTTCGTAAATGCCAATAATAGCCCCGCCCGAACCGGTGAATTTGGCACTGGCGCCGCAATTTCGGGCTGTTTCAACCATCTCTAGGTTTGCAGCGTGCACCCCCATAACCTTGCGCCGCAAATCGAAATTGTTGTTTATCAATTGGTTCAGCAAGGGCAGGTTTTGGGTGGCAAGCCCCTCAAAAAAGTCATCGGTATATTGTGCCCATTGGCCTATGGCCTCTAGCACCTGCGGGTCGCCCAGCCGGTAGCGCTCCCTGAGGGTATTGTGCACCACTTCAGAGCCTTCCGACATATTGGTGCGGTATGCAATAAACAAATTTGGAAGCAAGTTTTTACTAAACGGTATATAATTGCCATAACCTTGCTTCTCAAAATGCTTTTGGCTAAAATCCATATATACCGGTTGTTCGTAAGCTTGCGCCACTCGGTCTTGCAGGCCAGCACCTATGCCCAGTTCGTCTAACTCAACCGATAGTACCAAGTTTGCAAGTTCGGCTGGCGGAATAAACACCTCATAAAATTGCATCAGGGCTCGCATGGTAGCCGTAATAATGGCACTACTGCCTGCCAGCCCAAGGCGGTGCGGTATATCGCTATCGTAGCTTAGTTTAAAGTTCTCAACACGCTGGGTAGCCCCATGCTTTTGCATGTGCTCGTAAAATCGTTTAAGGGCAGCTTTAATTATCCGTAACCCTCCATAGTAGCCATATTGGCTCATCTCTCGGTGCAGGTCTTTTAGGCTGTCGAATTTTTTCAGGTCGCGCTCATGGGGCACTATCTCAATGTGTTTAGCTTCTTGCAGCCAAACGCTGGCCTTAAAATTTGAAAACACAAAGGCAATGGTTTTGCCGTTGTACCCATCAGAGGGGTTACCAATAAGTGCGGCGCGAGGATATGCATGTGCAGTAATCATATCCGAAAGATAAGAAAAGGGCGATAAAATTTACCGCTACTTTTTTTGCATTTCCATTGAACGGAAAATGGTATCAGGTCAATACAAATGCTTCATCAAATCAACCACTTTGGTGGGTTGGGGTAAGGCCTTAACCATGATGGGTGTTGGTGCACTCAGCAAGGTAGCTTGGGTAAAAGTGCCGAGTATTTGCAGTATGGTAAAAGCCTCGGTATAGATGCGCTCTTTGCGGCCAGTAAGGCTATGGTTTACCACACGGTTTCGGCGTATTTCAAGCACCATGCCGGGTTGCAATTCGGCTATTTTGTATTGCTCAGGTTCAAAGTAGCCTATAAATGACCAATGGAGTTGAATCTCCACTTTTTCGGTGCCTAAGTCCTTTAATTTAAAACTATCATATTCCACTAAACCTGTTTGTAGGTTCAGGCAATGGTTGGGCTGCGACTGCTTGAAATGATAATGGCTTGGGTTTTGGACATCTTCCAATGTAATATGGGTGGCTAGTTTCAAGCTATCAACATTCAAAATGCTTTCAGGTAAAAACAACGCTCCACCCTCAACATACCCGCTGGTTGATTGAAACGTTTTTTGCCAAGCGGCTATTTCTTTCCTTTCCTCAAAGCGCCGTTGGTCTTTTAAGTAATCGTAATGATGATGGAAAGCCTGGATAAAGGTAACGGGCTTGGTGAAAGTTATGGTTTCGTGTTTCATTTTGGTGATGCTAAGTTATCTTTAACGAGGCAGGTTAGCAACGCTTTTCATTGTTTTGTGCCTAATTGCATGTTTTTTGGAACAGTAATAACCTTTATATTTGTTACAAGCTTATGAGCAGAGAAGAACTAAAAGAGTTTTTGCATCGCAGAATTGATGAAGTTGATAGTGAAGAGCTATTGAAGAAGGTAATCGTTTGGCTCGATATCAATACAGGCTTGGAAGAGCCGTATGAACTGACTAAGGCGGAGGCTTTGTCAGTTCAAGAAGGATGGGAAGATTATAAGAGAGGCGACTATATTACAGATGAAGAGCTCGATAAAGAAATGGATGAATGGCAAAAAGGGTAGTTTGGTCAAAAAAAGCCAAAAACCAGCGGCTTTCGATTTTTGAATTTTGGCTTACACGTACGGATTCAAATCGTTATACAATAAAGCTAAGGAAGGCTTTTAAAGCTGCTACAAATAAACTGAAGGACAATCCATTTTTAGGAAAGCAAACTAATACTGCAGATTTTCGATTTCTAATTGTTAAGTATTACAAGCTATTCTATACAGTAACAGATTCAGACATTGTTATTCTTTCGGTTTTCGATACGCGCCAAGACCCTGATAAAACCCCATATTAATTCCCTGTTCAATGAACCACCACGCCCAACAAGTTGCCGAGTTTCACAAGGCATTTGATATTCCCATTTTAGATAGTCCGCAAGTGCCAAATCAAGATCGCGTGAAACTTCGCGCACGATTGGTAGCCGAGGAAAGCCAAGAAGTAATTGAGGCAATGGAAAGCGGCAACCTGCAACATATAGCCAAAGAAATGACCGATTTGATGATTGTGCTGCACGGTGCTGCCTTGGAGTTTGGCCTGCAACATGTTATGGACCAAGTAATGGACGAAGTGCACCGCAGCAACATGAGCAAATTGGGCGCCGATGGCAAGCCCGTGTATCGCGCCGATGGCAAGGTTTTGAAAGGCCCCAACTACTCCGAAGCCGATTTAACATTTATTGGCTGATTATTTCTAACAGGTTATTGACATCTTTTTCCATCTTTGTTTGTTATAGGTTGATACTAAACCAAAACACACCATGAAAATTATTGCAATTGTTTGCCTGAGCATTATGGCCTATTTGTCGCCAAACGTAACTAGCCCCAACATTTACCAGTTTACCATGACTAGTATTGAAGGTAAGCCAGTGTCTTTGAAAAAATATGAAGGCAAGGTAATGATAATAGTGAACACCGCCAGCAAATGCGGATTTACGCCACAGTATGCCGATTTGGAGAAGTTTTACAAGCAATATAGTGGCAAGGGAGTGGCAGTTTTGGGTTTCCCGGCTAACAACTTTATGCACCAAGAGCCAGGTACTAGCGAAGACATCAAAAGCTTTTGCGAGAAGAATTATGGCGTAACCTTTGATATGTTCGAGAAGATTGAAGTGAAGGGCAAGGATATTAACCCACTGTACGACTTTTTGACGCACAAAGCCAAAAACGGAAACGTAGAGGGTGATGTAAGCTGGAATTTCCAGAAATTCGTCATCAATAAAAAAGGCGAAGTGGTGGCTACTTTCAGTCCGAAAACATCGGTTTACGATGCCGAAGTGGTGGCATTGGTTCAAAAACTGATAAAAGAATAATGCCAAAGTGGATATTGGGCTTGATGCTGTTGTTTGGCTGTGGCCAAGCACTGCTAGCCCAAAATGTGGAGATACTCACCTTTGAGCAATTGCAGGCCCGAATGGCCAACCAAAAGCAAGAAGTAGTGGTTTATAATTTTTGGGCAACGTGGTGCAAGCCTTGCGTTGAGGAGATGCCTGTTTTCGAGAAGTTGGCATTGGACTATCAGGCAAAAGGGGTTGCGGTGGTATTTGTGAGTATCGATTTTAAAAGCAAGCATGCCAAGGTAGTAGAGTTTGTGGGCCAAAAGCAGTTGAAAAGCGAGGTGGTATTATTAAACGCGCCCGACTATAATGCTTGGATTGACAAAGTAAGCCCAGAATGGAGTGGAGCTATACCTGCTACATTGGTAGTGAAAAAGACGGGCAGGGTAAGTAAGTTTCACGAAGGCTCTTTTACGTACGAAGAATTAGTAAGCTTTATAAAACCACTCTTAAAATAAACACATGCAAAAAGTACTTTCGTTATTCGCTTTTATGACCATTGGCATTCTAGCGTTTGCAGGGGTTGAGGTTGGCGATGTGGCCCCCGATTTCAAATTAAAGAACATTGATGGCAAAATGGTTTCCCTAGCCGATTATAAGGATGTGAAAGGGGTAATCGTTATTTTCACTTGCAACCATTGCCCATATGCTGTGCTTTACGAAGACCGCATTGTTGCCTTAAACAGCAAATTGAAAGGCCTTGGTTTTCCGGTAGTGGCCATCAACCCAAACGATGCCAGCAAATACCCAGACGACAACTTTGAAGGTATGGTAAAGCGGGCTAAAGACAAGGGTTTCAATTTCCCGTACTTGCACGACGAGAGCCAAGCTATAGCCAAAGCATACGGTGCCACCCGCACACCACACGCCTTTTTGCTTACCCGTGGCAATAGTGGCAAGTTTTCGGTTGCTTATATTGGCGCCATCGATAATGATACCGAAAACACCAACCCCGACAAAACCAAGTATATCGAAAATGCCGTAACGGCCTTAAACAGCGGCAAAAAACCTGACCCAGCAAGCACCAAAGCTATTGGTTGCACCATTAAGTGGAAGTAGTAATACTTGGTTGAAAAAAACCACTACTAATATAAAATAGGCCGAGGCACTCATGTCTCGGCCTATTTATTTCTGTAAAACTACAGATAGCAAATTATTTCATAAGAGTCCTTGTGAGTTATCATAAATAATCCTATGTTTATGTTCATATCAATATAGTGCCAGCCACTGCCCGTGTGGTTTTTTCTAAGTGAGCGCTATTTCAGCAAGTATACTTGCTGGTTGGTTGTAGTACTGCTTTTAACCTTTAAAACCACACTAATGAAAAAACTGTTACTTACTCTTACGGGTCTGCTATGCGTATTTGCGCTGGTCTTTGCCCAGCCTACCGTTAGCTTTACTACCAACAATGTTAATTGTGCCTTTGGTAACGATGGCAGTATCATTACCACTGTAACTGGCGGTAGTGCCCCTTATACCTACGTTTGGAGCAATGGAAGCACTACGGCAAACCAAGTTAGTGTGCCTGCTGGTACTTATACTATTACCGTAACCGATAACATAGGCACCACGGTTGCGAGCTCAACTACTGTAACTCAACCCACTGTATTATCTGCCGTAGCTTCAGGCACTGGCGGCTCATGCACAACTGCTTTTGGCTCGGCATGGGTGAGTGCTACCGGTGGTACGTTACCGTACACTTATTTATGGAGCAACGGAAGTAATTTTCCCCAAGTATCTGGCTTAGCGCCTGGTGTGTACGCGGTAAGCGTAATAGATGCCAACGGATGCGCCGAAAGCGATACCGTTTTTATAGGCCAAGGAACACTTAACATAAGCGTAGCTGTGGTGTATGATAGTTGTGCGGGCACTGCCTGTGCGGTGGCTACCGCTGCAGGCACTAGTGCAACCTATGTATGGAGCAACACATTTACTGGCCCTACCAATTGCGGCTTAGCTGATGGCATTTACTTCTTAACCGCTACCGACAATATTGGATGCACGGCCACACAATCCGTAACCGTGGCCAACCAGCCAACCCTTCTCTTGCTAACCTCTACCACCCCGGCTAGTTGCGGCAACGACGGCACGGCGGTACTTTCAGTAAGCGGTGGCGCAGGGCCATATACTTATTTATGGAGCAACGGCAGTACAACCCCGCAAGTGGGTAACTTACCTGCTGGCAACTACACTGTAACCGTAACTGATGCAAACGGCTGTATTGCTACCGAAACCGCAACAGTAGCTAGCGGCAGTTTTACCATACTATCGTTGCTGGCCACCCCCGAAACCTGCATAGGTGCCGGCAATGGCTCTAGCCAGATTACCGTAAGCGGCAGCAACCCTCCTTTTAGTTACCAATGGAGCAATGGCGATACTTCTAACACTATTGCGGGCTTGTCGGCTGGTGTTTACATAGTTACGGTTACCGACAACTCAGGTTGCATATTGGTGCAAACTACGGTAGTAAATAACAATAGCCTGCAAGTTAACGTAGACCAAACCAGCGCTGCAAATTGCATTGGCAGTGGTGGCACTTTGGTAGCAACCCCCCAAAATGGGGATGCGCCATTTACCTACCTTTGGAGCAACGGCAGCACTACCGATACCGCCACCGGCTTGCCAGTAGGTGGGCATACCGTAACCGTTACCGATGCCAATGGTTGCTCGGCAGTGGTGCACCGTTTCGTTACCGTTGATCAAGGCTGTTACACCCACATTGGCGGCAGGGTTTATGTTGATTTGGATGGCGACTGCAGCTACACTAGCAGCGATTTAGGCCTTTCGGGCTATTTGGTATCTATACAACCGGGCTATTATGCCTACACCAATGCTAGTGGTGTTTGGAGCGCTTTTGTGTCTCTGGGCAGTTACAATGCAGTGGTATCGCAATATGGCACAGGCGCTACTTTGATTGATACTTGTGGCATTGATACCTTGTTGGTAAACGTGATAGATACCAACACCATTGGTGGCTTGGATTTTCCGAGAACCAGCATTACGCCTAACAATGTGGGCATAACGGTTTACTGCGGTGTAGCAAGGCCTGGCTTTGTGCAATACAATAGTGTTACCATCTCTAATTATGGTATATATGCTGCTAATGTTTCGGGTAGCGTAGTGCTTAGTAGTGCTGTTACGGCTGTGCCTACTTTCACTCTTCCGGCGGGCGTTACTATAGATAGTGTTACGTATGGCCCTACCACCATATACTACAGCGTAACGGGTTTGCTGCCACAACAAACCCTCAACTTTGGTGTATATGTAACCTTGCCATTAATACCTACCGTAAGTTTGGGCCAAGTGCTTACGCACACGGGTAGCATCAATCTGCTAAACGCTACCGACCAAGACCTGACCAACAACACCGCTAGCTGCAACACAGTTATTGTGGGCTCTTATGACCCTAACGACAAACAAGTATTTAATGCCAGCAGCGAGAGCATTGATGGGCCAGCAATGGTTGAAGATACGTTGTTACGTTATTTAATCCGTTTTCAGAATACGGGTACCGACACTGCCTTCAACATTGTGGTGCGCGACACGCTCGATAGCGATTTGAACATCTCTTCTTTCCGGTTTATTGCCGCTAGCCACAAAGTGGAGATTGAGTTTTACGAAGAGCGCATCGTGCATTTCGTGTTCAACAACATCTTATTGCCCGATAGCAACGTAAATGAGCCATTGAGCCACGGCTTTGTGGAGTTTGATATTGAAGTGCTGGACAAAACGCAATTGGAAGAAGTAACCAACCAAGCGGCCATTTACTTCGATTTTAATCCACCGATATATACCAATACGGTTGCTACACAGCGCACCGTGGGCATTGCAGAGCGCGTAACAGTGCCAGTGAATGTTTTCCCGAACCCAACTACTGGCCTATTGTCGGTTAATGTTGGCGGATTGCCCATAAGTGCTGTTGAGCTATACGACATCATGGGCCGTAAAGTATTAAGTAATAGTTTTAACAATGTATTGCAAGCTGATTTTAATGCCAGCGACCTTAGTAACGGAATGTATATCGTACGCATCCAAAGCGGCGGAGCATGGTACCAAGATAAAGTGGTGGTGGGCAAATAGCCCCCACCAATTAAGTAAAAATAAAAGCGGCGGCTCCACCAGGAACCGCCGCTTTTTTATGCGCTAAACTGTTAGCGAGTATTACTCCACAATCAGTTTTTTAATGTTGTTGGTATTGTCTTGCTGTATGTGCACAAAATATGCAGCAGCCAATGCATTACCCAAGTCAAGACTGATGGTTTTGCCATCGTTGCTTTGGGTGGCAACCACTAAACGCCCGGCAAGGTCTATTACTTTTACTTGGGTTGGGCAGGCTTAGGATACCGCTACAATTTAATGGCACCGATTGGACAAAAAACAAAAGCGGCGGCTCCACCAGGAACCGCCGCTTTTTATGCGCTAAACTATTATCGAGGATTACTCAACAATCAGTTTTTTAATGGTATTGGCATTGTCTTGCTGTATGTGCACAAAATACACACCAGCCGAAGCATTGCCCAAGTCAAGGCTGATGGTGTTGCCATCGTTGCTTTGGGTGGCAACTACCAAACGACCAGCAAGGTCCATTACTTTTACTTGGGTTGGGCCGGCTTGGTCTACTTCTACAACAAACTGGCCAGTGGTTGGGTTAGGGTACAACCTAGCAGCCAAGGTATTGATGGTAGTAATGCCTACAATATTATCAACCTCAAATGTGGCCGACTTGCTACAGCCATTGGCATCGGTAACCGTTACAGTGTAGGTTCCTTCGTTTAGGTCGGTTATGCTGGCAGTACTTTCGCCATTGCTCCAAGTGTAAGTGTATGGGGCTGTACCTCCAGAAACGTTATCTACAATCACTGAACCAGTGCTATCGCCATCAGTTTCGTTTACCACTAAATCAGTAAACGATACTTCACTTACCGTTACAGTTACTTCCTCGCGGCAAGCACCTTCTATACCTTTTAATCCGCCAATGGCATCAACATATCCAGCATTTTCGTCGCCAGTAAAGAAGGTAACGTCGTATTCCCAGTCCAAATACACCCTGTTCAACCATGGAGAGTAAGCAAGGCAACCATCGGTAAGCTCTTCACCAAAAGTGTATATGGTTTCGGTAATACCAGTTTGCACACCAATACGGTATACTTCATCGGCATCGCGATTGAAGCTGTACAGAGAAACCTGCCCATTGTCAGATCGGCTCGCAAAGCCCCAGTTGGCCCAGTTTTCTGCTTCAGAACGATCAAAGAAATCTAAACGCCCAAGGTTGGTCACTTGGCCCGAAGGTAGTTCAATGATATAAACACTGCTATCAACAGAGCCAGAGTAAAGCGCAACAAAGCCCTCGCCAGCATAAATGCCACCTTGGTCATCATCGGCATAGCCACCGCCTACTTTTACCGGGGTGCTAAGGGTAATAAATGAAACCGTATCGAGCACATCATTCAGCAAAGCTAGCTCGTCAACCCAGAAACTATCAATATCGGTACCCTCAGGTGCTAGGTTGTCAGTTGCATTCCAAAGGGAATACAATTGACCAGTAGCAAGGTCGCTAAACAAGCCATCTTGCTGAGGCAAAACAATAAAGTTTGCCATGTTCAAAGAGTAGCGCACCAAACTATCATCGCCATTAAGGTATACATAGTTGTTGGTAACAGTAATACCTGCGCGGTTGTCGCCTCCTTCGTCGGAGTAATCGGCAAAGGCGCTGATACTAAAATCCAAGCTATCAATTTGCAATACGCTATCAATGGTAGCGATATAGAAAGTGGTATCTTGGGTAAGCGCACCCGTGCTAAAGCTATCGGTTGCCGCAAGTAAGTTGCCGCCCGATGGGGCATCGTACCAAACCACCTCGCCAGGTGCACCAAGCACTGCGCTATCTCCAGTGCAAACGGATGCAGTGATGTTGAAATTCGCAGGCGACTCTATAGCAACCTTGAAAGAGTTCTGTATGGTTACACTACCATCAGAAATATTAAGGGTAATGGTTGCCGTAAGACCGCTAGAGCCAGTTACAGGCGTAACGCTTACTTGGTAATTGGGTTGGGTGCCCGTAACTACAATCTGTGCATCGGCTACCACCGATTGATTGGACGAAACCGCGGTAATGGTAAGTGCTGCTCCATCTTCTTCATCGGCTGAGACGCTAAAGGTTCCAGTGCTGCCTTCGCACACTCTGGTAATGCTGCCTGGCACAATGCTAGTGATACCATGGCCATAGTAAACGTAAAAAGCACCTGAATTGTCCCCAAGTCCAGCATCCAGCTTACCATCATTATTGAGGTCAACAAAGCCACCAACGGTATTTACTAATCCATCAAGATTTAATCCAAATGGGTTGGCAACCGGTGCAGCAAATACGGGTACAGTTACAGTGCCAATATTTTCAAGCAATTGCAGACTGTTACTACCAAAAAGGAACAAATCTAAGTCCCCGTCTGCATCAACATCTGCCACCGATGGGTTTTCGTTATAGTTGGTGTATACACCGAAACTAGAACCAGCTATAGGCGCGGCAAACACTGCCGTAGCAGAGTCGCCAGTATTTTGATAATAGTAAGCTGATGATGGATAACTTTGGGTAAGCAACAAGTCAAAGTCTCCGTCGTCATCCAAATCGGCAAACTCTGGCGACAAACCGTAGCTATAATAAGTACCGGTGCCTTGAAGGCCGAAAGGAAAATTGCCACCTGAAGTAAATACTGGCGCTGATGTAGTACCAGTGTTTTGATAAAAACCTATGGTGCCGTTATAATCGCCTATAAACAAATCTAAATCGCCGTCATCGTCAATATCAACCAAAGCCAACTTAGGGTTATTGCCTAGATAGCCTGACAAACCGAATGGATTATTTACTGGTGCAGCAAAAGCAGGGCTAGAGGCAGTGCCAGTATTTTGAAAGTAAGTTGCTTCGCCGTAATTCGTGGTCAAAATATCAAAGTCACCATCTCCATCTAAGTCGGCAAATTCCGGAGCGTTTTGGTAGTTCACCGATGTTAAACCAAATGGATTCACACCTTGAGTTGCAAACTGTTGGGCCTTGGCATCGGTGGCACCGAGCAACCCTACCGCAATAGCACCTCCGGCAATGGCGGTTCGGGTCGCGTTCCTCATATCGCCCAGCTTAAACTTAAGCTGGTCAATTTTTTTGAGGAAAAACTCCCTGCGCTCTTTGTTGTTCCACACGCGTGCAAGCTTGCGCGTGTATCTTTGATAACGGGATAGTAAATCCCTAAAAGTGAGTTGGTTGTGTCTCATAGTGAAGCAAGTAAAGTTTAAGTAGGATTATCGATAACAATATAGGTACAAATAGGTAAATAACAAGGTAACATGATGAAAAATTATTCCTTAGAAGGTGGTTGCACCGCCCAGTAGGTAGCATCGGGTATAGATAGGCCCAGTTTATGTTCCACGCCTTCGGTGTTGATGATGCCGGGTCTAATTGTATCGGGTATTATCTGCACGTCGTATATCTCGTCAACCGATGCTTGGTAGGTTATTTGGCCTACTATGCCGCCCGTGGGAAGGTGTATAACCACAATGCCCGCCTCTTTGGCATCAAGTGCAATGGGCAAGTGCCTAAAGGTGCTCGAGTTTTGCCTTAGTTTCGATAAACCGATAAACAGGTAGTCGCCATGCTTGGCCATGCCGCGGGCAAAGCCTTTGAGTTTGTGTATTAAAGTATATTTTCCTGTATTTACATCGGCTTCTACCAACTCGCCAGTGGCACTTAGTAGCAGGTACAGTTTGCCATCATATATCCTCGGCGAATGCGGCATGGGCACCCTATCTAGCACCAGCTCGCCAGTTTCAACATCCATTACAATGCCGCCATTGGTAATGTTCTCGCGCCAACCTTGGGGTGTGTTGCTGCGCCCTAAGCCCGATATGTACTTGGGTTTGTTGCCATCCATGGCTAGCCCATTCAGGTGGCAGCGGTCTTCTGAGGCGTATTCAGTAATAAAGCCTGGTTTCCAGATGGGCTCAAAGCTATAATCATCGTTAATCAAGCTCAGGCACGAAAACGAGGTATTCACGGCATACAGACCCCTATCGCCGTAGTGCAGGTCATGCACATCTACTTGACCTGTGTAGTAAGTAGCCCGTGGCATAAACAGGGCATCGTAAGTATCAGGTTTTTTAGGGTAGGTAGGTGCCAAGGCTGGCACGTTTTTGAGCACCACTACCTCGTTTTTGGTGGCAATGGCCATTTTGTCATTGCTTAGGGCTATGCCCATGGCCCCTATGAAGTTGCGGGGCAGTTGCACCAGTCGCTGGTCGTCGGTGGCACTAATGAAAACCACCTTGCCAGCTTGGTAAGTACTGATGGCAATGGTGCATTTCAGGTTAAACAGCAGCTCGGGCAACTGCGGGTTGTAGGTGCACGAAAAAGGGGCAGGAGGTTGGTTCATGGTGTTGCAAAAATGGGTGTTGCCCAAATATAGGAAAAGGGATATTAATTATTGATTTGCGTTACTCACACCAGCATCCCACCTTCCACTTCAAAAATCTCGGGTGGACTGGGGTGGCCTTTAAAGATAGCCTCAATGCGGGCGCGCTGGGTATCAGTAATGAATATTTGCCCAAAAGATGCATCGCTGATATGATGCAGCAGCCGTGCGCTGCGGCCAGCATCCAGTTTATCGAAAATATCATCCAATAACAAAAACGGCTTGATGCCTTTGTGGCGGAAAAGCAATTGGTATTGGGCGAGTTTAAGTGCTATCAGGAATGACTTCTGTTGACCCTGCGAGCCAAAGCGGCGCACCGTGTGGCCATCCATTATCAGCTCCAGGTCGTCGCGGTGGGTGCCGCTGCTGGTGCGGCCCATGGCACGATCGCGCTCAAAGTTTTGCTTGAGTATTTCGGGCAGCGTTTTTTCGTTCAGAGGCGAGCTATATTCGAGTCCCACTTGTTCGCGGTCGCCACTAATTGCAGCGTAAACACTATTAAAATCGGGGGTAAGTTCGGTAATAAATGCCTGCCGTTTTTGGTGTATCAATTGGGCGTGCACTGCCAGCTCATCGTCGTACACCTGCAACATTGATTTGTCGAGCCTACCCGTTTCCAATGCTTTTTTCAAAAGGGCATTCCGTTGGGTAAGTATGCGGGTATAGGCTTGTAGAGCATTCAAATAGCTATGGTCTATTTGGGAAGCAGTCATATCCAAAAAGCGGCGGCGTTCATCGCTGGGGCCGTTTATTAATATGTTATCATCGGGCGTAACTATCACTACCGGAAAACGGCCTACATGGTCGCTAAGCCTATCGTAGGCCAGTTCGTTCAGTTCCAGTTCTTTGCGCTTACCGGTTTGGTACACACATTTCATTTTCAATTCCTCATTATCCAGATTGATTACAGCATCTAACCTAAAAAAATCGAGCCCATGCTGGATGTTGTGCTGGTCGGTGCTATGAAAATAGCTTTTGCCCATGCAGCAATAGTAAATGGCATCCAAAAGGTTGGTTTTGCCCGCGCCGTTGTGACCCGTAAAGCACACCACTTGCTTGCCAAAAGCCAATTTTAGCTTTCCGTAGTTTTTAAACTGCAAGATGGCAAGCGAATTAAGGTGCATTATTAGTTACGGGTTACGAGTTGCGGGTTACGAGTTGGAATTGTAGTATTACAAATGTACCAATGAATACCTTAAAAAACGTTTTACCAGGTATAGTTAGCTTGCGGTATGAATATAACGGGTAAACAAAAAAGTAAACTCGCAACTATTAACCCGTAACTCGCAACCAATTTGTACTTACCAGCTACCATATTTTTTTCAGTGGCCGAATTTTGGTAATTTTGCCGACAAATGAACCGTGGATGGCAAAGGCAAAAATAACAAAAGACACCTACTTGCAGTGGTATGAGCTGATGGTGTTCTTGCGTAAGTTTGAGGAGCGCGCGGGAATGCTATATGGGCAGCAGAAAATCAGGGGCTTTTGCCACCTATATATTGGGCAGGAAGCTATTGCCGCTGGCCTCATAAGCGCCACAAAAAAGCAAGACCCAGTAATTACGGCATACCGCGACCACGGATTGGCATTGGCCAAAGGTATCGAAGCTAAGGCGGCCATGGCCGAGTTGTATGGCAAGGCTACCGGTTGCAGCCAAGGTAAAGGTGGCTCCATGCACTTTTTTAGCAAAGAGCATTTCTTTTTTGGTGGGCATGGTATAGTGGGTGGCCAAATTGCATTGGGTGCAGGGATTGCATTTGCCGAGCAATATAAGGGCACTGATAATGTGTGTATATGTTTTATGGGCGATGGTGCGGTGCGTCAAGGTGCTTTGCACGAAACCTTTAACATGGCCATGCTTTGGAAATTGCCCGTAGTGTTTATCTGCGAAAACAACTTTTACGCTATGGGTACTGCGGTATCGCGTTCATCAAACGTTACCGATATTTATAAACTTGGTTTGGCGTACGATATGCCGAGCAAGCAGGTAAACGGTATGAAGTGTGAAGACGTGCACGAATCAATTGACGAAGCCGTGCAACGGGCCCGTAAAGGTGACGGCCCAACTTTTCTTGAAATACGCAGCTACCGCTACAAAGGTCACTCTATGAGCGACCCAGCCAAGTATAGGAGCAAAGAGGAAGTGGAGGAATACAAAAAACAAGACCCGATTGAAGTGGTGAAAGCTACTATCCTAGCCAAAAAATACGCTAGCGAAAAACAATTGGAACAAATAGATGAAAAAATTAAGGATATTGTTGATGAAGCCGTTAATTTTGCGGAGGAATCGCCTTACCCTGATGCGGCTGAACTATATACCCACATCTATCAGCAAGAAGATTATCCATTTTTGAAGGACTAACCCAATTTTACTTTTTTAACGCAATAAGCAACATGGCAACTGAACAAACCCCAGCAACTTCAGGGGAAAAAAATGAAAAGAAATTCGATTTCGCAAAGAATCAAAATGTAATATTGGGCGCATTGGCTGCCGTGCTTGTTTTGGTAATTGCATTTGTTGGCTATCAGCAGTATTATTTGCCTGGCCAAAATTTGGAAGCCCAAAACGCTATTTTTGGCGCTCAAGAGGCTTTTAAGGCTGGCAAATTTAATGAAGCATTGAATGGCGAAGTGCCAAACTATGTGGGCTTTCTATCAGTAGCTAACGACTACGGCAGCACCCAAACTGGTAAATTGGCGCACTATTACGCTGGTTTGAGCTACCTAAACCTTGGCGATTTTGATAACGCTATTGCCCAACTGCAGCAGTTTGATGGCGACGATTTACTTATTGGTGCATATGCCTTAGGTGCATTAGGTGATGCTTTTGCTGAGAAAGGTGACATGGATAAAGCCATCCAATACTACAAGGACGCTGCCAACCATAGCGAAAACGAACTTTCTACTCCAGCATTTTTGTTGAAATCGGCTTTGGCTTTGGAATCAAAAGGCAACAACAAAGAGGCTTTTGAACAGTTGACCAAGCTTGACAAGAACTACCCAAATTTCAATGCTCCATCAATGGACGTTGAAACGCACTTGGCCCGTTTGGAGCAAAAACAATAAACTTAGTATGGCTACCCACTTAAAAAGCCTATCATCTTACGATACCGAGAAAGTGCCCGACGCCGGGCACTTTTCGTTCGGTATAGTGGTGTCAGAATATAATAAGCATATTACCTTCCCATTGTTGGAAGGTGCCGTGGAAACCTTGTTGAAGCATGGTTGCGATGCCGATAATATAAAAGTAGTGTATGTGCCCGGTGCATATGAGTTGCCTAGTGGCGCCCAATTGCTTGACGATAGCGATACCTTTGATGCCATCCTGTGCCTAGGCTGCGTTATTAAAGGCGAAACCGATCACGACATTTACATCAATACCTCGGTGGCACAAGCGCTTACAACCATGTCTATTCAGCGTAAGCGCCCTTTTCTTTTTGGTTTATTGACCCCTAACACCGAGCAGCAGGCCTTGGATAGGGCAGGGGGCAAGCATGGCAACAAAGGCGTTGAAGTAGCAGTTGCCGCCATAAAAATGGCTGATTTGGCAAGGCAGCTGAGTTAGATAATTGTTTTGCCCAGTCCTCGCTTCCAGCTAGGATTTTCTTGTCTAGTCCTCGCTTCCAGCAAGGACTTTATAACTGCGAGCTTCCAGCTCGCCTATAATGCGGGCACAAAACGGAAAGCTCCGTTTTGTCTAGTCCTCGCTTCCAGCGAGGATTATGTAACTGCGAGCTTCCAGCTCGCCACATAACACCTGTTTAAATAAGTATCACCTTTACTAGACCGTTTGAACCTGTATAGTCCCTTGCCGAGCTAAATATGTATTCCTCCTGCGAATCTACAATTACAGCCCTTACAGGGTTTTCATGGATATAGTTAAGTTTCTGTTTGATAATATCAGGCTTTATGGGGTCAAGAAAAATTGCATGGTTGCTATCTTCCCAGAATTTATACTTTTCAATGCGTTTTAAATAACTCCCCCGATATTGCATTCGATTTAGTATCCATTCTTTTCTGCTTTCAACGCCCATTTCTATTTGCTTGATTATGGCTTTAGCAGTATGTCGTTTGAAGTCCCTTATCAGATTGGAAAGGTTGATGCCATCTTTAGTTCTGATAATTAAATGAAGATGGTTGCTCATCAAGCACCAACCGAATACCTCTAATCCTTTATGTTCGATGCAGTAATTCAATGCATCTACGATAACGAACTTGTGCTCTTTACGGGTAAATACATCAATCCAATCGATAACCGTAAAAGTTACAAAGTGCAATTCATTTTGTGCCCTAATTACGTATCTGTCGCCCGACATTGTTAGTTTGCTTGTGTTATGTGTTGAGCTGAAAGCTCAACGTTATGGTATCCTCGCTGAAAGCGAGGACAAGTTTTTTGCTTCGCAAAAATAGAATGTATTTTATAGATATTCACGTTTACCTGTCTAGTTCTCGTATTACGCCTAATCCTCGCTTCCAGCTCGCCACATAACACCTGCTCTTGTCTAATCCTCGCTTCCAGCGAGGATTTTATAACTGCGAGCTTTCAGCTCGCCACACAACACGTACACAAAAACACAAAGCCCCGTCTCGTTTTAAACGAGACGGGGCTTTTATATTTAATTAACAATCAACGCAAATCGTCAATCGTCAATCCAAAAATCTAAAATCGATTAGTGGAACTGCTCAGTTTCGGTAGAACCGGCCATAGCAGTGGTAGATGATTGACCTTGTTGAACAGCATTTTGAACTGCATCAAAGTAACCAGTACCCACAAATGATTGGTGCTTGATAGCTTTGAAACCGCTGCTTTGCAACGCAAACTCACGCTCTTGCAACTCGCTGTAACCAGCCATGCCGCGCTCTTTGTAAGCTTTGCTCAATTCAAACATGCTAGTATTCAAAGCATGGAAACCAGCCAAAGTAATGAACTGGAATTTGTAGCCATAAGAAGCCAACTCCTCGCGGAAGGTCAACATAGTCTCAACGCTCAAGTGCTTAGCCCAGTTGAATGAAGGAGAACAGTTGTAAGCCAACATTTTGCCTGGGAATTTTGCGTGGATAGCATCAGCAAAAGCCTTAGCGTAAGCCAAATCAGGGTTGCCAGTTTCCATCCAAACCAAGTCAGCATACGGTGCGTAGGCCAAACCACGATCAATGCCTTGCTCCAAGCCATTTTTTACGTAGTAGAAACCTTCGTTGGTGCGCTCACCAGTGATAAATTTATGGTCGCGTGGGTCAATGTCGCTAGTAATCAAGTTAGCAGCTTCAGCATCGGTACGGGCAATAACCAAAGTAGATACACCCATCACGTCGGCAGCCAAACGGGCAGCAATCAGTTTGTTGATACCTTCTTGGGTTGGTACCAATACTTTACCACCTAAGTGACCACATTTTTTAGCCGATGAAAGTTGATCCTCATAGTGGGCACCAGCGGCACCTGCTTCAATAAGGCTCTTCATCAATTCAAAAGCATTCAGGTTACCACCAAAACCAGCTTCGGCATCGGCAATAATAGGCACGTTCCAGTAAATATCGCCTTCGCCGTTTACACTTTGGATTTGGTCAGCACGCAACAATGCATTGTTAATGCGCTTTACTACAGCCGGTACGCTGTTTGCAGGGTACAAGCTCTGGTCAGGGTACATTTCGCCAGCCAAGTTAGCATCAGCAGCTACTTGCCATCCGCTCAAATAAATAGCCTCCAAACCAGCTTGCACTTCTTGTATAGCCTGGTTACCGGTAAGGGCGCCCAAACCAGCAATAAAAGGCTGAGTGGTTAGCTTGTGCCAAAGACGCTCGGCACCCAATTTGGCCAAGGTGTATTCAATTTCTACTGATCCGCGTAGTTTCAGTACATCTTCGGCGGTATAAGGGCGCTCGATCCCTTTCCAACGGGGGTTAGTAGCCCAATCGTTTTTCAATGCATCAATACGTGCTTGCTTGCTCATTGTTTATGTAAGAGTTTAGGGAGGAAAGAAAGTAAATTTTTTAAGTCTTTATTAAGTACGAGGTACGAAGTACGATTTACGATTGTGTGAAATGTATAATGCCTAATTGTTTTGTGAATTGTTAAATCTTGCTGTTTTTAATGATGCAACTACGATTCTTAAAAGTTCATCTCCTTCCTTTACCAATCGTTGGCACTCGGTTTTGTCACTGGTTAAAAGCTCTTCAATCAGTTCGAGAAAGTAAACAGATTCATCCGATTCTTCCTCAACTATTTTAAGTTTATTGATAAAGTCTGCGGTAGATTTGGCTCTGCAAGCTGCTCGATAATTGGCGCCCATTGAACTTGAACACCTAATTACCTGCTTTGCAAAAACAAAAAAGGCAGTCTCTTTTGGCAGTGTATTGCAAAATCGAACAACATCAATGGTAAATCTTTTGTACCTAATGATGAGTTGATTTTTATTCTTTTCCATCAAAGAACTCTTTTACTTCAATTTACAATCGTACTTCGTACCTCGTAAATCGTACTTAATTAACCACTCAATCAATCAAATCATAAGCTGGCAGCGTCAAAAACTCCACAAACTCATCATTGTCAATTAGTTCGTCGAATATCTCGATGGCTTTTTCAAACTTACCGTTTTCATAAGCTTCGGTTCCTACATATCCTTTAATCTTTTCTAGCTCGCTTGGCACCAATGAGCGGTATAGCTCCAAAGTTACTTCACGGCCATCATCCAATTTGCTCTTGTGCTTTATCCACTGCCAAACTTGCGTGCGGCTTATTTCGGCGGTAGCAGCATCTTCCATTAGGTTGTAGATGGCAGCGGCACCGTTGCCACGCAACCAGCTCTCTAGGTATAAGATACCCACATTTATATTCTTACGCAACCCTTCTTCGGTAATGGTGCCCGCTGGTGGGGTTACCAAATCGGCAGCGGTTACATGCACGTCTTCGCGCTTTACGTGTAATTGGTTCGGGGTAGGCATGTATTCATTAAATACGTCCATAGCCAACTGCACCAAGCCTGGGTGAGCCACCCAAGTACCATCGTGGCCGTTTTTGGCCTCGCGCTCTTTATCGGCTTTTACTTTGTTTATGGCAACAGTGTTGGCCGCATCATCGCCTTTAATCGGGATTTGAGCCGCCATACCGCCCATGGCGTGTACGTTGCGCTTGTGGCAAGTTTGTATCACTAATTGTGAGTAGGCGCTCATAAACGGCACGGCCATGGTTACTTGGTCGCGGTTTGGCAAGATATACTCAGGCTTGTTGCGGAAACGTTTGATGTAGCTGAAAATGTAATCCCAACGGCCACAGTTAAGGCCGCAAGAGTGTTCTTTCAGTTCCCAAAGTATTTCGTGCAATTCAAAAGTTGCCAATATAGTCTCAACCAATACAGTAGCCTTAATAGTGCCCTGTGGTATGTTCAATTCATTTTGCGCTAATACAAAAGCATCGTTCCATAGGCGGGCCTCCAAGTGGCTCTCCATTTTAGGAAGATAGAAGTAAGGACCGCTGCCACGGCTAATTAATTCCTTGGCATTGTGGAAGAAGTACAGACCAAAATCGAACAGGCCGCCCGATACAACCTCTCCATCAATTTCTACATGCTTCTCAAGCAAGTGCCAGCCGCGCGGGCGCACCAATAGGGTGGCAACTTTATCGTTTAGTTTATAGCTTTTGCCGTTCTCTGGGTTCTCGAAAGAAATGGTACGGCGGATAGCATCGCGTAAGTTTATCTGACCACTAATGTTGTTGCTCCAGTTGGGCGAGTTGCTATCCTCAAAGTCGGCCATAAACATTTTGGCGCCTGAGTTCAAGGCATTGATAATCATTTTACGGTCAACTGGGCCAGTAATCTCCACACGGCGGTCTAGCAAATCGGCAGGCAACGGGGCCACAGTCCAATCGCTTTCGCGGATGTGCTTGGTTTCTGGCAGAAAGTCGGGCATTGCGCCAGCATCCAATTTTGCCTGACGGCCTTGGCGGGCTGCTAGCAACTCTTTGCGGCGACCGTTGAAACTGCGGTGCAACTTCGCAACAAACTCTAGAGATTCGGGGGTTAAGATGCTTTCAAACTCCGGGGTTATCTCGCCCTTAATCACTACTCCTTTCACTAGTTGTTGCTCGTTTACAGACATCAGTTTCGTTGTTTTTGGGTGCGCACTATTAAAATAAAGTGCAAAAGTACGGTGTTATGCTTAGAAACCCAAGTTTTTTATTGCTAGATACTTTACAATTAACACTTTATGCAGTTTGTGTTAACAAATGCTGTTGGGCGAATAGCTTTTGCCCAATGCAGCACCTTCGGTTTATTGCAATTAATCATTATCTTTAGCAACGAAGCTTTAATAATAAAAGAATGCAGGGTAAATTACTGTTGTTGATCATTAGCATTATAGCTATTAGCATAGATGGATTTACACAAAACAATAAGCCCCGATTTACGGTTTATGGCGATGCCGATACCATATATTATGCACCAGATGTAATGCCCACATACCATGGTGGGGACGAAGCGCTATTGGAGTATTTAGATGAAGTAGCGTTTCCTCTTTTTTTTATAGAGTATCTTGTTCTTGCCGAGGAAGGCGACTGGGAAGGAACGGTTTACATAGAGTTCTTTATCAACAAAGATGGCACCGTGAGTAATGCCGCCGTTAGCGGCTCAACGGGCTATGGGCCTTTGGATACGGCTGCGTTGCAGCATGTGCAAGCTATGCCTAATTGGAAACCTGGCAAACAAAACGGAAAGCCTGTAAGGGTGGGAAAGAAAGTGGCAGTGCAGTTTTACTACTATGATCCCCCACCGCCACCGCCCCCTCCGCCATTGTTACCTTATGATGAAACTACAATGGTGGATGATACTCCCATAAATTACCCTGATGATTATGTTTTTAGCATAGTGGAGGAAATGCCCGAGTTTCCTGGCGGGGATGACTCATTGATTGAATACTTGAAGAAAGTACCTCATGTGCCTATTACGTACGAAAATGATGTGGAGGGAACAGCTTATATTCAGTTCGTAATTGAGAAAGATGGTAGCGTAAGTGAGGTAATGGTTATTCGCACTTCTGGCCATGTAGAAGATGACCTTGCAGCTTTGGAGCATGTTAAAGCCATGCCCCAATGGAAGCCTGGCTATCTAGATGGCAAGCCAGTTCGGGTGGAATATGTGGTGCCAGTAAAGTGTAATTTTCACTAGAATCTGTTATTTTGAGTTCTAAAATCCGAAAATGGGCAGAGTAATGATTATTGCCATAGCAACCATGCTATCGTTGGCGGCTTCAGCTCAAACCGATATCTCAATAGCCGATAGTGCTATTGTTGCTATACCGGGGCAAGACGGCAAAGGGCCCACTTATAAGAAGGTTGAAAAAATGCCTGTATATCGAGGTGGGGAGGACAGACTATATCGCTATCTAAACAACCTTCCATATCCATTGAAGGCCGCAGTATATCAAAAAGAAGGCACTGCCTACATTCGATTCGTTGTTAATGAAGTGGGGGAAGTAGTTGAAATTTCATTGGCAAAATCAAGCGGAAATACCTATTTGGATGCCGCTGCTCTGAAACGAGTATCGAAGATGCGCAAGTGGACCCCAGGCTACCATAACGGGCAAGCAGTTAGGGTGGAGTATACAAAACCTTTGTCTTACATTCTATAACTACTGCCCGTTTTGTGGCAGATGGTTACACCGCTAAAATTCAAACTGTCGGGTGGGCCAAACAGGCCAAAACACAGCGACCGTTCGCAGGAACTGTTCGCCTACATTCCATCTGAGAATTGGCTGAATAAAGAAACCGCCTAAAGGTAGTATTTGAGCGCCTTTCTGGGTATCTTTGCATTTCAATTCATGCATCATGGCTATCGAAGAAACAGGCAAGGTTCCGAACAAGGCGGTAGGTAAAGACGCCATTAAGAAAATATGGAAAATGATAGGGTTGCGCTACAAATCGCACCCTTGGCATGGCGTCGATATCGGCGAACATGCACCCGAGCTGGTTACGAGCTTTATCGAAATTGTGCCTAGCGATACCGTAAAATATGAAATAGACAAGGTATCGGGCTACATGAAGGTCGATCGCCCACAGAAGTTCTCGAACGTCATTCCAGCTCTATATGGCTTTATTCCTCAAACCTTTTGCGATACCAAGGTAGGAGAATACTGCATGCAGAAAACTGGCCGCACTGGTATAGTGGGCGATGGCGACCCGTTGGATATTTGTGTGCTTACGGAGCGCGACATCCGCCACGGCGATGTGTTGGTGCCTGCTGTGCCCATTGGTGGTTTTAGGATGATTGATGGGGGAGAGGCCGACGATAAGATTATTGCCATAATGAAGGGCGATGAGGTATACAGCCAGTGGAAAGATATTGCCGATGTACCGGAGAGTATTGTACAACGCTTGAAACACTATTTCCTTACCTATAAAAACATGCCCGGTCAGCCCGCCCGCTGCGAGATAACCCACACCTATGGCCGTGAAGAGGCTTATGAGGTTATACAGGCCAGCATTAAGGATTACAACAAAAAGTTCGGTAAGTTGGAGAACAAACTCTCTAAAGCAGCTTTGGATGCCATAACCTATGGCCAAAACTGGCAGAAAGAGCATGACCCCGGTGCCGAAATGTAACGAACCATTACCTCGTCCATCTTTTTATATTGGTATTCCAATTGGTTACTTTTAGGTGGGCATTCAATACAAACTATAACATACCCCATGAGCAAAGCAGATAGATTGGCCATTATTGGCGGCGGAAACCTTGGCATATCTATAGCCGAGGGCCTTTTAGCTGCCCAATATATTTCGCCTTCCAACTTGATAGTTACCCGCCGTAAGGTGTCGCTTTTGGATGCATTGAAATTGCAAGGTGCCATTACCTCAGCCGATAATGCAGATGCGGTAAACAATGCCCGGATAGTAATATTGGCCGTAAAACCCAAGCAAGTAGCCGATGTGCTAATGCCGCTAAAAGAGCTGTGGCAGCCGGGCCAAACCATCGTGTCGGTGGTTACGGGTGTTACAGTTGCCGAAATACAAGCACTAGTAGGTACTGGTGTAACTGTGATGCGCGCCATGCCCAACACCGCTATCGCCATTCGTCAATCCATGACTTGTATATCGGCTAAAGGTGCCACACCTGCCCAACAAGATGAAATACTCAATCTGTTCAATCAGCTTGGTAAGGCTGTGGTGATAGATGAGGAGCTGATGGAAGCCTCAACCGTACTAGGCGCCTGTGGCATAGCGTATGCATTGCGCTTTATTCGTGCTGCAACGCAAGGCGGCATAGAGATTGGTTTTGATAGCAATACGGCCTTGCTGATAGCCTCACAAACGGCTAAAGGCGCTGCAGCTTTGCTGCTGGAGAATGGTCAACACCCCGAACGCGAGATTGATAAAGTAACTACCCCACAAGGCTGCACCATTGTAGGACTAAATGAAATGGAGCACAACGGCTTTAGCTCGGCTTTGGTAAAGGGTATATTGGCATCGCACAAAAAGATTGCCAAGTAAACCAATTCAACACAGGGGTAGTGGTTTTGTCGTGAAGGAAGTGATATTTCATGCGGCTTGTGTTGCGTATTAACCACCCCCAACCCCTCCTTTCACCTGCGCTCTGGGCCATTCGAAGGAGGGGAGCTGTCAAGGATGGTACAAATTTACGCTAGTTTTGTCGTGAAGGAAGTGAGTTTTTAAGCGCATCCTAGCCAACTAATCCCCTATTTTGACTTTCTCATTTCAAATTTCTCATTTCTCATTTAATCGGGGTTTTGTCGTCCAAGAAGTGATATTTCATGCGGTTCCTAGACGGTGTTTTAACTATTTTAAGTTTCTCAACTCTCATCGTTTGTTTCATATTTCCCCCTAAATAGTTGCTATTTACCAATTCCCCTATTATATTTGTTCGATAGTTAGATAATTATCTAAATACCTAATGAAGAACTTTTTTAAGGCACTGGACGATCCAACTAGGAGGAAGATATTGGAAATGTTGCGCAAGCGCGACATGACCGCTGGCGAAATTGCCGATGCGTTCAACATCAGTAAACCCAGCATCTCTTATCACCTCGATTTGCTGAAGCAGGCCGATTTGGTTACCAATGAAAAGAAAGGCCCGTATATATTTTACTCGCTCAACACCACCGTATTCGATGAGGTTATCGGTTGGATGTTGGACTTAAAGAACCCTAAAAACGAAGAGAAATGAACAACAAAGTTTTTTATCCATTATTGGCCGTTTTGCTGGTAGTGCCATTTGTAATGATTGGTTGGTTTTGGAATGTCTTGCCAGATATGATTCCCATTCATTACAACATCAATTTTGAGCCCGATAATTGGGCGCCTAAAGCCACTGGGTTATTGCTTATTCCTAGTATTACCATTGCAATGGTAGCATTCTTGCTATTCATCCCAAGGTTGGATCCGAAAGGGAATATTGAGAAATATATGGGTGCATACCGGGGCATTGTATTAGCCATAACCTTGTTTATGTCGGGGTTGATAAGTATGGAAGTGCTGCGCAACGCCGGTTACAATATCCCGATGGATTATATGCCATTGGCCATTGTAGTGCTGTTTGCCTTTATTGGCAATGTGTTGCTTAAAGTAAAACCTAACTACTTTGTGGGCATCCGCACTCCTTGGACCCTGGAAAGCGAAGAAGTTTGGAAACGTACCCATAGGCTGGGTGGCTATTTGTGGGTGTTCGCTTCAATTGTAATGATACCTTTTATTTTGTTTACCCCAACCGAAGTATACAGCCGCATATTTGTAGTTTATATTGCTTTGATTGCCATTATACCTATTGCTTATTCATTTTGGGTATTTAGGCAGCTAAAGCAAGAAAACGTATAGATAGTTTTATTAACTTTGGTAACACAAACAAACACCATCTAATGCATCCAATACTCAACAAAAACCTCTTTTTTGTAAAAGAGCAAGTGGGCATGTTCAAGGCCTCCAACAACTTCGACATTTATGATGGCGAAACCCAACAACACGTGCTTTCTTGTAGAGAGCCCAACCTAGGAATTTTTGCCAAAATGTTCCGCTTTACCGACTATAAGCGTATGACTCCATTTCATATCGAAATTCGCACTAACAGTGGCGATTTGGTTCTAGAGGTGAAACGTGGCGTTACTTTTTTCTTGTCGACCGTAGAGGTAAAGGACGAAACCGGCAGGGTAGTGGGCCGTTTTAAGCAAAAGTTTTTTTCAATAGGGGGCAAGTTTGATATTTATGATACCAACGACCAAGTGCTTTGTACCCTTAAAGGTAAATGGAGTGGTTGGGATTTTAAATTCGTTCGCGACAATGTTGAGTTTGCCTACGTTACCAAAAAATGGGCTGGCTTTGGCAAAGAGTTTTTTACCACTGCCGACAACTACGTGCTGGGCATAGAAGAGAAAGTACCCGCTAACAACGACTTGCGCCTATTGATTATGGCAGCCGTAATGTGCATTGATATGGTACTAAAAGAGTAGTGGTTTTTTTGAGCCATACCCTTTATTTTAGGTAGGTTAAGACCGCCTATTTTCCCCCTTCCTGCGTATAGGCTCCTGGCTATTTTGCCGTTTTATAGGTTGTACTAATTTTTATAACTAACTGATTAATCGGTAATCAGCACATTGGTACATTCTATTTACATTTGTACCATGCTAGATTGTAAAACCCTCGAAGAACTGGTGAACATTGATTCGCCAAGTGGCTATACCGAAGAAGCCAGCGTATATATTTACGACCTATTGAAAAGCTATGGCTGGAATCCGGAGTTTACGAACAAGGGAGCAGTGCGCTGCGCCCTTGGCGAAGCACCCCAACTGGTAATAGCGGCACACGTTGATACCTTGGGTGGCATAGTTACGGGCATTAAAGGTGATGGCACTTTGCGCATATCCACTATTGGAGGTGTATCGTTGAACGCTTACGAAGGTAGTTACTTGCGGGTGCGCACCCTCGATAACCACACCTACCATGGCACGTTGCTTTTGAACAACCCTGCATCGCATGTAAATAAAGACCTGAGCACCACCAAGCGCGAACTGGAAACCATGCACGTTCGGTTGGACGAGGTGGTAACCAGCGAATCGGAAACCAAGCAATTGGGCATCAGGGTGGGCGATTTTGTTTGTTTTGAGACGCACTATACCGAGTACAAAAGCGGCTTTATCAAATCCAAGTTTATGGATAATAAGGCCGGCTGCTTAGTACTATTTGAGTTGGCACGCATAGCCAAAGAAAAGGGCTGGGACGTGCCCGTTGAGCTATACTTCAGCAACTACGAGGAAGTAGGCCACGGCGGCACGGGCGGTTATTCGGAAGTTGCCGACGAAATGCTGGTAATTGATATGGGCGTGGTTGGCGATGGCTGCGCGGGCAAAGAAACCCACTGCTCTATTTGCGCCAAAGACTCTAGCGGCCCGTATGACTATGCTTTCCGCAAGAAGCTGGTGCAACTGGCCGAGGCCAACGAAATACCTTATGCCTTGGATGTTTACCCCTACTATGGTTCTGATGGCTCTGCCGCTTTGCGTGCAGGCAAAAACCTACGTGTTGGCCTTATAGGCCCGGGCGTAAGTGCCAGCCACGGCGTTGAGCGCACCCACAAACAAGGCATACAAGCCACCATCGACCTATGTGTGGCGTACGTGGAGGATCGGTTTTTGAATGATTAGTGAAAAACAAAACAAGCAAGCTCCTTATCCACTATAGGAGAATAATTACTGCTATTGTGTATCAAATTTCGTGTTGACTAAATCAGTGCATTTATTCGTTAGGATAATATAATCTTGTAAAACAAAGCTTTAATTGTAAGACAAGAATAAAAAATTCCCTTGCCAAGGTTCTTTCCATTCTTCGGTTATAACCATTTCATCTTCCTGGCTACCGAAAAACACTTAGTTGTTTCCGTAACTTTTTCCTCCATTCTACGTACGATTAGATATTAATCACGGATTAAAGAGGAGAGCGAGTATGAGGACGATGGTTTTAAGCGTGATGGCTAGCTGTATGCTATTTGCCAACGCACAAGCACAAGAAGAGAGAAGCATTTTAGTAAATCAGCAAGGCAGTGCCTATGCCATTACTGCACCCGATGGTTGGCTAGCCAACAAAGATGTCGCAGGTGAAATGGGTCTGGGCGCCGCATTCCATTTAGAGGGCACGGTATGGGAAACCACCGGTGCTTTCATTTTTGTAAATACCACCAGCCTAGTTGGCAGCGGTGATAATATTTACGACCTAATGAGCTACGACATTGATATGTACAAAATATCATCGCCGGGTATACAGATTAAAGATGGTGGTGGTATTACCGTAAACCGTGGCAAAGGCAATGCTACTGTAATGCACATGATTAATGCAAAAGCCAATACTTATGAGGCAGTAGCATATATCGATCAAGGCGACGTTGTGCCCTTTTTCGTGTTCAGTGCTTCTAGCCAAGCAGAGTTTGATAAGCACATGCCTGCCTTTAAAGGGTTGGTTGAATCTTACAAATACTACGGCCCGGTAACTACTGTTGTAAATACACCAAGAAACTAGTACGGAAATACATTACTGAGTAATACAAGGAGGCAATCACTTTATGTGGTTGCCTTTTTTTATTTTTGGGTGGTAAGCTACCTCCCAACTGCGCAGTAATATGAACATTCGCCTGCATTACAACGCCCCTGTAATACTCACCTTTAGCTTGGTATGTGTAGTGGTTTTTACTGCAAATTTTGCAACAGGCGGGGCAATAACGCCTTATGTTAGCCTAAGTGGCAAGTTCAATCTAAACAATTGGGTCGATTATCTTACCCTTTTCACGCATTGCCTTGGGCATGCCAATGTTGAGCATCTGTTGGGCAATCTTACTTTTATTTTATTGTTAGGTCCGGTGTTGGAGGAGAAGTATGGTTGGCGTCAATTATTAATAATGATATTACTTACTGCGCTTATTACGGGTTTGCTCAATGCCCTTATATTTCATGATGGGTTGTGGGGTGCCAGTGGTATAGTGTTTATGTTGGTTATGCTCATCAGTTTTGTAAACGTACAAGCAGGCAAAATACCCATCACCTTTATTTTGATACTGCTACTGTTTGTAGGCAAGGAGATTTATAGCAGCTTTCAAGCCGACAATATTTCGCAGTTTGCACACATTATTGGCGGGCTTTGTGGTAGTATGTTCGGCTTTATGGGCAAAAGGTGAGTACATATGAGAAAAGGAAAGTTAGATGAAAATAACAGACAAGCAAATCATTAAAATCGCCACCATTAATGCACCATTGAATGAAGTTTGGCATAGCTGGACCACTTCGGAAGGCATTACTGCCTTTATGGGCGTGCCTGCAAACGTGAAGCTAGAGCGTGGTGGACTTTTTGAGCTGTATTTTGATGCCAATGGGGCTTCAGGCTTAAGAGGCTCTGAAGGTTGCACTTTTATTAGCTACGTGCCAAACGAAATGTTGAGCTTTACTTGGAACTCCCCACCTACCATACCTTATGTGCGCAACCATGAGTACAAAACTTGGGTAACGCTCTTTTTTAGTGAAACTGCTGCAGGCACCTACCTGCGCTTAGTACATACTGGTTGGCCCGAAGGGGAAGAGTGGGACAAAACCTACCTATACTTTGATAATGCTTGGGGCAACGTGCTTAAAGTGTTGGTAGCTCACTGGGAAAAGAATTAATCAAAACATCCCGTTCTGATAATTTTACTTCGCTACCTTTCTTATTTCATTCCGTATCTTTAGGTAGGATGAAAACAATTGTCCTAACTTTACCGGGCAATAATATTAGCCCAAAGAGGATAATGTATGGGATGGTTCACGCGAATTAAGGAAGGCATAACTACAAGCACTCGGGAGAAGAAAGAAGCTCCTGATGGCATGTGGGTAAAATGCCCAGGTTGCAAAACCACTTTAACGCAAATTGAGTTAAAGAGCAATTTGCATGTATGCAACCATTGTAATTTTCATCATCGCATTGGCTCTATCGAATATTTCGAGTTTCTTTTTGACGAGAAAGAGGACGAGGTGCAAATCCTTTTCGACAACTTGTTGCCAAAAGATATGCTCACTTTTACGGACTTAAAGCCATACGCCGAGCGGATGGTGGAAGCAACCGAAAAGACCGGTTTGAAAGATGCCATGCAAGTGGCCGTTGGCCCTATGAACGAGCAGCGTGTGGTAATTGCAGCTATGGATTTTGCTTACATCGGCGGCTCAATGGGCTCGGTAGTAGGCGAAAAAATAGCCCGAAGCATTGATTATTGTATAGCCAACAAACTACCCTTGGTTATTATCTCCAAGTCGGGCGGCGCGCGCATGATGGAGGCTGCATTTTCGCTGATGCAGATGGCCAAAACCGCTGCTAAACTTACCCAACTATCAGAAGCTAAATTGCCTTTTATATCCTTGCTTACCGACCCAACTACAGGTGGCGTTACGGCCAGTTTTAGTATGCTTGGCGATGTGTTGATTGCCGAGCCGGGTGCCTTAATTGGTTTTGCGGGCCCAAGGGTAATTAAAGAGACCATTAAGAAAGAAATACCAGTAGGCTTTCAATCGAGCGAGTTTTTGTTGGAGCACGGTTTTTTAGATTTGATAGTTGACCGCAAAAACCTAAAACAAACCATCAGCGATTTGCTTGGCTTAATGAAGGTGTAGGTAAGCGTATGAATGCTCAAACAGGTAAGTACCTCATAGTTGCTGGCATAGCCTTAATAGTGTTGGGTATTCTGTTCTATTTTTTCCATGATAAGTTCAGTTGGGTGGGGCGTTTGCCTGGCGATATTCGCATCGAGGGTGAAAATTCGCGATTCTATTTCCCCATTTCCACTATGATATTGTTTAGCTTAGGCCTAACAATAATCGTTAACCTGATACGTCGGTTACTTTAAAGCAACCACCACCACTATGCAAAACAAAACCGTAATCGTTACTGGCGGCAATGCCGGAATTGGCCTTGAAACTGCCCGAGCACTTGCCAAGCAAGGCGCAACCGTGGTTATTGTTGCCCGCGATGCTGCCAAAGGCCAAGCGGCGGTGGCCGACGTGAAGCAAACCACAGGCAACAACAAGGTAAGCTTTATGAAATGCGACCTAGGCAGCCAGAAGCAGATACGCCAATTGGTTGCCGATTTCAAGAGCAACTACGATAGATTGGATGTGCTGGTAAATAATGCGGGGGCATTTTTTTCGGAGTATGGAGAAACGGAAGATGGCATAGAGCGGCAATTTGCTATTAACCACTTAGGGCCATTTTTATTGACCAATTTGTTGCTAGATACACTTAAAGCTTCAGCGCCGGCACGAATCGTTAATGTAGCTTCGAGGGCGCATTACCGTGGCCATATTTATTTCGATAACCTTCATTTTAAGAACAATTACGATGGTTTTAGGCTGGCCTATGGCCAATCTAAGCTAGGCAATGTATTGTTTACCAACGAGCTTGCCCGCCGATTGGCAGGAACAGGCGTAACCGCAAATAGCCTGCACCCAGGAGTAGTAGCTACCGACATTGCCCGCAAAGAATCGAAGGGAATTTACCGATTGGGTTGGACGTTGTTAAAGCCATTTATGATTACTACCGAGCAAGGTGCTGCCACCAGTATTTATCTGGCTTCTAGCCCCGAAGTGGAAGGTGTAACAGGCAAGTATTTTGATAAGAGCAAGGCAAAAATAGCTAGTAAAGAAGCTTTGGATGCAACTGTAGCGCTCAAGCTATGGCAGGTAAGCGAAAAACTCACTGCGCTGGCGTAGTTGTTGTTGTTAACTAGTAACTAATCACCATTTACTGGCAACGAACGAAACAATAAAACTTTTTCTAGCATCTTCGTGTTTGGAGTAGTATTATGAAAGAGACAACCATAAGTGAAGCGCAACAAGTGAAGATAGCAAATACTGAAAACCCAGTACATCAAATTATTCGTGAGCGATGGAGCGCTAGGTCGTTTAGTAACCAACCAATCACCCAACAAGAGTTGGATACTATTTTTGAGGCAGCTAGTTGGGCACCCAGCAGCATGAACGAGCAGCCATGGATGTATGTATACGCTACCAAGGGCTCACCTGTATTTGATGCAATGTGGAATACCCTTATGGCAGGCAACCAGCCTTGGGCGCAAAATGCGGCGGTATTGATAGCAAGCCTTTCGCGTAAAAACCATATGAATACAGGCGCTGCCAATAAATATAATTGGTACGATGTAGGCTCGGCAAATCAAAACCTACTGTTGCAAGCAGCTTCAATGGGCATTTTGGGGCATGTTATGGGTGGTTTTCGCAGGTCAGATGCCGAACAGTTAATTCAACTTCCAGAAGATATGGAGCTGGTGTGTTTTATAGCATTGGGCCACTTGGCTTCCGCTGATGAGTTAGAGGAACCTTTCCGCAGCAGGGAGCTTACGCCGCGCAACCGAAACCCGGTAAGCACTTTCGTTTTTCAAGACAAGTTATTGTAACCACCATGGAAGCTAAAGGCAGCCTAAAGGGCAACACTGGGTATTTTATGAAGGTAAGTATGGGCCAACATGAATTGGCATTCGACGAGCCAACCGATATACAGGGTACCGATTTGGCTCCCAAACCTACCGAAACAATGCTTGGAGCCTTGGTTGCTTGCACCAACATGACCGTGCAAATGTACGCGCGCCTCAAGGATTGGCCATTAGACGAAGTAGAGGTGACCGTATCAGGAGAGCAAGAGGCTGGCACCGGTAAATTGTTGCTCACTCGCAAAATAAAGCTTACCGGTAAGCTCGACGAGGCACAGCGAGAAAGACTTTTGGCAATAGCCAACCGATGCCCGGTTCACAAAATCCTCAACCAACAAAACGACATTGTTACGCAGTTGGTATAATGCTATATTTTTAATAATTTGACGTAAACTAATCAACGTCACCCAATGGCCGATACTACCAAAGAATATAGCAATGGCGAAGTAACCATTGTATGGAAACCAGAGGTGTGCATACACTCGGCTTTTTGCGTAGGTGGTTTGCCTAACGTGTTTAACAACAAGGAGCGTCCTTGGATAAACGCCCAAGGTGCCACTACCGATGAGATTAAGGCCCAAGTGAGCAAATGCCCTTCGGGAGCATTAACCTACTATATGAACAATGCCGAAACTGAGGCGCCCCAGATTGAGAGCGAATCGGTGGTTGAGATAGTGCCCAATGGCCCTGTGTTGGTGTTTGGCAATGTACGCATTAAGCATAGCGATGGTAGGGAAGAGCACAAGAACAAAATGACAGCGCTGTGCCGCTGCGGTGCCTCTAGCAACAAGCCATTTTGTGATGGCACCCACAAAAAAATCGGTTTCGAGGGTTAAGGTTTGGGGTAAATCAATTTCGGCTTTGCCAGTGCAACACAAAAAATAGCCTCAAAACTTGCTATTTACTAATTACTCGCTACTAGTTACCACATACTACACGCTTATTCCTATTTTTACGGCAACTAACTGCCTGTAGATATGCGTTTTCTTGCTTTGTTGCTGCTATGCTTGTGTTGTAAGGTTGCTAGCCAAGCGCAATCGCAGTACGTGCCATTAAATCACTTTAGCTACCACAACGTAGATAGGCTAAATATTAAATACGGCAAAATATTGCCTATTGTACGCACCGTAATTAAGCCTTACAAGCGAGTAACGGTTGCCAACCTGCCCGATACGCTCGGTGATAATGGCATAACGCTAAACAAACGCGACCAGTACAACGTGCGCAATATGTTGTGGGATAGCAATGAGTGGGTGGAAGATTCGGTAATAAAAAGCCGGAACCCTATTCTTAAATTTTTCTATCAAGACCCAGCAACTTTTTTAGGTGTTGATAGCAAGGGTTTTGTAGTAAAAGTAAACCCTGTGCTGCAGTTTGAGTTGGGCAAAGAGTTTGGTGCCGACCCCAACGCCTTGATATTTAAGAATACGCGGGGAGTTGAATTAAGGGGAAGCATAAAAAAACGGTTGAGTTTTTATACGTTTATTACCGACAACCAATCACGAGGCATGCAGTATGTGCGCAGGCATATACAAGATGAACAAGCCATACCCGGTGAGGGATATTGGAAAACATTTCGCGTAACAGGCATCGACCATTTTTCGGCAAGGGGCTATATTAATTTTAATCTGCTCGACCATGTTGATATCCAATTTGGGCACGACAAAAACTTCTGGGGCAATGGCTACCGCTCTTTGTTTTTGAGCGACTATGGCAATAACATGTTTTTCTTGAAAGTGCAAACTACTATTTGGCGCATAAGTTATACCAACTTGTTTACCGAAATGACTGCTTCCTACGATAGGGGTGGCGATAGATTGTTGCCTAAAAAATATGCTGCTTTTCATCACCTCAATTTCCATATTGCGCATTGGTTGGATATTGGCTTGTTTGAGAGCGTGGTTTTTGAGCGCGAAAATGGTTTTGAGTTTCAATACCTCAATCCAATAATTTTCTATCGGTCGGTTGAGCAAAGCTTGGGCAGCCCCGACAACTCAATGCTTGGTATCGATTTTAAGGCAAATATTGCCCGTAGGTTTCAGTTGTATGGCCAGTTTTTGTTGGATGAGTTCAACTTCGGTCAAATTGTGAAGCTAAATGGATGGTGGGCCAATAAGTTTGCCTTACAAGCGGGCTTAAAGTACATTGATGCTTTCGGTATTGCCAATTTTGATTTGCAGGGCGAAGCAAACATTGTTAGGCCTTTTACATACGCGCACAACACCACCGCTAGTAGTTACACGCATTACAACCAGCCTCTGGCACACCCGCTAGGGGCCAATTTTTGGGAGTTGGTAGGCATTGCCCGTTACCAACTGCTCCCAGAACTTACCGCCCAAATGACATTTGTGTATTACCAGAAGGGCCTGGATAGTACTGGGCAAAACTGGGGCGGCAACATTTTCGTCTCCAATGTTGATGATAATAGGCAATTGACCGTGCAGCAAGAATTTGGCAATACCATAGCCCAAGGCATCAAACAGAAAGTAGCCTTGCTCGATTTGTTGATTAGTTACCAAGCGTTTCACAACCTCTTTGTCGATCTCAATATTATGTATCGGGCCAGTAAAAGTGCACTTGCCCGGTATGATGGCTCACAGGCTTATGTTGGGGTTGGTGTGCGCCTCAATATGGCATGGCGGGGCAATTATTTCTAGCTCCAGAATTTCAATATTATCAACCATTATAATATCCTTAATTAAGGGTAGTGCAGCGCTATTTAATTATTTGCTACCCATTTATTGCCAACACTGATACCATAATCCGGAACATTTTCCAAAACTTTTTTACATCGCAGCCGTAAGAACATATGGATACGAGCTCCCAAAGGGCTATAGCGTATAGCAATAGTGCTGATTGATTTTGTGATGAAAAGAGTTGTTTATGCGGTTTTGGAACAATGTAAGGCTTAAGCCTGCCCTCACAGTATTATTTTGGGTGTCAATGGGGCAGGTTGCCTCGGCACAAGGAAATACAAGCGAACTTTATTGGTATGTTGACGGCCAAAAGCAAACTTGGGATTGGATGCCCGATAAGTTTGCCGTTCAAGTTTCTGCCGATGCGGAAAGCAAACCGCTTACTACCTCGTTTTTAAGCAAAAAGGCACCCGTTACCTCAGCCACCGAGAAATTTTTGGAGTTTGAGTTTACGGCCGTTATGCCCGCAAGCAGCAAGCAAAACCATATTGACGAGATATTGAGCACCTACCATACCAATGAGGTATTGCCGGTGCTTTACGCTAAAGGTACTTATGTACCAGTGTATATCGACGACCAAGTTATGGTGCGTTTCAAAAGCCAATCGGTGAGTATTGCCGAGGTATCTGCCTTTATGCAGAAGTACGACCTTACCTTGCAGAACCAAGACGTATGGAGCTTGGCCCAAAGCGGAAAGCAAGTATTCATTTTCCGTATGAATAGCAATACCTTGAGCTACACAGCGGGCCACCTGGCTGCTAAGTTGTTTGAGCAAGAAAAGTCACTAGTAGCATCGGCACAACCAAATAGGTTGAATTTGGTGCAAGTTGATGGCGAAATGGTTGACCCCTCAAGTAACCCAGCGTTTTACAAATCGTGGCATTTAGATAACAACGGTCAACAATTGTTTTGCAGCTCCAAATCGGGTACTAACGATGCCGATGTGAAAGTAAAGGACACCTGGAACCTAGGCTACACTGGCCAAGGCATTACTGTAGGGGTAATTGATATTGGCGGATTTGACTACAACCACCCTGGTTTACAAGGGCAATTGATGGATGGTTGGGATTGTATTAACAACCGAAGCTACAATAGCAGCAACTTTTTCTTTTCCGATGCCAATCAAGGCCACGGTATGGGGGTTACAGGTATAATTGTGGCCAGTAGCGGCAATGGTGCTACGGGTGTAGCACCGGGCGCTAGGGTTGCCCCATTGCTTATCAGTGGCTCCGAAGCTTCCATAGTACTGGCGCTGCAAAAAGCGCTTGAATTGAACTTGGACATCGTAAACATGAGCTTTGCCATTGGTTATAGCGAAGCCGTGAAACAGCAAGTACAAAACTTGGTAAACTTGGGTCGTAAAAAATATGGTACTCCGTTGGGCACCATAATTATTGCTAGCCACGGCAACAATGGCGCCGATGATGCCATTAGCCCGCAATGGCCTGCTGCTTACGATGAGGTTTTGAGCGTGGGCGCCTCTACACCCGATGATAGGTTTAAAACCAACTCAGACCCTTGGAATGTGGGTAGCACATGGGCTACCAACTACGGCGATTTGGTTGATTTGGCAGCACCGGGCGTATGCATATATACTACAGATATTGCAGGCTCGGCCGGATATTCAAGTACTGATTTTGGTGGGTTGCAAAAAACATCGGCTGCGGCACCGATAGTTGCGGGCGTTGCAGCCTTGCTATTGAGCAAAAACAATAGTATGACTTGGGAAGAGGTGCGCAACACCTTACTGAACAGCGCCGATAAAGTGCACAGCGGCGAGTACAACTACAGCCACGATGCCGCAAAAGCTGGCCACAGCCGCGAAATGGGTTATGGCCGTGTAAATGCCTTGAAAGCCTTAGGTGAAATACCTGTGGGTGTAAGCGATGAGCCTACTTTTGAGCTGGCAACTAACATTAAAGTGGTGAACCCTGTACAAAACAACCAAGTGGAGATTTTTTACCCCGGCACATTACTTGAGCAGGATATGCAAGTAGGCATTTATGATATGAATGGCCGCTTGATGAAACAGCAGTTGCTGGGCCGCCATGAGGAGTTTGTATCTATTGATGTGCTTGACATGACCCCAGGTATGTACTTCGCACGCTTTATGTATCGCGAAGATGAACTGGTGCAGACTGTTAAGTTCGTGAAGTTGTGGTAATTCATTAAGACACAAGACACAAGACACAAGACATAAGACAATTTTGAATTTTGAATTTTCAATTTTGAATTCGAACCCGAAAAAGTATGAAGCAAGCGAAACGCATATCTATATTTGGCTTAGGGGCTATAATTGTTACGGCAGCGTTTGCTTTCCGCTCAGAGAGCAATGATCCGTTTTATTACGCCAATGGGCAAAAGTTGTATTGGCAGTTCCAGTATGATATGTATGCTTTCCGCACCGTTGATGACGATACGTTTAAGCAAATCTTAGATTCCGCCGTTGTTGATCGGGTCGATTTTAGGAGCGGATATCCGGATAAGTTGCACTTGGTTTTTTTTAGCCGCAATAGCAGCAATTGGCAGCGCTTGCAGGTAATTGACGATATAGAACATGATGGCGCTTTTAGTCGTGCGTTTCCGGTAGTTACTATGTTCGACAATACACCATCTGAGGCTGGTCTGTGGTATGTGGCAGATGACATGCTGATGGTTATGTTCAAAAACGATAGCATTCGCCAGGCTCATTTATCGCGCATATTAGATGCGTATAACCTAACGCAGGTAAACGATCCAAGCACCTTACCCTCGGGAGGCAACTATGCTTACATCCTTAAGTGGGATGTTGCGGACACCACTGTGGCAAATAGCGTTGAGCTGAGCCGAGAAATGTTTGAGCAAGACAGCACCGTACTTTGGTCTGTTGAGCCTAATTTGATACGCGGCTACGAGCCAGTTTGGGTAGAGGATAATGACACCATCGAAACAAGCACGGATGTGTACGATTTGGCCAGAGAATCGACCGCCCCCACTTTTTATGTCTTCAATCAGGACGGGCAAACGTTGCAAGCGCACTTTCAAGTAAAAGAATCGCGCTATTACTTTAGGGTATACGACCTTTTTGGCCGTTTGCTAATTGAGCGCCACCTATCATCTGAAAGCACCAGTGCCAACATAAACATCAACCACCTTTCGCGGGGCATTTATTTCAGTACGCTAGAGACGTTGGACGGGAAGCCTTTTGCTACGGTAAAGTTTGTGAATGAGTAGTAATTGAATAGGAACATAAAAAAAGCCGTCATCCTTTCAGATGACGGCTTTTCAGTTTTAGAACTGCTTATACGATCAAGGAGCAGGAACAAGAACCCTGTCAATTGCATGTATCACGCCGTTGTTGGCTTGTACGTCAGTTGCAATGATGTTTGTTACCCTGTTAGAACCATCAGTGATTTTTGCACCACCAGTAAGACCGATTGTGAAAGTACCACTGCCTAGTGGGGTTACAATTTGGCCTTCTGTTAGGCTACCAGCCAAAATGTTTCCGCTAACAACGTGATAGTTAAGTACTGCTTCAAGTGTTGATGTTGGGATGCTATCCAAAGAGCTAGCACCTAGCTCAGTTAACAATGCTGCAAATGCATCGTTGGTTGGGGCAAATACTGTCAAAGGACCAGCGCCTGACAAAGCAGTTACATAATCAGTTGTCAAACCTGGACGAGTTATTGCTGCTACCAAAGTGCTGAAGTTAGGGTCAGCTAGAGCAAAAGTTGGCAAAATTGGCAAACCGATTACAGTGTTCACTTTGTGTACTACACCATTGCTGGCTTCTAAGTTAGCCGCAGTAACAGCCGAGCTACCATTCAAGGTTACACCACCAACAGTACTTACATACAATTTTAGGTTGCTGGTAGTAGTACCATAAGTAGCCAAAGTGCTTAAATAGCCAGTAGTAAGGGCAGTGCTTGGCAGCTCTTGAGCTATTACGTGGTTAAGCAATACTTGAGTAAGCAATGCATTTGGTACGTCTTCAAGAGTTGCAAAACCGTTAGCGCTCAAAAATGCGCTAAATGCTGCATTGGTTGGTGCAAATACGGTTAGGTTACCATCAGCACTCAATTCGTCGACTAGGCCTGCTTTTACAACTGCAGCTACCAATGAGGTAAGGCTAGTGTCAGTTTGCGCCAATTCAACAATGTTCGGGGTAGTGTTGTCAGTGTCATCATCGTCGTCTTTGCTGCACGATACGAATGCCATAGAGGTGGCCAACAACATCATTAATACTAGTGGGATTCTGTTATACATCTTTTGTGGTTATGAGTTAAGAATAAACCAATAACAGGATGTACTATGCTTTGTTTAGTGTAAAATTAAAAACACTAAACAAAAATTTACAAAACGTTGATAATGAAGGAGTTAATTTTAACGAATTGTGTAACTTTTTCTTTCCCAAAACGTACGGCTACCTTATCAAGGTTACCTGTCCGGCCTCTACTAGCTCTTTTCCATCGGCCAGTACGAGTTTAAATATGTAGCTGTATACGCCCATATCCATTTGTTCACCTTTTGAAGTTCCATCCCACGGGAAAGTATTGTCGTATATTTTTTGCCCCCAGCGATTGAAAATCTGGAATGCACTTACCGTTACGCCACTTTCTTTAATGATAAAGAAACGGTCGTTTACGCCATCTTGGTTAGGCGTAAAGGCTTTAGGTATCCAATAGGCGTTCGGGAATTTAATGTCGATGAAGATGGAATCCCTGATAAGGCAACCTTGCGAATAAACCTCTAATATGTACACTTGGTCGGTTTCTGGGCTAACAATAGGGTCGGGGCAGTCTAAGCACGAAATGTTTACAGGCGGCCCCCAATCAAACGAATCAACAGGTGGCACGTTCAAATCAATGGTGGCGCCTAGTATGGCACTCTCGCCAAAGTTGAAGCTAGAATCGGGTGTGGCAAACAAATCAAAAGTGGGTAAGTTGGGCTGAGCCGTAGTAACGGTGTTAGAGCTTGCTGTGCAGCCATTACCATCGGTAACCGTAACATCAAAATTGCCTAAATTAAACACGGTAAGCTCTGGGTTGCTGCTGCCGTCGCTCCAGTTGTATACCACAAATGGCTCCGTAGCATTAAAGGTAGCCCCTTCGCCTGGGCATATATAGGCCGTATCGGGTGCTATAGTAACCGTTGGGTTGGCACCCGAAAATACATTCACCGAATCTCTGCGGAAACAGCCTTGGTCGTTTACGCGCACTATGTACAAAAAGGTATCAATGGTGCCTGCAGGTATGTTTGCCACAGGGTTCGAGCTGCTGGTTGTGTTTAGAAAAGTAGTCGCGTTTGCAGGCTCGGCAGTCCATACAAAAGTAGGGGCAAAGCCTGTGGTAGTGGGGGTTCCTCCTATGGTAGCACTGCCGCCTTCGCAAAGTTTGGCCGTATCTCCAGCGTCGGCATCAGGGCTAGGTTTGGCAACCAAGAATATGTCTTGGGGTAGGGCTGGGTTTCCACAAACATCGAAAGCGGTACAACTTACAAAAGCATCCGTTTCAGTGGTAAAGGTAATGATAGAGTCTGTTTGTCCGTCGCTCCATACATAAGTATACGGCGGCACGCCCCATTCAGGGAAAGCAGTAAGTGTAACGGTATCGCCAGCACAAATGGTATCGCGGCTTAGGGTAATCACGTTTTCAATAGTGCGGGCTTCAATAGTTACTGCCCAATAATGGCCACGAGCACAGTTGTAGCCGCAAACATCGCCATCGCATTGTATCTCTGAGTTTAACAACTCAAAATCCATGAAATAATCGGGGCACTGTGGTGGTATGCAATTTAAAAAGTTGGGGTATTGTAGTGCACTGGCTCCTGGTACTAGGTTAGGGTCGGTGGTGCAGGTGCCAATGAATGGTGGTGCTGCAGGAGCGCAAGTGAGCGGGCCAGTAGTGCTTGGGCAATCAAGGCTGCGTACTTCCATCCTTACATCCTGAAACTGGCAAAACGGGGGCTGCAATGGCGGCGTGCCACAAGTAGCCGAAAAAGTATTCTCGTATTCGATATCAATCTTGGTATTTACTATATCGCTCATGCCTGGCACTTGCACGGTAAGCTGGTAATTGCAAGTAGCAGGCGTATTGCTAAAGGCCATATTGGCGCTAAAGTTACCTTGCGGGTCGGCTTGCGAGAAAACACCTAAGCTATCTTTACCTGTTACCAAAGGGTCAATGTATAGCGGGTATCTTACATTAGGGTCGTTGAGGAAAGCAACAGGAACGTATAATTGCAGGGAGTATGAAGCACCATTTCCTGCACCGAGAATGGGAAACGATTTTCGTGAAAGCTTATATCCACCCTTAGTACCATAACCATATCCGTCATAAAATGTCGCTTCATGGATAACAAACTGCAAATCCCCTTCCTTACCTTTTACCTCTATGTCTCCTACGAACAGGCCGTCTTGATTAAAATAACCATTGCTGTTACTATAATCTATAAATTGCTCTGCCTTATCAACAGAAAGCAATTGCTCAAAAACCAAATACTCAGAATTGCTTGGAGTGTTTGGTTTTTGCATAATGATAAAGTTTGTCTTGATGCCACCACGCTTAAAAATGTGCTGAATATTAATATCCTGCCAAGCATCATTGATCAAAACGCCATCATTGCCCAGATTTTTGTTAGTTTCATTCAAGCTGCCAATATTGGTTTTGACTCCAGTGCTGGAAAGGTAGAACGCCTCTAATGCGGTGTTAAAGGTAAAGTGGCCTTTACCAGTTTTTATGCTAGTACGATTCAATGCGCTATTATACATGTACAAAACTGGATCGTTGTTGCAAGTATAAATAGCATTGTTAGCATCCTTCATCCTATGGTCCAACGTTACCCAATACCCATCTTCATTTTTATAGTGTAACGGGAAGTATGATGATTGGCTATAGTGGTGTTTTCCGTTGGTGCCAGGCTCCACAAAAAAACGGGTATAGCGGGTGCGTTTACCAAGCTCTTCATAGCAATTGGTGCACTGGGCATTAAAGGGCACTATGCCAAACTCAGGGTGGTTGCGCAGGCTATCCGGAAACAGCGCAGGCTCCTTACTGATGTCCATTTTTACATCGGGAGTAAAACGGTAGAAGTTGTACACCTTTGGCTGCATGGTTGAGCCATCGTTTTCCTTTTGGGCATGCAGCGATGCGAATGTGCCTAGCGCCAAGCAAAATATCAATAACCTCATCATTATCGTATCAGCGTTAAGTGCCCTTGTTTTTCAATAGGTAAACCATTCACATCCTTGGCTTGGATGAAGTATACAAACGTACCGAAGTTTTGCAACGCCCCTTTGTAGCTGCCATCCCAGCCGCGGCTTAGGTCATTAAGCTCGGTTAGGTCGCTGCTTTCGTACACCAACTCGCCCCAACGGTTATATATCTTAATGGTATAATCGGATAGGTTTTGGGCGAATATGGTAAAGTGGTCGTTTAGTCCATCATTGTTAGGCGTAAAGGCTGCTGGTATTTTTATCGTGTTTTCGCAATCAAAGCTCTCTGCATTAAACACATACAAGGTAGCACAACCCAAGCCGCCAGGGGTGTATTGGGCCGTGTAAATACCTGTTTCGGTTACTTGTATACTGCGGGTAGTTTCGCCGGTGCTCCACAAATAGCTACTGCCAGCTACATCGGGTAGTTGCAATACCAAGTCTTTATTGATACAGATAAAAACCGTATCCTCCTCTGTTTGCTCAATGCTCACGGTTATGGCTAGCGTGTCCTGCGCCTTGCAGCCAGTAATTAAATTCTCCGATGCTAGAATGTAATTGATGTTGGCATTAGGCCTAATGCTTTGGGTAAGTGCAGCGGGGTCGTTCAGGCCAGTAGTTGGGGTCCAAGTAATGTTACTACCATTGGTAGTGGCTTGTATATTAACCACCTCACCAAGGCAAACATCGGCATCATCGCCTGCATCAATAGTTGGGCTGGGCAGTATTCCGAGATTTACTTTGCCTGTATTGCCGCAGCCTGTGGGGTTACTTACTATTACCTCCACGGTTTCGCTTTGGGTAGGGTAATAGACGGTAGATTGGGTGGTGTCGCCGTTGCTCCAGCTATAGCCCAGGCCCGAAGTAGTGGAGTAGAACACGCTGCCTGCCCATACCCTAGGCTGCAATGGAGCCGTAAACAAGCCACCCATTACGGCGCATGGGTGCAGGTTTATCAACCCATCGGTACTAATCGGGTTGCCAAAACCAGTGGCCGGACGAAAACGCACGTTGTTGCCATTGTTTACATGTACATATATGCCCAACGTATCGCCAGCTGGCAGCGATTGGAATATCTGTATCGGGATGATGGTACCAAAATTGCCAGGAGTTGGGTTTTGAACGATGGTAGAGCCCCAGAAAAGCCAATCGGCAGCAGTAGTTTCATGGCCTTGATATGATCCGTTGCGTAAGTATATGCTCACGTCCAATGGCGTATTGCTCAAAGATGCACCTACTGATATGGAATCTATGGTTACTTCGGTTATAGATGTTACATCAAACATGAAACCCTTAGTGTTTGATGTGGCGTTGAACGTTGTTTCTAATTCCCTAGGCGATGGGTCTATTTGGGCAGTAAGCCTTACTGGCTGGCCAGCACAAACGGTGGTATCGTCGGCCAACACCACTTCTAACAAAGAAACTACTTCAACGTTAAAGCTTACGGTATTGCCGCCACATTTGTTTAGCGCAAAGTTGCTTAGCGTTGCCGTTCCTACGGAATCGAATACCACTAAAATCTCGTTGTTCGATGTATCTACAATCCTACCAAAATTGGCTTCCCATTCGTAAAAGGTGGCTTTAATGAATGGTACATTAAATACGGCCGTGTCGCCAAGGCATACCACATCGGGGCCCGATATATTACCCGTTGGCGTACTAATTACATCCAGTTGATAAGCATCAGAGAACGGGCCATAACAGCCATAATTTATCTCTCTTACATAAAAGGTGTAGTTGTTTATTTGTGCTCCCGTCCAGTCAACCAACAAGGTATTACCAGGCCAGATAAAGGCATTGCCGTTATTCAATCCGTTCGATGCCCATTCGTAATCCGAATCGGGATTGTATGGGTCAATAACAAATGCTTGCACACCCGCATCGCATATTACCGAGTCGGGCCCGATAATCATCGGCGGCACACTGCTTGGTGCACCAATGGTAATACGGATGATAGTGCCGTTTTGGTTGGTAACTACCGACGAGCTATCAGAAATAATGCGGGCATAGTAGGCGCCTGGGGCTATGCCAAAGGTGGTGAGTATGTTCAGCCCAGGTATGGTCAAGGTCATGGTGTTGCTTACGGTATCAAATTCGGCTGCAAGTGCTCCCGTATTTACTATAGCTAGGCTATTCATGTCCAGCAATTGCAACTGAAACAGGTTGCCGTTTGCGTATTGTGCAATGCTGTCCCAGTAGTTTATATCAACGGTTATGATGGTATCAACGCCTGCTGTCTCCGATATACAAAAAGCCATGTCTAGCGTTTCGTTGGTTTCCATATCGCATTGCTTAATACAGAAAGGCCCAAAAACGGTGCCTTGCGTGGCTGGGTTGGTAGACCGTATGCGGATAAAATAATTACAACCAGCCGGCGTAGCGGGTATTAAGCCCGATACACTTCCAGGAGGTGAGCCCAAGGCCGGGTCGAAGGTTTGCGAACTTGGCAATGAGCCTAAAAATTGAGGAGTGGTAAAGTTGCCGTTAGAATCGGAAAGCTCTGCTATATAAGTATTGTTGGCCGCAAACACGCCTGTTGAGGTAAATTTGATGTCAATAGCGCTTCGCGAGCAAACGGTATCGGGGTCGGTGGTTACCGCGGCCGATAAAGTGTTGATAATGTTGGGGCAGTTTTGAATAACAAAACAAGCACTCACCACTCCTGAAATGGCCGGTGCAGGCGATACCCTGCTTATGCGGATGCGATAGCAAGCGCCTGGGGCAATATTGCCGGGGATGGTGGCAGCAATAAAACCGGTGGTTGCTTGGGCAATGTTAAATACGCCCAAGTCAGTTGGGTTGTTGAAGTTGCCACTGGCATTGGATAACTGAATGCGATAAACACCATTGCACAGCGGTGCCGAAAGCTCCCATTGAATAAATAGATTGTTCAATTGGCAAATCGGGTTAGGAAAAAGGTCTATTGCCGAAATGGTGATAGGGTTGTTTACGTCATCATAAGTACCTACCACTTGTATATCGTCAATACCAAAGGATGAAGTATTGGCTTGAGCAGTACCATTGTTTACCCACCTAAAACCGAGGCGCAAGTTTGCTACATTGTCAAATGCCGGGTTAGTTACTTGCTCATACGTCCAACGTTTCTGGCCGTAATATTGGGTGCCCGTTGATACCCAAGCACCGCCGTCAATGCTATACACTAATTCGCCGTAAGCATTAGGTGGTACGTTTATGCTATCGGCCTCAGCTATATAAAAGAACACCACTTTTACATCTTGCATGCCCAGTGTGCAAAAGCCATTGGCGAGGTGCGAAAACCGATCGGAGGCCGCGGTAGGGTTAAAGTTGCAATTGGCGGCACCACCACCCACGGCATTAATAGAGTCGTGTATATGCAGGTATTTGCTGTTGGGCGCGTTGAAGATAGTACCAAAGTTGGTGCTATCCTGGCTGATGGTGTTGGGGTAGGTAGGCGCACCGTTGTATTGGTTGTTTACTATCCATTTATTGGAGCCACTGTTGGTGGTAATGGCACTAGTATCGTTGAGCAAAAAGCTCGAAGTAGTGCCTTCAAAGTCCTCAACATACAATTGTATTTGCTGCTGCGCCAATAGAGGAGTGGCCGATAGCATGAGGGCTACTAGCAGTGAGGGGAGGAGTTTATGTAGCATTTGATTCATCAGTTAATCGGTTGATCAGTTAATCAGTTATCTGTTTATCTGTTCTCCTGTTTTTATTTATTGTACTGCATTTGTAATCTGTACTTCCTGATTATTAGCCAATTAACCAGCCTCACTCTTCATAGTTTACCTCAATAGGCTTATCGCTCAGTATTTTAAACTCGGTACGGCGGTTTTTTTGGTGGCATGGGCAATCATCGCTGTTCGATTCGTTGCTGCATCCATCTAGGCCGGTACAATTTTCCAATGGTTTGCTTTCGCCATAGCCTTTAGCTACCATTCTATCCTTTGCTATTCCCTTGCTAATCAAGTAATTTACGCAACTTTCGGCACGTTTTTGAGACAAGGTTTGGTTATATGTTTCTGAGCCACGCGAGTCGGTATGCGAGCTTAACTCAATAGTGATACCGGGGTTCTCCATCAATATTTGATATAAGGAGTCTAAATTGGGTTTAGACTCTTCGCGAATGTCGGATTTGTCGTAATCGTAGTAGATGTTCCGCAAGCTGTAGCTCTTGTCCTTAATTAGGCGTTTCAACAAAATGTCGGCGGTTAAAGTATCCGATTGGGTAATGCCCATGGTACTCACTGTGGTAGAGCCTTTCAAGTACCCGTCCATGCTACCAACGAGCTTGTAGTTTGCATCGGCATTCAGTGTAAAAAAATAAGGTTTATTGTCTGCTAAGGTAAATTCGCTCACCAAAATATCTTGGTCAAGCCCTTTGTAACCTGACAAGAACAATGAAACCTTGGCACCATTAAGTGGCGTGCTAGGGTTGGCTTCATCAAGCACAAATCCGTTTACCCCAATATTGAGCACGTTGTATGGTTCAAAAGTGAAAATATCGTCGCAGCAGGTTTCGCTTTTTAGGGCAATTACTCCTGGGCGATTGCTCACAAAATAACCTTTGCGGCTATTAGGCAAAAAGCGATAGTACATATCGTCAGTTTGCGAGTTTACAGGGTAGCCCACGTTCACCGGTTCTTCCCAACGGCTGGTGCCGCCAGTTGAAGAGAAAATGTCGTAACCACCAAAACCAGCATGACCGGTAGAGCTAAAGTACAGCGTTCCAGTGCTTGGGTCGTAGTTTGGAGTGGCTTCGTCGCGGTCAGTGTTTATTTTGCCGCCTGCATTTTTAGGGGCGCTATATTTGCCGTTTTTGCTAATAACCGAGTACCAAATATCTTTACCACCGCGGCCACTGGGGCGGTTGCTGGTAAAGTAAAGTATATCGCCTTCAACCTTATAGGTCCCTACCGATGGATGGGTGTTGGTATAGCCGGAAAGGTTTATTTCTGGGCCGAGGTCAATTGGCTCGGTCCAAGCGCCGTCCTTAAACTCGCTGAGGTAAATAGCACAGTTTATTACCGCAACGGTTACCTCTTTGCAAATGGTGAAGTAAAAGCGCTTTTTATCAGGCGAAAAAGCGCCATTAGCCACATGCGCCCCGGCAATGTTGAATTTATCGAAAGGCACCGGTTCATCGTAACCATTACCAGTTATTTTGGCTTGGTATAGCTTTATCATGTGGGCGCCATCGTCAGCTTTAATAATTACGGTATCGGTGGGCAAGGTAGCAAACAGCAGCGTATTATCATCCCACATTACGGGCGAGATATCGGAGTAGGGTGAGTTTACGCCCGGGCCAAGGTGCGTAATGTTTATATGCTCTGGGTTGTCCATGCTTTTTAGGGCCAGTTCGCAGCCTTCGGCATCTATTTTGGCCCAGCGTTTCACAGTGGTAGCATCTTCGCCGCCGTATTTTTTGCTTATTGCCTGAAACTTGGGCATGGCATCAAAATACTTGCCGTTCATTTTCATCATCATAGCCTGCCAATATTCCGCCTGAGGGTACTCGTCGGCTTTGTTTTCAACCAAGTAAGTAAACCATTGCTCGGCCTTTTTATAGTCTCGCGCTTGGTAGTAAACGTTGGCCAGTTTCCAAGCCACGGCATACGATTCCGGCTTTTTCTCCAGTATGGTTTCATACATTTCGTAGGCACCATAAAGGTTACCGGCATCCAATCGTTTGTCGGCAATTTTCAAGCTTTTCTTGTACTTAAACTTGGCGGGCTTTTTGGGCGTAGCCGTGCTATCTTGCGCTAGCATGGCATTTGCTGCAAATAGCAGGAGAAATAGTATGGTGGTTAGTTGTTTCAACACGCTTTGGTTACGCTTTAGTGGTTATAGCCTAGGGCAAGGTACAAGTACAGGTCCTGGGTCGGACGAACCGCCCATTTTGCCAGTGTAAATCAGGGCAATTTCAAAGCTGCCAGTTGGGTTTGGCACTGCTTTAAGTCCTGAAGTGGTAATATCGTATGCAAGGCCTAGTTTAATGCCCTTCATTTCGGCACCCAGCGATATAATACCTGCATCGCCGGTGCGCCACCAACCACCCAAGCTAAGTATTACTGGGGCGTTTATGGCTCCTAAATGGTACTCAACTGCAGTGCCTATGTTTATTTCACGGGCTTTGTTTTGCGCCATTATTATATAATTGGGGGTAAGGTACCAACGTTTATGCAACTGAATGCGCAAGCCACCATGGACAGCAAAGCGCATTTTGAGGCGCACGTCGTCGTTTAAGAAACTCTCTTTGGGCTGGGTAAGGTGAAAAAGACTTACTCCTTGAAATACACCAATTTTTTTGTGCGGGGTTGCGCTCCACAAAATACCCGCATTCATGTCGAAATAGCCCAAGTTGGTTTTACCGAAATTTTCGCCACTGGCTATATTGGGGTCAAAATCGGTTCCGTTGTATTGCGAAGGCAGTGTAAGGCCATCTGTTTTGAGCTGGCGCTGCACATAACCCATTTGCACCCCAAGGCCAAGATAGTGGTTTCCTTTTTTGCTTAGTAGCTTATGGTAAGATGCCGAAAGCATGCCCGAAAAATGGCTTACGATGCCGCCAGCAGAGCGGTCACTGGTTAGTAAAACACCCGCTCCGAAAACGTCTTTTTTGAGTTTGTTTTTTAATAAGCGCATATCGTAGGATGCAGCTATAGTAACAAATGGAGCGGTTACGGTTGCCCATTGATTGCGGTAAATACCCGCTACCCGATAGTCGCCTTGAGAGAACCCGCCAAATGCCGGATTAAGGGTTAAGGGCGAAGCATAAAACTGCGAAAAGTGAATGTCTTGCGCAGCAATACACAGGGGTAGTAACAGCGAAAATAGGAGGAGGTAAACGTTCCGCAAGGCCAGTTATTTTGTGTGCAAAAAGATAGATTTAAAGTTAATAAAAAATTAACAAAGCCATAGCGTGTTGCGGGCGATAAAATGTGGAAAAACTATTGGCCAATAGTGCATGGTAGCATGCATCTGGCAAAAGCATGTTAAGTCCAAGCAAAAGCCCAACACCCATGAATGCAAGACCATTTGCGGCGACATGGTAATATTATTATAAAATAAATTTGACTGGTACTTGTTTACCCTTTTATACGCGTCTAAAAAACTGTACTTGCGCTAATTTTTACTCTGAAAGCATTGTATTTATTACGTTTTGGGCTAGGGGGTTAGTTGTATAGATGGGTTATTTAATGCGTAAATGACTAAACAGCCTACTTTTCGGAAGTAAAGTACGTGAAAACACTGAAACCTGCTATCAATCTACTCGTACAAGATTATTAACGCAGTGGCATTATGCCATCGTGAAACGAAGGAAGATGAAAGGTTTACTACAAAAAATCGCCAGTATTGCAGTACTCATGGCACTTAGCCTAGGGCTGAGCGCACAAATAGCGGCACAGTTTAGCACAAGCAATACATCGGGCTGTAGCCCGTTGGTGGTTATTTTTACCGACCAAAGCACCGGAAACCCAACCAATTGGCGCTGGGATTTTGGTAACACCAATGGCTCGATACAACAAAACCCTTCTGCTATATATCTAAACCCTGGAACTTATACCGTTAGGCTTATTGCTTCGGGCCTTGGCGGTATTGATACAGTGGTGAAAACTCAGTTGATTACCGTTTTTAGAAACCCTGATGCGAAGTTTGTCGCTAATAGAACATCTGGCTGTATTCCGGCTCCTATTAGCTTTACCGATATTAGCGTGCCTGGCGATGCACCGTTAACTTCTTGGATTTGGGATTTTGGCGATGGTAGCACCAGCACTCAACAAAACCCATCACACACCTATACCACCCCGGGCACCTATACCGTAACCCTTTTGGCTCGTGATGCAAACGGATGTAAACATGAATTTACCCGTACTTCGTACATTACCATTATGCCAAAACCTACCGTAGCTTTTACAGGTACCCCTACCAATGGTTGCAACATACCCCATACCGTGAACTTTAATAATACCACGACAGGCGGAAGTGGCTTCACTTACGCTTGGTCGTTTGGCGATGGTAGCACCAGCACCCAACAAAACCCTAGTCACACTTATAATGCAGGGGGCAACTTTACGGTTCGTTTAATTGCAACCAACAGTGCAGGCTGCAGTGACACGTTGACCAGAAACAACTATGTGAGCATTAATAATATTGTGGCCAACTTTAGCGTGAACCGCACCAACCCTTGTGTAGGGCAAAATGTAACTTATACTAGCAATTCGCCCGGCGCAGTTTGGTGGAGATGGACTTTTGGAGACGGCAATACATCTACTTCTGAGAATCCAGTGCGCAGTTACAGTGCACCTGGGTTGTATACTGTTACTTTAATAGTGAGAAATAGTAATGGTTGTTATGACACCCTTACCCGCACCAATTTCATTGATGTTAGACCACGCCCGGTTACCAATTTTACCGCCACTCCAACGGCTGGTTGCGAAGTGCCTTTTACCGTACAGTTTAACAACACTACCGTAGACGGCAACACCTATTTTTGGGAATTTGGCGACGGCACTACCTCAACTGCACAAAACCCGAGCCATACTTACACTAGCCCGGGTACTTACACGGTTAGGTTGGTAGCCACCAGCATAAATGGCTGTACTCACTCTCGCACCCGCACCGATTATATTACCGTGCAACTACCAACCGTAGCCTTTACGGCCAATGTAAGGGAGGGCTGCATACCATTGGCAGTGCAGTTTACCGACCAAAGTAGTGCCAACAACGGCATTGTTGGTTGGAGTTGGAATTTTGGCGATGGAAGCACTAGTACCCTTCGCAATCCTTCGCACACCTACACCACAGTAGGTCGTTTTGATGTTACCCTTACCATAACTACCGCTAGCGGATGCACCCGCACCATTACTTACCCGCAGTACATACGTGCCGGCGAGCAACCAACCGTTGAGTTTACGGCTACTCCGCGCCAAACCTGTTTGTTTTTCCCTGTGAGTTTTACTGATTTGAGCACACCTGCCGATTTCTGGTTTTGGCAGTTTGGCGATGGAGGTACCTCTTTCGACCAAAACCCAGTGTATCAATATGGAGATACAGGTCTTTTTACGGTTACCTTAATTGTGGGCGTAAATGGTTGTTACGATACTTTAGTAAAACCCGATTACATCCGCATTTTCCCGCCAAGGGCTAGTTTCAATACGCTTTATAGCTGCAGCGACCCTTATTCGGTGAATTTTACCAATACCTCTTTGGGTGGCCATGTGTGGTTATGGAAATTTGGAACTGGCGACACAGCTATTACTCGTGATGCAAGTTATACTTATCCAACCCGTGGAGATTATACCGTAACTTTAATTGTGTGGGATACAATTGGCGGTTGCTTGGATAGCAGCCAAGCTTTGGTTCAAATCAGGGAACCTATTGCGGCATTCACGGCTAATGATACTATTGGCTGTGTAAACCTACCAGTAACCTTTACCAATAATGCTACCGATGCATTCTCGTATCAGTGGGATTTTGGCAATGGTCAAACCTCAACCGACCCGAATCCAAGTGTATTGTACCAAACACCGGGGGTTTATACCGTAAGGTTGATAGTGCGCGATATTCATAACTGCCCCGATACATTTATTAGGCCCAATTATATTACAGCCCTTGGTGCCTTCGCCAATTTCGATGCCGATACCTTAACAGGATGTACGCCTTTGAATGTGCAATATCAAGATTTGTCGACTTCATTTATGGGCAACGTAGTTGCTTGGAACTGGGATCTTGGTGCCGGGCAAACTAGCACCCAACAGAACCCCTCTGCTAGTTATACCGTGCCAGGAAATTATACCATAAGCCTTACTGTAACCGACAATAACGGATGCAGCAATACGCTAAGCCGAGTAAACTTTATCGTACCCACCTACCCAACGCCAGCTTTTTATTCTGATGATACTTTGGTTTGCCTTGGCGGCCCTGTACAATTTACCAATACTTCAGTAGGCAGCGGCATGACGTATGCTTGGACTTTTGGCGATGGAACTACCTCAACGGCTACCAATCCTACTCACACTTTTGCCGATACTGGGCGTTATACCATTACCTTACAAGTATTCGACATTAATGGTTGCGATAGCACAACGGTTCGAAACCAGTACATTCATGTAGTACAGCCAACCGCCCAGTTTGTAACGGATACTTTGGGGGCTAACTGCCCGCCATTGTTGGTAAATTTTGCAAACCAATCAAGTGCCGATGTTACTAGCTGGTTGTATAATTTTGGCAACGGCAGCACCAGTACTTTAGAAAACCCAACGCATATTTATACCACACCAGGGGTTTACTATCCAACGCTTACAATTACCAATAGCATAGGCTGCACAGCAACCTACAACTTGCCCGACTCAATAGTAGTAGGTGGCCCAACTGGCAGTTTCATTTACAACCAGATTACTTTTTGCGCTCCATTTGAAGTAGAGTTTTACGCGCAAGGCACCAACCCGGCAGTAACCCATATTTGGGATTTTGGCGACGGTAGTGTTTCGGTTGACGATGATACCACCACACACTATTATGCCACTCCGGGTACTTTCAACCCACAATTGATTTTGGATGACAACATGGGTTGTGTTATTTCCTTGCCTACCATCAGCCCTATTTTTGCGGCGATAGTGAATGCTAATTTTGTTTCGGATGTGACGTATATGTGCCGTCCGGGTGTAGCCAATTTCACCGATTTATCTAGCGGTGTACCGGGCATAGTAGCTTGGCACTGGGACTTTGGCGATGGCGACACTAGTAACGCTCAGAATCCATCTCATTACTATGCTGCCACTGGAAGTTATGATGTAACCCTTATAGCCACAAACGCAGTTGGCTGTTCTGATACCCTTTTCCGCCCCGGCTATATTAGGGTAATGGACGACCCAACGGCATTGTTTACCGTAAACACCCAAAATGCTTGTTTCCCTGCTACCATTAACTTTACCAACCAAAGCACCGCCGATACTACCATATCAAGCATCCTTTGGGTGTTTGATGATGGCACAACCAGCACACTACAGAACCCAAGCCGCAATTACGCTAACCCGGGCACTTACAATGTGCAATTGATGATTACTACCATAATGGGTTGTAAAGATACCTTTGCCATGCCAATTACATTAAGTGTTCCGCCAGCAGCAGCTGCTGGCCTTGATTTGGCAATTTGCATAGGGCAAAGCGAAACCTTGAGTGGCTCAGGTGGTGTAACTTACCAATGGTCGCCAGCTACGGGGCTAAGTGCTACCAACATTGCAAATCCAGTAGCCAGCCCTACCGTTACTACCAATTATGTGCTTTTAGTTACCGATGCCAATGGTTGCCAAGATAGAGATACCGTAACAGTAACTGTAAACCCACTACCTACACCTACTGCAACTGGTGGTACAATATGTGAAAGCGGCAGTGCCCAGCTAAACGCATCGGGTGGTGTAAGCTATGCTTGGAACAATGGAGCAACACTGAGCAATAGTGCCATCCGCAACCCGCAAGCTACACCAACTGCTACAACTACCTATGTTGTAACTGTAACTGATGCCAATGGCTGTGTAAATACTGCACAAGCGGTGGTGAGTGTAAACCCATTGCCAACAGTAACCACTTCACCTAATGCTACTATCTGCATTGGCGAGAGCAGCACTTTAAGTGCTACGGGCGGTGTAACCTACCTTTGGTTGCCAGCCGCAACATTGAGCAATGCCAACATTGCTGGCCCGGTTGCCACGCCAACGGTAACTACTACTTACAATGTAACCGTAACCGATGCCAATGGCTGTATAAACTATGGCAGCACTGCCATAACCGTGAACCCGCTGCCAGTGGTGGCAACTTCTCCACCAGCAGCTATCTGTATCGGCCAATCGTCTCAGTTAACTGCCACAGGCGGCGTGAGCTATGCTTGGAGCAACGGTGCCAGTTTGAGCAATGCCAGCATTGCTAACCCTATTGCCAGCCCAACAGTAACTACTACCTATAACGTAACCGTAACCGATGCCAACGGTTGTATTAATACTGGAAGCACTACCATTACTGTAAACCCTTTACCTACCCCTACTGCTACAGGCGGCACAATTTGTATCAATGGCAGTACCCAATTGAACGCAAACGGTGGTGTAAGCTATGCATGGAACAACGCAGCAACGCTTAGCAACATCGCCATCCGCAACCCGCAAGCTACACCAACTGCTACCACAACTTATATAGTAACCGTAACTGATGCCAATGGCTGTGTAAATACTGCACAAGCGGTGGTAAATGTAAACCCATTGCCAACAGTAACCACCTCACCTAATGCTACAATTTGTATTGGCGAGAGCAGCACTTTAAGTGCTACTGGTGGTGTAACCTACCTTTGGTCGCCAGCCGCAACTTTGAGCAATGCCAACATTGCCGGCCCGGTTGCCACACCAACAGTAACTACCACTTACAACGTTACAGTAACCGATGCCAACGGCTGTATAAACTATGGCAGCACTACCATAACCGTGAACCCGCTACCAGTGGTAGTAACCTCTCCACCAGCAGCTATCTGTATTGGCCAATCGTCGCAACTGACCGCGACAGGCGGCGTGAGCTATGCTTGGAGCAACGGCGCCAGCTTGAGCAATGCCAGCATTGCTAACCCTATTGCCAGCCCAACAGTAACTACTACCTATAGTGTAACCGTAACCGATGCCAATGGTTGTATCAACACCGGTAGCACGACCATTACCGTAAACCCTTTGCCAACCCCAACGGCAACCGGCGGTACAATCTGTATCAACGGCAGCACCCAATTGAACGCATCGGGTGGTGTAAGCTATGCTTGGAACAATGGAGCAACACTGAGCAATAGTGCCATCCGCAACCCGCAAGCTACACCAATTGCTACCACAACTTATATAGTAACCGTAACTGATGCCAATGGCTGTGTAAATACTGCACAAGCGGTGGTAAATGTAAACCCATTGCCAACAGTAACCACTTCACCTAATGCTACTATCTGTATTGGCGAGAGCAGCACCTTAAGTGCTACGGGTGGTGTAACCTACCTTTGGTCGCCAGCAGTAACATTGAGCAATGCCAACATTGCCGGCCCGGTTGCTACACCAACGGTAACAACTACTTACAACGTAACTGTAACCGATGCCAATGGCTGTATAAACTATGGCAGCACTACCATAACCGTGAACCCGCTGCCAGTGGTGGCAACTTCTCCGCCAGCGGCTATCTGTATTGGCCAATCATCTCAGTTAACTGCTACGGGTGGTGTTAGCTACGCTTGGAGCAACGGCGCCAGCTTGAGCAATGCCAATATTGCTAACCCAATTGCCAGCCCAACAGCTACTACCACTTATAGCGTAACCGTAACCGATGCCAACGGTTGTATCAACACCGGTAGCACGACCATTACCGTAAACCCGTTGCCAATAGTTACCATCCACCCTGACACTTTGCTTTGCTTGGGCGAGCGTGTGCAGTTGTTTGCTGCCGGTGGTGCTGGTTACAGCTGGGGTCCTGCGGCAGGCTTGAACTGCTTGAACTGCCCAAATCCTATCGCAACACCAACGGTGAATACTACCTATACAGCCGTTGTAACCAATATTTTCGGTTGTGTAGATAGTGCCCAAGTGAGGGTAAACCTAAATACCGTGGATGCTCGTTTTAGCACCTCGGATACTACAGCTTGCGCGCCGACTACCATTCAGTTTAACGATTTGAGCGTGGCCGATAGTACGATCGTTGCTTGGGGTTGGATATTTGGCGATGGTGCAACATCTTTTGCTCAAAGCCCAAGCCATACCTATACTGTAGCTGGGGTTTATACAGTCCAATTGCAAGTTACTACCAGCACTGGTTGTATTGATACCACTAGCTTAGTAATTACCATCAATGCATTACCAGCAGTTGCAGCTGGCCCCGATCGCACTATCTGTATAAACGACACAACAACCTTGCTGGGTACTGGTGGCTTGGTATACCAATGGTCTCCTGCTGGTAGTTTGAGCGATGCTACTGTTGCCTCGCCACAAGCATTCCCAACCAATACCACTACCTATGGTTTAACTGTAACAGATGCAAACGGTTGCCAAGGCACTAGCCAAGTTATAGTTAATGTAAACCCATTGCCAGTGGTAACTACCACCCCAAGCCAAGAGCTATGCGATGGCGATGTATTGCAATTGAATGCCACAGGCGGTGTTGGTTACCTATGGACTCCAGCATCAGGTTTGAGCTGCAATACCTGCCCTGACCCTATTGCCAATCCTTTTAGCCCAACTAACTTGGTACACACCTATACCGTTCAGGTTACTGATACCAACGGCTGTATCAATACCGGATCAACTACCATTACTCGGTTGTTGTTGCCAGGCATTACCACAAACCCTGATACTACTATTTGCTTTGGCAATGCCGTTGAAATTTCAGGCGGCTCAATGCAACCATTTACCTATTTATGGCAGCCTTCTGCTGGCTTAGCTTGCGATACTTGTAGCACTACCATTGCCACTCCTGACAGCACTACCACTTATACCCTAACCGCAACTGGTGTAAATGGTTGCCCGCGGTCAGAGGAAGTAACCATTACGGTTAATCCTTTGCCTATGGTAATTACGAGCCCTGATACGACTATTTGTCACAGCCAAACGGTGGAGTTAACAGCAAGTGGCGGAGTTGATTATGTTTGGACACCAACGCAAGGTATTACTTGTGGCAATGCTTGCAATATGGTAGTTGCAGCACCCGATAGCAGTGTAACTTACACCGTAATGGTTACAGATGCTAACGGTTGCCAAAGCTCTGCCGAAATAGATATCGTAGTGCATCAGCTAGAGGCTATGTTTACCTTATCCGATTCGAGCGCTTGCACGCCACAACATATTACCCTAACTGACCAAAGTAGCGGAGATAACCCAATCGTTTCTTGGTTATGGAACTTGGATGATGGTGGTTTGGCCAACACCCAAAACACTACGGTAACGTACAGCACTCCTGGCCGTAGAGCGATTGTATTACTTATACAAGATAGCTATGGTTGCATGGATACTGCCATGCAGGTAGTGGATATGTTGCCATCTCCTGTGGCTATTGGTGGTCCTGATACCACGATATGTTTCGGGCAGGTAGCACAACTGCAAGGTTTTGGTGGCCAAATATTTGTTTGGAGCGGAGACCAATATATTAGCGACCCTAATATTGCGAACCCAACCGTGAAGCCAACTACCACTACCGATTATTTCTTGCGCACCGAGTTCCTTAACGGTTGTACCGCTTTTGATACTGTTAAGGTTACGGTAAATGCTCTGCCTATACCAGCAATAAATGGTGACACCGTTGCTTGCTTTGGCGATAGCCTCAGGTTTACCGCAACAGGTGGTAGCGATTATGTTTGGACCCCAACTACCTATCTTACAACATCAACCTTGCCGAATACCACTGCTTATGCTGCGCAAGACATAACCTATACCGTATTGGTTACCGATACCAATGGCTGTGCTGCCGTTGACAGCATCGTACTTAAGGTGAATCCGGTGCCAGCTATTACTGTTTCGCCTAACGTTGATATTTGCTTGGGCGAAAGTGCCAACTTGCAGGTATCGGGTGCTATTGATTATGCTTGGGGCCCTAATCAAGACATTTCGTGCCTTGATTGCACTAACCCAACGGCTACCCCAACCGAAAGCATTACTTATTTAGTAGTAGGATACAATGAGTTTGGCTGTAGCACTTTAGATACTGTAAGGGTAAATGTTAGGCCTTTGCCAACGGTGCAAACTATTGAAGATGTAACGATGTGTAATAGCGAAACGTTGGAATTGACTACCATTGCTACCGGCGCAACGGGCTTTAACTGGACCGCAAACGGCCAGCCCGATGCTACTATCCAAAGCCCTATAATTGCTCCAACTATTAGCACCACTTACATTGTTGAGGCATACAACCAATACGGTTGTAATGATTTCGACACCGTAAATGTGAAAGTAATTGAAACCATATTGGCCGCGGTAAGCGATGGGGCTGTTATTTGTGATGGCCAAAACGTGAATTTGAGTATTGATATTTTAGAAACGGGCTTATCAGGTTATACCATTACTTGGTTGCCAGAAAGCATGTTTAATAACCCGAACCGTTTGTCACAAACGTTTTTCCCTGGCGAAAGCATGACTGTTCAAGTAGCTATCAACAGCGACGGTTGTGCGGCTGATACTCAATCAATAAACATTGTGGTTAACAGCTTGCCAACAGTTGACCTTGGACCGAATAGAACCGTATTGATGGGAGAATACGTGACATTGAATGCCAATACCACCGGCAATATTGCAGAATACTACTGGAGCCCGAACGATAGCCTTGATTGCAGCGATTGTGGTAACATAAGTTTCAATGCGTGGGGCAGCAATACCTACAACGTGTTTGTAACGGATGTAAATGGTTGTACCGCTGAAGATGACTTAAGCGTAAAGGTTTTGACCACTTGCGAGCAGGATATTTTTGTACCCAACTCGTTCTCGCCAAACAATGATAAGAGCAACGACGTACTATACGTGCGCAGCCATTCGTTTGAACAAATTAAGGTATTCAGAATCTTTGACCGTTGGGGTAATTTGGTGTTCGAAACCAGTGATATTGAGCAAGGATGGAACGGAACATACCACAATTCAATGGTTGACCCAGGTGTATTTGTATATTACCTTGAAGGTACTTGCCCTAATGGTGGCGATGTATTCTTAAAAGGAAATGTAACGGTGCTAAGGTAAAAGCAAACAACTATTTACTGGTTACTGATTTGCGCTGGATGCGTTTAATTTTGCCATACCGCACCAAGTGGATGATAATGAAATCAGCAAATAAGCAAGTTGCTATAACTATACCCGCGGTTTGTGCGGTGGTTAAGAGTAAGTGGTCCATTGGTCATTACGTTTGTTGGTCATCTAAAAAGTATAGGGACTAGCTCTTTAAAAGCAATCTGACAATGGGGTGTTGGTCCATAAATCGTTGGGAACTAATAACCTATACCTTGATAACGACAAGCGAGGCAAAAAGGTTGTATAAGGATGGAAATAATTTATTTTTTATTTCTTAAAACCCTTTACCAGCCATTACATACCAATACACGTAGGTTTTTTGGCGTTTAAAGTGAAGCTCTGCTAACTTTAATTGCGCATCTAACAACTTGTTTACCCGGGCATTTATCATAAACAATGAGCTTTCGCCTTGGTACAACAATGTTTCCTCGGCATTTACCATTGTCCGGTAGCCTGCCACGTTTTCGTTTAGCAGCACTATTTGGTCGTTGTAGGTAGTGGCTTGGTTGCTTAGTTGTTTGTATTTAGTGGTAAGCTCTATACTTTTTAACGCAATCTTTAAGTCGGTATCCCTAATTTTCAATTTTGATTGGTAAAGGTTGGCTCGCTCATTGGCCCAAAAGATGGGTATGCTTAAGCCAACGCCCAAGGCATGGTTGTTTTGCAAGGTATTACCGCCTGTTTCAAAATCAAATTCCAAAGGCTCTAACCCAGCCAGCATTTGATACTTGAGTTTTATTTTTGGGAAAAGAGACGCTCTATACAATTGCTGATCAACAAGTTGCATTTGCTTATCGATGAGCAAGGTGTTTACTAACGGGTGTGCATCCAAAAACGACTCATCGGCAGGTATATTCCAATAGGTACTTATCGATAGTATAGATTCCGGAATCAATTCGTCGCTTACTTCAAGCGGAACATTGCCCTCCAGCCATAAATGCACCCCAAGTTGGTATTTTGCATTTTGCGACAGCATTTGTGCTTCCGTAAGGTTAATCCTTACTTGCTGCAACAACAATGCCGCTTCAATTGAGTCAATAGCCGCCCTGTCGCCTGCAAGTACACCGATGCGCACTTGGTTATATTGTCTCTCGGCTATAGCAAGGGCCTCTTCAAATACGGCAAGCCGTTCATATTGCAATGCCCAATCCCAATAGTCAAGCGCGCTCTCAAGGTACAATTGGTTGGTTAAGTCCATCTGCTGCCAACTTGCCGACTGGGTATAAAGTTTAGCATTTTTAAGCGCGGCGCGGCGCTTGTCCATCCATAATGCTGGCGATAATGGAACCGATATGCCAAATTCCATAATGCCAGGGTCGGGAACATAGTTTTGTGGGTCCAATTGTTCCCCTTCGCTATATCGGTAGTTTACAGTTAAATCCGCACCAAACCATGCAGGCACAAATAGCCCGCCTTGTGCTATGCGGTAATATGTTTTGTCGCCATAATCTTTTTGGTTAAAGTCGCCCTGTATTTGCGGATCGAAATTGCCTCTTGCCTGAAGTAAATTGTTTTCGGCCTGTTCGGTAATAATGGCAGCGCGTGCCATCACGGGGTGGTGCTGTTTTACCCAGCCCATAAACTCTTCAAATCCGAAAACTTTGGTTGAGTCAGTACCTGCGTGCAATAGTGTGCTGCATAATAAAATAGTAATATGCAGCATTAGCAACCGAAAAACCAAATCAAGATTATTTCTTTTCATCTTTACCTTTCTCTGGTTGTTTATCGGTGGTGCTGGTCTTATTGCCTTCGGGAGTATAAAACTCAGGTGGGAAACCATTAAATTGGCGCCATAGTTCAAACCAAACTGGTACGTCTTCGAGCATTATCCATGCATTGGTGCCCGAGCCTACCCTTATAGCATTGGGCCACTCAATATCATCCTTATCGGGCGCAGCCAGTATTCTGAACTTTCCGTTCGGGCTTATAACCTTGTCAACCGCAATAACTACTGCCCCGTAAGTACCCTGGGTTACCGACGGCCACCCGGAGAACACAAAAGCTGGCCAGCCATCAAACTGAACCCTTGCTTTGCCACCTGGGTGCAATAGCGGCAAATCAACGGGCCGCACAAATAGTTCGAGCACTAAATCTTGGTCGGTAGGCACTATTTGAGCCACGGTTTCGCCAGCGCTTATAAATTCACCAAGTCCCGAGGCTATAGTTCTGCTTATTAAACCACTTTGGGGGCTGGTAATGAAGTAAAAGTTACCCCTTACCTCAAGGTTAGAGAGGTCGTTGCTAAGCTTTAGATAATCTCCCTCGGCTTGGTATAGGTCAGTGTAAGCCGAAAATTGCTCGCTTTCAGTCTTAAAAATTTTCTCTTGATATTCATTCATAATGCCGGTCATTTCAATCTCGGCGTTTAAAAACTCATTTCGGGTAGTGAGCAATTTATTTTGCGCACCAAGATACTTGGCTTGTGTTTCTTGCAGTTTTAGTTTTCTCCCTTCAAGCTCTGTCAGCGATTTCAATCCCTGACGGTATAGTGTATCAAATCCGTTATATTGCCGTTGGGCCACGTTCAAATCGGTTTCGGCGGCTACCACGTTTATGCTATCGGTTATTACTTTTAGCCTGCTTTGCTCTAGCTTATTCTTGGTTTGCTCAAACTTTAATTTTTGAATAGCCAGAAGTGAACCCAGTTGGTCGTTTTGGCTCGATATTTTTTCCTTGTAAAAATCAACGGCTTGTTTTTTTGCTTCTACTTGTGCGGTAAGGCGCTGCACCACGAGCGTATCCAAGTATTTATCATTTACCTCTTCCAAATAAAGTATGGTATCGCCCCTTTCAACCATCTGGCCCTCTCTAACATACCAACGGGCTATTTTACCCGCAATAATTGAGTTTATAGGTTGCGGCTTTTGTTCGGGGCGCAGCGTAATCACATTGCCTGAAACTTGCACATTTTGGGTCCATGGAAAAAACAATAATAAAAACGACATTATTGAAAACACCACCAAGACCTTTGCCGCAAGTTTGGCTGTTTTGTTGCTGCTTAACTCAACTGATGCCAGGTATCGCCTGTTTAAGTCGAAATCTTTGTTGAATATCCTGTTCATTTTACACCTCCCTTTATTAAGTTGAGTTTGTTTTCCTTCAGCTCATAAACGCTGGTGCTTATATTCAGTATACTTTCGTCATCGGTAACGGCAACAACAGTTAAAAGGGGATTATTGTGTGCAAGAAAACTCCAAAGCTCGGTCTTTTGTTCTGGGCTCAGCGTGGGCAAGGTATCGTCAATGATAAGTAACAATGGCCTTTGAATAATAGCTCTTGCAAGCGAAACTCGTTTTTGTATGCCTAAGCTAATTCTTTTGTCTTCTGCCGAAAACTCGGTAAGAAGGCCGAAAGGTAATTGTTGTATTAATGGCATTAAATCGCAAATGCGGCAAACTTCCAATATTTCTTTCCGATCGATACCTGAGCGGCCTAAACTAATATTTTGCTCTAGGTTGCCGTTAAATATTTGCCCTGAATCAAGGTTGTGCCCGATGTAATTGAGCAATTCATCGCGACGATAATTTTCGATAGGGAAGTCGTTTATCAAAATTCTTCCTTCGGTGGGAGTGTATAACCCTGACAGTAGCTTTAATATTGTGGTTTTGCCAGGCTGGTTTCCAGTTCTAATGGCTATTTTCTCGCCAGAGGCTATGTTTATATTTAGTTTCTTTACAATGAGCTCTTGCGCATCATGGTATTTAAAGCTAACCGATTCAAAACGTACGTTTAATCCAGTTCCCGTTTCGTTAAGCTGCAGTCCGTCGGTAGCGGCAGAATCTTCTGGAAGATTGGCTACTTTTTTAAGTTTATCAACCGATGTGAGCACATCGTACACAGTTTCCATGGTTAACATCAGCTTTTCGGCAGATACCATTAGCAAGATGATGATAATTTCGGCTGCTACAAACTGCCCAATGTTTAGTTCTTGGTTCACAACCAATATACTCCCAACAATAAGCAGGCTGCCAGTTACTACAAATTTGAAAAGCACTATAGTTACAAACTGTTGCAACAATACACGGAAATGGGCTTTGCGGGCTTTTAAATATCCGGTTGTGTTGTTGTCGGTTCGCTGAAAAATATATTGTTGAGAATCACTTAGTTTAAAGGTTACTAAATTTCTTCCTATTTCTTGCAACCAGTACGCCAACTTGTATTTATAATTACTTTCCTCAATACTGGTGCGTAACCCTGCCTTAGAGGTAAACGCTATAATGGCGATTAAAATAGCAAGCCAAATAAAACCAAAAAAGATAAAGAATGAGTGGTAAAATGATAGTAATATGAGGCCAAAAAGGATTTGTAATGTTGAAGTGGAGAAGTCCATTAAGATTTTGCTCATCCCCTTTTGAACGGTCATTACGTCAAAAAAGCGGTTTACCAGCTCTGGTGGATAATATTGTGTTAGCCGATCCATGTCAATTTTAGGAAGCTTGCTTGAAAAGGTAAACGCCGCCCTAAAAAACAACCTTTGCTGTATAGTTTCAATTATTGAAAGCTGAAATATTTGGGTAATACCTGTAAATAACACACCCAGCAAAACCATTAATAGCAGCACCCACCAACTGGTGTTCATTTGCTGCATGGTTATCAGGTTTATTATTGCTTGTATGCCAAGCGGCAGGGTTAAGTTTATAAAGCCTCCAAAAATTGCAAAAACATAGACCAGTAAAATGTCTTTTTTGTCTTGCATCAATATTTTGAAAAGACTATTAAGCGGCCCTCCGTTTATTTCAGGCAACTGATTTGTTGCTTTTATATTGAGTAAATAGACAGGGCCTTTACTTAATAATTTGCCTAGGTTGTTAATGGGTGCTTCGTAGCTTTTGCCTTCATCAGATTCAAGCATCCGCTCTTGAACTCTTACCTTGCCTTCGCCGATGTTTTGAATAACAATGATTGTATTGCCCGAATCGGCAAACTTAAACTGTATGGCCAAATCAAACATTCCGCAATCATTGGCACCATCGGCAACGGAAAAGGAAATATGGTTGTTTTGGCACCATTGTGTAAAGGCATCTGGCAAGGTTTCATTTACTTTGCCAGCATTGCACAAATTAATAAAAGTAGTTGTACGGGAGGCTGAAACTTTAGTGTAGGAAAGCTCAGCTATTGTTTGTACCAGCCATAATAACGATTCGGTCATTCATTTTCAGCAGTCCGATTTAATCCGGCCTTACCAATCAGTGAATAAAATTAACTCATAATTGTTTAGCCTGTACCTGCATTTAACAAAATTTAATATTCTCGGTCATGTAGTTATTATCCGTTTTTTACACGAGTCCACTTTTCGGTGCGCCCAAATAGCGATATACCGATATAACCTCTTACTTCTAAAACCTCCCCATTTAGCTCCATTTCGCACGAGTATGTTTTGCCGTTTTTTGGGTCATATATTTCACCGTCTTCCCAAGATTTATTGCCATCGGGCACAAAACCTTTGAGCATACTTAAGCCAATAATGGGTTGTTTCTTTTTTGAAGCATCGGGATTGTTTTCGTCGGTTTTTGGGCTGCCGTCTTCTTTGTTAGGTTCTTTTAGCCACACTATTTTACCGCACAGCTTGCTGCCACATTGGTATATTTCTACAATACCTTCTTTGTTGGTTGTGTACCACTTACCCAATATATTGGCATTACCAGCAAATGTAAAGGTGGAAAAAAGCACTAGTGCGAAACAGAGAGAAAGGGTTTTCATGGGGCTGTTGAGTTTTGGTTTTGCCACCATTAAGATAATGTATACAAGGGACAATTAAAAGGGAACCATATCATTATGTGAACATTTCACAACTCAATAACCTCACCGGGCTGGGGCATTATGAGCTGGCCATTTATTTTGCCCATTTCTTGCTGTTGTAGCATGGTTTGGTAAGGGTCGCTAAGGGCTTCGTCGCTTAGGTCGAAAGTGCCATAGTGCATCGGTATTAAATGATTCGCGCCAAGTTCATGGAAACCTTTAATGGCATCTTTGGGCGAAATATGGTTGCTGCCCATAAACCACTCAGGCTTGTAAGCACCAATACCGATAATTGCGTGAGTGATATCTGGGAACAACTCAGCGGCTTGTTTAAAATGAGAGCCATAGCCCGTGTCGCCACTGAAGTAGATGGTTTTGGTGGCAGAGCGAATAACGAACGCACCCCATAAGCGCATATTGGTATCATTTAAATACCTGCGACCCCAATGCCTGCTAGGCAAGTAAAATACTTCTAGCGGGCTATCAGGGGTTTCAAACTTCTGAAACCATCCAGCCGATTGTATTAATTGGCTATTGGTTATGTTTTTTAACAAACCTTCGTTTCCTAGGCCGGTGAGATATCGGGCGTTGGGGTTGTTTTTGGATAAGGTTTTAATACTAGGCTCATCTAAATGGTCACGGTGGTCGTGCGTAAGGAGAATGTAGTCTAGGTTCTTAAGCTTATTTGGGTCTAATGGAAATTTCACAAACCGCTTAATGAAAAACGATAAATCGCCAAACACAGGGTCTATAAGCACTGTTGCCCCATCGAGCCTAATAAAAAAGGTACTATGTCCCAACCAAACAATACAGTCAACGTTAGAGGTGAGCCAATCGTTGTAAATTGCCGGCTTCAATCGCCAGCGGTCGCGCTTTTTAGCGGCTTTATCGGGGTTGGCCGTCAGTTGCCATTTCAATACATCGGCCATGCCCGTATCAAAAGGGTGCTCGTGGTTTGAAAACCTACCCGATTTGGTCAACGGGGTTCCCTTCCATTCGGTCGGTGAGAGTATGGTTTTTAATTCAGGATTAGAGGTGTGCATATGGTAACTTAAAAATTCGTGCAATTGGCCAAAGCTATCCAATATTAGCCTAATTAAGTTGACGGTTGAGTAGGCTATTTATTATACCACAAGGCCAAATTTATTATCGCTTCGAAATTTTGTTCATCGTTATAGCCCTTTGCAGGGTGCATTTAAATCGGTCAACATCTTCACCTCGTTTTTTCAAGTGTTTTGTATTCCGGCTTTGCACCCTAGCGCGCCACATACGGAAACTGGACGATTTCATTTCCTTGCGCATGAGTTGTATGGTGCTGCCTTCGTCTAATCCAAATTGCTGCTTAATGGCCTCAAATGGTGTGCGGTCTTCCCAGGCCATTTCTATTATACGGTCAATATCTTGTTGGGTTAGTTGTTGTTCCATATTCAAGAAACAGGCGAGAGGCTTATTGGTTGAGTAATTGTCGTTTTTGCGCAATAACAGCACTGTCTAATAAGCAAAGGTTGCCAACGCAACCTCCCCAATTTAGAAGTGGTATGAGCCAAAACATAGGCAAACCGTTTTAAACCTCCGTTCTAGAAAAGTTTTTTTCCACTGTGCCAGGCTCTTTTCGATGCTTAGTTGTCTGCCCTATCGGTGCGCTTGTTTTGCGCATATTGGTTTTCTTATTTGGGTATAAAGCATTGACTATAGCCACAACAACAACTGTTTTAGACTGGTAGTAGGCTTACAAAGCCTTACACTTCAGCATTATACTTATGCGGGCACTTCGTTTACTATATCCTTTTCCACCTTAAGGTTATCTATAATGAAGAGTTGCCTTTCGGGGGTGTTTTTACCCATGTAGTAGTTCAATAGGTTTTGAATACTGGTTTCTTTAGTCAGCAGTATAGGCGAAAGGCGCATGTCCTCCCCAATAAATTGTCCGAATTCATCTGGCGAAATCTCGCCTAAACCTTTGAATCGGGTTATCTCAGGTTTCACGCCTAATTTGGCAATAGCATTTTGGCGTTCCTCGTCGGTGTAGCAGTATATGGTTTCTTTTTTGTTGCGCACCCTAAACAATGGTGTTTCTAGTATGTACACATGCCCTTGGCGCACCAAATCGGGGAAAAACTGCAAAAAGAAAGTAAGCAACAGCAACCGAATGTGCATACCATCTACGTCGGCATCGGTAGCAATTACCACGCGGTTGTACCGCAAGTATTCAATGCCATCCTCAATATTAAGGGCATGCTGCAGTAGGTTAAACTCTTCGTTTTCGTACACTACTTTTTTGGTAAGGCCAAAGCAGTTTAGTGGCTTACCGCGCAAACTGAACACTGCTTGGGTTTGTACATCGCGAGCCTTGGTAATACTACCGCTCGCCGAGTCTCCTTCGGTAATAAATAGGGTGCTGTTATATTTTTCTTCGGTTTTGCCATCATCTAGGTGCATGCGGCAATCGCGAAGCTTTTTGTTGTGCAGGTTTGCCTTTTTGGCGCGTTGGTTGGCCAGTTTTTTAATACCGGCAATCTCTTTACGCTCGCGCTCGCTTTGGGTTATGCGGCGCTGCATGGAATCGGCTACCTCCGGGTGTTTGTGCAGGTAATCGTCCAATTCTTTTTTCACAAAATCCAAAATAAAGCCACGCACGGTTGGGCCTTCGGCAGCCATATTAATGGAGCCGAGTTTGGTTTTGGTTTGGCTCTCAAACACGGGTTCTTGCACCCGTACACTTATGGCACCAATAATAGCAGTGCGCACATCGGCAGCATCAAAATCCTTTTTAAAGAACTCCCGAACGGTTTTTACTACTGCCTCCCTAAAAGCCGCTAAATGTGTACCACCTTGGGTAGTGTACTGGCCGTTAACGAAACTATAGTATTCCTCACCATAAGAGTTGCCATGTGTAAGGGCAATTTCAATATCCTCACCTTTTAGGTGAACGATAGGGTAGCGTAGGGTATCAGGGTCAGTCTTGTTCAACAACAAATCGAGCAAGCCGTTTTCAGAGTAAAACTTGGTACCATTAAAATACAGACCCAACTTAGCATTTAGGTAAGCGTAGTTCCATATCTGGTTCTCCAAAAACTCAGGTATAAAGTGGTAGTTTTTGAAAATGGTATCGTCGGGCACAAAGGTCATGGTGGTGCCGTTGCGCTCGTCGGTATCGGTTATTGGCGAGTCGTTTATCAATTCACCTTTCTCAAACTCGGCAATTTTCATTTTGCCGTCGCGCACTGATTGCACCACAAAGTTGTAGCTCAAAGCGTTCACGGCTTTAGTACCCACGCCATTCAATCCCACGGATTTTTGGAACGCTTTGCTGTCGTATTTGCCACCCGTGTTTATCTTACTTACGCAATCAATCACTTTGCCCAGCGGAATACCACGGCCATAATCGCGCACGGTAACCTTCTTGTCACTTATTTTAATGTCGATGCGCTTGCCGTAACCCATTACGTGCTCATCGATGGAGTTATCGATGATTTCCTTTACCAGCACGTAGATACCGTCATCATAAGCAGAGCCATCACCTAGTTTACCGATGTACATACCAGGGCGCATACGAATGTGCTCTTTCCAATCGAGTGATCGGATGTTATCTTCGTTATAATTGTGCGGTAGGGGTGTTATTTCTTCTTCGGCCATTGTCTTTGGGTCAATAGTCCACGGTCGATAGTCCATGGAGTGGGTTATTTCCAAGCATAAATTTAACCAAATGCTCGCACTTATGGTTTCGTACGGGGTAAGATGTTATTAACAGCTGGTTGTGCTTGTTTTATATACCTCTTGCTTCCTTATCTAGCCGCATCATAAATTCCCTTACAAACGCTACCTTTTCCTTGGCCATTTTTCGGCCAGTTTTGGTTTTAAACAGCTCGGGTAGTTTTAGCAGTTTAAGTTGAAAGTGGTCCAAGGCAAATTCGGTGTCGTTCAGTTCCCGGTTTTCGCCCAGCGGGTCTTCGGGGTGGAACATGGCGCGGTTCATTTGGCCGGATACGTAAAACGTGCGCGCAATACCGATAGCACCAAGAGCCTCCATGCGGTCGCCATCTTGCAATATTTTGGCTTCGATAGTGGTAGGGCTAACATTGGCCGAAAAGCTATGGGCATGAATGGCGTGTTTCACACCAACTAGCAATTCCATCGGAAAATTAGGGAACTCGCTTTTGAGCAGCGCCTCCGTTTGCTCGGCACTCAACCAAGACGATTTGCTTCTATCTGGGTGGTTTTTGGGCAATGATACCAAATCATGGAAGTACGCAGCAGTTAGTAACGTCAACAAATCAGCGGGCTCGGTTTCGAGTTCGGCAATGTGTTTGGCGCTGTTCCATACTCTGCGGAAATGTGCTAAATCGTGTGCACCATCTTCAACAGGGCGTTGTTGCCACCAAGCGGTGAAGCGTTGCTCCCAATCGTTAAGTCGTTCCAAATCCATGGGGCAATATTAGGGAATATTGGGGATGGAATCTTGGGTGGTGCGGTGTTTTTCTAGGAGGGGATCAATAAATGCTTCTTTAAATCGTTTCAGCGCTTTTACATTTAGCGTGGTATCGTTAGCGCTTCCTTCGAGGGATGCTTTGTATAGTATCAGATATAACTCGTTTGGGTTTTTCTGGAATGCTCCCAATTCAAACCAGCTCGAACCTAAATGCAAACGGATATTGTCTGGATTGTCATTATCTACCCCACTTACTATCCATACATTTTCCAACATAGGAATCCACTTGTTAAGGCTATCTTTAGGAAAAGGAAGCTGGTAGATTTCCCTTGGGTAAATTTCCTCACGACCGCGGCCGGTAGCCATAAACGCAAAAGCCGCCACACCCAGCGGTACCACGGGGTGTAACCTAAACGGCACCGCTTTAGGCTCACGCTTCCAATAACGATAAGCTAAGGGCACCATCACCAAAGCCATTAAATCCGTCAAGTCCAATACTCGATGGATGGAATACCACCCCAGACTGTTCCAACTATCAATCAGCTGTTGGCTGTAGGGCGATTTCCAATAGATAAACCAAACGGCACTGGCCCAAAATGCATGTTTGCCCAACCTCGGAAACAGCGCCACCCAAAACAGCGGGAACACGAACATCCCTGCAAAGTCTGACAGCTTGCCCGTGGCCCAGTTGTGAAAAAGGTCTTTCAGCATCCAATCGTTCAGCAACAGCAATATCAATCCAATAATAAAACCGGGTGTGGAGAGGATAAAAAAATGCTTTTTCATGGTGGGTATCAGTAAGATAATAAAAGTATGGTTTTGTTGAAACTGTTGGATACGAGTTAACGGTAATTAAAACGTTCTGATAGTATTAAACGGAATTTTTTCGCTTTTTATTTAACTTAGTATTATGGCAAAGACAAAAGAGTTAAAGAACAAGATAGTTGAGCAGTTGGATGGCCTTGATCAAGACCAGTTGCGACAAGTTTTGGTATTGCTTAAAAAACTTAAGCCAAGCGACTCGCAAAGAGAAAGAATTTTAGCATATGCAGGGATATGGAAAAATCTGGATAATGATGTTGTTGAAGGTTTAACAACAGGACTTCACGAAAGACGCTCAACCAATGTTAGCCGAAAAGACTTCAGAGAATGAGCAAAATTCTACTGGATACTGATATCCTATCATATTATCTAAAAGGTAACGAGAAGGTAATAAATGCTGCTAGTGAGTATTTGCTGCAATATAAATTCTTAACCATAAGCTCCCTAACAAGCTATGAGATTATGAGCGGTTTAGAAGCAAAGGGAGCCAAGCAGCAGCTAAAACTTTTTAAGAAGTTTTTAAACGAAAATGAAATATTGAACTTAAGCCAGGATAGTATTGCGATTTCTGCCCAGATTTATGGAGAACTAAAGAAAGGTGGTAATATAATTGACGATATGGATCTATTGATAGCAGGTATTGCTATCAGCAATAAGCTTACGTTGGCTACCAATAATGAGAAACATTTCATCCGAATTAAGGATTTGAAGATTGCAAATTGGACTAAATAGATAGGCTTTCGCTTTTTGTTGCTAAAACTGTCCGTAGACTGTCGACTATCGACCGTGGACTATTTCCTATCTTTGCCACAAACCTTTTTTACACCATGGATGCACTGAACAATTACCTTGAAAGTAACAAAGACCGTTTTTTGGAAGAATTGATGGAGTTGTTGGCTATTCCATCGGTAAGTGCCGACCCTGATTTTCAAGATGATGTGTTTGATGCGGCCGAGTTTGTGAAAGAGAAATTGATAGCTGCCGGTGCCGATAATGTGGAAGTTTGCCCTACTGACGGTTTCCCGATTGTGTATGGCGAAAAGATAATTGACCCAGCCCTGCCTACCGCGGTAGTTTACGGCCACTACGATGTGCAGCCTGCCGACCCTTATGAATTGTGGGACAGCCCACCATTCGACCCAGTAATAAAGGATGGCAAAATATACGCCCGCGGTGCTTGCGACGATAAGGGCCAAATGTACATGCACATTAAGGCTTTTGAGGCGCTTTTGGCTACTAATAATTTGCCTTGCAACGTGAAGTTTATGATAGAAGGGGAGGAGGAAGTTGGTTCATCAAACCTCGGCCCATTCATCAAAGAAAACAAAGAGCGTTTGGCAGGCGACATAATCTTGATATCGGATACCTCGATGATTGCCAATGATACCCCGTCTATTACTACTGGCCTTCGTGGCTTGGCTTATTTGGAAGTGGAAGTTGTTGGCCCTAATCGCGATTTGCATAGCGGTGTATATGGTGGTGCAGTGGCAAACCCTATTAACGTGTTGTGCCAAATGATTGCCTCTTTGATGGACGAGAACGGCCATATAACCATCCCAGGTTTTTATGACGATGTGGTGGAACTAACCACCGATGAGCGCGAAAACATGGGCCGCGCCCCGTTTGACTTGGCGGCATACAAAGAGCATTTGGACATTAAGGACGTGAAAGGCGAAAAGGGCTACACAACCCTTGAGCGCACGAGCATACGCCCCACGCTTGACGTAAACGGCATGTGGGGTGGCTACATTGGCGAAGGTGCTAAAACCGTATTGCCAAGCAAAGCCAAGGCCAAAATAAGCATGCGCTTGGTGCCCAACCAAAACGACGATAAGATAACCGAACTGTTTACCAAGCACTTTGAAAGTATAGCGCCAGCCTCGGTGAAGGTGAAAGTAATACCGCACCATGGCGGCAAACCAGTGGTTACCCCAACCGATTCTATCGCTTACAAGGCAGCGGAAAAGGCATACACCAAAACCTTCCGCAAAACGCCGATACCACAGCGCAGCGGTGGAAGCATTCCTATTGTAGCGTTGTTTGAAGAGGTGTTGGGACTAAAATCATTGTTGATGGGCTTTGGTCTCGACTCTGATGCCATCCACTCGCCGAACGAGCACTATGGTTTGTTCAATTTCTACAAAGGCATTGAAACCATTTCGGCTTTTTATGGTGAGTATGCAGCGGCGGCTAAAAAGTAACTTCTAGTATCGAGTATCAAGTATCAAGTATCAAGTATCAAGTAATTTGCGTTAGATAATATTCGGTTTATCGACGAATGTAAATTGCTAAGGCAACCATTCTTTTTACAGGGTCGTTTTATTACTGAAATCCAAATGTGACTTCCGACATTTTGATTCTCCAACTTAAACCAACTTGCCATGAAAAAGCTATTACTTCCAGCGTTGTTATTGTTTTTTGTTCCAGTATTTGCTTTTGCATTAAGCCCTAGCAAATCGGCCAGCCTTTACGAACACCTTAAAGATGTAAATGCCCAGTGGCAGCATATTGAGCCTACCGCACAACAACTGCTTCCTGTATCGTTCGAGAATGATACTCGCCGCATACAAGCCCACCTATTCAATGCCGAGCAATATTTGCGAAGCCAAAGCACCGAAGGTTTGAATAAGGAGTTGTTGGCCAAGCGTCTTCACTTACTGGACGTTTTGCACAGCTATGCCGAGGCGGGTGTTTTCCCTCAGAATTATGATTTCAACTACCGCATACCCTATTTTATAGATGCACACAACACTGCTTGTGCGGTAGGTTATCTCATTATTGCCGATGGACACAAGGCATTGGCCGAAAAAATACAACACACCAATAACTACCAATATCTATTAGATATGCAGTACCCTGAGCTAACGGCTTGGGTAACAAACTCCAGCTTTACGGCACAAGAGCTGGCGTTGATTCAGCCGGGATATTTGGCAAGTACGCCGTTTTCGTACCTTAACGGCAACGATGGCGGCACCAATGGGCATGTAAATGATGTGCTGGTAGCCAATGGCGGAACTGAAATATACGTGGCTGGCAGTTTTTCTAGCGTAGGTGGCTCCTCAGCAGGAAATATTGCGGTACTTGAAAACGGCACTTGGACCGACCTTGACGGTGGTGTTGATGGCGAAGTATTTGCCATGGCCATTTTCAATAACGAGTTGTACGTAGGTGGGGCATTTGATAGTTCATTTAGCGGTGTTTACTCGGAAGGGGTCATAAAATGGACGGGCACGCAGTGGGAGGTAGCCAACACAATTGGCCTTTATGGCGAAATTTATGCCTTTCAAGTGTATAATGGAAAGCTATATCTTGGGGGCGATTTTGAGCTGCCTACAGGAGCCTTGCGCGGTTATTTATCTGTAATTGATAGTACAGGAGCGGGTTTGTATTTGCACGATTTTCCGATGGGGCCCGTTAATGCCTTAACGATAGACAACAATAAGCTCATTGTGGGCGGCAATTTTAGTGCAAGTTTTAATTCGGTGCCACTAAACAATATCGCTGCGTTCGATGATACCAGTATTACCAGCATCGGCAATGGTATCAATGCCAATGTAAAAGCACTAGCGGTATATAATAACCAATTGTATACAGGGGGCTCATTTTTTAACAACGCCCAGGATACCTTGTTCGGGTTTGGTTACTGGGCCGATACTGCATGGGTAAATGAGAGCTATATGGTGCGAGGTTTTGGACCTTGGAACTACGACATTGCCATCAATGATTTTGTGGTGCACAATGATAACCTGTTTGTGGCTGGCGATTTTGCTTGTTGCGACGGCATGATAGCTTACTATGGCTATGGTATTGGTAGCTATTTCAACAATGGCACATACAGCAGCATGATGGGCGTTACGAGTTTTAACGATGCAGTGAATACTATTTCGGTTTACAATGGGGAGTTGCTTGCCGGTGGCGTTTTCGATACCGTAATGTTCAGCGGTGGGCCAACAGGCTCATACACCGTTGGCAACCTTGGGGGCATTGCCCTGAAAAACGACAATTGGAACTCTATTAATGAGCAGGCAGATGGGGCAGCTAGTGTGAAGGTTTACCCTGTCCCAGCTTCCGGTTCAGTTACGTTCCAAATGGATGCCAAAGTAGCATTAAGTAGGCCAACGTTAACCGTATACAATGCGCTCGGTCAGCAAGTTAGCAGCACCATTATCACCCAAGCCCAAACACCAATTGATGTTAATCAATGGCTAACAGGGGTGTATATGTATCAACTCCAAGGTGAAGGTGCTAAGCCAAGCATGGGTCGGTTTGTGGTAGAGTAGAGTAAGCCTAAACCATTTACTCACCGTTTCTCTTGAATTGCTCCATTAAGGGTACTTTACTACTAAAATTTTTTACTACATCGTACGGCAATGGGTTGTTTACCGCCAACGAAAACTGTTGCCAAAAACGCTCTTCGTACTCATATTTTCGGCTGTAAAGGTTACCACTGCGGGCAAAGCTTTTATCAGGTATAAAACCATCAGGGTGCAGGGTAGGAGCGTCGCAAAACATAGCGAAATGCTCCGTAACCTCGTACCTAACTATACCAATGGTGCGCTCTTGTATATGGTGCAGGTATGCAAACTCAAGGTTTTTTAGATAAATGTTACCATTGTGGTACGAAAACCTAAGGTTTTTGATGCTGGTTTGAAACATCCAGTGGTGGTCGCCGCCACCAAGGCTCATGCCCCTTTCCATAAACTGGGGGTTGCGTGTGGCTGTTTCTTGCAATCTGTATATTGCTAGGCTGCCTTTGTAAATCCAGATTTTGCCATCCAACAGTTTGGGGTTGTGCACATTTTCGTATCGGTAAGCCAGTTGTTCTAAACTATCTCCACATATTTCGCATTGGCTATCGTCGTATCTTATCTCATACTGGCCTACCACTTTTGGGTCCATTATGGTGCCTGTTGGGTAGCGTAGGTTGTTTTCCAGAAACATATCCACCAAGTGGTCGCCATGGGCATCGCCATTCCGCTCCAATACATTGCTACGCCTTACTTGTTCAAGGTTAAAACGCTCTTGCAACATATCCGACTTAAAAGTGGCTGCAACGTCATAAACAGTCATACCAGCCTCAATTAGTCTTACATAAGTGCCGTTTTCTTGGTGCACCTGCCGGTACAAGGCTGGATAGGTATAAGCCTTTGAGGGCAAGTGTTTTTGCAACTTTTCAAGCGCTAGCAGCCAATGATTTTTAGCTTTACTGTTGTTTACAGTTACTCCGTCAATTATAAAGGTTTCGGGCTGCATAATTACTTTCGTGCGTCGGTTAGTGGCGAAATGCTTTATGGGCACTTTTAGTGTTACAAACCCAAGGGACGAAATTTCCAATGAATCGGTATAGTTGCCATTTACCTTTAAGTTGAAGTTGCCTTCAGCATCGGCCACTGTAAAGGTTGTTTCCATATATTTTATATAAGCAAATGAAACCGGTTGGTTTTCAATTGAGTATACTGTTCCTTCAATTAGGGTGTTTTCTTGTGCCGATAATGATAATATGGAAGCAAAAAATGCAAGTATGTATATGTACCTCATAGTTTTGGCTTTTGTTCATTAAAACAATGAGGTAACAGGCCTCATCGTTAAAAGTATCGGTGCAACCTTTTCAGTAAAGAGCCATTCTAACAACATGGAAAACAATGTTTAAGGTTTTCGTGTTGGCAGTAAATATTTAGGTGGCCAAGCAGCAATTTATTGCTTAGTTTTATGTTGAGATAATACCTCAATTAATTGAAAAACTGCCTTAATAAGGGGATATGAAACAAGTTTACCTGCTATTCATTGCCATAAGCATCTTTTTCTCTGCCAGCCATGCTCAAAATGCCATGCGCAGGGAGAGCAAAATAAAAGTCGTAATTGACGGCGACACGCTTGCCAATGCTTGGGCAGGTGGTTTTCATACTCCCCAGTTTAGTGAGGCCGATATTGATGGCGATGGATACAATGATTTGGTTGTGTACAACCGCGGTATTTTGGCCTCAAACTCAACATCCAACGGGTTTAAGCTATTGGTGTTTAAAAACAATGGTGTGTCTGGACAATCTGGTTATACCCACAAACCCGAGTGGGAGACACGCTTCCCTTCCTTGTTGTTTTGGTTGAAAATGTATGACATGAACTGCGATGGTTTGCCCGATTTGCTATCGGCCAACCAAGCGCAAGGGCCATTTTTTAACTGGTATGAGTCTAAACGCGATAACGACAATTTGCTGTACTTTGAGTACCGTGATACCGTGAATACCTCGCTTATTTTCGCGCCAGTTGGCATTTCAAGAATTCATTACCCAGGTGTTGGCGATTTGGATAGGGATGGCGACCCAGATTTTGTGAACTTTGGCGACTTCGGAACATTTGTGCTTTATAACAGTACGGCAGTGCAAACAACTGGCTCGTGCCAAGATACGGTTGGTTATGAAATAGCCCAAAATTGCTGGGGAGACATTTCATTAACCGTAACTGGTGTCGACACGCATGCTGTTTGTCCCTTCAAAACTGACCCGCTGGAAACCTCAGGTAATGCAGGTTCGGCAAGGCACAACGGTGGCTCCGTTTTGATTATAGATTTGGATGGCGATGGCGACGATGATGCCCTTTATACCGAAATTGACAAAGGCAGGGTGTTTGCGCTGTATAACGAAGGTGATACCTCCTACGCGGTAATTGATTATGTGGATGAAAACTACCCATCTTATGATGTGCCTGCTGCGCTAAACTATTACCCATTGCCCTTTGCCGTTGATGCAAACAACAATAACAAAACCGATATTGTAATGGCGCCCAGTGAGCCTATGAACTGCATAAGCAAAAATGCAGTTTGGCTATATGAGAACATTAGTACCAACGATTCAGTAATACTTCAACTTAAGCAAACCGATTTTATAGAAGATGGCATGGTTGAGCTAGGCATTGGTGCGTTTCCGGTTTTTGTTGATTACAATGGCGATTCGCTTATGGACCTTGTGGTAGGCAACCAAGGCTATTACCGCGATAGTTTGATTGCTACTGCCCAATTGGCCTTGTTTTTAAATATTGGTACGGCCGAAGTACCCATTTATGAATTGATAGATGACAATTGGTTGAATTATGCTGATTGGTATTTTGTAGATGCAAAAGTAGTAATGGCGCTGCGCCCAGCGTTTGGCGATGTTGATAGTGATGGCGATTTGGACCTATTTGTGGGCGATACCAGCGGCTACGTTACTTTTTTCGAAAACTTGGCAGGCAGAGCCGATACCATCATGAATTTTGCAGCACCAGTGCTCAACTACTTTGATATGTATGCTGGCAGATCATACAGCGCGCCATTTTTATACGATGTAAACGCCGATGGATTGACCGATTTTTTGATGGGCAATCGATCGGGCAAGGTTATGTATTTCGAAAACCATGGCACTACCACAGCCCCTTCTTTTGATGCCATACCAACCAATCCATTTTTTGGAGGCGTAGATGTAAGTACTAATTTTAGTCTTTTTGGCTATTCCGGACCCGTAATTACAACCTTAGATAGTACGGGAAAGCTGTATCTTATAAGCGGCAACGAGGAAGGAAGAATATATGGGTACGAGTTTAACCCAGACAGTATTTATTCGGGCACTTTTCTGCAAGTGTTCGATTCTTATTCGGGCATCGATGCTGGCGAACGCTCAGCCATAACAGTTGCCGATGTAACCAACGATGGCAAGCCTGAAATGATTGTGGGCAACTATAGGGGAGGGCTGGAGTTTTACACCCTTTCAGATACTATCGAAAACATATTATCGGTAAAAGCTCCTAACCAAGTTAATGTCGGTCTTATTGTTTTCCCCAACCCAACTACCGGAGATATTACGTTAAGTATTTCGGGACTAAACAAAAGCCAGCCTGCAACCGTTAGCATAACAACCATACTAGGCAAAACAATACTCACCAATACAATACAACCAAGCCAAGAAAATTGGTCGGGCAGTGTTTCTTTTGGTCAGTTTGCCTCTGGTATCTATATTGTAAATGTATCACAAGGTGCGGTGAGTAAATCAATAAAACTTATCAAATACTAGCATCAGCCAAAAATAACGATATGAAAATTTTATTTGCTATTTGCTTTCTTTTTACTTCGGTTATTGCGGTGTTTTCTCAAAATTATTTTGCGCAAGATAATTCGGTACCTGTTTATTTTGGGGCTAAAACCTTAAAATATCCTTGGGCTGGCGGGCTCAACAACCCTCAGTTTGGTAACATTGATCTGAACGGCGATGGCATTGATGATTTGGTGGTGTTTAACAGAGGATATTATGATGGGGGGCAAAAGATTTTAACATTTATAAGTGGCGGAACAGCCAATACCGTAGACTATACCTATGCTCCTGAATATGTAAAAGACTTACCCGATTTGCACCACTTTATGCTGGCCATTGATTTTAACTGTGATGGCGTTGAAGACTTAGTTACCTGGGAAAACCCAGCAGTAATGATGCTTTATGTGGGCGAAAGGTTGAGCAGCGGGCGGTTGAAGTATACCCAGCAAAACTACTTTACCTACAACACACAATCGGGCAACAATACCAACATTTTCATTTCGGCGGTAGATGTTCCCACGATGATTGATGTAAACGATGATGGCGATGTTGACGTACTTACCTTTAGCCCAGCTGGTTTGCGTATTGAGTATTTCGAGAACCTATCCATTGAATTGGGTTTATCTTGCGGCGATACTACTGTTTTCGATTTACGAAGCTATTGCTGGGGCGATGTAACGGAAGGCGGATTGAGTAGGCAAGTAACCCTTTTTGACCCCTGCGGAACACCAAAGGATGATAGCCTGACTGCTGGTGGTGCTAGGCATGCAGGTTCTGCATTAATGGCATTTGATGAAAATGCGGATGGATTGAAGGAGTTGTTGTTGGGTGATATTAGTTTTGATAACTTAGTAAACCTGCACAACAATGGCTTAATTGATTCGGCTGTTATAACTACTCAAGACACCCTATTTCCTTCTTACGACAGGTCGTTGCAGTTGCCTATTTTCCCGGCGGCTTTTTACGTTGATGTAGACAATGATGGCAAACGGGATATGTTGGTTGGCCCCAACACACCCAAGAAGGGATACAATTACAATTGCTCTTGGTTTTATAAAGACGTGAGCAGCAACAATAATGTAAGTTTCGAGTTCCAGACCGATACTTTCTTGGTAGACAATATGATTGATTTGGGAGAAGGCGCTTACCCAGCGTTTGTGGATGTAAATGGCGACGATTTAGTGGATTTAGTAGTTGGTAACAATGGCTACTACGAAAATACTACTTCTGCTTTTCCGGGGCTAGCATTGTTTATTAATGTAGGCATCGCAACTGCACCTGCATTTAAGCTTATAGATAGAGATTATTTGGGCCTTTCTACTTTTTTATCGGGCGTGGCTAAGTTGCAAACTGTGGTGCCTGCGTTTGGCGATTTGAACGGAGATGGTGCCCTTGATTTGATTATTGGCGATCACGTAGGGTTTGTGCACTATTTTAGAAATACCGCTGCTGCGAGCGACTCTATGAAATTGGTGCTCGACCAGCCCCAATTTAAAAACATTGATGTGGGTAGTTATGCCAAACCCGAAATATTTGACGTAAATGGCGATGGTTTGGCCGACTTGATTATTGGCAGAGACAAAGGCAACCTTCATTATTTTGAAAACACAGGAACTACCAGTAACCCTAATTTTAGCATAGTACCTACCAACAGTAATTTTGGTGAGGTAAATGTAAAACCGAATTTATTTTATGGCGAAAGCACGCCAAGGGTGGTAAACCTTACCTATGGCAGTGGGCGATATTTGTTGGTTGGCAACGTATTAGGCAATATTGCTGTTTATGAGCTAGATGCCACCAAACGATATAGCGGCGCGTTTACCAAGGTCGATTCGGTATATAGCGGAATTGATATTGGCGAGTATGCTCACTTTAGCATGGCCGACATTGACGGAGATGGATTGCTTGAAATGGTAGTAGGCAGTTCGCGTGGTGGTCTCAACTTTTTTTACGACACGGGTAGTGTTGGTGTAGCAGAGGTTGAGCAACAACAAAACTTTCCAGTAAAAATTTATCCTAACCCTGCCGCCGGTAATTGGCAAATTGAGATGGAAAGCGCTATTGAAGGCGTGCCCGTTGAAATATTGGTTTATGATGTGTTAGGTAAAGAAATATACCGGACTACTTCAATTCCATCAGGCACTAGCAAGGTGTTGCAGTTAAACCTTGATGTGATGAGCGGTGTTTACTTTTGCCGCATCCAACAGGGTAAATATAGCACAGTACACCGCCTGTTGGCCCAGTAATAACTAAGAGTACATGGTATTAAATACCTATTTAGGCAAGTGCTTGTAAAGGTGTAAGTCGCTCGCCAAGCACGGTAAGAACTAATGCCAGATACGAACTGTCAAGTAGTCTCGGAGTGGGGTAAGAGCATTTCAAATGATTGCGCTGGCTATTTGAATATTACAGCCATTAGTATATCTCCAAACAGATAGTCTGTACTACCTAGTATTGGGTATGTAATATACCCATTAGCTTGTATAAAAGAAACGAGCTGAGCTACCTACATTTATTTAATTATTGAAATTGAGGTAACTAAACATGCTCTCTCAAATATGGAGCATAGTTGTACCCAGTAGATGTTGGAAAAAGCACAAAATATGTTTCAAAACCCAGCCGAAATGTCATTAAAACATCTATTGACCCGTCGCGAAATAGAAGTATTGAAGCTAATTGTCGCCGAGAAAACCTCATCTGAAATAGCCGAAGAATTATCGATAAGTATACGCACGGTAGAAACCCACAGGAAAAATATATCTACTAAAACCAAAGTGCGAAACCCTATTGGTTTGGTAAAATATGCTATTCAATCGGGTTTTATTGATGGGTATAGCTATAGGGCCAAAAAGTTTGTTTTGGTATAAATAACCCTGGGTTTAGGTTGCGAAATTATTCCGAAAATTATACCGATGTAGCAAATGGTATTGCTTGCCATGGAATTTAACAAATAAAGCTGCTAAAGCCTTATATTTGTGTGTAAATATCCGCCCATGCTTGTTTCGAAACCTATAAAGCTCATTATTGCCGATGGCAATTACTTAATTAGGCAAGGGCTGAGGCTTATTTTTCAAAGTAACAAGCAGTTTGAATTAGTAGGCGAAACAGGCTCGTTCGAGTCTATTTTTGATTTGGTGCGCGAGCTCGATCCAGATGTAATCATTATTGGACTGAATACACCAGGTGCTAGCGCCATGGATGTTATTGACCGTTTATTGCATACCTTCCCTAAGAAGAAAATACTAGTAATTGACACCATCGAGGATAAGCAAGAAACCATACAGATATTGCAAATGGGCGTGCATGGTTATATTCTTCGCGAATGCGACGGAGAAGAAATTATGGAGGCCATAAGGGCAATTACATCCAATAAAAACTTTTTCTGTAGCAATGTACTGCAGTTTAATAAAGATGTTGCTGGTGGTGTGCAAGGCCGCCTGAGTATGCGCGAAGTTGAAATTTTAAAGCTCATAGCAGAAGGGCTTACCAATAACGAAATAGCCGAAAAGATTTTCTTGAGCGCTCATACAGTAGCTACGCACCGAAAAAACTTAATGAAAAAGTTTCAGGCCAAAAATAATGTCGATTTAGTAATCAGTGCCATTAAGGAGAGTATCATAGTGCCATAATTAATAGTTGCACTCCACTACCACTAAGCTGATTCAATAATATCCCCTTATTTTCCGTTTCAATAGTGTTCTGTTTACAGTTTACTGTCAATTGGCTATAGACTGTGGACTATTGAATATCGAAACTAAATTTGGCATAACTTTGGCTATATGAGTGTTATGAAAGCTACATGCGTATGGGTATTGGCAATGATGCCATTCATGTTGTTCGGGCAAAAACCTGACCGAAAACTACACGACTTCGGCATCGTTGAGCAATGGAACAACCCAACAGCTACTTTTGTAGTAACTAATAATACCAAGGCCGATTTTGTGTTTTTGCCTACCTTTCCTGCTAAAGATGTGCTGGTGCAATTGCCACAAGGCGCCATAAAGCCAGGTGCAAGTGCCGAAATAACCATACAATACTTTACCGAAAAGAAAGGCAGCTTTAATCGTACGGTGAGCCTATACACCAGCAATACCGGTAACACCCTCGATTTTACTGTAAAAGGAGACATACGCTCGTTTGCCAGTGGTGCGCTTACTGCTTGCCCAACGGTTGGCCCTAAAAGCGATGAGGATAAGATGTATAGTCAGGAGTTTCAGGTAATTGACTCAATAACACGGGAGCCTATAAATGAGGCGTTAGTGAAATTAGAGTCGGTTGAATTGAATACCATACAGGGCCGAACTGCAAAAAACGGGGTAGTAATTACAAGGTTGTTTGTAGGCTATTATGAAGTGGCTGTAACTGCTATCGGTTATGAGCCCTACTATGTACGTGGCAACTTGGCCCCACACCAAGGGCGCATTGTATTTGAAATGGTGAAGGTGATTAATCAAGAGCCCATTGTGGCTTATGTGCCCGAGCCAACCATAGCTCCAAAACCCACACCGAAGCCAAACCCAACCCCTATAGCGGAGCCGGTGACCGTTGAAGAAGAGCCTTGGATAATTGAGCCGGACGAGATAGTGGAGGAAGAACCCAATAAATTGCCCGACCCAACTCCGAAGCCACAACCCGAGCCTTTGCAAGTACCTGTAAATACCACAACCCTTGGCAGCAGTGGCGACTTCAGTTTGAGCAAATATAAACCCAACAACATTGTATTTGTGCTCGATGTTTCGTCCTCTATGCGGGGGCCAAACAAGCTAGCTAAACTGAAAGAGAGCATGAAAGAACTGGTAGCCATGTTGCGCGAGGTAGATTATGTTACCGTCATCAGTTTTAGTCGCGAAGCCCAAGTGTATATACCCACAACCAAGGCAAGCCAAAAGCAGTATATATATGATATGATAGATAGCCTAACCCCATACAGTTATACCAACGGAACCAAAGGTATCATGATGGGCTACGATTTGGCTTTGCAGAATTTTATACCTAGCGGCAATAACCAAATGATCATATCAACTGACGGTGAATTTAACAACCCGTTGTTTGATGCTGATGTATTGTTGGGCGACATAAAGAAGCATACCAATAGGGGCATTATTTTATCGGTAGTGGGTTTTGGCGATATACCTGAAGGTAAGAAGCTGATGCGAAAAATGGCTCATAACGGCAATGGTAACTACATCCATTTTGGCGAAGGCGATATGCGCAAAGCCTTGGTTGAGGAAATTCAAGCGCAGAGTTTGGTAACTCCTTAAACAAATAGCGAGGTTATTATGCGAATGAAAGGGTTATCTACAATTGTTATTATTGCAATTATATTGCTAAACTCAGCGTGCAAACAAGAGGTACAGGTGGTGGCATTGCAGCCTTTGGGAAACATTTCTCAAAGCCAACTAGATTTGGTTAAAGCCGCGTTGGACAGTGTTTATGAGGTTAAGGTTATAATTTTAGCATCTAAGCCCCCGTTTGAGGCTGCTTATACAAGTTTTAAAGGGCCCCGTTATCGCGCCGATACTACTATTGCCATACTGAGGAGAGAAAAGCCCGATAGCGTGGATTTTGTTATGGGACTGACCAGCAAGGATGTTTGCATAACCAAATATGCAGCCGATGGTAGCATCAAAAAACCGGCAAGCAAGTATACCGATTTCGGCATTTTCGGGTTGGGTTATAGGCCAGGGAGTGCTTGTGTCATTTCAACCTTTCGGTTGGGCGATTTTAATACGCCACTCACAAAAAACCGATTGGCCAAGGTTTGTGTGCACGAGCTAGGCCACAACTTTGGCTTGCCGCATTGCCCCGACAAAAAATGTGTAATTACGGATGCGGTTGAGAGCATTGCGACGGTTGATAATGCGGAGCTAAAGTTATGCGATAAGTGTAAAAAGCAATTGGATTAGGCTTTAGCCGTGCTATCTTTGCCCGATGTTAGGATCGATTTCAAACAAACAACAACTTCACCAGCATTGCCTTACTATAGCTCTAGAGCAGGTATCTAATCTTAATGCCATTATGGCGGAGCTAAAGGATGCATTGGGCAGCGAGAGCAAGAGCACCGCTGGCGATAAGCACGAAACGGGCCGAGCCATGATTCAGTTAGAGCAGGAGCGTGCTGGCCACCAACTGCGCCAGGCCGAAGAGTTGCTGCTATCTTTACAAGCTATAAACACCATGCTGCCCCCTGCCGAAACCATACAATTGGGTAGTTTAGCCATAACTGATAAGGGCAGCTTTTATATCTCTGTTGGGTTGGGTAAAATTACTTTGGACAGTATGCTATACTATGCCGTATCACCCACTGCACCAATTGCAGCAGTGTTGATGGGCAAGCGGGTAGGTGATGGGCCAGTATTCAATGGGCAGCAGTTGGTAATTAAAAGCATTGATTAATTCGAATTCCAGCTCGCAACCTATAACTCGCAACTCGAAACCCATTTGTTTATTCCTCCCTTTTACACTAGTTTTAAAATCTCAATACACCCGCTAAAAAACCAAAACGATATGCCATTAAGAGACGAATTTCGTTCGATAATTGATAATGCGGTGAAAGCCATTCACGACCGCCTATATTTTGCCCAATACCCTGAACACCCGAAAGCCTATGGCGAAGAGGCCCCAGGCAAAGCCTTGGAAACGTTTAATAGCCTATTGGGCCAGAAATACACCGACCTAGGCCAAGACGGTGCCGAAGGTTGGGTAGGAGAGGAGCGCTCGCCATACACGGGCAAAGATTTGGGTATCACTTATCCAACTTTTAGCACCGAAACCTTGGTTAGCCGCGCGAATGCAGCTTTCAAAACTTGGAAAAACGTTAGCCCTGATGATAGGGCAGAGGTGTTGGTTGATTCTTTGGAAGCTATTAAAGAGCACTTCCACCTTATAGCCCAAGCTACCCAGCATACTACGGGACAGGCCTATATGATGAGCTTTCAGGCTAGTGGTCCGCATAGCAACGATAGGGCTTTGGAGGCTTTAGCGCTAGGTTACCAAGAGTTGACTCGTTTCCCTGCTTCGTTGATTTGGGAAAAGCCCATGGGCCCCACTTCAGTAATATTGCACAAGCAGTTTAAGCCAGTGGCCAAGGGCGTTGGTTTGGTTATTGGTTGTTCTACCTTCCCGGTTTGGAACAGCGTGCCGGGCCTATACGCCAGCTTGATTACCGGCAACCCTGTTATATTGAAGCCTCATCCTAAATCGGTGTTGCCAATTGCTGTGGTGGTAGCCGAAATACGCAAAGCATTGAAAGCACATGGCTATAATCCCGATGTGGTTCAGTTGGCCGTGGATAGTAGCTCAAAGCTAATTACAAAAGAGCTTGCCGAGCACCCAGACGTGAAAGTAATTGACTATACGGGCAGCAGTAGTTTCGGTAATTATATTGAAGCGCTGCCAAACAAAGTGGTATTTACCGAAAAGGCTGGCGTGAATAGCGTAATACTGGACAGCGTAACCGACTTGAAAGCGGTTTTGGGGAATCTATCGTTTGCCGTATCGTTGTATAGTGGCCAAATGTGTACCGCCCCACAAAACTTTTTTATACCTGCTGGTGGTGTACAAACTGCAGAGGGCTTGGTGAGCTATGAGGATGTAGTAAACGGCTTTAAAGGCGCAGTTGCTGGCCTTACTGGCCACCCTAAAGCGGGCCCAGGTACTTTGGGAGCCATCCAAAGCGATGCAACCTACGAGCGAGCTAAAAACAGCGGCAAGTTAGGGGGTAAAGTATTGTTGGAAGGAACTGATGTAGCCAATGCCGAATACCCAGAAGCCCGTGTATATTCGCCTTCTATTATTGAAGTGGATGCGGCAGATGCGGCTATTTACGAAAAGGAACTGTTTGGCCCAATTGTATTGATAATCAAAACCAAGGATACCAATCAATCGGTTGAGTTGGCTAAGAAAATGGCAAACGAACACGGTGCCATAACTTGTGCGGCTTATACTACCGATGCCGAAATGGCCACGCATATTTTTGAGGAAATGGAATCGGTATTCACCCCGGTATCGTTAAACCTTACCGGCAACATTTGGGTAAACCAACACGCTGCCTTTAGCGATTTCCATGTAACGGGTGGCAACCCAGCGGGTAATGCCAGCTTTACGAACCCAGAATATGTAAGCAAGCGCTTTGTTTGGGTTGGGCACAGGAGCGTGCAATAAATCTTATGAACTGATATATAGGGAGGAGTGCAAAGTAATTTGCGCTCCTTTTTTTGTTTGCATTTACCCAGCAGCGTTCCCAGGCAAAGCCCCGCGTTTGCCCATTTCAACCACCTCCATATCTTTTACTTGTCCTTTATCAATAGAGAAACGCAGCAGGGTTTTTATTTTATGGAAACCCTCAATGCCAGCGGCACCGGGGTTGAGGCAGAGCATGTTATTGTATTGTGGGTCGCGCATAACTTTGAGTATATGCGAATGCCCGCAAATGAATACTTTGGGCGGATTTATTTGTAGAATAGAGCGCACGCGGCCCGCATATTTGCCTGGGTAGCCACCAATGTGGGTTATCCAAACATCCACCCCTTCAATAGTGAAACGGTTATCCAATGGGTACTGGGCCCTTACATCGTTGCCATCAATATTGCCATAAACGCCTCGCACGGGCTTAAAGGCAGCCAGCTTTTGTATCACTTCAATATCGCCTACGTCGCCCGCATGCCAAATTTCGTCTACGTCCTTAAAGTACTCAAACACCTTCGGGTCGAGGTGGCTGTGGGTGTCGGATATAAGGCCTATTTTGGTCATGGTAATTTTTAGCCTTTCATTTTTGAAGGGTTTTGGCGGGTATCGAAGAACCTAAATACATAGATAGCTTCACTGCCAATGTGGTAGACAATCTTGTAGCGATCCTCAATTATTACTCGTCTAAACTCAATTGTTTGATCTTCAAGCAACGGTTCAATTGCTCCTTTATACGGGAAGTTATTAAGGTTTAATGCTTCGGCAATCAAAGTTTTACCAATTAACAAGGCTTTAGCTTGTCCTGCGGTATAACCGACAAAATCAATAATACTTTCTAAGCTCTCAACCGCCGCATCGGTAACAACAACCTTCATTTTGTGAAGTACTTATTGATACGTTCAAGAGCTTGTTCAGGAGTATATACCCTACCATGTTTAATATCTTCTTCTCCACGACGGATACTTTCTAGTAACAATTCTCTTTCAGTTTTACCTTCTGAAGCTTTCAATATGGTATGTAATTTATCAAGCAAATAATCATCAGTTTGATGATTGAGTATTCTTGTTATATCCTCAATTTTTTCTTCTTTCGTTAGCTTTCCCATCGCATCTAATTTTATTACGTTAAATATAACGGATTTTAACCTCAAAAAGTTATCTATGCCCCAATCATACTACCCCCACAAACCCTCAAAGTTTGCCCTGTAACACCTACTGCACCTGGGCTTACTAGGAATAGGGTCGCCTCGGCAATATCTTCTGGCAAACCACCTTGTTGCAGGTTACTCAGGCGGCGGCCACCTTCGCGGGTCATTAGCGGCATTTTGGCGGTCATGGCTGTTTCTATAAAACCTGGGGCTATAGCATTAACGGTAATACCTCTGCTTGAAACCTCTTTGGCCAAGGCTGCGGCATACCCTATTAAGGCAGCTTTAGTAGCGGCATAGTTTGCCTGCCCAAAGTTGCCCGAAAAACCAGAGATGGACGACATTAATATCATTCGCCCACCATCGTTTAATTTAGGCAAAAGCACTTCATTGATGCGCAGTATGGCTTTAAAATTAATGTTCAGCACTTGCTCCCAGCGCTCGGCATCCATTTTGGCTAGGGTTTTGTCGCGGGTTATGCCGGCATTATGCACTAGTATATCTAAGGTAAGTTTGTTCGCCTCCAAAAAATTGGCGAGCGCTTTGGGCGCATCGGGCGTACTAATATCCTGCAATAGTAATTCGCCGTTAATTTCGGCAACCAATTTGCCAGCTATTTCAGCCTCATTGGGCCTATCAACTACTATTACTTTAGCACCTTCACGGGCTAGGCTTTTGGCAATTGCAGCACCAATGCCACGTGCGGCACCCGTTACTAAAGCGGTTTTGCCTGCTAGTGGTTTTACAAGTGGCAATTGTGCAGGAGCATTTACCGTGCTATCCAACCAAATGGTTTGTCCATCAATAAAAGCTGCATAACGGCTCAACAGAAAACGCAAAGGCCCTTCAATGCGGCTTTGCATTTCTTGCCAAGTGCCCGTGTAAGCTATTCTGTTGGCGGTTACGCCTTTGCGGCCTTGCTCTTTGGCAATAGTGCGCACCATGCCATCAACGGCACGCTGCGCGGCAGCCGCTTCGGCATTGCTAGCGGCTAAACGCTGCACAACCAGCACACGCCCGTTACGTTTTAGCTGCCCTAGGCTGTTGCTAAAAAACAGGTGCAACTGGTCTAGTTCGGCTGCGGTTTTTGGCCCATCTAGGTCATAAACCAGTGCATCTACAGGCTCGGTTCCTTCCACAGTTATGGCACCTGCAGCTTGAAGCAAAGCGCCTAAGGCTGCACTTCCATTTATTTTAACCTTAAATCCCGATAAAACATCTTTAGTATAAGGAGCTTCGCTGCGCTTAAGCACCGGAGGCAAAGGAAGCGGCAAGCTCAGGGTTTTAATAAACCAACGAAGGGTGTTGTTGTGTATTAAACTATCGGGCATAGCAATGGTGGTTATGGTGTATGGGTAAAGTTAACCCTTTAACGATTAAATATAAGCTGCTATTTAACCCCAAACGGCTACTTTTTGCATTTTAACAAATGTTACCGCTCTAATTAGTTTTGATTTAAGCTTTCATTGTGTAATTTCGTAACATCCTTGAAACCCTTATTCTAATTAGCGATATGTCGGAAACAGCGAAACTCATTCTTGAAGGTAAAGAATACGAGTTCCCAGTATTTACTGGTTCGGAAAATGAAAAAGCAATTGATATCAGTAAATTGCGTGACCAAACCGGTTATGTAACGCTTGATACTGGCTATAAGAATACAGGTGCTACCACAAGTAAGCTTACGTACCTCGATGGTGAAGAAGGTATCCTTCGTCATGGTGGATACAGCATTGAGGACCTTACCAACCATGCATCATACATGGAAGTATGCTATATGCTGTTTAACGGCGAGTTGCCGAACAAAGAGCAGTTGGCTGCTTTCGAAACCAAAATTAGCCGCCATACCTTGGTTCATGAGGATATGAAGAAGATTTTTGACGCATACCCAACCAATAGCCACCCAATGGGGCAATTGATTGCCATGGTATCTTCATTGTCTTCATTCTACCCAGCATCTTTAAATCCTAACCGCAACGATGAGGCCAAGCGCCTTACCATGTTCCGTATGTTGGCCAAAATGCCAACTATCGTAGGTATGGTATACAAAAAGTCTATCGGCCACCCGATTATATACCCAAACAATAACCTTGACTACGTAACCAACTACCTTTACATGACCTTCGGCAATGTTACCGAAAACTTTGAGGTAGATCCTGTAATTGTTGAGGCCATGAACAAACTATTGATATTGCACGCCGACCACGAGCAAAACTGCTCAACATCTACGGTGCGTATCGTAGGTTCATCGCAAGCCAACCTATATGCAGCTATCTCTGCTGGCATTGCGGCGCTTTGGGGCCCATTGCATGGTGGTGCCAACCAACAAGTAATTGAAATGTTGGAGAACATTAAAGCGGATGGTGGCGATACTGAAAAGTGGATTAATAAAGCGAAAGACAAAAACGACCCGTTCCGTTTGATGGGCTTTGGTCACCGTGTTTACAAAAACTTCGACCCACGCGCTTTGTTGATTAAAGACGCTTGCGACAAGGTATTGAACAAACTAGGTATTAATGACCCCGTTTTGGAAATAGCCAAGAAATTGGAAGAAACGGCCTTGAAAGACCCTTACTTTATTGAGCGTAAATTGTTCCCTAACGTAGATTTTTACTCAGGTATCATTTATCGCGCTATGGGTTTCCCTGTAGAAATGTTTACCCCGCTGTTTGCATTGGGCCGCCTACCAGGATGGATTGCCCAATGGAAAGAAATGATTGACGAGAACCAGCCTATTGGCCGCCCACGCCAAATATACACTGGCTACCCGCTACGCGACTGGAAGCCAATTGAGAAGCGATAAAAATAACCAACAGAGGCCCTCGAAATTTTTCGGGGGCTTTTGATTTTTAAGGGATTAAGAAGAAGCTTTGTGATGGGGTGCTTATTTTTCCTAAAAAAATGCGGAACCTGCTAGTAAATGCCAGTATTTTATTAGATTTGCATTCCCAATTTAACGGAGAGTTGCCAGAGTGGCCGAATGGGACAGTTTGCTAAACTGTTGTACTGGTAACGGTACCGAGGGTTCGAATCCCTCACTCTCCGCAAAGCCCACCAGCACTTGAATGGTGGGTTTTTTAGTGGATAGGTAATTGATTTTGAAAGGATTGGCAGTTAGATAGCTTTTTACTGGTAAAAAGATTTAAAATTGTTTTTCTGATTGAGTTTTTTTCAAGTACCTTTGCACCACTTAAAAAGTACGGGTAGCAAGTTCCGGAAAAGCTGCTCGGTGGTAGCGATACCAAAAAAATGCAAAGACGGGGTGTAGCGCAGTCCGGTAGCGCATCCCGATTTTAAATCGGGAGGGTCACAGGTTCTAATCCTGCCACCCCGATTGAATGGGAATAAAATATTGCGGGGTGTAGCGCAGTCCGGTAGCGCACCTGGTTTGGGACCAGGGGGTCGTAGGTTCGAATCCTGCCACCCCGACGCAAAGAAGAGGCAATTTCAGAGATGAGATTGCCTCTTTTTGTTTTTAGTCTTATTTTTAGGATATGTATTTTACCTACATCCTACAATCTAAAACAAGTGGAAAATATTACATTGGCCAGACCAATGACTTGGAAGACCGTTTGTATCGGCATAATGCTGGACACAATAAATCCACAAAAGGCAGGGGGCCATGGGTTGTAGTGTATTCCCAATTATTTGAATCAAGAGATGAGGCAGTTGCCTTGGAGCGTAAGCTTAAGAGATTCAAGAACCCATCTTATATGTTACAATGGATTTCTACACAAGATATTGATACCGCGCATCCCGATATTGAATCGCGCGAGTCGTAGGTTCGAACGGCGCAGCCCTCGCTTTAGCAATCCTGCCACCCCGACTTAGAGAGAGCTCAGCAGCAATGCTGGGCTTTTTTCGTTTTGTGCCAAAATGTAAATTTGATTTAACGCAGTCCGGTAATGCATCCCGATATTGAATCGGGCGAGTCGTAGGTTCGAACGGCGCAGCCCTCGCTTTAGCAATCCTACCACCCTGACACAAAGAAAGTCATTTCTCGTTTTTATCGAGAAAACGCTTTCTTGTTTTGTGGGCAGTTCAATATTGGTGCATGTTCTGCATTATTTGGGTTTGAAATAATTGCTTATTTTACTGTTGAATTTATCAATGCTGAGCCATGTTAGTTGCTGTGAGCAGCGGCTTCATGTTTAGCAATAAACAGTAAGTAATGGATTTTAACAATACGCCACGTTCGGCTGAGTTGCTGCAACAACTGAAGTTGTTTATGCAAGAGAATTTGTATCCTTTTGAACAGGAATTGGTAGCTTACCATGAGCAGCATAATCTTTCTGCTGATTGGAAAACGTGGAGCGAGCACCCCAAACTGGAGGAATTGAAGCAAAAAGCAAAGGCTGCAGGACTGTGGAATTTGTTTTTGCCAGATAACAAACTAGGCCAAGGGCTATCTACCATTGAATATGCCCCATTGGCCGAGGAGATGGGCAAGGTGTACAATGCCGCTGAAATATTTAATTGTAACGCACCAGATACGGGCAACATGGAAGTGCTTTTCCATTTTGGTAGCGATGAGCAGAAGAAGCAATGGTTAGAGCCTATGTTAGCAGGCACCATCAAATCAGTTTTTTGTATGACCGAGCCTGATGTGGCCTCATCGGATGCAACTAACATTGAAACAAGCATTGAACCTGATGGCGACGAGATAGTGATTAATGGCACTAAATGGTGGACTACTGGATTGGGCCATCCGCATGCCAAAATAGCCATAGTGATGGGCAAAACCAAAGGCACCGAAGAGCGCCACCAGCAACACAGTATGGTTTTGGTTCCGCTAGAAACTGCAGGTGTAACTATAAAAAGAATGCTACCCACTTTTGGCGCGTTTGATGCACCAGCCGGCCATGGCGAGGTTTTGTTTAAAAACGTACGAGTGCCAAAGGCAAATTTGATACTTAAATTTGGAGCAGGTTTTGCCATTGCCCAAGGTAGGCTAGGACCTGGACGCATTCATCACTGTATGCGCTGCATAGGTGCAGCAGAAAGGGCATTGGAGTTGATGATAAAACGTGGAAATGAACGAGTAGCGTTCGGTAAACCTTTAAACAAACTGGGGGGCAATGCAGAAAGAATTGCCGATGCTCGTATAGCCATTGATCAAGCAAGATTACTTACGCACTATGCTGCTTGGAAAATAGATGCTGTAGGGGTAAAGCACAGCATGACGGAGATTTCGGCCATAAAAGTAGTGGCACCGCAGGTGTTGCAACAAGTAACTGATATGGCCATGCAAATGCACGGTGGGGTGGGGCTTTCAACTGATTTTCCTTTAAGTAGCTTCTTCTTGCAGGCAAGAGCCCTTCGTTTGGCCGATGGACCTGATGAAGTGCACAAAGGGGTAATTTCGAAAATTGAAATAGGTAAGCATTTGCATTAACACTAACAGTACAATGAAAATGGAAGGTAACAGTAGGAAGGGAGAAGAACTTGATTTGGATGCTATATTGCCTTGGTTGGCCCAGCATGTGCCCAACGTTCAGGGCGTACCTTCTATAAAACAGTTTTCTGGTGGTGCATCCAATTGGACGTATCGGTTGCATTTTGAGCAGCAGGATTTAATCCTTCGGCGCGCTCCTTTAGGTGCTAAGGCAAGTGGTGCGCATGATATGGCGCGTGAGTTTCACTTACAAAACGCAATAAAGCCCCATTTTAACTACGTGCCGGGCATGATTGCACTCTGTGAAGATGAAGCAGTTTTAGGTTCTATGTTTTATGTAATGGAACCCATTGAGGGCGTTATTCCTCGTGAAAATTTCCCCAAAGGGTATCAGCCTAACGAGCAAGTAGCGTCAACGCTTTGTACCTCGTTTTGGGATAAAATGATTGAACTGCATAAAATAGATTATGAAAAAGAGGGATTGAACTCGCTAGGTAAAGGAGATGGCTATGTGGAGCGCCAAATAGTGGGTTGGAACAAGCGCTATGCCAATGCCAAAACCTGGAACGTGCTTTCGGGTAAAAAGGTAATGAAGTGGCTGGAGCAAAACATACCTAAGGAAGAACGGCTTAGTATTGTGCACAACGATTTTCGGTTGGATAATGTGGTGCTGAACCCTCACGATTTGGCCGATATAGTTGGGGTGCTCGATTGGGAATTGGCTGCCATTGGCGACCCTTTAATGGATTTGGGCAACAGTTTGGCTTATTGGGTCGAAGAAAAGGATGACTTCTTTATTAAATCGCTACGCAGGCAGCCAAGCAATGTAGCAGGCATGATGACGCGCAAGGAGGTAATTGATTATTACCAGCGCCGAAGTGGCATTGAGATTGGCGATTTTAGGTTTTACAGGGTCTATGGCCTGTTTCGGTTGGCGGGTATTGTGCAGCAAATCTATTTTCGTTATTCGAAAGGTTTGACCACGAATAAGGCATTCAAAAATTTCTGGATGATATCTAACTATATTATCGTTACTTGCCAAAACATCATCAACCAAAAGTAGCCCTCCTATGTCAGTTATCTATTTGGTGCGTCATGGCCAGGCAAGTTTGTTTAGTGCAGATTATGACCTGCTAACGCCCTTAGGCGAAGAGCAAGCCAGTATTTTAGGCACTGCGCTCAACCATAGAAAATTTGCACCAAGTGCTGTTGTTGGAGGTTCGTTAAAACGACATATTCAAACAAAAGATGGTTACCTAGCAGCGCAAATGTTTGAAATGGAAAGTGCAGTAGTACCTGCCTGGAACGAATACGACCATACAGAACTGCTAGTAAAGCACAACCCAGTATTTACCGATTTTGAAGCAATAGGTGCACACATTATTAAAAGTGAAGTGCCACTAAAAGAACTGCAGAAAATATTGAATGATGCCATGTGGGATTGGATTCAGGATAAGCATAGTTATACCAAAACTTGGGAGCAATTTAAAGCAGGTGTTTGGGAAGCGTTAAACGAGCTCGGAAGAACTTTACAGAAAGATCAAGATGCAATTGTGTTTACTTCTGGTGGCCCAATTAGCGCAGTAATGATGAAACTGTTAAATCTTGACACCCAAGCATTCTTCAATTTGCAACAGCGTATTGTAAATACCAGCGTGACCAAAATAATTTCAAGCCGAAACGGACTCTCATTAAGTACCTTTAATGATTATAGCCATTTAGAGCACAATAAACTGTTAGTTACTTATCGGTAGCAACAATGCTGCACAATTGCTTAAGCTGCTTGCTGTAAGTTTTTCGGCAATATTGTTTTGGGGCATTACCGGTTTACACCATTACATATTAGCGTAAATTACCTGTGAGCATTTTAAATACTATTATTGTAGCCATCTAGCGCAATTACAATTGGTCGGCAATTTGCCTAAACACATACCACCAGTTTACCCGTTCGGCTTTCAGCTTATCTTCTTTATGGTTGAGTAGCACTATTATCAGTTGCTTTTCGGGGTTGATGTAAATGTGTTGTTTGTATAGGCCAATGGCCATAAAATCGTTGTACTCTTTAAGCCCAATGTGCCAACTGAAGTTGTAGCCATGGCTACTTCCTTGGGTAGTATCGCGGGCAATGCTTTGTTTCACCCAAGCTTCGTTTATTATTTGTTTGCCCTGCCAATTGCCATTGTTAAGGTACAACCTCCCAAACTTGGCATAATCATACGCGGTGGCGTTCAGGCAACAATAAGTTTTGGCTTGGCCTTTGTTATCGGTACTCCAAAACGCGTCCGACTCCATACCAAGCGGTTGCCAAATTTTGGTTTGCAGGTACTGGCTGGTTGTGGTTTTTGTTGCCCGCTCTAGTACCATACCCAGTAGTTGCGAGTTAGTGTTCAGGTAGCTTTGTTTGGTGCCGGGTAGGGTATCAAAGTCAATTTGGTTAATGCCCTTCCAAACATCTTTGCCATAGTATATAAAGGCATCAATGGTGAGCGAGTATTTAATGCCCGAGGTGTGATTAAGCAAGTGCCGAATGGTAAGCCTATCGAAATAGGGATGGAAGTTTAACTCAGGTAGGTATTGCTTTACCAATTCATCAACACTGCCAATATAGCCCTCTTGTATAGCAATGCCAATAAGTGCCGAGGTAACCGATTTAGCCATGGAGTAGGAGGCATGCTTCTCATCAGTTGCACTGCCCTCTTTAAAATATTCAGTAAGAATAGTGTCATTTCTAATGATAACCAGTGCCGAGGTATTATGCTTAGCTACCACATCTTCAATGGCCGAAAATACGGGTAGGTCGGTAGTCCAGTCGTTTACTTTTAGCTGCTTCTCCCAACGTTTATCTGCCTTACTGAACTGAAATGGTTGATTGCTAGCTTTTATAATGTCACTATCAAACCTTTTACTGTCTTTATGGTCTGGGCTGGTTAATAACAATGCCCGCACCGGCAGGCAACCTTGAGCACTTGCAAGTATCATGGCTCCAGCAACAAGGGCAACCCAATGCCAACCAACTATGTTTTTATAAATCAAGCTTTATAAATTTTATTACAATACAGTGCGTCAAAATCAATCACTTTGCTTTGCAAAACCGCATCTGCAGCAACATTGGCTACGATTTGAGTTAACTAATAACGGGTAAGATAGGGTGATTATGGTAGAATCCCATAGGCACTTTTACATTGTTTTATTTTGCTTGAAAAGTTATCTCTTTATGCTACATCATGAGCGTTACAGTATATTATCTTTTAGGAATTGATGCCATTACTGTTTAGGCAACTGTGGGCTTTTTTTGCTGCATATCAATAGCTTGTAACAAATTAATTACGCTATTGTAAGTATTGTGCACTGAGTTTAACCCCAGTATTGGCCTCATTGTTTTGCGTTATCTATTTACAATTCAATTGTTACCCAATTTTTGTTGGAATAATAATACACAATTGCTATCTTTGTGCTCCCTTTGCTGATAGACTGACCCAATTATGAATAATCAAGAGGTAAAAATCTTTTCCGGCAGTGCTTCCAGATACTTGGCAGAGCGTGTTGCGGAATCGTATGGCAAGCCTTTGGGTAGTTTAGCAATTGAGCGGTTTAGCGATGGTGAGTTCCAACCCATCATCTCTGAGTCGGTAAGGGGTTCGTTCTTTTTCATTATACAATCAACTTTCCCATCGTCAGACAACCTAATGGAATTGCTCATGATTATTGATGCAGCCAAAAGGGCCTCTGCCGATTATATCACTGCGGTTATTCCTTATTTCGGCCTTGCTCGTCAAGACCGTAAAGACCGTCCGCGTGTAGCGATTGGTGCCAAACTGGTTGCCAATTTGATTACTGCGGCCGGAGCAAATAGGGTAATGACCATGGACTTGCATGCGGGCCAGATTCAAGGGTTTTTTGATATTCCTGTGGATCACTTAAGCAGCTCGGCTATTTTTATTCCATATATCGAGAGCCTCGGTTTGGATAACTTGGCTTTTGCTTCGCCCGATGTAGGTAGCACTAAACGTGCTCGTGGTTACGCTCAGCATTTTGAGGCCGATTTGGTGATTTGCGACAAGCACCGAAAACGTGCCAATGAAATTGAAAGCATGACTGTGATAGGCGATGTAAGGGGAAAGAACGTAATTATTGTGGATGACATGGTAGATACTGCCGGTACACTTGTAAATGCTGCTAACCTTATTATGGAGCAAGGCGCACGCAGTGTTAGGGCATATATCACCCACCCAGTGCTTTCTGGTAAGGCTTACGAGCGCATTGAAGCCTCAGCTTTAACTGAAATTGGTGTGTGCGATACCATTCCATTGAAACGCCAAAGCGATAAGATTAAGGTTCTTTCGGTAGCCAATATCTTTGCAACGGCCATTCGCAATACGCATGAACATAAATCAATAACCTCGCTGTTTGTCGGCGCGCTATAAGTATTTTAAACAAATTTGACAATGAAATCTATCGTTCTAAACGGCACCCTTCGCACAGACAACGGGAAAAAAGCCGCAAAAAATTTAAGAAACACTGGCGAAGTGCTTTGTAACTTGTATGGTGGTGCAGACAATGTAATGTTCTCTGCCCCTTACAATTCATTCACTCCAATCGTTTATAGCCCTGATTTCTATAAAATCGAAATCAAATTGGAAGACAAAACTTATACCGCGTTGGTAAAAGACATCCAGTTTCACCCGGTGTCTGATAAAATCCAACATATCGACTTTTTGGAGTTGGTACCAGGAAAAACGATCATTGCCGACATTCCAATCGTTTTGGTTGGTCAGGCTGACGGTGTAAAAGCTGGTGGTAAATTGATTCAAAAATTGCGCAAGCTAAAAGTGAAGTCGACTCCTGAAAACTTGGTTGACAAAGTTGAGGTGAACGTTACCAACTTGAAGCTTGGAAAATCTATCAAGGTTCGTAATATTTCTCAAGCTAACTTTGAGATTTTGAATCAGGGTCCACTTCCTGTTGCTTCTGTTGAGGTTCCAAGGGCTTTGCGTGGTACTTTCAAAGCTAGTGCTGACGAAGAAGAGACAGTTGCTGAAGTTGCTGCCGAAGCTGCAGAGTAATTTGCAACGTACTAATTGTATCAAAAGCCCGGTTGCCAAAGCTTCCGGGCTTTTTGTTGTTTCGTTTATAGCTACACATTTTATTGGCTAACTTTGTTATTAGTAAACAATGGCAAAGGAAGGCGATGGAAAACAGTTGCACATTGCAACAAATGAAATTTCCCCTTCCACTTTAAAAATTCAATATTTCACATCAAGTAGCGCTATGGCACCAGAGGAGTTGTATAAGAACGTTATAGAAAACATGATACCCCTGCATCAGTTGCTGGGTTTCAAGTTAGAAGAGATAAGAGAGGGTTATGCTAGAATAAAAGTACCGTTTAAAGATGCGTTGATTGGTGACCCTAGAACAAGGGCCTTGCACGGTGGTATAGTGGCCACTGCCATGGATTCGGTAGGTGGCGCTGCTGGCATGACTACCTTGGTCAGCTTTGAAGATAAGCTTAGCACCATTGATATGCGTGTTGATTATCTTTTACCAGGCAAACCTTTGGACTTGTATGTAGAGGGTCAAATTATCAGGAGTGGCAACAGAATTATCGTTACCAGCATGATTGCTTGGCAGGAAGACAAAACAAAGCCAATTGCCGACGGAAGGGGCGTTTATAATGTTAAAAGGGTTGCCAGTCACTAGTTTAGGGTTGCTAGCAATTGTTATGCAGTTGGCAATAATACAATAGTGCAAGAAATATAGGTACTTAGGTGCTAAATTACTAGTCACTATTAACTAATTTCAAGGTTTGAGACCCGCAAAAAGAGATAATTAATGGATACAATAACCAATACCGCTTCGGCAATGCCGATGAAACGATTTGAGGAAATTGCATACGAGCGCCCTGATATGGCGCAAGTGGAGCATGATTTTAACGAAGCTATTGCCGATTTTGAGAATGCCGTCAGTGCCGATTCGCAATGGGAGGCCATGGAACAGATTAATGCCCTTCGTCGCGCATTCGATACGGCTTATACCTTGGTATCTATTAGGCATACTGTTGACACCCGCGATGCTTTTTATGAAGGGGAACAGAATTTTTTCGACCAGAATATGCCAATTCTGGAAGGATATACCAACCGTTATTACGGAGCGTTGCTTAATAGCAATTTCCGTGGCGAGTTGGAAGCGCGCACTGGCAAGCAATTGTTTGATTTGGCTGCTTGTCAGCTCAATACCTTTAATCCTGAGGTGATTGAAGATATGCAACGTGAGAACGAGCTAAGCAGTGAGTATACTAAGTTGATGTCGTCGGCCAAGGTAATGTTTGATGGCGAGGAGTGTAATTTGCAGAAGCTACAGCCATATATGACCGATAAGGACCGGAGCAAGCGCAAGCGTGCTACGGAGGCCTTTTTTAGCTATTTGAGCGACAACCATGAGCAACTAGACCGCATATATGACGACTTGGTGAAAGTGCGTGCCAAAATGGCCCAAAAGCTCGGTTACAAAAACTATGTTGAGTTGTCTTATGCTCGATTGAACCGTACCGAGTACAACGCCAAAGACGTTAAAGCATATCGCGAGTTGATATTGAAAAACGTAGTGCCTTTGGTGAGCAAATTGCGCCAAAAGCAGAAGGAGCGTTTGGGCCTGGATAAAATGCGCATATACGACGACGGCTTTAAATTCAATACCGGAAATGCCAAACCAAAAGGTAACCCTGATTGGATAGTTGCACATGGCGAAACTATGTACAAAGAGCTTTCTGCCGAAACCAATGAGTTTTTTGATTTTATGCAGAAGTACAACCTGATGGATTTGGTAGCCAAAACTGGCAAGGCACCAGGTGGCTACTGTACTATGCTATCAGACTATCAAGCACCGTTTATATACTCAAACTTTAACGGCACCAGCGACGATATTGATGTGCTTACGCACGAAGCGGGCCACGCTTTTCAAGTATACAGCAGCCGCGCATTTGCAGTGCCAGAGTATCGTTGGCCAACCTATGAGGCTTGCGAAATTCACTCCATGAGTATGGAGTTTTTTACTTGGCCTTGGATGGAGCTGTTTTTTGAAGCTGATACCGATAAGTATAAATATAGCCACGTAACTTCAGCCTTGTATTTTATGCCTTATGGCGCTGCTGTTGATGAGTTTCAGCACGTCATTTACGAGAACCCTGAAATGGCTCCGGCTGATAGAAACCGCATATGGCGAGAGATTGAAAAGAAATATCTGCCAGAGCGCGACCATGATGGTATACCTTACCTTGAGAAAGGTGGTTTTTGGCAAAAACAACAGCACATTTACAATTCCCCGTTCTATTACATTGATTATACGTTGGCACAAGTGTGCGCGCTACAATATTGGTTGCGTAGCCAACAAGATCGCAACAAAGCATGGGCCGATTATGTTACTCTTTGCAAAGCAGGTGGTAGCATGCCGTTTTTGAAGCTTGTTGAGTTAGCAGGACTTCAATCGCCATTCGACCCTGCTTGTATGCCAGCCGTAATGGAAAAGGTTGGTGCTTGGCTTAATACCATTGACGACAAAGCATTATGACCCACACAAAATTAGCTTGGCTATTCGAGATACTTTGGTTAGCTTTTACTGCACTACTTACATTACTGGTACTCACTCCGGTTATTGGCACCATAAACAACGAATATCTGACCAATAATGCGGTGTTCATTTTTTTGACGGTAACGTTTTTTAGGCTCTTTCTTTTTGTAAAGCGAGTGCCGTACCTATCTAAAATGTGGATGAGGGTGGTTTTGATAGGAATATTGGGGGTGCTCTTTTTCCAATTCTTGATTAGCATTCAAGACTTTCTGTGGGACATGGACAATGCCACCATATCGCGGTTTTTAACTCCGGAAAAATCGTTTGAGCATAGCCAAGCTACCATTGATACTTACTATTATTTCAAGAGCGAGTTTATACTATTTGCTACTGCGTGCGAAATAATGACGCTGTTGTTGGCCGTAAGGTTGGTAGTATCCATGTGGCAATATGGCCCCAAAGCAATGAACCACTAGGAAGGTGTAAGCATAAGCTCAACAAATCAATAAATGCAGTAGCCCTTTGCTTGCTAATTTTCAATGCAGATTACCCTTTGAGCTTTCTGTATTTTAGCCGGATAGAGTTGCCTACCACCACTACATCGCTAAAGGCCATGCTTAATGCAGCAACCATAGGGTTGAGCAGCCCTGCCATAGCAATGGGGATGGCCACTAGGTTGTAAGCGAAGGCCCAAAAAAGATTTTGTTTGATGGTGGTAACGGTGGCCTTGCTTACCTTAATGGCCTCGGCAAGGTACGCTAAGTTTCCGTTTAAGAGTATCACTTGCGAGCTGTCAATGGCTACTTCGGTAGCATTGCTTAGGCTTATACCTATGGTGGCCTTAGCCAAGGCGGGGGCATCGTTTATGCCATCGCCCAGCATAGCGGTAGTAGTATTTTTGCTGAGTTCGGTAATAATGTCTAGCTTTTCGTGGGGCTTTCGCTCGGCATAAAATGCATCTATACCCAGCGTGGTAGCCACTTGGTAGCATTTTTCGTATCTATCACCGCTCAACAAAATGCTTTTAATACCTTGGCGGTTTAGGTAGTTTATGGTTTCTTGCGCTTCGGGTTTTATTTCGTCTTGCAACTCAATAGCTGCTATTAGCTCGTTATTTTTGAGGATGTAAACGTCAAAAGTATGGTCGGTAGAAAGGTTGCGCACCAGTTGGTATGAGCCCGATTCGTATACGTTGCCGCTTGCATCAAAGCCACGGATACCGCTGCCTTTAATCTCCTCGGTATGGGTAAAGGCTATCTCATCAGCGCCTCTATATTCCCTTACCAACGACTTAGCTATTGGGTGCGACGATTTTTGCTCCAAACTCAACAGCACACTGATAGCCTCCCCTTCAGTACCTTGGAAAAGCTTAAAGGTTTTTGTTTTGAAGTTGCCCGTGGTAAGCGTGCCTGTTTTATCGAACACTATTTGCTTTACGTTGGCCAATTGCTCTACCGTTTTACCACCTTTTATCAATATACCCTCGCGGGTAACGCGACCCACACCAACCATAATGGCAGTAGGCGTAGCCAAGCCCATAGCGCATGGGCAGGCAATAGCTAGCACTGCTATACTGCGCAGCAACGAATCTGTCATATTTACGCCCAAAGCAAAGTATGCCAGCAGAAATGCCACTATGGCCAACAATATAACAACCGGCACAAATATGGCACTCACCCTATCTGCCAAACGCTGAATAGATGGTTTGTCTTGTTGGGCGCTTTTTACCAGTTCAATTATCTGGGCTAGGTATGTTTTTTCGCCAACGGCCTCTACTAATACGTGTATGCTGCCATTGGCTACCAAGGTACCGCCTATTACTTTTTGGTTTACTTCTCGCTCTGCGG
>JAIXOI010000019.1 GCA_027486795.1 Sphingobacteriales bacterium | reverse complement strand
GGAGCGGTAAAGCCCCAGTATCTCCTCGAGGTTCATTTGCTAGGGCAAAGATAGGGATTTTGGTCGATGGTCGATGGTGAAAAATGTACGAGGTACGATGTACGAAGTACGATTGAGTTAGCACGAATAGCGGTAAGCTCCACCGCATTTTTCGGGCATGTCATCTTGAGCGCAGCCGAAAGAGGGAGGTTTGGAGGGGTTTGCTGGTGCGGGTAGAAATTTGAACCTGCTATGCGTTTTGTGATGCATTCAACATGCAAACCAAAACAAGTGACGTGATAAACATTAGGTACCAAATGCCTTGAATTATGTTAATCCTTGTTTTACGCTTCTCTGAATCTGGCGTAGACTCTTTAGACAAATGAAAAAAGCCACTTGACAAAGCTGATCGGAAACCCCAAAATAGATTTGAGCTGTCTTTATTTGTCGACCTTAGTTTGAAAAATCTATACTTTAAAAACCATAAATACCAAGAGATAAAGGAATTGATAATTATTAAAATGATTAGTAGCCCTTCCATTTTACAAAATTAGCGTAATTTTTTATCCCTATTCCCCCTCCCTCGTCCTCGCTTCCAGCGAGGATGCCATAACCCTGCTATCGGAGCGGTACCGCTCCAGTATCTCCTCTACGTTCATTTGCGCTGTTGCAAAAATAGGAAATAGTCGACGGACCGCAGTCGACGGAGCAGGGCAAAAAAATGTTTGATGTACGATGTACAATTTACGATGTACGATGTAAATTGAGGTGAGATAATACAAAACCCTCTTGGTTTAGAGAGGCTGTAAGGGGAACTATTGTTTCACAAAACGCTTAGTGATTTGCCGACCTTTTTCTACGTTTAATTGTAAAAAGTAAACTCCCGTAGGCAAGGTACTTACGTCGGCCCAATCTCTCTCTATGGTCAATTCAATTTGTCGACCATCGGCAGCAAAACATTTTATCGATAGCATTTCTTCAAAGTTAGTAAAGTACAAGCGGTCAAAACTCGGATTGGGAAATACAGTAATGAAATTAACATCTAAAGGTTGAAACGCTATTCCACTTGAGAAATCATAATTAAAAGTGTACCAAAACATAGATACTGTATCCCCCAGCGCATCTAAGTAAGCGTAATTCTCGTTAATACTTGCTGAGCCATTATAATGATCAACTTGAGAGGTAAAGTTGACAGCATTCTCATCTTTACAGATGGCGATGAATAAGTTACTTGGACTACCTGTATCAAACCACCCACCTGGATGAATACTTGTAAACAAACTGGTAAGTCTACAAGAGTCGGCAAAAAGCGTATTATCCCAACTAGCGGTAACTGGCCAATTGTTTGTTGTTATTTCAATGGATGATTTTAAGTAAGGCCAAGCATTGTCACAGTTTAAGGGTAATATCTGCGTCTTTGTAGCAATGGTGTCTTCAGTGGTTGGATTAAAGATATACTGTACTATACGTACATCCAAACCATTTTTTTTTGGCCCGTAGAGAATATCTTGTTCCGCAAAAGCTGAATCAATGTACACAGTACCTAGCGCATCATAGCCTAAAACAACAGTATCCTGGTTGCCTGCAGAGTCTTCAAAATACATTTCAAAACTGAACTCTTGAGCAAAAAGAAAATTAAGTGCAGAGAATCCCAATAACGATGCTAGAAACACCTTTTTCATAAGAAGCTTTTTTCGAAGGTAAGCATTGAGATTCAATCAATTGTCATAAGATTGTAATATTTTGAATTGAGACTTCTTTAAAACCCCTCCCTCGTCCTCGCTTCCAGCGAGGATACCATAACGCCGAGCCTGTGGCTCGAACATACGGCGGGCACATGTTGCGTGTTGAGCTGAAAGCTCAAGGTTAGTTTATCCTCGCAACAAGCGAGGACAAGTAACAATATCTTCTTCGAAGAAAACCGCACCTATCTTAACAAAACCGACTAAGACCGACGCAAAGACGTTATCAATTTTCTACGCCTACTTTTAAAACGTGCCGTGCGGACAACGGCTATAACTAGTTTGGCCTCTGCGGGGCATAATAATACCCAGAGATAGCTCATAGGCGCCTTTGGTTTTTAGCGCTAGACCCGAGTAGGGCAAATCGGCAGAGAAGCCCACGTAATAGGCGGCTTTGGCTTTCTTGCCCATCAACCATTTATACCGCAGGCTGCTTATCAGGGCGTTGGTGTTGCCCAAGCCCGGCGAAATGGATAATCGGTTCATAATCGATATCCAAAAGGGAATGACTGTTGCCCCGCCAGATGGGTTAAAATAAATATCAATGCCCGTATTGAGCTGATAAAAATCCTGCTGCTTCTCGAACAGAATAGTGCCACCGGTAAAGACCTTGTTTTTGCTTAGGTTCACTGTTGTGCGGTAGCTAGCAACATATTTGCGCGGCAGGCGGCTATCGCTATTGCTTGCGCCAGTCATGGAAATAGATGGGTTGAGGATGTGCGCCATAGCGAAGCCCACCTCGTTGTACCATTTATCTTTACCCTTAAAATTATTTTTCAATAACAGGCCCAAATCGGCATCGACAGTGAGTTTTGACCCCATGCCCGATTGCGGGAATGCCGTTTGTCCAACGATGCCTTGGTTGATATCCAACTGGTCGCTAAATACCAATCTATCCCAATCTATGGTGTAGGAGTTGAGGTAGGCCTTAAACCCCAGCGATAGTTGCATGCGCGGCAAAGTGCCCCTGCGCCCTCCAATTTTATGGAGATGCTGCGCATAACCCACGCCAACAGTGGTGGTTTTCAGAAAACCCTGGCCTTCGAAATTTTGCATGGCAAACACCCCTGCACCCGCAGCATAGCTTTTGCCACTTTCCAAATAGGCATCAAACATGGCATAGTAAGTGGATAGCGGCCCAGGGAAAACTTTGCCGGGTACATTGGGCCATTGGGTGCGATAGGTGGCTGCCATTTGGTAACCTTTGTGGTCGCCTAAATAGGCCGCATTGTAATATACTTGGTTGAGGTTGAACTGCGAAAAAGTGGGGTCTTGCGCCTGGCATACCTTGCTCATCCCGATTAGCATCAGTATATGTAATACAAGTATCGCAAGTTGTTTTGCCATCAATTTTCTTAGTCCTTATCTAACCAAAGTTACGCTGCCTATGGTTTTGGTGCCGCCACCCTCATCGCTTGGGTAGCTCATGCCCGGCCATATGGTTCCATCAACAAATACCGCCTCAATTTTCCAAACGTATACATCTTGGGGCATAGCCACGCCATTGTAGGTACCATCCCAACCTTCGGCAGGGCGGGTCTCGTCCAGCATCTCTGATTGCCATAAAAGCTTGCCCCATTGGTCAAAAATCTGGGCTTTGTAAGTTTTAAGGCCGATACCGTTGGGCTTCCAAATCTGCACCAGTTCACCAACTCCATTATAGTCAGGCTGCAAAGCGTTGGGCACATACAGCGCTTTTTTGTAAACGTTGAGTTGCTTAAATGCCGTATCCAAACAATTATAGTTTGTGCTTGCTATCAGCATGGCGGTGTAAATGTTTATCTCGTCGAAGCGATGGCTCGGGTTGGTTTCGGTGGAGGAGTTGCCATCGCCAAAGTCCCAATAATAGCTATTGGCATTTTGGCTAGTGTTGGTAAACACCACCGTGCCGTCATATGGGTAAGACGTAGAGTCGATGAATGCATCAAAAGTGGCCACAGGCAGGCCATACACGGTTACTGCATCAGTCAAAACCAACGTGTCTTTACAACCATCCACCGAGGTAGCCCAAAGCGATATGGAATAGCTTCCGGTATCGGGGTAAGTATACGATGCAACCGAGGAACCCGTGCTCAAGTATGTTGTATCGGTGCCAAAATTCCAAACAAACGTTTCGGCAATAGCCCCGTTAGCATCAAACGTTACTTCCAGTGGTTGACAACCTTCAGCAGGTGAAATGGATAGGTTTTGAAGGTCGGGTTTTGGATAAACGGTTACTGGCTGTGAGGCCGTATCGATGCATCCATTTAGGCTGGTTGCGGTTAAAAGGATATTGTAGTTGCCAACTGCTGTATAATCGGCCGAAGGGTTGAATAGTGTTGAAGTGCTGTTGTTTCCAAAATCCCATAGGTAACTTACAGCTTGCGTGCTAAGATTAGTAAGCGGGAAAGATGCTGGCGCGCCGCAAATGGTATTAGCCGATAAGCTAAAATCGGCCACTGGAAGCCCAAATATTTGAACGGTGCCTGTGGCAGTATCGCTGCAATAATCATTCAGGGTAATCAGGCTAACCGCATATATCCCAGTATCAGCATAGCTGTGTGTGGGGTTTTGTTGGGTGCTGCTATTGCCATCGCCAAAGCTCCAAGCATATGTGTTGGCGTTAAGGGTGGCGTTGGTAAAAACAATAGGCTGGGTATCGAGACAGGTATCTTGCGCTGT
>JAIXOI010000023.1 GCA_027486795.1 Sphingobacteriales bacterium | reverse complement strand
GTGTTCTTCCACCACATGGCGCTTGAAGGCTTCGGTGTAAAATGTAGGGCGTTTTACCGTGCTCTTGTTCTTGGTCATATAAGTTTACTTTGGTGCAAACTTATTTTAGGACGGGTCAGGGCCATTCGAAGGAGGGGAGCTACCGAGTCATGTTGCTAAAGTACATAAGCGGAAGCAAGCATGTCATCCTATCCGTTTTGGTTCCCCTCCTTCGCACGGCAATGAGCAAATGGAAAAGGAGGGGTTAGGGGTGGTCTGGGTGCGCGTTGGCTGCCCGTGTTATGTGCTAACCACCCCACCCCCAACCAAGTTATGTTGCTAAAGTATGCAGGCGGAATCCGCTCACACGGAAGTAATTTCCGCGCGAGTTGCCAATTGCCGTAAAAAATGATTGTCAGCTATTCGTTGTAAATGCTACGGAATAGCCGTTGGCTTGAACCTCTGGTTCACCGCTCGGGGCATGGCGCCCCCACGTAGGCCATCATGAATACAAACAGTGCCTCAGCAACTATATACACTAATTTACGACCCGATTTTATTTCTCGCAAATATAAACACCATTTATTTTTATGTAAAAATGCAAGTGGTTGAGCGTGAGGGAAATTGATTTTTTGCGGGATTAATAACCGTTGCTGGCGCGGAAGTTACTTCCGCGCGAGTTGGAGTGTGTCAAAACCCTCACCCAACCTCTCCCTCGCCTCAGGCGAGAAGAGGGGCTTTCTTTTTTGCTCTGCAAAAAAATGGACATAATATGTAAGGCCCCCTCTCCCTTTTTGGGAGAGGGTTGGGGTGAGGGAAACACGCAATATGTAAAAATGCTTGGTGTTATGTCAAAACCCTCACCTAACCTCTCCCAGAGGGAGAGGGACTTACGTATTGCGGGCAAACATTTTGAGCTTGCTCAAACAAAGCCTCATCTTCTCGCCTAAGGGGAGAAGAGGGGCAAAAAAACAAAAGCTTTTCGCTTCGCAAAAACAATATAGGACATACTATGTAAAACCCCCACTTCTCGCCTGAGGCGAGAGAGAGGGTTGGGGTGAGGGAAACACAAAACACGTAAAAACTTTACTCCATATCTTTTTCTGCCATGTCTTTTTATTAGCTTTGGAGTACTATGAATATCCTCAAAATTGGGCAAGCGCTTAACAAGGCCTACCGCAAGCAATCTGTTACCCGCGACGAGATGGACCGCTACAAAGCGGCCTTTGTTACCCTTTTGGATAAAATGGGCGATACCGACGAGGAAAAACAGAAAACATACGTTTCGCAGTTTTTGCGCGATGTGTTTTATCAGGAATACGACATAACCCCACACGAGTATTACGATTTGGTTATCCGCACGGGCAAATCGGCTAAAGACCCTATTGGGGTATTGTTTGAGGTAAAAGCCCCCAAGAACAAGGCCGAAATGGTAACTAAGGATAACCTGAACGCCAAGGCCATGTACGAGCTGCTACTATACTACCTGCGCGAGCGGGTTGACGATGGCGGCAACAACGAGTTGAAACACTTAGTAATAACCAATGTACAAGAGTGGTACGTATTTGATGCCAAGCTGTTTGAGAAACTGTTTTACGAAAACAAAGCCCTATTAAAAGAATACCGTAGCTGGAGCACAGGGCAAAAAACTAGTGGCAACACTTCGCTATTTTATAAGGAAATAGCCCCTAAGTATGTGGCCGCAGTGGCCGACCAGTTAGAGTTTGCCTGGTTCAGCATAAACAGTTACGAAAAGGCCATACGCAACACCGACCTAGCCGACGATAATAAGCTGGTGGCGCTGTACAAGCTCATGAGCCCGCAGCACTTGCTTAAGCAGCCATTTGCCAACGACAGCAACTCACTCGATAAGCAGTTCTATGCCGAGCTATTGCACATTGTTGGCTTGGTGGAGTTTAAAGACAAGGGCAAAAAACTCATTTCGCGCAAACCCCAAGGTGAGCGCAATGCCGCCAGCTTGCTAGAGATGTGCATTCGGCGCATCGAAGACCGCAACAAACTGCCCAAGCTTACCAACCCGGGCCACTTTGGCGATAATGATGAAGAGCGGGTATTTAACGTAGCCTTGGAGCTTTGCATTACTTGGATGAACAGAGTACTTTTCCTTAAACTACTTGAAGCGCAGCTGCTTACCTACAACCATGGCAACCCACAATTTAAGTTTCTGCACAGTGCTTTTATACCTGAGTTTGATGAGCTAGAGAAACTGTTTTTTGATGTAATGGCCAAGCGCCCCGAAGCTAGGCGCAGCGAGGTAAAAGAAAAATTTGCCCACATACCCTACCTCAATAGTAGCCTATTTGAGCAAACTGGGCTAGAGGAAGACCTAGTGAGCATAACCGATATGGACGACTTAGCCACCATGCCGCTATACAGCAGCACCGTGCTAAAAAGCCCAGAAGGCAAGCCGCTGCCCAAAAACACTGAGCAGCGCACCATGCACTACCTGTTTGCTTTTTTAGATGCGTATAACTTTAGCAGTGAGGGCACCGAAGAAATACAGGAACAAAACAAACGCCTAATTAACGCCAGCGTGCTGGGGCTGATATTTGAGAAGATAAACGGTTATAAAGACGGCTCCTTTTTTACGCCTGGCTTTATAACCATGTACATGTGCCGCGAAACCATACGCCGCGCCACCGTGCAAAAATTTAACGATGCTTATGGCTGGAAGGTGGAAACCTTTGACCAACTGCACGAGCACCTAGAGTACCACGATGCCAAAAAACGCAAGGCCTACAACGACGTAATAAACAGCCTAAAAATTTGCGACCCTGCCGTGGGCAGCGGGCACTTTTTGGTAAGCGCGCTCAATGAGGTAATAGCCATAAAATATGAACTAAACCTGCTATGCTATGCCAATGGAGCGAGAGTAGATAAGGATTGGAGCCTAGAGATTGAGAACGACGAGTTGATGATAACCGACCGCGAGGAGGACATGGCGTTTTTTCAGTACCGCATGAGCACCACGGGCAAGCCCATTGATGGGTTGCAAAAGCTGCAAGAGGCGTTGTTTAATGAGAAGCAGACAATAATAGAAAATTGCCTGTTTGGTGTAGATATTAACCTCAACAGCGTAAAAATATGCCGCCTGCGCCTTTGGATTGAACTATTGAAAAACGCCTACTACAATACCGAAAGCGGCTATACCGACCTTGAGACCCTGCCCAATATTGACATAAACATAAAAGAGGGCAATAGCTTGGTAAGTAGGTTTGCTTTGGACGAAGACCTGACCGACGTATTTAAGCGCGACAAATTTACCATACAAAGCTACCGCAATGCCGTAGCGGCCTACAAAGACACCACCAGCCGCGAGGCCAAAAACGAGCTACTGGCATTTATACACGATATAAAGCAGCAGTTTAAAGATAGTGTAAGCAACCGCGACCCGCGCCGCAAGCAACTGAGCAAGCTGCGTGGCGAATACTTGCTACTAGAAACCTTGAACACCGACTTGTTTGGCGACAAACAAATGGACGAAAGCAAGAAGGAACTGGAAATGCGCCGCTTGCAGCTACTGATAGCGCAACGCGAAGGAGAGATAAACGACATTGAGGGTAACAAGATATACCGCAATGCCTTTGAGTGGCGCTTTGAGTTCCCCGAAGTGCTAGATGATAATGGCGATTTTGTGGGATTTGATGTGGTGATTGGGAATCCGCCGTATATAAGGCAGGAAGAGCTTGGAGATTTTAAACAATACCTTCAAATCAACTATAGAGTATTTACGTCAGGAGGGGATATTTTTTCATACTTCTATGAATTAAGTCATAAAGTTATTAGAAATGGAGGCTACTTCTCTTTTATCAATAACACTTTTGACAAAACCGCTGCTGGAAAAACGTTAAGAGAATTTGTTGAAAGCAATTTCAGTTTTCAAAGATACATTGACTTTACAGATGTTGTTGTATTTGAAGAGGCAACAACTTATCCTATTATTTTGGTAGTAAAAAAATCAAAACAGAAGAACAACTTCAAATTCTTTAAATATATAAGGGGCAATTTTAGCGATAAAGAACTAATGCACAAAGAATCAGTATTCACTGATGTTGCACAAAGTAATTTAAACTCTTCGGCATGGAATTTCATTAACTCACTTGAACAAAACATTTTAACGAAAGTACTTAGTCATAAAGCGGTATCCGAGTTATATGGTAAGTGCTACTACGGAATCAAAACAGCACTAAATGAGGCATTTGTAACAGACCGTAATTTGGGAAATTATACTGTTTTGAAAAATGTGTATGATGGTAAGGATATAAAAAAATGGAAAGCACCCGCACCGTTTAAAAAAATGATTGTATTTGAAAGTAAATCTACTGCAAAGAGTTTTGGCAAGTTAAGTGAAAGTGCGGCATTTGAAAAAATGAAAAAAACTTATCCTGAAATAATCAATCATCTTGAACCTTTCCAAGAAAAGTCAATTAAGCGTTATGATAAAGGCGAATATTGGTGGGAGTTGAGAAATTGTGCTTATTATGATTTGTTTGATAAACCCAAAATTATTTTTCCAAACCTTCAAAACAGTAATAAGTTTGCATTCGATGAAACAGGCGTGTATTTAAATGCACCAGCAGTTTTTTTACCCACAAGCAATAAGGCATTGCTTGCTGTTTTAAATTCAAAAGCAGTTTGGTACTTTTTGAAAAGTGTTTGTGTAATTAGAAGCGGCGGATATATTGAGGTTAAACCACAATATTTTGAACAGATTCCAATTCCTGAGACTGATGATAAAGTACAATTTAAGCTAATAAGCATAACTGAGAAAATCTTAGCCGCAAAAGAAGCCGACCCAAATGCCGACACCACGGCACTGGAAGCGGAAATAGACCAACTGGTTTACCAACTCTACAACCTCACCCCCGAGGAGATAAAAATAGTGGAGGAGAGTGTGGGGTAGGTGTTATGTCCCAGCCCTCACCTAGCCTCTCTCTCGCCTCAGGCGAGAAGAGGGACTTACATATTGCGGGCAAACATTTTGAGCTTGCTCAAACAAAACCCCCTCTCCCTTTTTTGGGAGAGGGTTGGGGTGAGGGAAACACGCAATATGTAAAAATGAATGGCTAGGTGAGTGCAACACAAGATAACTACCGCAAACCCTGCTGTCTAGCCAAGTTTTCATCAAAATGTGCCCGTATGGCATGCAGCACGGCATCTGGCAACTCAAAAACGGTGCGGTTTTCAAAACGCAGCACCGTAAAACCTTGGCTTTTAATAAACTCGTCTCTATGGAAATCGTACTCTTGCGCGCCAGGCTCATTATGAACCTGCCCATCAAGTTCTATTACCAGCATTTCGGCCACACAACAAAAGTCGGCAATATAAAACCCTATACTATGTTGGCGCCTAAACTTACGTCCATCTAGCTTTTTGTCCCTAATCATGTTCCACAGCGCAATCTCAGCAGGCGTGCTATTGCGGCGCAGCTGCCTGCGCTGGGTTAGTTTGCTGGGCTTTTCGTTGCCATCCATAGTTGCAAAATAATGGATGTGAATTAAATTTCAAAATGGTGTTGCGTCAAAACCCTCACCCAACCTCTCTCTCGCCTCAGGCGAGATGAGGGGCACTACTTTTTGCTTCGCAAAAACAAAATGAACGTACTACGTAAATCCGCCTCTTCTCGCCTGAGGCGAGAGAGAGGGTTGGGGTGAGGGAAACACACAATATGTAACATGCTTGGTGCTATGTCAAAACCCTCACCCAACCTCTCCCATAGGGAGAGGGGCACTACTTTTTGCTTCGCAAAAAACATAGTACATAGTACGTAAGTCCCTCTCCCTTTTTTGGGAGAGGTTAGGTGAGGGAAACACGCAACATGTAAAAAATGGTTAGTGTTATGCCAAAACCCTCACCCCGCCTTTCTCATAGGGAGAGGGGCACTACTTTTTGCTTCGCAAAAACAAAATTAACGTACTACGTAAATCCGCCTCTTCTCGCCTGAGGCGAGAGAGAGGGTTGGGGTGAGGGAAACACGCAACACGTAACCAAGCACCCTACACCAACCCCAAAACTCAAACATCAAAAAACTTTCCCAACACAATTACAATCCCTTTTCTTAAATTTGGGCAACAATTCAACTTTACCCTTTAACAATTACATATCATGCCCTATTTGTTTACCTCTGAGTCGGTTTCGGAAGGACATCCGGACAAAGTATCCGACCAAATATCAGATGCATTGATTGATAACTTCTTGGCTTTCGACCCAGAATCGAAAGTAGCCTGCGAAACCTTGTGTACCACTGGTTTGGTGGTGTTGGCTGGCGAAGTAAAATCGACCGTATACCTAGATGTACAAACTATTGCCCGCGACGTGATCAAGAAAATTGGTTACACCAAGAGCGAGTATATGTTCGAGGCCAATAGCTGCGGCATTATCTCGGCCATTCACGAGCAATCGAGCGACATTAACCAAGGCGTTGACAAAAAAAACAAGGAAGAGCAAGGTGCCGGCGACCAAGGTATGATGTTTGGCTACGCTACCAAAGATACCGACAACTACATGCCGTTGCCTTTGGACATTGCCCACCAACTATTGATTGAGTTGGCCGAGCTTCGCCGCGAAAACAAAAAGATAAAGTACCTACGCCCTGATAGCAAGAGCCAGGTTACTATTGAGTATAGCGACGACAACACGCCTATCCGTATTGATGCTATTGTGCTTTCTACGCAGCACGACGATTTCGATAGCGAGAAGAAGATGCAAAAGCAGATTGAGGATGATGTAATCAACATCTTGATTCCGCGCGTAATGAAGAAATTCCCTAAGCGTGTACAGAAATTGTTTGATGACAAAATTACGTACCACGTAAACCCAACGGGTAAGTTCGTTATCGGCGGTCCGCATGGCGATACTGGCCTTACCGGTCGTAAAATTATAGTTGATACCTACGGTGGCAAAGGTGCCCACGGTGGTGGTGCATTTAGCGGCAAAGACCCTTCGAAAGTTGACCGCAGCGCAGCTTATGCTACACGCCACATTGCCAAAAACCTAGTAGCTGCAGGTGTAGCCGACGAGGTTTTGGTGCAAGTATCGTATGCTATTGGTGTTGCCAAGCCTATGGGTATTTATGTAAACACTTACGGCACAGGCCGTGTAGGTTTGAACGATGGCGAGATTGCGAAGATTGTAGAAAAGGTGTTTGATATGCGCCCTTATGCTATTGAGCAGCGCTTGAAACTACGCACGCCAATGTATAGCGAAACCGCAGCTTATGGCCACATGGGCCGTAAGAACGAAGAGGTAACCAAAACCTTTACCCTGCCTAGCGGCGAAACCAAGAAAGTGAAAGTAGAACTATTTACTTGGGAGAAACTTGATTTTGTAGATACCGTGAAAGAGGCTTTCGGTATTAAGTAAGCATACAAGTATAGATATAAACGCCCCATCTCGTTCAAAACGAGATGGGGCGTTTTGTTTTAGGTTATCAATGGTTTTCTGCAACAGTCTCTGCTTCTGATAGGCTACCGGGGCTCAGCAAAACAAAAGGGCCGCAAATATTTGCGGCCCTTGGGTTATTACTTGCATTGATATGGTTTTTAAGCCGCTGGAGCCGCTTCTTTTTGCTTGGCTATCCATTTGTCGATGTTCTCTTCCAAGATGTTCAAAGGCAATGAGCCATGGCGCAACACCTCATCGTGAAACGAGTGAATATCGAACTTGTCGCCCAACGCAGTGCGCGAGCGTTTTAGCAATTCCAAAATTTTCAGTTGGCCCACTTTGTATGCCGTAGCTTGGCCAGGCATTACTATGTGGCGCTCCACCATGCCCACACATTCGCCCATAGGGCTTGGGGTGTTGTCGGCGTAAAACTGAATGCCCTCTTCGCGGGTCCAGCGTTTCCAATGTATACCTACGTCAACCACCAAACGGCAGGCGCGCCATAGTTCCATGCTCAAACGGCCAAAATCGGAATATGGGTTTTTATAGAAACCATATTCTTTGGGTATGTACTCAGAATACAAACCCCAACCCTCTACGTATGCGGTATAGTCGCCACCCAAGGTGCGGAACTTAGGCAAGCCTTGTAGTTCTTGGTTAATGCTTATTTGCATGTGGTGGCCTGGTATAGCTTCGTGGTATGCCAGGGCTTCCATTTCGTATACTGGCATGTTCTTCATTTCGTACAGGTTTACGTAGTACGTACCTGGGCGCGATCCGTCAGGTGCTGGGCTTTCGTAAAACGCCGTACCCGCCGATTCTTCACGGAAAGGCTCAACTTGCTTTACCACCAACTCAGCTTTAGGCATAATGCCAAACAGCTTGGGCAGGGTAGCCTTCATAGAGTCAATCAAAGCAAGGGTTTCGTCAAGGTATTGTTTCTTGCCCTCTGGGGTGTTGGCATAGAAAAACTGCTTATCGGTTTTCATAAACTCAAAAAACGCTTTCAAGCTATCACCTTTAAAGTTTACCTGCGTCATAATGTTGCGCATTTCGCCGTGTATGCGCACAATTTCGGCTTCGCCAATGGCCATAATCTCGTCAGGGGTAAGCTTAGTGGTAGTGTTGTTGGCCAAGGCCACTTCGTAGTAGCTATCGCCATTCGGAAATTTCCACACGCCTGCATCGTTGGTGGCTTTTTTCTCCAATTCGGTCAGGTAGGTTATAATATTGTTGTAGGCAGGCTTAAAGTGCTCCAAAAGCGCCAAACGAGCCTCTTCAACCAAAGCAGCTTTGGCAGCGGCATCAACCGTTGAGTCAAGGCCCGCAATTTTGCCTTTAATATCGGCAAACAGCGGCGAGTCGTTTTTAGATTTATCGAATGGCGCGCCAGTAATCAAGTTTTGGCAATCCTTTAATACCGCGGGGAACAAGAACTTAGGCAGAATAATCTCTTTTGCTTCGCGAACTTTCATGCCTGCTACTACTTGAGCCATGGCAACGTCAATCTTTTGTAGGCGAGCAATGTAGTCTTTTGCGTCTTGCACATTCACAACTTGGTGTATGTTCATCAAAAACGAAGGCAACCAAGTGTGTATACCGTTCATTTGGTCAATTGGGTAACCATGCATACGGAAATCGAAATTCTTGATTTCGTCTTCCGCATCGGCTACCCACATACGGTAGCTGGTTTGGGTTATCTCGTTGAGCTTATCAAAGTCGAAACTATCTTTAAGGAAGGTTAGGTTTTGTCTCAATATCGCAATTTCCACCAACTGCATTGAGTCAGAAAAATCGCCCCATTGGTTGGCGGTAGAATCTTTAATGCCTAGGTAAGCCTTCCAAACCGGGTAGCGGCTTACTTGGTCGTCCCATACGGCATCAAACCAAGTGTTCAATCGCGCGCTTTCGGCTTCAATTTCTTCGGCGGTAGGGCCTTTTGGGGCATCGGGGGTGTTGTTGCAGGCCGTTGTAAGCAGCAAGGCTATGGCTAGCATGGGCAAAAACAGTCGGATAATGCGCATGTAGGTTTATTTTGCTGCAAAGGTGAGCAAATTATTCCAATAGACATTGGCTTTCAAATTAGACTAATCACCCCAACACCTCTTTCCACCGCCCACTCTCCGCAAACTCTTTCACTACCTCATTGCGTTTTAAAAGCAGCTGGGTCATGTATTGCTCCAAGAAAAGCACATCCGCTAGCTTACCTAATACGCCCAACGGTGAGGTATAAGTAAATTTATCCATCATGTTAGTGATGCCGTCGGTTTCCAGAAAACGGTGCTCGTGTTTGAACGATTTAAAAGCCCCTTGCACCATTTCATCTACAAAAAAATCGGGCCGCTGCATGGCCGTTATTTTAGAGGTAAGCGTTTGATAAACCCCAAAGTGCTTGGCGCGCCAAGTGACGGTTTCGTCTAAATTTATCAACCCTGAGGTAGTGCCAGCAATAGCCTCTTCGTTGGTATGTGCGGTAGAGATTTTATGCAAATCAATGCTCCTCGACAAATCGAAACAGATATCGGCAGGGGCATTGATGGTTGTGGTGAGGAGGATAGTGGGCATGGGTGTTGCAAATATAGCGGCTGAATTGTTAGAACCATGATTGGGAAAAGGATTTATAGATTTGAAAAGGATTTTTTACATATTATGTAAGAAATCCTTTTCGAATCATGGAAATCAAGTAAAATCAAGGTTCTACCCTACGCTCACCCAATCACCTCAAAGCCGGTATAGCTGTGCAATACCTTTGGCAACAGTACGGTGCCTTCGGCGGTTTGGTTGTTCTCTAACAAGGCGGCCACAATGCGTGGCAAGGCCAGGGCGCTACCGTTTAGGGTGTGCACCAGTTGGGTCTTTTTGTCCTCGTTGCCTTTGTAGCGTATTTTCATACGGTTACTCTGGAAGGTCTCGAAGTTGCTCACAGAGCTCACCTCTAACCAACGTTGTTGGGCCGCGCTATACACCTCAAAATCGTAGGTAAGGGCAGAACTGAAGCTCATGTCGCCACCACACAGACGCAGTATGCGGTAGGGTAGCTCTAGCTTTTGCAAAATGCGCTCTACGTGGCTCACCATACCTTCTAGGGTTTCGTAAGATTTCTCTGGGATTTGAAACTGTACAATCTCCACCTTCTCAAACTGGTGCACGCGGTTTAGGCCACGCACATCTTTACCATAGCTACCCGCCTCTCTGCGGAAACAAGGAGAGTAGGCGCAATAGCGTATGGGCAAATCGCCCTCCGCCAATATATCGTCGCGGTGAATGTTGGTTACCGGTACTTCGGCAGTAGGTATGAGGTAATAGTTGTCTTCGGTGGCATGGTACATTTGGCCCTCTTTGTCGGGCAACTGTCCCGTACCGAATGCGGTATCGGTGTTCACCATTAAAGGTGGGTTCACTTCCTTGTATCCTGCAGCAATGGCCTCATCCAAAAAGAAATTGACCAAGGCCCGTTGCAAGCGAGCACCTTTGCCCAAATATACCGGGAAACCTGCACCCGTAATTTTGGTGCCTAATGCCAAATCAACAATACCAAACTGCTCCAGTAGTTCCCAATGCGGCTTGGCGGTGCTGGCCATGGTGGGTATGGTGCCCACTTGTTTTACCACTTCGTTTTCTTCGGGGGTTTTGCCAGAAGGCACGCTGCTGTGCGGTAGGTTGGGCAAGGTAACCAATAGCTCATATTGCTCCAATTCCAACGCTTCCAACTGCTCTTGCAACTCGCGGCTTTGTTCTTTAAGCAATGGTGCTTTACCCTTTAGGGCATCGGCCTCGTCGCGTTTGCCTTGGGCAAACAGTTGGCCTATTTCTTTGGCTATGGAGTTTTGCTGGCTCAATAATTCATCGAGGTCGAATTTCACCTTGCGGCGTTTTTCGTCGATAGCAATTATCTGGTCTACTTTATCGGTATCCTTAAAGTTCTTTTTCTGTAGTCCCGCCACTACTGCGTCGCGGTTTTGGGCTATATAGGCTGCCTGTAACATGCTAATGGGTGTTTGTGGGCCAAAGATAGGAAGAACGGGGGGAATTTGGTTACAGGGTTTTGGCAGCGGGTATTGTTGTGGCATTTGTTCGGGTTGAACCTGAAGCACCTAAATAGTCAAACGTTTTTAGGGCGAACGTGCAATTCTGTATCTTTGCCCCAGGCACTTAGAACATGATTATAAACGTACACCAGCATTTTATGGAGTTGGCCCTTAAGGAGGCCAAGCAAGCACAAGCCGAAGACGAAGTGCCTATTGGGGCAGTGGTGGTATCGCATAGCCGCATTATTGCAAAGGCCTACAACCAAGTGGAACGATTGAAAGACCCGACCGCACACGCCGAAATGCTAGCTATTACTTCGGCTACCAATGCTTTGGGCAGCAAATACCTCACCGATTGTGCCATATATGTTACCATTGAGCCCTGCATGATGTGCGCCACGGCGCTGTTTTGGTCAAAAATTGGGGCAGTGTATTACGCTGCTGGCGACAACCGATATGGCTTTACGCACTTTGATAGGCACATTTTCAATGATACCACCCACGTAGAGAAGGGCCTCTTGGAGCACGATTGTGGGCAGTTGATGAAAGACTTCTTTAAGAAGAAGCGGGAGTTGGATAAGTTGTAGATCAATACACCGTTTATCGTTTCTTATCTCTCATTTCCTATTTCCTCTTTGTTTTACCCTTGCGTCTGTAAAGAAAAATGTTAGTTTAGCAGAACATTACCCCAATGCCAACAAACCACTACCTTTCATGAGTAAATCATTAAGCAACGACAATCAAGTCTGGGGAAGCCGGGTGGGCCTAGTATTGGCCATGGCAGGCAACGCCGTAGGGTTGGGCAACTTCCTGCGTTTTCCAGTTCAGGCGGTGCAAAATGGGGGCGGTGCTTTTATGATTCCCTATTTGGTTTGTTTCCTGTTGATGGGTGTTCCGTTGTTATGGATTGAGTGGAGCATGGGCCGTTTTGGCGGTCGCTTGGGGCACCACAGCACCCCGTTTATTCTCGACTCGATAGTAAAACGCTCCTTCTGGAAGTACTTTGGCGTGTTCGGCATTTTCACCAACATCAGCGTAGCGGCCTATTATTGCTACATCGAAAGCTGGACCATGGCCTACGTTTACCACTCGGTAGTTGGCACGTTTAGCAGCATGAGCCAAGTTGATGTGGCTCAATTTTTTGTTAACTATATAGACATTGGCAAGAGTACTACTGGCATCCCTTACGAGGCCATTGTTTTCTTTGTTGTGTGCGTTATACTCAATAGTTATATACTATCTCGCGGGCTGAGTGGGGTTGAAAAAGTAGCAAAAATAGGGATGCCGCTGTTAATTATTTTCGGTTTGCTTTTGGCTATCAAAGGCTGGACACTCGGCACCAGTGGTGCAAATGCGGAGCATCCCGATGCCAGTGCCATTGATGGACTTAACTTTTTATGGACACCCCAGTACGACTCGCTCACCAACCCTAAAGTGTGGTTAGCGGCGGCGGGTCAAATATTCTTTACCCTTTCGTTGGGTATGGGCTCTATTCAATGTTATGCCTCTTACCTTAAGTCGAAAGACGATATTGCCCTTAATGCAGTGTCGGCGGGCTTTGTAAATGGTTTTGTTGAAGTGGTATTGGGTGGTGCTATTGTTATTCCTATTGCTGCCGGCTATTTGGGCTTAGATTGGGTAAAAGAAAATGCTAGTTTCGGTATGGCGTTCCAAACTATGCCATATCTATTCAATAACTGGGGCGTGGCACTAGCGGCTATTGCTGGTGTAATGTGGTTTGGGTTGTTGTTTTTTGCTGGCATTACCTCCTCGTTGGCTATGGGTACCCCTTGGATGGGTTTTATGCGCGACGAGTTTAACTGGAGCAGTAGCAAAGGTGCTTGGTCGTTTGGCCTAATTGTATTGATATTAGGCCTGCCAACGGTACTTTTCTATAATTATGGTGTGTTTGATGAGTACGACTATTGGGCGGGTACGGTTTCATTGGTAATATTTGCGATGGTCGAGGTGCTCATATTTGTACTGGTTTTTGGAGTTGATAGAGGCTTTAATGAGATAAATGAAGGCGGCGATATTAAGGTGCCCATAATCTTTAAGTACATTATAAAATACGTTACGCCGGTATCAATAACAGCAGTGTTTTTAGGAGCGTTGATTACGCCTGAAGGTAATGACTGGGCCGGGTCGCTCCAAGGGCTGTTTGCCGGCAAAGGTTGGGCATTGGATAACAGCTCCATTATTAAGCAAGCTACCTTGGCTGGCCTGAGGGCTAAGATTGCAGCGGCTACCGATGCTTCAGTTTTGGATAATCTTGAAAAGAAACTTTTATATGTTACTGGTGCCCGAATATTGTTGATAAGCACATTTTTAGGTATCGCGGGGCTGGTATATTTGGCTTACACCCGTCGCGTAAAAGAAGGGAGGATATAGACTATGAATACATCAGCACTTATAGTAATGTTGGGCTCAATAGCCTTTTTTACCTTCTATTGTGTGTACTTCTTCTATTTGGTGCTTAAAGCGCCTATGCGCGCCGAGCCTGATTCGTATGAAGAGAATGACGAAACTCCTCGTTAAGGGAATTTAGTTTGCCTACTTAGGTTTTGCGCTTCGCTTTCAGCCCTTTTTAGCCATACGTCGGCTATTTGGAACATACCGAAAATGAATACTTGCGCCATGTTGCTCGCAGTAGCCAATCCCAAAGTACGCGCCCAAAAGAAAAAGCCGGCTAGCAATAACAAATGACCACCTAGGGTAACCACCGAAACCATCCGCATTAATTGGGTAAAAAACGAAGGGTCGTTTCCAATACCCGTAAAGCTGCTCCATGCCCAAATGCCTATTAGCCATACTATTGCGGTAAAGCCTTTGCCTCCATAAATCATTGCTTGCAACATGAGGCTAAGTTAGTGCAAAATTTGGCGCTGTGTTACTTATTATCCTCTCTTGTCCGCTTTACCGCCAATAAGGCTATTTACTCGCATTGAGGAGTTGGTTTAAATAATGTTTTTTAGTTTTAGTTCATCAAACTTTACCCATCTACATGAAACGCTTTCTTATTGTTCCGCCATTACTATTGCTGAGTGCATCAATATTTGCTCAGTCGCTAGATACAATTAAGCTAGAAGAAGTAGTGATTAAAGAATTATATGCCAAGCCAACTATAAAACGGCTCGATAGCATACAAGGCACTTATATTTATGCAGGTAAAAAATCTGAAGTAATCAACTTGGCAGGGTTGGATGCTAACGTGGCCGAAAAAACGGCACGATTGATTTTTGCTAAAGTACCCGGCGTGTTTGTTTATGATATGGATGGCAGTGGCAACCAAATAAACATATCCACCCGTGGCCTCGACCCTCATAGGGGTTGGGAGTTTAACATCCGCAGGGACGGAATGCTCACCAACTCTGATATGTACGGTTATCCAGCTAGCCATTATAGTATGCCAATGGAGAGTATAGGTAGTATTGAGCTAGTGCGTGGCACAGGGGCCTTAAGCTACGGTGCACAGTTTGGAGGCATGCTCAACTACATTACCAAGCAACCCGATACAACCAAAAAGATTGGTTTTGAGACCATAAACACAGCAGGCGCATTCGGGTTGCTAAGTACTTATAATGCCCTTGGTGGCAAGGTAGGTAAGCTAACTTATTACGCTTACTATCAAAAGCGGGTAAGTAACGGCTATAGGGACAATGGCCGAAGCGAAAGCGATGCGCAACTAGTATCATTGCAATACGAACCGAATGCGAACTTATCGCTAAAGATATCATGGTCGCGCAGCAAATACCTTTACCAATTACCAGGTGCGCTTACCGATAGCATGTTTAACGAGAATCCTCGTCAGGCCACCCGTAGCCGAAATTATTATAGCCCCGATATACACGTGCCATCATTATCCATCGATTGGAAAATAACGGAACGCAGCCGCATCAGCATTACCAGCTCCGCCGTATTAGGGCAGCGCAGTAGCGTAATGTTTGATAGGCCTGCCAATGTTTTGGATACGATAAACACCACTACCCTTGACTATAACCCAAGGCAGGTGGATATTGACAACTATAACAGCTACACCACTGAGATTCGTTTTTTGCAGCAATATAGGCTTATAGGTCAGACGAGCTCTCTTACTGGAGGGGTGCAGTATATGAACAATAACATGCATCGCCGGCAATTGGGGGTTGGCACCACTGGCAGCGACTACGACCTTACCATAACCGATGTTGGCTGGGGAAGAGATATGCGTTTTCGGACTCAAAATGTCGCAATATTCATAGAGAATAACTTTAAGTTTCACCCCACTTTATCGGTAAACGTTGGTGCTAGGATAGAAATGGGCCAATCGAAACTTACGGGTAAAGCGGTATACCTACCTAGCGATAACATACCGCCCACAACCATTAAACATCAGTTTCCGCTATTAGGTGGGAGCATCGACTACAAACCGCACAAAAACCACAACGTATATGCTGGGTTTTCTCAAGCATATAGGCCAGTGCTTTTAAAGGACATTTTTCCAGGCTCTGTTTATGAGCGCACCAACGAAAACCTTAAAGATGCCTATGGTTACAATGCCGAAATAGGATATAGAGGCAATTGGATGTTTTTGAGCTGGGATGTGACTGGTTTTCTATTGAGATATAACAACCGCATGGGCACCGTAGCGCTAACTGATAGTGCTGGGGGATTGATTATTTATAAAACGAACATTGGCAACTCGTTTACAAAGGGAATAGAATTATTTACGGAGGCTAATTTTAAGGTCGCCGATAAAGTTTACGTTACCATATTTACCTCTACCTCGATTATGGATGCGCGGTACCACGATGCTGAAATTCGTAATGGAAGTAGCAATACTGATGTAAGTGGCAATAAAGTAGAAAGTGTGCCGAATTGGATAAGTAGGAATGGTATAACCCTGAAGTATTGGAAGCTCAGCTTTACGGCCCAATATAGTTATGTAAGCGAAAGCTATGCCGATGCGTTAAATACTTTAGTGCCTAACTCAACGGCCTCAGCAGGGTTGGTGCCTAGTTACGGATTGCTTGATTTACAACTCAGTGGGCAGATTACCAACAAGATAGTGGTGAAAATAAATTTGAATAACGCAACCAATAGGCAGTATTTTGCGAAGCGTCCGCAATTCTATCCTGGACCTGGCGTATGGTCATCTGATGGTATTGGTTTCAGTGCATCTCTAGGAATCAAAATTTGATAAAAACAAAAAAATTACTTGACACATTACAATTTAACCTGCATATTTGCCATATGAAGCATTTAATTATTTGTCTTTCGGTTTTTGGGTTGTTATTCGTTTCCTCTTGTCAAAAGGACACAGACGAAGCTGTAATAAGCGCCACGCCGAGTGAGTACGATGGTGAGTTTACTCGCGAATGGTTTAAATTGGAGTGCACGTTGGTAAAAGTAACACCTGGTATGTTTCCGCCACAAGCCTCTCGTGCATTTGGATACACGGGCATAACGCTTTACGAAACAGTAGTGCAAGGCTGGCCCGATGCCCAAAGTTTAGCTGGGCAATTGAACGGGCTAAACAGTAGCATGTTGCCTATGGCCAATACTGCTGAGTATGAGTACAACTGGGCTTTGGCATCGAATGCGGCTTTCTCGGTTATTATTACCAAAATGTTCGACCGAACCATAAAGCCGGAATACCGTAGCGAAATATTGGCACTAGAGGACAAATGGAAGGCTACCCTTAGCGAAGGAGTTGACCCTGAAGTTAGGGAGCGCTCTATCTCTTTTGGGCAGGCTATGGCCAATGCCATTTACGAGTACTCTAAAACTGATGGTGGGCACGAGCAGTATGTTGATCCTTTCCAATTGCCATATACATGGCCAACTAAAGATGGTGCTTGGGTGCCTACCGGTGCTGCTGCCAACCCGCTTGCTCCTCGTTGGGCCAACAACCGTCCTTTCTTGACGGTGAATATTACCGATTGCCAACCCAATGCGCACTGTGCTTACTCTACCGTTTCGAGTGATGAGTTTTATAAAGAGGCCTTGAATGTGTACAATGTAGTTACGAATGCTACCGCCGAGGAAGTGGAGATTGCTAAGTTTTGGGCCGATGACCCATTCAATACTTGCACCCCAACTGGGCACACGTTCAATATTATGGTGCAACTGCTTGAAGAGAGCGATGCAAATTTGGCAATGAGTGCTGTTGGCTTTGCCAAATTGGCCATTGCCGAAAACGATGCCTTTATTGCCTGCTGGAAAGCGAAGTATGATTATTTCTTGGTTCGCCCGGTAACTTACATCAGGCAGAACATCGACCCGAATTTTAATACCCTTATCGGTACCCCACCTTTCCCGGCCTATACTTCGGGTCATGCTACCGAGGCAGCAGCGGGTTCGCGTATTTTCACCAACATGTTTACTAGTGGCGATGGTTACTATCAGTTTACCGATAGAAGCCAACTGCAATTTGGTTTCTCAGTGCGCAATTACAGCAACTTTGACGATATGGCCACAGAGTGCGCTAACTCTCGGTTGTATGGTGGCATCCATTACAATATGGACAATAGTAATGGCCTCAAAATGGGCAAAGCCGTTGGCGACAATGTAAATACCCGCATCCGTTGGCCTAAGTCATTTTAATAGTAACCCCACTACATGAGATTATTTGTTTTGCTTTTAGCCGTTACTGGCATGCTATCTTCGTGCAATGGCCACAAAATAACGGATGAAACCTTAAAGGTTGATGGTGCTTATTTGGCCATGCTGCAATGCGAGGCTAAGAAGTTACAAGAAGAACGCTTTAAACTTGCCCAAGATATCAGGGAGCTTGAGGATTCGGTAATGTATAGTAAAGACAGCTTAGCTAAGCCAACCTACCAAGCCAAGCTAGCGCAATTAGTATCTTCTAAGGATGACGTGCACCAGCGTACCAAGGCCATGGCCGACAGTATAACCCATGTGCTCAATACCTTTTATGAAGGCACCTATAAAGACACCGCCGACCGTAGGCAGTTAGATGTAGCCCTTTCCGCCGCTTACCAAAGCAATTGTAAATAACGATTAGTTTTGCGCAGACGCTTACAGCAGTTTACGTATAATGTCGTCAGTAGAGATTCCTTCAGCCTCGGCTTTATAGTTTTTTACCACCCTGTGGCGCAATATAGGCAATGCTACGGCCTTTACATCTTCAATATCGGGCGAGTACTTGCCATGCAGCACCGCGTGGCATTTAGCGCCTAATACAAGAAACTGCGATGCCCTAGGGCCAGCGCCCCAACTTAGGTAGTTGTTTACGGTATCGGGTGCCAAGGCAGTACCTGGGCGGGTTTTGTGCACCAAGGTTACGGCATACTCCAAAACGTTATCTGCAATTGGTACCTTACGTATCAATTGTTGAAAAGCTACAATCTCTTCGGCGGTAAGCTGTTTTTCAACTTTTACGTTGCGGTTGCTAGTGGTGTTTTTTACCACTTCTACTTCTTCGGCATAAGTAGGGTAATCCACCACAATATTGAACATAAAACGGTCGAGCTGGGCCTCTGGCAACGGATAGGTACCTTCTTGCTCAATAGGGTTTTGGGTAGCTAGTACAAAAAAGGGCTTATCCAATTTATAATTGTGCCCTGCAGCGGTTACGGCGCGCTCTTGCATGGCCTCAAGCAAAGCAGCTTGGGTTTTGGGCGGCGTACGGTTTATCTCATCGGCCAAAATAATATTGGAGAAAATGGGGCCTTTGATGAATTTAAAGCCATGGCCTTGCTCATATATCTCCGAACCGGTAATGTCCGATGGCATTAAATCGGGCGTAAACTGTATGCGCTTAAACTGCAAATCCAACGCCTCGGCTATGGTGTTTACCAACAAGGTTTTGGCCAAACCTGGTACCCCGACCAGCAGGCTATGCCCATCGCTAAATATGGCAATGAGAATGGTTTCTATTACCTTGTCTTGCCCTACTATTATTTTCGAAATCTCTTGGCGCAGCACTTTATACTTGGCCGATAGCGCATCAACTGCCTCAACATCAGAGTTATACTTACTCATAATTATTATTGCTTGAGTTATCTTCTTTAAACCATTTTTTTAATGATAGGCAGCCCGCATAATCAGGCGAAAGCCATACATACGTGCCTTTAATCCGTTCTTCTAGCCACATACCAAGAGCCTCATCTTGTTTCTTTTTCAATGCGGCTGCCTGTATTTTATAATAGTCCTCGGTAAGGTTGGCTACGTGCGGTTGGGTTTCGCTTTTTAGAAACAAAATGCGATAAGCAGGTTGGCCGTTTGGCAACTGCATGGATAGCGGTATTGAGTATTCACCAGGCTTTAAGCCTTCGAGCCCGAAGTAAATAGTTTTATCAAGTTGCCCTATTTCAAAATAACTGCTACCTGTGGCGGGGTTTGAAAGAATGCCACCTTGGTGTTTGGTTTCGTCGTCTTCAGAGTATTTTTTCACCGCATATGCAAACGACATGGTGCCGTTAACCAGTGAGTCGCGAATACCGTCGAGCTTACTTTTTACTAACTCATGGTCAGAGCCCAACACCGCTGGAACAATAAGTATGTGACGTACCGTAATGCGGTTACCTTTTTTCTTCACCATTTGTATAATGTGGAAACCGTATTTGGTTTCTACCACCCCTGAGTGCTCGCCTTCTTCCAAAGCAAAGGCTGCAGCCTCAAATTCGGTTACAAACTCGCCACGGCCAACGGTACCAAGGTCACCGCATTTATCTTGCGTGCCGGGGTCGTTGGAGTATCGACTAACCAAAAAGCAAAAATCGGCATCTGGGTCGGTCTCCAAAAGGGTTAAAACCTCCTCTGCTTTTTTGCGTGCAATCTCTTTCGAAAATTCGGAGGCTATCGGGCTCATTATCACATGCCCAACTTCTACTTCGGCATTGAAATAGGGCAAGCTATCGGTAGGTATTAGGTTGAAGAACTTCTTTACATCCGATGGGCCAACTTTCACGTTGCTGTAAATTTTTCCCTGCATTCGTTGCGATAGTAACTGCTCTCTAATATCGGTGCGAAACTCGTTTTTTATCTCCAAAATGCTCTTGCCATAGTATTCTTCCAACTGTTCTTGCCCACCTAGCATTGATACGAAGTAACCTACACGGCGGTCGAGTTCGGTTTCCACTTCATCGTCGCTTACGGCTACGCTGTCTTGCAGGGCAGCTTCTAAAAACAACTTTGAGGTAAGGATGCTGTTCAACAGCTCGCATTTTGCACTAAGTGGCACATCCTGTTCCAATTTAAGCTGCTCGTATTGTAGTTCAACATCCGATAGTAGGATTACCTTGTCTCCTACTACGGCAATAACCTTGTCAACGAGTATGGTATCGGCCTTTGTGCTGGAATAGGCTGCTACAAGGCAAAGTAAAATAAGTAGTGTGCGCATGTTAGTATGTCTTGAAGCTGCCGTTTTCTAGGGCATCTTTGTATAAATTTTCATAGGTTTTATTCACCAGTTCCATCTTCCTTTTGTTAAGGATGATTTTAACTATATCTTCACGGATGTAGTTAATTGGAGCGGGCTCTTGCTGCTCTTTAAAGTCGTTTACCTTGAGCAGATAAATATACAGTGAATCTTCCACTTCTCCTGAAAGCCTGTTTTTGCTTAACGTTCTTAGCTGCAATTGATCAATGGGTATTTGCTTGTAAATACCACTCAGTTCGTACCAAATACTGTCTTTCAGGTAAAAATCGGTTGCATAAGTTACGCAGTATCCTAGAAGTTGCTCCTTGTCCTCCGTTCTGTTTGAGCGAAACATTTCTCGGGTGGCATCAATTTTTGGGGCATCTTTGGCCAGCTTCACGTAGTAAAACTGGGCAATGTCTTCGGTAAGCAAAAAGTTTTCTTCGTATTGTTGGTAGTAGGCTATTATCTCTTCTTCGCTTACCACCGTGTCTAATTTTTGCTGTATCAGTTCGTTTTCGTAGCTATATATTATCAACGACTCTTTGTAGTCTTGCACCCTTCGTTCTATATCCAATTGCTCGGCGGTAAGGTACTTTTCGGCTACTTGCAATATTAGTTGGCGCTTTATCCAGTTGTCAATGTAGTTTTTGGCAACTTCGGCACTGTCTTCGGCGGTAGCACCTTTTACCATTACCTCGTTTATGTCCGATTGGTACAATTTTTTTTCGGCAACGGTAGCTACAACGGGGTCGTCTTCGCGTTCGTTTTTATCAAACCAATTGCATGAGGTTGCCCATACCATGAACGCCAAGGAAACCATTAACCCATATGTCAATTTGAATTCGATACCCTAAAAAGTTATTGTTTCTCTGAAAATAGTAAAGACGTTGCACGCAACGTCTCCACTTTATATTACTACTCAAACTAAACTCGAGCGCTTGTTTTATTTCTTGTACATGGTTTCTAAAACCGAGTTGTAAACCACTACTGGATAGCGCTGTTGCAACTCTTCTATCCATTTTTTCTCTAAGAAATCTTGGTACTCCGACACCACAAAACCCTTAACCTCCTGCAAAGGCTTCGGCGCTGGCGCAAGCAATTCGGTTACATCAACAAACTTGCTACTGCCATCGGCAACGGTGGTTAAGTTGCCCAATCCTATTTTCCAGCCGGTGGCATCTGCCAAGGCGTTTTGTCCTTTCTCAAAAGTGCCTTCGGAAGTAGAAACGATGGTTGCCCCGTTTTTGTTGTATTTGGCCAAGGCAGCTGAAGCACCTTTTTTAGCCATATACTTTTTCACCTTCTCAGCTGTTTTGGCATCGGCTATAGTATAAGTCGTTGCTTTTACGCGTTCTGGGTACATGTATTTGCCCTTCACACCTTCGTAAAAAGCGGTTAGGCCAGTGGTATCTTTTACGGCGCGACTCCAAACTTTTTTATCAGTAAGATCAAATAGCAAAATACCATCCCTGTACTCGCGCATTAGGTTCTTAAAGTCGGGGTATTTGCGCTCTAGCTGGCTCTCTTCATAGGCCATGAGCATTTCCTCTTGGAATATATCGAAATACTGATCGAATACCACTTGTGCGGCATCGGCGCGTTTCTTTTTCTGTTTGCTCTCTAGGTAGGTTACAAAGTCGGCTTGGGTATAAGTTTTATCGCCAATGGAGAACAACACTTTGGTAAGCGCGCTTTTGTCTTCCCAAACAAATTTACCCTCTGGCAATTTTTCACCAATTAGTTTAAACAGCTCTTGGCGGGCCTTTACGTTTTCTTTGTAGTTGTACTCAAGCTTAATGCCATCCAGTAATTTCGACTTGGCAATTTCTGAACGGCTGTCGCGCTCAATTTTCTTTTTCAGCTCGCCTTTGGCTTCTTCAAAGGTAGGCTGGGCTTTTTTACTAATGCGCTTAATAATATGGAAACCATAATCGGTTTGTACAGGTTTGGCTAGGTCGCCGTCTTTTTTCAAATTAAACGCGGCTATCTCAAACTCTTCAACCATGCGGCCGGTGCCAAACGGCGGCAAAAGCCCAGCTTTGTTTTTTGTGGTTTTGTCGTCGCTGTACAGGGCTACCAATTCATCAAAAGTTTGTTCGCCCTTAAGCGCCAAGTTGTAGATGTTTTCGGCTTGTAGCCTTACTTGCTCAATACCTTCTTTATCGGCCCCAGTAGGTATTTTAAGCAAAATGTGGGCCACGGTTATCTCCCCTTGCGCTTCGCGGGCATCGTTTACCTTTACCAAATGGTAGCCAAAACGGGTGCGCACGGGCATTGATATATCGCCCTTTTTGGTTTCATAAGCTACGGTTTCAAACGGATAAACGGTTTGCAGCACCGTAAAGTAGCCAATGTTGCCACCGTTGGTTTGTGCCGAAGGGTCCTTAGAATATTTTTTAGCTAGTTCGGCAAAATCTTCACCTTTCAATATCCTGTTGCGCAGTTGCACTGCTGTTTTGTACGCTTTCAAGGTATCAGCAGGTAGTCCAGGTTCGTCAATACCTATTAATATATGGCTTGCGTTTACTTCAAGTTTCGAGCGTTCGTAGGCTTCTTCTAATAACTTTTCGCTTACCTCACGGTCGTACAAATATTGTTTAGATAACTGCTTACGGTAAGTTTCTAGCTCAACGCTCAACGAACTTAGAGTATCCATGCCCAAGTTTTCGGCTTCTTTTACTTTAAGTCGGAACTTGATGTACAGATCAAGGTAGTCGTTCAGCGATTCTTTAGTATAGCCGTTTTTGTCGTCGACGTTATTCTTGTTGTATACGTAAGCGAACTCTGACAGGTATACGGGCTGGCCGCCAATGGTAAACAACACCTCGCTCGTGTTGGCCGAAGTATTGTTAATAGAGTTGTTGTTGTCGGCGGCGATATTGGTTAATGCGCTATTATTTTTATTAGAAGGTTGGCCGCTCCTAGTTTGCACCGGTGTATTGGTCTTTACACCCGAAAGGGTGCTTGACGATACTGGCTTGGTTGGCGGCTTGATAGTTTTATCGGGTTGTGCTAATAGGTTAGCGGCAAACAATAAAGAAAGGATAAACAAAGAAAACTGACTAAAATTGGAAGTTGATCTCATGACCGATTTTTCGCTTTATATAACGAATAGATATGCAATCTACGGATAAAGTTGTATCCGGCTGGCAAATTTAGAGATTATTTGAGAATATACTGAAGTGAAAATAAACTATTACCTAATGCGAGGGTAGTGATAGGGGTTAATTTTAACAGCTTTTAAGATTTGGAGGCTAATAGCTGTAAGTGGCAAGCTACTAAAGGGTCATGTCAATTACTTCTTTTTGGCCCAAAAACTTAGGGGTTGTGCCCAAAAGTTTACAATCGAGCAGAGCCATGGCGCGGGCCATTATTTCGCGAGCAAAGAGCTGGTTGCTGGCTTGCGCTGGGTCTTTGGCAACGTAGCCTATCACATCCATTTTTTTTGCAAGGCCAATGTATAGTGCTCTTTCAAGATGAAATTTCTGACTAACTACTATAAAGCTTTGCTGGCCAAACACCTCGTTGGCGCGAACCATGGAGTCGAAAGTGCGGAAACCTGCATAATCTAGCACTATGTCTTTTCTAGGTATACCGCGATCAATGAGGGCTTTGAGCATATCAAATGGCTCGTTATACTCACGCAATGAATTATCGCCACTTACTAGTATTTTTTTAACCTTGCCATTGGTGTAAAGGTCAACGGCAGCATCAATGCGGTGATAAAAGTACATATTGCGAGTGCCATTGCGGTTGTATTTGGATGTACCCAGCACTAGAGCTACGTCGTATTGGCCTATTTGGTCTATATCGGTAAAGATATGCGTGTCAGACACGTGGGCTATATACCAGTAGCCAGCATTGCAAAACAGCAACATGGCCAAGGCACCTAACAACGATATGGACAAAAATCTTTTCACACCTAAATATCTATTATAAAGATAACGTAGGTTTTTGAAAAAGCGTTATACACGTGTTTGTATTTCTTTCAACAGAAGCGGATGGTTATCCACAAAAGGGATGGAAGGTCAGCCATAAACCGCACGTAACACTATGATAATAAAGTAAAAGGCACACTATTCCCGATATTGCCGAGGAGGGCAAAAAAGCATTTAGTCACGCGCTGGCAACAACCAGAAAAACAGCACTATGAAAAACATGAAAATGCTGCTCAAAACGAGTAAACTGAAGGAAAATAGTGCTTTCACTGTGATGGGTTTATAAATTAAATATTTATGCCTAATGTTTAAGAGAGTGCAAAAATAAGATTAAGATTGCGCATCTCCAAATATCGCTCTTGAAATCGCATCATTTTGACAATATTTTTTTGTTAAAAAGCCAAAAATGAATATTAACACCCTTTTTCACTTCGTGATTTTGGAAAAAAGCACACCTTCTTCGCTTCTTGCTCGTGATTTCGTTTTTTTTGCGAAAATTTGTCACCTCAAAGCACACAAAACCCGAATGCTTTTAGTACAACGTAAATTTCACTTTTTTAGTTCGATTAGTCAAAAAATATTTCAGATAATGAACTATTATTTTCAAAAGCCGACTTTTTACCTATTTATTTTGTCCAGAACTTAAAAAATGAATAAAAAAATTACTTTTTGTAAAATATGTAGGTTTATATAAATTGTTTCCTCCGTTTTCAGCTATTAGGTAAGCTTTGATACTTTTCGGTTAATGATTCATGTTAGCCCCAATCGATTTTGTATTTTTACCGCAAAACCATTTCAATGTTCAATAGCCTGCTATACACCGTTGCCGATAAGGTAGCTACCATAAGCCTGAATAGGCCCGATGTTTTTAATGCCTTTAACGATGAGCTCACTTATGAGTTGCAAGAGGCCCTGAAGAAAGCGGAGCGTGACACTGAGGTAAGGGCGGTGGTGCTTACTGGCGAGGGCAAAGCTTTTTGCTCAGGCCAAGATTTGAAAGCGGCTATGGCGCAACCTAATCGTAGTTTCTCCGAATCGATACATAAACGTTACAACCCTATTATCAGGGCCATACGCAATATGCCGAAGCCGGTAATTTGCCGATTGAATGGTGTGGCCGCAGGAGCTGGCTGTTCGTTGGCTTTGGCCTGCGATTTTATTGTTGCAAGCGAAAACGCTACCCTGATTGAGGTGTTTGTTAATATTGGTTTGGTGCTTGATTCTGGCTCTTCATACTTTTTGCCTCGTTTGGTGGGTTCTGCCAAGGCTTTCGAGCTGTCAACCATGGGTAGCCGCGTAAAAGCCGCAGAGGCTTTGCAATTGGGCTTAGTGAACCGCGTAGTGCCTGCCGATGAGTTAGATGCTATGGTGAAGAGCGTAACGGACTACTATGCCAACGCTCCTACCAAATCGATTGCTCTGATGAAGCGGATGCTCAATAAATCATTCCATAGCGATTTGGATACGATGCTTGACTACGAGGCCCAGTGCCAAGACATTGCAGGTGCCACACATGATTACAAAGAGGGTGTTACGGCATTTTTAGAGAAACGCCCCGCTGTGTTTAAGGGCAATTGAGTTTGATTTACAGCTTTTTCCATTCTTTTAACGAGGCTTCCAACTGTTCCTTTATGGAGGCATAATATTCCTGTTCCTCGTTGTTGCTGGCACTCAAGGCTTTGGCCTTTTCAGTAGCTGCTATGGCACCGGCATAGTCTTGTTTCCACGCCAATGCTCTAGCTTTGCCCCAATAACCTCTAACGGTTGGTTTAAGTTTTATACTGGTATTGGTGTGTTCCAGGGCTACACCTACACTGCAATAATGGTCAAGTTGCAATTCGGCAGCCTCCATATGCAACCACCATTTGTCGTCGTTTTTGGCTGTTTTTAGTGCTTTCTCGATGTTATCCATTGATTGGTTAATGGCATCGGTGGCAAACGGAATAATCACTTGCTTGCGCTCCCATTCCATTATAATTATGCCGTTTTCAATATCCTTTTCAGTTATGCGGTAATGCAGGTGTTCAATCACCTCGGTCAGGTTCTTGGCCTCAACAGTTATGCGCAGGGCATCTTTGGTTTCATCGTAACTATAGGCACCCCATTGGTCCCATACTTTGTTAAAAATGGCTGTCCAACTACCCTCTTTGCTTGGTATCAAAAAGAACCCATATTTACCCTTAGGCAATATCACGTTACCAATAATTACATCGGTGCTAAACTCTACGGTAGTGGCCTCGTTGGCGCCTGCTCGCCATACTTTGTCATAGGGCACTAGCTTGCCCCAAATACCCCTGCCGCGTGCAGCAGGGCTGCAGTAGTTTATGCTTACATCGGTGAGGCCTACTCTAAATGAGATGTTGGCTTTAGGACTTTTTTGTGGAACATCGAGTTGTGCCTGCAGCGGGTTTAAGCTAAGCAAACTAACAACCAAAATAAAACCGATTGCAATGGCTAGGCGTTTCATGCAGCTAGTATTTTACCACAAATTGCGAATTTTTCGCTTAAGGATTGGTAACACCTTCTTTAAGAGCGCCTTCGCTAGGGTCTTTTAGTAGAAAATCGTCGTATTTGCGCAGTATTTTGCCAAATACATATTGCTGCACCACGCCAAAATCGGTACCATTATTAAATAATGCATAATAATGGTCGGGGTCGAACTCAATTGCGTTGCCACCTTTGTCGTATAACAACTTGGTGCGGCGGTTGGCGTGCATGCGGTACATGATCATTTCTTGGGTGCTGCCATCTTTGCCCTTTACAGTTAGGGTTGCAAACTTGGGCCCACTGGTTACGCTGTCTTTGTACAAGAAATTGTTCTCTACCGATTCGGCGTTCAGGTCGGCAAACGAATCGAGAAACTTATTGATGCCCGCTTTAAACAAGGATGCTGCGGGTGCAGCCGTTTTGTTTGCCAAATTTTGCAAGGTGTATTGGTCGTCGCCTTCAGTGGTCAATTTAAAAGATGCCTCAGGGTATTCGTTATACACGAAATTGACCTCTTGTATTTCGTCGAGTTTGTAAGTAAATACGCTTAAATCTCTCCAATCGCTGGTATTTAGCAAGAAACGGGTTTGCAAATTACCAACAAAACCAGGTATGTGCACCAAGTATGGTTTCCGTGCCGATTTGCCGTCAATTTGCATGAGCATGCTATTGGCATCTTGGCCTTGGTTAGGCTTGCCCAAAAAGTAAACTTTAAAAGGTGCTCCATCGGCATCTTTATACAACTCAACTTTAATGGAGTGCGTGGCAAGTTCTTTTATCGCAGTTCCTTCTGCGGCCTCTGGCACTGGCGAGTATATGGTAAGTCCTTTTAGGGTGCTCAGCAACAAATCAACTTTGGCTTGCATGGCCTTAAACGAGTCGTTTACCATCCAATAGTCCTCCTGCTTGTCCAACTTTACCGTTCGGCCATCTTTGGCGGCAAGAAATATGCGCTCTAGATCGTCAACTTCGGCGGTACTGAAGTCTTGATCGTTGCCAACGGCATATTTGTTGTTTTCTTGGTACACCAAGTAACCCACAACACCTGCCAATACTAAGGCAATTATGATATAAACCAGGTTTTTTTTCATCAGTTGCGGGCATATTTACGTCGGCGAATAAAATTATAAACCAGCCCGAATATCGCTATTAAAACTACTGGCAAAGCCATATTCAACACTTGCCACATCAGCTTTTGCTCACGGGCTTTTACTTTATCCAACAGCCTAAGTTTTATCTCCTTGTTCCGGGTTTCAATCAACTGGGCATCGTCAGTAAGGTACTCAATGCAATTCAGTATAAAGTCTTTGTTGGCAAAGGTTTGCTGCGAGTATGGGTAGTAGCCGAGCAAGTAAGGATTGCCATCGCTGGCTATGGCATTGGCAATTACATCGCCGTCGGCTATTACAATCATTTTGGCATAGTTGCCGGCATCTTTAAACCCGATGTTGTTCAACGAATCGTTCAGGGTTTTAATGGTCTCGGGCGATAGTCGGTTTTTGAATACCGAAGTAAAATTACCCTCAAGCAACCAAGCCACTGGCATGTACGATTTGGTGTAGTTTTTCGGGTCGGGTTGTTCTTTTAGTATGGCAAAGTGTATGCGCGCCGGAGTAAGGATGGCCTTGCTATACCGCGAGCTAAACAGCAGCGGCGTTTTCTTTACACCAGGCACCTTAATAGTATCAATGGTGCTGATGAACTGGGTAGCAATGGCATCCAAGTTGCGCGCTATGGTGTGCGGCTTAGGTAGGCGTGTATCGTTCGGGTCGCTGCTATACGAGGTAAGCACCGGAAAGTATGGCCAAGGCATCATTTGCGTTTGTGGTGGGTTGCCTTCGCCTACTACAATAGGTATTACGTTGCTCTGTATATCCTGTACCAAATCGTTATTGAAACGTACTCCATAGCGGAAAAGCTGGTCGTCGAGGTTCAAATCTCTTGCACCGGCCATTTGAAACGGCTGGCCTTTAAGGCTGTCCAAATCGGCATTGGTGGCATCAATCAGCCACAGAATGCTTCCGCCGTTCATCACAAACTGGTCGAGCTTGAACTTATCTTGCTCCGAAAATGGCGTGGTTGGTTTTGCTATAATCAAGGTTTCGAAACGCTTGGCCACCGATAAGGTATTGGGCAGGTTTACCCGCTTTACGTCGTATTTTAGGTCGGTAAGGGTGGTAATAATATCGGCCATGCGCAGGGTGTCCAATTCGCCGTGGCCTTGCACTATGCCTATACGCGGCTGGCTGCGCTGGCTTACTTTCTTGATGCCATTGGCTAGCTTGTACTCCAGCAACTCAACAGAGATGTTCAAGGCCTGGTCGGGTCCGAATCCTGGGCGGTTTTCCAACAAGTTTACCGGCACTTCTTGCCCACGGTAGCGCATCAACAGCCCTGGGAAAATGATTTGCTGGCTAGTGCCATCGTTTTCTTTTACCTGCAAGTTGGTGGGCAGTAGGCCTTTGTCGTACAGGTTTTTGTAGAGGGTTTCTTTTTGCGCGTATTCTCCTGCCGATGGGTCGACAAAACGGTATTGCACCTTGCCGCCCGATACATTGGCAAACTCATACAGCATTTCTTCAGTGGCGTTGCGCAAGCGCTTAAAACCTGCCGGGAACTTGCCCTCCAAATACACCTGCACATATATTACATCATCCAAGTCGCGGAGCAGGGTGGTGGTGGCTTTGGCCAACGTGTAGCGTTTCTCTTTAGTAAGGTCAAGGCGGGTATATACCCGTTGGCTAATGATATTTAGCAACACCACTATGAGCAGTAAAACGCCCAAGCGCACAAACGACCTTATTTTTAGCGACGTATTTTTCATTTCCATTTCCTGCTCTCCAGCACCGTTTTGGTTAACAGGATAAATATGGCCGTGAAGCTTATAAAGTAAACCAAATCGCGGGTATCGACCACGCCACGGCTGATGCTTATATAGTGGGCATTAATGCCTATAGCTTCTATGATATCGTCAATTTTGGCATAGAACAACTCCAAGCCACTCAAAAAATCGAACGACCAATGGAAGAAGAAGCAAAGGAATGCGGCTAAAACAAATGATACAATTTGGTTGCTGGTAATGGATGAGGCAAACAACCCAATAGATACAAAAGCCGAACCTAAAAACAACAAGCCGATGTAGGAGCCCCAAATAGCGCCGCTATCCAAGTTGCCCTTAGGTGCGCCTAGCTGATAAATAGCTATGTAATAGATAAGGGTGGGCAACAAGGAGAAAAATACTAAAGTAAGTGCTGCGAAGTACTTTCCCAGTATAATGTCAATTTCGCGAAGCGGCTTTGTGGATAGCATTTCGATGGTGCCATTGCTTATCTCTTCGGCAAACGAGCGCATGGTAATGGCCGGTATAAGGAACAAATAAACCCAAGGAGCCACAAAAAACAGGCTCTCCAATGAGGCGTAGCCGTAATCGAGCACGTTGGTATCAGGGAAAACCCAAACAATGAGGCCCGTAATAACTAGAAATACCACAATAGCGATATACCCTATCAGCGAGCTGAAGAAGGCATTGATCTCTTTACGGTATATGCTTAGCATCGTTATGGTTCTTATTTATTCGTCAATTCTTGGAAAACATTCTCCAACGACGATTGCTCTTTATTCAATGTCAATAACGTCAATCCCTTATCAGCAGCAAAGCGGAAAATTTCCTCACGCGGGTCTTTGCCTGGCTGCGAGTATACTAACCATTGGTTGTCCTTTTCTTTTTTCACCGTTTTTACACCGTTAATTGCTGAAAGCAATTTTAACTCAGGCGTTTCCCTAAACTCAACCCTTACAATAGTTTCGCCGGCAGTGCGCTGCTGCAAGTGCTCTGGCGTATCGTCGGCTACCAGTTTACCTTTGTTAATAATGATAACCCTATCGCACATAGCTTGCACTTCCTGCATTATGTGCGTAGAGAGTATTACCGTCTTTTCTTTGCCTAGGTTCTTTATCAAGCTCCTTATTTCCACCAATTGGTTCGGGTCGAGGCCGCTGGTAGGCTCATCCAGTATCAGCACATCAGGGTTGTGTAGCATGGCTTGTGCTATGCCTACCCGTTGTTTGTAGCCTTTACTTAGTTGGCCTATTTTTTTGTGGCGTTCGCGGGTAAGGCCCGTCATGTCCACCATCTCTTCAATGCGCTTGCCTATGTTGCTTAGCTTGTGCACGCGGCCAATAAACTCCAAGTACTCGCGCACGTACATATCATAGTACAACGGGTTGCTTTCGGGCAGATATCCAATTTTGCGGCGCACCTCCATAGGGTCATTGATGGTATCAAAACCACAAACGGTTGCTTTGCCGCTGCTTTGCGGTACAAAACAGGTTACCATTTTCATGGTGGTGCTTTTGCCGGCGCCGTTTGGCCCCAAAAAACCCAACACCTCGCCCGTGCGCACTTCGAACGATATATCGTCCACCGCTCGCTGGGCGCCATATAGCTTGGTAAGATGTTCTACTTTAACCGACATGAGAGGCTGTTCCTACAAAAGAAGCACGAAGTTAATAAAAGGTTGCGAGGGTTAACGCTTGCAAGGATGGTTAAGGTATGGCATTAACAGATTTTTACGTTTGATGGGGTTTTGGGTAGTTAGGGCCACTATGGTTTATTTGTTAGTTGCTATTATTATTGTTGGCTTTTTACTACATTAAATCATTTTACATTGCTTAATGTCGGATAATGCCGACATAATAATGTTGTTTAATTGTTGGATAATTACTACATTAGTATTTCAATTAAGCCTTAATGATGGAAAATATCGACATAAATTGGCTTTCAATGAGCGATGGAGCTATTTTAAAGCAGCTGGGGCACTACATTAAAGAAACCCGTGTGCAGCAAAACAAAACACAAGAGGAAACCGCAGAAGCTGCAGGTATACATCGTACTACACTAAGCCAAATAGAAAACGGCTCGGGCGGCACGTTGCTATCCATTGTACAAATACTGCGCGTTCTTGGGCAACTGCACTTGTTGCAGTCATTTAAAGTGCCTGCCTCTGTAAGTCCACTTAAGTTGGCGCAGCTTGATAAGGATAAGCGCCAACGGGCAAGCCGCACTGACAAAAAGGGCAATTCAACAAAAAGCGATTGGTAATGATAAATACGGCATTTGTGTATTTATGGGGTAAAAGGGTAGGTGCCGTGGCATGGGATAAAGCCACCGGAGTCGGTTCTTTTGAGTACGATCCTACGTTTCAACAAAACAATTGGGATATAGCGCCAATGCTTATGCCTATCAGTAGTACTCGTGGGCGTATTTTCAGTTTCCCCGAAAATGCTAACGTAAGCACCTTTAAAGGTTTGCCAGGCCTTTTGGCCGATGTGCTACCCGATAGATATGGTAATAGCCTGATAAATGCTTGGCTAGCGCAACAGGGAAGGCCTGCCAGTAGCATGAGCCCCGTTGAGGTGTTGTGTTTTATTGGCAAACGTGGCATGGGAGCATTAGAATTTGAACCTGTGCTACAAGCAGCCAACGATAGGGCTAACAAAATTGAAATTAACGACTTGGTGGCCATTGCCCAAAGTATATTATCATCAAGAGAAAATTTTGAAACCGACCTTACCGAAGATGAGGAGGCTGGTTTGCTAGAAATATTGAAGGTTGGTACGTCAGCAGGAGGAGCGAGAGCTAAAGCGGTGATAGCTTACAACGAACAAACAGGCCAAGTACGCTCTGGCCAAACCGCTGCACCAAAAGGGTTTAAGCAATGGCTAATAAAGTTTGATGGAGTGACCGATAGCCAATTTGGGGCCAGTTATGGATATGGTAGGGTAGAAATGGCCTATTACCGCATGGCCATCGATTGTGGAATAACGATGATGGAAAGTCGCCTGTTGGAGGAAAACGACAGGGCACACTTCATGACCCAAAGATTTGACCGACTGCCGGATGGCGAGAAACTGCATATCCAGAGTTTTTGTGCCATGAGGCACTTTGATTTTAACAACGTAACCTCTTATAGCTACGAGCAATTGTTCGAAACCATGCGGATGTTGGGCTTACCCTACCCGCAAGCGGAGCAGTTGTACAGGCGTATGGTGTTTAACGTAATGGCACGAAATTGCGACGACCATACCAAGAATTTTGCATTTACCATGGACAGAACTGGTAAGTGGGCGCTTTCGCCTGCTTATGATGTATGTCATGCCTATCGCCCTGGCAGTGCTTGGGTAAGCCAACACGCACTGAGTATAAATGGTAAAAGGCAAAATATCACCAAGCAGGACTTACTTACCGTAGCTCAGCAAATGAACGTAAAAAAGGCCAATGCCATAATTGATGAGGTATCAACTATAGTGAGCCAATGGCCCCAATATGCTGAGCAACAAGCGGTTGATGATAAATTGAGTAGCGCTATTGCCAAAACGTTGGTTTTGCTCTAATGCTTCAATAAGTATTATGCAGTTTTTATGTACTCGTCAATTTTTCGGTAATGTTTAAGGTTGCAATAACTTCAAATTGCAAAGTTATTGGTTTAAAATATGCAGCATTGTTTAATAAGCCAGCATAACCAACGAGAAAAAGGTTTAACTCTAATAATCGGCAATTAAAATCATTGAAAGTTCACGAGTTGTAATGCTTGTAAAAGCATTCAGGCATGGCGATTAATGTTCCACAATAAACATTGATTGTAGCGTTTTGGTTACTATTTTTAATTTTAGGGCAAATTGATTATTTATAGCAAAGAGTTTGTCATGGAAAGAACCATCGAAGTAACGGCGAGTGGGGAAAAAATCACTTTTTTAAATGCTCCGAAGAATTTGAAGGTCGACCACTTGGAGCTTAGGTTGCATTTACCTGCCGATGGTGGAGGTCCGCCTTTTCACATCCATCCGAAACAAACTGAATATTTTGAAGTAGAATCGGGTACGCTTTGCCTAAGTTGCGAGGGAAAGGAGATTATTCTTGCCGCTGGGCAATCGTTTACCGTACCTGAAGGTGCATCTCATCGTTGTTTTGCAAAAAATGGCAAAGAAGCAGTAGTTAAAACTATATTTACTCCTGCGCTAAATATAGAGTACACCCTTACACAAATATTCGAGGCTTGTAATCGGAAAGGCACTAAAGACCCTTCACCTTTTGACGCTACATTTGTGCTCGCTCAATCGCCAGGCGAATATTATTTGACTGAAGTGCCGAAATGGGTTCAAAAAAATGTTTTCCCAGTGATAGGTAAATTGGGGAGGCTTTTGAAGATAACCAGCGCTAAATCACTTCAGGAGTTCCAAGCATCGAAGGGAAGGTAGAGTCAATTTTTAATGCGCATGCATCGGGGTAAGCATACGCAGCCGCTTTAATGCTTCAACCAGTAGTACACAATTTTAATATACTCGTTGTTGAGCGAAATGAGCCCGTATTCGTTATCCCACCACGTTTCTTCGCTGTAGGCGGTGGCATTGGCCCCGAAGATAAAAACCTCAATGCCCGAACCTGCGAATTTTTTATCAAATACCCTGCGGATGCGCCGGGTGTGAAACTGGGTAGAAACGATGCCGATTTTCTTAATACCATTTTGCTTGCAATAAGCCAATATCACCTCCGATTCCTCGAGCGTACTGGTGCCTTGTTCCAGCAGTTTTACTTTATCCTCTGGCACTCCGTTTTCCACTACAAACCTTCTAGTTATCTCGCCTTCGCTGTAGGGCAGGCCTATGGCCATCAAGTCGTGCGGCACACTTTGCCCTGTGCAAACTACCGTGTCGGTGTATCCTTCCAAATAAACACTGGCGCCTTTAGGTGCCCTGTCAAACGCACCGCCAGAGAGCACAAACACATGTGATACCTTTTGTAGCTCGTCGGATGAAATCAAAAAATGGCCAAACCCCCGCATAATGGGGTAGCGAAAAACAAAAAGGCAGATGAGCAAGACTAGCAAAACACCTGCAACGCGTATTTTTTTACCGGGCATATTTATAGGCATAGGGCAAATATAAGTTTATACTACTCCAAAGGATTATTTTGGTTCAAGGTTCAGTTCGTTAAGGTAAATATTGTTTGGCAAATGCACCAAAAGCCACACAATATGCGATGGCAAATCTAAATCAACTAAATTTGTCTATCATGCAAAAAAAGGAAAACGCCTTTGCGTATTGGGTGCTGGCACTCCTTGTTTTATTCCCAGTGTTGGCGTATTGGCAGGTAAGCTTTATGGTTTTTACCATGAAATGGGATGCCATGGACCAATTTTTCCAACACCAATCATTTATTTGCGACTGTATTAGCACGGGCCATTTACCTTTGTGGAACCCTTTTCAATACTTTGGCTCGCCCTTTTACGCCGACCCGCAAGGGGGGTATTGGTATCCGGTTTCGTGGCTATTGGGGGCCATAATGCCTTGCGATGCCCGGATTATAAATGTTTCTTTTATACTGCATGTTATTATCGGGGGTTTAGGCATGTATGGCTTGCTCAGGGTGCTTGGCATAAGCAGTTTTGTAGCTGTGTGCTTTGCATTGGCTTATGAGTGCAATGGTGTTTTTGTGGGCAATGCGCAACACTTACCGTATGTGGTTTCGGCGGCTTGGGTGCCATTTGTGTTGGGTGCGTTTTTTAGGTTGATGCAAAAGCCTTCCTTTTACGCTGCGTTGCTATTGGGTGGTTTTGCAGCCCTATTGCTCACGGGGGGCTATCCTGCATTTGTTATCATTCTTGGCTATTTCTTAGTGCTAGCTGTGTTTGTAGTTATGGTAAGTAAGTTAGTAAACAAAGAATACCCAGAGGCAGCAAGTTTAATGGGCTACAGTCTGTTTGCCGTGTTGGTATCGTTTATACTATCGGCAGGGTATGTATACTCCTTGGTTGAGGTATTCCCTGAAACGGCCAGGAGCAAGCCACTTACCATTGCCCAAATACTGTTTGGGCCATACTCGCCTAAAAGCTTGGTATCAAGTATTTTGCCTTATGCCGTAAGTGCCGATACCAGTCATTACAAGAGTAATATTGCCATGATAAACGGCTATATGGGCATCATTATGGTGGTTTTTTTGCTGCCGGGGCTAATATATGGAAAGGTCAAGTATAAGGTGTTTTTTGTTGCCATGGCAATTATTGCGCTGTCGGCAGCTTTGGGCGAGGTATTGCCCGTAAGAGCGTGGATGGCAACCTATTTGCCTGCCTTGGATAAATTTCGTTTCCCGAGCATTTTCAGGCTTTACTGGATAGTTGGGGCCATGGTTGTAGCGGCCAGCGGCTTGCAGTATTTTATGGTTTTTCTCAACTCAAATCAAAAAGCATCAATGCCTTTTAGGGTTATTGGGCTTTTGATAACCGGCATTTCAATACTATTGGGCTTTGTGGTTTGGCAAGGCTATGGCCTTGCTTTCCCGCCATTGTTCAACATGCGCGAGTTTCCGGCCTATTACGAAGGGCTTAAGTTTGGCCACCTATTGTTTACGCAAGGGTTGTTGGTGTTAGGTTTGTTACTTTTGTTATACTGGTTGTTTAGGCAACGCAGCAGGCCAATACCCGCACTGTTGTTGCTTTGGGTAGTGGTTGAGTTGTTGGTAAGCACGCAGTTTAATGTGCCGGCAAGTATTATCTCTCACCGAAAAATGCATCGTTATTTGGCCGAAGAGTACAAGCTGCCTGAGGGTTTTCCGCTGCCAACCGATAGGCTGCTGGGTAGCGCTTTTGATGTTGAAGCGGCATTGTGGCCTACCTATTACAATCACCATACGCTACATAAGCAAGTGGGGCACTTGGGTTTCAATCCTTTTCAGTTAAAGCAAACCGCTTTGTTTAACGAAAGTGCTTGTTTAGAGGTGGCCTTGGCCAATCCGCTGGCGTTTTTTGAAGCAGGCAATGGTCAAGTAAGCTGGCAGCAATGGGGGCCAGGCAGTGCATTGCTCAATGCTGAAAGCCAAGCAGGCGGGAAGCTGGTGCTGAGCCAGGCTAACTTTTTGGGTTGGGAAGCTACCGTTGACGGAAACAAAGCGCCTATTGTCCCTTTTTGTGAAACGTTGGTTGCCGTTAATTTACCACCTGGTAAACATCAGGTTAGTTTCATGTTCAATAAGCCAGCATTACGGTATTTGTCGTGGTTTGGCTTTGGCGCTTTTGGGTTGTGGGTAATTATGGCCTTGGTGGGCTGGCGGCGGCGCTAAGCACTTCCCTAAGTATCTCCCACGACCTTACTTCCCCAAAATTATCGATGTGGAGGGTGTAAAAGTACAGTAGCTTTTCGAGCAACGACCGCCTTTCGGCAATGTCTAAAGGGCTATTGAGATATTCATTGAAAAAAAATGCGGTTTGCCTAGCGGTTAAGTAATTACTGTGGTTAGGCGCTTGTGCATAGCTAAGGCCTTCTTTCAAATCAAAATAAGGGGTGTTGTGCTCAAATTTCCCGCCTGGATGGAAACCAAGCTGCATGGCTAACATACCAAGAAACCGTAAATGGAAAGTGCCTAAATCAACATCGGTAGTGTCAAGCCCTATAAAGGAGCCTTCAATAAAGTCATACAGTTCAGGGTTGGGGTCTTCTTCGCTCAATACCTTATTCAAAACCTCAATAATGAACAGGGCCAATGAGCTTTTGATAATATGAAACGGTAATTGCTGATACACAACTCCAAAGTTGAACTCCTTCAATCGCTGTAGGCCCTTGTGCTCCCGTTTGAAATAGGAAACCAGCTCGAGTATGTTGCCTGGCCTAAATAATGCAGCTTTATTGCCCTTGGTGCTGCGCACACCGTTTACCATATACGACTGTAGTCCCAGTTCTCGAGTGAAAATACGGCTTACGATACTCGTTTCGGAGTATTTAAGCGTGTGCAATACCAAACCATGGGTTTTTACTAGCATCCAAGCCTAAAGATACTAGTTTTGCTACTTGATAAATAGCAACTTGGTGGGTTGCGATGCGGTACCCTCCTCGTTGACGGAGAACACCAGGTAAACACCGGTTTTAGGCTTACGGCCCGTGTAGTCTTTTCCGTCCCATACGGCTTGGCCGCCCAGGGCAGTTGTTTGGTATACCAACTCGCCTGTTATATCAGTTATCCTTACTTCGGCATTGGCGGGCAATCCTTTTATGGCAATGGTGCCATTGTAGGTTTCACGCACGGGATTTGGGTAAACTTCAATCGGATCAAGATAGGCATCGGTTGCTTCGGTAGCTTCGGTGCGCAACGACATAAGGCCCCTGCCAGTGCTGATATACATAATGCCATGCTCGCCATCGTATCCCAGCTTTATAACGTTGTTTGATAGCAGTGGGCTGTTTTCTTCGTTATAGTAGGCAAGCTCTTCAGTTCCGTCGGGCGAGAACACCCACAGGCCGCTGTTGGTGGCTACCCATTTTCTGTCGGCACCATCTACCAATATGTCGTTTATCCGTTCGTTTTCAAGCAAATAGCCATTAAACCCATCTCGGCTTACTATTATCCTTTGTGCATCGCAACCTTGTGTAAGTACTGAACCAGCGCAATAAAATACGGCAATACCCTCGGTAGTACCAACCCATATTTGGCCAGACTTATCATTGGCTAGGGCTATTACATCGTTGTTGGGCAAGGCGCCGTTGCCTACTTGGCTAGTTAATATTTTCGTTTGGTCGTCTGAGGTATTGGCTACATCAGCTCCGTGATCGTAAACCAAAATGCCTTGGGCGCTGCTTTGGGGCAAGGCCACCCATTTGCGGCCAAAATCGTCAATCACAATATCCGAAACCGAACCCAAGGAAATTTGCGGCGTTCTCAACTTGGTCATTACACCATCAGGCGACAACACATGCAGCGGCGAAACCGCACCATGGTTTGCAATCCATAAATTGCCGGCCTCATCTAATTTCAAGGCGCTTATGCGGGTGCGCTGTTCATCGCCAACGGCCCCTTCGAGGGTGCTATTAGTTTGGTTGTATTTTGTAAGCGTTGTTCCGTCCCATACTAATAAGCCATCCCAAAACGAACCAAAATACACGTTACTGGTGCTTGGGTCCGTTTCAACGGTAAATATATTGAGTACCCCCGCCAACTGTGGAATAAAAAACTGATTATACTGTCCCCAAAAATTGTTCTCTAACGAGAGAAAACCGCCATTGTTATAGTTATAATCCCAGTTGGCATCAGCGCCACCCGGTGCCGCCCAAAGCACGCCGCCTTTGTAGCTCATGCCGGTTATAGAGAAAGAGTTGGGGCCATTGGGCACAATAGGCTTTATATCGGCCGCCGAAACATACTTTACTAGGCCTTGGAATTCGTCAGATACCCAAAGTGTTCCATCCGCATCCCACACTACATCCGAAGGGATATTGAAATTGGGGGCGGTAATGTTTTGCCAAACACCCGATTCGTTTTTATAACTAAGCCTACCCTGAAGGTTTGGGTTGGTTTGCAAAACCATTAGGTGGTTGCCGGTGCTTTTTATAGCGGTTATGGTAAAGTTGGTATCCACAAAATATTCGTTCCAAACGCCGTTCAATCCTTTATAAACCTTGTTGCCAAACAAGGCAAAAATGGAGTCATTCAGCATCTCAATATTTTTGCCGTTTGCGGTAGGCATTCCGCTGGGGGTACCTATGTTCTGCCAGTTTTGGTAGTTGGCTAGATTTACACCCGAAAGGGTGGCTACTTTTAAGCCTTCCGAAGAAATAGCATAAATGCTATCGGTGGTAAGGGCTAAATCTATTACCGATACTTGGCCCCCATTATCGCCAATAATATAAGTGTCGCTAAACTCTTCCTTCTCTATATTGAACACTACAATGCCAAAGGTTGTGGCAAAGTATGCCGTGTTGCCAGCTATTACTATTTGGTTTATTTCTTTGATACCGCTAATGCTCTTTCTTAAAATATCGGATACGTTGATGATGGTGTTGCCTTCTAAAATCAAGTCGATATTTGTATTGCGATAAGCTACAAGCAGGGCTTTGTTATTTGCTGCGTAAGCTATGTGGTCAACTTGCACATCGCTCAGGCCCCAAACCTTGTCGTACAGGTTCACTTCCCCAGAATTTTTGTCCACCGAAAAATAGTATACATCGGTAAGGGTAAAAATTTCATCTCCGGTATCAACCAACTGCCTAGCATTGCGTTGAGGTAAATGTGTGTACCATTGGCCAATGGCAAGCTTTTGCGACCATGCTTGGCTTGTACCCAATGTTACAATAAGCAGAAAAAGAATGCTATACCTCATGTTGGAGTTCAAAAATTTAATGGTCGCGCTATAAACGCTCGTACTTAGGTGCTTATTATTACAAGCCAAAATAGAACCGTTATTTGCAAAGATAATAATGCGTTTGCGGTATTTCTTATACAAAGTACTAACTTTAGCGCTCTTCTATGATGCCATGTGGTACCCTATAGCTAAATATATTCTCCGTTACCGTATAGTTTTGGCAATACTGCTGGTATTGTCAACGGTAGTTATGGGGGTGCTTGGCACAAAGATACAGACCGACTATGAGATAAGCCGGGTAATACCCGAGGACCACCAGAGCATGAAGGATTTGCGTAGTTTTTTGGCCGAATTTGGCCAACAAGGCAACCTCATGGTGTTGGCTGTTGAGCACAAGCCATTGTTCGACTTAAAGTTTTACAATCAATGGAAAACATTAGGCGATAGCATCCAATTATTACCTGGGGTAGGACAGTTATTGAGCGTTGCGCATGGCATTACATTGGGTAAAGATACAGCGGCCAGGAAGTTTGTGGTACAGAAGTTTCCCGCCCAGGCACCTACAACCGATGCGGAAGTAGCCGCTATTGAAGAAGAATGGAAACGCATGCCTTTCTACCATGGTTTGGTTTACAACGAGGGTTCGGATGTAACGGTAATGATAATACCGCTGCAAGAGAAAAAACTGGAACTGAATGCCAAACTGGCATTGGAAAAGCGAATTGAGGCTATGGCCGATGGTTTTGAGGTTCGCACCAAAACCACCGTTCACCGAAGTGGGTTGCCAGTAATACGCACTTTTAGGCTAGAACTCATCCAGCGCGAGCTGGTTCAAGTGCTGATTGTTGCAGTAATTGTGCTGATCGCGGTACTTCTGTTTCTCTTTAGGTCGGTTACAGTGGTGTTTTTCTCCATGGTGGTGGTGGGTATTGGTGTAGTTTGGACAATGGGTTTCTTGGTAATATTCGGTTATAAAATCAACATCCTTACGGCGCTTATTCCCAACCTAATCATCATCACGGGCATACCCAACTGTATCTACCTCATCAACAAGTATCATAGTGAGTTTGCCAAGCATGGCAATAAGGTGCGTGCTTTAGCCAATATGATTCAACGCATCGGGTATACAACGTTCTTCGTAAACCTAACCACGGCTATTGGGTTTTGGGTGTTCTGTTTTACCGGTAGCAAAATGCTGGAAGAGTTTGGTTTGATAGCAGGCATTATGACAGCATTGCTGTTTTTTATTTCAATCATTGCCATTCCTGTAATTTTTAGTTTTCTAGCGGTGCCAAAAGATCGGCACATCAAACATTTGGATAGAAAAGCACTGCAGGGCACGCTCAACCAGCTAGATAATGCAACACAAAAATACCCTAAGGTCATCTTTGCCGTTTCTATTGTAATCATTTTATTGTCGTCATTTGGAGTGACGCTATTAGAAACGCGAGGATACATTTTAGATGATGTGCCTAAGTCATCGGCGGCTTACCGCGATTTAAAATTCTTAGAAGAGCACTATACTGGCGTTATGCCTTTGGAGATATTGATAGATACGAAGGAAAAAGGTGGCGTAATGAAGCCTTCTAACCTTAGGAAGATTGAAGAGGCACAGGACTCAATGGGGCAAAGCGAGTTTTTTGGTAAACCAATGTCGGTAGTTAATGGGTTAAAGTTTATTACTCAAGCTTATTATAACGGCAACCCTGATCGTTATCGCCTGCCAAAAACAAGCGGCCTAGCGCCTGAAGGCACCTTCATTCTTACTTACCTTCAGAATACAGGGAAGGACACAACTGGCAATGGACAGGGTGACATCATTAATAACTTTATGGATAGTACCCGCAGTATTGCACGCATTAGCGTACAGATACCGGATATTGGTTCCAATCGTTTACCGGAGCTATATGCTGCCTTAGATAGCATCTTCTTGCCTATTTTCCCGGAAGAGGATTATACAGTAAGCTATACGGGCACCAGCATAGTGGTTATGGAAGGCAACGCCTATCTTACTCAAGGTTTGGTAAGTAGTGTTATTGGCGCTTTGGCGCTTATTGCAGCTATTATGGCTTTTATGTTCCGCACGCCCCTGATGTTGATTATTGCATTGGTGCCCAACCTTATTCCGTTGCTATTTACTGCTGGGCTAATGGGTTACTGGAATATTCCACTCAAACCTTCTACCGTGCTAGTATTTAGCGTAGCTTTTGGTATTTCGGTAGATAACACTATCCATTTCCTTGCTAAGTATCGTCTTGATTTGGAGCGGCACTTATGGAACATACCACACACAGTATCCTATACCCTTCGAGAAAGTGGCGTAAGTATTATTTACACTTCACTTATTCTATTCTTTGGCTTCAGTACGTTTATTGCCTCCAATTTCGATGGTACCAAGTATATGGGGTTGCTTATCTCCATTACTTTAATAGCCTCCTTGTTTGCCAACCTGCTGCTATTACCCGCACTGTTGCTCACATTTGATAGGGTGCCAAAGAGAAAGCGGCATTTGATAGATAAGGTGGGAAAGTAGATTGATGGAAATTGATGATTGTTATGTAAATTGTGCATTGAAATGCTAAATTTGCATAGTTATGATTGACAGAGATATTGAAAAACTCTTGTTGGAGTGTGCCACCCAGTTTCGCTCATTAGTAGTTCTTGGCCCTAGGCAAAGCGGGAAATCCACGCTTGTAAAGAAGGTATTTGATAAAAAACCTTATGTTTCTCTTGAAAATCCTGATGAGAGACAATTGGCTGATGCCGATCCGCTTGCATTCTTGAATAGATTTCCAAAGGGGGCAATATTGGATGAAGTACAGCGAGTGCCACACTTGTTTAATTATCTGCAACAAATTATTGATGATGCCGATACCGATGGGCTTTTTATACTTACCGGTAGCAATAACTTTATGCTTCAAAACAACATCAGTCAATCGTTGGCAGGTAGGGTAGGCATACTTGATTTGCTGCCGCTGAGTGTAAAAGAAATCAATCGTTTCGATGCTGTTCCCATTACGCTCAATGATTTTGTGTTTCAGGGCACCTATCCTGAGATATATCACAAAAAGCGAAAAGCAAACCTTTGGTACGCCTCTTACATACGCACTTATATAGAGCGAGACGTACGGCAGATAAAGAATATAGAGGATACCCTGTTGTTTACGAAATTTCTGAGGATATGCGCCGGAAGAACAGGTCAGCTATTGAATATTTCGGCCATTAGTAATGAGTGTGGTATTGACAGTAGGACGGTGAATTCTTGGCTTTCAGTGCTTGAAAGTAGTTATGTTGTTAAGCTTTTGCTACCATATCATAGCAGTTTTAATAAAAGGATTGTTAAATCGCCAAAGCTATATTTTTACGATACAGGTTTAGCCTGTTCTTTATTGAATATTAAAGATACCAACGAACTAGCTTACTCCCATTTCCGCGGCTCGTTGGTCGAGAATTTTATGGTAATGGAAATTGTAAAGCAAGTTGCAAATACAGGCAGCACTGATGCTCTATACTTTTGGCGGGATAGTAATGATGTTGAAGTAGATTTGATTATCGATAAAGGGAACACCTTTATTCCCGTAGAAATTAAGTCCGCCAGTACTTTCAATATGGATTTTTTAAAGGCAATAGAAAAATTCAAAGTTTTTTCTGGCGCGCAAAATGGTTGGGTTATATATGACGGCGAAATGGAGTTTACTTCTAAACAAGGCATCGAAGTAAAAAACTGGAGAAACCTTTAATTACACCCCTTTCATATCTCCCTAAGCAGCGTTATCTTTACACCACATGAAACCCCAAGTATCCATATTCTCCTTCATACGAATTAGCTGAGAGGCGTTTATCTAAAAAACGTCTCGCCCATTTCCCGTGTGTTTCATATTTTCGCAATTCATTCCATCCATTCCAATGAAAAATTACCCCGAACATAAGGGCCTTAACCTGCCCGAGATAGATAAAGCCATCCTTAAATTTTGGCAAGACGAGAAGGTTTTTGAACGCAGCATAACCAATCGAGAGGGTTCGCCCAACTTTGTGTTTTACGAAGGACCGCCATCGGCCAACGGTATGCCGGGCATCCACCACGTAATGTCGCGCACTATTAAGGATTTGTTTTGCCGTTACAAAACCCTGAAAGGCTACAAAGTAGACCGCAAAGGTGGATGGGATACCCATGGCTTGCCAGTTGAGTTGGGCGTGGAGAAACAATTGGGCATTACTAAAGACGATATCGGGGTAAAAATATCGGTGGCCGACTACAACGATGCTTGCCGCAAAGATGTAATGAAGTTTACCGAATCGTGGGACCGACTGACCCAAAACATGGGCTATTGGGTAGATTTGGATGACCCATACATTACCTACAAGCCCGATTACATGGAGACCCTTTGGTGGATTCTGAAGGAGCTTTACAAAAAAGACCTGCTATACAAAGGTTACACCATACAGCCATACAGCCCTGCGGCTGGCACGGGACTTAGCTCGCATGAGCTGAACTTGCCTGGTTGTTATAAGAATGTGAAAGACACCTCGGCTGTTGCGCAGTTTAAGGTAGTAAGGAATGAAAATTCGGAGCGTTTGTTTAGTGCTGCCAACGAACAACTATACTTTTTGGCATGGACTACCACGCCTTGGACCCTCCCAAGCAATACCGCTTTGGCCGTTGGCGGAAACGTGACTTATGTGAAGGTTAAAACCTTTAATCCTTATACGTACCAGCCCGTTTCGGTTGTTTTAGCTAAAGAGCTTTTTGGTAAATACTTTAAGGCCGATAATGCCAGTCTAACATTGGATAGCTACGAGGCGGGGCAAAAAGAACTGCCTCATGAGATAGCACTGGAGTTGACTGGCAAAGACCTCGCAGGCATACGCTACGAGCAGCTATTGCCCTATGCCCAGCCTACCGATGGCGATGCATTCCGGGTTATTATTGGCGACTTTGTAACCACCGAAGACGGAACGGGTATAGTGCATATAGCCCCTAGCTTTGGTGCCGACGATATGCGTGTGGCCAAGCAAAATGGCATTGGCAGCCTTACTTTGGTAAACAAACAAGGCCGATTTACCGCCGAGGTAACCGACCTTGCTGGCGAATATGTAAAGGCAGACTACTATACCGCCGAAGAACTAGAGCAAGAGCTTGCACGCCAAAAAGCTAAGTATAGCGAAATAGCGCTTACCAAATACATGAGCGCCGACGAACAGATTACTTATCGCTTGAAGCTGGACAACAAGGCCTTCAAAGTAGAAAAATACGAGCACAACTACCCACACTGCTGGCGCACCGATAAGCCTGTTCTATATTACCCATTAGATAGTTGGTTCATTCGCACCACGGCTGTGAAAGACCGCTTGGTGGAGCTAAATAAAACCATCAACTGGAAGCCTGCTGCCACTGGTACAGGTCGTTTTGGTAATTGGCTAGAAAACTTGGTTGACTGGAACTTGAGCCGAAGCCGCTACTGGGGTACCCCATTGCCTATTTGGCGCACCGAGGATGGCACCGAGGAAATGTGCATCGGTTCGGTAGCAGAATTACGCGCAGAAGCTGACAAAGCCGTTGCTGCCGGTTTTATGGATAAAACATTGCCCGCTGAGCTTGACTTGCATAAGCCCTATGTTGACGAGGTTGTACTGGTATCGCCAAATGGTAAGCCGATGCACCGCGAGGCTGATTTAATTGACGTGTGGTTTGAGAGCGGCGCTATGCCGTATGCGCAATGGCACTATCCATTCGAGAATTTGGACACCTTTAAAAACAGCTTCCCTGCCGATTTCATCAGTGAAGGCGTTGACCAAACCCGTGGCTGGTTTTTTACCCTGCATGTATTGGGTACGTTATTGTTCGATTCGGTTGCTTACAAAAACGTGGTTTCTAACGGTTTGGTGCTTGATAAGGAAGGTAATAAAATGAGCAAGCGCTTGGGCAATACCATCGACCCATTTGCTACTATTGAGCAATATGGCGCCGATGCTACCCGCTGGTACATGATGAGCAATGCCCAACCTTGGGACAACCTGAAGTTTGACATTGCTGGAATTGGCGAAACGCAACGCAAATTCTTCGGAACGCTATACAACACTTATGCATTCTTCAGCCTGTACGCCAATATTGATGGCTTTGTGCTGGACGAGCAAAATGTAACCCCAGTAAAAGACCGCAAAGAAATTGACCGTTGGATTATATCTAAACTGCACAGTTTGGTGCGCGAAGTAGATACCAACTATGCCGATTACGAGCCTACCAAAGCTGCTAGGTTGATACAAGATTTTGTAGACCAGCACTTAAGCAACTGGTACGTGCGGTTGTGTCGCAAACGTTTCTGGCGTGGCGAAATGAGCGCCGATAAAAAAGCCGCTTACGAGACTTTGTTTGAGTGCCTATTGGTTACTGCTCAATTGATAAGCCCCATTGCGCCTTTCTTTGGCGAGTGGCTGTATAAGAACCTTACCGATAGCATCCGTGAAAAAGCGAAGGCATTAGGTAGTGCGTTGCAATTCGATTCGGTGCACCTAACTACATTCATCACTCCAGATGCTGATGTATTGGACTTGGACTTAGAGACCTCGATGCAAATGGCTCAAGATGCTTCGTCGTTGGTACTTTCATTGCGCAAAAAGGAGAACATCCGGGTACGCCAGCCATTACAACGCATATTGGTGCCGGTATTAAACGATGCTTTTGAAGAACACTTCAAGCGCATTGAGAGTTTGGTATTGGCCGAAGTGAACATCAAAGAGGTACAATACATCCGCGATACGGATGGATTCATCAAAAAGAGAATTAAACCCAACTTCAAGTCATTGGGCAGCAAGCTGGGTCCTAAAATGAAGGACGTAAGCAATGCGGTAAATGCCTTTACCCAAGAAGATATCTCGAAAATTGAGCGCGACGGTAAATACACCTTGCCTGTTGGCGACGAAATGTTTGATTTGTTGCTTGCCGATGTGGAAATAAGCAGCGAAGACATTCCGGGTTGGTTGGTAGCTTCGCAGGGTAATATTACGGTAGCTTTAGACATTACCATAACCGATGATTTGCGCAACGAAGGTAATGCCCGTGAGTTGGTAAACCGGATACAGAACCTCCGTAAAGACAAGGATTTTAATGTCACTGACCGCATTAAGGTTGTGGTTGAAAGCCAAGCCGAAATCGATAATGCCATAGTTAATTTTAAAGATTATATTTGCACGGAAGTTTTGGCCGAGGAACTTTCTTTGGGCAGTAACCTTTCTGATGCCGACACCGTAGAGGTAAATGGCATAGAACTTAAAGTGCTGATTGAAAAAATAAGGTAAAAATGTCTGACAACAAGGAAAAATCTCGTTACAGCGACGCCGAACTCCAAGAGTTCAAGGAGTTGATTACCGATAAGTTGGAAAACTCACGTAGCGAACTGAAATATTTGCAAGAGCAAATAAACCGTTCTGGCGATATGGGCGACGATTCAGACACCCGGTTTTCGGGCTTGGAGGATGGTTCGGCCACTATGGAGCGCGAGTATTTGAATCAAATGGCCAGCCGCCAAATTCAATACATTCAACATTTAGAGAAGGCATTGATTCGTATTGAGAACAAAACATACGGCATTTGCCGCGATACAGGTAAGCTTATCAGTGCAGAGCGTTTGCGTGCTGTGCCACATGCTACGCTAAGTATCGAAGCCAAAAAAGCGCAGAATAAATAACGTGTTGTACAAGTACCGTTTACCCATCATTATTGCATTCTTGGTACTGTTTTTCGACCAGGCCCTAAAGTTTTATATAAAACTTAATTTTTATCATGGGGAGGAGTATGAGGTTTTTGGCGAAGCCTTCAAGCTCTATTTTGTTGAGAATGAAGGTATGGCTTTCGGTTGGAAACTGGACGGGGTGTATGGCAAAATTATTCTTACTACCTTTCGCATTGCCGCAGTTTGTTTTATAGGCTATTACTTATACGTCCTCACCAACAAAAAGGCTGCAAGGGGTTTGATTGTCAGCATCTCGCTGATATTGGCTGGTGCGCTAGGCAATATTATTGATAGCGTATTTTATGGCGTTATTTTCTCTGCCAGCTCACACACCACTACCGAACTGGCGCAGCTTTTCCCTGCCGAAGGTGGTTATGCTCCTTGGTTGCACGGTAAGGTGGTTGATATGCTTTCATTCAATTTATTTACAGTTAATATTCCCCATGCTATTCCCTTTCTAGGTGGTAAATCATTTACTTTTTTTGGCCCTATTTTTAACATCGCTGATGCCGCCATTACGGGAGGGGTAATATTGATACTCATTTTCCAGAAACGTTTCTTTAAGGAAGACGAAGAATTGGATGGAGCGACATTGAATAATAAAGCAGATACTGAAGTTGTTGAAGATCTTGGGGTAGTTGTTACTAACAACGAAGATACCCGAACAAGTATGTAATCTAGATAGTTTACCCGCTATCTTGCTCGTTTTATTATTACCCATACAAGCTTATTTCCTATCCTATTTCTCTCTACAAAATCGTAATTTGCAACCAATCAAATTGGTAAGGTGGTGAAACGAGCAACAATCATTGGTGCAGGGCTAGTAGGCTCGCTTTGGGCATTGTTTATGGCTAAGCGTGGCTACGAGGTAAACGTGTACGAGCGCCGCCCCGATATGCGCAAGTTGAATACTGGCGGTGGCCGCTCTATTAACCTTGCCTTGAGCGATAGGGGCTTAAAGGCACTGAAGACATTAGGGTTGGAGTCGAAAATAAGGGATATGGCCATACCTATGCACGGTAGGCTTATCCATTTGCCCGATGGCAGCCTTGGTGGGTTGCAACCCTATGGCGAGCATGGGCAATATATCAATTCCATTTCGCGGGGCGGGTTAAACGAACTGCTCATGAACGAAGCCGAACAACAGGGCAATGTTACCTTCCATTTCAATACCCGCAGCCTTGATATTGACAAAGGAAACAGCGAAGTGCTGCTAGAGAATACCAAAACGGGCGAGCAGTTTACCACCCAAAGCGAGGTGATATTTGCCACTGATGGGGCCTTCTCTGCAATACGGGGCAGCATGGAAAAAACCGATAGGTTTGATTATAGTCAGTACTACTTACCCCATGGCTACAAAGAGCTGAGCATACCCCCTGCAGATGGCGGCGGCTTTCGCATGGACCCTAGCGCACTTCATATATGGCCCCGCAAAAGCTTTATGCTTATTGCATTGCCCAATTTGGATGGCAGTTTTACTTGCACACTTTTCTTGGCCTTTGAGGGCGAAGTAGCCTTTGAAAACCTGAAATCCGAAGAACAGGTAAAGGCATTTTTTTTTTTTTTTTTTCCGGATGTGGTAACGTTGATGCCCAATTATGTGGAGGAGTTCTTTTCAAATCCTACCTCGTCGTTGGTTACGGTTAAGTGCTACCCTTGGGTATTTGGCAACAAAATAGCCCTGATGGGTGATGCCGCCCACGCCATTGTACCGTTTTATGGCCAAGGCATGAATGCTGGCTTTGAAGATTGCTCGGTGCTAGATGAGCTTGCTACCGAGCTCAGTGAAGATTGGCCAGTAGTATTGGAGGCATATCAGCGAAGCCGCAAACCCAATGCCGATGGCATAGCGGAACTGGCAGTGCGCAATTTTATCGAAATGCGCGATTTGGTGTCCGATCCATTTTTTCAATTGCAAAAGCAGGTAGAGAAACAATTACACCGTAAACATCCCGAAAGGTATGTGCCTTTGTATACTATGGTAACTTTTAGCAATCTGCCTTATGCAGAGGCCCTCAGGAGGGCACAGGTGCACGATAGCTTCTTTATTGAAGCCGAGCAAGCTAACATGCTTATGGTGGCCTCAGCGCCCGATACGGAGGTTTCTCAGGCGTTGATTGATGCTTGGGTGGACGAAATTGAAAGCAGATATTAATGGAGCGGTTTGAAAGTTTTGTAAAAGGCTTGAAAAAAACAGCCAAAGATGAGTTGCCAGGGTGGCAGGCGCAGCAACAAATGGCCCCAGCACAGCGCATGAAACCTGAAACTTGGGCCGAGTATTACCAGAATGCGCGCTTGGGAGCTGTTTTGATATTGTTTTACCCTCATAATGATTTAGTGCACACAGTTTTTATTCAACGGCCAAAGTATGAAGGGGTGCATAGTGGCCAAGTAGCTTTCCCCGGGGGCAAAAAAGAAGATGACGATGCCGATTTGATACAAACCGCACTGCGCGAAGCTTGGGAGGAAGTAGGTATAAAGCCTGAACAGGTGGAAGTTATTAGGCCCTTGAGTGAGCTGTATATTCCGCCAAGTAATTTTTTAGTAACCCCGGTGATGGGCATAAGCTATGAGCGGCCCTCTTTTGTGCCCCAGTTGACCGAAGTGGCCGAGATATTGGAAATTGACATACAACTGCTATCCGACCCAGCTATAGCAGCTACTCGACGCATTGTTATCCGTGAGGGTATCGAGGTCGATTCGCCGTCGTTTGACATTGGAGGGCGCATTATCTGGGGCGCTACTGCCATGATGATAAGTGAACTGAACGCGGTATTGAAAAAAGTGGAGTGGTAATTTTAGTTGATTATAATTATCTTGGGGTAAGAATTAAGGTTATGGATAAGGAAGCAATTTTGAAAAGAATATCGGAAACAGATGACGATGAGCTTTTAAATCAGATTGAGCAGTTGCTTGATTTTGCAAAAGAAGAGCATGATTTTTGGAGTGAGTTGACTGAGCCACAAAAAAAGGATATTCAGGCTGGAATAAATGATTTAGATGCAGGCCGGTCAAAGAAATTTGAAGAAGTACTTCGGCGCTTGTTATGAGAAATCTGGAAGTAATAATTTCTGAAAGAGCCGAATATCGCCTAGATGAGATTCTTCAATATCTTGATACAGAATTTCCGCCAGCGGTTAGAAAAACGTTTCTAAAAAAGCTTTACAAAGTAATACGATTGATTTCACGGATGCCTGAAATGTTTCCTGTTTCAGTTGAGTTTGCTGATTTACGCAAATGTGTATTAACTAAGGAAACCGTTATTTTTTACAGAGTTAAAAATAATTTTGTCGAAATAGTAACATTTCACGATACCCGAACTGAGCTAACAGATATTGGTGTATAAACCATAATTTTGATTTGTTGTTTATAGAACAAAACATTCACAATGAGAACCATCCTTTTTATCATTTTCGCTTTTTCAAATGTTGCCCTTATGGCACAAAATAAAATGTCGTGCTGCAGCATGACTGCCACACAAGAATTTTCTACGCTTACTGCCGATGCCGGTTTCAACTCGTCGCATGCCGAACCATTACCCTATGTGTTTAGCGATGATATTGGCCAAATGGTAGGTTTCAAGACCCCCGATGGGCGCAAATCGCAGGCGTTTCAAATACTTACCCCATACAAAACCAACAAGTGGTTATTTGTATTCCATGAGTGGTGGGGCCTAAACGACCATATCAAGAAAGAGGCTGTAAAATACTTCGAGTCGTTGAAAGATGTAAACGTATTGGTTATTGACCTATACGATGGTAACCTTGCCACCACTAGAGAAGATGCCGCTAAATTTATGGGCGCTATTGAAGATGCCCGTGCGCGCAGCATTATACAAGGCGCAATAAGCTACGTAGGCAAACAAGCAATTATTGGCACTGTAGGTTGGTGCTTTGGCGGCGGTTGGTCGTTGCAGGCAACAATAATGGCGGGTAAACAAGCCGCTGGGGCGGTAATGTATTACGGTATGCCCGAAAAGGATTTAGAGAAACTAAGAACCTTACAGGCCGAAGTGCTGTTTGTGCTAGCCCAAAAGGATGAATGGATAACGCCAGAACTGGTTACTGAGTTTGAGGCCGATATGAAAAGCGCTGGTAAAGTCCTAACCGTTAAATCGTATGATGCGGTGCATGCGTTTGCAAACCCTAGCAATCCTAATTTTGATGTAACAGCAGCAACCGATGCTTACAGCCAAAGCATCAAGTTTTTGGCTAAGCAGTTTTTTCAAAAAGGCGGTTGAGTTACATACCTAGGCCAGGGAAACCCGGTAGCATGTCTTTGCCCATTGCGGTACTTTCTGCTTCGGCTACTTTCTCGGCTTGCTCTAGTGCGCGGTTTACGGCCACGGTTACCAAGTCTTCTATAGCTTCGGTGTCGTTGTCTTTAATCAGTTCGGGAGATATCTGAAGGTTAACCAATTTACGGTTACCGGTTACGGTAGCTTTTACCAAGCCACTGCCAGCTTCGCCAATTACGGTAATGGTATCCAAGCGCTTTTTCATGTCTTCCATACGCTGCTGCATCTCGCCCAGCTTACCCATTAAATCTCCGAACATAGTTAGTCGTTTTGCTGCAAATATAGCAAAACAAGCTCCGATTACTAGGTTGTTGGCCATAAATTGAAACGTGAATAATAACCCAAACACTATCATGGTAAGCGGGTCGTTTTATTTATCTTTGCCCCATGAAATTGAGTTTGCCGTTACTTGGCATTGTTTTTTGGTCTTTTTTTTGGTTCTCGTGCGGCAACAATCGCAAGGTGGAGGGGTCGTTTACCGAAGAGGAGTTGAGTTGGTTGGTTTACAAGGACGGCGACAACATACTTTTTCAAAACCCCGACTCTATTGGCGACGAGGTAACCTTGTTTATTTCGGGCCATAAAGACCCTGCCAAATTGCGAAACTACTATCCTATAGAGGCCGAGGTAACGGTTGGCAACCCCGAAAAAGGTGAATATTTTAAGGTGTATCTTTTGAAAGATGAGTTGGAATTTAAACGTTATCTGAAATTTGGCGAAGTATACCGTGCCTTCGATTTGATTGAGCCGTTGGCTGAGTATAAGGTAGGCGACATCGTTTATAAGGAAGTGTACGTTTTTAAAGAAGATAGCACCAATACCGATAGCAAAATTAGTGAAGTGTATTTTGCAAAGGGTTTAGGAGTAGTGCAATACAATACCAAAGACGGCGGTAATTTCCATCTGCACAATAACCAAATTTTAGACGCTGGGAAATAATGAAAACCTCACTCAAGCCGCGTTTATTGCTTACCGGGGCTAGTGGTTTTTTAGGCCATAATGTTATTCAGCAGGCCCAGCAGCATTATCAAATAATAGGCATCGCACAAAAGCATACCGTAAACTTATCTGGTTTGCAGTTGGTACAAATGGACATTACCGACCATATTGCCCTGCGCAACATAGTGCGCGAAGTGCAGGCCGATGCCATAATACACACCGCTGCAATTGGCGATATAAATAGGTGTGAGCAATTTCCTGCGGAAACAGAGATATTGAACGTAAGCACTAGCATATACTTGGCTAAACTAGCTGCTGAGATGCAGATACCATACGTTTTCACCTCTACCGATTTGGTGTTTGATGGAGAAAAAGGTGGGTACTTTGAGACCGATGCCGTAAACCCCATAAACCACTACGGTGAGCAAAAAGTAAAGGCCGAGGAGGGTATTAGAATAGCTTATCCGCGAGCGGCCATTTGCCGAATGCCGCTTATGTTTGGGGTAGGTGGGGAAGGGTCAAAAAACTTCTTTTTACCCCTTTTGCAAAAGATAAGAGCCAATGACGAAATTGGCCTGTTTACCGATGAATATCGTTCGGCTTTAGGAGCCATCTCAGCCGCCAAAGGTTTGTTGCTGGCAGTTTCCGCATTTAATGGAACCTATCATTTGGGTGGCCCCGAAAAAACCAACAGGTATACATTAGGCAAGTTAATGGCTCAAGCAGCTGGTATAGCCCAACCCAACATTAAGGCTATACTGCAAGCCGAAGTGCCCATGCCCGCACCAAGGCCCAAAGATGTAACCTTGGATAGTAGTAAAGCCATAGCAGCGGGCTTTGTGCCTTTGCAAAACCAAGCCGAAATTGAGCTCATATTGCGCAGCGGTATGTAACTTTCTTTAACAAGAATTTACAAAGACATAAGCTTACTGAACATTTTTAAGACCACTGAAGTTAACTCAATACCCTATATTTGAAACTTGAATGAATTCTGTTTACTTACAAAAAACCTGACATTATGGCTTTTACATTACCAGATTTACCATACGATTTTAATGCCCTTGAGCCTCATATTGATGCTCGTACCATGGAAATTCACCACGGAAAGCACCACGCGGCATACACCACCAACTTAAACAAAGCTTTGGAAGGAACTGCCGATGCCGATAAGACTATCGAAGAAATTCTTGCCAATATTTCAAAGTTTGGTGCGGCTGTTCGCAACAATGGCGGTGGCTTTTACAACCACAATTTGTTTTGGACCGTTATGGCCCCAAATGCTGGCGGAGCCCCAACAGGCGCGCTTGCCGAAGCTATTAATCAAGCTTTTGGCTCTTTCGATAAGTTTAAAGAAGAGTTTGCTGCAGCAGCGGCTACTCGCTTTGGCTCAGGTTGGGCTTGGCTTATCGTTGCTGATGGAAAATTAAAGATAACTAGCACCCCAAACCAGGATAATCCTTTAATGGATATTGCCGAAGTAAAAGGCACCCCAGTGCTAGGTTTGGATGTGTGGGAGCACGCCTATTACCTTAACTATCAAAACCGCCGCCCCGATTATGTAGGCGCGTTCTGGAACGTGGTTAATTGGAAACAAGTAGCGGCATATTACGAGGCTACCTTGTAAGCACAATTCGCATAAAAACGAAGGCCCGATTTGGTATTCCAAATCGGGCCTTCGTTTTTTAAATGAGCTGTTGTGTTTATTTCGATTCGCTCATATCGTAGGCTATATTGCCAAATTGCTCAATAAGGGTATAAAGGCTATTGTGGCCGTTCGGTTTTAGCTTAACCGAAACCACTGCAGTGTAATTTTCCTTGTTGTACATTTCAATTTTGTCGAAAATGCCAAACAGTTTCTTAGCCGCTGCCGTCTCTTCAGTATCGTCGCTTTCGTCAATAACATCTTGAACCGCTTTTGGGTACTTGGTCATATCTAGGTTGGCATAAACATATACACCGTGGCTTGCGGCACCTTTGGCCATAGCACAATCGTTATCGCCTTTATACGTGCCGCCTACTATTGCTTCAATGCTGGCTTTATCGTTGCCTACTACTAGCATTTTGTCTTTAATAGTGGTGTAAATTTCATAATCGCCCAAGCTGGTAGTGGTGAGTTTGTCTACTTTTGGTTTGTCGTCGCCCAACATCAAGCCCAAAAAGCCAAACGTCTCATCATTTACGGTAGTTGCTGCCAAAAATATGGGGGTAGTTACACTTTTGGTATAAGTAGTATCTTGGTATTCTACGTCCCAATCAAACTCATAATCGTCTGCACCGGCATATAGGTTGTCGTCTTCCGCAATTTTCGATACTGGTACCTGTTCGGTTACGGTCTTTTCAGTAACCCTTACATCGGCCAAAGTAATCAACAAATCGCCATCGAAAGGAGCCGTAAACTGCTGCGCGGCGGCAACGTATTGTTTCATTGTTTCTTTGGTCTTGTCGTCAAATGCTGGGTTGTCGCTCATCAACTTCAAGTAGTTTTTCAAGTTCAACGACATTGAAACAACGCCCAAATCGGTGCTCTTAATCAAATCCGACATTTTAGTTGGTAAGCCAGAGCGAAGAATCTCATCGCTGTACATTTTTTGCAAATCGCTAGGTAAATCGGTTATATACTCGGTATATATCTCATCATCGTTGAAGGTAACGTGAAACTGAAAGCTCGAGCCTTTCAATTTCTCCATTTGCTCATTGTAGTTTTTTAAAGTTGGATCGTCGGCCAAATCTGGCGAAAACTCTTTAGCGGCATCCATTATGGTGGCTATTACATCCATGCTTATCCAACCACTTATATCCTGGCTCTTTTTGTAGTAAGATTTAAAGCCGGGCATGTCAACCACCGAGCCTCCATCTTCTTTCTCAGCAAAAATGCTTGCAAACACCTTGGTAGGGTCGTTAAGCGAATCTTTGCTTAAAGCAGGTAAAACAATCAACGTTCCCTCGCTCCAGCCAAAACTGGCCTCCGGGGTTTTTAGATAGTTATATCCGGTGGCAGTTTCAACGGCGTATCCGTTTTCTTCGGCCTTCAATACCTTGGTTATAAAGGTTTTAAACTTATCGGCATCTCCTAAGGCTATGCTAAGGCCCACATTGGGATCCTCACCAGCGCCTTTGTAGGTTACAAAAAGATAAACCGGTTCTAGAAAGTTGATACCATAGTTCAACGGGTTTTTCATAAACTCGTCGGTTTGTTTGGCCGTTTCGGCATCCTTTTCGCCCATTTTAGCCTGCAGCTTCTTGTAGAACTCGGCATTTTGGAGTTGGTCCAAATCGCCTTTGGCGGCCATACCTGCTAGGTCAAAACTTACCACAGCCACAGTTTCTTTGGGCAGGGTTTTCAAGTGATCAGGATATCCGCACGATGCCATCAGTATGGCGCAAACAGCAATGATCAAAAAGTGGCGTAATGTTTTCATTTTCAATCCCTTTGGGTGTTTTTGAGTTTTTACAGATTGCAAAAATAATACTATTTATGGCGTTTTAGCTATTTCATAATCAAAATCTTACACATTATTACCCGCACCCTGATTAGGATGTGTCTAAGTTGCTAATTGATAAAGGGCTTGTTACTTTACTGTAACACCATAAGTGCCTGTAAAACTTTCGCCAGGTTTTAGGGTAATGAGGCCCATGCCGTTGTTAAACGCATCGGGGGCGCAGGTCATTGGCTCTATGGCTATTGATTGGCGGTCTTCGGGTATGTACAATTGGAAGTAATTGTATTTTTCTTTGCCAATTTCTTGCCACAGTGTAATCTGGAAATTACGGTCGGCATCGTAAAGCTGCACGTAGGCAGTGTCTTCGCGGGCGTTTACTTTTATCGCAAATGGCGTATCAAATTCTGTTTTGCCTATGGTTTCCAGCTCAGTAAATCGGGTGTAGGGCTTGCGTTTTCCGGTTGGTATCAGGTTTTCGTCTACTTCAAGTTCTTCGCAGTCGGGTAAAATAAGCTGAAGCCTATCAACCAAGGTACCGGTTTTAAAGTATGGATGCCAGCCATCGCCAACTGGCATAGGCTCAAGGCCGATATTTTTAATGGTAGTTACGCACTCAAACCCATCCTCCGAAAGCGCATAAATAATATTCATGCGGAAAGGGAACGGATAACCATCGTGCTTGCCATTGTGGGTATATTCAAACTCAACATTGCCTTCGGTGCTACTTTCTGAGTGGCTTATAAGGTCGAATGGCTTGTTGAACATAAAACCATGCAACGAGTTTTTCTTGTTTGCTTCGTTTCTAGGCAGCACGTAGTCTTTACCATTGAAACTATACTTGCCATCTTTTATTCGGTTCGGAAACGGCGCAAGCTTAGCTCCTTTGAACCACTGCTTTTTCGACATGTCCTTACTATCGTTGGTACCGCGCAACAAAGGAATATTTTTCTTGTTGGCTTGCAGCACCAATTCGTTGGTGTTGGTGCCATAGTCGTGTATTATGGTCACGTACTCACCCGATAGAACGTTGTTTATCTCTAACTGTGTAAGGTTCCCAAAAGAATCTTCCTGAATTTTGAACATGGCGGTAAGATATGAAAAAAGTTATTTCCCCGAAAAAAAGAAGCAGTAAAATCACTTTTACCTCATCAATTACGGGCGCAATAATAACACGACTGCACTGAACGGTCAAATATTCCTCTGTTTTTTCTTGGGTAAATAGTACGGATAAATTTTGATAAAAATTTAATTACTTGCAAATCAATAATTTGCAATTAAATAAATAAGCAATGCTTATTTTTAAGTCAAAATTGTTTGCTAAAAATAAAATACACTTATATCTTAGCATTGTTCGGTTGATAATTGAACCGACCAGTATAAAAGATGATAGACGTAACTAAAATATCCATTGCCCAATTCATTGATTATTGCAAGCTATTAGAGACCCTTCAGCCAGAGTTAGATAAGCGTTTTGATGATAAGGCGAAAATTACTGGACTCGATTTATTTACCCGTTATCCAGAATATGTAGAGGCGGTTGTAAAGTTTTGGACCGGTTGGGATACCGTAAAAGACAAAGACCCCGATTTGGTGCTGGGCATATTTGCCGTGGCCGATAAACTAACCGTGCTTCCAGAGCCCATGGAGTTGAAAGCTTTTGAGCACGAAGGCGCGTTTTACAATGCCCCTGCCGATTTGCAATTGTTGAACAAACTGGCTCCCATGGGCAAAGCTACCTTTGGGCAAGCTCTGGAAGCCCTGCAAATTGAGCAGTTGATGCACGGCAAGTATGAAATGATACCTTATGTATTGGCTACCCTGTTTTTGAAAGAAGGCGAAACCCTAGATGATATTGATATAAGCGAGCGGGCTGCTACCATGGGCAGGTTGCCGCTTACCCAGGCCATGAATGCCTATTTTTTTTTGGCTCGTTCCGCGAGTACTTGGTTAAAACGTATCAACCGCTATTTAGAGGCGAAAGTAATGCCCAGGCCAGCAAAGCCGGAGTTGGTGCACTAAATCAATTTGGGTGGTACAACCTACTGTATACTGCCGCTGCCGGCCAGTTATGGCAGCTAGCGCATATTAAAAACCTGAACGTACATACCGTTTTCCAGTTCCTCACGCGGCAACGCGAAGAGCAGTGCTTTAATGAGCGCTTGCAAAAAGTATATGCCGATGAGGCAAAGGCAAAACGGAGAAAATAAAAAGTGTGAGATATGAAATGCGAAATAGCAAACCCTCAAACAACATACAACCAAGCCAACGCGGTTTCAAGTTTCCCATTTCATGTCTCACATTTTAATACTACCCTTCCTCGTGTGCTGTTGGCCGCTCCTATTTCCCGAAACAAGGAGTACATTCTCCGCGATTGGCTGCAGCACATTTCCGGGCTTACTTACCCGGCTTATGACATCTTTCTGGTGGACAATAGCCCCGACGAGGGTTTCCACCAGGAAGTATGGTCGTGGGGGTATAAGTGCGGCTATTGCCCACCAAAGGGTATGCGTGCCCCAGCATTTATTGCCGAAAGCCAGAATATGCTACGCGAGCATTTTCTGCAAAACGATTATGATTACTACTTCAGTTTGGAGTGCGATAATTTTCCGCCATTGAATATTATTGAGCTATTGCTGAGTTATAGGGCCGAAAACATTAACGTACCCTATTTTTTGAAACAAGGGGCCCATACCACGCTAGGGGTGCAGCTATCGGTTATTAATTACCAAGGTTGGTGCGCCAACAAAGTAATGGCACCCTACGAGAGTATTGCGGCATTTGATGGGCGCGTGAAACGGTATTTCGCCCCTTCAATTGGGTGCTCGCTATTTAGTCGGCGATTGATGCAGCGCCTGCAGTTTAGGGTTGATGCCAGCAACCCCATGGCCTTTAGCGATAGCTTCTGGCACATGGATAGCAACCTTATAGGCATTAAGCCCCTGGTGCACATGGGCGTGCTATGCGAGCACCACCGTTTTACCTGGAAATACAGCAAAGACCTTTAAAAATTGAGGTTGCGAGTTAAAAACTTGCCCTTATGACTATTGAATTAAAACCCGTAACCCGCAACTCGTAACCTAAAACCATTTTTAACATGATTACCCTTTCCAAATTAAAGCCCCTATTGTTGGTGCTATCGGTACCCTTATTACTCATTATTGCCTTTGCCTTGGCTGCTAAAGGGGGTTGGCCACAACTCTGGAATTTCATTTTTGGCTATGGCGTAGGCGCCTTTTATGCCTGGATAAATTTTACCCAGAAAACCAGAAACGCCTAAACGCACCATGCAAAAACTTGAACTACCCCAAGCGCTGGACGACATACGGGCCAAAATAGCTCTGCTAGACCAACGCATAAAACTGATTGCCGAAGGCATTGAGCTATATGATACACTGGCCCAGCAAGAAACCGACCCAGCGAAGAACTATAACTACCGAGAGCAAGCCAGCAAAAAGCGTGAGGAACTGATGGTGTATACCGAGCAATGGCGCTCGCAGCAAGTGTACCTTACCGAATTTGAGAACGACCTCAAGCAACAACAGGCGCTGCGGCAAAAGCAATTGGCCCATTTAAAAGAGCATAAGCAGCAGGTCCTTGAAGTGGCCAAAGACCGGTTAAAAAACGGCCAATTGCCCGAGCCAGAGCGTGTTCAGCTAAAAGCTTTGCGCGATCTATTTATCAGAGACCAATTTACCACCGATGAAGAGCGCCTAATGCGCTTCAGGGAATTGGTGAACCTATTGCACAACAAGTAATTGCCCAACCCCATGTTTACACTTATTACCAGTTGGTACCACGAGCCCGATGCCGGGCGCAGGGCTGAGCTTTTGTATTGCTTGGCCCGCAACCTAGAGCACCCATTGATTAAAAAAGGGTGGCTTGTGGTAGATGGCGAGCCAGATATACCCTACCACCCGAAAATAAAGGTGAGGCAAGTAGGGCGCAGGGCTTTGTTTAAAGACTTGATAAAACTTGGCAACGAGTTGCAAGGCATTGTTATACTGGCCAATACCGACATTTACTTTGACGAGTCGCTGGCGGAGGCGCAATACCTGAAACCTAACGATTGCTATGCCCTAACGCGCTGGGATGTGACTAAAGCAAGAGGTCTGAAGTTTTACAATAAAGACTGCAGCCAAGATGCTTGGATATACTGGCCTAAGTTGAGGGGTATTGAAGGTAACTATTGCCCAGGTAAGCCTGGGTGTGACAACCGCTTGGCATATGAACTGACCGAAGCGGGTATGAGGGTTACCAACCCATCAAAAACCATTAAGGCTTGCCATTTGCATCTTACCAACTTGCGCAGCTATAGCCGCCACGAAACCGTTCCTGGACCTTATTTAACCATTAACCCTACACTGCTATGAACGTGCTATATGTAAGCCTGGGTGACCACCAGCATGCACTGCGTAAAGCACTTGCGGGCCTTGGGCAACTCACGGAAGTAAATTGGCGCAAAGACCCTAACGTAAATGCCACCTTGCAAAAACTGGCACACCAACAGCAATTCGATTTGTGCTTTTTTCAATTGCAAACACCCGGTATTATTCGCATCGAGACCTTAAAAGGGTTGAGTGGATACAAGGTAAACTGGACCGGCGATGTGCGTTTCCCGACACCGAAATGGTACTTGGATATGGCGCCGCACTTTGATATTACCTTGTTTACCAACGAGTACGATGTCGCAGTACTTCGCAAGCAAGGCTTGAATGCGGGCTATTTGCCCATGGGTTTTGAGGACGAAATATTTGTACCCAGCGGCCCAGCCGAACACTTGGCGGATGTGGTTTTTATGGCGAATAACTATGGCAGCACTTTTCCGCTAAGCAGCTACCGGATGGAGTTGGTGAAAACCTTGCACCAACAGCGCGACTTTTCGTTTGCCGTATGTGGCACAGGTTGGCCCTATGCCACCGAAAACCTGAACAAAAAACCAGCGCGCGAAGCCGACATATACCGCGGCGCCAAAATGGCCATTAACCTCAGTCATTTCGATTACCCAAGGTACAGCAGCGGCCGCATGTTCAATATTCTTGGTGCGGGTGCACTTTGCCTATCGCATCACTACCAAAGCATAGAAGACGATTTTAGGGTAGGAACACACCTTGATACTTTTAGAAGCATACCGGAGCTATTGGAAATGATTAGGTATTACTTGCGCAACGATATGGCACGCATGCGCATAGCTGCCAACGGCTGCGACCTCGCCCATAGCCAACTCACTTGGCAAAACCGGCTAGAAGCACTGACTTCAAATTATTACCAACTCGAATCCCGTAACTGATAACCCGTAACCCAATTATGTCTTTAGCCGCTATATACAACACTTTTGATGGGGAAGAACTATTGGAAGGTAGCATTGCCCAGATAGTTGACCAGGTGGACGAGGTGCTGATTGTGTACCAATTGCAATCGAACATTGGAGAGTACTACCCCGAATTATTGACCACGCTAGCTGCCATTAAACAACGCTGGCAGAAGGTACGATTGCGCAAGTACGAGCCGGACCTTAACCTCACCCCGAGCAATAACGAGCGCATGAAAAGACAGATTGGCCTCGATTGGGCAATGGAGTTGGGCTGCACCCACTATTTGTTTTTAGACAACGATGAATATTACGACACCCAGGCCTTTGCTGCCGCTAAGGCCAAATTGGAGCTGGGCGAATACGATGCATCTGCCTGCAGGCTGTACACCTACTTTAAGCAGCCTACCTATCGGTTGCAGCCCATGGAAAACTACTGGGTGCCTTTTATGGGCAGGCTAAAGACAGGAATGAAGGCAGGGGGCAAATTCCCGGTGCTGGTGGACCCAACTAGGGGCGTAAAGCCTATTGAACGGTGCTATTTGTTTGCCGAGCACGAACTGATGATGCACCACTTTAGCTACGTTCGAAAGGATATTGGCCGAAAGCTGCGCAATAGCAGCGCCGCCCGAAACTTTGGCAACATTGCCCAAAAGGTTGAGCAGTTTAATGCTTGGCAACCCGGGCAGCCGTTGGTTCACTTTAGCAATTACGGCATAGTAGAAGTGCCCGACCTTTTTGACCTGAATAGCTAATAAACTTAAAACCCTTCAATAACTATCTATGGACTGTGGTCCATGGACCATCGACCTAAACAATGACTATAACCCAACTGATAAGCGAAATAGAAACCATTGCCCAGGCACAAGCAGGGCTCAATGGCCTGATGTATGGCGAGCCTTTTGAAATTAACAACCAACGCAACAAGGACTATCCGCTGCTATTTATTGACCGTAATGTGCGCATTGAGGGCATGAACATGAAAACCCGACAACGGGTGTATCAGCTCAAATTGTCGTTTTTCGATAGGTACCCAAGGCCCGAAGAGATGGCCACTGCTAGCCAAACCAAGCAGCGCGACCTGGAAGTATTGGCCGAGCAATTTCTGTTTGAATTTAAAGCCCGCTACAAAGCCAATGGCTTCCCTTGGAAAATAGAAAACGAGGAGAAAGTGGTCGGCAACTGGCAGTACCGAAAACATCAAGACCGATTGATTGAACTCACCTACACCCTGCAAATACGCTGCCAAGGCGATTGCCTAGCAGGAACTTTTAACTACCCAACGCTATGAAAAATCTAGAACTAGCCCTACAAGAAGCCGCCGCCCGATTGGATGCGGCCATAAAACGCGAATTGGATCTGCGCCAACACAACAAAACGGGCAAGCTGAGCGGCTCGGTGCAAACCGAATTGAACAGTGCACCTAATGAATACCAGCTGAGCACCCGTATGGAAGATTATGGTCGCAAAGTGAACGACCGTAGCGGGTTTTTAGATGCTGCCATCAGCAGCGAGGAAGCAGCCATCAACCGAATGATTGAAGCGGCTGTGCAGCGAGATTTGAACGATTTTTTGGATCAAGAATTATAACCCAACATGGCTATTACCTTATCAATAGTTGGCCAACCGGCTAGCATAGTGGCGGCCTACAACCCCATTGAGTATAAAATACGCGTTTCGCCCATCGGCGCTTCGCAAACGGTGGGTATAGCGCTGTATCATGCCGATACCACCACGCTTATTGCCCAATGGAGCCAGCAAATAGATTTTGGAAGTGCGGACACGTTTACCTTTAGGCTAGAGCAAGTATTGCAAGACAAACTGGCCTATAACCTGCACCAGCCCATCGAATTTGGTGCGCTCGAAGCCCCGGATGCTAGTGTAAAGGTGTTTTGTGTGTTTTTGAACGACGACCAAACAGCGTTTCAAATCAGCACGCCTATAACTGCTATTAACGGCGGTTTGCAGCCAGATGTTGAGCCCAGCTTGTCGCCTTATATTATGGATGGCAACGGCGCTAAGCGCTTTCTTACCAGCTCCATGCCCGAAAAAGAAGTACAGATTGACGAATACGAAACACTAGCCATAGTTGCAGATACGACAACTAGCCTAGTGGCTAACATTAAAACCTATGAGCCGGGCAATCCAGTACCAACTATTATCAATATTGCCTTATCATCAGGAATAGTGGGCAAAAAGCGCTTTGACATAGCCGTTGGCCCGAACAGTTTGAATTTGGTGCAAGCCTTAACCGTTACCGAGGCCCACAGCCACTATGATGTGACTATTACCTCTAGCGGTAATGAGAATTTCTTTTTGGATATGGATGGCGGCACTATGGAAGCCAGTATCAATGGGTTTTTGGCTGGGCCAGGCTTCACCTCGGGCCAGCAAAGCAATGCGTTTGCCCATACGGGAACGAAATCGTTGAAAGTCAATTTTTCCGATGGGCCAAGCAGTGGTAGTTTTCACAATGGCTGGAAATCAGCATCCGTGTTGCCCTTGGCGCAATATACTACCTACACTTTCTCGTGCTGGGTGTATTGCACGGGCACTAAATCGACCATCCAACCGCCCAGCATGCGCATTGGGGTGGAGGGATTAACCGATGCCAGCGTAACGTACACTAACACTTGGAATGCAGGCACTTTAAATCAATGGGTGCTAATGACCACGCAAGTAGTTACTGGGCAAGATACTGCCGCAAGATTGGTGGTTGATAAGGCTGGTGCGTGGTCGGGGCTAACGGTTTATTTTGATGATGTCAACGTTTCGGGCATTCGAGTTTTTAGTGAAACCAAGCGCTATCGCCTAACCAAATCCAACTGCCACGCTACCCGCGTGCATTTCTTGAACCGCTTGGGCGGCATGGATAGCTACACGTTTGCCGGTGCCGAAAAAAGCAGCATAAAGACCGAAAGCAGCAGTTTTGAAAAACTGAAGCCTACTTGGTTTAATGCTACCAACCGGGGTAGGCAGGTGTTGCATAAGCAAGGAGCTGTGCGGCTATCGTGCTCCAGCGATGCATTGCGGCCCGACGAAATGGTGTGGCTGCAGGAATTGCTTACCAGCCCTGCCGTGTATGTGCAGCAAGGCGATAAGCTGCTGCCCGTGTTGCTCCGCGATGGGGAGTTTGAAATACTCGACCCAGTTAAAAATATACTGCGCCTTAGGGTTGAACTGGAATATGCCAACGATATGATTTTGCAGCGCAATTGATACCCAACCAAATGGAAACTAAACTCAACGAATACCTGCACATAACCCGTGGGCAAGAACAAATGCTGCTGCACTTGGAGGCCGAGATTGATGATTTTCTGGACCTATTGAATGCCTTGCGCGGCCGTGGCTTTCGCTTTAAGGTTATTGCCAGGCAAGAGTATTACTACTTAAAAGACACCATGAAAATTGCAGGCTACGCTGCAAAATAAACTGAACCATGAACCCGCAAATCAGCCTCAACATATACTCCGAAGATTTTACCCAGCCTTTGGGTACTTTGGAACTTACTGACCATGCCGATTTCCCGCTGGCGTTAACCTGGTCTACCGGTGATTTTACCGATATCACCAAACGAAGTGGTAGCTTCTCCAAAACCTTTAAGGTGCCGGCAAGTAAGCTCAACAATCGTTTGCTGGAATACATCTATCAAATCGGCATCAACTTTTACCAAAAGCATGCATCGTGCAGGGCTGAGGTATTGTGCAATGGTATTCCGTTTTTTAGCGGCAAACTCAAAATCAATAATGTATCGCAACACAGCCGCCCTGCCGAATACGACTTAGAGCTGATTGGCGATAACCTCGATTGGATTGAATACATGAAAGACCATACCATACGTGATATTGACTATGGCAACCGCACGGCTACTTACTATAACGATGAACTCTCAGAAGGCTTTGGCTACAACCCGCTGCAAGTGGCGGCAACCACCAAATCGCACCCCTATACCGAGGCATATGCGTTGGCCAGTTGGGCTAACTTCCCTGATAAGTTTGATTTTGTATACGGCCTAAAAAGCTACGGTGCTTGGAAATCGGGCAACAAAGTGGTGATGGAAGATTTGCGACCCGATGTTTCTATTGCCCACATACTGCGCGAGGCTTTTAGCAAGGCTGGCTATAACCTTGAGAGCGACTTTTGTGAATCGATTTTCTTTAAAAAACTGGTTTTGGCTTTTACTGGCGATGCTTTTACCAAAGCAGCCAATGCCAACGATGCAATGCTTTTTAAGTCGGTACTATGCCAGCCAAAGGCATTTGCCAACCTTCCCAAAAACAGCACCATTGGCCCAACTATATTGCTTGTGAACGACTGTGCCGGGTATTTTGACAACGGCAATAACTACAATACGCAAGTTTATACCGTGCCTAGCAGCAGTATGCAACAATTTGTAATTGCTGCGAGAATTAAAAGCACCCATTGGCATCAAAACCTGAAGTATCTGGGCATTGGTGTGGGCAGGTTGGTGGGCGGCAATTTAGTGCCCATAACCGAGGAGGCCGTAGTGTTTACCAGCAATGGGCAAACCGTAAATGTAACCGTCGATACCCAACTATTACCCTTTGCCCAAGGCGAGCAATTGGGTGTGTATACCATCGTAAAGACCCACAATTGGGGCTTATCAAACTTCAATTTGCAAAACAAAAGCCCTCGTTTCGAAATACAGCAATTGGAGTTTAGTAATGCCATAACGGGCGATATTGTGGAAGGGGCCACCTATGAGGTTTCGCAAGTGCTACCGGATGTAAAGTTGATTGATGTGCTCACGGGCATTATGAACATGTTCAACTTATACTTTCGCACCGATACCATTGCCAAGAAGGTTTATTGTGAGCCTAGGGATCTGTTCTTAATGCCGCTCACAGAAGCGCACGATTGGACGGGTAAGTTTGATTTGTCTAGAGAAGCCGAAATACAGTATATAGACGATTATAAGCGGGATGTAACGTTTCAATATAAGCTCGATACTAAAGATGCTTTTTTGAAAGAGCGTGCCGAAACCACCAATAAACAACCGGGTTCGTTGGCGCATAAGTTGCCCATAAAATACAACCCCGGCAACCAAGAGTTGGGCACTAAAAACTTTGCCTATACCCTTACGTTCCAAGATTGGAACATTTTCAATCCTTTCAATCAATCAAACGCCGCCCCAGAGATACCGCGGTTGTGGAAAGACCTTGCACCATACCCCGATGCGAGTTATGACTTTGTGCCACGGGTACTATACTACGAGGGCTATAAAGCTAAAACGTTGCCCAACAGATTGGGGCAACCCAAAACCTCGGCTTGGCTGTTTGGCCGTAACCCTTCTTTTAGGTTAAAATACCCGGTATTGAGTAGCGATGTTTTGGCTTATAGTGGCGTGCAGGGTTTGGTAAACAATTATTACAAAAACACCATAGCCCAAATTGAGGATGGCAGGCAGGTTATCGCCTATTTCAAGCTCGATTTAACGGATGTTTTGCAACTCAATTTGCAACGGCCCATTTACATCAACCACCCAACTATCAAGGGTTATTATTACATCACCACCATTGCCGATTATAGGCCAGCATTGTGTTTGCCGGTAAAGGTTACGCTGCTGCCCGTGCTGGCATCGAACAACATCGAGCTCGATTTAACCACCCAAGCCAACTATAGCTCCATTAGCCAAATGGCACCCACACTGGGGCGTGGCACGGGTAGGGCTTCGCAATATGGCAATGAACATTTAGGGTCGCTTTCCGATACGCCCTCGACAGTGCTGCACAACGGCACTGGCAACTGGGCGGCAGCAGGCACTGCTTCGGTGGCCTTGGGGCAAGGCGCTATTGCTGCGGCCCGCAACCAAACCGTGCTGGGTGCTTATAATGTGGTTAGCCGCGACGATATAATACAAGTGGGTGGCGGCACCTCCAATACCGACCGATATAGGGCCTTTACCTTCACCCAAGATGGTAATTTTTTGGTGCAAGGTGGCTACCTGTATACCACCGATGGCCGCGAAATAATGTTCGCATCGCAGCGAAACGAACAGGGCCGACCAAAACGATTTGATAAGCTGCATTTAAAAGGAAACCAATAAGAACATGGCAAAGGAAATAGCACTTCAAATATCGGTGGAGAATGCCGAACTGCAGCAATTGCTCAAAGACCTTGGAGCAATGTTGACCCTTTACGACAAGCTGGCCAAGAGCCAAGCTACGTTAAGCGGCGCAAGCAACCAGTTGGCTGCTACGCAACAGAAAATCTTGAAGCTGGAACGGCAAATCGTTCAAGAGCAAAGCGAAGCCATAGCCGCGACCTTGAACACTGCAACGGAGAGTGCCGATAGGTTTGAAGTAAGTTTTAACAGCGCTTTAAAGGGCCTGCAAAACACGGCAATGCAAACAGCCACCGTATTGAACGAGCTGAAACAAGCAGCCGACTTGGTGGGGCTAGATGTACTGGCCAAAGGCATGGAGACGATTAACAACTCCGTAAAACCAACAACCACTGGCGCATCCGATGATGGCAACGATAAGGTTGCTGTAGCTGAGGCATTGCAAGGTAAGGCACAGGCCGCCTCAAGTGCCTTTATGGCCATGAACGATGCCTTGAACCTTGCCGACCAACTTAGCGAGGTGCGGCTGCAAAACGAGCTGGCACGAATTGATCAGAAACGCCAAGCCGAGATTGATGCCGTAAATGAACGTGTGCTTTCTGAAGAGGGTAAAAAGGCTCAGTTGGATAGCATCAATGCCAAGTATGATAAGGAGGCCGAAGAAAAGAAAAAGGCCGCCGCCAAGCGCGAAAAGGCTTTTGCCATTACCAAAGCCATCATTGCAGGCGCCCAAGCCGTAGTGCAAGGCATTGCCCAATTTGGTCCGCCACCCAGCCCGGCAGGTATAGCCGCCATTGCGGCCGCTGCCGTAACCACCGCCGCCCAAGTGGCCTTAATAGCCAAGCAAAAGTTTGCCAAAGGCGGCTACTTACCTTTCGAGACGGGTGGTTTGGTAGAAGGTGCGGCGCATAGTCAAGGTGGTGTGCCGTTTCTATCGGGTGGCAACTTGATGGAAGCCGAGGGTGGCGAGCTGATAGTGAACCGCAATATTTGGAGCAGGCCTGATTTTGTAAAAAGCATTTCTGAAATGAACGCCGTTACGGGTGGCAAACGATTTTTTGCCTCGGGCGGCGTGGTTCCTACTGTTGCGCCGCCAGTGTACTACAACACGGCAACTGCGCCAATTGATGGAATGGATAGCGAAGCGCTGGTAAAAGGCCTTCGTGGGGTAATAGCCGATGAGGTGGGTAGCCTGAAAATTGTAAATAACGTGGTAGATACCACTAGCCAGCAACAACGGCTACTGAATATTCAATCGGAGGCTAGCTTTTAATGGAAACGCTGCTCTCCACCCCAGAACTGAAGCAACATCGTTGGCAGCAATGCCAAGCCTGCCCGCACCTCAAAAACAAGCTATTGCACTTGTGGATTTTTAAACCCCTTGCGCGTTGCGGCATGTGCGGTTGTTTCTTAAAAGCAAAAATTGCCCTTAAACCCATGAAATGCCCACTAGCAAAATGGTGATGAACAAACAATACAAAGGCCTGGAAAACATTTCGGCCGAAGACCAAAAGCAGATACAGAATTGCTTCGCCCGATGGCAGCAAAATAGGCACCAGCCCAACAAAGAGGATGTGAAAACCTTATTTGCCAAGTACCACGAATACATCTACAAAAGCCCTAGCGATATGGCTTGCCCAAGCTGTGTGCAGTTTGTGTTCGACTATTGGAAAGGCGTAATTGTCCAATGGGAGCGGAGTCCAAAACCAATCAACTAATAACCAATCAACTAATCAACCAATAAACCAATAAACCAGTAAACTAACCTACGGCTGAACGCACTTAAAGGCGCGTATCAAATAGTCGGCCCTAAGGGGTGTGGTATCGTCGAAAGGTATACCGTATATGCTCTCGCGGATGTTCACTATCGGCGATTTGGTGAGTATTGCCATATCCTCTGCAGTTACAAATGCCGAGCCGCCAATGGTGTATTTATAGGCATAACGCACCTGTTTGGCCCCACTGCCCGGTATGTACTCTTCCACGGTAATAATGTGGCTGCTGCCATCCTTAAAAAAGAAGGTAAGCAAGATTGGTTTCTTAGGCTCGAATTTTTCGGTGGCATCCAATGCCTTCAGCCCGATGGTCCAATCGAATACCATTTGCATGGAGCCGTTGCGGTTTTGCACAAAGATGCCGAAGGTGCGATTGGGCACATTGTAGATAGTTTCTCGGCGGGTCGATTTTACAAACTCGTCTTTGATGCTCTTGTGTATGAGCAAGTTGCAACTATCCGTTTGGGCAAAAATGCCAGTGCTAGACAGCAGCAACAGCAATAATATGGGCAAGTTTTTCATGGGTGCTGCAAAGTTAAGAATTAGACGCAAGACTTGATGAATATTATGAAAGACTGAAACAACCATGCCAAACTTTAAAATTGAATCATCCCCAAACAAACAACCACATGGACCAAACGCCATCAGCCAACAAAAGTTGGTACAACATTAAAAGCAGTCTGCCCGAAACCGGGCCAGTTGAAGTGTACATCGATAACGAAATAGGCGAGTTTGGCATCTCGGCGCGCCAGTTTCTCAACGAGCTTAAGCCGCACGCGGGCAAACCAGTGCGCCTGCACATCAATAGCCCGGGTGGCAGCCTAATCGATGCATTTGCTATTTACGATTTTGTGAAACTGCAAGGCTACCACCTGAGCGCCTATATCAGTGGCATAGCGGCCAGCGCGGCTACCGTGGTGGCGGCAGCGGCTAAAGAGAGTTTTATTGGCGAGCACAGCTATTTTTTCATTCACAACCCCTATTACGCAGGGGGTAAAAGCGGTGTACAAACCGACTTGGATAAGATGAAAAATGATCTGTTGGACATTTACCACCGCAAAACGGGCCTCGACAAAAAGCGCATAAGCGCCATGATGGATGCCGAAACCCTCTTGAATGCCGAGGAGGCCCTTGAAATGGGCTTTGTAGATGGCATTGTGCGTGAACTGCAAGTTGCGGCCCTGTTACTCGATGAAAGCCTGAAGCGCATACCCGATGCTGCCGTGGCCAATCGTTTGGCCTTCCGCCTAGGGCTGGGGCAGGTGCAGCCACAGGCGTCAACTAAACTAATCGATAGGGCTGTGGATGCCATTGGCATACTAGACCAGCATATCAAACAGCGCCTTTACCCGCAAAATACTTTCAATTCTAATATTTCTAAACAATCAAAACCCAAACCAAACATGGAGAACATCCAAGCATTGGAGCAGCAGCTAGCGGACCTTATCCAACAGCTAAACGAACTGATCGCTCAACTGGCAAGCCCTGCCAAAGAAACCCCTCAATCGGCACAAGGTAAGGCTGAGCCAGAAAAAACCGTAGAGAACTTGGAGCGTGAGTTGCAGCGCCTAAAAGCTCGCCGTATTGATACCGGCAACCCCGGTGCCGACACCGACCCAGCCCGCACCGAGCGCGACCGAAAAAACGGCTGGAACTATGTGAGCAGCTACTTGCAGAACCGTTTTTAACTAGACACAAGTATCAAGACACAAGACTGCTGCAATTGGGTTAGATCCGATGGCTTTAACTTATTGACGCGGCAATTTTAAATTTTCAATTTTTTAAATTTTCAATCAACCCATGGCAAACGCTATTACTATTGTGGAAACTTGGGCTACGGAGCACGTAGCCGAAATTTTTCTTAAACCCGTGTTCACGGCCGAAAACATTGTGGACACTTATTCGGTAGACCCTACCGTAAACCGCTCTAAAACCATTACCCTAGCTAATGAGTTGAAGCGCATTATCCAGAAAAAAGAAAGTTGTGGCTTTAACCCAGTGGGTACTTTTGCGCTCGGTGAGAAAACCATCCGCACCGAGCCTTGCGTTATAAACTTAGAACAATGCGCTGTCGATTTTTATGACACCATTTTCAAACAAAACCTCAAACGCGGCAGCGATATTTACGACCTAGGCGGCACCGTGCTTGAGAAGGCTATGGTTGATCGTATCAACACTGCTATTACCAACGACATTTTCGAGCTTTGCTGGTTTGGCAATACGGCCCACAGCACCAACTTTTTCAAAACCTTCGACGGCTGGTTTAAGCTTTTGGAAGCAGGTAGCTGCACTAAGGTAGACATAAGCACCACTGGTGAGTTGGCCCCCGATGAGGCCATTGATATACTGCGCCAAATGTACAAAGGCTCTGCCCCGTTGCGCGCCGTAAAACCCACCGACAAGGTTTTCTTGGTAACCGACACCGTATATTGCAACTTGATTGAGACTTACGAAAACATGGATACTGATACTGGCTTATCTCGCTTAGCCGATGGCGGTCCGCTTACGTTCCGTGGTATTGCCGTTGAGCCGCAATTGGTTTGGGATGCCTCCATTGCCTCACAAACCCTGCCCGACCCGCACCGCGTGGTGTATACCAAAAAAGAGAACCTGATTATTGGTACCGATGTGAAAACCCCAGGTAGCGATGCCAAGCTTTTCTTGGACGAATTGGAAGAGAAGTTCTATTTCAAAGCCAACTTCGACCTAGGCGTGCAGTACTTGTTCGATGAGTACGTGGTGTATGCGCGTTAATCGAATTGAAAATTGGAAAATTCAAAATTCAAAATTTTTCAACCACGACAATTTTCAATTTTTAATCTTAAATTTTAAATTAATTCACCATGTCATTTCTCACCCAAGGCTATGCCCTTACCTGCGACGATAATAGCACCATTGGTGGTGTGCGCAGGCTGTTTTTAGTAAACCGTGATAAAGTGGATAGCTTCTTAGCCTCCACTGCCGATCACTCCTATACCGACGTAACCGTTGATAATACCGCCGATGCCGAAAGCCAATGGCACCAGTTTGAGTTTGCCGACTATAGCTTGAACGCTACATTCCAGAACTCGTTGGAAGACAACGGTACCAACTTCGTTTCGTACACCATTACGGGCTTTGTGCCGCGCCAAGAGAAGGTGAAAGCCGACCGCTTGCAGAAGGCCATAAAATCGTGCAAGCTGATTGCCATTGTAGAGAATAACCAAGGCGAGGCCTTTGTATATGGTTACGATGAACGCCTAAAAACCAGTGCCGCTCTGCGCGCCGCCGCCAATGGCGAAACCGGCGCCGACCTGGCCGACCGCAACGGCTATGAGTTTCGCCTCGAAGGCCGGGGCAGCGATATCCCGCGCCAATATGTGGGCGATATTGTAGCTACCGGAGGTGTAGTGCTAACATTTGTGTAATCCAGAACCCTATTTTTGAGTGTTTATCGGCTTTTCAACTTTGCATATTCGGAATTCAATTCCGAATATGCAAAGTAAAATGTGTAACTTTGCTATCTGTTTAACGTACATTAGTACGAAAATAACTTTGCATATTCGGAACTAAACTCCTAATTTACAAACATGATTGAGCGTAAAAAATATGAAGAAGTAAGCGAATTGCTGGATACTTTTCCGGCAGTGGCTTTGCTTGGGCCACGCCAAGTGGGCAAAACCACCTTGGCTATGGATCTAGCGCGCACGCATAATACGCTTTATCTGGATTTGGAAAGCGAGGAAGACCGGGCAAAGTTGGCAAACCCTGCCTACTACCTAGCCAGCCACCAAGATAAGTTGGTGATAATGGACGAAGTGCAACGCATGCCGCAACTTTTTCAAGAGCTTAGGGGCATTATTGACAAAAACCGCAGGGCGGGCCGCAAAACCGGTCAGTTCCTGTTGTTGGGCTCTGCCTCCATGGATTTATTGAAACAGTCGGGCGAGAGCTTGGCCGGCCGCATCGCTTATTGCGAATTGTTTCCCTTGAACCTTACCGAGTACCCCAAGGATATGGATAAGCTATGGGTTCGGGGTGGCTTTCCGGATAGCGTGATGGCTGCAAGCGATGTTAAAAGCATGTTGTGGCGCAAAAACTTTATACGCACCTACCTTGAGCGCGATATACCCCAATTGGGTCCGCGCATACCTGCCGAAACACTGCGCCGGTTCTGGACCATGCTGGCCCACCTGCAAGGCACTACGCTCAATGCATCGCAATTGGCGGGCTCATTGGGCGTAGATGGCAAAACGGTAATGAGCTATCTTGATTTGTTGGTTGATTTGCTGTTGGTGCGCAAACTGCGGCCTTACCATGGCAACCACGGCAAACGCCTCATTAAATCTCCAAAAGTATATGTGCGCGATAGCGGATTACTGCACGCCTTGCTGGGTATCGAAAACAAAGAGGCGTTATTGTCGCACCCCATTGTTGGTATGAGCTGGGAAGGTTTTGTGATAGAGAATATTTGCAGCTTACTCGACGAAAACCAATCTGGCGTTTATTTCTACCGTACCTCGTCGGGCAATGAGATTGATTTGCTAGTGGAGCGCCCGAACAAAGAAATATGGGCCGTAGAAGTTAAACGCAGCATGGCTCCAAAATTTTCGAAAGGGTACGCTATCTCGGCCAACGAATTAAACACTGCCAAAAACTTCATCATCTACCCCGGCACAGAGCGCTATGCCATTAACGAAAACACCGAAGCAATAAGTCTTGCTGCGTTTTTGGAGCTATTATAGTTGATGTGCTAATGTGCTGATGTATCGATGTGCAGATGTACCGATATCCAAAGTGCTAAAAGGTACTAATCATTGGGAAAATCTATGTGCAAGTTTAATCGAATAGATTTTACAAATTCGTCAGTACATTGATACATCCATTTCGTATCCGCACATTAATTTTCAAATTTTCAAATTCCCAAATTTTCAAATTCCCACCATGCAACCACCCAAAAAACCTGGGCAAATACTGGGCTATCAAGTGCTGAACCCCAAGCGGCCTGCCAAGTCAGTTGAAAGTGCCGTGCCCGACATCCGGACCCCGTGGATTCCGTTTTTTGATGACAGCAACAACCTGTTTATCAATCAATTGGTATACCACTACGAAAACAGCAGCACACACCGAACCGCCATCAATACCAAACTGGTATATACCGTTGGCGATGGATTTATGGTAAACCGAAAAGATGGCCAGCCCTACCAAAAGGACGAGAAGCTGGAGCATTGGCTGGCCGAAGTAAATGCCGAGAGCGAAAGCCTGCAAGAACTGTTTGGCCGTTGGGCATTAGATTATATCCTCACGGGTAACTTTGCCATCGAAACAGCCGAAGAAGGCAGCCGATTGAACCTTTACCACCGCGATGTAACCGAGGTGCGACTTGGCAAACCGACTGGTGCGAGCATTAAGAAAGCATACCTTAGCCAACATTGGGGGCTGGTACTCAATGGTCGCAACGCAAGCAGTAAGTATGAGGTAAAGGAAATACCCATCTTCCAGTTCGATGCCCCGCAAGAACATGCCCTACTATATGTGCGCGATTATCGCACGGGCCGCCGCTTTTACGGCCTGCCCGACTATTACACCTTGGGCGGCATGAAATGGGTAAATATTGAGTACAAAATACCGGCCTTTAACTTGGATCGGATGGAGAATAAGTTTGTTCCATCGGGCTTGTTGACTTTGTTTGGCGAACCACCAAAGGGCTTAAAAACGGACGATTACCTCAATAGCTTCATCCGCAGTTTTACGGGCGAGGGCAACAACAGCAAGCTTATAGCCCAAATAGTAAGCAACGAGACCCAAGCGCCGCAATATGTGCAGGTAAACGACGAACCTGAGGGCATTTTCCGCGAGCTGCAAGAGCTTGCGGTGCAAAACCTATTGCGCGCCCACCGCACGCATCCGGCCCTGTTGGTTGAAACTAGCGGCAAACTAAGCAGCAGCAGCGAGGTGCGCACGTTGTTTGAAATTTACATGAACACCGTAATTGTAAACTACCAAAATACGCTGCTCAAACCCCTAAACAAGCTCTTAGCCTATGCCGGCTTTGCCGACTACGAACTGGCCATAAGCAACGTAGTGCCCATCAGTTTTATAGGCAGTGTTGATGTAAATGCCGTAATACAAGCCAACGAAGCCCGCAAAGAGCTGGGCCTGGAAGCGCTGCCAGAGTTGGAAGGGAAGGTTATTGCCACCGCTAGGGTATAATCAATTTTCAATTTTAAATCTTCAATTTTTAATTCCGCCCCATGTCCCTACTCACCCCTGCCGAGGTGATAGCCCTTGCTATGCCTGGTAAAAACCTCGACACGACCCTCGTAGCCGATAGCATTCCTATCGCTTCGCTTAAATACATCAAGCCCTTGTTGGGCATTGCGCTATACAATACCCTCATGGCCGAATCGGTGGCGCAAACCTTTACGGGCCTTAACCAAACGCTCGTTAACGATTATCTCAAAGATGCCCTGGCTCGTTTTGTGTTGTACGAGGCATTGCCGCTCATAAAGGCCGAGATAACCTCCAACGGCATCCAAACCCCGAGCATTGACTACCACTTGCCGGTAAACAATACCGACTTTGCCATGCTGCGCAACAAAATGTTGAGTGATGCCGAGCTGTTGGCTACCGAAATGACGGATTATATCAAAAGCAACCGCACCTCCTTCCCCGATTACCCCACCTGCCCCAACGACAGCTCGCATAGCAGCTTACCGTATGTTTATTAAAATGTAATAATGTGCTGATATACCAATGTGCTAATTATTGCATTGTAATTTAGATTATGCCCATTAATCGTCACCGCTAATCAGTAATTGGCACATCAGCAAATTTATTTTCCCTCATTTTCAAATTAACCCTATGCCAACCTTCTCAAATGTTCACGCTGAGCTAGAAAATAGCGAACTGCACCCGCCGCGCGATTTTAGCTTGGCAGAAAACGATACGCTTTTATCCAAAAACCCATTGGGCGACATTCAATGGTACGATACCTACTGGCAGCGGCCTGTGCTGGATTTTGCCGATGCCACTTTTCCGCCACGAACGCTGCAGCAAGGCGATAGATATATCCTTTTTGGCAGCACCAGCATCGGTTCTACGGCGATTGATACGTCAATGGATGCTTCTATAGATACCAGTATGGATACTTCGGGCGAGGTGGTTTTTCCGGAACCCGACACAACCGTGCATCCCGCTTGGGGCGATGTGGCCGTGGGCGAAATTGCCGAGTATTTTAGAACCAATAGCCAAGGCCAATCGGTATTTGAGTGGCGGGCCGTTACCCCGCAATCGGGCTATCAGATATTCAACCTGGCCGACAGGCATACCTACTACTTTTCTGGCGCAAATTGGGTAAGGCAAGCCGCCCAACCTACCATGCCGCAAGTAGCAGCCACCTATGCAGAGCTTTCTGAAATGATTGCCACCGCTGCTTTGGTGCCAGGGCAAAGGTATTTGGTTACCGATAGGGGTATGATTCTTACGGCCACCTCGGTATCGGCATTCAGCATCGAGGGCGATTATACCCAAGCTTTGCCTGCACATGGTTATCTGCAGCTTACATCGGGTACCGCCGGTAGCATTGATGCGGTTACTGTTAATGGCGAGCAATTGCTGCCATCGCCCATTGGTTACGCTTCCAACCTCATCAATATGGCAGCCTTGGTTTCCGATGCCATTAATGATGGCACGCCCGTGCACGGCTTTGGAGCCATCAATATTGGCTCATTTGTGTACCTCACCGATGCCAATGGCCGCGGTGCGGTTTTAAATGGCGGTGCCATAACCGTTGCTGCCACTGGCATTGGGGTTAGCACGGGTTCACTAGCCATGGGCACCAACAAGGGCGCGCATTGGTTTAAAGTTAAGTACCGCTTTGCCGACGATTGGATAGCTGAAATGGCTGATAGCAAAGGCAATATGGTGAGTTGCCAGCCCGAGCTGATTGATTTGGTAGGCATCAACCCATATCAAGCATTCCCTTGGGCGTACGATGCGGTTACTGGCACTAAGGTTACCGATAGCGTTTTCATTGCCTACCCCAATGGCGGCACTATTGCCAGCAATACTATTTCGGGCCGCACTTTTATGGTTTGCAGCCTCACCGAAACCGATAGTATAGCCGAGAACAACATTGGTAATCAAAGCTTTGTGAAGGTTGTTGCCACGGGCAACTGCTCGTTGCAGGGCAACGCCATTTCTTTATCCGGTTTCGATTTGCACCTCGCAAGCGGCGAAATGGCTGCCAATAGTATCGTTGCCTCTAATTTGGTTGGGAAAAATGTGGTTTGCAACAACCTGGTCATGAATCATTTCAGCGGGGTCAATCTGTTTTTGTCCAATGCCACCCTGAATAGCATGGCGCAAAACAACCTTACCGATGGCGAATACCTGTTTAGTGGCGCTACGGTTACTATGAACAACAACAACTTGACCACCACCGATGTAACTGCCACCAATGCTTCGTTTCAGCTTTCTGAAAATCAGATTTCGGGAACGGTATTAGATATAAGCGAGGCCGCCGCAGGTTATATTTTTTCAAATAACCACATTTCAGGCAGCAGCGAAATTGACTTGCAGCGCACGCAAGGGCAATTTGCAAATAATGTTATTGCCAACTCGCAATTGCATGCCAATGATACCAACGTTTTTTTTCAAAACAACCAGATTAACAACCAAAGCGAGCTAACCCTTAATAATTATACAGGTGGGCAATTTTTGGGTAATACCCTATCTGCTACCGCCCTTAACTTGACCGATAGCACGGGAGAGTTCACGCGAAACAAGGTGCAAAACAGTACTATTACCATGCAGCGCCGCATGGGCAATTGCAATCAAAACGTCTTTAGCGAAGCCACCATTACCAGCAACGATTCGGGCAGCGAAATTGACAACAACCACATCGACAAAAGCACCGTCAACCTCTCCAACACCAATGGCCAATTCTCTTCCAACCGCGCCAGCTTTTATTCTACTTATGATTTGGATGGGTATTTGGGGGCTGGAATCACGATAAATAAGATTGATAGCGGATCTAAGTTGATAGCAAGTAACAATACTTCAACAATTGGCGGCATCATAATTGGAGAGGACACCAAACTGGATGTGTCAAATCAATCCAATTTGCTTTACGATTGTTTGTTTAAGACCCCATCAAAGACCATTTTTCTCACGGAAAATCAAATTTCAAGGTTCTATAATTTCAATGAAAGCACTTTAGAATCATCTTTATCGATTGACTCCAGTGGAGTTCTTGATTTAGGAACGTTTGATGCCGCATATTCTGGAAGTATTTGGATAAGCAATACTGAGACCTTGGAAGAAATTCACAGCCTCGCACATTCGCCTAATACCATTACGCTTCGCCCAATTTCTGGCCAGACATTAACATTAAGTGGAACCAGCACCCAAATTAAGTTCGCTTCAGGAATTGTAAATCAGCCGATAGATGGCATTAATGGAGGGTTTGTTGTTTTTCAAAAAGGTGCATCATTAGTTGTTACACAGTTATATCCTGGATAACCCCCTAAACCCCAAAAATCCAAATGCACAAACTCACTATTTTTCTCCGGGAGCATCCGGGGTGGGGGATGTTTTCGTCGGTGGGTGGGGCGCTGCAAACGCTTATGGATACTTCCACCCCCGTATTGCAATACTTGGCGCTTATTATCGGTATCGGTATTGGCGTCATTACTTTGATTACCAAAATCAAAGAGCTCCGCCGCAACTCAACCCGCAACTCGTAACTCGCAACCCATAACCAAACATGTCTATTATACCCAAACTGATAGCTGGGGCCGCTACCGAATTGGTAGATGCCACTGGCAAGGCACTAGATAAACTCATCACTAACGAACCCGAACGCCTTGCCGCCCGAAAGGAGATAAGCGAGGTGATATTGAAAAACCTGGGCGAACTGGCCAGCTACCAGCGCGATGTGCTAAACACCGAGCTGCAAGGTACCAAACTGCAACGGAATTGGCGCCCTTTGGTCATGTTGGCGTTTGCGTTTATTATCGTGTTTCATTACTTTATACAGCCCGTGTTGGGGTTTTGGTTTGACATGCCCACCATTGAGTTGCCCGAGCGCTTTTGGGGCTTGCTTGAGCTGGGCCTTGGTGGTTACGTTATAGGCCGCTCTATTGAGAAAGTAGCAACTACCGTTACCGGTAACTTGGATTTGTCTAAAATGACGAGGCGGCAACGCCGCAGGCAAGAGCAAAGCAAGCCATAAAAAAACCGGCGCGATGACCAATCGCGCCGGTGCAAACAACCAAACGTAATGAAACCAGATATGAAGGTGTGCTCGCCGGAGTGGTCTTATTCTCCTTTGGGCAGGTCTTTAACGCATCTACAGCTCAAGCCACGGTCAACTGCCGCATAGCCTTCTATCACCATGGGGCTAAAGCTCTTTATTTCTCTTATAAACACTTGTTTTGGGTTCATTGGGCTCGAGGTCCAGTAAGCGGTTTCGCTGCCTTCGGCCTTAAACTCTTCTGAGTTTTCAACTTTAAAACCACCGTACACAGCATTAAAACCAATATCGCCGCCAGGTTTTAATTTTAGTGCGGCAAGTTTTACGCTGCCCAGGGTGGCAACCATAGTCTCCCAATCGGCGTTAGTGGGCAAGAGCCAGCCTTCGCCAATGCGCGAGCAGGCAAGCGTGGCCAGCTCGTAATTATACAAGCGGCCATATTTTTTGCAGTTCAGGGGGTCGTTGTTGTAGCACCACGAGCCAGCGTAAGGCACGTTTACGTTTTCGGCAAGCCAAAGCTGGTTGCCAATTTGTATGGTTTTAGGTGCTGGCTTGTTTTGCGGCGCAAACGAAGCAATAAGCAATGCCAAAGTGCTGATAATAGCCAAACTCATCAATCGCAACATAACTGTATAGGGGTTCAGTTGCATCAAATATCGCTATACAAATGGCGTACATGCAAGCTTTGCTCGCAGTAGATGCCAACGGGTGGCATGGGTTTTTCGTTAAAGTGTAGGGTATTTTATACAGTTTAGGCTGCAAAGGTATGTACAGCCTCTGTTTGGCTCGGTTGGAAACGCCCGCTCCAATGCAAAGCGCCCTCTGGCGAATTGAAATAGCGAGTTGGGCAACCTGGATGTTGGAACAAAAGTGATAGGTTGGCCACCATTTTGCCATATGGCGAGGCAATAATCATGGCCATGCAAAGGTTATGGTTGTCGGTTCGGGTGCTGATGAAATGCAGCTTGGCGCTGGTTTCAATACTGGCTATTTTGGTTAGGTCAACCACTATAGGGCGGCTGGTATACCGTGAGAGGCCACTGATGGTCTCCATCAATTTTTGGGCTTCGCGGTACCGAATATGGGCTCCGTTGTCAATGGTTACTTGTACAATGCCATCGTCGCGTAGCCAAATGCGGCCAAACTCAAGCAATACTTCAATGCGCGAAACGTTTTCCATAGCCATCGGGTTTGTCTTTAACATATACGCAAACAACGGGTTTTAGTTTATTGTTTTTACTAATCGCCCTTTTGCCTTACTTTTATGCTATAAGCGTGCAACTATGAATAATGATTTTGAAGATTTTGATGAAGAGCAAGAAGCAGAGGAGTTCCCGAAGCTGGTAGCAATACCGAAAGAGTTTTATTCGGAGGCCACGGGCAAGCCATTTGAGCGCTGCAGCGTTTGCGAGAAGGGTTTGCTGCAGCCCGAAACCTGGTATATGGTTGAGAAGGCTGTGAAACGCTATGTGAAGTACAACGTGCAGGACATTATTTTTGAGTACGCCATTTGTATGGAGTGCCATGCCGAAATGGAAGCGCGTCTCTCCACGGAATCGAAACGCAATAGGCAGGAGTATATGCGCACCCATGCCGATTTAGAAGCCAGAGCCAATGATTTTTACGCCCGCGAAGACTTTGACGTGAATAGCTGGATAGGGCAATGCGCCGTTACCAGTGTGCCACGCGCCGAGCTTACCGAATACCAAATGGTGGCATCGTTTAACGGCGATAAAATGGCCTATACCTTGATGCCTTTGATTTTGGGCATGAAGGCCTTGGACGAGATGGTGCAGCTACTATCTAACAAAAGCTTGGATGAGCTAAACGACTTTAAAGACCGCATAACCGGTATGCCACCCGATTTGCGAGAGCTATTTAAGGAAAGCAAATTTGTAATGATATAAGCGATTTGCTCAACAATTCTGGATTTGAACCCACCCTGCTATGAAAACTCTACTTTATACTTTTGTCATACTGGTTATGGCTTTTGCGGCGTGCAACTTTGGTGGCAATGGCGCCGATGCGCCGGGTGCAACCAACCAAACGGATACTGCGGCAGCTAAAGGCAGCGGTGCAGGCACAAACGAACCAAACGAGCTGCCAGTTGCTAAGCTTTCTAAAACTAAACAAGAAGAAGTAGCTAGCCTAGAATTGATAGTAACCACCACGCCCGGCATGAAGGTGGAAGACCTGGAAACCTTTCTGCTGGTATGCGATAGCGAAGTGGTAAAAGATGCCAAGTGCTTTACCATGGCCGAGTTTAAGGGCATACCCATAACCGATGGCAAAACCAAAGTAAAACTCAATGGCCGCCCATTCCATTACGAGCAATTGTTTAATGGGAAAATATTTGTGCTGAAAGGTTTTCTGAAACTTGGCAGCAAATGGTACCGTATTGAGGCCGAAGACACCGACCCCACCTGGATTTTCCCTTACTTAGCAGTTATGGAGCCTAAGGCTTCGGTATAATGCAATAGCCGCTTAGGCACCCAAAAATCTTACATTTTCATACTCACCTTTTGGCGCGTTTTTGCAGCCATCGGCCTGTGTATTGTCCCTATCCCCAAAACCAATTTGCCTTATCATGACCGATCATATTCTTACCATATATCACCCAGCTTTTACCAATCAAAGCCGCTACCTAATGTTAATGGGCGGAGCGGGTAGTGGCAAAAGTTTTTTCGCAGCCCAAAAAATACTCTACCGCATGAAGGCCGAAACCGGCCATCGGTTTGTGGTGGTGCGCAAGGTGGCCCGGACCATTCGCAATAGCGTGTATCAGCAATTAAAGGATGTGATTTATTTCCATGGCTGGCAAGACGAGTTTAAATTTTCGGAAAGCAGGCTAGAAATTGAATGTTTGAAAAACGGCAATACCCTTATAACTACAGGCGTAGACGACCCCGAAAAACTGAAAAGTCTGGCACAACCTACAGGTATGTGGGTAGAGGAGGCCACTGAGTTGAGCGCAAGGGATTTCAGGCAGCTTGATTTAAGGCTTCGGGGCGAAACGGAAACTTATTTGCAAATTATCTGCACCTTCAACCCCATCAGCAAAAAGAATTTTGTCTACCAACAGTTTTATGCACGCGAACCCATAAATACCTTTAAGTTGATAACTGTTCATTCTGATAACACCAAAGTTGGTGCGGCATTTGGCGAAATGCTGGCCGAAATGAAGGAACTTGACCCCGAATACTACAAAATATACGCGCTTGCCGAGTGGGGCGAAAACAGCAATGCCATTATTTACGACTACAAAATCATTAGCAGGATACCCGAAAACGTCACCGAAACGCTGTATGGCCTCGATTTTGGCTACAACAACCCTTGCGCTATGGTACGGGTGGCTTACTACGAAAAAGACATTTACCTAGAGGAGGTTTTTTACAAGCGCCGCCTTACCACACCGGCAATGATTGATTTAATGGATAGGCTAGAGATAAGCAAAACCGACAACATATATGCGGATAGTGCCAGCCCCGAAAAAATAAAGGAGATACAACAGGCCGGATACCACGTAAAGGGTGCCGAAAAAAGCGTGTTTAGTGGTATCGGTAAGGTGAAGGAGTACCGCATACATGTGGTGCAAAATAGTGTGAACGTGCTGAATGAACTGGATAATTACACCTGGAAGACCGATGCCGAAGGCAACTTGCTCGACGACCCCGTTAAGGACAACGACCACGCCTGCGATGCCATACGCTATGCAATTTACTCGCACCTGGGCAAACGGAAACCTACTATTTATGGGCACTCGGGGTAGCCTAAATGGACAAAGAAACCTAAAACGGCACAGCATTAACCACCATAAATGCTTCTATGGTATATAATTATGGCATCACCTTGGGCCTACAATCTGCCGTCTGTCCAATTTATTATCCTTGTGTGCAATATTACGTTGCAGTGCACTGTTAAAATGTGTTATCAAAATTTTACCTTTGCCCTGTCTAACTCCAAACTGCCAATGATTGCTTACATAAAAGGTAAGCTTACTGTAAAAACACCCGTATACCTCATTGTTGAGTCTGGCGGAATTGGTTATCAGGTATTTATAAGCCTTAATACCTTCGGCCAGTTGCAAGACAAAGACGAAGCATTGGTGCATACGTACCTCCATATTACCGAAACAAGCCATACCCTGTATGGTTTTGCCGACGAATTGGAGAAGCAGGTGTTTACCCACTTAATTTCGGTATCGGGCATTGGCCCGTCTACCGCTAGGCTGGCATTGTCGTCAATGGTGCCGGGCGAGGTGCAGAAGGCCATAATGCAGGGCAATGTGGTACAGTTGCAAAAAATAAAAGGCGTTGGGGCCAAGTCTGCACAACGTATTATCTTGGAACTCAAAGACAAGATGATAAAAACCGTTGATGGGGCCGAAATTTTAATGACCAGTGTAGGCAATACCAATAGAGATGAGGCGTTATCTGCCTTGGTCGCACTAGGTTTCCAGCGCAACCAAGCCGAAAAAGCAATAGATAAAGTAATAGCAGCGGAGGGAAAAGACGCTGCCGTAGAAGTTATCATTAAACTAGCACTAAAGGCTTTATAGGAATCAGGAAGGGATAAGTGATAAGAAGAAGCTACATACTTTCACTCGGTGCAGTGCTTTTATTTGCCACAGCGGCCATTGGCGCCGGAGGTGCTGTATTGTTATTGGACCCTCCCGGGCCCAACGAGTACTTATTCCCCAATCAATGGATAACTTTTGCTGTTGATAGCCCCGACCCAGTAGCCCCGGTAGTGCCTAACGACCCAATAGCCCCTGCCGCCGCCCCTGGCGATACCAGCAAACCCATTGACTTGGTTTACCCCATCGACGACCGCCAAGGCGACCACCTAACAGGGAACAACCCAAACCCGTTTTTGTTGAACGACCCTGCGGCCATAGAAAAGAATGTGGAGTACGACACCGAAACGGATAGGTTTATCATTACCGAAACCGTAAACGGCATTGCGGTTCGCCCACCGGTGTACATGACCTTTGAAGAGTACTTGAAATATGAAGAAGAGCAAACCCGCCGCGAATACTATCGCGAAAGGGTTAACTCCATTCAGTTGGTAGAGAAGGACGGCATTATCCCGAAAATCATCCCGAACAAGGACAAAAAAGGTTTCGGTTTCGGACCCATAGAAATTAAGCCAAGCGGAAACGTAGACATTACCCTAGGCGGCAACGTGCAGAAAATTGATAACCCCATACTTACCCAACAGGCCCGGAAGCAAGGTGGTTTCGATTTTGACATGAACATTAACATGAGCGTTACGGGCAACATTGCCGACCTCTTGAAAATAAACCTGAACTACAACACTGGTGCCACCTTCGATTTTGAGAACCAAATAAAGCTGAAATACGAAGGTGAGGAAGATGACATTATCAGGAGCATTGAGGCGGGTAACGTAAGTTGGTCGTTGCCAACATCTTTGATACAGGGCACACAAAGCTTGTTTGGGGTGGCTACCAAATTCCAGTTTGGCCGCTTAACCATCAGCAACGTATTCTCGCAACAAAAATCGCGCTCGCAGAATTTACAGATACAAAACGGGGCGCAGGTTCAAAACTTTGAGGTGTTCAGCGACGAGTATGACGAAAACCGCCACTATTTCTTAGCTCAATCTTTCCGAGAAAACTACAACGCGGCTTTGGCCACGCTGCCCAACATTAGCTCTCAAGTACAAGTAACCCGTTTAGAGGTTTGGGTAACCAACCGCACCGGGGCCACCCAAAACGTAAGAGATATTGTGGCTTTCCAAGATTTGGCGGAGCCTACCCGCATTTTCAACCCATTGGTGCTGCCCAATGCCGGTAGCGGGCAGCCCAACAACAACTCTAACACCCTTTATGGCACCCTTACCCAGGCACCGGGTTTCAGAAACATTGACCAAGTAAGTCCCAACCTAATAAGCGCGGGCCTAGAACCAACTGTAGACTATGAAAAGGTTTACGCTAGGCAGTTAACCGCATCGGAGTATACCTATAACCCCGTGCTGGGTTATGTATCGCTCAACCAAGCTTTGTATCCTGATGAGGTATTAGCCGTAGCATTTGAGTACACCTTTAATGGCGAGCTATATAAGGTAGGTGAGTTTGCACAAGACATTCCGCCCGATTCCATTTCGGCCAGTAAGGTATTGTTCCTTAAAATGTTGAAGGCCACGTCCATTAGGCCTACCGTGCCTATTTGGGATTTGATGATGAAAAACATCTACTCCATTGGGGCCTTCCAAGTAAACCAAGAAGATTTTAGGCTGGAGGTTTTTTATCAAGACCCGGGTGGCGGATTGAAGCGTTATTTGCCAGTGGGAAGCCTGCAAGGGCAGCCATTGGTGCGTGTGGTAGGGTTAGATAAGTTTAACAACCAAGGCGACCCGCAACCCGATGGGGTATTCGATTTCAGGTCTGGTATTACCATCAATCCGCTCAATGGGCGTATTATTTTCCCGGTTTTGGAGCCTTTCGGGCAAGATTTGAGAGGGCAGTTTCCGGCCGATGAGCAAACCACGGTAGCCGATAACGTTATTTATGATGAGCTTTACGACTCCATAAAAGTAATAGCCCAGCAATACCCACAATACAACCGTTTTGTGCTTAAGGGGCAGTACAAATCGTCGGTTTCGTCCGAAATTTCGTTAGGGGCATTCAACGTGCCACAGGGCTCGGTGGTGGTAACCGCCGGTGGTCAGCGCTTGGTCGAGGGGCAAGATTACACGGTCGATTATTCGCTGGGCAGGGTAAAAATTATAAACGAAGGCGTGCTAAACTCTGGGGTGCCTATCAACGTATCGTTTGAGAACAATACCTTGTTTGGTTTCCAGCAGCGCACCTTGTTTGGTACCCGTTTAGATTACTGGGTGTCCGATAAGTTTTCTATCGGTGCTACCCACATGTTCCTGAAAGAACGCCCTTTTACGCAAAAAGTAAACATTGGCGACGACCCGATTGCCAACAACATATTCGGGCTCGATTTTAAATACAACACCGAGTCGCAGTTTCTTACATGGTTGGTTGATAAGTTGCCGTTTTACAGTACCAAAGAGGTTTCCAGCTTTAGTATTACTGGCGAAATGGCCCACCTGAAACCAGGCCACTCCAAGGCAATTGGTGCTGCTGGCTTAGTATACATCGATGATTTTGAGGGCAGCAGCAGCAGCTACGATTTGAAGTTTCCTGCTATCAACTGGCGCCTGAGTAGCACGCCGTTGGGCGCCAGCAACAACTTTGAGAGCGATCTTTTTCCAGAAGCACGATTATTCAACGATTTGGCATATGGATACAACCGCGCCAAATTTGCCTGGTACAACCTCGACCCCGTTTTTTCAAGCAACATACAAAGCACCCCAAGTCACCTTACCAACGACGACAAGAGCAACCACTACGTAAGGGTAGTTATTGAGCAAGAGGTTTTCCCTAACCGCACGCCTACGGTTTCCAACTTCCAGCAAAACCTCGTAACGTTTGATCTTGCTTATTTCCCGAGCGAACGTGGGCAATACAACTTTGAGTTTCAGCCAAACGGCCTACCGGGCGTTTCGAGTGGTGTAAACCCCAATGGTACCCTTAAAAACCCTCGCAGCCGCTGGGGTGGCATCATGCGGTCAATTGACAATAACAACTTTGAGGCTGCCAATATTGAGTTTATTGAGATTTGGATGATGGACCCCTTCATCTACAACCAAAACTCGAACGGTGGCGATATGTACATAAACCTGGGCAACATATCGGAGGATATATTGAAGGACTCTCGTTTCTTCTATGAAAACGGTTTGCCGCCTCCAGGAAGCCCCGTGCAAGTGGATGTGTCGGCGTGGGGCAAAGTGCCGCGCGTACCGCCCATTGTAAATGCCTTTGACAACGACCCAGCCGTGCGCGGTGTGCAGGATATTGGGTTGGATGGTTACAACGACGAAGAGGAACGTATTGCCAATGACACTTTCTTGAGCAACCTACAAGGGTATCTTGACCCGGCTGCTTTTGCGGCTTTGCAGGAAGATCCGGCATCAGACAACTACCACTACTACCTGGGTAGCGACTATGATGATATTGAGCTGGGCGTAATTGACCGCTATAAAAAATACAACAGCCCGCAGGGCAACTCGCCTGCGCAAACTGGCAACGCACAATCGTCGTCGGGTACCAACCAACCCGATTCGGAGGATTTGAACCGCGACAATACAGTAAACGAAAACGAACAGTATTTTCAATACCGTTTGGCGTTGCGCCCTAACATGCAAGTGGGTGAAAGTTATATTGTAAACATACAAGAGCCTACCGTAAAACTGGCCAATGGTACCGACGAAACCGTGAAGTGGTACCAGATGAAAATACCTATCAACGAGTTCGAATCACGGGTGGGCAATATTCCCGATTTCAAATCCATCCGTTTTATACGCATGTTCCTTACCGGCTGGGACGACCCAGTGGTGGTACGTTTGGGCCGTTTTGAGTTGGTGCGCAACCAGTGGCGCAGGTATTTGCAATCGTTGCAAGAGCCGGGCGAGTATATACCCGAAGACAACGTATCGAGTACATTTTTTAACGTAATTGCCGTAAACATTGAAGAGAATGGCAAGCGCCAACCGATACCGTATGTGTTGCCACCGGGCATTATCAGGGAGCAAAACCTGAACACCCAAAACTCCAATGCGGTACAAAACGAGCAATCGGTGAGCGTGCAGGTATGCGGGTTGCAAGACGGCGATGCTAGGGCCATATACAAAAACCTGAACCTCGATATAAGGCAATACAAACGCATGCGCATGTTCATCCATGCTGAGTCGTTGGTGGGTGCCGAGCCTATAAACGATGGCGATGTAACGGCGTTTATCCGTATTGGCTCAGATTTTACACAGAACTATTACGAGTACGAAATACCCCTTATTCTTACCCCCACTACCTTTACTGATACTGCCGAAATTTGGCAGCAACTGAACGAGCTGAACCTAAACCTGGACAGCTTGATAGACTTGAAGCTGGAACGCAACGCCAACACCGGAAACCTGACCAACCCATATAAAATAATTGATGCCAAGGGCAACCAACTTACCATAGTGGGTAACCCCGATTTGGGCGTGGTGCGCACCGTAATGTTGGGTATCCGGAATCCGAAGAAGGTAAACATTGAGTCGGCAGATGATGCCAAGCCCAAGTGCGTTGAGGTATGGTTCAATGAGTTACGATTGGAGGGCTTTGCCGAAGAGGGCGGTTGGGCCGCCATGATGCGAATGGAAACCCGCCTGGCCGATTTAGGAAACCTGGTGTTCTCGGCCAATATGCATACCATTGGTTTCGGGCAGATAGAAATGAAAAACGACCAACGTTTTAGAGACCAGTTGTGGCAATACGACTTTTCGGCAAACCTAGAGTTGAGCAAGTTTTTCCCTAAGAAATGGGGGCTGCGCATCCCTTTTTATGGTGGCGTATCGCAAACCTTCAGTACCCCACAATACGACCCTTACCAACTCGATGTGCCGCTTGAAAAGCAGCTAGAATTGCTGAGCGGTAAGGATAAGCGCGACTATAAGCGTAGATCGCAGACGTTAAGTACCATTAAGGGCTATAACTTTAGCAATGTAAGGGTGATAAACCAAAACACAGAAAAGAAGCCGAGGGTATGGGATGTTTACAACCTGAATGCTACTTGGGCTTACTCTGAAATACTAAGAAGTGATCCGTTTATTGAGAGCGACTTTACCAAACGCTATCGCGCATCGTTGGGCTACAATTTTGCCCCGCAGGAGAAGAGCCTCTATCCGTTTAAGAACATCATTAAGAGCCGAAGTAAGTATTTGGCAATAATAAAGGACATTAACTTTAACCCAGTACCCAACAGCCTCAGCTTTAATACCGACTTTAACAGGCAGTATGGCGAAGTGCAGCAGCGCAGGCTAGGCACCGATGAGTACGAAGTGCCGGCTACCTTCAATAAATTCTTTACCTGGGATAGGATGTATGGCATTAAGTGGAACCCGTTCAAATCGGTTAACCTTGATTTTAGCGCCATAAACAATGCCCGTATCGACGAGCCAACTGGGCGCTTGAATACTGCTGCCGAGAAAGATACCCTATGGGATAATATTCTCGATTTTGGCCGTACTACCCGCTACCAGCATAGCTTTAATGCCAGCTACAACTTGCCTATTGATAAAATCCCGATTTTTGATTGGATGCAGGTGCGCACTGGCTACGGCACCACTTATAGCTGGGTGGCAGCGCCGTTGGTTCTCGATGACGCTGGCAGGTTTACAAGCAACCCGCTTGGTAATACTATTAACAACTCCAATAACATCCGCATTAACGGGGAGTTTAACATCAAGAACCTGTACGACAAGGTTAAGTTCTTAAAACCGTATAATAGCAACCGCTCTCGCCAAGGCGATACTAAAGAGAAACGGGCTTCTACTATTGCCAGCAACCAGAAAAGGTTAGATAAAATAGAAGATGATATTAAGCGCCAAAAAGAGGAAATGGTGAAAACTAAGGCCGACATGAAAGAAATGAAGGCCGGCGATGATGAACAGAAGAAGGAGAAGCTGAAACAATTGAAGCAGCTCAAGAAGAGCATTAAAGAGCGCATCAATAAACTGAAGGCCGACAGAGAGCGCATTCAGAGCCCGGAGAACCCTGCATTGAGCCCATTAATCAGACCACTGATAAGTATTAAGCGCCTATCGGTAAACTATACTGAGAGCCGGACCACTACCTTGCCTGGCTACTTGCCCAATACCCGTTTCTTTGGTCAGGATAAGGGCTTTGACACCCCTGGTTTGAAGTTTGCCTTTGGCCAACAACCAACTAGCAAAGATTTGGATAGATATGCCGAGAACGGCTGGATAAGCAGCGATACGTTGCTCAACTACCAGTTTTTGCAAACCACCTCTAAAAACCTAAACATAAGAGGCGTAGTAGAGCCTTTCCGCGATTTTAGGGTCGATTTGACGCTTACCAAAACTACCTCTGAAAACTATAGCGAGTTCTTTAAAGTGATAACCGATGGCGGTCAGCACTTGCACCTGAGCCCTATAACTACCGGTAGCTACAGTATCTCGTTTATTACGATTAAAACGTTCTTCCAAAAGCCGAACGATATTGGTATTACCCAGGCGTTTACCGATTTCGAAAACGGCAGGGAAACCATTGCGCAGCGCTTGGCCAACGGCAACCCTAACTCTGGCTTGCCATATTTTGTGCAGAACACGGAACAAGGCGATACGTTGTTTAACTACCGCGAAGGCTATGGACCTTACTCGCAAGATGTAATGATACCAGCCTTTATAGCAGCCTATACGGGCAAAGACCTCAATAGCGTTACGCTGAATCCGTTTAAGTTGGTACCATTGCCAAACTGGCGCATAACCTACAACGGTTTCAGTAAAATGAAGGGAATGGATAAGATTTTCGACAACTTTACTATTACCCACGCCTACAGCTCTACCTTTACCATGAGCGGCTACATCAGCAACCTGAACTTTGAGGGTGGCGGCTATTTCCAACCATCGCGTACCGATACGCTTACCAACAACTACTACCCACAAAAAAACATACCGGTTATTGTTATTTCGGAGCAGTTTGCACCACTCATAGGGGTAGATATTACTTGGAAGAACGGCATCACTACCAAGTTCGATTACAAAAAATCGAGGAACCTGAGCATGAGCTTTGTAAGCTACCAGTTGAGCGAAAGCCGCACCGAGGAGTTTACGTTTGGTTTCGGGTACCGTTTGAAGGGCCTTACCATACCGAACCCTTTTAACAAGAAGAAAAAGATGAAGCTGAAGAACGACATCAACTTTAGGGTAGATGTGAGTTACCGCGACAACGTGACACTGAACAATCGACTTGACCAGGACATAAGCGAGCCAACGGCCGGTATGAAAACCATCCGTGTAGCGCCATCCATCGATTATATCATCAGCCAGCGCTTGAACATCCGTATTTTCTTGGATCGCACCCGCTCCATACCGGCCACTTCGGCATCGTTCCCTATTACCAATACTCGTGCAGGCATCACTTTGAGGTTTACGTTGTAAAATATAGTTGTCTATTTTACACGGCGACATCTTACACTTATAACCCTGTAAAGTTGCCAGTCTGCCAAATTGGGGTTTAATTTGTATGTGAGCTACATACTAGCACACCAACTACTGCCATGGGAAAGAAGAGTGCACAAAAACGACCTACCGAAACCGAACCAGTTAAGGCCGCTACGTTGCCGCTAAACCAAGTGGCAGGCAGTAAGAATTGGTTGAAGATTCAATGTCTAGGTATTTTCTTAACCGTCTTTGTATTGTATGCCAACACTCTAGGCAATGCCTACGCCTTGGATGATATGATCGTGCTCACTAAAAACACCTTTACCCAACAGGGCATTGCGGGCATTGACGAGATAATGACCACCGATGCTTTTGAAGGTTTTTTTGGCAAAAACTTTGCTTTTGTGGTGGGTGGTAGGTACAGGCCCCTATCAATTGCCACTTTTGCCATTGAGTATGAGCTTTTTGGGCTGGAGCACCCATGGATATACCATTTCAACAACATTGTGCTTTACGGGCTTACCTGTGTGCTTATATTGCTCACGTTACAAAAGCTATTTAAGGCTAAGTTTGAAGGTGAATACCCGTGGCTTACGGTGCCCTTTATAGCCGCCTTGATATATGCTGCCCACCCCATACACACCGAGGCGGTAGCCAACATTAAAGGCCGCGATGAGATAATGGGCATGATGGGCGCCATAGGCACGCTGTACCTTTGCATCCGCTATTTCGAAACCAGCAAGCTGGGCTATGTTTTGTTGGCCTTGCCGGTTTTTGTATTGGCCATATTGAGCAAAGAGAACGCCATAACTTTTTTAGCCATTATACCGCTGGTTTATTACTTCTTTTATAGCGACAAGGGTTTGGTGAAAGGACTGGTTAGCGGCTTGGTATTAGTGGTTTCGGCAGGTTTGTATTTTGCTATCCGCACGCACTATCTTTCGGCGCCCGAAATAGGCGGCAAAACCTACGAAATACTCAACGACCCATTTGCCTTTAGCAACCAAGCCGATAGGCTGGCCACAGTAGCGTTTACGTTTGGCAAGTACCTGCAATTATTGCTGTTTCCGCACCCGCTTACCCACGATTACTACCCTTGGCAAGTGCCCATTTACAAATGGAGCAATTGGCAGGCCTTGTTGCCTACCGTATTCTATCTAGGTGTTGGGGCCTATACCATTTTCGGCATTTTCAAAAAAGACCCGATAGCCTTTGCGGTGCTGTACTTCTTTATCACCATTTCCATTGTAAGCAATATATTGTTTAGCGTAGGCATAGCCATGAACGAGCGTTTTGTGTTTATGCCATCGTTGGGCTTTGCCATCATTGCCGCCATATTGCTGGTAAAGGTTACCAACTATGCCAAAACCAAAAATTGGGGCTACGCCAAGGTGCTCAATTCAAAAACGTTGTTGATAGTGCTGGGCGTAATCATGTTGGGCTATTCGGTAAAAACCATTTCGCGCAACCCAGTTTGGAAAAACGACATGACCCTGTTCAGTACCGATGTGAAACTATCGCCTAATAGCGCCAAAGTGGCCAATGCCTATGGTGGCGAGTTGGCTACCGCCGCTGATACCGCCGCTACGCCAGCCCAGCAAAAGGAGTATTTGAATGACGCAGAGAAGACCCTAAAGCGTGCCTTAGAAATTTACCCTCAGTATAGCAATGCGTGGTTGTTGCTAGGCAACGTGTACTATAAGCGCGATACCGATTTTACCAAGGCTATGGAGTGCTACTCAAAAGCCAAGGAGTTTAACCCTAACTCGTTTGATGCCCACTATAACTTGGCTATTGCCTACCGCGATATGAACAAGTACAAGGATGCCCTGCTATACTTGGATTTGGCCCTGCAGCTAAAACCCGAAAAAGCGGAAAGCGTGCGCCAAAACCGCGGGGAGGTGTATTATCGTTGGGGTAAATTTGCAGGCCAGCAGCAGAACAACCTGCCCCTGGCTATTGAAAAAATAAACGAGGCTATTAAAATAAACCCCGGCACGGTATACTATTACGAAGACCTTGGGGTGGCCTACGGCTTAATGCAGGACTATGATAACGCCATAAAAACCTGTTTGAAGGGCTTGGCAATCGACCCTAAGTATAGGCCATTCTATCAGAACCTAGTAAATAGCTACACCGCCCTGGGCCAAGCCAATAAGGTACAAGAGTACCAAACCAAGCTGAACCAGTTAGGCGCTGCGAAGTAGGATAAGGATAATCGAAAGCAATGTTAATATTTCGCCAAATGAATATTTAATAGGGAATTAACTGACTTAAAGCTTGAAAGATGCAACTGCAGGCAATTCAAAGTAAAATTTACGAAATACGGGGTCAGAAAGTAATGTTTGACTTCGATCTTGCCGATTTGTATGAAGTTGAAACACGCACTTTGAAGCAAGCAGTAAGAAGGAACCTTGATCGCTTTCCTGCTGACTTCATGTTCGAATTAAGTAAGGAGGAGTTTGAAACTTTGAGATCACAGATTGTGACCTCAAACAGAGGTGGAACTAGGTATGTGCCATTTGCTTTTACGGAGCAAGGCGTAGCTATGTTATCTAGTGTGCTAAGCAGTGCCAAAGCCATTGAGATAAACATACAAATAATCAGGGCTTTTGTGTTTCTGCGGCAGTATGCCCTCACTCACAATGATTTAACTTTAAAGTTAAGAGAGCTAGAGAGTAAATTCAACAAAAAATTTGAAGACGTTTATGAAGCGCTTTCCTATTTATTGGATAAAGACACACAGACCAAAGCGCAACAAGAACGCAAAAAAATAGGTTTTAAAACCTTTGATGATAAGTAGCTTGCAGGTTTCACCGCCCCAATTAAAATCCTGTTAAATCAAAATCTTTTTACGCCGATTGTGGCACTAATCTGGCTATATAATCCGTTGTTGTTCTTGATGGTTGCATAGTTTGGATTTAGGGCTATGCACTAATTGCGTAATAATTAGTGCTCTTTTAACGGTCGGTTACCGCGTTGGTACGTACAAATACAGGTATCAACAATGCAGCGTTAACACAAATTGGCACCATTATTACACTATTACCACAATAAGGGAATAGATTTATACCAATGAAGATGCGTATAGTACTACTGTTGTTATTGATTGTGAGCACATTGGCTCCGGTGGTTGCCCAAAACAACCCGGTGGTTGATAGTGCTTTGTCGGTGCAGCCGGTACCCAACAAGCAAGTCTGGATTGATTCGGTGTACAATTCACTAAACATAAACGAGCGCATCGGGCAGTTTTTTATGGTGGCTGCTTACAGCAACAAAGACGAGGCCCACGTTAAAGAAATTGAGCGCCTAATAATAGACTATAAAATTGGCGGGCTCATTTTTATGCAAGGCGGCCCAGCTAGGGAATTGATACTGACCAACCGCTACCAAGCCCTTGCCAAAACAAAACTACTGATAGCCATTGACGGCGAGTGGGGCGTGGCCATGCGATTGAAGGATAGTACCCTTACCTTCCCGTACCAACTTACGCTAGGTGCGATACAAGACAATAAACTGATTGAGCGCATGGGCAATGAGGTGGCCAAGCAGTGCCGCCGCTTGGGCATACACGTAAACTTTGCGCCCGATGTGGACGTAAACAACAACCCCAAGAACCCGGTTATCAATTTCCGTTCGTTTGGCGAGGACATACACAACGTAGCCGATAAGGGCGTGGCCTACATGAAGGGCATGCAAAACGAAGGTGTAATGGCCTGTGCTAAGCACTTTCCTGGCCATGGCGATACCGATTCCGATTCGCATTTAAGTTTGCCGGTTATCAATCACAACCGCAAACGATTGGATTCGTTGGAGATGTACCCGTTTAAGAAACTCATTGAAAACGGTGTGGGTAGCATCATGGCTGCGCACTTGTTTATACCTGCCCTCGACAATACCCCCCAAATGCCCACCTCGCTGTCGAGGAAAGTGGTTACGGGTATTTTGAAACAAGAAATGGGATTTAAGGGTCTCGTGTTTTCGGATGCCCTGAACATGAAAGGTGCTGCAGGTGCGGGCGACCCAAGTAAGGTTTGCTTAATGGCGTTTTTGGCAGGCAACGATGTGCTGCTTTTTGCCGAAGATATACCCAAGAGTATAGAGTTGATTAAAACTGCGTTGAAAAACGGCGACATCAGCCAAGCGGAGTTTGAGCAGCGTTGTAAGCTACTGCTGGCCGCCAAATACGATGCGGGCTTGTACAACTGGAGGCCCATACCGCTAGCTAACCTGCAAAAAGAACTGAACACGCCTGTTGCCAAACAGCTTATACAAGACCTCTACGCTAGTGCCCTTACTTTAGTGGCCAACAAAGGCAACCTGTTGCCTTTTAAGACCTTGGATAAGGATTCGTTTGCATCCGTTTCAATAGGTGCTACCAAGCAAACCAAGTTTCAAGAGAGTTTGTCGCTGTATAATCGTTTCGATCATTACCAAATAAGCAAAGCAGCCGATGCGGCGGGCTATCAAACATTGTTGGCCAAGTTGGGCAAGTACACCAAAGTGGTGGTTGGCTTTCATGATATGAGCCAGTATGCCAGCAAAAACTTTGGTATTGAGCCAGCAAGCATGAATTTTTTAAAAGAACTATCTGCCAAAACCCAAGTGGTAGTGGTGATATTTGGCAACCCCTACAGCTTAAAATATTTCGAAGGGCAAGACTGGGTGTTGGTAGCATATGAAGAAAACAGCAATACGCAGCACTTGGCTGCCGAGGTGTTGTTTGGTGCGCGCCCGGCCTTGGGCAAATTGCCGGTTACAGTTAGTACCAAATATGCTTACGGTATTGGCATGAACACTAACCCGCTTGGCCGCTTGCAATATACCCTGCCCGAAGCCGTGGGCATTGCTAGTGTCGATTTGGAGAAAGTAGATAGCCTTGCCTTGCAGGCCATTAAAGACGGCGCTACCCCAGGATGCCAAGTATTGGTAGTAAAAAACGGTAAGGTAATATACAACAAAGCCTTCGGTTACCACACTTACGATACCACGCACCCGGTGCTTACCACCGATTTGTATGATTTGGCATCGATAACCAAAGTGGCGGCCACTGCCATAGCGTTGATGCACCAGCACGATGCGAACAAGTTTTTCATCAATCGCAGGTTATCGGAGTTTATACCCGCGCTAGAGGGGCAAGACCTGGGCAATGCTTATGCCCGCGATGTGCTTACACATTATGCTGGATTGAGGCCATATATCCCTTTTTATGCGCAAACCCTTAAGGATAGCATGTTTGCTATTTGCTACCGGGTAAATGCCGATAGCGTGTATTGCTTGAAAGTAACCGACAAGCTATTTATGCGTGTCGATTATAAAGATTCTATCATCAATACCATTTACACAACCAAGCTCACCAAAGACCCCACTTATGTATATAGCGATTTGGGTTTTATATTGATGAAGGATGTGATTGAAGACCAAGTGCAGGATAACTATCCACACTTTTTAGACACCACTTTTTATGCCAAGCTAGGGTTGCCAACTATGGGCTATATGCCTACTGAGCGTTTCCCGCTGTCGCGTATTACGCCTACTGAAGACGACAAAGTTTACCGTAAAACCTTGGTACACGGCTACGTGCACGACCAAGGTGCCGCCATGATGGGCGGGGTAGGAGGCCATGCGGGCTTGTTTTCAAGTGCCAACGATTTAGCCATTCTGTTTCAGATGCTGATTAACCGTGGCGAGTATGCGGGAGTGCGCTACCTTAACCCAACTACCATATCGGAGTTTACGAAACAATGGGATACCCGAAGCCGCCGTGGGTTGGGCTTTGACAAGCCCGAGCCATCGGGCGTTGGGGGGCCTACCAGCAATATGGCATCTAAATACACATTTGGGCATACCGGCTTTACGGGCACTGGCGTGTGGGCCGACCCCGAAAACGACCTTATTTACGTGTTCCTTTCTAACCGCGTTTACCCAGATGCCGAAAACCGCAAGTTACTTACCAGCGGTATCCGCACCAACATACACGACGCCATATACGATGCCGTGCGCAAGGCCAATGTAGATAACGTGGCCATGGAGCATGAGAAGTAGCAATTTGGTTGCGGGTTGCGTACTTTCTCGCCTAAGGCGAGATCCAATATGACAATGGTTTGATGATAGTTGCACCCTAAAAACTGTTTGTGAATGCAGTTTTGATACTTATGCAAGGTAGAGCACGCGGCTTTATATTGGCAGTTTCTTAATCCTAATTTTTTCTTCTTCAATAATTATAACTGATCCATCAATCAAAGATTGCTCCAGCAGATGCCAATTGGAAAGTAACAGGCGCCCAAACATGCCAGCATTGATTTGGTGGATGCGAAAGATGACCACAGAGGGATACCTGTACCCCGTGAAGGCAAGTAACTGGCCAAAATCTAAGTCATGTGTTAATATAACTTCATTTTCAAGTTTAGCAATTTCAAGCAACTCAAAGTCGCTGGCTTTAGGAAACCCCTCCAATGATGCATGTCTTGCTTCGTGCCCAATCTTTGAGAGAGATGCAGCTAATTGAGGAGGCATATTTACATCTAGCAAAAACTTCATGATGCCTTGCCAAAAGGAATGTATCGCTCCTGCATTGCTTCAGAGGCAAAAGCCAAGGCTTGGTATATATCTTCCCGCTCCAGAAAGTCAAAATCAAGGAGAATCTCATCTAATCCCATACCGCTGGCCAAATAGTCAAGTATTGATGATACGGGCATGCGCATACCACGAATGCACGGTTTCCCAAAGCACATGTCAGGGTCAATTGTTATGCGGTTGTATTTGGGGTGTACCAGTTGCATATGGTAAAAATACCAAGAATAAAAATGATAGCAAACTGCATCACGCTAATCAACGCAAAATCAAGGTTTACACAAAAAACCTACACCCCACGCTCAAAAACATCCTTCAGCGCTGGTACCAATTGCGCAAAATGGAAGGCAAAGCCTGCATCTTGTATTTTCTTACTACTGGTGCGCTGGCCGCCCAATACGGCAATGGCCATTTCGCCCATGGCTAGTTTCAATACAAAAGCTGGCGCAGGGGTGTTAATGGTCTTTTTACCCAGGGCATCGCCAATACTATCGGTAAACTCTTTATTGGTAACCGGTTGCGGTGCTGCGGCATTGTATACGCCCTTCATTTTTTCGTTCTGTATGGCATATATGTATTGGCGGCAGAGGTCGTCAATGTGTATCCAAGGCACATATTGGGTACCATCGCCAAGGGTAGCGCCAATGCCAAACTTAACCGGTGCAGCGGTTTTAGGCAGTGCACCGCCTTTGGTTGATAGCACAATGCCAGTGCGCAGCATAACCACCCGCGAGCCAATTTCTTCGAACTGTTTGGCAGCGTTTTCCCAAGCAGTACATACCTCCGCCAAAAAATCATTGCCCGGCTCGGCATCTTCGGCTACTAAGGCCGAACCTGTATTGCCATAATACCCCACTGCCGACGATGACACAAAGGTTATGGGTTTTAGTTGCATTTTTTTAAGCTCGGCCAATAGCAAATTGGCACTATCAACACGGCTGCTCAAAATTTCTTTTTTACGCTCATCGGTCCAGCGCGAGTCAACCACGCCCGCCCCGGCAAGGTGAATAATATGGTCGGCGCGCAAAAGGGCCTCTACTTCAATGGTACCTTTTTTCAAATCCCACTGGTAGGTAAGTATGCTGCCACTGCGAGATTTTTTGCGCCCCAAGTGTATCACTTGGTAGCCTGCGTCCAACAATAATTGGCTCAAACGAGTACCAACTAAGCCCGATCCACCAGTTATTAATACTGTCTCTTTAGTGCTCATACTTACCATTGTATTGGTTATTTTGTAAAGCTATTCAATTTAAGGGTAGAAGTCTTATATTTGCTCTCTGTCTTATCAAGCCATTAAACTTATTAGCAAAACTTAACAAATCCAAGAGTTGCTTTTTAAGGTCGAGGCCCAATTTGACTCTTAACCTTGTAAAACCTGTATAAAACCACATATCGCCATGTCAATTAAACAAGTTGCCAAATATACCTTACTGATGGCTTTTGCCATTTTTGTAGCGGGTTGCAAACCCAAAGTAAGAACCAATGTGGTGGTGCACGAACTCTCGGATACCGACATGTTGAACCCTACCAATTACCAAAGCGCAGAAGCTGGGTATTATCTAGGCAAATTGTTTTCGACAGCACTTACCGTTGACCCAGTAACCTTGGAGTTGGTGCCATTATTGGTTACCGAGTTGCCGGTTGTGGGCTACGACTCAACCACTGGTTTTACGAGCTATACCTACGAAATTCGCCCGGAGGCTAAATGGGACAATGGCACCCCTATTACCGCTAAAGATGCGCTGTTCAGCTTGAAGGTGTACAAATGCCCTCGCGTGGATAATGAGCAAATTAAACCCTACTTTGAGTCGATTGACAACGTGATTTTGTACCCAGAAAATGAACGCAAATACACTATTGTTTGCAACAAGGTGTACCACATCAACCTTGAAATGAGTGGCCAGTTCATCTTTATCCCAGCTTACGTTTATGATCCTAAAGGTTTGTTGGAAGAATTCGCGTTGCCCGATTTTAATGCCAAAGCAGCCGAGTTGGCTGAGAATGCCAAAATCAAAGAATTTGCCACCGATTACAATTCAGAAAAATTCCAACGCGAGAAAGGTTTTATCATTGGCAGTGGCCCTTACGAGTTTGATGTATGGGAGCCAGGCATTAAAGTGGTATTGAAGAAAAAGAAAGACTGGTGGGGCGATGCCTTGGCCGAAAAAGGACTAACCCAGTTTGAAGCCAATATTGATGAGTTGGTGTATAAAGTGGTTAATGACCAAACAGGTGCCATTGTAGCATTAAAGGGTTTGAAGCTAGATGTAATGCACGGTATTAAACCAAAAGATTGGGTAACCGATTTGACGGTAAACGAAAAACTGAAAGAAAACTTCTGGCTTTCGACCCCACCGAGCATGAGCTACAGCTACTTTGGCTTGAACTTGCGCAATCCTAAATTTACGGACAAAAACGTGCGCAAAGCATTGGCGCACTTGGTTGATGTAAACAAGATTATTGATGTAATACAATACAATCTTGCTGAAAGGGTAAATGGCTTTATGCACCCAAGCAAAAAGATTTTTTATAACGACACCATTACCCACTACGACTACAACATTGAAAAGGCACGCCAGCTTTTGACCGATGCTGGTTGGAACGATAGCAACGGCAACGGAACCATTGATAAAATGATTGATGGCCAGTTAACGGAATTCAACATTACTTTTACTTATAACAACGGTAACGATTCGCGCAGGGACGCAGCCCTTATTTTTAAAGAAGCCGCTCGCGAAGTTGGTATAAATGTAGATGTGGTGCCACAAGAGTGGAGCATATATATTGATAACCAGAAGAAGCACGACTTTGAAATGTTTTACGGTGCTTGGATAAGCGGTGTGGGCGAAAGCGACCCTAAACAGATTTTCCATACTGAATCGATTAACGGTGGTAGTAACTATGGTTTCTTTGGCAATGCCGAAAGCGATGCCCTGATAGATGCGCTGCGTGGCGAGTTGGATATTAATAAACGTGCCGTTTATTACAAGCAGCTTCAAGCAATTATTCACGACGAAGTGCCTTACATCTTCTTATTTGCGCCACTTGAGCGTATTGCCATTAGCAAGAAATTTGAAGAGGTTAAAACCACTCCGTTGCGCCCAGGTTACCAAGAGGAGACTTTCCGTTTCAAACAAGTTGACTAAACACTGATGGTGCCCTTGGGCAAGCATCGTGTATGTTTGCAACAGGAAAAGCCCAATATTGAGTAACATGGCTAAGTATATTTTAAAGAGGATACTGTTCTTTATACCCACCATTTTCGTCATTTCGATATTGACCTTCGTGTTGATGTCGAGTGCGCCAGGTGACCCTGCCGAATTGATGCTGAACAAGGCATCGAGTGGTGATAGTGGCCAAGCGAGCGATAAATTGGCGGGCGATAAAGCGTATAGAGAGGTTAGGAAAAAGCTAGGGCTCGACTTACCGATGTTCTATTTTTCGATTGGCAGTATCTCAGAACCCGATACCCTGTACAAAATTGGTAAGGTAGACCATAGGAAAAACCTTGGCCGATTGATTGATATGTACGGCAACTGGCCCCAAATTGAGGCATACTACCATGCGCTTTCCGAAATGGAGTTGGCGTTTCTCGATTTGCCTAAAGACTCCGCTACCACTGCCCCGCTTATTACGCTGCGCAGCGCTGTTACCGATTTGTTTACCAACTACAAAGAGAGCGTAATACAATCTAAGTTCGGCGATATTAAAGATCGCTTAACAATGTATCCGCAACTTGCTTCGGCTATGCCGCAATACGAAAAGGTAGTAAGCGCATATTATGAAGTAACAGTGAACCCAACCACTTGGAAAAACTATGTGCCCACCGTGCACATGAACTTTTCCCACAACCAATACCACCGCTGGCTATTTGGCGATGCGCCTTGGTTTGGTAAAAGCGATGACCCAACGCTTACAGGGGGCTTTATCCGTGGCGATTTTGGTATCTCTTATTTTGCTAAACGCCCTGTGGGCAGCATTGTTTGGGATAGTATCGGTTACACTATGACCATAAGCTTGGTGTCTATTCTTATTACGTATCTTATCTCCATTCCTTTAGGCGTATTTTCTGCTATAAATAAAGATACCCTTGTTGACCAAGGCTTAACAACGGGTTTGTTTATCCTGTATTCGTTGCCCAGTTTCTGGATAGCGACCATGATGATTATATTTTTGGGTGGTGGCGATTATTTGGATTTGTTCCCGCCAACGGGCGTGGCCGATGTCGAGGATGATGATCCGTTCTTTTACCGTTTTGGCGCGCAAGCCTATCACTTAGCCTTGCCTTTAATTTGTTGGACCTATGGCTCGTTTGCTTACCTATCGAGGCAAATGCGCGGCGGTATGCTATCGGTGCTTAGGCAAGATTTCATCCGTACGGCCCGCTCTAAGGGTTTGAGCAACAATTCCGTTATCTGGAAACATGCTTTCCGCAACTCATTATTCCCCGTTATTACCATTTTTAGTTCGGTTTTCCCGGCCATGATTGGTGGCTCTATCATTTTGGAGTTCTTGTTTAGCATACCCGGCATGGGCAAGGTAAGCTTAGAGGCAGTGTTTAGGAGAGATTATCCAGTAGTGCTAACCGTTACCATGTTTTCGGCCATTCTTACGCTGGTAGGTTACTTGGTTTCCGATATATTGTATGCCGTGGTTGACCCTAGGATAACGTACGGTAAAAAATAAGCCCAATTTGATTGCCCTAAACAGTGGCACGAAGAACAACGACAGTATGAGTTCAAAAGATACATTGAATAAGCAAAAAAACCAGAGCTACTGGGCTACCGTTGGGCGGCAGTTTAGGCAGAAAAAAACCGCCATGGTTTCTTTCTATATTACCTTGTTCTTGGCTTTTGTGGCAGTTACCGCTCCTTTTTTGGCCAACGAAAAGCCCATATTTTGCAAATACGAAGGCAAAATGTACTTTCCGGTAGTGAAACAAATTGGCGTTGATTTGGGCATTGGGCAGTTTCCGAAAGAGTTGCTGAACGTGAAGTGGAAAGACTTGAATTATGATTTTGCGGTGTGGCCTTTGATTCCTTATTTGCCACTGAATCAAGATGAAAAAAACTCAAAATCGGTTAGCCCGTTAGCCAAACAAGACGTTGAATCAACCTATTGGACACATTGGTTCGGTACCGATGAATTGGGTCGCGATGTGCTTTCGGGCATGATACACGGCACCAAAACCGCCTTTACGGTGGGCATCGTTTCCATGTTTATCGCATCCGTTATTGGTATATTCTTTGGCTCGTTGGCTGGCTTTTTTGGCGATACCAATTTAAAAATGAGCCGCATCAGAATGTGGCTTAATCTTTTGTTTTTCTTTTTTGCCCTTTTTTATGCTTTTGGGGTGCGGTCGTACATGCTCTCCGATTCGCTAGCGAACGGCTTCGCTAGCTTTTTGGGTCAGTTTTTGTTGAGTTTGGTCATATTTGGGGCTATCATTGGGCTTGCAAATTTAATGGCCATGCCACTTAAGAAGATACCATTCTTAGCTGAGCAAGTTGCGTTCCCAGTTGATATGCTGATTTCGAGGAGCATGGAAGTTTTGGTAAGCATTCCTACTTTCTTCTTGATTTTGTTAGTGTTGGCGGTTATCAAAAAGCCTAACATTTATGTAATCATGGTTATTATCGGGTTCACGTCGTGGACCGGTATAGCCCGTTACATTAGGGCCGAGCTTTTGCGCATTCGGTCACTGGAGTATATTGAGGCCGCCAAAGCGTTGGGTTACTCAAACTGGCGGACTATGGTAAAACATGCCATACCCAATGCACTAGCACCCGTATTGATAGCTATTGCTTTTGGTATCGCTTCGGCCATTTTGATTGAGTCTTCCCTTTCGTTTCTAGGTTTTGGCAGTGGCGAAGACGTAACTTGGGGCGGCTTGCTCAATGCGGCCCGCTCGGCACCCAAGGCTTGGTGGTTGGCTATTTTCCCGGGCTTTGCCATCTTTATTACGGTTACCATTTTCAACTTGATTGGCGAAGGTCTTACAGATGCCATGGACCCACGCTTGAGAAAGTAAAAATGCCAATGGGTGTTTTGGCTCGTTTCATGCGGATAGTGTAAATACCTTTTCACGGAATTTTGCGTTAGCTTTATATGGTTCTACTCTCATGAAGCATTGTGCCTATATTTTGTTGTTTACATTGGCCTTAATCTTGGGCATAGGCAACCTGTGCGCACAAGACGTGGTGCTAAGCGATGCCCAAAAGCTGAGCAGCAGAACCCCCAACCTCCGCATACTGGGTAAAAACAACGAGGGTATCATCATTTACAAGTTTGGTAAGGATGAGGACATTATTGAGGCTTACAACAGCAACCTGATGCTAAAGTGGAGCCAGAGCCTGAATATAAAGCAAGAGAACTCCAACATTGAAGAGATTTTTTTGTATCCTGAATATTCATTGGCGTTTTTCAAAACCCAAGAAAAAACCAATACCGTAGTATTTGCTCAGCGATTGTCTGCTAAGTTTAAGGGCGATGGGCAGTTTATGGTAATGGATACGCTCAATGAGGAGAAATATAATGTCGATTCGCGGATGAAGATTATCCATTCGCAGAACAAGGCGCATGTGGCGTTAATTTACCCTGCCATTGACGGAAGCGGCAAAATAGAGCACATAAGGGCGGTAGGCATCAACCAAAACATGGAGCTGCTGTATAGGCAAAATATCGTGTTCCCTGAGGTGACGCAAGATTTTGGCTTGGTAAGCGTAAAGGCACTTAACGATAACCAGCTCATTTTCTTGTTTGAGAACTACAACCGCGGCAAAAAACGCTATGCGGATGAAAAGGAATACTTAGTATACCTGTATAATGGAAATAATGGAGACCTTACTAACATTGATTTTGGTTTTAGCAAGCCCATTTATGGCCTTTTGCGTTTAGAGGTGGATAATGTAAACAACCAACTTACTGTAGCCGGATTTTATACCGATGAAGAGCGCACAGAGGCTATCGGTTATTTTGTACAGAGCTATAATATAGCTAGCAAAGCGATAGGGGTAAACCACTCGCAGCCGTTTGGCAACGAGATGTTGTTTCAGGCGCAAGGCGGCGATACCACCCGAAACATTACAGGACTGCAATCATTTAAGCCCAAGGAGCTTATTTTGCGGTTTGATGGGGGCGTGGTATTGGTGGCCGAATCGGAGTTTACGAACATGGAAAACCAGAACATGCCGACTTTTATGCCATCGGCTGGGCCCAGTTACCGCACCGTAAACGTGTATTATTTCAACGATATACTTACCATATCTACCAAGGCCGATGGCACTATGGATTGGTTTAACGTGCTGCGCAAAAAACAGATATCGGAAGACGACGAGGGTTTCTTTTCGTCGTACAGCATACTCACCGACGATGGAAAGTTGCACTTTGTGTACAACGAGGAGATTTTTTATAAAACCAATGTAAACGAATACATTGTAGATGCTACCGGCAAATCGGGCCGTAACTACCTGTTTAATGCGGGCACCAAAGACTTGATGCTTGCCCCGGGCATTGCGAAACAAATTTCAGGGCGAGAACTTTTAATTCCTAGTTTCCGCAATCGTTCTATTAAATTTGTAAAAATCACCTTCTAGCCCCGTTGTTGCATGCTTATTGGCTCATTTAATGCCAACAAACCCTTACTGATACCGCTGCTACTGATAATAACGGCGGTGTTGTACTTGCCTGCAATATTGCACCCCGAGGCGTTCCCAGTTATAACGGACAGTGCCCCATTGAGCAAATGGCTGCTACCTACCATATATTGGAACCACTACGTGGCTATGGGTGTAGGTATGGCATTGGTGATATTGCAGGCGCTGCTCATAAACCGGTTACTCAATCGCATCAAGTTTTTTCAGCGCATCAATTTTGTACCGGCTCTTATGTACGTGCTGGTCAGTGCCATGTTCGTCGATTTTTTGATGCCTGGACCACAGATGTTTGCCAATACACTGGTAATACTGGTGCTGGGCCGCCTGTTCGATATTTACAAACTGCAGCGTTGCTATGCCGAGATATTCGATGTAGGCTTTTTGGTGGCGGTGGCATCGCTGTTTAGCTTGCCTGCCATATCGCTGTCGTTGTTTTTGTTCATCGGTTTGGGCTCTCTTAGGGCCTTTAACATACGCGAGTATATCATTGGCTTACTGGGTATTCTTACCCCGTACTTCCTAATTATTACTTACTATTATTGGATAGATAAGTTGCCCGACTTTTTAGGCGAGCACTTTGGTAGCGTTGCCTTGCAAACCAAATTGCCGAATGGTTTCGGTTTGGCGTTTCAGGTTATTGGCCCAGCGGTGCTGCTTATGTTACTGGCTGCCGCCTACTATTTGCAGGCCAACTACCTAAAGAGCAACATACAAGTGCGTAAGTACATTTTGCTCATCACTTGGTGCTTACTGTTGCTGGGCGCTAGTTTCGTGCTCGATGATGGCGTTACGGTCAAGCATTTCACAATTATTAACGTACCTTTGTCAATAATTCTAAGTTACTTTATGTTGCATATCAAGAAGCGCAAGCCGGCGGAGATTATCTTCACTTTATTCTTGCTGCTTATCTTGGTATTTCAATATTTACCTGGCATACTAAACCTATAAATAGCGATGAAATTTGGCGTTGTTGTTTTCCCTGGCTCTAATTGCGACCGCGACACTATTCATGTTTTGCAAAACGTAATGGGTTTCGAGACCAAATCGATTTTCCATAAAGAAACTAGCTTGGAAGGCTTCGGCGCTGGCGATTGCATTGTGTTGCCCGGTGGCTTCTCTTACGGCGATTATTTGCGCAGCGGTGCCATTGCCCGTTTTTCGCCGATAATGGATGCCGTAATTAAGTTTGCTGGCGAGGGTGGCTATGTATTGGGTATTTGCAACGGTTTTCAGGTGCTTTGTGAGGCAGGTTTGTTGCCCGGCGCCCTATTGCGCAACCGCAACCAACAGTTTATCTGCCAGAACATATATATGCGCACCGAAACCACCAATAGCGCCGTAACCAGCGTATTGAACCCTGGCCAAGTACTGAAAGTGCCTATTGCACATGCCGAAGGCAGGTACTATGCCGATGCAGATACTATGGCAGCGATTGTAAAGAACGACCAAGTGCTTTTCCGCTACAGTGATAAAGATGGTAACGTAAACGACAGTACCAACATTAACGGAGCCACCGATAATATTGCGGGCATTACCAACCACACCCGAAACGTGTTTGGCATGATGCCACACCCTGAGCGCGCCAGTGAGGAAGCTTTGGGCAACACTGATGGCCGTGCCATTTTCGAATCGTTGAAGGCTACGGTGCTGCAAATGGCGTAACCTAAATTTTTATGAATACACTCCCTATTTTTTAATTGCTTCAACTGCCAAATAATGAAGTTGTTTCGCATTTTAATACTGTTTCTGGGGTTTATAGCAGTGGCCTGCAATCCATCGAAAGCCGATGATATTGAGGACCCAACCGATTGGACGGTAGCGCTTAAGCAAACTAGCGATGGGGGGTTTGAACTTGTATACCAAGTAAAAATTGAAAAGGGCTGGTATTTGTACAGCTCTTTCCTCGACCCGAATATTGGCCCAGTGCCTACGGGTTTCTTTTACGAAGACTCAACAGGAACCAAATTTACCTTTGATGGCGCCCCACTCGAAACGGGCGAGAAGATATACGATGAGCTAGACCCTATGTGGGAAGCACAGGTAAAGAAATTCTCGCTAAGTGCCACGTTTACGCAAAAAGTAAAAGCCATTGACCCCAATGCCATAGTAAAAGGCTACCTGGAGTTTATGACCTGCAACCACGAGAAGTGCCTGCCACCAGAGAGTATTGATTTTACCTTCGACCTAGGTAAAAAAACCGCAGCCATTGCGGGTGCCGATATACCCGTTGTAGTGCCTAATGTACCCGGCGGTACTGATGCAGATAAATTTGGCGCACCCATAAGCCAATGCGGCGAAAGCCAAGATGCCCAAGGATTGTTGACCATCTTTATTTTAGGTTTTTTGGGTGGTTTGGTAGCCTTGATTACGCCTTGTGTTTTCCCGATGATACCGCTTACCGTAACCTTCTTTACCAAGGGCGGTAAGAGCGGTAAAAAGGGCATTTTCGATGCCTTATTTTATGGCTTTAGCATTGTGCTGATTTACTTTTTGTTTAGTGTACCATTTTTGGTTTTCGATATACCGCCCGATATACTCAACGCTTTTGCTACCAACCCTTGGGTCAATTTGGTGTTTTTTGTGGTGTTTGTGGTGTTTGCTATCTCTTTCTTTGGCTACTTCGAAATTACATTGCCAGCCTCTATTGCCAACCGCGCCGATAAAGCCTCTGATTTAGGAGGGCTTTTGGGTATCTTTTTCATGGCTGTAACGCTGGTAGTAGTATCTTTTTCTTGCACTGGCCCCATATTGGGCAGTTTGCTCGTAGGCGCCGCTACCACCGATGGTGGGCAGTACAATTTGGTGGCAGGTATGCTTGGTTTTGGAGTTGCGTTGGGTTTTCCATTTGCTTTGTTTGCCATGTTCCCGGGTTTCTTGGCCAAGTTACCAAAATCGGGCGGCTGGTTGGCTACCGTTAAGCACGTGTTAGGTTTTGTAGAGATAGCTTTTGCCATCAAGTTTTTGAGCAACGTTGATTTAGTGTTGCAACTGGGTTTGGTAAAGCGGGAGTTGTTCCTTTTGTTGTGGATTTTGCTGGGTATTGCTCTGGTTTTGTATCTTTTTGGCCTCATACCGATGCCCCACGAGCCAAGGCCCGAAAAGGTGAGCATGGGTCGCAAAGTAAGCGGTTTAGCATTTTTGGCTTTCACCCTATACCTTATACCAGGCCTTTGGGGCACTAACTTGAAACTATTGAGCGGTTTCCCGCCACCGATGTTTTATAGTTATATTGACCATAATGAAGGTCATGTTGAAACCATCTTTAACGATTACGAAGCAGCTAAGGCCAAAGCCGCGGCAGAAGGTAAACCGCTCTTGCTCGATTTTACGGGCTGGGCCTGCGTAAACTGCCGTAAAATGGAAGAGACCGTTTGGGTAGAGCCGGCAGTGCGTAAGCTAATGGAAGAAGAGTACGTAGTAGTGTCGTTGTATGTTGATGAGGATATTAAATTGTCGGCAGATGAGCAATATGTATCAGATGCTACGGGTAAGAAAATCAGAACCGTGGGCAATTTGTGGAGCGACATGCAGATTAAGTACTTTAAGGCCAACGCTCAACCTTGGTATGTATTGGTAAGTGCCGATGAGCAGCTATTGTCAAACGCTTTAGGTACTGCCTCGGCAGAGCGTTACGAAACTTATTTGCGTTGCGGACTGGATGCTTACAAGAAGCACACCAACGGCCCAACCGCTTTGGCCCAATAACATGCCTACCATCACCATCATAGGCGGTGGCATTACGGGGTTGGCAACGGCATACCAACTGCTGCGCTTGAACCCAGAGCTACAAGTAACGGTGCTGGAAAAGGAGCAACAAGTAGCCCAGCACCAAACGGGTCAAAACAGCGGTGTTATCCATTCGGGTATATACTACACCCCCGGTAGCTTAAAGGCGCAAAACTGCATTAGGGGCTACCATCAGCTTATCGATTTTTGCAAAGAGCATCGCGTACCTTACGAGCTTTGCGGCAAAATAATTGTAGCCACCACCGAAGATGAATTGCCCCGGTTGCAAGCCTTGTATGAGCGCGGCCAGCAAAACGGCCTAGAAGGGCTTCAATGGCTTAACAAAGCAGCCATCCATCAGCGCGAGCCGCATGTAAATGGCTTAGCGGGCATATATGTACCACAAACGGGTATTGTTGATTATAAACTAGTCGCCCAAAAGCTGCAGCAATCCATTGAGGGCATGGGCGGCAAAGTGCTCACGGGCGAGGCTGTTACTGGCATTCAAAAGATATCCAACCAAATAGTAGTAACGAGTACAAACCAACAATTTACCACCGATTTACTCATCAATTGTGCAGGCCTGTACAGCGATAAAATTGCCGCCATGGCAGGTTTGAAGCTCGATGTGCAGATTATCCCTTTCCGTGGGGAGTATTGGTTGGTGAAGCCTGAGAAGGAGTATTTGGTAAAAGACTTGGTGTATCCTGTGCCCGACCCTGCTTTTCCTTTCCTTGGGGTGCATTTTACGCGCATGGCGGGCGGAGGGCTAGAGGCTGGTCCGAATGCCGTATTGGCATTTAAGCGCGAAGGTTATACTCGCACTTCCTTTCAAACCAATGAGTTTATAGAAACCCTTCGCTGGCCGGGGATGCATAGCATTGTGAAGCGCTATTGGCGCACGGGCATGGGCGAAATGTACCGTTCGTGGAATAAGGCTGCATTTACTAAAGCCCTTCAAAAACTCGTACCCGAAATACAAGCCGATGACCTGTTGCCAGGTGGTGCCGGCGTGCGCGCCCAAGCGTGCAGCAGAGATGGAAAATTGTTGGATGATTTCTATATCGTAGAGCAAGAAAATGCTATCCACCTGCTCAATGCCCCTTCGCCAGCTGCTACGTCGTCGTTGTCTATTGGCTTAACGTTGGCTGAGATGGCGGTGGGGAAATTATAGTTTTTTGTTAGTTGAACCAGTCCTCGTTTCCAACGAGGATTAACTAACCGCGAGCATTCTGCTCGCTACATAACACATACGCAATACGAAAATGAGCTGAAAGCTCAACGTTAGAGCATCCTCGCTGGAAGCGAGGACGATACAAGCAATCTAGGCCGTAGCCTTCTTCTCCGCCACCAACGAACAACAAAAAAACAATAAAAAAGCCAAGTTAAATCCTGCTGGTATCAGCACATTGCCTACTACAGGAATTACCAAATAGCAAACCGCAAACAGTACATAAAACGCACCTGGGTTACACCACACCATCCATTTTGGGTATAAGGTTTCTTTTTTGAGGATGAGGTATACCATGATGCCAGCAACTATGCCACCACCCACGGCCAAGGCAGCACCAACTGGCTCTGAAAGAAGTCGCACGCGCTCTAGTGCCGCGGCATCCATTGTACCTTGCTGTATCATTTGATGGATAAAGGCCACCATACCATGATAAGCAATACCCGGATAGCCAATAAACAGCGCCCCGATGACCACAGCCCAAGGCATCCAGCCACCGGCGGGTTTCAGGCAACGGTACACCTGAAACAGCCCTAACATCTCCAAAGGAATAAAAAAGATACCAAGGTAGTGGCCAATCATTATGCGGTTGGCGCTAATGCCTTGCAAAAATTGGTAGTCGCCTACTTCGTAGCCGCCCGTTGGGCTGTATAGCAAAAGCAAATCGGCCACGGTACCCAAAAAGGCAGCTACAATGGCCAGTTTGGCGGCAAGCCGAGGGTAATCGGTGGTGGCAGTGGTGCTCATAGTTGTCAATTCCTAATGGGCTTGTTAATATCTGCTTAAAGATGATAAAATTAATGCGTTATTTTTAGGCCATTAGCCAAACAACTCCCACTATGCTCGCTACCCTCGATTGGATTATCATCATCGCTTTTCTGGCCCTATCAATGGCTATTGGCTTGTATTATCGCAAGCGCGCCTCGGGCAATCTATCCGATTTCTTCCTCGGAGGGCGCAATTTGCCTTGGCACATTGCTGGCATTAGTATGGTGGCTACCACCTTTGCTGCCGACACACCATTGGCTGTTACGGGTTTAGTAGTCAAAAATGGCATCAGTGGCAACTGGCTTTGGTGGAACATGTTGGCAGGCGGCATGCTCACTACCTTCTTTTTTGCTAGGCTTTGGCGTCGCTCGGGTGTAATTACGGAAGTAGAACTCATTGAGCTACGTTATAGCGGTACTGAAGCGGCTTTTTTGCGCGGACTACGTGCCATATATCTCGGTTTGTTTATGAATGTGCTCGTAATCGGTTGGGTAAACGTAGCTTTAGCGAGCATTTTAGTAGGTATGTTCGGTATTCCTCAAGAGCAGGTTATTTGGTATGTGGCGTTTGCTATGGCTGTGGCGGTTATTTATACCACTATTTCGGGCCTATGGGGTGTAGCAGTAACAGATGTGGTGCAGTTTACCATTGCTATGATAGGCACAACGGTGCTAGCTTATGTTGTGGTAACTTCCGAAGTAATTGGCGGTATTAGTGGTTTGCAAGAAAAACTAGCCGATAAGCCGTGGGCATTTGAGTTTTTCCCTTCTATTGGCAACAGTGCTGCCGATGTGGGCAGCACGCTTACTATAACGGTCGGGGCATTTTTGGCCTTTATCGGTGTGCAGTGGTGGAGCAGCTGGTACCCCGGTGCCGAGCCGGGCGGCGGCGGCTACGTGGCCCAGCGCATGATGAGTGCTAAAGACGAAAATCAGGCTGTGTATGCCACCTTGTTGTTTCAAGTATGTCACTATGCCTTGCGCCCGTGGCCTTGGATATTGGTAGCGCTATGCACGATAGTATTGTACCCGGGCTTAGAAAACCCTGGTATGGGCTATATATATGCCATGAACGACTTTCTGCCCGCGGGTTTGAAGGGCCTTTTGGTGGTGGCGTTTTTGGCGGCTTACCTTAGTACGATATCCACGCAACTTAATTGGGGTGCTGGTTATTTGGTAAATGATGTTTACAAACGCTTTAGCGCCAAAAACAGCACCGATAAAGAATTGATTACCGCTTCGCGCTTGGCTACAGTTTTCTTGTGTTTGTTAGGCATTGCCGTTACCCCCATGATAACCAGCATTGAAGATACTTGGAAGTTTATCATGGAGTGCGGTGCAGGCCTTGGTTTAGTATTGATACTGCGTTGGTACTGGTGGCGCATCAATGCTTGGAGCGAGATAGCGGCTACCGTAGCGCCGTTTATTGGCTATGCCATCAGCAAATTTTACCTCGGCTGGGAGTTTCCGAATAGCTTTTTCCTTACCGTAGGCTTTACAACAGTATCGTGGTTATTGGTTACGTTTATCACCAAGCCAACCGAAAAACAAACGCTTACTTCGTTCTACAACAAAGTACAGCCCGGTGGTTGGTGGGCGCCCATTAGCGCTACGCAGCCTGAAGGTTTTAAGCCCGGTTATTTGGCATTGTGTTGGTTTTCGGGCATTACGTTTACGTATGCCATGCTATTTGGGGTGGGTAAGTGTATCTTCGGCGAATACTCTTTAGCCGCCATCTGGCTAGTAACGGCAGTGGTGGCGCTGGGTTTATTGCGGTTTGGTATGGGCAAGACGAAAGTGTTGTAATCAGATATGAGATATGAAATGAGAGATGTGAAACTTGCCAAACTCTCACAGCGTGATAAGATTGCGCTATTGCGAACGATTATTTATCTTTAACCTTATGGCAGAGAAGATTAAAAAAAAGACAGAAAGGAAGAAACCTGAAACGGCATACTTAACCAAAAGGGTATTGGTGAGGGCTGTGAAAAAAGGTACCAAAGGATTGGCTGAGCAAGAAATGGAGTTGATGGGCTACATTACTCGCGTTGAGGATGGATGGGTTGTGCAAATTGATAAAGAAGGTAACAAAACCCAAATATCAAAGGTAGATGAAGGCCCTTCTCTTGATCAAATCGTTGTAGACTAATGTCTGAGGAACTGAGGATGCGCGTATTTGCAGGACCAAATGGTTCTGGGAAAAGCACCATTATAAAGTCAGTTCGTGAATATTCGTTTGGAGAGAAAAAGTTAGACTTCGGCATTTATATTAATGCGGATGATATTGCTTCGGATTTGCGAAAAGGCAAGTTTAGCTTTGCTCAATATAAAATCCTTGCCACTGAAATTGAGTTTAAAGAAATCGCTTTTGACTCCGGACTCATAAACGAGAATTACCCCAAGGAGGTTTTCAATCAAGATTTTAACATAGAAGGCCAGCGGCTTGTATTGGTAGAAAAGGGTGCCGACGAGCGATTGGCAAAGGTAATTGCCCATTACGTAAGGAAAAAGTTATTGCAAGAGAAAAAGAAGTTCTCATTTGAAACGGTCTTTTCGCATTCCAGCAAACTGGATATTATACGGGAGGCAAATAAAGCTGGGTATAAGGTTTACCTGTATTTCGTTTCTACTAGAACTCCAGAGCTAAATAAGCAACGAGTGAAGTTTAGGGTATTGAAAAACGGGCATGATGTACCAGAAGATAAAATAGAAAGCCGTTATTATAGATCGCTTGATCAGCTTTATGATGCCGCGCAATTGGCATACCAAGCTTACATTTTTGATAATTCGGGAGAGCATCCTCTTATGTTTGCCCATTTCAAGCAAGTTGATGGAGAGAAACGTTGGGATGAATTTAATCCCAAAATTGTTCCATACTGGTTTCAAAAATACTATACCGAAAAGGTAAACAAATGATAAGGCTAACTCTAATAATTCTTATCTCCACCATTTTTGGTAGCCTCTCCCACGCTCAAGCCATCCGCTACCAGCAAACGGAAACGGCGCTGCACATATACTACCAAGACAGCACCAAGCCTGCTATTAGTTTCCCGTTGGGTGAAACCTTTCTCACCATTGGCAGTGGTAAAGAAAAGGTGGAGTTTAAGATGGGGAGTTTTAAGTTTAAGGGTAAATCAATAATGGTTGATAAGACCAGTGAGATGCCTTTTGTTGCATATCAAAAAGACACCCTATTTTTAACTAATTTCAACCCTAAAGTTGATCATATAGCGCCGATTTTCTGGGAAATGAGTGTTTATGCTGGTCCCGACAAAGCCATTGCCATTCGGCTGAATACTCGTTATAATGTTAGCAACACCCTCATCACCCTTACCTTCCAATCCCACACCCAAGAGCGCATATTGGGTATGGGCGAGCAGTTTTCGTATGTGGATTTGAAGGGTCATAAAGTGCCCGTTTGGGTGGAAGAGCAAGGCCTTGGTCGTGGCGATAAGGGCATCAGTTTCTTTACGGGTTTGGCTGGTGTAAAAGGCAACCACTATACCACCTATGCCCCCATACCTTGGCTAATGACTAACGATGGGCGGGGCATTCTTTGCCAGAACACCGAGTTTCAAGAGTTCGATTTTAGAACAGCCGATAAGATAACCTTGGAGGTTTGGAGCGACACGCTAAGCCTGCTCATTTGGCAAGAGCCTAAGCCACTGGATTTGCTTGAAAAATATACCGCCCACACTGGCCGCATGCCCAAACTACCCGATTGGGCGCTGGGCACTATCCTCGGCTTGCAAGGTGGCGATGAAAAGGTAATGGAAGCCACGCGTGGAGCCATTAAAGCGGGTAACCCTGTAACGGCGGTGTGGATACAAGACTGGGTAGGGCGCCGACCGACTAAATACGGCGACCGCCTTTGGTGGAACTGGATACCTGACACCGTGCGCTACGGCAATATGAAGGAGTTTACTGGCGATTTGGCGGGCATGAACATCAAAACGCTGGGCTACATCAACTCGTTTATGGTGCCGGGCACCGCCATGACGGATACCGCTATTGCCAAAGGTTATTTAGTAAAAACCCAAGAAGGCGAACCATACCTCATGCCCGCTGGTGGTTTCGATGCTTATTTGGTGGATTTGAGTAACCCTGCTGCTTTTGAATGGTTAAAAGGCATCATCAAAACCAACCTGATTGGCAATGGCTTTAGCGGCTGGATGGCCGATTTCTGCGAATGGCTGCCGTGGGATGCCAAAATATACAGTGGTGAGGCTGCCCCTGCTTTCCATAACCGCTACCCGGTGGAGTGGGCAAGGTTGAATCGCGAAGCCATTAAGGAAGCCGGCAAAGAAGGAGAAGTGGTGTTTTTTAATCGTGCAGGCTTTACGGGCTCGGCTAAGTACAGCACTATGTTTTGGGCAGGCGACCAATTGCATACTTATGGCCCCAATGATGGTATGCGCTCGGCTATTACGGCTTTGCTATCGTCAGGGTTAAGCGGTATTAGCCTTAACCATAGTGATGCGGGTGGGTATACTACCGTAAATACACCGTTCTATAAATCGCGCCGCGATTGGGATTTGTTTTGCCGCTGGAACGAGTGGGCCATTTTTACGCCTGTGTTTCGCACTCATGAAGGGTTGCGCCCCAAAGAGAATGTGCAGTTTTATGATGATACTACCACGCAGCGTATGTTTGCGCAATATGGCCGCATACACCAATCGCTGAAGCCCTATTTCCAATTCCTGAACAATGAGGCTACCGAAAAGGGATACCCTGTAGTGCGGCATTTATACCTACATTACCCCAACGACCCCGAGATATGGAACGCTCCATACCAATTTATGCTTGGTGAGGATATTTTGGTAGCGCCCATAACAGCCAAAAAGGAGTTTAAAGTAAAAGTTTACCTACCCGCTGGCGAATGGGAGCATTTTTTCTTTAAAACCAAACATACCGGCGGCCAGTGGCACGAAGTGGCAGTGCCTTACGGACAACCAGCGGCATTTGTGCGGGTGGATAGTAAGTGGGCCAAAGAGTTTAATGGGAAGTTTTAAAACGGGTACAAATTAACCCCCAGCCAAATCATGATCGGGAAAAAGGCACTGGATACGGCATTGGCAATGGCACTAATAGCCAGCGCTTTGGCGGGTTTTATGATCCAGAAAAAGTAAATACCCACCGCCTCGATAGCAATGGTAAGGCCAAAAACTGCCCAACCGTTCATACCAACCTTGTTAAACAACAACAGGCCCAATGATAAGGTAATGGCGTTCATCAGTGCCGAAAATTGCAGACTTGGCCAATACTCCTTCCTAAAAAAAAGCAATAGTACCAGATACTCCAGCACTATGATAATAACCAAATTGAACAGGATAATCTTCACTTCGGGCGTGCTGGGCTAAGGTTCGGTTAAGTTGGTTACGGAAACTATTTCATGCCAAACCAAGGGTCGCTGTTCAGTTCCGCTAAAAAAAGATCCTTATCGTTGGTTTCACTAATTTGGTCTGCAGCTTTAAGGGCCAGCACATAGTACTGTTCAAAATCAATCTTGTTACCGTTCATGGCATTGGCACGCGCCATGGCCTCCAGTGCAAAAGCCAGGTCAAAGTCGCCAAGGCGCTGCTCTTGGGTTACCTCAAAGCAGCGGCGGGCATAGTGCAAGGCTTGTGCCTTATCGCCAACATTGGTGTACACCCGGCTCAGCTGCCATTCGCTGCGCTGCAATTGCTCTGGTTCGCCTACCTGCGACCAGTGGAAAGCTGCAGCGTGGGCGGCATGTATCATCAATTCGTCTTGCAAGCGGTCACGTTCGGGGCGGTCCAGCATATCCCACACCAAGTTGTACAATTCCATAGCAAAATGCTGGTGGGCTTCGGCTATATCAAAGTCCTCTGCTTCATTGTTAGTAGACATACTGCAAAGATAGTGGATTGTTGATTAGTTGATTGATTAATTGGTTTTTGTGAAAAAACTAACTTCTATATTTTGGCACAGGTACCAATTAAAATCAAAGTTCCATCGCTAATCAACCTATTAACCAATATCCGATTAACCAATCAACCAATGACCACCTTTTTCAACATTCTTACGTCTATAAGACAATACCCGCAAACCGTGCAATAACCCTTGGGTATATGTAATTTCGAAAGGAATAGAACCAAACAGATTATGTTGAAAATAGGCGTTTTAGGGGCAGGGCATTTGGGCCGCATTCACCTGAAACTATTGAAGGGTATTGAAGGGTACGAGCTGGTTGGGTTTTACGACCCCGACGATACCAATGCCAACAAGGCCATTACCGAGCTTGGCGTAACCCGCTTTGCCACCGCCGAAGACTTAATAGATGCAGTGGATGTGGTTGATGTAGTAACCCCGACCCTGGCACATTTTGAGAGCGCTGTTAAAGCCATCAAACGCAGTAAGCACGTGTTTATCGAAAAGCCTGTAACCGCCACTGCCGAAGAGGCGCGCAACTTGATAAACCTAGCCAACGAAGCTGATGTAAAAGTGATGGTGGGCCATGTAGAGCGCTTTAACCCAGCTTACCTTGCCGTAAAGGACCGAACCGTGAACCCGATGTTTATTGAGGCCCACCGTTTGGCGCAGTTTAACCCACGGGGTACCGATGTGTCTGTTATTCTAGACCTGATGATTCACGACATTGACATTATACTGAGCATGGTAAAAGCCAATGTGAAACGTATTAGTGCCAGTGGCGTAGCAGTGCTTAGCCGCAACCCCGATATTGCCAATGCTCGCATTGAGTTTGACAACGGATGTGTGGCCAACATTACCGCCAGCCGCATCAGTATGAAACAGATGCGCAAAATCAGACTCTTTCAGCCGAATAATTATTTGAGCATTGATTTACTAGAGAAGAAAACGGAGATATTCTCGCTAAGCGACGAACCCCCTACCGATGAAAGCCCAGCGTTGGAATTGGAAACGGGAAATGCGGGCGAAACCAAGTATATTCGCTATGAAGAACCGGCCGTAGGAGAGGTGAACGCCATAAAAATGGAGCTGGAACTGTTTAGGGATGCCATAGTGAACGATACCGAGCCACCTGTAACCCTTACCGATGGCTATAACGCGCTGGATGTGGCCCTGCAAGTGATGCGCAAGATTGAGAAAAATTCTTTGGGCATAGTACAATAAATTGATTGGTAAAGCATTAAGTGTTTAGTTTGAAATCATACCTGCCATATTTGTTCTTGCTTTTGTTGGTGGCTTCGTGCAAGCCCGGCACCGAAGAAGTGCCAAGTTACGTGCATATACCGGCCATGTCGGTGCTGGTAACCGACCCGCTGCAAGGCACCACTTCGCAAAAAATTACCGATGTGTGGCTGTATGCCGACGATGAGATACTAGGGGTGTACCCGCTGCCTGTTACCGTTCCGGTGCTAAAAACGGGCACTACCAAGCTAACATTTTCGCCGGGTATATTGGCCAATGGTATCAGCACTACGCGCGTGCAGTACCCGTTTTACACCGATACTATCATGTTTGTTGATTTGGTGGCTGGCCAAACGGATACCATAACCCCATACGTGACCTACCGCGCAGCCACTCAGTTTTTGTTGAGCGAGGATTTTGAGAACGGCAATGAGTTTAGCAACGTAGAGCGGGTAACCGATGCTGGTAGTGTTTTTGAAGGCAATAACAGTGGGCGTATATTGGTAGACACCACGCGATATGTAAGGATGGTAACCAATACCAAGTTTCAGGTAAACCAAGACGATGGGGTTATCGTTTTCGTTGAGCTCGATTACAAATCTACGCACGTGATGAAGGCGGGTATCATAGGCAGTAGCAATACGCAGGGTACCTTTGTGATAAGTAAGGTGTTTATCGCGCCGCAAGACGATTGGAACAAAATATACCTCAACTTCACGCCCGAAATTAATAATACACTGGCCTACGAGTTCCAATTTTTTCTGGAAGTAAATGATCAAAGCACCACCGACGACATCAATAATTATATTGATAACGTAAAAATTCTGCTCGACGAATGAGGGCGCGTACCCGTATAGGTATTCTCTTATATGCTCTGGCCGATTTGATTGCCGCAGCTACCTCTTGGGCGGGCTTGTTTATGTACCGCAAGCTTGCCTTTGATGGCTACACGTGGGAGGTGAGCATTGATGAACTATTTGATGATAATTTTTTGCCAGGGGTAATAGGCGTTACCGCGTTTTGGATGGCGCTGCACTTTATGGCCGGTGCCTATACCGATATTTACCGCAAAAGCCGATTGAGCGATATATACGATACTACGCTGGTGAGCTTGGTTGGCACCGTGGTGCTGTTTTTTGTGTTGTTGCTCGACGACAATATCTCCAACGACTTTAAAAACTACTACCGCACCTTGGGCATGTTGCTGTTGCTGCACTTTACCTTTACGGTGGTGGGGCGGCAGGTTATTTTAGCGTATGCCAAAACCATGATAAACACTGGCCGTGTGGCTTACAATACCATATTGATTGGCAGTGGCGAGCGCGCTTGGCAGCTGTACCAAGAAATAAACAAGAGCAAAAAGCCATTGGGCTACAACCTATTGGGCTATGTAGAAACCAACGGCAACCACCCCACCGAACTCGCCCAAACCTTGCCCCAATTGGGTAGCTGGCAGCAACTGCAAACCATAATGGCAGGCAGGCAAGTGGATGAGGTAATTATCGCCATTGAATCGGAAGACCGCAAGAAGGTGAACAAGATACTGGATGCCTTGGTAAACCACCAGGTGGTGATAAAAATAACCCCGGGTATGACGGAGATTCTCTCTGGTTCGGTGCGCATGAGCCACGTAATTGGTGCCATCCTCATCGAAATCAATCCGCAACTGATGCCAGTGTGGCAGCGAGTACTAAAGCGGGGCATGGATATATTAGTATCGGGTTTGGTGCTGTTGGCTATATGGCCCTTGCTAGCGTTGGTGGCTGTTATGGTAAAACGTAGCTCGCATGGGCCGGTATTTTATAATCAAGAGCGCGTAGGGCTGTACGGGCGCCCATTCTATATTTTCAAGTTCCGCTCCATGTTTATCGATGCTGAACAGCAGGGGCCCGCGCTTTCGTCGGACGACGACCCACGCATAACCCGTTGGGGCAAAGTAATGCGGAAATACCGATTAGACGAGTTGCCGCAGTTTTGGAACGTATTGAAAGGCGATATGTCGCTAGTTGGCCCGCGCCCCGAGCGCCAGTTCTTCATCGATCAGATATTGCCCATTGCTCCAGCCTACAAGCACCTACAAAAAGCCAAACCTGGCATTACCTCTTGGGGCATGGTAAAATTTGGCTACGCCGAGAACGTGGACCAAATGGTAGAGCGCATGAAATACGACATACTGTATGTAGAAAACATGTCACTCGCCCTCGATTTCAAAATACTGATTTACACGGTGCTGATATTGGTGCAGGGTAAAGGGAAGTGAGGTTCTTACAAGCGATGGTTTGCCATTCTATTCTTAAACTCGCTCAATGTCAACGTTTGGGTAGTACCCAAATCAATACCTTCATCAAGCGTTTTCATGGCTTCTATAAGCTTTGGATCCTCTTTGAATACGGGAACCACTCCGCGCCTTTCTAGCTCTTGGTATATGGCTAGTTCAAATAGATGCAGTTCATCTACGCTGTATGGGGCAATTTGTTTTTTAAAGTCTTTAATCGTCATAACTTGAAGATACTTCGTTTTTGCTATTTCTGTCAAGGGATAAAACGTAATAAAGCTAAAGGTAGTTTTCTCTGGAGGTTTCTTAACTGCTATTTATCGTGTTATTTAACAGTTACAATTGCCTATTATTGACCTACATTTGCCGTTTTTCGCTAATTTCATAACATACCAATATTGCCAGTTGCCATGTCATTAGCCAACCACATACCCTACGTTCGCTCCACTTATGCCCCTGCCGAAATGCTGGAGCGGGCGCAACAATACTATCAGCAATTGGATACCCGGCGCACTGTGCGCGAGTTTGCCGATACACCCGTGGCTAAAGCAGTGATAGAGCAACTGATTTTAGCCGCTTCATCGGCACCATCTGGGGCGCATAAGCAGCCGTGGACGTTTTGTGTAGTGGGCGATGCGGAGATGAAACGTAAAATACGCGAAGCTGCCGAAGAGGAGGAGCGCCGCAACTATGCTGGCCGCATGAGCGACGAATGGCTGCAGGATTTGGCACAATTTGGTACCGATGCCAATAAGCCTTTCTTAGAGGTTGTCCCGTGGCTCATTATAGTCTTCCGCAAAAGCTATGACCTTAACGAAGAGGGCAAACGCAACAACTACTATGTGCAAGAATCGGTGGGCATAGCCTGTGGCTTTTTGCTTACCGCTATACATCAAGTGGGTTTGGTGGCGCTTACGCATACGCCCAGCCCCATGAATTTTTTATGCGACATTTTGCAACGCCCCGCCAACGAAAAGCCGTTTCTTTTAATACCCGTTGGCTACCCCGCCCCCAACGCCCAAGTACCCGACATTAAGCGCAAAGGTTTGGATGAGGTGGCGGTGTTTTATTGAGTAGTTACCACCTAATCAAAGCCGAACCCCAGGTAAAGCCGCTACCGAAGGCAGCAACGCAAACTAGGTCGCCATCTTTAATGCGGCCTGCTTGTAGCGCTTCGCTAAAGGCTAACGGTATGCTGGCGGCGGTGGTGTTGCCGTATTTGTGTATGTTGTTAAACACTTGGTCGTTGGTAAGGCCAAGGTCGTTTTGCACGTATTCGGCTATGCGCAGGTTGGCTTGGTGCGGTATCAGTAAGTCTAAGTCGGCAAGGGTAAGGCCGTTGTGGTTTAGAGCCTCGTGTATCACTTCCGGAAAGCGCACAATGGCGTGCTTAAATACTAGTTTACCGTTCATGTGTGGCAGTAAGTCGCCATTCGTCAGCATTTCGGTAGTTATGCGCTCTTTTCGGTTGCTGCCTGGGTGTTGCAGCATCAATTCTTCGGCAAATTCCCCATCGCTGTGTATGTGTGTAGAAAGAATGCCCTTGCTGGCATCGTTGGTTGCTTGTATTACTACTGCCGCAGCGCCGTCGCCAAATATTACGGCCATATTGCGACCACGGTCGCTCAGCTCCATCACATTGCTCTGTATTTCGCCGCAGGCTAATAACACATTTTTGTACATACCCGAGCGTATATAAGCATCAGCTACCGATAGGCCATAGATAAAGCCCGAGCACTGCTGCCTAATATCAATAGCAGGTATGTTTTTGATACCCAATTGGCGCTGCATGAGCACGCCACAACCCGGGAAGTTGTAATCGGGGCTAAGGGTGGCAAATATAATCAGGTCGATATCTTGGGCGGTGATGCCAGCATTTTTCAAGGCAATTTCGGCAGCTCGTGTACCCATTTTCGATACCGTGTCGTCTCCTTCCTTAAAAAAGCGCCTTTCTTTGATGCCCGTGCGCTCCACAATCCACTCCGAAGAGGTATCCATATAGGTGGTAAGTTCCTCGTTGGTAACAATTTGCTCTGGCAAATAGTGCCCTACACCGGTTATGCGTGCTCTTTTCATATGCTCACTTTGCGGTTTTCATCAATTAGCGGTTACTTTATCATCGGCAACCTTTGGGGGCTAAATTACCAACATTCGCGTTAAACAAGTAAACTTCTTTTTGCAATGACTGATAGAACCAATATTGGCAGCGGTGCCCCATGGGAAAACATAGTTGGCTACTCGCGAGCCGTAAAAACCGGGCCTTTGATTGAAATTAGCGGTACCACGGCCATTGATGCCGAAGGCAATGTAGTTGGCGAGGGGGATGCGTATGCCCAGACCCAGTTTATTATTCAGAAAGCGGCGGAGGCATTGGCGCAATTAGGCACTGGCCTGCATAGTGTGGTGCGCACACGCATGTTTGTTACCGATATTGCTCAATGGGAGCAGATAGGCAAAGCGCATGGCGAGTTTTTCAAAGAGATTAAACCAGCCGCTACTATGGTAGAAGTAAAGGCTTTAATTGACCCTAAGCTGTTGGTAGAAATAGAATTTACGGCTTGGGTAGGCTAATTAAAGCACGCGTTTGGCAAAAAGAAAGCGCTTTTCCCAATAATCCCAGCTTGCCGATTCTGGATCGTCAATAACCACCCCTTGCGACGTAGAGGAGTGTATAAATGCCAGCTTTCCGTTGGTGTTGCTATATACCATAGCCACATGCTGTGTGCGGTAGGAGCTACCTTTACGGGTGCCATAAAACAATAAATCGCCGGGCTTAACCATAGCCAATGGCACTGGCGAACCTACATATGAAAGCTCTTGCGAGCTATGTGGTAATTTAATATTCAGCATTTTATACAAATAGCTCACAAATCCTGAGCAGTCGAACCCAGTAGAAGGCTCGCAGCCCGCGTACCGATAAGGTAAGCCTAGAAAATTGGTGCTGTAGAGTATTAGCTTATCAACCAACGATGAGTTGGCACTACGGTCGGGGTCGAGGGTAGGGGCTTCATTTACCAGCACGTTGGCACCGGCAATGGTAATTTTGGTCGTGTTTTTAGAGGAAGGGTAAAGCCAAGTATACTCTTCGGTAGTATCTTTGTATACGGCAGCCAAGTAGCCGTAAAGTGCTTTGGCGCCATCATTATCCCCTGCCCTCAACAACCCGGGGCCAATTTGTATGGCAGCAACGTGTATTTGTTTCTGTTCGGCTGCAAACTTGCCTATTTTTTTACCATAAAGGTCATGTGCCGCTTTAAGCTGCGCAAGTGCATTCATTAAATTGCTAGTTGCTTTGTCGGTTTTGTATAGTTGCCAATAACAGGCAGCAACATACAACGGGAACTGGTACTTTTTGGGGTAAGTTTCGGTGTATTTCTGGGCCTTTTTAATGCACTTTTCGTAGCTGCCATCTATGTACAAATCGTTCAATTGCTCAGCTTCTTTCTGCTGGGCAAAGGCTGTTAGCGATACGCATAACAGCACCAAAATCCATATTTGCTTCAGGCAATTCACAGGGCAAAGATAAGAATGTGAACGAGAGTAGGAAATTTGGGAGGTTCAGGCAAAGGTTAAAGATTCTTAAATTGAGAGCCGTCTATACCCTATCGGGGCTATTTTGTTTTTTTGCACTTACTTTATACCCTAAAGGGACTATTTTACGTTATTGAATATAATTTATACCCGATAGGGATTATTGTTGATTAAATTGTTATTTTTATACCCAAACGGGTATAGGTATGGATGGAATAGGAAACTATATTAAGATAAAAAGGGCGGAGCTAAATTTAACCCAAGAGAAACTTGCTTTGAAAGCGGGTGTTGGTTTGCGCTTTTTGCGGGAACTAGAGCAGGGTAAAAGCACTTTGCGAATGGATAAAGTGAATCAAGTATTGCAGTTGTTTGGCCAAGAGTTGGGACCAGTACCCATCAATAGAAACGTACCAGAATGAGAGCAGCTAAAGTTTACATGCACGATGTTGAAGCTGGCAGGCTGCTGGAAACAGAAGATGGGTATGAGTTTCAGTACTTGGCAAAATACCTATTGCTTAAGCATGCTGAGCCAGTTAGCCTTACTTTACCATTGCAGGAAAAGCCCTATACCAATCGGTACCTATTTCCATTTTTTGATGGATTGATACCCGAAGGATGGTTATTGGATATTGTAACCAGAAATTGGAAGATTAACCCACGAGACCGGATGGGCCTGCTACTGCAGTGCTGCCACGATTGTATAGGTGCCGTTAGTGTTTTTGCCGAGGAGGCGGCCGAAGATGAGTAATCAATGTTTTTATTGTTATCAATTGCTCGATGGTGCAGCGCTAGATTATCACCCTGCTTGCAGCAAGAAACTATTTGGTGTAGCCGTGCCGCCGGTTTTGCCATACAGCGAAGCGCAAATACAAGAACTTGCGGTTGAAGTGGTGCGCAGCCAGTTTGCACTAACGGGTGTTCAAGCAAAACTCTCTTTGGATATAGTTTCAGGTGAAAACAAACAAGCGCCTAAGCGATTTACAATTGTCGGTTTATGGGGTCAGTTTATTCTTAAGCCCCCATCTGACCATTACCCTTCGTTACCCGAATTGGAAGACCTTACCATGCATTTGGCCGAATTGAGCGATATAAAAACAGTGCCTCATGGTTTGATACGGTTAGGCCAAAGTTTGGCTTACATAACTAAACGGGTGGATAGGGTAAACGGCAAAAAACTACACATGGAGGACATGTGCCAAATAACCGATAAGCTGACTGAGGATAAATACAGGGGCTCGTATGAACAAATAGCAAAAGCAATAAATAGTTATGCTGATAACCCAGGCTTGGACGTAATTGAATTTTATGAACAAGTTTTATTCTCTTTTTTAACGGGCAATGCCGATATGCATCTCAAGAATTTTTCGTTGTTGAAGAAAGCGTCTAACAGCTATTTGCTATGCCCTGCATACGATATGGTTGCAACGGCTTTGGTAGTGCCCAATGATAAAGAGGAGTTGGCGTTGAATTTGAATGGTAAGAAAAGGAAAATAAAACGGGGTGATTTTCTTGTGGCTATGCAGCGGGCAGGGATACCAGCCAAAGCAATAGAGAATATCTTCAGCAAGTTTGCAACATCTATACCTTTGTGGCAACCATTTATAGCCAAAAGCTTTCTTCCATTAGAGATGAAAGAGCAATTTTGGGACCTCGTACAAAATAAGGCTCGGCAAATTGAGTTATAATTGTACCATGAAGCAGCTCACATATATAGCACTTTGCATAGCCCTTATGGGCAGTGCCTGCACCAAGCAGCAGCCAGAGTACCCGGTGCAGTATTATGTCAGCGTGCAGAATATTTGGGGGGTCGATTCGCACCCGACTGATTACCCTGCATATGCGAGGCTCGATCCATTTTTGGCCGTAAGCCATCGCGAAACGACCAACTTGTTCAATCTCTTGTTTCCGGCCACCGATGGCATCAGACAGATGGCCGAATCAGGGGTAATGGTAAAATTGGAACAAGAAGTGGACGAGCAGCGTGGGGGCGACTTAGCGCTTGACCGGTCGTTAGGCGATAGATTGACTTTTTTTGAAACGAGTACTGTTTTTCTCGGTTTCAACGATGTAAACACCTACCTAACCCTTATTGCACACATTAGCCCTAGCCCCGATTGGTTTATAAGCGCTTACAAAGTAAACCTAAAACCCAATGGCGAGTGGATGGACAGCGTGGTAATATACCCCGATGCCTACGATGCGGGCATTGACTTGTCGCAAACTTTTACCGGCGATGCTATACCTGCCAACCCGGCCCAGCCTGTGTCGGTTATTACTACTGTTCCGCTAGCCAATAATGGGGTGGTGGCTCCCTTGGCCAAAATTACCTTAGTGCGCATTAAATAGCGGCAACAGGCGCAAGTTGCCTAGGCCAATACCAAAAGCGCATTGCTAGCTTGTGGCACACGGGTTCCGTGCGTGTGTAAATTATTATCTCATTTACCCATTTCTTCATTTTGGCTTAATACTATTAAGTTTATTTTTGTGACTTAATTATAAATAGATTGGCAAAAAGCCAGCTACACATTATAAAAATAAACATTTGAACTAATAGCCAGTAACGGCAACAATGAAACAACCAACTGACCTTTTATGAAACAAAATTTTTTACTCTCCATTGTATTTATTGTCTTGCTGCTGTCGGTTCAGTCGGCATATACCAACAGGTCAGTGCCGCCGACGGGCCATACTGGCGCCCCAAGCGAAAACACTTGTAACACCGCAGGTTGCCACACGGGTAGCGCGGTGGTTACCAACTCAAGTTTCTTGGCTGTTACTTCTGCAACAAGCACTTTGTTTACTGATGGATATACCCCAGGGCAAACGTATGACATGATTATCAACCTTAGTTCAAGCACCCCGCGTTACGGATTTGAGTTGACGGTACTAGATAATTTAAACGATAATGCAGCAGGTACTTTATCTTTAACGCCAAGCACTACCACAACAACATTGAACAGCAATGGCGGTAGGCAGTACGTTAGTCATTTGAACGCGAATAGCACTGCTGCTTGGACTTTTAAATGGCAAGCGCCTGCTGCTGGTACCGATACTGTCGTATTTTATGTAGCTGGCAATGCATCAAACGCCAATGGTAATACTCAAGGCGATGTGATACACAGCAATAGTTTCAAGCTGCATGAGCGTGTACAGCAACCAGTAACGGGTTGCAATGAAATTTTCATTTCGGAGTACGTAGAGGGTAGCGGATTCAATAAAGCCTTAGAGCTTTACAACCCAACCGCAAACCCAATTGATTTGAGCGGCTATCGTTTGGCGCAGTATAACAATGGTTCGGCAACTCCTGGTGTTTTTTCTACGCTTTCAGGTATTATCCAGCCATATGACACCCGAGTGCTGGTATTGGACAAGCGCACCGGCAGCCCACCGACCGATGCGGCTCTAGCAGCCAAAGCGGATACCTTTATGAACCCTACTAACACTGCAGAGGTGTTGTACTTTAACGGTGATGATGCCATCGTTTTACAACGCTTGAATGGTACAGTAGTTGATATTTTTGGTAAAATAGGCCAAGACCCGGGTACAGGTTGGAGCAGCAGTGGCACCAACTACACGGCTAACCATACTTTGGTGCGCAGGCCTACAGTTACACAAGGGGTTACTACCAGCCCTACAACCTTCGATCCGCAATTGGAGTGGATACTATATGCATCTGATTTCTTTGACTCTTTAGGTACCCATACCAGCGTTTGTAGCCCAACTTTTTGCACTACCCTGCAACTAACAGCTACCCCTACCAATGCACTTTGTAACGGAGGCGCCACTGGTTCGGTTGCGCTAAATGCGATAGGAGGCACTGGGGTTTATACTTTCAATAGCACCCCAACTAGCAACCTTGCAGCCACTACCTACACCTACATTGTAACCGATGATTTTGGCTGTGCAGATACCACTACAGCTACAGTAACTCAACCAACAGCTTTGGTATTAAACGTTACAGACCAAGACCTTAGTTGTGGCGTAAACAATAGCGGCAAAGCTTTTGCAGCACTAACTGGAGGCACCCCACCATATACTTTTGCATGGAGCGGTGGCACCCCCAACGGTGCCGGCGATACCATTACCGGCTTGGCCGCAGGCGCTTACACCGTCACTGCTACCGATGATAATGGCTGTACGGCTACTAGTAGTGTTACCCTTACGGCACCAGTAGTAGCACAACAACCTGCTAGCATTACCGGCAGTGCCTCAGTGTGTTTGGGTTCCGAAACATATTCGGTACCAACCCAATCGGGAGTAGTGTTTACTTGGGCTGTTTCGGGCGGTGGTACTATTACCCCTAGCGCCAACCAAGCCAACATTAACTGGACAGCCGCCGGTACCTATACCGTATCGGTTACGGCTAGCAGCGTTGCTTGTGGCAATGCCCCGGTACAAACTTTGCAAGTTACGGTAAGTGCTACCCCAACTGTTCCTGTAGTTTCTGGCGATGCGGTGGCTTGCCTACCTGCAACCGAAACCTACACGGTGCCAGCGGTAAACGGTGTAACGTATAACTGGACTTTAAGTACAGGCGGCACGCTAACCCCGAACACTAATAGCGCAACCGTTATTTGGGCAACGGCAGGAAGTCACACGATAAGCGTAACTGCTACCAACCAATGTGGCACTAACGGTGCTGGTACTTTTGCTGTAAACGTTGGCAACCCAACCGTTAGCTTGGGCAACGATACTGCCGTATGTGGCCAATATGGTTTAAGCACTTCAGGCTTTACCAGCACTACTTGGAGCACGGGCGCCAATACTAGCCAAATTACCGTTACCCAATCGGGCAACTACGGAGTAACTGTGACCGATAACCTAGGTTGCACTGCCAGCGATGCTGTGAATGTTACGATTAATACAATACCAACATTGACCTTGCCGGCTACCGCTAGCGATTGCGATACTGCAGTGGTTACTGCCCCAGGCAACTTCGCTACCTATGCTTGGAGCAACGGACAGAACACAGCTTTGGGCAGCTTTACTCAAAACGGCACTTACACCCTTACTGCCACCGATGCCAACGGTTGCAGCGCTAGCGATGATGTAACGGTTACTATTTTTGCTGAACCAGTTACAGGTTTGCCAGCTTCGGCAAGCGATTGTAATACCGTAAGCGTATCGGCTGCGGCTGGCTTTGCGAGCTATTTGTGGAGCGACGGACAGACTACCCAAACGGCTTCGTTTACTGCTGCCGCTACTTACAGCCTTACCGTAACCGATGGCAATGGTTGCCAAGGTGTAGGTTCGGTGGTGGTTACCTTATTGAGCAACAACCCAACGGCGGGCTTTACTTTCGTGGCCAATCAATTGGATGTTGATTTTACTTCAACCAGCACGGGTGCCAGCAGCTATGCTTGGGATTTTGGCGATGGCACTAGCTCAACCGACCAAAACCCATCGGTAACGTATACTGCCGATGGTAGCTATGTGGTAACCCTTACCGCCACCAACAATTGCGGCAGCGATACCTTTACCGATACCGTAACCGTGTTAACCATAGGTGTTACTGAATTGGCGGGTGTAAATGCCCTTGAGGTATACCCTAACCCAACCAATAGCCAACTGCAAGTGCGTTGGGGCGCTACCCAAGGCACCGCAACTATTGAGGTTTGGAACACCTTAGGCATGCGTATGCAAACCATTGAGACCGACGCCATAAATGCAGCGCACACTTTGAATGTGCAAGACCTTGCCAGCGGCATATACCTGCTTCGCATACAATTGGGTACCGAAAGCAAGTTGGTGAAGTTTGTGAAAGAATAATTGATTTAGGAGATTGATAGATACAAAACGGCCCCGAGCAATACGCTCGGGGCCGTTGTGGTTTAATGAAAGAGTTGTGGAATAATTATCTTGGTTAGAGTGATAGCCGCCGTGTCATGGTGAGCGGATGTCATAGTGAGCGTAGTCGAACTACGAACCATGGCGGCAGAAAGCTCACTAGCGCGCTTTTTCATCGGGTGGGTTGTAATTCTGATGGGTGCTTTCATTGTTACAAGCAGCCAATCCATTTAACTGCTCCCAACGCTCTTTAATCAAAGCCTCCTTTTTTATCCTACTCCATTTTTTGATTTGTTTTTCACGAGCGATTGCTTGCAATACTTCGGTAAACATTTCGCTGTAAACCAATTCAACAGGCCTTCTCGTGTAGGTGTAAGATTGGTGGTCATATCCCTCGTTATGTTGCGCTACTCTTTGATCTACGTTGTTGGTTATGCCTATGTAGTAGGAGTTTTCAGAGCATTGGAGGATATAGACGTAGTATAATTTCATTTGAGTCTGGGGGCTTTGTTTATGTTTGGGAGGGGAGCACCTAGCCGCCATGGTTCGGCTCCGCTCACCATGACACGGAGGAGGTCACCTTAACAATGAATGACTAACTTTGTTTTCTTGTTCTACCCTCACTCCTCACTAGCCGTCAATTCCTTTTCAACCCCAGCCCTATCAAGCAGTCCTTGTGGCAATGATTTGGTGGTTTTGGCACCCATTTCTTTAAGGCGTTCAACGCGGCCAATGAGGTTGCCTTTGCCTTCAGTAAGTTTGCCCATGGCATCCACATATTCGCTTTTGCTCTCGTCAATTTTCTTGCCCACTTTAATCAGGTTGTCGGCAAGGCCAACAAATTTATCGTACAGCGCACCGCTTTGTTGGGCAATCTCTAGAGCGTTTTTGTTTTGGTTATCATGCCTCCAAATGTTGGCAATGGTTTTAAGCGTAGCCAATAGCGTTGATGGCGTTACCAGTACAATATTCCTATCCAAGGCATAGGTATAAAGCTCGCTATCTTGCTGCACCGCAATACTAAAGGCAGGCTCAATGGGTATAAACAGGAGTACAAAATCTAGCCCGCTCAGTTCATAAATATTTTGGTACTGCTTTTCGCTAAGGCCCTTGATGTGGCTGCGTAACGAGTTGATGTGCGCTTTGAGGTAGATAATGCGGTCATCGTCGTTTTCGGCGGCACCGCAGCGCTCATAGTCTATGAGCGATACTTTGCTATCCAACACCACATTGCGGCCTTCGGGCAGCTTCACTATCACATCGGGCTGGTAGCGTTTGCCATCTTCAGTAGTGTAAGAGGTTTGTATAAAATATTCGCGGTCTTTTACCAAGCCCGAGCGCTCTAGCACCTTCTCCAAAATCATTTCACCCCAATTGCCTTGCGCCTTGTTATCGCCTTTGAGGGCTTTGGTCAGGTTTTTAGCCTCCTGGGTCATGTCATTGTTAAGTTTGAATAGCATTTCCAGTTCTTTGTGCAGGCCAGCGGTGGTAACTAGATTAACCTTATGGTTGTCTTCCACCTTCCGTTCAAACTCCTTTATTTTCTCCTGCAAGGGTTGCAATATCTCGCCAATGTTGGTTTTGTTGGTTTCTGTAAAGCGGCGGCTCTTATCTTCCAATATCTCGTTGGCGATGTTCTTAAACTCGATGGCAAATTTCTGTTGTAGTTGCTCTACTTCGGCCTTTTGTTCGTCCAAGCGTTGGCGAAGGTTGGTAAGGTCCGTTTCGCGTGCCGTCAGTTGGGTGCTTAGCTCTAGTACTTGCTGGCGCTTGCCGTTTAGCTCGTGCTTATATTCCTCTTGCTGAATAGCCAATTGGCTGGCGCGTTCTTCGCTGCGGCTCAAGTTGTTTTGCAGGTTTTGGTTTTGCTGGCGTAGGTTGTCCAGCTCAGTAGTATCTACTGGCCCATTCTGTTGGGTTTTGGTGTAAAAGAATATAACCACGGCGCCCAATACAAGGCCTATTGCAAGAAATAAAAAGTCCATTTTGCTGAAATTGTTAGCTAAATTAATCGAAAATTACCAAAAATAATAGTTTCCTTTTCGTTCTATTTACTAAAATAAAGGTTAAGCTGGGTTGTCGGGTATAAATGAAGAATGTAAATAGATAAAACCGTTAAAACGGTTGTTGGTGCTATATCGCCTTATACCCACGGTTGAAACCATGGGCTAATTTTTAACAAATTTAAAGTATTGAATTAGCCCACGTTTTTAAACGTGGGAGTGTTTAAATGGCCCAAAACAACCGTTTCAATGGTTTACCGTAGTTAGTTTTCGCAATCAAACCTACCCTTTATTGTAGCTGCTGAATAAGCCGTATTTTTACGGCTATGCGCACCCTCTTGCTTTTCACCCTCGTATTGTTATTGTTTATGCCGGCGATTATTGCCCAAAACCTCCTCACGCAACAACCCTTTACGGTGGCGGTGCGCTACCTAAAGGGCGAGCAGGAGGTAACCCTGCGCAGCAAGAACCAAAACTATACCGAGAACAACGAAATATCGTTGAACATTGGCACCATACCCACGCCTGGCGGGCAGAAACTAATCATATCGGTTAGGCCCTATTTCAATATTGAGGTGCTCGATGTGAGCATCACCTTCGATTGGCAGCCCGATAGCGTGGAGCGCGTGTTTGTAAGCGGTTACCAATGCTGGACCAATAGCCAAGAGTTTGAGAAGGGCGATAAAATAACCTCATTGAGCTGGCTGGGCCGCGGCTTTGCGCAGCACTATGGCGACTATAATTTTGTGGGCTACAAGCCTGCCAAGGGCATACAACACGGCTGGACGTATGCCTACACGCGCCTACCTAATGGGCAAATGCACCTTTACGCTTCGTTGGATGAGAGTGAGGGCTACACCCAGTGGCGGTTTGATAGCAAGCTGGGCAAACTTACCATGACCAAACAACTAGATGGCAAGCTGCTACTGGAAAACAAGAACTACGAGTACATATCATTGTTAGAGTTGCAAGGTAATGACGATGCCGTGTTTGACGCTTATGCCAAGTTGCAATTGGAGGCAACCACCGAAACCATGCGCCGCAGCATAAACCGAGAGCCCAGCAGCACCGCCACGGCGCAAACGGGCTGGACGAGCTGGTACAACTACTACACCAAAATTGACGAAGGGATTATACTGGAAAACCTTCGGGCGTTTTCGTCGCGGAATATTCCTATTGGTATGTTCCAGATTGACGATGGCTACCAGAAATCGGTGGGCGAATGGACTACCACCAACGCCAAATTTCCGAACGGCATGAAGCACATTGCCGATAGCATACACGCGGCTGGTTATAAGGCTGGTTTGTGGTTGGCGCCCTTTATTTGCGAAAAGAACTCCGATATATACCGCAACCACTTCGATTGGATAGTGAAGGACGATAAGGGCAAACCCATAACCGCTGGCGTAAACCCCGGCTGGAGCGGCAAGTATTATGCCTTGGATATTTACCATACAGAGGTGCAAAACTACCTGCGTGGTGTGTTTGATACCGTGCTGAACGTATGGGGCTATGATATGGTAAAGCTCGATTTTCTGTTTGCCGCCAGCATTAAGCCACAATACCGCAAAAGCCGTGGCGAAATGATGACCGATGGCATGATAATGCTGCGCAATTGGGTGGGCGATAAATGGATATTGGGTTGTGGCGTGCCGTTGGGCCCAAGCATGAATGTGGTGGACTATTGCCGCGTGAGCAGCGATGTGCACATGAAATGGGAGATGAAAATACTGAAGGCCCTGCACGCCCGCGAACGCCTGAGTGTATGGAACACCCTAACCACCAACATTGCCCGCAGGCACTTGGGTGGCCGTTTTATTTACAACGACCCAGATGTGTATGTGCTGCGCGATGAAAACAACAAACTTACGGCGGCGCAAAAGCATTCCATGTTTTTTGTAAACAACCTGTTTGGACAGTTGGTATTTACCTCCGATAACATTAATAACTACGATGCGGAAACCATGAACCAATATTTGTCGGGTTTTCCGTTGCTGCCGAAGCGCGAAATGGCCGTAACCAAGCGCGGCGATGCCTATGAGGTTACTTTTGCCATAGGCAAACGGCATTACTTGGCTTACATTAACCTCAGTGGCAAAAAGCAAACTTGGACCTTGCCCGCTGGCGAATACTTCGACCCGAATACAGGGCAGATACTATCGGGCAGCGAAGTAACGGCAGCCCCTTACACCAGCATTTGCTATTATAAATTAGAGGGCAAGGGTTTCCAATTGTTGGGCGGTAAGGGCCACCTTTTCCCGGGCAGTGAGGTGAAGGATTTTCTGCTCACGAGCGAGAAAAATGCCAACATCTTCTACCACACAGGCGCCAATCAAAAAGAAACGCTTTACATTTTGTTGCCGCCCGGTTTTAAGGGCTTGAACGTGAATAACCAGCCCGTTGAGACGGTTCAGCAAAATGGGTATACGTTGGCGGTATATAGGCCGTGAGGTTGTTTCCGTTTTTCAAGAAGCCAATACCCCATCCAACCAAAGCGGCAAAATTATTATCTTGGGGTAATGAAAGGCATAATTGCACTGTTACTTTTATTAAATGTCGCATTTGGTGCAATGGCGCAAGATTCGGTAACCTTTAATAGGACATATGACTTCAACTTAGGTTTTGAAACTGGTACTTCAGTAATTTCCTTAGATGATGGTTATTTAATTTGTGGTACAGGTGCATCAACTGAATTAGATGGTTGGAGGGGTTTAAAACTTATAAAGACCGATCTTTACGGGAATGAAGAATGGAGGAAAGTATACGGAGAGGAAAAAAAAGGCTACTCAAGTGGTTGGTACGGTGCGCTCGCGGAGATAGGCGATGGATATTTTCTTGCGGCTGCCGTAATAGACTCCGGGAATACATATTCAATAGGTATTCTCTATCGTTTTGACAAAAATGGAGATACACTGTGGACTAAAAGGTTCGCAAAACCAGAATATTCATTTTTTAACAGTGGAAGGCAAACTTCAGATGGTAGTTTTGTTGCTATTGGGGTGCAAAATGTGCTAGGAATATACCGCTACTGGCTTGTCAAAACGGATAGTCTGGGAGTAGTTATATTGGATACTGTAATGTCGGGTTCCGGTTATGCGAGTACTATAGAAGTCACCCCAGATGGAGGATACATACTAGGCGGAGCCGGAGGCAACAACCTATCCACTGCAAGAATAGTAAAGACGGATAGCATGGGCAATGTGGAATGGGTAAAGAACTATTTTACAGGTAACAGGTATGGTTGTTATTGGGCCGCTGGCCTTTCATCCGACGGCGGATATTATATATGGGGCTGCAATGATACGGTAATTGACCCTACCGACTTTTACCTGACGGCCACCGTCGCCAAGTTAGATAGTATGGGAAACAGGGTTTGGACCAATCATTATCGAGGCCTCAATAATAAGCTAATAGCGGTATATCAGGTAAAGGAAATGAGTGATGGTAGTATTATTGTAGGTGGTGAACGTGATGATGAGAACCCATTACTAAACATTGGGGGATGGTTACTAAAGATGGACAATAGTGGAAATACTATTTGGGATAAAATACATGCATTTACACAAGATTCCACTATAAAACTTGGGTCCAATATTGTTTATGACTTTAATGAAACCCTTGATAATGGATTGATTGTTACAGGAGATGGCTTTAACGATATCGACCCCGGGCCAAATTTTAACAATAACCAAGATATCTGGCTGCTCAAGTTAGACAGCCTGGGCAACTGGTATGCCCCGCACGATACCACCTGCCCGCCACCATGCGATACGATAGGCATCACCGAAACCACCACCCTACAAGCCAAACTCTACCCCAACCCCACCACGGGCACGCTTACCATAGAGCTGCCCAATGGGCAAGGCGGCAGCATGGCGCTGTATAACCTCTTAGGGCAAAGTGTATACCAAACCACCCTTTCGGGCGGGCAAACCACCCTAGCCCTAAACCTACCCCCTGGCCTATACCTCTACCGCATTGGCAGCGGCGGCAAGGCCGTTAATGGCAAGGTGTTGGTGGAGTAAATGCTATTTACGATTTTAGATTTACGAGGTACGATTGGAAAAAGGGGTAAGTATTATTTACGATTTTAGATTTTCGAGGTACGATTGGAAAAAGCTTGTGTTGCTGAGCACCTTGGGCGATAAGTTCCCCTTTCAGACTAGTTTTAGTCAGTGGTAATGGGGTGCTGTTGGCTCATGGCTTGCTAAAGGTTGCCTTGCCTGTTACCTGCCCGTGTTTATATGGTTAATGATGCATTTCTGATAATCATATAAAACCCAACGCCATGTTACCTTCAAATGACATTTTCGGCTCCAGCTGGACAGGGATTGTATTCTCCGGACGCAACCAAGCTTATGGTGCATTCCAGCTACGCCAATCGCAGGAAAAAACCCTGCTCATTGCCTTTCTATTTACCATCATGCTTTTTTCTAGCCTTAGCGGCTATGCACTCTACCGGGTAAGCAGCGCTGAGATGGCCGAGGTAGAAATACCCGAGGTGGGTGGCATTAATATCTTTCCTCCTCCTATCAAAGACGAAGTAATAATTCCTAAAATAGAAAAGCCTGCACAAACCAAGCAAGAGGTGCTTACTAAAACTATTGCACACGTGCCAGTAATAGTAAAGGATGACTTAGTAGATGACACCAAAACGCAAGACGAACTCAAGGGCCTTAATACAGGCAGCGTTAATATAGAAGGCCCGGAAGGACCGCCAGCAATAGATAAGCCGGTGTTTGACGGATCGGATGTGTTGGGCACAGATGTAGTAGATAAACCCTTTATTACAGTAGAGCAGATGCCCAAGTTTCGAGGTGGAGATGCCGACTTGCTAAACTACTTGGGCAGTGAGACTCGTTATCCTGAGATTGCCGTGGAGTATGGTTTGGAAGGGGTAGTGTACGTATCCTTTGTAATAGATAAAACCGGCAAGATAAAAGACGTTAAAATAGCCCGCAGTGTTGATTATCATTTGGATAAAGAGGCCTTGCGCGTAATCAAGTCCATGCCCGATTGGAAACCCGGCAAACAAAACGGGCAGCCTGTATCGGTACAGTTTACCGTACCCATCAAGTTTGTGTTAAGGGCATAAGCATCATAATAGGGCGATTTTTTCACGCAATCCATGATATAGCCGTATCATGGATTGCCCCATTTATGCTCATCTGCTTTTGATGAGGTTGAAACTTGCCCTACGGCTCCGGACGCCCCATTATACCATAACCACTTAGGCCAAGATAAGGCAAGGTAGGATGTTCGGGCCCCACTAACGGATGTACGAACCACCTGAAACATCAACCTCTCGCCGGGCCTATACCTTTACCGCATAACTGCCACCAACGGGCAGGTGCAAACGGAGAAGGTGTTGGTGGAATAAAAATGTTGAATCTTCTCTAGCGAAATTCGTTATCTTAGTACTATGTTGCGCCTGCAAGATATAACAACCACTTTAGCAACTCATCGGGTTGCGCTTTTCCGTAAGTATCATCTTACCGAGTTGGGCGTGTTTGGCTCTATTGCTCGTGGAGACCATAATGCCGATAGCGATATAGACATTGTGATTGACTATGAAGGCAGCATGGGGCTGGAGTTCGTCGATTTAGCCGATGAACTGGAAAGTTTACTACACCATAAAGTCGATTTAGTATCTAAAAAAGCCATTCGGCCTAAGTTATTGGAGCGTATAAAAACCGAGCTGGTATATGTCTAAAAGGGATGCAGACATTTTATTAGAGGACATTGTTTTAGCCATCGACAAATCACTTAGGTACACCCAAGGCTATGATTTGAAGCAATTTGTCAGTGACGAGAAAACAATTGACGCTGTTGCTCGAAATATCGAAATTATTGGTGAAGCAACCACTAAACTACCCGAAGACCTAAAGCTACAGTACCCTGAAGTTGATTGGAAAAGGATAAAAGGAATGCGCAATAGAATTGTGCATGAATACTTTGGTGTGGATATTGGGATTGTTTGGGAGATAGTTGCCAATCATCTTCCTAACTTGAAGTTGCAAATTGAGGCTATCTTAAGATCTTTGGGCGACAAATAGTTTATTCTTGGCGCAAGCGGATAAGGTGTTGGTGGTGTAACTAGAGTTGCTCCAATCTCTAAGCTTTAGCCGCTGCAATAGCTTCGTCCTTATCGCTAGCGGGGTCTTGCTGAAAAACTTTTTGTAGTAGGTCGTACATGTGTGGGTGCTTGTCGCGTAGCAAGCGCGGGCGGTTAAAGAAGTATTCGCTTACTACGGGTAAAAACTCCGTTTCGCTTACGCCACCGTATGGGTTTATGTCCGACTTGCCTTCTTGTATCGCTTCTATTTTGGCCTTAATCATGGCAATCCAAGGGATGGTATACTGGCGCCCCAATAGGGCTTCGGGTATGCCATCGGTAGCGCCATCGGCATAGTCTAGCAAGTGCACAAACTCGTGTATGCCCACATTGCTTTTCGTGCTTTCGTTCTCAAACCCCTGTCTGAGCGATGGTCTGGAGAGCACCATTTTGCCACTCATGTAGCCCGAGCCCACCATGCCCAGTATGTTGCGCTCGTTGGTGGTGCCTTCGGTTTCGTGCTGGTGGTTAAAGCTCTGGGGGTATAGTATCACCTCATCCAAGTTGCTATAGTGCCATTCCGGGAAACCGAAGATGGGTATAACGCCGCTACTGGCCACCAATAGGCGGTCTTCGTCGGTTACTTCGGTATCAATGCCCGTTATTTTGTGGTGGCTTAGAAAGTAAAGAATATCCGCTTCATATTGCTTGCGCGCTTCAGCATCCAAGGCTTGATAAAACTTAACCTCCTGAAGCAAATACTTACGCCATTTGGTTGGAAAAGCGTCAGGTACTGGCAACAGCCGTTTCCGGAAAACGAAAAACAGCGCTACCGCCACGATCAATGCTATTAAGGCTATTTTTAAAATCATGATGTATGTTTGGCCTGATTTTTTAGGTATTAAGTTTATAAATCGGAAGTGTGATTCCTAATTTACAAACTTAGTCTAAAGATGAACGGTATCTAAAAACTTGTTTTTAATGCTCAATAAAGGAAATGACTACATAACTAAATCCCTTTAGGGATGTTAAATTGGTAGCCCAAAATGCAGATAGATAGAAAATCCCGTAGGGATGATACTTGCGCTATGTCGGTATCGTCCCTATGGGACTATGTTGCTAAGCTAATTACTATCTACCAACATATCGTCACTATGTGACTTTAACATCCACAGTACTTTATCCATCAAAAACCCAATAAAAAAGCCCTTCCTGCAGGGCAGAAAGGGCTTTCGATATCAACGGGGGTGAAGGGTTATTTTGCTTTTTTCACATCAACCAACTCCACATCAAATACCAAAGTAGATTTTGGTGGAATTACTGGCGGATATCCTTGCTCGCCATACGCCAAAGCGTAAGGGATAATCAATTTGGCTTTGCCACCAACCTTTAGTAGGCTGATGCCTTCGTCCCAGCCACGGATAACTTGGCCAGTACCCAATACAAACGGTAGTGGTTGACCACGGTCGCGTGAGCTATCAAAAGGGCTACCATCCAACAAAAAGCCATCGTAGTGCACCAAAACGGTATCGCCAGCAACAGGGGCTGTGCCAGTGCCTAGGTTGTCGCTAATGTACATTAGGCCCGATGCAGTGCTTTGAGCAGCAGCTTTAAATTCTTCCAACTTAGCGGCTTCCAAAGCAGCACGCTCTTGTTCCTTGCGGATTTTCTCGGCCAAGTAGTCGTTAAACACCTTAGGGGCATCAAAAGCTTCGGCAGCAGCACCTTTGCGCACAATAGTTACTTTGCTCATCAAGTCGCCTTGTTGAATAGAGTCAACCACGTTTTGGCCAATTACCACGTTTCCGAAAACCGAGTGGCGGTTGTTCAAGTGCGGGGTAGCAGTGTGTGTAATAAAGAACTGGCTACCGTTGGTGCCAGGGCCTGCATTGGCCATAGACAAAATGCCGGGGCCGCTGTGGGTCAAATCGGCATTAAACTCGTCATCGAATTGGTAGCCTGGGCCGCCGGTTCCGTTTCCGAGTGGGTCGCCACCTTGAATCATAAAGTTGGCCACTACACGGTGAAAGGTAAGGCTATCATAAAAAGGCTGACCCAATGGGCGGATGTCGTTTTTGATAGTACCTTCTGCAAGGCCTACAAAGTTGGCAACCGTAACGGGTACTTTCTCAAATTCCAATTTCAAGGCAATGTCGCCTTTTGAGGTGTTGATAACGGCATATAAGCCATCAGGTTGTTCTTTTACCACAGCAGCTGGGTCGTTTTTCTCCTTGCAACCAGTAAAGGCCAGTACAAGGGCGGTTAGTAAAATAAAGGGGATAGAATGTTTCATATCTGTGGGGGTGGTTTTAAAGCTGCTCAAAATAACGAATAATCTGTTTTTTCAACAAATATTCCTGGTCTTCGGCGGCGAGTTTGGGTATCGATTTTACGGCAACCCAGTGCGGCCAGCCATCTTTATCAAGCCCTTCCAGCTCATAAAAGCCTTCTTCGCTTAGCAGGCGGCACACTGCAATGTGCATCAAGTCTTGTTTTTCTTCTTTTTTGAACTTGCCGGGCAACAAACCCGCCTCGCGGATGCCAATGAGAAATAATATCGCATCTAAGTCCGGATTTTTTTTGAATTGGCGGTAAACCCGCTGTTTTATTTTGATGAAGTCGGCATCAATGGCCTCTCTATCTATGGATATGGTCATTTTGGGTTCGGTGCTTTTGGAGCCTTAGCAGCAACTAATTATGGCTAAATACAAATTACTAGGGTAATTGGTTCGGGCAAAGGTAGTTGGTTTTCGGGTATAGTCCACAGTCCACGGTCGATAGTCGATGGATTGCTGCAAAAAACAAGACCACCTGAACATGGCATATGAACTAAAATTTGGTTATCTTTCGTTTTACGAGAAAGCTCAAACATGACAGTTGTAATTAAAAAAGGAGATAGTAAAGAACGGATGGACGAGCTGCTTAAAAAAGTAGCCAACAAGCCAGTTGTTCCGGCCAAAAAATTTGAGGCTGCTAAATTCAGCGGTACCGTTAAGTTTGAAGGTGACCCTTTAGAGATTCAGAAAAAACTAAGGGATGAGTGGGAGTAGGCTTTTTGTTGATACCAACATTCTTATTTATCTGCTTAAAGGTGATAGTACCTTAGAAACATTTTTACAGGACAAGCACATCTACATCTCCTTCATTACTGAGATGGAGCTATTGGGGTTTGCGAATATCTCAGCAGAAGAGGAACTCCAAATAAGAATATTATTATCCCAATGTGTGATAGTAGACCTGGAACTTGGGATAAAGGAATTGGCTATTTCAACCAGGAAGAATTATAAACTTAGGTTGCCTGATAGCATTATTGTAGCTTCCGCTTTGTTTTTGGATATACCTTTTATTACTGCTGACAAAGGATTGCAGCGACTTGAAGAAACGCTAGGTTTAATAATTTATGAGCCTTAGAATTGCAGAATTGTTACCCAATTCTGTTATCAAGGGTAACTACAGAAGATGAAAACCCTTACCCTATTTATCCTTTTTCTATTGCCGTTGCTTTCCAGCGGGCAATCCTTTAGTCAGTTTATTACCAATGATGCAATACTCAACATTGTTTGCCAGAAACTACCTCAATACGATAGTTTGATCTTTTACAGCGAATCAGGCTTTTGGAATCCTAATACTAGGTTGAAGGGAATAGCCTATTTTGGGGTTAAGAGATATCTTATTTGTATTGAGTTCTCGTTTCCATTAACTGTCAAAAACAACAAGTACCCCTACTTTAGAGAGGAGCTAATTAACTATGCTCTGCCTACACTAATCGAAAACAATGGTTTTTCCTCTTGGAGCCAAGATTCTATTGAAATTGATGTATGTAAGGGACCTAAAGCTTTTTTACGAATGTCAGATGGCCCCACCAGCACGATTGTTATGCTTTATCCCAAGCAAATGAAACGTGCCTATCGGCAAGTATATAATGCAGAGCTGAACCAAAGTCAATGCCCAAATGGAGATAGGGAGGAATTTATAGCCTTGTTTAAGGCACTTAGCAAGCTGTTGCCAATTGATGTTGAGTGCGAGGTAAAAAGGGATTTCTTTACTTATTGAGCTGGGGTTGCCAAACTATTGCCAAATATACATTCGTGGACAACAAAATGACTTCATTGGCACATCAGCACATCAGCACATTTGTCTATGGACCATCATCTATCGACCATGGACCTCAAACGCATCCCCATCATCCAAAAACCTAAACTTATCCCTTATCTCGGTAAGGTGCGCGTGGCTGAGGGTGAAGGTTTCGGCAAAAGGCTCGTGCGCTTTGGTAAAGAGCACTTCACCCAGTGGGTCGATGAGCGCGCTGTCGCCGCTGTGGGCTGTTTGGTTGCCATCGGTGCCAATGCGGTTTACGGCAGCCACATAGCTTTGGTTATCGATGGCGCGAGCAATGAGCAATTGTTTCCAGGCATAACTACGGCGCTCGGGCCAGTTGGCTGCATATAACAGCAAGTCATAGTCTTTTCGGTTGCGGCTCCATACGGGGAAACGCAGGTCATAGCATACTAATGGGCATACACGCCAGCCTTTCAATTCTACAATTAAGCGCTCTTTGCCAGCGGTGTAGTGCTTTTCCTCGCTAGCCAGCGAGAATAGGTGTCGCTTGTCGTATGTAGCATGCGTGCCATCGGGGCGCATCCACACTAGGCGATTGTAGTAGTGTCCATGCTCGTGTATAATAATGCTCCCTGTAATAACGGCATTTAACGCAGCAGCCTTTTGCAGCATCCAAAGCACGGTGGGGCCTTCCATGGTTTCTGCCAATACGCAGGGCTGCATGCTAAAGCCCGTAGTGAACATTTCGGGCAGCACAATCAAATCGGTGCTGCTGGGCTTAACTTCCGACAACACCATGTCAAAGTGCTTCCGGTTTTCGGAAACACTTTCCCAGTGCAGGGTAGTTTGTATCAATGTTATCCTTAAATCTTGCATAGCTTCTCTGCTGCAGCCTCCAACACGTCATCTGATTTAGCGAAACAAAACCGCAGCACTTTGCTTTGCACTGCTGGGTCGTAAAATACGGAAACCGGAATAGATGCCACACCTATTTCTTTGGTCCACCGCTCGGCCAAGGCCGTATCGGGCTCGTCCGTAATATTTTCATACCCCAAAAGCTGGAAATAGGTTCCTTGGCTGGGGCGTATGGTAAACCGCGAGCCCTGCAAATGCTTAATAAACAAGTCGCGTTTGCGCTGGTAAAACTGTGGCAGCTCTTGCCACAACCTCGGCTGCGTTTCCATTATCTCGCCAAAGGCCAACTGAGCAGGGTGGTTTACACTAAAAACCAAATACTGGTGCACCTTGCGGAACTCGCGCATCAAGGCTTCGGGGGCAATGCAATAACCCATTTTCCAGCCAGTAACGTGGTAGGTTTTGCCAAAAGAGTACACCACAAAACTCCGAGCGGCTAGCTCGGGGTAGCGTAGCACACTTTCGTGGCGAGCGCCATCAAACACAATGTGCTCATATACCTCGTCGCTGAGTATCAAAATATTGGTATCTCTCACCAGATCTTGCAAGGTTCTCATGTCCGCGGCCGTCATTACCGTTCCCGATGGGTTGTGCGGGGTATTGATGATAATCATGCGGGTGCGAGGCGTAATGGCATCTTTTACTTGCTGCCAAGGAATTTGGTAACTCGGGTGTTGTAGCTCTATGGCTACGGGCTTAGCGCCTTGCAGCAATATTGCTGGGGCGTAGCTATCGTAGGCAGGGGTAAAGTATATCACCTCATCGCCAGCATGTATAGCACAGGCTATGGTAGTAAATATTGCTTGGGTGCCTCCTGCGGTAACGGTTACATCGGTTTCGGGGTTGATGGTGGCCGCGTAGATAAGCGCAACTTTATTGGCTATGGCCTGCCTTAGCGATATGGCCCCGGCCATGTGCGCATATTGATTGAAGCCTTCCTCAATGTACCGCTCCAAGGCAGCTTGTAAGGCAGGTGGGCAGGGAAAATCGGGAAAGCCCTGCGACAGGTTAATGGCGCCATGCTCTTTAGCCAAGGCGCTCATTACAGTAAATATGGTGGTGCCGGTGGCCGGTAGTTTGGAGGTTATCATAAGCTAGTTGCTTGTTGCAAAATAGTAGTTTCTTCCTTGGGCTTCAACTAACCTTAGGTTGAATTTGTTAATAGCCTATTGTTGATTTCTTTCCATTACTGGAATTTCATCTTTCAAGAAGGAGTGATTTTTAACAATGCTTTAGTTGCATATTGCTTTTTTATTTTGAAAATAGGAATTACCAATTGGCTGGAATGCCCTTGAGCTCTTAACAGCAGTGCTGTTTGTTTTATTAGCTTCAAGTGAGAAATAGCAAAAAGATTGCTTTAGTCAGCCTTTTGTGCGTATATTTATCTGGAATGAATCTAGTTAGTGGCTTATGGTTAAGTCATTTACGAGGATATAAATTAAATTAGCATTATGAAAGTTACTTTCGTTGCAATGGGTACCGAGCAGCTGCCAATCAGCTTGCTCTCGGCTATACTAAAGCGTGATGGGCACGAAGTAGGGCTTGCATTCAGTGCGTCGTTATTCAATGATCGTTTCAATTTAGAGATAGAGTCACTTGGTAAGTTTTTTGATGACCGCAATGAGGTTATTAAAGCCATAGTGAAGCAAAAGCCCGATGTATTGGCGTTTTCGCCACTTACCTCCACCTACCAATGGATGTTGGGCATTGCCCGCGAAGCAAAAGTGCTATACCCGGAAATAACTACCGTTTGGGGCGGGGTGCATGTGTCTGCAGTGCCTGAGCGAGTATTGGCCAAGCCTGAAGTAGATTATGTGGTTGTAGGCGAGGGCGAAATTGCGTTGCCCGAAATATTGAAACGCATTGAAACCGGCTACACAGAAGAACCTATTGTAAATACCCGTTTCCGCGCCAAAGATGGCCGCATTATCCGCGGGGTGCAGTCGGGTTTTATTCAAGACTTGGAGTCGTTACCAGCTTTCGATAAATCGCTTTGGGAAGAGCACGTGCGCATAGGCGACTTGTGGCTTACTATGGCATCGCGTGGTTGCCCTTATCGGTGCACCTTTTGTTTCAACAACTTTTTTGCAGAATTACCTGAGAACAAAAAGGAAAAAGGCAAGTATGTGCGCCAGCGCAGTGTAGAGCATATGATGAATGAACTACTAGAGGCCAAGCGCAAGTACAAGATTAAAATGGTCGACTTTCAAGATGACGTATTCACGGTAAACAAGCCTTGGTTGAAGGAGTTCCTTACCCGATACAAAAACGAAATCAACCTCCCGTTCCAGTGCCTTACACACCCGCGCTATATTGACGATGAGGTAGCCAAGTGGCTTTATGATGCCGGTTGTCGCTGGATACAGATGGGTGTGCAGACCATGGATGAAGACTTGAAACGTGGCTCGCTTAAACGCTACGAAAGCTCTGACCACATACAGAAGGCTCTAACCGCAATGAACAAAGCTGGGTTGCTACCAAAAGTAGACCACATGTTTGGGTTGCCCAACGAACCTATCTCGGCTCAGGATACGGCCAAGAAGCTATATGCTAGCGATGCCTGCCCTAAACGTATCCAAACATTTTGGACTTGCTATTTGCCTGGTACCGAAATGATGAAGGATGCCATAGCTGCAGGCGAAATTTCGCCGGAGCAAGAGGAGCGCCTTAATGAGGGACTAGATTTTTACTTCTTCCGAAACGAGGAGAATATAAAGGACCCCGAAATGGTGGCCAAGTATCGGGCATATGAACTGATGTTCAGGCTATTCCCGATTATGCCGAAGAGCTGGAGAGAGAAAATGGAACCGCGTCATGTAAGATGGCTTCCTAAAACGCCTAGTCGTATTGTTGCCTCGGTGTTTGATGTAATGACAGGCTTTACGCACAATAACCCAGAGTTTGCAGCTTATGCCATGCATTACATTTACCATCTGTATGCATTCTTTGCTCGCAAAGTAGGTCTTAAGCCTCGCGCTACTAAAATTCGCAAGGGATATGTGCCTACTCCGCCAACGCAAAAAGTAGCCGAATACAACCAGCATGAAAGGTTGGCCGAAGCTTCTTAACTTCGCTGCAATATACTGCCACACTAAATGACCAGCGCAACCAACAGTGCCATTGCCCAAGCTAACCAGGACTTAAGGATAGTGTTGGTGAATCCGCCAGTGTTGGCGGTGTTTGAGCCGTGGTACGATACCCCCGATTTTGGCCGAATAGCCCTTGCTTGCTTGGCAGCATACCTACGCCAGCACGGATATAGCAACATTAAAATAGTAGATGCCAAATTTGAGCGGATGGGTTTTGATAAATGCCTAGCCGAAATTTTAGCCTTCGGGCCCGATGTAGTGGGTTACACGGCATTTACCAACGAGATAAAGCCAGCAGCATATGTGGCTGCTAAACTAAAACAGGTTAAGCCCCATATACTCAATATTATTGGTGGGGTGCATCTTACCTCAATTCCTGCCAAAACCATGCAGGAGTTTGCCATGTTCGATATTGGGGTAATTGGTGAGGGCGAAGAAACCCTCTTGGAAATAGTACGAGCATATGAGGCAAAGCTGCCTTTGATTGATATTGCGGGCACTATTTACCGCACTACTGATGGTGGCTTGCAACAAGGCCCGGTGCGCGAGCGCATTATGGACCAAGATAGCCTGCCCATACCCGCTTGGGATTTAATGAAGCCTGCCGGAACCTACTATGTGCAAACGCTTCGCGGCTGCCCGTTTAATTGCTTGTTCTGTATGAACCCCAACGGGCGCATTGCTCGCAAGCGTTCAGTACGTTTGATTATTGAAGAGCTGGAGTACATTATCAATACCTTCCACCCTGAGCGCATTTCGTTTGGCGATGAGCTGTTTTCCGTTGATATGCCTCGCACCCATGCCTTGCTAGATGCTATGATAGAGAAAGGCATTGGGCAAAAAGTGAAATGGGATGTACAAACCCATGTGCGCTATGTAGATGCAGCAATGTTCAAAAAGTTTAGGCTGGCGAATGTGGATAGGGTAGAGATGGGCATTGAAACGGGCGATGAGGCGTCATTGAAAAAAATGGGTAAAGGTACCAACCTTAAAATGATTGAGGATGCTTATAAAGCTGCCCGTGCCGAGAAGGTAAAAATAGGCACGTTCTTTATTCTTGGCCAACCAAACGAATCGTCCGAAAGCATAAAGAACACCATAAAGCTTGCCGTAAAAATTAACCCGGAGTTGCCAATGTTTGGCCTCATGACCCCATACCCCGGCACAGCTATTGCCGACATGGCTGCCAAGGCAGAAGGTGGTTACAAGTTGCTAAGCACCGACTGGGACGAATACAACAAGCAGATTGGTGGTGCGTTGGCGTTTAAAAACATTAGCCGCAGGCAATTGGAATTTTACCAGAGCTATGCCTACTTAATGGTTTATATCAAAAATTTTAGGCTCAGGGCGCTATTTTCCTTTATACTTACCTACCGGGTAGGTATCTATAAGTTTATAAAGAAAGTGATTGGCGGCAAGCAGAAAATGATGCATGGGGTAAACAAACCAAAGGATTACGATACCCTTACAACTTCGACATTGGTTAACGAAGGCGATATGATTGAATCGTACAAGGCTTGGAACAAGTACCAAAAGGATAGTATGGTGTCGTTGCGGAGCAAGGCTACCGTTGAAATTGAGGAGGCCTAGTTTAATGGTTCAATCGGTATTTGTTTACGCTGTGCACCAGTTTCAAAAATTCTTTGGCTGCTGCTGCCAAGGTTTTTAATGAACCACCTTTAGGCTCGCCCGACTCCCTGCGTAAATATTCCGACGGATATTCTTTAAAAACCCTTTTTTGATGTTTCAGTTTGGCGCAAATCTCGCTTTCCAGCAACGAACTTTTAAGGCTCAATGGTAGGCTTTGCACCTGCTCTCGCTTATAAGCCTTTACCCAATTTACATCTTTCATTACCAAACCAAGCAACATTTTGTTCAAGAAAGAGTTGAGCCATGTGAGCAATTGGCGGTATAGCTCATATCCGGTTTTCTCGGGTCGGTAAAAGGCTATAACCTCGTTGCTGCCGAAGGTAGCAAAAGGATAAAGTTCTTTTATCTCGAATTGCCCATCAGCAGGTATAGCACACACGTTTTCGTATCGGGCATTTTGGTAGCCCGATATAAGAGCGGGGCCTATACCCCGATTTTTGGGGTGGCGCACAATGCGTATCAACGAATTTTGTTGTGCCAGGGCATCCATTATAGGGCCACTGCCGTCTTGACTGCCATCGTCAACCACTAGAACCTCATAGGGTTGTTGTTGAGCCAAATGCTGGCCGGCGGCAAGGGCATCAGTTATCACGCGGGCTATGGTACCCGCTTCGTTGTAGCAAAATATCACTAACGACCAGCTCTGCCCCGCCAAGTTCATAGTGCTACCATTTGACCGTCCTGTTTCAACGATTGTTCGGCAGCTATAAGTGTCCGAGTTACATCAATGCTTAATTGCGGACTATAAAGTGGTGTGCCATTGTTGACTACTACGTTATAGAAATCATCAACCAAACCAGCAAGCGCTTCTTGCAACGAAAATTTAGGGATGCTCACATCTCCTAGGCGGTAATCGACTAGGGCATTTCGACGATATTCATCGGTTATCATTGAATAGCCATAGTCGTATATTTTAAGCTTATCGGTAGGCTCAATGTCATCATAGATAATCATCTTTTTGTCACCACCAATAATCATCTTCCTTATTTTAACTGGCGATGCCCATGAGCAATTGAGGTGCACAATAAGCCCTGAACGGTAGCGCAGTGTAACGTAGGCTATGTTCTCAACGCCGTTGCCCATATGTGCGGCTCCAATGGCCTGCACTTGGTAGGGGCGTTCATCAATTAAGTGGTAGATGATTGAAAGGTCGTGTGTGGCAAGGTCCCATAGTACGTTGGTATCATACTGAAACACCCCAAGGTTTATCCTAGTGGAGTCAATGTAATGTATCTGCCCAAAATCCTGGTTCTGCAGGGTTTTCTTAATCTTCTGTACCGAGCCGGTATAAAGGAATGTATAATCTACCATCAACTTAACCCCATGCTTTTCGGCTAGGGCAAAAAGGTCGGCAACTTCTTCGTTTTTGGTGGCCAAGGGTTTCTCCACCAAAACGTGCTTACCATTTTCAATGGCTTTTTTGGCAAAAGCATAGTGCGTGCTTGCGGGCGTGGCTATTACTATTGCATCAATTTCGGGGTGAGTGAGCAAATCGTTGGCCTCGCGAGTAAGCAGTATACCCCTGAAACTCTTGTTCGCTATTTTCAAACGGTCTTCTCGTAAATCGGCAAGCCCGAAAACAGTAATACCCTCCTTCTGCATGAAGTTGCGCACCAAGTTCGGCCCCCAATACCCATATCCCAATACGCCTACGTTCATACTTGTTTGTTCCTCAATGTGCGTATAAATATAGACTGGTTACATATCATTGTCAAATGCACAGCTTAATATTTGGTGTTAGCAACGCTAGTAGCTTCTTGGTTTACGGCGGCATTTACTACCTCGGCCACCTGTTTTATCTCCTCCTCAGTTAGCTCTGCATACATGGGCAGCGATATAATTTTGGAATGGAAAGAATGTGCCACAGGAAAATGGGAAGCAACATGCCCCCAACTAGCATAAGCAGGCAAAAACGGCAACGATACTGGATAATGTATACCCGCAAATATATTGTGGGCCTTTAGCTCTTCAAGTAATTTATCCCTCTCGGGCACCTGCACTACATATAAGTGGAATACGTGCTTGCTATTGGGCCTTGCCGATGGCAAACCCGGAAAGTTGAGATATTGGTCGTAGGTAGCGGCGTTGTTTATACGTGCGTCAGTCCATTGGTCCAAGTATTTCAGCTTTACCGATAGTATGGCGGCTTGTATGCCATCCAGCTTGCTATTGCGGCCAATGAGCTGGTGGTTGTGCTTGCCCGCTTGGCCGTGGTTGGCTATCATGCGGCATCGGGACGCAATGTTGTCATCATTGGTAGTTATTCCGCCAGCATCGCCGTAAGCGCCAAGGTTTTTGCCTGGGTAAAAACTAAAGCTGGCCGAATGGCCCCAAGTTCCGGCTTTTTTACCGTTTAACTCGGCACCATGGGCTTGAGCACAATCTTCAATTACTACAATATTGTGCTTGGTGGCTGTTTCCATTATAGCAGACATATTGGCCATATTGCCATAAAAATGCACAGGTATTACGGCTTTGGTTTTGGGTGTAATGTGCTGCTCAATAAGGTTTTCGTCAATGGTATAGTAGGTTGGGTCAATATCTACGAACACTGCTTTTGCCCCTATTGCATTTACTGCCGATGCGGTCGAAATCCAAGTCATGGCAGGTACTAGTACTTCGTCGCCAAGGCCAATGCCGTAGGCTCGAAGCAATATTTCCATCGAGTCGGTTCCGTTGGCACATCCAATACAGTGTTTGATACCAATATAATTTGCAAAGTCTGACTCAAACTGCCCTACAAAACGATTGCCTGGGTCGCCAATGAAGGCGGTCTCGTCAATTACCTGCATTATAGCAGCATTTATTTCTTCTCTTATTTGCAGGTATTGCTTCTTGAGGTCTACCAAAGGTATGCGGTTCGACATGGTTGGTATGTTTTCTTTAAAAAAGCAATGCCTAGGGGAAAGCATCGGTAATAGCCCAAAGGTAAATGTTCTGGGGCAATTTATTAACACAAAAGGATATGCACAATACCAACTTGCTGCTATTTTGCGCTACTTTGCAGTATACTTCGCTTCTATTCCATTGGATATTAGACCAAATATACTACCCGTAAATGCTGGCAATAATGCCTCAACAAACCCGGCAAAACTGCCGTGGCTTTTAGTTGGCTTTTTGTTGTTCGTATTGGTTTATAAGGTAGCTATGGCCATTGTTATATCTAACCAGGGCTTCGATCTTACCGATGAGGGTTGCTATATGCTTTGGTATACCTACCCCGATAAAGACCCCAACCCATTTTATTATTTCCATAAAATCGTTTTGGGCTTTTTCCCGTTTATCAATTGGAACATCCTTAGTCTTCGGATATTGAAAATCGTATCCGACTTAGCTGTCGTAGGGTTGGTGTCGGCAGTATTATATCGCAATTTACCTAGCAACCACAAAGGATTGGCCGCTGCTGCATTTTTGCTTGGCGCTTCGGGACTGGGGTTTTACTCTATTATCTATTCCCGCATTTTTTATGAGGGCGACATGAGTTACCTGTTTGCCGTTATGGCACTGGGTATGCCGCTGATATATCTCCCGCCCGAAAAGCGGAAACAGTTATTGGTAGCTTTGTTGGTGTCGGGCATTTTTATTGGCTTGCAGTTCTTTAATAAGTTTTCGGCCAGTTTGGCTTCGATGGCAGTAGTGGGGGCCTTATCCATTTACCTTACCCGCAAGTTATGGGGTGTGCTGGTTTTGCTGGGCGGTATTTCTGCAGGTGTAGCACTGTTTTTTGCTATTACGGGCTATTCCCCTACAGCTTGGTATCAAGAGTATCAAGATGGGTATAAGTATGTTATTGAGCCGCTAGGTTACAATCCATTGCACTTACTTATTTTTTATGCAGTCGATGGATTGGTGTTGCTCCTTTTGGCATTGTCGCCTTTAGGTACTTTCGCACTGTTGCGTTTTATTGGCAAAAAAGTAGGCATTTGGGGCGCGCCACACTTGATAATTACTGCTTTGGTTTGTGTTTTTTATGGGCTGTATTACCTATTACTGCCCCAACCTTATTCCGATGCACACTACCAGTACCAGAGCATGTTGCTAAACTATTGGTACGTGCCAGCGGTATCATTTGGCCTTTACCTTTTTTTTATGGTCGATGGGATTAAGGGTTATACTAAGCAAGAGAGGCTTGTAATGTTGTTCTTGTTATTGATGCCATTGGTTTCGATGGTGGGCACGGGTACCTCTTTGGCGGTGTCGGCATCGGCTTATTTAGTGCCATGGTTTGGAATACTTGGGTTGTTATTGCTTAAACACTTTACCCGCAGCCTAGGCCCAATAATTGTGCTACTTGGGCTAATGATTATTAGTGTCTTTACTTATTTCCATTTTACCCAACCGTTTAGGCTAAATGCCACTATCAGTCAACAGCAAGTGCCTTTATCAGGACCGAATGAAGAGATTTTGGTGGACAGCAATTTGGCCACCTTTGTAGCTAATACCAAATCGGCTTTACAACAAAAGGGCATACCTGATGGCTATCCAATAGTAGCCCTGCACAACTTGCCAGGGTTGGTGTATTTGGTTGGTGGATACTCGCCTGCAACACCTTGGTACTTTGATGTAGCGTGGCTAAACGACCCCGAGTATAACCAGAAGCTATATAATGCCAATTGCCTCAATATTGGTCGCATCAAACAGTTCGAGAGCCGGCCGCCGGTGTTCATGGTTAATGCCTACTTGCTTGATGAGGTAACACCTTGTCTGCTTGAGCATGGTTTTGATTTAGAGGACTCTTATGAGCCTCCGGCACTTTTGCTCAATCCGTATTGGCAAATTGAGAATCAAGTATTTGATAGAAACCTCTCCGATTCGTTGTTGATTTTTATTCCCAAGGGAACATACACTCAATCTAGCATTAATTAACCTTGTTGGGTACCCAAATGTATAGCGAGTCATTGTTGTAGTCTTCGTGCTCGTACACGGCATCGTATGGGTCAAAAATGATTTGTTCTTGGTACCCTTTTATGTCATTCCAGATACCTTGTTTTATGCAGGTAAAGTGCCTGGGGAAAGCAAAGGTAGAGGTGCGGTAAAGTATTATGGGTGGCTGCTGTATGGTTTCGCCAGCAGTCATTAAAAAATGGCAATTGTAGCGCACAAAATCGTTTCCATACAGATAAAATGGTGCCCCCGGAGAATAACCTTGAGCTAGGTAAACCAAACCAGGCATGTAATTAAATGCAACTATCGGGGTGTTGGGTTTCACGTTTTTTGCATCGAGTATAGCCTGAAATGATTGGAAAAATTGAACTACATCGGGGCTGAGCATTAATTTATCTTTGCCAGCCAAGGGTATTTTTTGGTCCCAAATGCTTTGGTTGTTGGGTACGCCAAAAGGGTGCAGCACTTTCGAGTAATGGAATTGTATGCTGGTAGCCAAAACCATTGCGCCTAGCAAAACATAATACTTTACTGCCGACCAACCAACAGATGCCAACCAGTGCAAGCAAATAGTTGCTAAGCCAAACCAAGGTATCCAAAAAGCAAAAAGGGTTTCGGTAATGAAGCCATTGGTGCCGCCAATCATGGCTATGGGCAGGGCTATGAGGAATAGCATGAGTATAAAAACCTCTTTGCGGAATTGGTGGCCCAATCGTTTGTATGTATTATGCACCAATACTATCAGCACATTTATTACCACCCATAAGTAAAAGTAAACGGGTTGTTCTTCGGTTATGAGCAGTTGTTTCAGGCCGATAATGGCTCCATAGCATATTGCAGTGCTAATAGCGCTGGAAAATAGAAAAGCCAATAGAGTTCGATTGGGCGCTATTGATTTTATCATGGTATAGCACAGCCAGTATATCCCAATGCCCAAACCGATAAAAACCAGGTTAGGTGTTCCGTCATATATTACATACATCAGTACCAAATCAATTGGGCGATAGTTGAGCAAGTCGGCAGTTGCTTTTACATGGCTAATTACATCTGTCCACCCTAAGCCATTGTAAAGTATGGTGTAGGCTACTACTGTTAGTGCGGCTCCCACAACCCAAGCAGCAGCTGCTTTGGCAAGGTTTGGTAGTTTTTTGCCAGGTCCATAAAAGGTAGTCACTGTAAAATATAGTAGGCTTAAGCTAATGGTAACGGGTGCTTTAAACAGGGTGCAGAACGTGACAAAAAAGGCGCTGAGCATCCAAAGTAGGGCTTGTTTTTTACCACTTTCGTATGAAAGTGAAGATAGCAGTACGCCAGCGAAGGTAAGTCCGAAGAAGTTGATTAAATCGTTGTAGGACACGCAGCGCGCCAATATGCTCTGAAAAGAACCAATGAGCACCAATGCCCAAATAGCCCAAAAACTGACGCCAGATAAGCGACTGGCAAGCCAACGGTAAACACCCCAGCTAAAAACTAAGCCACCAAATAGCTCCAAACAAATGCTGATGGTGCGTGAAACCGGTATGGTAAACTCGCCTAAAGGTAAAATTTTGTTAAAGAAATAGCCATGAGCCAGCACTTTGTAGTGTTCGGGGTTGCTTAGGCTCAGCATGTACAGGCCTTCGTCGCCAAGGTCGAAACCTTTGTTAGTTGACCATAACATAAAGCCTAGCTTAATAACAGCTATAATAAAAAGGGCAGCGTAAGTTATGGTACGCCAAAGTGGTGAAGGTGTAGCTATGGTGTTGCTTTGGCCCAAGTTTAGATAAAATCTTTACGATTCGATTTTTGAGGCAAAACGATGAAACTAGCTAGCTTTCCAACGCTTGCTAGGGTTTCCAGAGGCTTCGAAATAGCTCTGGCTATGCTTTGCGCAATGTACTTGGGCCTAAAGTAGAATTTGAAATAAAATTCCTTCTCCCATTTATGGAAACGCTCGCGCAATTCTGGGTCTTTGTATTCGTTTTTGTAAGGCATCAACGAAAAGTTGATTTTGTCTTTCATTAACGGAAAGAGTGGTGTTCCCGGATAAGGCACTAACTCAAACACGATGGCAAATGTTAAGTCTGATTTTTTAGCAAACTTCAAAGTAAGGTCAAAGTCCTCACGGGTTTCTTCTGGCATACCCACTATAAAAAAGCCCATAGTTTCTACTCCAATCTTTTTACAGAGCTTAATGTTGGCCAAGGCTTCTTCAACGTTTACTTTCTTTTTATAGAAATCTAAAATGCGCTGACTGCCCGATTCAACACCTATGTACACGCGCTTGCAACCGGCTTTTTTCATCCATATCAGCATCTCTTCGTTCAAGGTATCGGCACGGCTTAGGCACGACCACTGCACATCTACCTTTTCCTCAATCATTAATTTGCAAATGGCAATTACCCTCGATGGGATAACGGTAAAAGTATCGTCAATAAATCGCAACGATTTAATGCCGAATAAGCGTTTTAGCTCTTTTATCTCATCAACAATCTGCTCGGGGGTGCGGGTAGTTAGCTTGGTGCCGAACGATTTTACGCAATAATTGCATTGGTATGGGCAACCTCGTGCGGTCTGAATCATACCAAACGGCTTTGGCAAGAAGGGCTCGAAATAAGCGTCTTTCTCCAACATATCATATGCGGGCATGGGTAGCACCGATGGGTCGGGCAGGCGCAAGTTACCTTGCTGAAGCACAATTTTACCATCTTTAGTGCGGTAGGCAATGCCTTTTACATCCTCTAAGGATTCGCCAGCTTTTATCTTTTTATAAGCCTCAGCAAAAATCAGGTCAGGCTCGCCTTGTATTATTATGTCCACCGGCACACGTTCCATTACCTCTTGGGTAAACTGGGTAGCATAGTGGCCAAACAAAATCATTTTAGCCTTGGAATTGTGCTCTTTTATGCCGCGCACCATGTCCATATCATGGTCAAATACCTCAAAGCCTGTAATGGCAATTATAATATCGGGCTGATATTGGGCAATAAATTCGTTGGTCTCTTTTAAATCGGCGCCCTTGGCTATGGCATCATAAAGTAGCACTTCATCTTTCTCCCATTCCTTCAATATGGCCCCGAGTGAAATAAGCTCCAACGGCGGAAATAGAAAGTTTGGGGCATTATAAGAGCACATGTAGCGCCTAATAATGCGGGTAGGATAAGGCAGGTTCAATAGCAGCGTGCGCAAGCCTTTGCCCTCCACGGTTTTGGTCGTAGTTGGGTTAGTTTGGGTCAGTATATCCGCTATGTCAGGCTGAAACATAACTTGCAATTTACGGTAAAAGGAGATAAAAGTAAATGATTCTGTTTGAGGTGTTGTAGTTTATGCAAAAAGCCAACGGTATTTACCTTTTGCTTTTGAAAATATTTTACCTTTGAGTATAGATTATTACAATTCTAAATACAAGGCGGCGAAGTTGGGGGCTAAGAAATTAAACATTGCATTGGTTGGTTGTGGTTATTGGGGGAAACACTTCCTGCGCCTATGTATGCAGCATCCACAAATCAGGTTGTCGGGTATACTCGATTCTTCGGAGAGCCGGATAAGTGAATTACAGCAACTTTACCCCGATCTGCATTTTTATGCAAGTCTTGAAAGTATTGCTACTGACCCAGAAGTGGCTGCAGTAATTGTAGCCACAGGCTTAAGTTCACATTTTGCCATTTGCCAGCGTTTGTTGCAAGCGGGTAAACACTTGCTTTGCGAAAAGCCGCTGACCCTAACCGCTAAGGAAAGCGAAGCACTTGGCCAAATGGCCGATGCCAAAGGCCTGACCTTATTGGTTGGGCATACTTTTGAATACAACAGTGCCGTGTTGCATGCCAAACACGAAATTGACAGGGAAGCTCTAGGCGATTTGAAATACCTATCGTTTAGGCGTTGTGGCAATGGGCCCATTCGCGATGACGCTGATGTGGTATATGACCTTGCCACCCACGATATATCTATAGCCAATTTGCTATTGAACAGCGTGCCCGATGCGGTAAATGCCACGGGTTACAAATTGCTTGGCTCCAACCAAAATGACTTGGCTAATATCGATTTAATATACCCGACTGGTTTATCAGTAAACATTTTCGTATCGTGGATGGAACTGGTAAAGCAGCGCGAAATGAAGGTTATTGGCTCAAAAGGTATGTTGTTGTTCAACGATGTGGTACCTTCTGAAAAGATAAGGTTATATCATACTATTGCCCCAACCACCCAAACCCGCGGCGATTTCGGCGATTTTCAATTATCGGTATTAAACAACGATGTGAGCATACCTAATATTAATTACAAAGAGCCATTAAGAGAGGAGTTAGAGCATTTTATGTCTTGTATTAATGGTCAGCAGCAACCGCGCACCGGCTGGCAAAATGCGGCCAATGTAGTGCGTGTGTTGGAGGCTATTGAGGAAAGCATTGCCCAGCATGGGCAATCAATTAAAGTGGTGAAATGAGTGGGTCAATCTCCTTGTCTATTATTATACCGGCTTACAATGAGGAGGAAATTATTGTATCATCGGTGCAGCAAACCCTAGATGCCGTGCAGGCTGCCGTGGCCGATTTTGAGATTATTATTGTTGACGATTGCAGCCAAGATAGCACCAAAGCGCTAATTGAAGCTAACATAAATAAATGGCCCAGCACCCGTTTGGTGTGCAATGCCCAGAATGGCGGCTTTGGCGCAGCAGTGTGGACAGGCTTACAGGCAGCAACCAAAGAATATGTGCTGTGTGTGCCTGTAGATAGTCCAATGGATGCCGAAACCTTAGCCCCTTTTGTCGCCACTGCCCCTATTACCGATGTAATATCCAGTTATCGGGTAAAGCGTGTTGGTTATACCAATCGGATGCGTTTCAACTCATGGGCATACCACAAGCTTATTGGATGGGTGTTTGGCCTCAAGTTAAAAGACTATAACTGGATACACCTTTACCGAAGGGTTATTTTTGATAAAGTACATTACCAATCGCGGGGCATATTTATGATGGCCGAAGTGTTGGTTGAGGCTAATAAGCATGGCTACCGCATTGCTGAAATACCAGTTGACCAAAAGCAACGCATGACAGGCATAGCCACTTCCGCCAAACTATCCACCATACTTTTTGTGCTGGAGGAAATGTATGCTTATCTGAAACGCAAAAAGGCCTAGTCCTCTATTGCCCTAGCACCATAAACTTACCTTGCCAATGTATTTCGTTATTATTGATTTGCACCAAATAGGTGCCTGCTGGTAGGTAATTGGTATTAAAGGTTAACGCGTTATCGTTTAATCCTTTCCATTCGTTTACCATTTGCCCCAAGGCATTGGTTATGGTAATATTGGCTTGAGTTAAATTTATACCAGATGGCAACGTAATGTTTAGCAGACCATTAGTTGGGTTGGGGTATATTTTTACTGAGCTTGCCAACGTTTCATTTATACCCACTGCCGTATCGCATGGGTTGGTCAAATCGTTTACATGTATCGTTTTCGAGCCTATCCAGCCATAGCCATTGTGCCCAAATACTTGGTAGCTTCCAGTATCGGTTATAGTTACAGTGCTACTGCTATTTGCATTGTGCAGCCAAAAGTATTGCGCAAACCCGCTGTCAACGGATAAGGTGGCATTGCCATTACTGAAACTACAGCTTATCTCGGGCCGGGTAACCTGCCAAGGCAAATCAAAACAGAAAGCACGGTAGCTAAAGTATCCCGGAGGCAAGTTAATACTAAGTACCTCTTCGAAGTTATCTGTTACTTCAACTATCGGGCTGAAAAAGGCATCAATATCGGCCCCCCAATTAATCAACCTGTTACCATTGGGCAGCACTTGTTGGCTGCCAATGGATATGCTTTCAATATTGTTTTTGTTTTCCCAAACCAAGGTTGCAGTGCCATTTGTTTCGTCTAGCTCATACTCAAGGGCGCGTGCTACAGGCGGGTTGTGGTAGGTGCCATTATCTAGGATAGTGATGTTGCCGTTGGGCATAAGTTGTGCGTGGTGCTGTAGTTTAAACCCGAACAAAGTGTCATCAACAAAAGCAAAATCGCTGTGCTTGCCACCCAAGCGCCAAATAATGCTGCTGTCTTGACGGCCAATTTTTACTACTTCGTTAAAGTTGCGCAGCGATACTATTAGGTTTCCGTCGTTATCCAAAACGATGGAGTTGGTGTGCATAAAGTCAACAAAATCGATAGTGGTTAAGTTGGTATAGTCCATATCTGATATGTCGAAGTAGTCAAAACCACTCCATTGAAAAACGATGTTGTTATTGCTGTCATAAATGAATATCACGCCCCCTTCAACGGTAGTTTGCGAGCTCATCTGGAAACCATCGACCGTAAACAAGGTGTCGAGGTTCATGGTTTGGTATTCGTAGCCCATTACAATTTTCGAGCCGTCGGGTAGCAGCAGCAGTTCGTGCGCATCTGAGAAGTAAGGAAACTGAACCTCAACGGAATCAACAATCCGTAAGGTGCTGTCTAAAACATAGTGCTTGGTATTTGGTGATGCTTGGTTATGGAAGCTCAGTTGGCCATTGGGCTGCAACTTAAAGTCGAACACGAAATTGAAAAATTGATTGGAGTTTCCGGCCAGGCCTTTAAAAAACAGCGATTCACCGTTTTTATCAAAAATCATCAATGCTGAACGAAACAGCGGGTCAACCAAATTAAACCCATCATGCGGGGCAATCATATAATACTCGCAACCGGAGATATGGTTTGGGCTTACTGTTAATATTTGCTTAGCGTCAATCGGGTATATGGTATCCGTTTGCGCAGCGAGGCTCATGCTCAAAGTTAAAAACAGTATACCCAGTATTTGCGTCTTCATGGTATAAAATTAATCAATCCTTTTATTTGGGTTCGCCAAAGGTAACTTGGTAGTAGTTTAATAGCAGGGGAACTTCGTAAAAGCTGTGTTCTAGTTTCTCAATATTGTAGTCACCTTCTAGGGGTACAAAGTTAAGCTCTACCCCTTTAACCAGTTTAAGATAGGATTTAATTAGGTCAATACGATGCTTCGACATTACCAAAACTACTTTATTAGGGTTGCTGGCGCAATATTCAAAAAACGACACAAAGTCGCTTGTACCAGTAAGGGCTTCTAAATGTTGCTTATTGGTTGGAAAAAGGCTCATGTAAAAGTCGCCGAACATGGTGGCCTCTGGCAACAAATCTCGGGTGCTATTATCAACGCCAATTTCGTCTTCCAATACTACTTCCGAGAAAAAGTCGAACACTAATAGTTTATCCGGGAACAATTGGTTCATTTCCGTTACAATTTCCTGCTTCAGGGCAAGTCCTTCTTGGCGGTCAGCTTTAATGCTAGCGTAAGTTTTTAACTGAAACCCTACAATACTAATCAGCACAACGAAACTAGCTGCAACGGCAAAAGTGGCTCTATCAGTGGGTGCATTGTTTCTATCGCGCCATAGCTGTAAAGCGAGGTACACAAAGCTAAAGAGGAAGAAAAAGGTTAAAGGTGCTGCTAGTTTGGGTATCATTTTAACGGCAACACCTAGCGATACAAAGTAGCACCAAACAAATAGCGTCCAGAGCAGCGCTTTCCATATCCATGTTTTGTTGGGGGCCAATAGAAAAGCCCATAATAAGAATACTAAGTTGGCTACCAACATATACCACATAAATCGGTCGTAACCTTGGTAAGCCATGGGGCCATCAACTGCAGCCCGCTCCCAAAATAAGCCCCATTTGTTGGGTAAGCCAGCCAATACATCGCCCTCAAAAACCGACGAGTAAGTGATATGCTTCATATATGCCAGTGCTGTATCGGTAGGCTCGGCAAAGTAAAAAGTATAATAGGCTATAAGCTTAATAGAATCAACGGGGTTGGTAATGTCGTACGTACCTGGTTTTACTACCATGCCGTCGCTGAAGGTATATATGTAGCTATCCAGCTCCGCAATCTTCTGCTCCTCGGGGGTAACATTTTTGTCTTGCAGATAACTGCCCCCTGTAAAAATGCCAAAAGTAGCTACAATAAGCAGCAAGGCATATTTGTATTTGTTCAAGAATTTCAATGGCGATAAGTCAAGCAGCACCAACAATGCTACTGCTGGCACGAGGCCTACAAATATGCCTTGGTATCGTATTTGCCAGCAGAATAACAATAACAGTGTAAGCAATAAATATGAGCTCGCCTTGGTCCATTTGTGACTAAAATATTGTGGCAGCAACAAAACCAGTAATGGTAGCATCAAAGACGATGAAAGGGGGTCGTAAAGAATGGTGCTTTCTGCAAAAATGACACCAACCAAGGTGCTAAATACCGTTGCCAAAAGGATTGCCCATTTATTGGTAAGAGATTGCAGAATAGTAGTAAACAAAATGTAAAGCAGCAGCAATAGCGTAATAATACCGGGTACTAATTGCGATACATCGAACCAATTTATTTTGGGAAAGTACTTGTAAAGCTGCACCATTGGTGCCAGCAAAAAGCGATTGCTGCCATTGGTAACAAGATAAAATTTCTCGATTGGTGGAAAAAATAACCCCTGCAACATCAGCCCAGCAAATATGCCATCGCCAATAGTAACGTACACCCCAACAAAACAAATGAGCGCTAACGGTATAGCTACCACAGCAACAAAAGCAGCATTTTTTTTGGTTTTAACTAGATTCATGAAGGCGCCTAGGGTTATCAGGGCTTAATTTCAAGCCATTGCAAGTTAGTTAATTTTATAGGTAGCAGCACAATAGACGCCTTGGGGTATATCAGCTGTTGCCGTAAAATAATGGTATTTTTACGGCCACAGATAAAGCACCGTTGTCAGTGACGCAAATTTTCAGCAGATTAAGTCCGTTAGCCAAGAGTTTTGTAAGCGCTATGCTGTTGCATTTATTGTGCTATGGTATTTGGGGTATTTACTACAGTGAGTTTTCTGATAGGTTTTTTACTGCCTACGTTGACGGTAGTTTTAGTGGGGGCATTGCTAAGCCTATTTTCTACAATTACGGTTTTTATACAGCATTGTCGCACCTTATGGCGGTAGGCTATAATATGCTGCCCCAGTTAAATTGGTATGGTGTTTTTGGCGAAACTTTTATGCTTTTTGCAACAGCTGGATTTCTTTGGATAGCTTATGCCTATTGGCACACTATTGCCCATATGCGCATAATAGCTGCAGGTTTAATTTTACTATTGCTTCCGTTTTGGACTTACCATATAGTTATGTACCGTACCACCGAACTGGCTTTTCTGGCATGCGGCATTGGTATCCTAGGGCTGGTAGTTTCCTATCTGCCAATTGTGATGCAACGTATACCGAAGCTACTGCAGGTTAGAGTATTTTTTACGGTACTGCTGTTATTAGCCGTTTTTATAAGGCTGGAACCAACACTGATGTGCACGGTCATCTTTTTGCCCTATGGCCTTTGGGTGGCAAGGCAAGGCAAGGCCAGAGTGGGCTTGTTCAAAGTATCGTTGGTGGTGCTGCCTGTGTTTGCTGGGGCATATATGCTATACTTAGGTGCCACAGGTCCGGCAGAGAAAATGTTTCGCGATACGCGGGTATACACGCACACACTTTGGGATTTTGGTCAAGATGAGCATTTGTTTCAGCTAAAAACGGCAGTAGATAGTATAAAGCTAGAAGCGGCGCAGACTTATTTTATATCAGATGAGCAGGCACTTAGCCCTGAGTTTTATGAAAGTATCGGGGTGCTGCCGCTCGAAAAATCTTTGGGCTCCTTGGGTGATTATTTTGTGGGGTTCAACTTGCGGGTTGCTAAGGCAATTAATGTTTGGCATAGCCTTGCCCTTAAGCAGCCCCTATTTTTTATAGCTTACACTTTGGCTTTATTTTTTGCTTTGGTGCTTTTGGGGTTAAACCATCAAAACAAAAAACTATTGCTCATACTAGCCATGCAGTTGTGGTTTTGGGCTATACTGTTTGGCGTAACGGTGTTTATGAAAATGGAACTGCGTGTAATGGCACCACTTCTTACGTTGGGTCTGGTTTCGCTCACTCTGTTTCCTATACTTTTAATGCCAGAAGGATGGATGGGTAGGAGGTTCAACAGGTCATTTATGTTACTTTCGGGGATGTGTCTATTAGTGCCGGCTGTGCTTAAAACGCAAGAGTTGCGCCAATCGGCTGCCAACTACCAATTAGGGAAGGAGAATATGCTGGCCTTTAAAGCGGAACTAAAGCAGCCGCAATTTGAGGGTCGGATTATGGTATTCCATAGTTTTGCTTTTCAATTGCTTTATGCCGACTTGTTTGATAGCAATGAGTTTGCTCGCGAAGAAAATTTTTTAGCAATTGACAATGGCGAAATGTATATGTACCCGCAGTTTAAACAAGCTATGACAACGTATTGTGGCGGGTATGGCGTTGCCGATATTGCCAATTATCTGGTAGCCCATAAGGAGCAAGTAGTATTTGTATCGGACAGCGCGCGAATGGATTTGATGGAGCGCTATATAGAAACCGTTTATGCTATTCCTTTCAAAACCAAACCAATCTATCTCGAATCAATATTTAATCGTCCAGCTGGTGGTGTTATGTTGCCAGAGTATGCGGATCATTTGGCCTTCTCTTACTTCGTGTTTGAATAGGACCTTGTTAATGGTGATGATGATGTTCTTCGTCGTTGGCGTTTTCAAGAGGTTGTAACGATATTGCAGTTACATTTCGGGTTTTTGGCGATTCATCTTTTTCGCTCCAAGTGTAATATTTGTTCAGGTCCAAATTCTTGGCTTCACTTTGTTTACCCGAGGGCCAAGTTATGCTCACGCTCATTATTCTTTGGGCATTTCCCAAACCAATGTGTTGTTCAAAAGGCGATGCACCATAGCTTCCGCCCGAGCTCACGGTTCGGGTTATGGTTTTCACTATACCTTGTTCGGTATAAGTAATGGCTATAGTGGCGCCTACGGCTGGCCGGTTGCTCTTGTCTCCTGTAAGCTTTAGGCTTAGCCAGTTAGCCTTATTGGTAAGGTTGTTTTCAAACAGGGCATTCCAAAAAAAGTCCCCCCAAAAAAGGGCTCCAAGTTCAACATACATATCTAAGTCGCCATCTCTATCTAAATCGGCCATTGCAATGCCGTGGCACTTTTGCAAATGACCTGTGCGCGAAGTAGTTGTTACATCGGCCCATCGCTTACCTTCCACGTTTTTGAGCATAATATTTGGAAACAACGAGGTAAGCATACCGGCACCAGTACCAAGATATATATCAACAAATCCATCGTTGTCTAAGTCTCCCGCATTCAAACTCATAGCCATTATACTTTGGGGTAGCACAAAGCTTGGCTCAGCTTTAAAGGTGCCGTCTTTTTGGTTGATGTAAGTATATGATGGATAAATAGGATCTATTTTGTTAAAATACTCTTTAGGTATCTCGGCTTGGTTTACATGGTATCCGGCAACAAAAATATCGGGCCAACCATCGTTATTAAAATCAGCCGAAACAGCTGGGAAGCTGAATTTAGGCTCTTGAATACCTGCAGTGGCCGATACATCTTCGAAATGAATTTTGCCTGCGGTGCTGGTATTTAAAAATAAGCGATTGTTACCATTGAATATTGAGAGGAAAATATCTTGCTTGCCATCTTTATCAGAATCCAAGGCAATTACCCCTTTTACCCATTCCACGACATCAAGGCCCGAACTTTTTGTTACATCAGTAAAGGTTTCGTTGCCATTATTTCGGTACACTTGTGTTGGATGCTTGGGTATTTTGCCATCCCAGTTGGGTAAATCAAATTGGTCTAACGAACCGGTTTCGTGCCCAACTATCAAATCTAGCCAGCCATCATTATCTAAATCGGACCATACTGCCGAGTGGCTTGGGCTAAACCTCAATAGTCCGGCTTTAATGGTAATATCGGTAAACGTACCATCGCCATTGTTGCGCAACAGCGATGTTGGTTGGTTGCCGCCAGCGGTTAGCCAGCCGCCGCGCACTATAAAAACATCGGCCCAGCCATCATTGTTAAAATCGGTTTGCATGGCATTTGCTCCGCCTGTTATTCCTTTCAAGCCTGCCGTTTCGCTGGTATTTTTAAAGGTTCCATTAGGTTGTCTAATGTGCAGTCCTACGTCTTCGTTCAAGGGGCTATTGGTATCAAACAAATCGAGAAGCCCATCGTTATTAAAGTCCTCTATAATAGCACCGCCATAATGGCTGGGTTTATCAATTCCCAAACCTTGGGCAACATCCTTAAAAATTGGGAAAGTGGCAACAGTATCCTTGAATTTTTCAAAATCAACCAGCCATGGTGCGGGTACATCATTTGGGTAGCGCCCAAGCGTCATCGCCGCAAGGTTATACATCCACCTAGCCATAGGATCATTTGGGTTAAATTCCAAGAGTTTGGCATATAGCCTCATTGCACCTACTGAGCCTAGTGGTTTAATGTGCTGAGCTTGCTTATTAATAGGCATTATGCATGAGCTTTGGTTGTGGTTTTCTTGGCAATTGGTAACTTCTCCGAACCTAAAATGTGCCAATGCAAGCCAATGGATAATGCTTGCAGACTCAGGGGCATTAATAATAGTATCATTGCCCATATTATTTATTACAAAGTTGTAGAGTGTTTCTAATCCTTCTTTTTCACGGCCTGCCAAAATCAATTGTATGCCCAACTCGAATTTAGCATTTGTGTCGCCCTTCGCTATTTTATCTTCTAGCTGAATCACATATAGGTCGTTCCGGGTATAGTTTAGGTCAGGGTCTTCACCAAGGAACATTTCATGCAACAATTCCTTCATGTCCGTCTGCGTGGTTTGAGTTTGACGGGGCGCATTGCTACAAGAGAACCAGACAAAGATGGTGAATACAAAAAGTAAATACTTATATGCCATGGCAATAACTTGAATTAGAGTATAGGTTAAATCTAAAATTAACACTTTCAGTGAAATCTTTAACTGCAAAAAACTAGTTTCTTCAAAATGGTTTATTTTGCAGCATCTTTAGTTGATACTTGGTAGTTATTAGGCGTGCAGTATTGACTTTTTATAAATAATGGATATACAGTTAAAATATTCGGTTGTATTGCCTGTTTTTCAGGCTCAGCGCTATATTCAGTTATCGGTGCAGCGTATTATCGAGGTAATGGATTCCATTGGCGCTCCATACGAAATTATACTTGCCGATGATCACAGTACTGACGGTACTTGGGAGGTGCTGAAAAATATTAAAGCCCAACACAAGCAAATTCGCATTGTTAGGCTGAGCCAAAATATTGGGCAAACGCCCACCACTATGGCAGGTGCACAACAAGCAAAAGGTCAATTTATCATTACCCTTGACGATGACTTGCAGCACCCGCCAGAAGAAATACCTGAGCTAATAGCCGCCATAAATGCGAATGATGTAGACGTTGTTTTTGGCGACCCCAAGCAACGCCATCATCCTAATAAGCAGCACCCCGTGCTGGTTGCAATAGGCGGATTTATGTTTCATTGGGTGTTTATGCGGCGCTATCGAAAGATAAATTTCTTTACCACGTTCCGTATATTTAAAGCAGGCTTGCTAAGCTCTAATGGTGGTACATGGAGTCATTTGTTTTTTATTTGGCAACTAAGCCCTAGTAGGGCAATGCATACACCAACCAAGCATGAGCCCAGAAAGCAGGGCAAATCTAACCATACAGCTTGGAGATTAGTAAGGCACTTTTCGCCATTTCTTTGGTACTTTACATTTCGTATGGCAGCAGTATTGCAGGTGTTGCTCTTGCTTGGGGCATTGGCCAATTATGGCTACCAATTTCAAGGTGAGAACTTGAACCTGAGCAACGGAAATTGGATACTGGCACTGGCTGTTTTAGTGTTTGTAGCTAAGCAAGCTGTATTTGCCCACTTGAGAAGACTTGAGGATTTAAAAGGCACCATAACCGAAGGATAAAGCAAAGCAGATGATAACTTTTTCGGCAAAAGAGAGTGGAGTATTGGGTGTGCGGATTGCACGAGGGGTATTGAACCAGAGTTGGCAGCCTAGCCAGTTGCAGCAAGCTGCTTTGGCAGGGGAGTATGATTTTTTGCGATTGAAGTTGCCCTCTAACGATGAGCAGGTGTTTGCAAAGCTCGATGCGCTGGGTATGCACTATTGCTTGCACAGTATATTGGTGCGTAATAGTGCTAAGATAACTGCAACGCACAGTGTTTTGGACAGAGATTTAAGGGTAACCTTTGAGCTATTTGATGGGAGCCGTGAAGCTGAAATGAAGCAATTGGTTAAAGAATCCTGGGGCGAGCGAACTGCGGTAAATTACCATAACTCAAATTTTAGGCATTGGGTAAGCTATGAGCAAGAAATGGAAGGCTCAGCGGCTTATGCTTGCGAGTTTAATTATAGCGTAAACTCTACTATGCCTAATTGGATAGTGAAGTTAGCAGGTAAACCTATCGGGTTTGTGCTAGGTAAGGTAAGCGACGAAGGTTTTGAAGGCATTATGTACAGTATTTTGCCTGAGTATAGAGGGTATAATTATGCCGAAGACATTATGATGTTCTTGAAAAAATGGTGCCTTGAGCAGGGCATTTCAACATTTTTCAATGATGTGGTCTTTCAAAACATGCCAAGCCTTAAGAGCATTGTTACCGAATCGATAGTTCCGATTGAGACTTTTTTGAATGTTACCATCAGCAGCCTGCTGAGCGCTACAAAGTTGCCGGTGCTGGAGTTTGAGGTAACCGAAAAACCCCAAAACCTGTTACAATGGATAGTTGCTCACGAACACCACTGGGTTGGTGCAGCATTTACCTTGAAAAGCATAAACGCATCAATAAATGGTGAGACGCTTAATACCGCCACCAAATTGTGGGTTTCGGTACCGATAAATGATACTGACCATAAAACGATTTTAATCAGGGCAACAAAGCAAGGTTCAAGTATTGGTGTGGTGTATTTGAATTACCTAGTGTAGATTTTGCCTTACCATCTTCCACCTATAGTATAGGATGATTGGATAGTTGTAAGTATAGGTTTGGGGTGTTAGGCTCGCTGTTGTATTTTTTATTTAACTTGGCTAGTATAGGGATGACCAAACCCACTTTATATGAAAAATTACATTATACTCATAGTGTTGATTTGCATAAACTTGCTGCATTCTTGCCAGCTTAAGCAAACCATCAGCACAACCGAACCAAGTAGTTTGCCTTTGCTCGAAACCGTTGCGCCCTTTAGCTCTGGCATTACCCATCGAAACATGCTACATGAGTATGAGGGATGGAACTATCTGGATTACACCTATTTTTATAACGGAGGTGGAGTAGCTATAGGCGATGTGAATAACGATGGGTTGCAGGATATATATCTATCTGCCAACCAAGGTCCGGGGGCACTTTATCTAAACAAAGGCAATTTAGAGTTTGAAGATATTACCCAAAAATCGGGTATTAATACTGCTGATGGATGGAAAACAGGAGTGGCATTTACTGATTTGAATGGCGATGGTTGGCTCGACCTTTATATTTGCCGCGCCGGGTTGCCCAAGGATGGCGATTTAAGGAGGAATTTGGTGTATATTAATAACAGGGATTTAACTTATTCTGAGCGATCAAAAGAGCTTGGTTTGGTGGATACGCTGTCGTCTATCAGCGCTAATTTTTTCGACTATGACTTAGATGGCGACTTAGATATTTTTGTAGTAAACCATACTACCGATTTTCATCTTACGAGTGCTCTCTTCTACTCTAAAGATAGTATTATGCCAAGGTATGGTGATAATAATTTATATCAGCAGCAAGCTGATGGCACATTCAAAGAAGTGTCAGATGTATCGGGCTTACTTACCACTCCTAGTTTTACACTCAGTGCCACGGTGTTAGACTACAACAAAGATGGCTGGCCTGACTTGTTTGTTTGCAACGACTTTTGGGGATCAGAAAGGCTATACCTAAACAACCAAGATGGCACGTTTACTAATTTGAACAACCAATTGCTTGCCCATAACAGCCTGTTCTCAATGGGCTCAGATGCAGCCGATTTCAATAATGATGGTTGGCCTGATTTAGTTTCAGTGGATATGATGCCCAACGACAATCGTAGGCAAAAAAGTACCTACAACCAGTTTACTATGGAAACTTTTAGGATGCTTAGTAGTGTGGGCAGGCATCCTCAGTTTAGCCGGAATATGTTGTTTTACAACGATGGTGGTAAGCGTTTTGCAGAAGCGGCTATGCTTAGTGGCATTGAAGCCACTGATTGGAGCTGGGCGGTATTAGGAGCCGACATTGATAATGATGGTTGGAAAGATATACTTGTAACTAACGGAATTAGAAGGGAAGTGCATGACTTAGACTATACCCAGAAAAAATTTGGAGAATTTGATATGGCCGGTGTATCGCCTTATATGACCCAAAAGCTAGGGGTTGTAGAAGGTATGCCTGTTGAATGGATGCCAAATTTTGCGTTCAGAAATAATCAAGATTTAACATTCGAGAATGTATCAGGTAAGTGGGGCTTTACACAGCCTTTGTGCAGCCAAGGTATGGCCATGGGCGACTTGGACAACGATGGCGATTTGGATATAGTTATTAGCAATACCGATACCATTGCCAGTGTATATCGTAACCGCAGCAATGATGATAGTAAAAATAATTTTGTACGGTTAAAATTGGAAGGTGTAGGCAAAAACGCATTTGCCATAGGTGCTAGTGCCACTTTGTATGCTGGTGGCAAAACCCAATATCTCGAATTGCAATCAACGCGCGGCTACCAATCATCTTCGGAGTCTGTTTTGCATTTCGGGCTGGGCGCAATTGCATCAGTAGACAGTATTGTAGTGCTTTGGCCAGGCCACAAAAGCTATTCGATAGTTAAACCAGTGAAGGTAAATAGCACCGTAGAGGTTGCCCAGAAAAACAGTTTGGCGTATACCGCACCTTTAACCAAAGACGCTATTAAGGCATTTACCCAAGTGTCAGGCAGTTTTGAGTACTTAGGGCACAAGGAAAACAAGTTTACCGATTTTGATGTAGATAGGTTGATACCCAGAATGTACTCGGCCGAAGGCCCTGCCTTGGTTGCCGCAGATATAAATAAGGATGGCGATGACGACATCTTTATTTCGGGAAGCAAAGGTAACAAATCGTCTCTTTGGGTTTCTAGCCCTAAGGGCTATGTTTTGGCCAAGAGCCAGCCTTGGAACAACGACCTGAGCTATGAAGTGATAAATGCCCTTTTTTTTGATGCCAATGGCGATGGATTGTTGGATTTGTATTTAGCCTCAGGTAGTAATGAGTTTAATGCTAATGATGCCTGCCAGCAAGACAGGTTGTTTATTAATACTGGTAATGGAGGTTTTACATATGACCAAGAAGCATTGCCGCAAATGCATACCAGCACAAAAGCCATTGCCGTAAATGATATTGACAATGATGGCGACATGGACCTTTTTGTGGGAGGTTTGATAGTACCTCGGTCATATGGTATATCGCCTCGTAGCTATTTGTTGGTAAATGAAAACGGTAGGTTTACCGATGCTACTAAGGCCCTAGCACCCGATCTGGTAAACCCTGGTTTGATAACCTCGGCCATTTGGGCCGATATGGATGGCGATAAGGTACCTGATTTGGTTTTGGGTGGCGAATATATGCCGATTAGCATTTTTACCAATAAAAAGGGCAAACTTTCTCCATTTACGGCAGCGGATAATGGATTGGAAGGTGAAAATGGTTGGTGGCATAGCTTAGCTGCTCATGATTTTGATTGTGATGGCGATTTGGATTTAATAGCCGGAAACCATGGCCTCAACGTTATTTTCGATTGCAGCAAAGAGGCCCCCACTGTACTGTACGTAAACGATTTCGACAAAAATGGCTCAATTGACCCTGTACTTACCTGCGACATTAACGGTGTGCGAGCCCCGTTTTTGAGCAGGGATATATTTTGTGAGCAAATGCCAGAGTATAACAACAAGTTCTTGACCAATACTAAGTATGCTACTACCCCTTTCGACAGCATGTTTACCGCCGATTTGCTGGCGAGCGCCCAAAAACTTGTATTATCGCAGTTAAGAAGTGGTTACTTTGAAAACCTGGGTGCCGGAAAGTTTCACTTTAAACCATTTGAAAACTTAGCGCAACTGGGGCCCATATATGGCATACAATTGCTTGATGCCAATAATGATGGGTTTATGGATGTTTTAGTGGCAGGCAACTCCAATACCGATCATTACCTGTATGGCAATGCCGCTGCCTCAAGCGGCCTGTTGTTGCTAAACGACGGGAAGGGTAGTTTTACCTATATGCAACATAGCCAAACCGGATTTGAAGCCATAAAAAAAGGCAGAGGTATAGTCAAGGCCAAAATAAGTGGCGAGACCTATTACATTGTGCCCAACAATAACGATACTGCCCAAGTGTTTAGGTTCGAGCCGGTATTATTGAACTAACTCTTCTTTCCTGATTTTTATCTTCAACAGGAGGTTTTGTGCCACTTTACCACCCTGCTCCAAGCCCATTTCAAATGCTGGGCGATAATGTATGCCAGCATAAAGGCGGCTTCTACCAGCCTCTGAAGCTGCTTCTTTAAAAGAGCTAAAGCTACGTGGTGGGCGGTTGTAAGGTACGTTGGTTGAGTCGACGTATGAAAAAGGCTCCCCAAACTCCATAGTAAGTATGGTAGCAGCCGACATAGAAATTACACTATGTGCGCTAGTATTCTCTGGGAACATTGGGGTTTCTATCAGCGGTCTCCAAGTTGAGTCAATGTATCTGTTGATGTACGTTTCGGGGCGGATGAGATTGGTGGTGTATTTCTCGTCCCAAGCGCTTATAAAGCCATCGGCTATAGCTATTGATACCAATACGTATGCTTCCATACTTTTGGGCAAATCGGCTTTACTTAAGTCGCAGGCCTTGCGGGTTATATTTATCCAATGTGCCCCAGGCGAAAATTGCCTGCGCAAAGCCATATAGTGGCCAGAGTTTTCTGATACAAGCGGGTTACAGTCCCAAAACAATGCAATAGGCAAATGGTCTGGTTGGGTGTTGTTTACCGTTTCGTAAACTTCCAAAGCAAGATTATAAAAGTCAGAACCTTTCTCCGCACTAAAAGGTACCTTCAGGCCAGGCGAAAACTCCGATGCACTGCTCATGCTAAAGGGTCTTACTTTGTTCCAATGGGGCTCTAGCGCGGCAATGAACTTTGGCGGGGTGGGTATCCAAGCACTGGGGTCGTCATACTTCACTTCATATCGAGGCATGTTTCGGGTTTCCTTAAAGTGGTCCTTTTTGGCCCAAGCAATAATAAATGCCCCAACTTTAGTGCCCCAGCTTATTGAGCTATCAACCACTGCTTTATCTTTCGCAGCGCTCAGTTCTGTTATCAAGGTATCGGCAATAGCATCAATAATGTGGTCGCGATAAACAATGCTTTTGGCAGCATCCCTATAAGCTACCACCATTGATATGGTGGCATCAATTTTCACATTAGGGTCGGGCGTTGGCAGAGTATCCAATTCGTTTAGCTGGCCGCCCAACGATATACGTGCGGTATCGGCTGGCAAAAGTGCCTCATAGGCGGCAATGTTGCTGTAAGCAAAAGCCCTACTAGCAACGGGGGGTGCAAACCCATCCTTCATTAGGGTTTCTGTGAGCGCCCAGTTGAGCCTTTTTATCACATCTGCATTTTCAGTGTAAGAGATATTCTTTTCTGATGCATGGCTGTTGGTGCAGGCATAGTATGTACTTAGTATACCTATCGCAGCGATGCATAGCAGCGACACTCTAAAAACATTGAACACCTTCATTACTTAGATATTAGTGATTACCAAATTTATAGTTTATTGGCCGATTGGTCAACCAATACAATGCTGGATTTTCTTAAAAGGTATATTTTAGCCCGATAATGGTACTAACCATTGTTATCAATTGCCCATTGGTAGGTCTTGCTTAACCCCTCACGTAAGCTTGTGGTAGCCTCCCAACCGATGGCTTTGTATATTTTGGATGTTAGTGGCACCCGGCGCATAATATCTTCAAAAGCATCGCCAAAATTATCGCTTGTTTGGATTGTTTCAATGGTCAGTGGCTTGCCCGATATTTCAATAATGGTATTCAGTACTTGCAACACGGTATGCTCGGTATTGTTGCCTACATTGTAAACCTCGCCGTTGGTATTAGCATCTTGTACCAATTTTATGCAAGCGGCCACAGCATCGTCAATGAAAGTGAAACAGCGTGTTTGCGATCCGGTGTTGTGCATTACAAGGGGATGACCTTTTGCGGCCAATAGTATGTTTCTCGATACTACAAAAGCTTCTGATTGGCCAGGCCCGTATATGTTGAAGAACCTTACAATGCAGCCTTTTAGGTTTTGTTGCTTAAAGGCACCGCGCACGGCGTGCTCAGCAGCGCTTTTTGAGCTGCTATAACTCCAGCGCTCAAAACTGGTGGAGCCCAGCACACGGTCGTCATCTTCGGCCCAGGGCACGTTTGGGTTTTTGCCATATACTTCGCTGGTACTGCTAAAAAAAAGGTAGCATTTATGTCTTATTGCGGCTTCTAGTACGTTCAGCGTACCCACTACATTGGTGCGCACTACATCAATTGGGTTTTCCATGTAGCGCTCAATACCAACGCGGGCTGCAAGGTGAAAAACTTTGGAGAAAGAAGCATCAATAACACTATCAATTAGCGCTTTATCGGTTACATCGCCAGAAAGGTATTTGAAGTTGGGGTTATTGCTAAGTGATTGAATGTTGAGCGCTTCGGTTAGGGGTAAAATATCAAGGCCTACTACTTGGTAACCTGCATGAAGCAACTGCAAAGTGAGGTGACTACCAATGAAACCATTACAACCAGTTACCAGTACTTTTTCGCCGTTCATATATCAGGAAGTGTGCGCCTCGTGCAGTTGCAAATTAGACAAAAAATCAATTAAATCTCAATGAACGACATATCACAAGCGCTCAGTGGCATCGAAAAAACGATAAACCTCGTTGCAAACCGTGCTTATTTGCTCTTCAGTCATGCCCACCCAAATCGGCAACGAAAGAGTTTCTTGGGCCAGCAATTCTGCCTCGGGTAAGCTTTTTTGTGCCCATGGTAGCGAAGTATATGCAGGCATTTGGTGTATTGGGGTTGGGTAATGTATACCGCAGCCTATTTGGCTTTCTGTAAGGTGTTGTTTAAGGGCGTCTCTATTTGCGGTGCGCACTACAAACAAGTTGGTGGCTGGCTCCAGGCCTGATTCAATAACGGGCAATTGCAGTGGGGTATCTTTTAGCTTTTGGGTGTACAATGCAGCTAAGTGCCTGCGCTCTTGCAAGAATCTATCAAAATGGGCGAGTTTGAGTTTCAGCACTACGGCTAGCAAGTCGTCCATTCGGCCAGTAGTACCGCAGTATTGGTGCACTTGATAACCACTTTGGCCATGATTACGCAAGGCTTTGCACTTTTGGGCATAATCTTCATTGTTCGTGAAAATGATACCCGCATCGCCATTGGCCGATAGGTTTTTGGTTGGGTAAAGGCTTACAGCCGTTATCGGCGCAAAAGTACCTAGTAGCCTCCCATTTAACCGTGCCCCAAACGATTGTGAGGCATCTTCCATCAATAACTTGGTGTTGGAATTGATGGCAGCCGAAGCATTACCATACAAGTGCGAAGCTAGCACTAAATTGCTGGTAGCCACTTTGGGCATTTGCCAATTGTTGGGGTCAGTATCTACTAAGTCGGGTGTGCCACCAGCAGCAATTATAGCTTCGGCAACTGCTACAAAGGTATTTGCGTTAATAGTTACGGGCTCCTTAGGCGATAAGCCAATGGCTTTTAGGCCAAGTTCTAGCGCCATAGTGCCTGATGAAACGGCAATGGCGTACTTAGTACCCATATACTCCGCTGCTGCCTCTTCAAATGCTACCACTCCAGGGCCACTTATATAGGTGCCGCTTTTAAGCACCTTTTCCATTTCCCGCTGAATGTTGTCGTACCCAATTCGCTCTAGCTCTTTAGTAGGACTAAACATAGGTATTGCTTGCCCTGTTTGGGCCGCTGCGGTAGGTAAATTAGATTGGGTGTTGCTCATATATGCGGCTTTTTGGTGCCGAGGGCTAAATAAAGGTACAAAACAACCTTAATATCAAGTAGTGGTGCTATTGCGCTTGGTGGTAAGCTGCCAAATAACCACGCCATAGGCACTCATTAATGCGGTTGTGCCAACCACCAATTTGTAGTCGAGGCCCAATAAATCGGTTGCCAATAAAAATGGACTAGGTGCTAAGGTGGTCGGTTGTAAGGTATATTCTTGAGCTAGTATGTTAAGCGGCATATAAAACAACGCAATGATAATCAAACCTTTAATGGTGATCAATTTGTCCGTGAGTGTTTGAAAACGCTGATAAAAACTTGGCGCTATTTTACCCCAATCGATAAACAAAAGGTAAACGATATATTGGAAATGGAACGAGATATTGAACAAAAGGAACGTAGTAGTGTGAAACCCAATTGCCAAAAGCAACCAAGCCCTGAACCATTTTGGTTTAATAATGGCCGCTAGAAACAAAATCTCGAAAAGCACCGCCCCCCAATCCATGGCTTCCCAAAAGAATGGATTGGTAATATTTATTGCCCATGAAGAAAGCAACTTCAAATTGCCGATAACATAGTATTGCGTAAAAAAGTGGCCACGAGTGGCATGAGTACCCAAATCAAGCCAGCCGCCCATTAGTTTTGGCACACCAGCGCTAAACATGCCAAAGCCAAGCAAAAGGGCCATCATGGTTATGGGCCAAATATGGTTTGCCGATGGCACTTGGTTGCTGCGCCTTGAATCAATAGAATATTTGCTACCCCAGTTGCTGAACGACATTAGTAAAGGCACTAGCCAAACAATTAAGTCTTGGCCTATCAATCCATACGAAAATGCAAACGACTTGCCTAATACTATAGCAATATAAAGCCCCATAGAGACCCAGCGGGTATACCAACCAAACAATAGTAGCATGGTTAATGCTACTATAAATAAACTTAAACCCTGCAAAAACCAATAAGGTGGAAAACCGTTTAGCAGTGCCCCCAGTGAATAGGTAGGTGGGTTGAAAAACGAATTGGGGCTATCGGCTATCCATTCAAAATTGGGCACGCCCCATATGAGTAGATATAAGGCAAACAATATGCGGTAAAGCCCCATTGCCTCAGCGCTCATAGGAAATGAGGTGAAAATCCAGCGGTCAAGCCAGTTGTTATATGTGGGCTTTGGGCTACTCATCAAAGTTCAAAAACAAGGTGTATTGTAATGTATTACCTATATTTTGCGGGTTGTTTTTATCATGCTGGTAGCCAAAAGTATCTACTTCCAGTGCTTTTATTTTGGTTTTTCCAGTCAATATTAGCAACCGCGAATAGAGCATTTTTTTGGTTTCAAGGTCGAGGGAAATTGTATCTGTTCCTTCGTTGCCCACAAAAATGCGGTTCATGGTGTGGCGGCCAAAAAACTCTGGTAGCACATTAAATAGCTCGGTATAAACCACTGGTATGCGCTCCTTGTTATCGTCTATGGCAAACAATTTCCGGTCAGTGTAATAAAGGTTCTTTTCATCGTCCAACACCGGTTGAAACCCAGGCAGGTGCACACAAGGATACATGTTGCCCTTGGCAAGTACCACATAGAGCTGCAATGGCAGCAGTAGGGCCACCACTATAAAGGCCACCCGCACCCGCTTGGTATATTGGTTTACTGCTTCGGAGCCCATACTTCCATTTCGCATTTGCAATAGGTATTGTACACGGTGCCGGCCTTTAAATAGCTGGCAGGGAAATTGAGTTTGCTTGAAGATAAGCAATTCGCTACATCAGGGTGAACGGTAATGGGTTTTACCACAAACACGTTAGTCTCTGTCATTTCGTTTATATGCCAGCAGGTATTATCCACGGCCTCTTTTACGGTAGCACGGGTGGTCTCACCAAAATACCATGGCACTTGTGGCGAGTACCCTTGTAGCAAGTAAACCAAACCCGGCAAATCATATAGCGCAAGTAAGTAATTACCTTGCTTAAACCCATTTGATGACAGCAGTTGTTCGGTTTCAGATACAAATTTGGCAGTAGGGGCATCCAGTTTTACTGAGTGGTAGGCAACGGCTTGCTCTGTTTGCTCAAACATGGATGCAGCCATGCCGTGTGGCAGATAGTTGGGGTAAAAAAACACTTGTAAAAAGATAAGGAAGCTGCCTATAATGATACTATACTGGACTATTCCAGCCCAAACGCGCATACCTGTTTGCTGGCCAATGTAGTGCCAAAGGACTATTACGAGCATTATCCACGCAGGTAGATAAGAGAACAATGACATGGCCCAATTGACCGCCGAGCCAATAGCACAAACGAAAGGAATAGAAAACAATGTAACTACTAAAACTAATACCGCTCTACTAGCAGTTGTAAATTGCCAAGCCACATAACTACCACTGATAATAAGCAGCAACAACAGATCAATAAATCGATAATGCCATTGGGGGAAATAGGTGGTAGGAAGTAAGAATGCTTGCACTGCAAACACCCCCAAACCTAATGCCATGGCCCAAGTTATGCGCTTGCCAGTTTCTTCGTTTTTGAAGGCAAAAAATGCCCCTAGCATCACTAGCAATGCAGGGCCGATATTCAGCGCAAAGTGAACCGTATCTTTAGCTAGGTAGGTTTTGAGCACAATATCTATTGGAGAGTACCCTAGTTGCGAAATGCGCTCGTAACTTATTCGGTAATACTCTAAAAATATAGGAAGGCTTATTTGGGTGCCAAATAAACCCGTGAATAAAAGCCCCATACCTAGCATTGTACCTAAAGTGGCTAAAACAATAGTGCCTCTTTTTCGCTTTGCCAACAACGAAACACTCGCCCACAGCCCTGCTAATAGAATAGCGCTTGAAAATTTGACGATAAATTGTGCAGCCAAAATAACACCCAGTAGGGCAAAGAATACAATCAATTGCCAGCCTTTAGGCTTTTCTTCAAACGATAGCCAAGCTAAAAGTGAACCGCCACCCATTGCCATTAACAAATGCGTAACCGAGTCGTATGATAAGCTTCGTGGGTGCTCGGCGGTAAATAGTACCGCAAAACCGCCAACTAAAAGCACAGTTACAAATGCCGGCGAATACAGTTCAGGTAGTTTGGCTTTTAGGTATTTGCTCAGGCCCCAGCCCAAGGCCAATACAGCACCCACTTCGGTAACTATGCCGCCTATGCGCATGGCGGTTATATCCCAATCAACCCAACCAAAAAGCAATTGTACTAGGTAGTAGTAGTTTAAGTGCATATCAGGCGCATACAGATGGGCGCTATTAAACCAGAGCAGGTAGTAGCCCTCGTCAGTCATTTCAAACCCCTTATCAACGGACCATACCAAAATTGCCAACTTGATTGCAGCTAATAGTAGCAACAGTATAATGGCTATGCTGGTTTTGTTCTTCGGCATTGAGGTATATTACATCAAATTTAGGTTTTTAACAAAAGAATATGGCTACTGCCTTGGCAACTTCCATTGCTTGGGTACCCATACCGCTAAACTTTCTTGGGCATACGGGTTGAAAAAAGTGCTTTCGAGATAGTATGCTTCAGGGAAAGGTACCTCGCTATTCGATAGACAATCAATCACATGTTGGTTTATGCCGATATTGATATAAATAAGGGGCAAGCGTAAGTGCTCTGCTATTCGCAAATTGCTGAGGTGTTTACAACTGAAATTGTGGGAATGCGCTGGTGATATGGCATTCTCATCACTAAAGTACCAGAAGGTTTCGGGTATATAACCACCCATGGCGGTTACTGCGCCGCATAGGTCGCCTAAGGCTAATATGGGGCCACCTTTTTGGTATCCAGACTTCATGGTTGCATCTTTCAACTCCTCAAAGAAAGTGGCTGTACGTTTGTCAAACGAGATGCCGTTCAAGTAATCCAAACCACTTACCATCGTGTTTTGCTCTGTTAGCGGGGCATTCAATCCGTAGGGGTTGTACACTTGCACCACTGCATAGTTTACCCCAGAAAAAGTGATTAAAAACAGTAACATGCCAATATATGCCTTCTTGTCTTCTTTTAACTGACAGCCCAAAAACAACATAATGACAGCAAACCATGGGGCAAGGTAGCGCGTGAGTGTTTGAGTAGCGGTATTGCTGCTGCCCAATAATGACATAAACGGAAGGGCTATGAGTAAACCCAAAAACAACAACCACTGCCATTGCTTTTGTTGTAAAAGGTGTTTAAACTCGGGAATGCCCCAATACAGTAGCGTGAATATGTGCAGGGCAATAAAACGATAATGGAATTCGCCCAAGAACCCTTGCGGAATAGCTAGCGAGCAAACCAGCCAAGTAAGTGTGCCTGCTGCATAAGCCATTAAGTGGTGCGTAGTTTTGCTTCCCGCATTCCTTTTGTTTAAGTTCTTGAAAGCAAAGAATGCTATCACCAACGGGGCAATAAAATAAACACCATTCAATACTAAATCAACATATAGGTAGCCTTTCACAATAATGTAATAAGGCTCGTAGGCAATTTGACGCAGTTGAGCCACACCTTCGTTTAGGTTGTACAGCCAAATGCTAAAACCCTGATAGCCGCCCAGTAATGACGTTAAAAACACGACAAAGCCAGTAAATAAAAATAATGCCAATAGGGCTATATAATTCTTTGATTGTTTTGAAAAGAGTGCAATGAAAACCAACACCCAAAACACCAGTAAAATGCAAGTGCTAAATTTTACAATTAGCTGCGCACCTAGCAATCCTCCGATAATAAAAAACAGCAATAGCCCGCCTAGTTGTGCAGGCCTAGTAAGCGGCTTGCCATCTTTAAAAAACAACATCAACAAACCACTTACCACTAGTGTGCTGAAGTAGCTAAAATCGTTGTAAGAGAATGCCCTTGCATAAACCGACAAGAATGCTGCACCTAAAAAAACAAACAGCATAAGCGGAAATGGTGGCAATGAAAAACGAAAAGGCGCACTTGGCCGATGCGCAAAAAACTGATGAATGCAGTAGGAGAAAAAAGCAATGCCTGCGGTTTCTATGCCAATAGCTAAAAGCCTTAATGGTAACAACCCATATTCCTTAAGCGGCAGTATGATTGCCATTACATAGCTATAATAATTATGTGGCTCAGTAGGATATTGGTCAAAGAAATTGAGCATGAGGATGTATAGCCCTTCATCCCAAATGTCAAAACCTTTATTGGCTCCCCAAACCTGGAGGCCCAGCTTAATTGCAGCTAGCAACATCATAACCATTACCAACAACGCAGGCAGCTGGCCTTTGCCGTTTTGGTTGAGTTCTGTTGCTGGTTTTTTCGCTTGCATTTCGTGAAAATAAGCAATTGGGCGGTTAGCTTTGTATTTTGGTTATCTTTGACAAAGTGGGTTTTTGTATTTGTTTGTGCACCCCACGTTCAGGCAACTATGGCAGCAGCATTCAAACCGTCTTCCTTTACACTGCAGGTGTTTTGCTTATTCTTGCTATTTTTTGGCTTGCTGTTCGTGCAATTTCCATTAGCAGGCTCACTGCCAGGCTATATTGATACTTGGCTTTACCTTGCATTATTCAATGATTATGGCAACCATATTGAGCGCGTTTTTACTGGTGAGGCGTTAGGTCACTGCCTTTATCCTGCAGGTGCCCCATATGCATATTTAGAGCCTTCCTTTGCTTCTGCTGCCTTCTTTTTATTTTTTAAGTTGCTTCGGTTTAATGATTTGTGGGCGTATTATGGCTTTTTGGTAAGCATATTTACCCTAAATGCCACGGCTGCCTTTGTATTGGCCCGTCAATATTTAAAGCAGCAAGTACCGGCAATATTTACTGCACTGGCTTTCGCCGCAAGTAGCTTTGCGTTTGGCAATATTGAGAACCAAAATACCCTCACCTACTTTCCAGCCATTATCTGTATCTATCATTTTAGGGAGTATCTATTGCACCGCAAAAGTGTCAATCTGATATTGGCAATGGTTGTGGGTGGTGTGCAGATATATTTTGGCACCTATACTTTTATCTTCCAATCGTTTGTGCTGCTTATAATAGGGTTGGTGCATTATAGGCAGATGTTTATGGCCAATGCTTGGATTAAGGTTTTACTGGCTTTACCCTTGCATGTATTGTTAGCTTTGCCATATATGGTGGTGTACTTGTTAAACCCTGAATTGAACGATTTTTATAATCCCTCGCGTGGCGATATGAGTGCTCTTGAGGCCTTGAGCCTAAATGTAAACGACCTCTACCGTGTGCTGCCCAACAACCTGCTATATGGCATTCAACACGATTTGCCACAAATATTTATCTATAATCTGAGGTCGGCATCACTTGGGTTTGCTTTTTATGCTTTAGCCGTTATCGGCATTTTAGCTCGCCCATCATTCCGCTGGGAAGTGGGTATTATAGCTCTAGTTTCGTTTTTTATTGCATTGGGCCCATCTATCACTATTGATGGGCAAGTGATAACCATGCCTATGGGCTGGCTATATCAAGTAACCGATTTGGGGGCCTTTATCCGTCACTCAGCGCGGATGTTTTTTATTACTAGCCTTATGCTGGGGCTGTTTGCGGGCTTTGGTATCATGGTCATTGCAGCCCGCATTAGGCTGCCAGCGCTCTTAATCTTATTAATGGCTGGAGGAATGTTTATACTCGAAAATATTCCTTTCCCATTCGAGAAATACCAATCGAGGCAATACATTATAGATGACAACCCATACCCAGCAATAGCGGGTCACGATAGTTTGGCCGTGTTGCTTGATTTGCCTTCGACGCTTAATTTTAACAACATCGATTTGGGCAAACCGATCAATCAGTTTTCTCGCGAGTACATATACATGTATTGGCAGAGCAAGCATAAGCAAAACAGCCTCAATGGGGCGGTGGCTTTCTTTCCGCCACAGCGTTTGGCTAATTCAAAATTGACCGAGAAATTGCCCGACGCTGAAGCTTTGCGCGAAGTGGTGTTTAAAAATGGGGTTAACTACATTGTGTACCATACCAGGTTGGAGCTACCCGGCGAGGTTTCAGTCTTAAACTTGCTGAACCAATGTGACTACTTGGAGCGCATAGATAGCACCAGTAGCTATCAGATGTTTGCGGTCATCGGCAAAAATTGACCACGAAGCCTTATTTTTAACATCTATTGTTGAACAGTGTAACCCACCTATGTTGAAAGCATTAGTTACCGGAGCATCTAAAGGCATTGGTATGGCGCTGGTTCGTGAACTGGTGCATGCAGGGCACGAGGTGTGGGGCATAGCCCGTTCAATAGATACTTTGCAATCGTTGAAAAACGAGTTGGGCGATAAGTTTAATTACATAGCCGCTGATTTAACGAGCGACAAAGGCTTAGAAACCATTATTTCGGCGCTTGACGATGCAGGCTTTTATCCGAAGAGGGTGTTTTTAGTGGCAGGGGTTTACAGCACTGATGACGAAACTTTCAGCACGCCGCAGCACCGGCAAATGATGCTGGATTGTAACTATACCGCACCCGTAAAACTATACGACTTATTGGTGCATAGGCCCCATTCACCAACCTGTTTTGTGGCTATATCATCCATGTTTGCCTTATTGCCCGATCCGCTAAACCCATCCTATGCTGCTGCCAAAAGAGCGTTGGCTGATTTTTTTATCCAAGCAAATGGCAACGGCGGTATCGAAACCAAGGTAATATATCTGGGCCCTGTAAATACTACCATTAACCGATATGCGAAGCGTAACAAGAGCCTTTTGGCCATTGAGCCCGCCCAAGTGGCCCGATTTTTAAGGCATTTGTCCAGAAAAACGGGAGTTACCCATATTTATCCATTGAGTAGCAGTGTTGTTTACCAAATTTTGCGCTACCTTCCCAATAGCATGTACACCGCCTTGATGAACAAAGCCCGCCGTTGATGCCCCACTCAATTATATCTGTGCCCGAATTGTCGGTAGTAGTGCTTTGCTACCGGGCAGGTTACTATATTAAAGATTTTGTGGCTCAGCTTGAAAAAGAGCTAGAAGACGACCAAATTGATTATGAACTGATTTTGGTGGCCAATTACGACTCGGGAAGCGCTGACAATACCCCAACCATAGTAACGCAAATGGCTGAAAACAAGCCAAGGTTTAGGGTGGTGTCGAAAGAAAAGAAGGGTCGTATGGGTTGGGATATGCGTTCTGGACTTGAAAGTGCTAAGGGCAAGCACATAGCGGTGATTGATGGCGATGGGCAAATGCCTATTAGCGATGTGGTGAAAGTATACCGTATGCTGCAAGCTGGAAATTACGATTTGGTGAAAACATACCGTGCTCAGCGCCACGATGGTTATTACCGAACTGCCTTATCATCAGTTTACAATTTGCTTTTTAAAGTGCTGTACATGCCGGGTTACCCATTGCATGATATCAACTCAAAGCCCAAAGTAATGACACGTGCGTGTTATGAAAAATTTAACCTCGTTTCGAGCGACTGGTTTACCGATGCGGAGATAATGATTGAGGCCTTGAACAATAAACTTAGCATAGGCGAGCTCTCTACCATATTTTACGAAAACGAACGCAGAAAAACATTGGTAGGTTACGACACGGTTATAGAGTTTATCTACAACTTATTTTATTACCGTTTTTTTAAAAAGAAATAAGTTGACCAATAGAATCAATCAGTGGGTGTTTGTCATCAACCTTGCCTTCTCGGTTTTGATATGGGCGTACGTGTTTTTTTTAATGCCGGTTTCTATTTTATCTAGGCTGATTATGAGTTTTGCGCTGGTTTCGGCCATAGCCCAAGTATGGCTTTTTAGGTCGGATAGTGCAACGGCACGAAAGCGATATTTTTATGTTGTAATGCTGCACATGTTTTATCTTTTTGCTGAAGTATTGGTTTACGTGCTTTTTACATTAAACGTGGTGCGCACCGATGCCCAGTTTCTAGATAATAGGTTTGAAGCCAACACCCAACCTTGGGCACAGTTCGATAGTGTTATTGGCTATAGAGGCATTCCGGGTAGTTTTAGAAACGTAAAGTGCAGCAACGGAGTGCTAGAGTATGATCACATATCGCATATCAATAATCAAGGTTGGTTTAGCAGTACTGATTATATTCCTCAGAAAAGAGCAGGAGTAAAAAGATATGCTGTATTAGGCGACTCTTTTTCAGCAGGGTTTAATGTTGCAAACGCCTGGCCCGATTTGGCCATGGGTATGTTGGATTCTGTTGAGCTATATAATTTTGCTTTGGAAGGAATCGGCATAAACAATTGGTTCCGAATCTATTTCAATGAAATATTGAAGTACGAATTTGATGGGCTTATAATTGCTACCAGCAATGAGCGATTTGGTATATCAGACTTGGATAGGAAGCTTATGATTATGCATTCTGCCAACGGGGCTACCTTAATAGGTCAGTATGATACCATGCCACCACCAGATTATTTTTACCGCCAGTTACCGCAAATGACCAAGGGATACTCCTTGATAGCTGAAAATAAATTGGATGAGGTTATCTGCACTTATCAACCTAATTGTAAAAGAAAACTATCACTTCAACCGCTTGATTTGTATTTTTTGCATACCTCCATTATTATCTTTAAGCAATTGGGGACTTATTTTAAGCTGGAAGATGATTTTAAAGCCTATAAGCTAAAAGTTGCCGAACGGTTTCCGGAGAATAAGAAAGTGACGAGTTTGGCTGATTTAAAACAAAAGTACTCATACATAAACCTGCTTGAACAAATTGTTGTGCATTGCCAGCAAACCGGTAAAGAAGTAATACTAGTAGGCATACCAGATGTATCGGGTGTAAAAGATACAGCATGGGCTAACCACACTCATGCTGAAATGCAAGTGCTTGCCCAATCGTTCAATATCTCATATTTTAATGGGTTTAGCTGCTTCAATGCCATGCCTAAAGAGGACGCTGAAAAATACTATTATCAATACGATTTGCACTGGAATCAAAAAGGGGCCATTTTATTTGGGGAGCGTTTTTCTTCTTGGCTCAAAAACCAAAGCCCTCTGTAATGAAAAGAAATGCTTTCCTTCTTGTTTTAATAGCTTTAACGGGCATACTGCTTTACGGTGTTTGGTTTGCTTACTTATGGCACGTTTCTATGCCCATTTACCATTTTACAAAGGAAGCCAATAGCTATACTTCTAGTTTATATGCCGCTGATGAAAGCTTGGGCCATACCATCATACCCAATACCCAAGGGCATTATATTTGGGGCCATGGCGACTCAGTGGAAATAAAAACAGATAGTAGGGGTTTTAGGATAAGAACGGGCATTGCGCCTGCCGAGGGGGGACTGCTGTTTTTAGGCGATTCATTTACACTTTGCGAGGAGTTGGATTATAGCCAAGCGTATCCGTATTTAATCGGTGATGCCCTATGTCAGCCAGTTCAGAATGCTGCTGTGAGCGGTTATGGTTATGCTCAAATGATTTTAAAGGCGCGCACTTATATTAAGCAGGTACAGCCTAGTGCTGTGGTTTTCCAAGTGTCGCCATGGTTAGCCGAACGAGCTGTAACGCCTTATATGCCGGCCTTGTTTTTCAAAGTGCCCTCACCTTACTACGATCAAAGCGGTGCAATTACTCCTCCTTTGTATACCACCCCAATTTTTGAGCTTACTCAAAATCGCTTACTCGATAAGTATAGGCAAAGCCCGATATCATTTTTTGATAAGTTTGTGTTTGTTTGGCATTTTACACGCTTGGTGTTCCAGAAACAATATTGGGAAGAATTGAAACTCAACTTTTCTTTTGCAAGCGATAATGCAATCCCTTTAAACAATGCTGAAAAGGCCACCGCTTTGGCAGTAGAGGAAATCATCTCGCTTAGCCAAGACCGTAAATTGGTGCTCTTGGTGATGGGGTTTGAAAAAGACCAAATTGGACGATTTGGACAACTTTTCTCACAAGTATTGAACGAAAATGTATTGTTGGTAGATGCCGATGAAGTGCTTTGGGCGCAACCAAGCATTACCGATAAAAGTGCATACGAGCGTGCATATTGTTTTTGGCACGGCAACCCACCAGTGCTAGTTGATTATCATTTCAATGCCCATGCAAATCAACTGATAAAGCAAGCCATGCAACAAGCGCTAAGTACGCAGCTTTCGGCTTGCCATTAGTGCAATACCAAAAATTTAAATCGCTTAACCAGCTTGCCTTCTGAGCTAGTAACTACACCTATGTAGCTGCCATTCGGCAGTTCGGCAACATTTATTGGGTCACCCTCAACAGTTAATGGTTGGCTAAAAACAACAGCCCCTAAAGCGTTATACAGCGCTAAATGCTCTTGGCCTGAATGACCATAATTTGCTAATGTAAGATTTTTTTGGGCGGGGTTTGGATAGCATTTAAATTGAACCGATGGCTCAAACGGGCTAAAAACGGAAGTAGTATCGTTAGTGGAGTCGGGCACAAAACACGGGTTCGATAAGTCTACAATCGTTTTCATCCGAGAGCCAAAATACCCTTTCTCGTCAAAGTTGCTTACCATTACATAATAGTTGCCCAATTGGTTTATGGTTATGGTTTGTGTGGTGTCTCCAGTATTCCACAAGTAGTTACCATACCCAGCTGTTGCGGTAAGCGTTGTTACACCTTGAGAGGTATCACAGGTAATTGTTGGCCTCAACGCTTCCAAACTCCAAATAGGGGTGCGTTTGTAGGCCTTGTATGCAAAATAGTCTTGAGGCCAATCAAATTCCGAAACTAGGTCGCCATCATAGGTTACTTCAACAATGTCATTCTCGAAACCTGGGTTATATCCTGCCCCCCAATTGATGATGCTATTGCCATTAGTTCCAATTCTATCCATACTACCTAACGAGTAGCTAAACCTGCTGGTATCATAAGCGTACTCCCAAACATTGGTGGCGGTCATGTTTGCAATATTTAGTTCATATTCAACCCCTCTTGGCCTGGGTGTAGTGCCCAATTCACTATTGTCGTATAAGGTCAAATTGCCATTGGGCAATATTGTACAATGGTGTTGGGTGGTAAATGGTTGAGAATCGTTTACAAAAGTAAAATCATTGCTTTTGCCTCCCAAGCGCCATACAATGCTCGAGTCGGCACGGTTTATTTTGGTAATTTCGTTAAAAAACCGCAGCGACATAAGTATGTTACCATCCAAGTCCATTGTTAAGGCATTTGGATGGCCAAAATCGAGAAAGTCAGGGTCCAAAAAAAAATAAGCATTTACATCGGCAAAAGTGTAATATTCCAATCCGTGCCAACCGAACAGTACATTTCTATTCGCATCAAGCTCTTGAATAACAGGCGCAACAACATTACCATTGGCCAAACCCGGAAAGCCATCGTCGGTGGTGAGGGAGCGCAGGTCCATTATTTTTTCCTCAAGGCAAAGGATCAAGTAGTTACCATTTTCGAGTATAAGCATGTCGTGCCCATCAGTTTTAAGACCGTTGGCACATTCTACTGAGTCGATAATCGTAAAGGTCGAATCCATTACCATGTACTTACCTTTGTCTGTAGGTTCGTCGTATCTGTAATACGACATCAATCCATTGTCATAAACTCTAAAGTCGGCAAGTAAACCTTGGCCTAGTGTGCGTTCCTTAACAAAAGCTGGGGCTCCATCCTCATCAATTATCAAAATAGTTGAAGGGAAGTTGGCCGCCAACGAAAATCGGTAAGAGCCAATAAAAGTATAGCCAGCCGCGGGCCTTTTATGCTCGGTAAAGGTATAGTCCGGACCAACTGGTAAGGTAAAGTTGCGGATGGTTTGCGCAAGCAGTGCACTGTGGCTAAATATCGCCACGTGCAATATGATGATAAATAATTGCTTCAATTTGTGTGGCATTTGGGTATTTTAGCAATTCCAAATGAATATACAAACTCACTTCCAAAAATCCATACTTTTCTTAGGGCTATACCTAATATTTTTCGCTGTTGTATTTCTACAGTACCCGCTCAATGAATCTTTAACAGGCAATACCGATAGTTGGTTTTATGTAGGGGCATTTAAATTATACGAGTCGTATGTTTTGTCGCTTTTTGTAGATTTACGGATGGGTGAAGCGCTCTACCCTAGTGGGCCAGGTTTTATGTACGGTGACCCCTGTTTTTTTGGCGCAATATTGTATCGTCCTTTTTGTTGGCTAGGCATGAACGAGCTTTGGGCTTGGTGCAGTATGCTGGTAGTAGTATATGCTACCAATGCTTTTGGGGCTTATTTGTTTTTTCGCAATTGGGCTCGGAAAAACATAACGGCCTTTTGGGCAGGGCTGGCGCTAGGCGCATCGGTGTTTAGTTTCGGTAACATGGATAGCCCTAATGCCTTCTACTTGGGTACCATGTTCTTTTGTTTACACTATTCCAACAAGTTTTTAAATGGTGGTCAATGGAAATTTCTTCTGTTTGCGGTGTTGTTAGGGGCCAGCACGTTATATTTTTCGGCTTATATTTTCGTGTTTCAAGCGTTATTACTGCTATTTCTTTGGGTATACTACTATAGCAAAGCTTTGGCTGTTGAAGGGTTAATAAAGAAACTGGCAAGTGCAATTGTTTTGGCCACTTTACTGGTTGCGCCTTATTTGTTTGGGTTTCTGTGGGCTGCTGGGGGCATATCAACAGCCTGGAACCCAGTGGATAGCTTTAATATGATTGACAAGCTAAGTTTGGATTTGCCCGACTTGGTGCGGCCGCTAGAGGGTAATTTAATTTATCCGACGTTGAAAGATGGATTGCAAGACCATCCGTTTTTTTACGCCCAACACGCCGTGTTTCCGGGTATTTTGTTTTTTGTGTTGGCCGTGGCGGGTTATTCTATCGCTCCAGCGCGCAGCAGAATTTGGTTGATGTTGTCGGTTATTGGTTTTATAATGGCCGTTGGGCCCTGCATTCACATTGCTGGTGTGCGCATACCAATGCCCATGGAAATATTGTATAAGTATGCTGGGCTCGATGGGTCAATTCGCAATCCTGTGCGCTTATGGTATTTGGTGCTCGTGGGGCTAATAGGTTTAACCTTGCCTGCTATTGATAGACTATTAGACAGGCCGAGGGGTATTTTGCTGTTGGTGCTAATTATTGGTGTTTATGTGCTTGAGAATGTGCCGTTCAAAGCGCATAAATACAATGCTGCGGCCTACATATACCCTGATAAAGGTTATTTGGATGTATTGACAGCCGAAACCGATGCTGTGGTGCTTGAGCTGCCATCGGCAGTGTATACTCGTGGCGATTGGCCAAAAGGGTTGAATGAATTCTCTAGGGAGTATATTTACATGTTTTGGCAAACTAAGCACAACCTGAATTTGGTAAATGGATGTAACGGATTTCTTCCTGAAACGCGCTTGGTGTTGGACGATATGCTTTGCCGGTTGGTTGATGACAATACCTTAAGTTTGCTGGTGCAACAGTTTGGTACAAGTGTAGTAGTTTTTCATAAAAACTTAACTTTGCTTGAAGACGATAAGCGAATAGAAGCGTATTTAAGAAATCACAGTGGTTTGCAAATGGAGCTTGAAACGCACAATACTATCATCTACCGCATAAAACCGCTACCATGAGCAAGGCTCTAGTTTGCCTACCTACTTTAAATGAGAAGCAAAGTATTGCCCTTATGATTGACCAGATAAAGGCACTAGGTCTGGATTTGGTTATTTGTGATGCTGGTTCTACCGATGGCACTGTAGAAATTGCAAAGGCGAAGGGCATAACAGTTTTGTATCGCGATGCTCCCGGAAAAGGCTCTGGCGTTCAAAAAACTTTACGATATAGTAATGATGAGGGTTATGATTCGGTGTTGTTTATTGATTGCGACGAAACTTATCCTGTGCACGATATACCCAAGCTGCTCTCGCACATGGGTGAGTACAAAATGGTGGTAGGTGCGCGCAACCAAAAACAGGTCGCTTTTATCAATGGACTGGGCAACCATGGGTTTAATTTTTTGATTAATACCCTATTTTGGGGCAAATTGAAAGATATCAACTCAGGTATGCGCGCCCTCGATGTAAAAACTTTTTTGCCCTTGATTGATGCCAATAATTTTGATGTAGAAACCCAAATAAGCTGCATAACTTTAAAACACCGCATTAAATATTTGGAGATACCCATACAATATGCCGACCGCAAAGGACAAAGCAAGGTAAAATACAGCGATGGCTTTTCCATACTTTGGCGCATAGCCCGCGAACGCTTTCGGTAGGCAGTTGCAGTATATTTTAGCTATATTAGCACTACACATCATCAAGATGTTGATATGAAGGTATTGATACTGGCAGGTGGCAAAGGCACACGGCTATTGGAAGAAACGGGCGTAATGCCGAAGCCGATGGTGCAAATTGGTGATAAGCCTATTTTATGGCATATCATGAAGTACTATTCCACGTTTGGCTTAAATGAGTTTGTGATTTTGCTTGGCTACAAAGGCTACCAAATAAAGGAGTACTTTGCCAACTATTCGTTGCACCAAAACGATGTTTCTATCGATTTAGGCAGCAACGAACTCAGCACTTTTAAAAACAACACTGAACCTTGGAAAGTGACACTGCTAGAAACAGGCCTTGAAACCATGACTGGCGCTCGTATTAAAATGGCCAAGGACCATGTAGGCAACCAAACCTTTATGCTTACTTACGGAGATGGATTGGCCGATGTTGATCTAGCAGCCTTGTTAACTAGCCACAAGCAAAGTGGCAAGGTGCTTACTGTTACGGCAGTGCAGCCCGAAAGCCGCTTTGGGGTGCTTACCATGGACGAAGATGGCAATGTATCGTCGTTTACGGAAAAGCCAGCAGACAATGGAAGTTGGATAAACGGGGGTTTTTTTGTGTGCGAGCCCGAAGTGTTTGATTATATTGGCGATGGTCCAGAGGTTGTTTTTGAACAGCAGCCAATGCGAAACCTTGCCCATGAAGGCAAAATGCACGCTCGGAAACATTATGGCAGTTGGAAATGTATGGATACACAACGCGATAATATTCAGCTAAACGATATTTGGAACAACCAGGGGGCCTTTTGGAAAGTATGGAAGTAATGTTCGCTGGAAAATATAAAGGTGCCAAGGTACTAGTTACTGGTAACACAGGCTTCAAAGGAAGCTGGTTATGCTTGTGGCTGCAACAGCTAGGTGCCGAAGTTGTAGGCTTGGCCGATGCCCTACCTACTAGTCCGGCAATGTATGAGCTGTTAAAACTTGAAAGGACAATAAAGCAATATTGGGTTGATGTGCGTAACGCCGATGCCGTTCTAAAGGCAGTGCGCGCCGAAGCTCCCGATATTGTGTTTCACATGGCCGCGCGCTCGGTGGTGCGCCATGGGTTTACCGACCCGCTAGGCACCCTTGCCGTAAATGCCATGGGCACTGCCAACGTATTGGAGGCGGTGCGCCAAATAGCCAAGCCATGCAGCGTGGTAGTGGTAACCAGCGATAAATGCTATGATAATAAAGAATGGCCTTGGGGCTACCGCGAAACCGATGCCCTAGGCGGTCGGGATATATATAGTGCCAGCAAGGCAAGTGCCGAGCACATTACCCATGCTTATGTGGCTTCATTTTTCGGCAACAATGATGATATTAAAGTGGTTACGGCTCGTTCAGGTAATGTAATAGGTGGTGGCGATTGGTCCGACCATCGTATTGTTCCCGATTTTATTAGGGCTATTGAGGCTAAAACTAAAATGGAGCTTCGCCACCCAGAAGCTACAAGACCTTGGCAGTTTGTACTTGAGCCAGTAAGTGCTTATCTACGTTTAGGACAGGTACTACAAACGGGTAACCATATACATGGAGAGGCATTTAATTTTGGGCCTGGGTATGCCAATAGTATAACCGTGGCAACCCTGCTGGAAACGCTCAACAAGCGCATGACTGACAAACCGCTCTCGGAAGTAGTTACCCAAAGCGAAAACAGAGACCACCGTGAAGCGGGCCTTTTGAAACTGACTTGGGATAAGGCGCATGCTCAATTGCAATGGGCACCCGTATTGTCGTTTAATGAGACTATAGACCTTACGGCCGATTGGTATCGTGCGTATTTAGCTGGCGACGGAATGCTAACCGTTACACAGCAACAGATTGAAGGGTATTACCAAAAAGCCGTTAACCAAAAACTGGTATGGGCGAGCTGAGTATACCAGGCCTTTTGTTGTCGGCGGCCAGCCGAATACCGGTAGAGGCTGGCGATGCCATTACCTTTATAAAAGAAGGCGAACGCGGCTATATGGGCATTGCCGAGGTTTATGGCTCGTTCATAAAACAGGGTGCAAAAAAAGGTTGGCGTAGGCACAATGAAATTACGCTGAACATAGTTGTGCCAGTGGGGCAAATACGCTTCGTGCTTTACGATACTAGAATCGGTAGTGCTGGGTTTGCCTTGTTTGAAGATATTATTTTAGGGTCGGACAATTACCAAAGGCTAACTGTTCCGCCGGGCATTTGGATGGCGTTTGAGGGCCTGTCAGAAGGGGAGAATTTGCTTTGGAATGCCATAAACCAAGTTCATAACCCGGCTGAAGCCGATACCAAAGAACTTTCAGCCATTGAGTATGCGTGGTAAAGTATTGATAACTGGTGGCACGGGCTACGTTGGTGGCTGGGTGGTACAATCATTACTTAATGCTGGCTATGAGGTAACCAACCTAGGCCGGAAGGCGCACTCAAATCCAAATGTTGAAAGTATGATTGCCTGTATAACGGACCGAGAGGCGCTTCAAGAAGCTCTATCCAATCAATACTTTGATACCGTATTGCACCTTGCGGCTGCAAACCAACTGGCAGATGAAGAAACCATAGAACTTGTAAATGTTAAGGGCACTCAAAACCTGATTGTTGCGCTGCAACGTGCTAAGCCAAAACTATTCATCTATTTATCCACTATAAAAGTATATGGCCCAGTTAATGGCCGAATAACGGAGCATTCAGTACCAAATTTAATCGGATCAAGTTCTTATGGTCGTTCAAAATTGGCGGCTGAAAAATACCTGCTAGGCCTTCCCGTCGAATGGGATAATACCCGCAAGGTTTCGCTGCGATTGAGCAATGTATACGGCGCACCCAAGAACGCTGATGTAGATGCATGGCACTTGTTGTTTAACAATCTAAGCCATGGTGCATTTGCAAGGGGCGAGATTATCCTCAAATCGCCGCCCGATACGCAACTTGATATGATATGGCTTGGCAGTGTTTGCCAGGTGATATTGAAGGCAATAAGTAACAATAGCATAACCGGAATCTATAACCTTGGGTCCGGCACAAGCGTAACTATTAGTAAAGTTGCCGAGGCTGTGGCATCTGCTTATCAGGGTTATTTTGGAAAGGAGTTAACGATAAATATGCCCGAAACGGTAGGGAATATTGTTGGTTTGAAGTTTGACTGCGGCAAACTTCAATCGCAAGTGTCATATGACACCCATCCCTATTTTGAATCGCAGGTAATCGAAATTTTTAAGCTGCTGACCACAATTAAACCGTGAAAGCAATATCTTTAGCAACAGAACACCCACCACTTGAATTTACTAAAACCATATTTAATTACGCTGCAAGAAATTGCTACCAACGAAAAAGCCATTCACGTAGCGGAAGTAGGTAAGCAGATTCCGTTTGACGTGAAGCGGACTTATTGGATAACCCCAGCAATTCCAAAACTTGAAGTGGGTAATCATGCTCACCGAAAGTTGTCGCAGGTATTTGTTGCTGTTTCTGGTAAAATAGAGGTGTCGCTTACCGATGTTTCAGGCAACGAGCAATCATTTGTCTTGGACAGTTCGAGAACCGGCTTATTTGTGCCACCCATGTTTTGGAAAAAGCTCATTTTTAGCCCCGATGCCATATTGGTTTGCCTTACCTCCCACCTGTACGAGGAGGATGATTACATTAAAAACCTGTCTGATTTTTTCTCGCTAGGGAGATAAAGTTTGACAACGGCCGTTTTTTTAGATATTATTGACGGACGAAACCTGCTCAATGCCCAAAATTTCCATCATTATGCCTTGCTATTTTAGCGAGGAAAACATAGCCGAAACTACCGAGATATTAATCGGTAACGAGGCGCTGTTTCCAGCCGATGTGGAGTTTGAATATGTGTTTGTAGATGATGACTCGCGCGACAACACGTTTGCCGAAATCATGAAATTCTACGACAAGTATCCACTTAAGACCAAAGTAGTGAAGCTAGCAAAAAATGTGGGTTCGTATCATGCCCTACTCGCAGGTATGAACTATGCTACTGGTGATTGTAATATTATGCTGGCCCCCGACTTACAAGATCCACCTGAACTGATACCCAAGATGTATGAGCACTGGCGCAAAGGAGTAAAGTTTGTAGTGGCCAATCGTGTAGGCAGAGACGAATCATTTTTTCAGAGCTTCCTTTCCAATATCTATCATTTTCTTATCCGTACGCTCGCCTTAAAAGACGTGCCAGAGGGTGGGTTTGACTTAATTCTTTTTGATAAACAGCTTCGCGAAGAGATTGTAAAGATAAACGAGCCCAACACCAACATTATTTATTTACTGGCTTGGCTCGATTTTGATTATGTGGCCATACCTTACATTCGCCGCAAGCGCGAAAAGGGTAAATCTATGTGGACCTTTAAGAAGAAGTTCAACCTGTTTCTTAATTCGCTTGTATCTTTTACCAATATACCTTTGCGCTTTAGTCTTTTCGCAGGGCTACTTGTATTACTTTGCAGCTTCATTTACTTCGTTTTGTTGCTTAGTGGGGTCTTTATATTCTCCTCCTCAATGCCGCAATTTGATTGGCTCGCTTTAATGTTTATGTCCTTCTCGGGTGTAATGATGGTGTTTCTAGGTATTTTGGGTGAGTATATGTGGAAGGCTATTGAAGAGTCTCGCAATCGGCCTACTTTTATTATTGATAAGGTGATACAAAATAAGTCTGATAGCCAAGGCGAAATTAATAAGGCGGCTAACTATTAAATCTCACGTTTACTTCGTGCAGCAAGCGCTCCGTGCTAAACTCCATAATGGTTTCTAGCAATTGATCGGGCCGCATGCGTATCAACTCGCTTGCTATAAATTCATAGCGCAGCTCGGGTGTAAGAATTGATTTCAACGTCAACATTTTGTCTTTCAGTTCTTCACTTTCCTTACCGGTAAAGGAGGTATATAACCATTCCAATTGTTCGAAATAGGCCATAACAAATTGCTGAGCACCTTGCTGGGCTAGTATTTGTTCAAGTTGTTGCTCTAGGGCGGTGCCGCTATTGTTGTTAAGGTGAGTAAGGGTGGTTTCAAACATGGTTATCTGCCAAGGCTCTGCGATAACTATAGCCTTTATCTTCCTCCAGTGCTCAAAAGTATTAAGGGATATTTTAAAAGGTTTTGATTGTGCCTGTTCCAGCCACGCCTCCAATTGGTTTACCAAGTCGTTAAATACCGAAGCATTGTGGCGGGCTATTTCATTGTCATTGGACAGTGTGGTTTGCTTGTAGGTTTCAATTATCGAGGTTAACTCATCAATTTGTAAAAACTTGAGGCTATATATCTCAGGCTGAAAGACGGTATTAAAAAATAACCTGATGCCCTCTTTATTGGCATACTGCACCATAGCCGGTAGCTCATTCTTGTTAAGTGTCATTGGGCAAACGGCAAAGCTTAGTTGTGTACCTTTCTCTTCGCAATAAGCCCTCAGCTGCCCAACATTTTCCATCACCCTGATAAATGATGCATTCTTGCGAATTACATTATACGTACCCTCCACCAAGCTATCAATGGATATAACAGGGTTTACTTTTAGCCTATTTAAAAGAACACGCACCTTGTTGTTATACACGGTGGCATTAGTAGTAATGTAAATGTTTATGTTCGGGTTTACTTCGGCAATAGCCTCCCATATTTGGTAATAAATGTCAATCAAAAACGGCTCCCCACCCAAAAATTTGGCCTCTTGGAGATAAGGCAAAAAAGATTTTAGCTGCTCCACAAACCCCGCATCATAGGGTTGGTGGATAGGGGGCAGGTGCTCCCTGTTTTTGCGAATGGAAGACGAGAAATAACCGTGGCACATTGCGCACTCTAGGTTGCAAGTGTTGCTAAGCTCAAACTCCATGCTGCGAGGCATTTGCTGCCATTGGCCGTGTTTAAGTTTGTTGCGCAGTTTTTCAGGTATATTTTCCCAGTTGCTGCTGGCATTTTCATCAAACCCTCGGGCGCGGCTGCCCATAAAGTTGTGAGCTAAAAGCTGCTTGGCACATATTTCGCAACCACCGCCTAAATCGTTGGCATTAATATAGTTTCGCAATTCATCGGCCTTACTGCTAAACCAAATATCTACTAGGCTCGTTTTGGGGTAGCTACCCAATACATGCGTGCGATTGAAGCAACAAGCAGTAACATCGCCATTTTGCTCAAAATTCATATTTACAAACGGCGCATGGCAGAGCTTCTCCGTGGCTTTATTAGCTCGGGTGGCATTGTAAGCGGTTATTAGTTTCGGCTCTAACATAGTATTGGCAAACACTAAATTACACAAATAGGCACGTTTGTTAGCGATACGGGCTTTTTAACCAACTTAATCGGCTGCTGGAGTCAATTTGCTTGCCGTATTCAGGGCATTGTTGAGCAATCATTTTGTTTGTGCCAATATTTAAGATTGCCGTCCCGATTTTTTCCGTTATTTTTGAGAACAAAATAGAGAATAATGAGCAACTATCCTGCTAACCTGAAGTATAGCAAAGAACATGAGTGGGTTCGTGTTGAAGGTGACGAAGCCTACATTGGTATTACATACTTTGCACAGCGCGAGTTGGGCGACATTGTGTATGTAGACGTAGCAACCGTTGGCGACCAGATTGTAAAAGATGCCGTGTTTGGAACCGTAGAAGCTGTTAAAACCGTTTCTGACCTGTTTATGCCTGTATCTGGCAAAGTATTGGAGTTTAACGAAGACCTCAACAACGAGCCCGAGCAAGTGAACACTGACCCTTATGGAAAAGGTTGGATGATTAAAATTGCGCTTACCAACAAAGCAGAGTTGGATGAGTTGTTTGACAACGCCGCGTACGAGGCACAATTGTAACAAACCAATATGCTGCTGAAATTTAGCATTCCAGCTATACTTTGGGCAGCATTTATTTTGTTTGCTTGTGTTTTGCCCCTCGGAGAAACGAAGCAAACGAACTTATTTGGTTTTTTACCATTAGATAGTGCGGTGCATATTACGTTTTATTCGGTTTTGGTGTTTTTGTTGATGGTAGGCTTTAGTAAGCAACATTCGCAACCAATGCTTCGGTATTATCCCGCTAGGTTTGCTATTACCCTTGCCTGTTTATACGGACTAGTAATAGAACTCTTACAGGAATCGGATATGGTACAGAGGCATTTTGACATTTACGACCTTGTTGCAAATTTCTCGGGTGCCTTAATCGGCTATGGGTTGTTTCGGTTGGTTTATTTCAAATTGCAGTAATGTTTTTTGATGTAGCAATCTTTTGTTTTTTGGCCATCGGATATATCCGATTGTAAATGTTCAACAAATAGCCTGAAACTGCAGTTGATGCAAATGCCAGCAAACGGGAAAGCAATTTTGGCAATCAACAAAAGTGGTAAAATTAGAGACACGTCCATTACTCGTTCATCTGGTAATAGAATTTTGGAAGATACAGTTTTGCGCACCTTAAAACCATTCTAAGTGGGGAGCCAGGTTAGCATGCAAATGGCAGTGCCAATCAAATTTATATCGAGCTAAATTATCGGCGTGCAACACTTTTTTCGTAACCCCCGCGTTAACTCTTGCAGGTGAGATACATGAAAGTCATTTTTACACTACTTATAGCCTGCACCTTTACGGCACAGGCGCAGGTAGGTACTGACCAAAGCCTAGCTTTGCAGTACTACCAAAATAGCGAATACGAGAAAGCTGCCGAGCTTTACGAAAAACTGTACGATAAAAACCCCCAATCAGACATCTATTACCGTTACCTCTACAATTGTTGGCTCAAAACAAAAGAGTACGACAAGCTAGAGAAGGTAGTGAAGCGCAATATCAAAAAACATCCCGAAACACTATTTTACCTTGTCGACCTTGGTTACCTGTACAAGGAAACCGGAAATATTGCCGGTAGCCAAGCCGAATATGGCAAGGCTTTGGACAAATTGATACCCGACGAGCGAACTGTAAGGGAGCTTGCCAATGCTTTCATTTCTTATGGCGAAAACGAACAAGCAGCGCAAGCTTACCTAAGGGGGCGCAAGTTGTTGATAAGCAATGGTGCCGACCCAGCATTATTTACATTCGATTTAGCCGATTTGTACCAACGGATGAACAAGAAGCCTGAAACCATTGAAAGCTACTTGGATTTTGTAAAGTATAACCCGCACCTCATACAAGATGTACAGAGCCGGTTGCAAGACCTTATCCAAGAAGATGCTTGGTACGATGAGCTACAACTGCAGTTGCTGGGTCGCATCCAGAAAGTAGGTGATGTGGTGTATTCGGAAATGCTTATTTGGCAATACATACAGCGCAACAACTATAAGGCGGCCTTTATTCAAACCAAGGCACTTGACAAACGCTTTAAGGAGAACGGGTTTAGGGTTATAACCTTGGCAAGGGCAGCCAAAGGCAGTGGTGAACTTGATGCTGCTATTGAAGCATACCAATACATTGTTGAGAAAGGAAACATCAGTGCCCTTTACCAAGTAAGCAAGCAGGAACTACTGGATACCCGAAAATTGAAGGTGACCAAAGGTTTTAACTACACCGATGACGATTTGAGTCAACTGCTACTGGGCTACAACTCGTTTATTGATGAGTTTGGCTTAAACAAACAAACGGTGCAAGTAATGCTTGATAAGGCCCAGTTGAAGGCATTTTATATGCACGATATTGATTCGGCAATACTTATAGTGGAGCGCTTGATACTGATACCTGGGCTTGATAATACCGTAAACAGCAAAGCAAAACTGGAACTAGGAGATTATTACCTACTTAAAGGCGAGGTATGGGAAAGTACGTTGCTATACAGTCAGGTTGACAAAGCCATGAAAGATGACCCTTTGGGCGAATTGGCGCGCTACAAAAACGCCCAGTTGAGCTATTATATGGCCGATTTTGAATGGGCGCAGGCACAATTAAATATTTTGAAAGGTGCTACAACGCACCTCATATCAAACGATGCCATATCACTGTCCACCTTTATTATGGATAATATGGGACTAGATACTACGCTTTATCCAATGCAAAAGTATGCTGAGGCAGAGCTGTTAGTATTTCAAAATGAGTTTGATAAGGCCATGTCTTCATTGGATAGCATCAGTATGATATATCCGCAGCATACTTTGGCCGATGATATTGTAATGATGCGCGCCAAAATTGAGTTAAAGCGAAGGGACTATACCAAAGCTGCCGAATATTTCACTGCTATTCGCACCAAATATGGGGAAGATATACTGGCCGACGATGCCACCTTTATGCTTGCCGAACTATACGAAACTGTATTGGATGATAAGGCTAAGGCAATGGAACTTTACCAAGATATATTGGTTACCTACAAAAGCAGTGTTTTAGTTGTCGAAGCCCGCAAACGTTTCAGAATTTTGCGCGGCGACGAACTATAATTTGTAATAAGACCTTATTATCAGTTTACCGATATGATTATTTACAACGTTACCATAAAAATTGACTTAGACGTTCATGACGAATGGCTGGCTTGGATGAAATTGGAACACATACCCCGTGTGTTGGCCACTGGCTATTTTCACGACCACCGTATGCTACGTATTTTGGAAGAAGACCAAAGAGATGGCATATCATATGCAGTGCAATACACTGCCAAAAACCTGCAAGATTACTTTACCTATGAAGCCGACCATGCCCCGGCGCTTAGGCAAGAAGTTGCCGACCGCTACCCTGATAAGTTTGTGGCATTTAGAACCTTGCTGAAGGTGGTTTGATAACTACTGAACTTCCTTTGCCAGCACGGTTTCGCCATCATAAACCCTATCGCCGGGTTTGGCAATAACCTCAACACCTTCAGGAAAAATAACCGTTACTTGGCTACCAAGTTTTATTACCCCAATTACATCGCCTTGGGCTACCTCTTTGGTGCCACCAGCTACCATAAAATCTTCGATGCGGCGCGCAGCAAAACCTGCTAATTGAATGATTTTGTATTTGGTACCTTTCGTCGATTCGAATAGCATGGTGTTGTGCTCGTTTTCATAGCGCATGCCATAATCGTTTTCGTGCACTAGTGCGTTGTGAAACTCCCCTTTTGTATATACACTGCTTAAGTATTTGCCAGCAATCATACTGCGCTGATAGTGTATGTTGTGCAGGTTGAGGGTAATGGATACCAAAGTGCCACGAGTAGCACCCATACCGTCGGTCATTACCTGTATGGCACCGTTTAGGTCTTTAGGCACAATTTCAACATCCTTATCCCATTCTTTTACTGCGTAAACTAGGCCATCGGCTGGGCTCACAAATACGGTAGGGTCATTGGGTATGTTCCTGTCAGGTAAACGCAGAAAATATAGTTGGTGAAACGCTTGATAGGCGCCAAAAAGCACTACCAATACTATTGCAAGACGAATGAGCCACTTCTTCATGGTGCAAAGCTACACAAAAACGCCCGTTTACGATAGGCAGCAGTAAGCAACCATTATACAAAAACAAGTATCTTAGTAACTCGAACGGGGTTAAGTTTCTATCACCCCCAAATGACTACGTTAAATTAGATACCCATGAAAAAATTAACTGCCACATTAATTTTTACCATGCTGGTTGTTGCCTATTGCACCGCCAGTGTTGCCATTAGCAATTTAAGCTACAATGTACAAGCAGCCAATGTGTTGCGCTACGATGTTAGTTTCAGCGTATCGCCAGATGCGAGGGCTTATGTGGAGTATTATTATTTAGATGGCACAGATACCATTTGGGGCTATACTGAGATACAAGATTCTGCCGCCACGCACGATTTTACGCTAGTTGGGTTGGTATCATCAACGGCCTATCGTTTCCGCCCAGCGGCATTTGATGCTTCAGGTATTAGTTATGGCGCTTGGGCGAGCTTCACCACCGGTGCCTTGCCAAATGCCTTACCTTCCATTACATCGTTACCGGTGCCTAATACCTCAACTACTGAGGGTTACATTTTTACCAATACTGCCCGTGCTGGTTTGTTTTTCAATAATGAAGGAGAGACTGCTCAGATTTTCGACCGCAAAGGCAACTTAGTTTGGTACCAGTTTATTGATGCCGTTACTGCCCCAGGCTTTTATCAATGCAAATACGCATACCCAAGTGGCGAGCAGCGTGTAGTGCTTACCAGCTGCCACGAGTTGGTAGAAATATCATTGGCTGGTGAGGAGATTACCCGTATTGCGCTTCAAGGTGCCGATACCAATTATTACTTTCACCACGATGTAATCAAAAAGCCAAACGGTAACTTCTTGGCCATTGCCGCTAACCCTATTCGTTTAGATTTTAGCGGTACTGGTGGTACTGCAGATAGCTTGGTAATATCAGAGAGTATTTTGGAGCTTACCCCAGCGGGCAGCTTGGTGTGGCAGTGGGATGCTAAGAACCAATTGGATACTGCAAGTTTTGTGGAAAACGCACAAGGCAACTACTGGTTTAACAAGTTCCCAGGTTCGTATAGTTGGTTGCATACCAATTCTTTGGATATTGATTTGGATGGGGGCGTACTGCTTTCTGCCCGTAAATCGAGCCAGGTTTTCAAAATCAATCCAAACAATAAGAGTATCATTTTTACAGCGGGTAACCCAGGCTCATTTGATATATACCCAGTGAGCAACAGGTTTAAAGGTCAGCACTGCGTAACCGTTACAGGAGGCAACCGATATATGGTATACGACAATTTGAGTAAGGATACCGTAAGCCGAGTGGTAGAGTACTTTGCAAGTGGTTATGATAACTCTTTTAGGCAGCAATGGGAGTATGTACTTCCGCTGTATAGCCCAGTGTTGGGCAGTGCCTACCAGTTGGAGAATGATAATATATTGATTGGCACTGGCACGGGTAGTTCTATTATTGAGCTAGATGCTACCCGCCAGAATAAGGTGTTAGAAATGAACCATAGCGAAGTGCTTTACCGCGCTTATAGCATTGCCTCATTGTATGCAGCGCCACCTGCTATATCTTTTGCAGTAGTTGATACCTTTTGTGGTAGCAATTTGCAACCCGTAACCCTTACCGCTACCCCAGCACCAGGCTTTTTTACTGGCCCAGGCGTAACCGGCAACGTGTTTGACCCAGTAGCTGCTGGCCCAGGCGTGCATGAGCTGGTTTACCACTACGGATGGGCCACCAAAACCATAACGGTGGGCTGTGTGGGCATTGAGGATGTAAATGGCCTTAGCGTTGATTTAAAGCTATATCCTAACCCATCAACGGGTTTGGTAAACTTTAGTTACCAGTTGCAACAAAACCATCAGGCGCACTGGTCGGTGGTTGACCTAACGGGCAAGCTGGTTGCCGAAGGCAATACTGGCACGATGAGCGGTCAGGTTGAATTTTCGGTTGACTTGTCTAGCTTGAGCAAGGGCTTTTATGTAGCCCAGCTAGAAGTTAACGGACAGCGCACTTACACTAGGTTGGCTTTGCAATAAGAATTCAATTGGGATTGGGGTTTTGGATTAATTATCCTTCAACACCCAATTGTAGCTTTTTCTTTTCTAAATCTACGTCTTCCATCCAGTTGCCATCTTTCTGCTTGGGCGGCAGTATTAGTGGGTTTCCCAAATAATCGACGCGTTTACCTGGGTATATATGCGTTGCCCAAAGGTAGCCAGCCAACGATTGTTGGTTAAGATTTGGGTGGATGTATGGTGCTATTTCTTTTTTGTGGTATTCGGGCAGCAAACTCCAGTGAAGACCTGGCTTTTCGTGGTGTATGCCATGGAAACCATTGTTGAAAGCAAAAAAGTTAAGGAAGGGCGAAACGAAATTGCGGGAATGGTTATACTCATGGGTTTCGTCGCAGCCATCGTGTTGCCAGTAGTTGGTGCCCACTATACCCCAAGCAGCATAAAAGTGAGGTATAACCAATAGCATCAATGCTTTTGGCCAATCAATTATTAGTAAGGCTATTTTTACGCCCATCACTATTACCATTTCTAGCACATATTGCCGATACCAATTAGGGCGCTCCTTGCGCATCATGTTGCTAAAAACTTGCTCGTCCTTCATGATGCCCGGCGCCATGATAAAAAAGAACAACAGCTGGTTCAAGAAATTCCACTTGAAACGGGCCTTTTGGGTACGTATGCGGTCCTTATCGGTTTGGGTGTGGTTGTGGTGGCTAAAGTTGTGCCCAGGTACATAAGCGCTAACGCTATGACCGTAAGTAAAGCTCATAAGCACTTGGAAGGCTTTGTTCCAGCCCCGACTGCGGAAAATAGGATGATGAATGGTATTGTGCACGATAACCGCACAAAAAAACGACCATACACTTAAAAACATCACGATAGGCACTCGCAGATACCACTGTTCCGGAAAAAAGAACCAAGCCGCAATGGTTGCAGCGAAGTAAATAAACACAAACGCCAAGGTGCGTCTGTCGGCTTTGTAGCGAAGTTCAGGAAACATATAGGGTAAAGGTAAAAGAAAGTTGGATTATTGCCTACAATTAAATAAAATGCGCATGTGTAATCGTTGAGTCAATTCTTTAATTGCAATAAGAAGTGATGGCCAAATAAACTGCTGCCATGTTTAAACGCACTGATGAATCTTAGGCTTGAGCATGATAATAAATACAAGTTTTACATTTTAATAGAGGCAAATTTAAAAAAATAATTACCATGAACACTGCAGATAATACCAAAAGAGAAGATAAAGAAGACGATAAAAAATTTCCGGGCTACCCGCCTTACGATAGCAAAAACGACATTTACAATAACGAAGACGAGCTTGAAAATATAGACCCAAGCGACCTTGCACACAGGAAGAGCAAAAACGTTCCTACCAACCAGCTCAATGAGATGGAATCGGATGGTGAGTTTATGGGCGAAGACTTAGACGTTCCCGGCGCCGAGTTGGATAATGCTCAAGAAGAAATCGGCAGCGAAGACGAGGAAAATAACTACTACAGTTTGGGTGGCGATAACCATGACGATTAGACTTCCTAACTACAATTGCATTTTACCACCGTGTATTATTCAGCAAATCGGGGCTGCTGTTGCCGGGGCCTGGGGCTTGGTCAGTGTTTGCCTTTAGGAATTTATCCATGCGGTCTGGGTCGAGGGAGCCATTCGGCAATATAAAACCAGAAAGGTACATTTCCTTCAAAAGGTCTTTGGGGTCTCTTAGTGTAATAAAGTCTTTGTTTACTAATGAGAACTGCACCATGTAGTAATACGCAGGTAGGCTTTTTTCTACCCAAGTATTGCCTTCACGCACCTGTATGCTTTTACTGTAAGCGTATGGCACTATCACAAAAAGCGGTTGTTTGCCATCGGCTGTGGTAAATGCACAGGGGTCGTGCAATACCTTTTTGCACTCCTTTTTCACAAAGGCTGAGTCGTCAACAAACACTATATCGCCTTTCTCTTTTACTTTTTGCCCCATCATGGTAAGGGCAAATAAGAGTATCGTTGAGGTGAAAAACAATTTCATGGGTAGTTTTTTATTTCAATCTCACTTCTAGTTTCACAGGCTGGTGGTCGCTGTAGGCAAACTGCATATCAATGGTTTGCACATTCAGCATCTCTACATTAGGGCTTAAAAGGTAGTAGTCAATCAAGTCGGTGGTGGTTTCACCAGCAATGTATGCCTTTAGCAAGTTACGGTTGGTTGGGTGGCTCATGTCGTAGGCAAAAGTCCAACCTTCAGGCATAAAGTCTTTGGCAATAATGCCTTGGTCGTAAGTGTCTTTGCCTTGATTAAAGTGGTTTTGCGGAAAACTCGGGGGATTTTGGTTCCAGTCGCCACCAACTACAACGTAATTGCCTTTTTCGTATTCAGTGGTTACAAATTTCTTGAGGTACGCCATCTCCTCTCCTTTAAGTTTGCCATCGCTATCGTAGGCACTATTGTGAGTGTTTATTACCAATAGTTCTTTGCCACTTGCCAATGGGTAACGCATTACTAGCATACACCTATCCAAAAAGAAAACCTTGGTAGGCCAAGAAAACTCTCCAGGGTATTGCAATCGGGTAGCGCTGCTCGGGGTGTATTTACTGTAGGTGCTCAAGCCCGCTTCTACCTTGCCCAAGGCATTGGCTGGGTTGCCCAATGGCATAGGCACAAATCCTACATGATAGTTGGTGGCATAAGTATATACGTATCCTGGGAGGCTGGCGGCTACCCTGTGCAGTTCGTTGTTGTAATAGCTGCGCTTGCTGTTAGTGTCAATTTCTTGTATCAATATAAAGTCGGTTCCTGCATATTCGGCCAAAGTGCGTTCAATGCCACCCATATAAACTTCATGTTGTTCTTGGCTGGGGCGCACCTTTTCGCCACCGTCATAAAAAAAATCTTCTTTTTCTCCCAAACCGCCGTAACCAATATTCCAGATAAGGAAAGAAAAATTATTGCTGGCGATAGTTTCCTCGCTGTTACCCCAAAAGGTAAGCGGAATGGTCTCTTCAGGCTGATAATCGGTAGCCGTGCCGTAGGCGATAACACCCCCTACATAGAGCCCAAAAATTAAAATCGGGATAATTAGCACTAGTAGTACCCTAATTATTGTTTTTTTCATGCCAGATTTTATAAATTTAACAACGAGGTCTTTATATCGAGGCCTAAATTAGAAAGAATATCAGCAGAATGCGAAATGCTATATCTTTGTACCTTATGTACACACCATATCCTATTGTTAACGAAACTCTCGTTGCATGAGCACGCGGGAGTTTTCGTGGAAAACCATTGATGGCCTAAAAATATATGGCAAGTATTGGGCGCCAGATAATGGTATTAAAGGAGTTGTATGCCTTGTTCATGGTATGGGTGAGCATATTAACCGCTACGAGCATGTTGCCGAAATGCTAACCGACCATGGTTATGCCCTAATTGGATACGACCACCGTGGCCACGGGCAAAGCGAAGGGCAACGGGGCCATACTCCCTCTTACGACTATTTATTAAACTCAGTGGATGACTTACTGAGTAAAGCACAAGAGTATTTTCCGGAAATACCCCAAATACTCTACGGCCATAGTATGGGCGGTGGCTTGGTGCTTAACTATGCTTTGCAGTGGCAACCTCAAATAGCAGGCGTTATAGCCTCATCGCCTTGGTTGAAGCTAGCATTTGAGCCGCCCAAAGCATTGGTAACCCTAGCCAAAGTGGTTAATAAGGTTTTGCCTAGTTTTAGCCAAAGCACTAAGCTGGATGCTAAAGCCATTTCGCGAGACCAAGCCGTGGTGAAAGCCTACGAAGACGACCCACTTGTGCATGATAAAATAAGCAGTGGGTTTTACCTCTCTACTTATCAGGCAGGCCTTTGGGCCCTGGACCATGCCGATGAATTGCATTTACCTTTACTACTGTTTCATGGAACCGAAGACCAGCTAACTTCGTATGAAGCTAGCAAGGAATTTGCCAAGAAAGCAGGCGATTTAGTTACTTTCCGCTTGTTTAATGGTGCGTACCATGAAATACACAACGACCTATGCAAACAAGAATTGTTTGATTTGATGATAAACTGGTTGGACTCCAGAGTAGGTAACGAAGAAGAGGAGTAAGCCAACCGGCTACGTGATTATGTTTGCTATAATAGATACAGAAACTACGGGCGGTAATCCTGCCAAAGATAAAGTGATGGAAATTGCCATCATTGTGCACGACGGAACTCGAGTGGTGGAGGAATTTTCTACCCTTATCAACCCAAAAGTGCCCATTGCGCCATTTATCAAAAAACTTACGGGCATAAATGATGCGATGGTGAAGAACTCCCCAACATTTGAGGAGGTAGCTGAGCGAATATTGGAAATGACCAAGGGCCGCATTTTTGTAGCCCACAACGTAAGCTTCGATTATGGAGTGCTGCGCAACGAGTTTAGGCGCATGGGCGTGAGGTTCGACCGCAAACAATTGTGTACTGTAAAATTTAGCCGCCGAGTATTGCCAGGTTGCCAAAGCTATAGCCTTGGCAAGCTTTGCCGTGAGATAGGCATCAACCTAGAAGGGCGGCACCGCGCATACGGCGATGCGGCTGCCACTGCCGAGTTGTTTACGCGCTTGTTGCATGAAGATAAAGACAAGGTGCTACACAATATGCTGGAGTTGGAGTTGACTGGGCTAGAAGAGGTGCCTAACCTTAACTTTGAGATTGTTGAAGACCTACCGGAAGATACAGGTGTGTTTACGCTGCACGACAAGGAGGGCAAGGTACTTTACCTTGGCAAAGGGCGCAACCTGCGTAAGCGCATTGTTGAGCTGCTCACCAAAGATTTGGCCGACCATAAGTATAGTGCTTTGCGAAGCGCCATTGCCGATATATCGTATGACGTAACGGGTAGCGAATTGGTGGCCCAACTAATAGAAACCGAAGAGGTAATAAGGCAACAACCCATTTACAACCCTGCACAGCGCCGCCGAAATTATAGGTATGGAGTGTATCATTTTACCGATGACTACGGGTATGTTAACCTTCATGTAGATGCTATTGCCAACCGCAGCGAAGAGCGTCCGCTGGTGGAGTTTACCACGCGGAAGAGCGCTGTAGCGGTACTAAAGCGCATGGTTAGCCGCAATGGCCTATACAGTGCACTGTGTGGTTTTATTGAAAACGGTGAAAGTAAATTGCCCGACATTCCGCCGGTGTTGTACAACAATAAGCTGAACCGGTTGCTGAGCAAATACCAATACAATAACCCCAATTTCTTTATTGTTGGCGAAGGCCGCTCGCACCACGAACAGAGTATTGTTTGGATAGAGAACCACCGGTTTATGGGCATTGGCTACTTTGAGCCGGAGTACATTGAAAACGATGTAGACTCGCTTAAAGAAGCCGTAAACCGCAAGCCCGATACCCCCGATGCCCACCGCATCATCCGCAATTGGATGGGCCGCAAAAACCAGGACACGGTGATTGTGTACTAGTATATAGCACATAACTCGCTCCCCTCATTGGCTCGGCTTTTTTTGAGCGATTGGGAAAGGAGGGGGTAGGGGGAGGTTAGCACGCAACATGGTACCACACTATCTGACCTTTGCTTCTATTGGATTAACAATCGATTTTCGACCAGAGAAGCCCGCCATATTTACAATTTTCCCTATCTTGCGCTGTCGATATTTGCCAAACTTTTAAACCTATAGCTATGGGCAATGTGCCAAGGCCAGAGGGCTTCAACCGTGTAATACCCTATTTGATTTTGGAGAACGGAGCAGCCTTTCTTGATTTTGCTGAAACCGTTTTAGGTGCCGAGAAAGCTGAAATACATTACAAAGAAGATGGTAAAACCTTAATGCACGGTGAGCTGCGCTTGGATGATAGTTATATAATGGTTGGCGAGGCCACCGACCAGTGGAAGGTGGCTAATGCGGGCATGTTTATCTATGTAGCCAATACAGATGAAACGTACCAAAAAGCATTGGACAATGGCGCTACCAGCGTAATGCCCATTAGCAACCAACCCTATGGTCGCACCTGCGGCGTTACCGACCCTTGGGGCAATACTTGGTGGATAACACAGCAGTTAGGATAAAAGAAGTCTATTAACGCTGGTTTGATGCTTGCAACCAAGCTGAAATGCTATCTGCATTTTCATCGGTAAGATATGCCCAATGCTTGATTGCAGAGTCTTCCATCAAGAAAAAATAGTTTTCCTTGTGGAATAATCCATATTTACTATAATTTCCCTCATCATAATAAACACAGTTATGGCTGATTGTTGAATCTATTTTTTCGGCACCAGATAATTTTGAGGTAAACACAACATAGCCATCATTACTTAGCTCCAGTACCTTTTCAAGTAATCTTAGGGTTCTGATATCACAGTTCCCGCAGTTAGCGGCTTGAATAATTATTGTCCATTTAGCATCAATAGCGGCCTTACAGCCGGTATTTTTAACTTCTTGCTTCAAATAACGAACTAAATATTTCTCCTTAGCAAATGGTTTCTCACCAACAATTGTTTTTTCTTGCGTTTGCTGGTTACAAGAAACCAATAATAAAAGTATCGCCCCAAAATAAATGCCTTGCATATTATTGGATGATTTTAAATCCGTCAAACAATAAACTGGTTTCATCATATTCCTTGTTGTTGGGAGACATTTTAGACACCATAAATCCCTCTGGAGTTACAAATGCCCAAGGTAGATACGTTGTACCTACGTGTATTTCACCAAGCAATTGCAAATCAGAGTTAAACACCATCAAGTATAGCTCTTTGTCAGATATGCCGTTAAACTCATCATTTTCGTTTATCAGCGGCTGCTGAGCTTTAAAAAAGCGAAAAATCAAATTTTGATAGGGGTCGTACCATAAACCTACATATTGATGGCTGCGCATGTACATATCCAATATCTCTTGCATCTCCATTTCCTTCTCATACGTTCGATATAATGTATCATCTACCTGAAACTTACTTTGGGCATTAACAACATCTATCTTTTCGGTTTGAAGGTTAAGTTTATATAAATTAGGGTCACTCTCAAAAGAAAAGATATGGTTGCCATCAACCTCTACTCTGGATATTTCTCGGTGTTGTCCATAGTTTCGAGTTTTGTATAGTGAGGAGAACTTAATCGGTAATGTGTCAAAAGAGCCTGTCGTTATATCAAACACAGATTCAACGCTATATTCAGGACATTGTGCAAAATTTTCCCCGCCACATGCTGCATGCATCCTCTGCATGTAAACTTTTCCTTGTGGTTTAAATACTATAGGGAAATTTGAATACCACTGACCGTGCCCAAATTGCACATCCTCAACATCTGGATCATCTGTTTTCCATTCATTTAGCAAGTCGCCATTGCCATTAACCAATACTAAACGATAGTCTTGAACTACCATGATAGAATCCCTTCCGATAATCAAAGCATTATGTACCTTACCGGGGAAAGAACCATTTTTGTTCACCAAATGAGCCAAACTAATCGAGCCTAAATGAGAGTTTGACCTCCAATTAAACAATAATACTACATTGCCGTTTTGGTCGTGAAGATATAAGGTATCACCATAAACTTGGAAAGTGTAATAGCTAAGAGGTTTGCCTTGATGATTGAAAGGGATTTCGATAGCGTTCTTTTCATATCCTAAATCAAGATACCAAGTGTAATTAGTAGTTTCCATCTTTTCTAAAGTATCGCTAGGGGTATCATTAGACACACAGCCAGAAACAAATACTGTTATAAAAATTAACTGTAAGATTCTTTGATGCATATTGACGGTTTGCTATTTAGTTTAGGGAGTTAAAATTACTATCTTATGCTTAACAGAAAACTTAGAGTAATACATTATTAAAATTAAAAGGGTTAGAGCTATTGTTTAAAGACTCTAACCCTTCTATTTGAGTCTTTATTCAAAAAAATATGCTTCTTCCTGTTCGTCTAAATAGTTCAATAGTGCAATGCTGTTCTCAGGGTCTTCTAGCTCAATTTCTTCAATCTCCATTTCAGGGAAAAACAAATCCAACTCTGTCTGTCCAAGTGCCACAACCAAGCCGGAATTAAGTTTACATTTATTTCCAATAACATCGCACCTCATTTCAACTTCGCCGCCTACTATCCAAATGCGCCACGTACCGTTTTTAACATAACTGATATAGTAATCTTCCTCCTCTGCCAAAAAGTCAAGTAAATCCTGATTAGATGCTGGGTCTTCTACTTCAATTTCCTCAAGTGTTAATCCAGGAAAATAAGTTTCTTGAAGCTCTTCATTCAGCCCAATTACTAGACCCGAGTTTAATTTGCAAGTGTTTCCAATAACATCGCACTTGAATTTGGATTGGCCTCCTTCAATCCAAATGCGCCAGTTACCATCTTTTTTAAGTGTCGTGCTTAAAAAAACAGTTAACTCTTCCTTAGGCTCTTCTTTTGCGCAGCCGGCAAATAACATTACTATGCATCCTACAATAGCAACGATAGGAAAATTGTTTTTCATACAGTTAAGTTTTTAGTTTATTGTAAATAAAAGCAAGTTTATTATAACAACAAAATTTTATGATGTTAAATTATTTTCATCATGTTTAAATACTACATTTACGACGTTACCGACCCTTGGGGCAATACTTGGTGGATAACGCAGCAGTTGTAATTGCCAGTTTGGTTAAACAAGGTTAGTTAATACCATTTTAACCACACCCAACGCTCCAATTCCGTATTTTTACCGCAAACGTAAAAGCGGATGCAAATACCTTTACTGCAAGAGGTAGTAATTATTTTGGGCCTTTCGGTGCTGGTAATATTGATTTTCCAGCGATTGAAGCTGCCTACTATATTGGGTTTTTTGCTTACCGGCGTTTTAATTGGCCCTTCTGGCTTTAGTTTGATAAAGGCTACCCATGAGGTTGAAGTATTGGCAGAAATAGGGGTCATACTGCTGCTTTTTGTCATCGGGTTGGAGTTTTCGCTCAAGAGTTTGATGGCCATCAAAAAGACCGTTTTTGTGGGCGGCTCGGTGCAGGTGTTTGCTACCATTGGTGTTACGGCACTCAGCTTCTATCTTACGGGACAGGCGCTTACCTCTTCCATATTCATGGGCTTTTTGTTTGCGCTCAGTAGTACTGCCATTGTACTAAAGCTATTGCAAGAAAGCGGTGCAATGAATACCCCGCACGGTAAAATATCGTTGGCTATACTTATCTATCAAGATATTATTGTGGTGCCCATGATGTTGGTTACGCCTTTAATGGTTGGTGATGGCGGCAATTTATGGGAGGCTATATTAATACTTGTTGGCAAAGCCTTTGCCGTAATATTGGCAGTAATAATGGGTTCCCGTTATGTAGTGCCTCGCCTACTTTATGCCGTGGCTCGCACCAAAAGTAAAGAGCTGTTTGTGCTTACCGTTGTGGTGCTGTGCTTTTCGGTAGCATGGATGACGTCAATAGCCGGTCTATCGCTGGCATTAGGCGCTTTTATGGCTGGGTTAATTATCTCCGAAAGCGAATATAGCCATCAGGCCACTGCCAACATTTTGCCCTTCCGCGAAATATTTACCAGTTTCTTCTTTGTATCAATAGGGATGCTATTGGATGTGCAATTTTTTGTAAGCCACTTAGGTTGGGTGCTATTGTTTGCTTTTACGGTTATGGTGGCCAAAGCGCTGATTGCCTCCTTGGCGGCATTGGTGCTGCGCTACCCCATACGCACGGTGCTACTTACTGGTTTGGCGTTGTTTCAGGTGGGCGAGTTTGCCTTTATCCTTAGCAAAACCGGTTTGGAGTATAACTTGCTGAGCGACGAGTTGTACCAGTATTTCCTTGCCATATCGCTAATGACTATGGCCGCTACGCCATTTGTATTTAAATACTCCGATGTTATATTGGCCGTGCTGGTTAAAACCCCATTGCCGAAGAATTTTAGCCGTATCATGTACCATCCTAGGCATGCATCGGATGCCGAACACGCAGCGTATGACTTTAACGACCACCTTGTTATTATTGGCTATGGCATTAACGGTAAAAACGTGGCCAAGGCCGCCCGATTTGCCAACATCCCCTACGTAATATTAGAACTTAACCCCGACACAGTGCGTGATGAACGGGCCAAGGGAGAACCCATTTACTTTGGCGATGCCACGCAAGAGCCTATACTCACGCACATTAACATACAGTTGGCAAGGGTAGTAGTAGTAGCCATTAGCGACCCAGAGGCTACCAAACGCATTATTGTAAGCATCCGTGGCATATCACAAAAACCACACATCATTATCCGCACGAGGTTTATTCAGGAAATGGCCGATAATTATAGCTTAGGCGCTAATGAGGTGATACCTGAAGAATTCGAGACCTCTATAGAAATTTTCTCAAGGGTATTGAGCAAGTATTTGGTGCCACAAGATGAAGTGGAGCAGTTTATTGGGCAAATTAGAGAGGGCAGCTATAGAATGTTTCGACCAGTGGCAAACGGTAATGAAGAAAAGGGTGCTGCACTGCAAATACCTGATATTGAGATATCTACCCTAAAAGTAACCAGCAATAGCAACGAGGTTGTAGGCAAAAGCATTGCCGATTGCCAGCTGCGCAAAAAGCATCACGTAACTTTATTGGCTATTAAGCGAAACGATATGTACCTTACCGACATTGACATTGAAACCCAAATAGAAACCGACGACATACTGTTTGTGTTTGGCAGACCTGAGCACATTGCAGCGTTTAATCAGCTTATTGAAGCATAGACATTAAAATTACGCTGGTTTTTAATTTTCAACTAAATATCAAAAACACATTAATAATTGGGAATAAATGACTAAATTGAACCTATACAGGAACCAAATAGGTGTCTGTTAGGTTAGTAGTAGGAATTTGAGTCTGTTGTACAATATATCGGATACATTGCACGTTAACTTTAGTATGCAACAAATACCCCGAAGCATTATCCACCCTGTGTGGATATTTAGAGATGCGCTTTATAAAACTTGTTTGCCATATTTAACAACGCCCAACCGGTACTTTATTGATAGGGCAAGACTTTAATCATTGCGAATACCACATTATTCGTTCACTAAACGTAGTTGAATGCGACAGTTAAAAATTACAAAATCTATCACTAATCGTGATAGCCAATCCATTGAAAAGTATCTCCAAGAAATCGGACGTGTAGACATGGTGACCCCTGAAGAGGAAGTTGAGCTTGCACGCCGTATTCGCATGGGAGACCAACAATCTCTGGAGAGATTGGTTAGTGCCAACTTACGTTTCGTAGTATCTGTAGCCAAAAAATACCAAAACTTGGGCTTGCCGCTCAACGACCTTATTAATGAGGGCAACCTTGGCTTGGTAAAAGCTGCACAGCGTTTCGACGAAACTCGCGGTTTCAAATTCATCTCTTATGCTGTATGGTGGATTCGCCAAAGCATTATCCAAGCTATAGCCGAAAACAGCCGTTTGGTGCGCTTGCCGCTTAATAAAGTGGGCTCGCTTACTAAAATCAACAAAGCTTTCTCTGCATTAGAGCAAGAGTTTGAGCGTGAACCAACCGCAGAAGAATTGGCAAATAGCCTTGACATTGGCGAAGATGAAGTGAAAACCACTTTGGCAGTAGCTTCTCGTCACGTATCAATGGATGCTCCTTTTGAAGAAGGCGAGAGCAACTCATTGATTGACGTATTGGAAAACCCAGATGCTCAGAACGCCGACTTTGAAATGGACTACACTTACTCTTTGAGCGTAGAAACCGAGCGCAGTCTTTCATTGCTTACTGAGCGCGAGCGCGAAGTATTGAAATTGTTCTATGGTATTGGTGTTGATAATGCAATGACGCTTAGCGACATTGGCGAGACCCTTGGTCTTACCCGTGAGCGCGTACGTCAAATTAAAGACAAATCAATTAACAAGCTACGTGCCGAGGCCCGCAGCGGATCGTTGAAAGAATACCTTTGCCAATAACATGGTGTGAAAAGGTAAGTTTATAAAAATCCCCGTCTCGCTTAAAACGAGACGGGGATTTTTTGTTTTAAGACTCTGTGCAGCAAGACTGCATCAGGCGATATTAAGCATATACTTTGCCTTGTGCGTGTTATGTGCCAGTCGCAGACTGGTAGTTATTTAGTACCGTGTCATGGTGAGTGTCGTTTCAAACGAGACTCACCATGACACATTGGAAACGCATAGCCACCAAACAAAGAAGCCCTGCCAACATCTGTTAGCAGGGCTCCAAAAATAGGTAGTGTATATCTTATTGCTTCACAAACTTGCCAGCTCCTTTGGTGCCTTCGGTACTAGTGTAGGTGAGGTGGTAAATGCCCGCGGTCAACTCATTGATAGCAATGGTGGTACGGCTATCGGTTATAGTTATTTCCTTAACCAACATACCCAAGTTGTTAATGATGGCCAATTTGCCGCCTTGCGTGCCGGTAGGCATCACCACGGTCAATTGGTTTTGGGCTGGGTTAGGGTATATCTGTAAGCTAAGAGTATTTACAGTGCCAATGCCAATCGTAACGCAAGTATCAACAGTAATGCTGTAGCAAGTGCTATCGGTGCCAGTAGCGCCATTTACGGTCACGCAGGCAAGGTAGGTGCCAGCTTCGGCATAATCGTGCGTTGCAGTTTCGCCAATGCTGTTGCTTCCGTCGCCAAATGTCCAAGCCACTAAGCCAGTATAGCCGGTCGAAGTATTGGTAAATTCTACAGTAAGGCAAGTATCGGTGTAGTTAAAGTCTGCAAATGCAGGCGAAGGCAAAACTGTTACATAAACAGTTGCAGTATCACATAAGCTTGGGGTAGCATTGTCGCAAAGGGTATACTGGAATGTAGCTTGCCCGCTAAAGCCAGCAGTTGGTGTAAAATCAACCGTACCATTACCATTGTTACTTGCAGCGCCATTAGTAGCGCCAAATACGCTGGTTACGGTAATTACGTCACCGGCATTTGGGTCAAGGTCATTGTCAATCACATCAACTGTTACTAGTGTTTCAAATGGGGTAGTGATGCTGTCATTTACAGCTACAGGAGCACTATTGCCTGCCACAAAGTTGGTAACTACAACATTCTTGCAAACAGTATCGCTGCCAGTAACGTTGGTGGCAGTAAGGCATACGTTATACGTGCCATTTGCCCCATAAATATGTGAAGGGTTTTGGGTAGTGCCCAGAGCCGAAGCATCATCATAGTTCCAGCTCCAAGCATTAGGATTGTTGGTGGTTAGGTCGGTAAACTGCACCAAGCCGCCTGATGGGTTGGTCCATGAGAAATCGGCAACTGGCGCTGGCGGAATAAGCGAGTAGGTAATGCGGCTAATAGCACCTGATGTGCTATTGTAGGCAATAGTCAAAACGGGGCCTTTGCTTTCCTTGGCCAACCAAGTGTAAGTGGTGGTGGTGTCCCTGATGTCGTCGGCCGTTGACCAAGGGCTAATGGCGGTCAATTTAAACTCGATTAAAGTACGGCTTTGCTCAATACGTTCTTGGCGCAAGCTGTTATAGCTTCCAACTGGGGTAATTACAGTGCCCCAGCCGTCGATACTATCAAAAAAAGTAGAGGTAAAGGTAACCCTTACTTGGTAAACTGGGATAGGAGAGCCTGGTACCGTTACGTTGTTAGCAGATTGTACAAAACCGTAGTTACTCGAAAATGCGCCACCAAATTGGGTAGGGAAACGGTACAAGTCAAATGTAGGGCTAAATTGTACTGAAATTGGAGTGCCAGTTCCAAGTAGGTCGCCTGCTAATCCTTTGCAATTAAAAGCACTTGAGCTGTTGGTAAAATAACCATAATTGGCGTTATCTGGCGTAACAGCATTAGTGGTGCCTGGGTAGTTGCTACCTAATGGGGTGCTTGAAGGCACGGCATGGGTCGATGTTTCGGCAATGTCTTGCACTAAGCCAGCGAAATTCCAGGTTTGGTTGGCACCTTTAGGGCCAGCAGAAAAGCCAACCGGAACAGTATCAACTGCATTGTTGAGTACCCTTGGTGCCGTTGGCAAATCAGTGCTTACAATGGTTATTTGGGCATTAGCAAAAAACAAAATGTTACAGCAAAGCAATACGAGGAGTAAACGAATCATTTGTCGAGCTTGTGTTTTAAGAGACGGTTAAAGGTAAAAGTTATCGGGTGTTTGTCACTAGTTACTTGTAAGATGGGTTTAGGGTGCTTTATGTTGCTTTTTAATTGGCAGTTTGTAAAAAAAGCACTCAGAACCACCGTTTACAGGCAATGTTAATGGTCAAAAAAATAGTTTTAGCTGGTCTCTTTTTTAAAACGTTTGGTGGTAACAACTATTACGAATTCAACATCACTGGCATTACCAACATTAGTATATCCTCGTTGTCATCTTTTTCGGTTGGCAGTATAATACCGGCGCGGGTTGGGCCGCTCAATTCAAAAACCACTTCATCGCTTTCCAACACGTTTAATATCTCTATCAAAAATTTGGCATTGAAACCAATTTCCACATCCCCACCGTCGTAAGTGCAATTTAGGCGCTCATTGGCTTCGTTGCTAAAGTCCAAATCTTGGGCAGAAACTTGCAACTCGCTGCCACTGATTTTCAGTACAACTTGGTTGGTAGTTTTGTTAGAATAAATAGAGATACGACGCAATGAGCCTTGAAGCTCGCTGCGATCGATGTTTAGTTTGCTATTGTTATTTACCGGTATTACAGCGTTGTAATCTGGGTAGCGGGCATCAATCAATCGGCAGATAAGGTTGATGTTGTTAAACTCAAAAAATGCATTTGAGTTGTTGTAGCTAATGTTTACTGAGTTATCGTCGTTTGGCAGTGCCGATTTCAACAGGTTCAAAGCTTTCTTCGGTACAATAAACGAAGTAGCCTTTTCGCTACGGGCGTCGGTGCGGCTGTAGCGTACCAGTTTGTGTGCATCGGTGGCCACAAACGTGGTACCTTCGGGGCTTAGTTGAAAAAATACCCCCGTCATGGCTGGGCGAAGTTCATCGTTACTAACCGCAAACAAGGTTTTGGTAATAGCTTTAAGCAAGACATTGGTAGGCAGTTGCAAACTAGTTACATCTTCTGCAACTGGTATTTTCGGAAAATCATCGCCATTTTCGCCGGCCAAACGGTATTTACCGTTCTCGCTGGTTATTTCCACGCCAAAGTTCTTGTCGTCAACGGTAAAGGTTAGTGGCTGATCGGGTAAGGTTTTCAAGGTATCCAACAAAATTTTGGCAGGTATAGCCACTCGTCCATTTTGCTTGGCCTCAACGCTAAGGCTAGTGCTCATGCTGGTTTCTAAGTCAGTAGAGAAAGCAGTAAGCTTACCGTCCTTAATCTCGAAAAGGAAGTTTTCCAGAATTGGCAATACAGAGCTGGAAGCAATAACCCCGCTGATGGTTTGCAATTGTTTTAGCAGGGCTTGGGTGGATACGATGAACTTCATTTTGTCTACAACTTTAAGCTAGCAAATATAGTGTATTGCGTTTTAAATTGAGAAAGGTGTGGAGAACTAAACGATAGACACTGATAATTAGCCGCCCGTAGTGCTTGAAAACATGGTTTTGTTGTGGCAGGTTCGTAATAAATCAATTTATTCTTGGCTAAGGGTTTCGATGTTGATGCTCCAAAGGTGCACTTTAAGTATAGCAGTGATTGCTATTTTGTAGGGAAAAATTTTAATTTTAAATAAAAATCTACTCCCTATGATGCCCAATTTTTTGTTTGTTGCCCTTGCGGCACTAATACCACTAGCTGTAGGCTTTGTGTGGTACAATCCCAAAATCGGTTTTGGTAATGCTTGGATGAAGGCAGCCGAGATAAACGAGGATAAGATAAAAGGCTCCAACATGATTGTTATTGCTGGTTTAACCTATCTTTTCAGTTTCTTTATCAGTGCTGCCCTATTGAGTATTACTATCCATCAAATGGGTTTTTACTCAACGTTAGCCAGTGAGCCTGGTTTTCTTACCGACCCGAATGCGGAGGTTACCACTTACTTTAACAACTTTATGGCAACCTATGGCGATCGCTTCCGCACCTTTAAACATGGGGCACTGCATGGCACTATTGCTGGCATTACTTTAGCGCTGCCTATTGTTGCAATCAACGCATTGTTTGAGCGCCGAGGCTTTAAGTATATTGCCATACACGTTGGCTATTGGGTAGTAAGCCTTGCACTCATGGGCGGGGTTATTTGCCAGTTTTCTTAAAAGCGCTTGCTTGGCCAGCTTCGGTTTCGCCTCGGATAAATTTCTTCTGTAGAGCGAAGAATTTACGGATTTCGTTAAAAAAGAACGCCGCGCAAAACTTGCGCGGCGTTCTTTTTTGGCATCTGTAGCTTAGGTATCAATGTCCGTGGCCACTATGCAAATCACCGCTCAGCTCGCCAAGTCCTTCCAAATCGTCGCAGTGCCAAAGTTTTTGCACTTTTTTCACTGGCCTTTGGGTAGGTGCACCGCCGTTTTTGGCTGATAGCATATCCTGTATTAATCGGTTGCGTTCGGTGGCAAGGGTTTGACGCAATTGCTCGTCGTGCTCTTGGCTATAGAATATAGTACCATCAATTAGCGTATACTCCACTTTAGCGTAAACCGATAGCGGGTTTTCACTCCACAATACCACATCACCATCTTTACCTGGCTCAATAGTACCCAAAGTAGCATCCAAATGAAGCATTTTGGCTGGGTTCAGGGTTACCATTTTCCACGCTTCCTCTTCGGTCATACCGCCATATTTCACACCTTTGGCAGCCTCTTGATTCAGGCGGCGGCCCATTTCAGCATCATCGCTATTGATGGCCGTAACTACGCCTACCATACTTAGCAGGGCGGCATTGTAAGGGATGGCATCTTGTACTTCCATTTTATAGGCCCACCAATCGGCAAAAGTGCTAGCAAAAGCGCCATGTTTAAGCATTTTGTCGGCTACTTTATATCCTTCTAGTATGTGTGTAAACGTATTGATGCGGAAACCAAACTGCTCGGCCACCTTCATCAGCATATTTATTTCGCTTTGTACATAGCTGTGGCAAGATATAAAGCGCTCGCTGTTTAATATTTCCAGCAAGGTTTCCATCTCCAAATCGCGGCGTGGCGGGGTGGCACCAACTTTTAATTTGGCCGATAAGCCATTGTAAGTTTTCCAGGCAGCCTCATACTCGCGGGCTTGCGTAAAATGGTCGATAAATACTTGCTCAACACCCATTCGGGTTTGCGGGAAACGGATGGTGTTATCTTCGCCCCAGTTGGCCTGTTTCACGTTTTCGCCAAGGGCAAATTTGATGAATTTGGGCATATTGGCAATCTTCATCTGCTCAGGTGTATAGCCCCAGCGTAGCTTTATTAATGCCGATTGGCCACCAATAGGGTTTGCCGAACCATGCAGCAATTGTGCAGAAGTTACCCCACCACTCAATTGGCGGTAAATGTTGATGTCTTCGGAGTTCACCACATCGGCAATGCTTACTTCGGCACTGCTGGCCTCAGTCCATTCGTTTACACCCGCCGAAATGGCAATATGCGAGTGCTCGTCGATAATTCCGTTGGTTAGGTGCTTGCCTTTGCCATCAATTACCTTATCAACCCCTGCGGTTGGCAGGTTGCTGCCCACTTGGGCTATTTTGCCGCCCTTAATTAGCACATCGGTATTTTTTAAGATGCCCTTGCTGGTATTGGTCCAAACAGTTACATTTTGTACCAAAATGGTTTGCTGCTTGGGCAACTCCGGCGAACCATAAGCCAAAAAGGGATAGATAATATCCTCTTGCGAAAACAACATCACTTTTAAGCTATCTTTTTCGGCAGGTTTGCTCGTATCGGGTATGGCTGCAGTATACTCAACGGCCCAGTTGGTCCATATGCCGCCGGGCAACTCTGCCTTGCCGCTCCATTTTTGGCCTTCCATTAATCCGCTCAAGCGGGTTACCAAAGTACTATCGTTGGTGAGGCTATACGTAAGGGTAACCAACTGATCCTTTTTAACAAAACCCACCTTGGTTTTAGCAGTATCGGCCTCATTGGTTTTAATGATGAATTTAGGCGCGGTGGGTTCTCCTTTTACTTCAAGTATGTAAATTTGGGCACCCACGGTAAGTTTGTACTTGCCATTAATGCTCTCAGGTTTTTTGGGGTTGATGGTATATTTGTTGCCCTGCACCCAGTTTTCCAGTATTTGGGTTTCTTTGCCGAAAATGGGACCGTCGGTTACCAAAAAGTTTGCCCATTTGCCTTTCTCCAAACTACCGGCTACATCGGTTACACCCAAAAGTTGGGCTGGGGTGGTGGTAAGGGCTTTCAAGGCTTCGGCTTCGGTTAGGCCATGTTCAAGGGCTTTGTATATCTGTTCCAAAAATTTGCCTTGGTCTTCCAATCCATTGGCCGTAAACACAAACGGAATGCCCTCTTTTTGCAAGAAATAGGGGTTAGCTGGGGCTAATTCCCAGTGTTTCATTTCGGTAAAGCTTACGTTAAGGGCATCAAAAGGGTCCTCAACATCAAACGGTTTGGGGAAATCGACGGGGATAACAACAGTGGCATTGGTAGCCTTTAAGTCTTTCAAGCGCTGGTACTCGGTGCCATTACCCAATAGGATGTATTGTACCCCAAAGGCATCGCCCAGCAAATCGGCCCGAAGGTTGTTTAAAATACCTTGGGCATCCATAATTTGTGGCAATTGCTGCAGTTTGTTCCAAGCCTCCAATGAGATGTTATACTCTTCCGGGTTCTTTTGGCTGGCATACCATTTAGCATCTAAATAAGTCTGCTTCAACAAGGCAATTACACCCATCAATGAGCCAGGGTAGTCTTGGGTTGACGTGCCCTTGTCAAACGAATAGTGCGCCGATGCTTGGCTTTTGATAATTACTTCGTTGTCTTTGCTGCTAGCAGTAGATACTAAAGTGCCCGAACCACGGGCAATGCCATCATTTTGGTGGGTAAGCACTAGGCCAAACCCAATATCGCGAAGGCTTTTTGCGGCCTTGCCGTCTACATGGAACAAATCAATAGCGCTTGTTTCGGGCTTTATCGCTTGGTTCCAACCGTAAGCACCTTTTTTGTTGGTTTCCAATTGCGGGCCGCGGTCATAGTCGTTCCCTGGTTTTACGGGCGAAATGCCATATTCGCTTTGCAAATCGATAAATGAAGGGTAAATATGGTGCCCAGCTAGGTCGTAAGTAACCACGCCCTTTGGTAAGGTTACGGTTTTGCCCGCTTGCTCAATCTTACCATCGCGCACTAATAGAGTAGCATCTTCAATTACGGTTTTGTAATCAACGTGAAGCGTAACCCCGGTAAGGGCATATAGGCCTGGGCGCTCGTCTTGTACCCCGTTGGTGTGAAACGTGGTTTGGGCCGATAACGAAACGATTGAGATAAGACCAACAGATAAAATAAGCAATAAACTTCTCATATTTCTACGTAACTTAGACTAACGAAAATAACACAAATTTTATCACAGCCCTACTTTTGGGAAAGTTACCAGTGCGCAATGGCATTAGCATACACAATAAAAGGCAACGGGGCGGCGGTGCTGTGGCTCCATGGCTTGGCCCTGGACGGTAACATGTGGGATGAGTTTACCCGCAATTTCGCTAGTAAATACAAGCACTTATGTATTGATATGCCGGGCTTTGGTAAAAGTGCCAGATTACCGGCGCCCGATAACCTGGAGGATATAGCACGCGGTATAAAGGCCTTGTTGGATGAGTTGGGTGTGGCGCAGGTAAGCGTTGTAGGCCACTCTATGGGTGGTTATGTAGCCTTGGCATTAATGGAGCTTTACCCAGGTTTGGTTACTCGGTTGTGTATGTTCCACTCGCAGCCTTTTGCCGATGACGAAGAGAAAAAGGCCGACCGTAAAAAATTGATAGCCTTTATCGAAAAAAACGGCACAGCGGCATTGATGGAAGAGTTTTATGCGGGGCTGTTTGCCGAAAGGAATCGGGATAAATTATCTGGAACAATTAAACTTTTGTTTGACCAAGGCATCCAAATTGACCAAAACAACGTCATTAACACATTAAGGGCTTTAATGAATCGCAGTGATAGGGCTGCAGTGCTGGAACAGTTTAAAGGGCCAGTGTTGTTTATTGTTGGTAATGAAGATGCCGCCATATCATCAAAAAACAGTTTGGCGCAGTTGGATATACCCGATATTTCGTTTGTGGAAATGCTTGATGGTGTGGCACATATGGGTATCTTTGAAGCCCCCGCCGAAACAAAAAAGGCTATTGAAGAGTTACTTGATTACCCTATTATTTGAATAATGCGCACGCTGCTGATATATTTACTCCTTGTTGTCTTGGTGCCAATGGCTGCTAGGGGTGCGCATATAGTTGGCGGCGACATGTACTATGAGTGTTTGGGCAACAACCAGTATCGGATAACGCTGAAGGTGTACAGGGACTGTTTCTCTAACGGCCCCAACGTTGCCGACTACGACGACCCAGCTTTTATTGGCATCTTTGATGCTTCGGGCAATGAGGTGGATATGCTGGATGTTATATATCAAAACCGAAGGAATGTACCTCCTGAAACTAGCAACCCCTGTTTGTCTCCGCCATCCAATGTTTGCGTTGAAGAGGCTAGCTATGTTTTTGATTATTTCTTAACACCTCAAAGCGGGGGCTACGATATTGTGTATATGCGCTGTTGCCGCAATTCTACCATTGGCAATGTGGTGGCTCCAGGTACGGTTGGGGCAACTTATACGGTGCGCATTGATCCACTAGGCACTCCTTGCAACAATAGCCCTGAATACAACGATTTTCCGCCCATTGTAATTTGTGCCGGCGAACCGTTGGTTTTTGACCACTCTGCTACCGATCCCGATGGGGATGTGATAGTGTATGAACTTTGTACGCCGTTTACGGGTGGCGACCAGAATGACCCTAAGCCAATACCTACCCCACCACCTTTTGGAAACGTAGTGTGGCAAAGCCCTTATTCGCTTAATAACTTGCTAGGCGGCGTTGCTTTAAGCATCGACCCAAATACTGGCATACTTACGGGCACGCCGCAATTGCAAGGGCAATATGTTGTGGGTGTTTGTGCCAACGAATATAGAAATGGGGTGCTCATTGGGACCATCCGAAGGGATTTTCAGTTCAATGTAGTAAGCTGTATAATCGATTTGGAGGCCAAGGTGCCGGTGATTGATACCACAGGTGCGGGTGCAACTGGTACTTCGGGGCTATATACATATGCTTGCAAGGGTTTCGATGTTTCGTTTGCAAACCTTAGCCGCAATGCCACATCTTACCTCTGGAATTTTGGGGATAACACTACTAATACCGATACTTCTACAATTAGAAATCCAACGTATTTGTACCCTGATACGGGCCAATATATTGTAACGCTGGTAGCTAACCCTGGCCTGTTTTGTGCCGATACAACGAAGGTTTACATTCGGGTTTATCCAGGTTTCGATGTTGATTATGCATTTCAACCCGTTTGTGAGGGGCTACCGATGCAGTTTAATGATCAATCGAGTGCTCAATATGGCTCTTTAGTGTCATGGACGTGGCAGTTTGGAGACAATACTTCCAGCAGCAATCAAAGCCCAGTGAAATTATACGCGCAAGATGGTATTTATACCGTTAAGTTTATTGCCCAAGACTCCAATGGATGCCGAGACTCTTTAACCCAATCAGTAACGGTTTACTCAAAGCCTGATGTAGATTTTACCATTTCGCCAGCTTGTTTGAATGAAAGCGTTCTTATAGCTGACCAAACCCTCATAAACTTTGGTAGTTTTGGCAGTAGGCAATGGTATTTGAACGGACAGCCTTCGGGTAACGACCCTATTTTCAGTTATGCTGATTCGGTATTAGGTGCAAAAACCATGAAGTTGGTGGTGCAGTCATCCTTTGGCTGTATTGATTCTCTCGAGAAAAGTTTTACGGTGTTTCCATTACCAACGGTAACACTTTCGCCAGACACGTCGCTTTGTATTTTCGATACCATTCAACTTACGGCTAGCGGCGGCAACCAATATGTTTGGGCACCCAGTAATGGGCTTTCGGCAAATAACGTTTCTAATCCTTTAGCTTCGCCAGCACAAAACACTAGTTATGTGGTAAATGTTACCGATAGCAATGGTTGCAGCAATGCTGGGAACATAAACGTAACGGTAAACCCACTTCCCAATACCGATGCCGGGCCCGATGATTTTTTGTGTTTGGGCTCGTCTTACCAGCTTACAGGGCAGAACGGTATCAGTTTCTTTTGGGAACCCGATAGTTTGGTCTCCAATCCTAATATTGCAAACCCAACCACTAACCTAGATAGTGCTACCACATTTTATCTTACCACATTCAATAGCTTTGGGTGTGACAACGTGGATAGCGTTTTTATTGAAGTGCAATATCCCATCAATGCATCGCTAAGCGGTCCGCCCGATGTTTGTATTTACGATACCATTCAATTAGAAGTGCAAGATGGCAAGTACTACTTGTGGGTGCCTGCCGATGGCTTAAGCAGCGATACCATTTACAATCCAACCGCATCGCCACTGCAAAATACTAGCTACACGGTATATGTTACCAACGACTGTCCGCAGTTTGCCGATACCTTAGAGGTGGACATAGTGGTGCACCCATTGCCGTTGGTTAATGCTGGATTGGATACTACCGTTTATAGAGACGAGTCTACTATGCTTATGGGCAACAGCAACGGAGTTTCGTTTGCTTGGACGCCAGTTGATTATCTCGATGACCCAACCATTCTCAATCCGATTAGCTTTCCATTTAACTCAGTTAACTACGTGTTGACCGCCACAACTGAGTTTGGCTGCGTGGCTAGCGATACGGTGCGCGTAAATGTAGAGGTTAAAACGCTAATTCTGGTACCTAATGCCTTTACCCCCAACCAAGATGGCCTGAACGATGTGTTCCGCATTATTAAAACCTTGAACATAGAGCGGGTTGATGATGTTTTCGTGTTTAACCGTTGGGGTCAAAAAGTGTTTGAAGGGCACAACAGTGCTGTGTTTTGGGACGGTACCGTTGGCAGTAGCCAAGCAGATCTTGGCGTTTATGTGTATGTTATTAAGGCCCTTACTCGCGATGGAGATGAAATAACCGAAACAGGTAACGTAACTTTGCTGCGATAGTGCCATTTACGTTTTGCGATTGACGAGGTACGATTTAGGGTGAAAAGTTTATTCTTGAACGCTCATTGCCAGAAAATGAAAAATATCCTTTTACTTGTTGCGTTTGGCTTAACGATTTTGATGCTATCCTTATATAGTTGCAGCGATAACTCTGGCAGCACCTCATCATCGGTGCCTGCTGCACTTGGAGCATCTACTTTTAAAAAATATTGCACTAGTTGCCATGGTGCTGATGGCAAAATGGGGCTGAATGGGGCCGCCAATTTGGCCATTAGCACCCTCACCAAAGATGAGGCCGTGCAAGTTATTACCAACGGACGAAAGCTTATGGCGCCCTACAAATCGATTTTGAGTGCTGAGGAGATAGATGCAGTAGCAGGTTATGTGCTCACTTTGAGGCAATAAATTACTATATTTAGCAGGTTTGGTACTATTTTAAGGATTGGCGTATCTAAGGTTCAATAAACCGTTAGGCAATGGAGCACTATAAAGTGATCGGAATAATGACGGGCAGCTCATTGGATGGGTTGGATTTTGCCTACTGCGATATAACCGTGGACAACGGTAAATATCTCTACAAAGTGCTAAAGGCAGAGTGCGTGCCCATGCCAGATAAATGGAAGCTAAGATTAGAGAAACTGGTGATGCAAAATGCGGTAACCTACATTAAAACCCATACCTTTTTTGGCCACTTCATGGGTGAGGAAGTGCGTAAGTTTATTGATGCTAACAACATTGCCGGCGATTTGGATTTTATTGCTTCGCACGGGCAAACCATTTTCCATCAACCAGAGAATCATTTTACCAGTCAAATTGGAGATGGAGCAGCCATTGCTGTGCGCAGCGGTTTTCCAGTAGTGTGCGATTTTAGAACCACCGACGTAGCTCTTGGCGGACAGGGCACCCCCATTGCCCCGATAGCCAATAAGTTATTTTTCCCGGATTATAATTTCTTTCTGAACCTTGGCGGTATAGCTAATATAGCTGCCAACACCGGTGACAAGTTTGTCGCTTTTGATATCGTGCCTGTTAATTTGGTGCTGAACAAACTTGCCAGCCAAGTAGGCAAAGACTATGATAAAGACGGTGAACTGGCAAGAAGCGGTAGCGTAAATAAAGGTTTGATGGCTGAGCTAAACGCCAGCTGGTATTATGCCAAAGAGTATCCAAAATCGTTGAGCGGGGGTTGGGTAAGCAAGGTTATGCTGCCAGTAGTTCAGCGCCACCAAGCAAGCGTGGCCGATAAGTTACGAACCGTGGTGGAGGTTATTGCACTGCAAACTGCAGAATCATTAAAACAGATAGCACTTACCGAGGGCATTACTGTGCCACACGACGCCAAAATGCTGGTAACGGGCGGTGGTGCGTTCAATACTTTCCTCATTGAGCAGTTGCAAGAGAAACTTCCTTTGCAGATTGTAGTACCTGACAGGCAAACAGTGGAGTTTAAAGAGGCTATATTGATGGCGCTTGTGGGTGTGCTAAGGGTGCGAAACGAAGCAAACTGCCTTGCAAGTGTTACTGGTGCTAGTCGCAACAATATTGGCGGGGCCATTTATCAAGGCCACGAAAAGCAGCTTAAAACGGTTATCTCGTGAAGGTTTTTGTCACTGGGGCCAACGGATTTCTAGGCTCGTATCTTACCAAGGCACTACTGTTGCAAGGACACGAAGTAAGCGCCCTAAAGCGCGCGACTAGCGATTTGTCGTTGCTGGGCGATGCAGCTAAACAGGTACAGTGGCACGAAGGCGATGTAACCGACATATTGTCGCTTGAAGAGGCTATGGAGGGTGCAGAACTGGTATATCATGCGGCTGCTATGCTGGCATTTGGTGGCAACAGTTTTCAAAAAATGTTAAAGATAAATGTGGAGGGAACTGCCAATGTGGTAAATGTTGCCCTGAGCCTAGGAGTACGGAAACTGTTATATGTAAGCTCAATAACTGCTTTGGGTAAAAGTAAGGACAATAGCCCCATTGACGAGAGTGGTGATTGGGAGTTGGCTCCCATGGAGTCGCAATATGGGCACACTAAGTATTTGGGCGAACTGGAAATATGGCGCGGCATAGCCGAAGGGCTGGATGCGGTTATCATCAACCCATCAACCATACTAGGTGCAGGCCGCTGGGCCGATGGCTCAATTCAAATATTTCACCAGGTTGCCAGAGGCGTACCTTTTTATCCTACGGGCAGCAACGGTTTTGTTGATGTAAGGGATGTAGTGCGCGTTGCTATAATGCTCATGGATAGCCCTGCAACTAGCGGAGAGCGTTATGTTATCAATGCTGTTAATAGGAGTTTTAAGGAACTTATGACCCAGATAGCAACGGAGCTAGGCCAAAAGCCGCCTACTATACCCGTTACCGATTTCTGGAAAACGATTAGTATTGGTTATGATAAAGTGCGCAGTCTGCTTACCGGCAACGAAGCCATCATTACCCGCGAAGTGCTCAATATCTCTTCGCACCCATATGTTTATAATGATGATAAGCTGCGCGAAGCCTTAAACTTTATCTATCTTCCTTTTGAGCAAACCATCAATGAAACGGTTGCAGCTTATCAACAAAGTAAGGCGGATGGGTTGGATTATGGGGTGCTGGGGGATGTAAAAGCTGCTGTCTCTAAGTAATATTGATATACTAAGAGTATTATTATTGCGTTTTGCTTAAACGGGAAACCTTTTTTAACTAAAGCTACTAATCCATGAAAGCCATTTATCTCATTTTAGTAGTATTTGCTATTATCGTGCCCTCTGTTTCCCAACCGATTGATTATTTACTACAAAAAATTGAATCTGTAGTTACAGTGGGTAATCTTACCCAGCAGGAGGTAACGGCAGATTTGTTTAGACAGCAAACAGGACTTAGGATAAATGTAACTGAAGACTCACCCATTTATGGTTCAACTGTTATGAGTTTCAGTTACATGCGTGCTAGCCCGAAAGCAAAACTTAGAGAGATTACTGTGAAAGGGGCAAACTTCACAATTGAGGTTCTTGCGGATGTTACGAAATCCAAGCCTGGAGATGTGGTATATATTGACAACATTCGGGTATCTTTCCCCGACGGAAGTATTCGAATAGCAGCTAGTATTATATATAAGCTAATTTAATTGCTCGTCCACTACCCCCTCTTTACCTCCTCTTGAAAAAAGGAGAGGAGCTACAAAAGCTTACCCCTTCGGCTCAGTGGCAGCGATGTTCACCTTCAAGCTTAACTCTTTCAACTGGTGCTCATCAATAACAGATGGTGCATCGAGCATGGTGTCGCGGCCAGAGTTGTTTTTAGGAAAAGCGATAAAGTCTCTAATACTCTCAGCACCCCCAATGAGGGCTACCAAGCGGTCGAAGCCAAATGCTAAGCCACCGTGTGGCGGTGCACCGTATTCAAAGGCGCGTAGCAAGAAACCGAATTTATGTTCCGCTTCTTCACGGCTTAGGCCTAGGGCATCAAACATTTCTTCCTGCAATTGGCGCTCATGAATGCGAATAGAGCCGCCACCGATTTCGGTGCCGTTCAACACCATATCATAGGCATCGGCACGCACTTCGCCAGGGTTAGTGGCCAACAGGGGTAGGTCCTCAATCTTAGGGCGGGTAAATGGGTGGTGGCGAGCAACCCAGCGGTTGTCGTCTTCGGCCCATTCCAACAGCGGGAAGTCGATAACCCAAAGGAATTTGTAATGGTTAGGGTCGCGAAGGCCGCGTTGTTCGGCCACTTCAAGGCGCAAGGTGTTCAAAGCCTTGCGGGTCTTTTCGCCATCGCCGGCTAATATTAGCATTAAGTCGCCAGGCTTAGCTTCAAAACGCTCAGCGATGGCTTTCAAATCTTCTTCTGTATAAAATTTATCTACGCTCGATTTCAACGTACCGTCGGCATTGTAGCGGATGTAAACCAAACCCGTAGCACCTACTTGCGGACGTTTTACAAAATCGGTCAAGGCATCCAACTGCTTGCGGGTGTATTCGGCGCAGCCATCGGCATTTATACCCACTACGCTCTCAGCTCCGTCAAACACTGGGAAACCTTTGCCTTTTACTAAATCGTCCAAATCTTTGAACAACATACCGAAACGGATATCAGGCTTGTCGCTGCCATAGTGTTTTATGGCATCGGCATAAGTCATGTGGGGTACTTCGCCAATATCAAAACCTTTAACCCTGTTAAACACGTGGCGCACCAAACCTTCGAACATAAACAAAATGTCTTTTTGCTCCACAAACGACATTTCGCAGTCTATCTGGCTAAACTCCGGTTGACGGTCGGCGCGTAAATCCTCATCGCGGAAACATTTTACCATTTGGTAATAGCGGTCGTAGCCAGCTACCATCAATAACTGCTTAAAGGTTTGTGGGCTTTGCGGCAAAGCATAGAAGGTACCAGGGTTCATGCGGCTAGGCACCACAAAATCGCGGGCGCCTTCTGGGGTGCTTTTGATAAGGAACGGTGTTTCTACTTCAATAAACCCTTGACCGTTCAAATAATTGCGGGCCTCCATGTTTACTTGGTGGCGCAACATGAGGTTTTTCTTCAACGGGCCGCGGCGAAGATCAAGGTAACGGAACTTCATTCGAAGGTCGTCTCCACCATCCGATTCGTCTTCTATCGTAAAAGGTGGGGTTTTGGCGGCGTTCAATACTTTAAGCTCGCTTACCAATACTTCTATCTCGCCGGTTTCAATTTTCTTGTTTTTGCTTTCGCGCTCTAATACTTTGCCAGTGGCTTGCACCACAAACTCGCGGCCCAACACCCTGCTTTGAGCAAATAGCGCAGCATCAACCTCTTTACGGAAAGAAAGTTGGGTGATGCCATACCGGTCTCGTAAGTCAATAAACAACAATTCTCCCATATCCCGAACGGTTTGCACCCAGCCCGATAAGGTAACTGTTTCGCCTACATTGTTTATTCGTAACTGACCATTAGTATGACTCCTGTACATAGAAATTTTGAATATAGTATTGCTTCGTAAAAAAAATAACCTTATCTTTAATTTCGACTAAGGTTAGCATTAGCAAAGTTATCAAGTTTATTGATTACGCAATTGCAACGGCCAAAATTAGTTGCCCACGTAGAAATTATTGAGAAAAAGAATATACCACGTAGAACGGAATATTAATTTTCTAGTTACAGAACCACGTACCGTTAAATTTTCTAGCCTAAATGGCTAGGAATGTTTAATTTTATCTCTTCATTATTTTATAGTTAAAGGAAGATGAAAAAGTCGTACCTGGTTTTTGCTGTTTTTACAGCCATCCTAATGTTCTTATTGCCATCACAAGCAAAGGCATCCCACGCGTTGGGCGCAGATATTTATTATTCGTGCGCTAGTACCACCAACCCCAACCAATATAACGTTATCGTAACATTCTATAGGGAGTGTGGAGGCGGAGCCATTGGTGCACCAACTAGTATCTCCCTTAGCTATCAATCTGCATCTTGTGGTTTGGGCCCATTCAATGTAACCCTTAACCAAAGTGCTGGATGCCGCACTCCTGATAACCAACCAGGTCAAGGCACGCAAGCCAATACGGGTATTTGTGGGGCTTCATTGAACCAAACATCATGCAACGGTGGCGCCCTTCCGGGTGCCGAAGTGTATACCTATTGTGGTACCATTACCCTGCCGGGTCAATGCCCTGATTGGGTATTGAGCTATTCAGAGTGCTGCCGCAATAGCCAAATAACCAACCTTGCCAACGCATCGAGCTTCGACCAATACGTATATGCGCTGCTGAATAATACCAACAACGTATGCAACAATGCGCCTTTCTTCACCTCACCTGCAACCCGTACTTTTTGTTCTGGTTTTCCGGTAAACTATAACCACGGTGCGGTTGATATTGACGGTGACTCGTTGGTTTTTAGCTTGATACAGCCTTTGGGTGCGGCAGGTGCACCCGTAGCTTATTCTGGCGGCTTAAACGTTAACACTCCCTTGAACACCGCTAGCGGATTCCAATTTGACCCAGCAACGGGCCAAATGACCTTTACACCCGTTGGTGCACAAGCAGCAGTTATAACTGTGTTGGTTGAAGAATATCGAAACGGAGTGTTGATTGGCTCAACCATGCGCGATATCCAGTTTAAAATTGTTACTACTGGCTGTAGCCCCAATAATATTTTGCCTACCGCACCAATAAATCTTACAGGAGGTGGCGTGGTTACAGGACCAAACGGTACTCAAGTTATTCAAGTTTGCCCCGGATCACCATTAAGTTTTGATTTGCCGTATATTGATGCGGGGGGTAGTTTTATGACCGTTACAAGCAACGTGTCCCAATCAATACCAGGTGCAACTACCAACTGCCTTACTTGTGCTGGTACAAACGATACTGCTACTTTAAGGTTTACTTGGACCCCAACCGCGGCCGACTCAGGCCTGCAATTCTTTACGGTTAACTATGCCAACAACGCATGCCCAATTCAAGGTGGTGGGGTTAGCACAATTCAAATATTTGTTTACAATGAGGTAAGTATTTTAACTAACAGCAACACTTTTTGTGGTATACCAGTTCAATTGCAAGCCATTGGTGGCTCTGTGTTCAACTGGTCGCCGCCAAACGGGCTTTCAAGTACCACTATTTCCAATCCTGTTGCTACACCCAACACACCAACATTTTATACCGTAACTTCTGATTGTGGTGTTGATACCATTACCATTAATATTGCACAGCCATTTACGTTTGATGCTGGAGCTAACGACACGATTTGTTTGAACGGTATAGCCCAATTGAATGCTGTTACTACAGGTCCGGGTGCACCATTTGCCTACGTTTGGAGCCCCAATGGTACAGGTAGTGGCATTACTACGCCTAATATAGCCAATCCACCAGCATCGCCGAGTGTAACTACTACCTATTTGGTAGAAGCTACGGCATCTAATGGGTGCTTTCGTGCCGATTCTTTAACAGTTACCGTGCAAGGAGTAGCGCCAAACATTACAGCTCTTGCTAGCGAAGATACTGTTTGCCCGGGCGGTACCGTTCAATTAGACTTAACAGCTTCGCCTACAGTATGTGGCCCAAGCACTAGGCCTTGCACTACCACCAGCGTTGACTATACGATAGGCACAGGTGCAAGCTTCAATTCAAGTAACACCGGCTACCCTGCAATTTATGGCCACTTTTGGGAGTCGGGTAAGCACCAAATTTTGTACCGTGCATCAGAATTGCAAGCTCTTGGTTTATCGGGTGGTACGCTAAATAGTATAGCCTTTAATGTTGCCCAGTTGAACGGGACCCAAGCATATTATAACTTTACAATTAAAGTAGGTTGTACAAGCGCTACTAGTTTATCTACATGGCAAAGTGGCTTAACCACTGTGGTAAACCCTCGCACCGTAAATATAACTACCGGTTGGAACAATAATGCTTTTGACAATAGTTACGATTGGGATGGAACCAGCAACTTGGTGGTAGAAGTTTGTTTTGACAATACCACGGCTTTGGCATCCTTCTCGCTCAATAGCCAACATCAATTTACTACTACGGGCTACAATTCTGTGATTTATGTGAACCAAGATGGCTCTAGTGTTTGTGGCTCAAATATTGTTGACGGCACCAGCGCCGAAAGGCCCAATACCCGTTTTGGTATTTGCCAACAAGGTTTGTTGCCCGGCACTACCATAAGCTGGACCCCAACTGCCAACATGAACAACCCTAATATTGCCAACCCGTTGGTAAGGGTATTTAATACTACCAACTACATTGTTAATGTGGTAGAAGGAGCTTGTACAGGTTCGTCGTTTGTAACCGTAACCACCGATAATAGCTTGCAGCTAACTGCCGGACCCGATACCAGTATTTGTACTCCCGCGCCTGTAAGACTTACCGCCAACGCTATAGGCACACCTGGGCCAATTACGCTTTCGTGTGGGGTAAATGGCACTGCTTGCGGTGGGCCATCAACCAACTATACATTGGGCACCAATGCACAAATAACCAGCAATACCACCCCTTACAAAGGCATTGATGACCAGGCAAGATTGCAATACTTGTTCAGGGGTAATGAAATTTCGTCCACAGGTGTTAGCGCAGGTATTATATCGGCCATTTCGTGGAACGTGAACAACAAAAATACCACAGGGCCTTTGCAAGCGTTTACTATTAAAATAGGTTGCACCTCAGCCGATAGTCTCTCAACAGCCACGGGTTTTCAACCTGGTCTTACTACTGTGTTTGGTCCTGCAAACGTAACCACCGCTGCCGGATGGAATACCCACACCCTTACCAGTAATTTTGATTGGGACGGGTTTTCGAATATTATTGTTGAAGTATCTTTCCAAAATGCACTAGGCTCGTCGGTAGGCGAAGATATTGTACAAGCTACCCCAACCGCATTTGGTTCGGTGCTTTTCGAAACTACCTTCTTTGGTGGCCCATCTACCCCACTTACTAGGTCAACCGCAAGGCCCGATGTGCGTTTTGGTATTTGTCCTCCACCTCCAGGACAGTTTACTTACCACTGGACGCCATCAATAGGCCTTACCGACCCTATCACAGGGTTGCCTACCGATTCGGGACAAGTGGTGATTGCCAACCCAGGTGTTACAACTAGCTATGTGGTTGATGTAACTGACGGAAACTGTGTGGCTTACGACACCGTTTTGGTCGATTTTTATTCGAATTTTACAGCTAATATAAGCATCCGCAATGTGGGTTGCTTTGGAAGCAACGATGGCGATATAATTGCCGAACCAGTTGGCGGATATGCACCGTTCGACTTCGTTTGGACTGATGCAGCGGGTACTGTTATAAAAACAACTACTGGTCAAAGCACCGATACGTTATTGGCACTTCCTGTTGGTACTTATTTTGTGCTACTTTCTGATTCAAACGGTTGTTTCAGAACCGATACGGCTGTGATCACTGTGCCAAGCCAGTTAACTATTGACAGCATTACCAGTGCCGATGTTACTTGCTTTGGCCTGAATAATGGTGAAGCGCGAGCTTATGTTTCTGGTGGCTCAGCGCCTTACCTATACGATTGGAGCAACGGCGTTACTATCGACTCATTAACATCTCTTGCTGCAGGTACCTATGTGCTTACCGTAACCGATGCCAGCGGCTGCACAGCTGTAGATTCTACTACGGTAATAGAACCAACTGAAATTTTCTTTATCGAGGACTCTACCCTTATTTCTTGTTACCAAGGCACTGATGGCAGTGCTACCATAACCATAACTGGCGGTGGCACTGCACCGTACACTTATCTGTGGTCGGGTTCGCAGACAACTAACTCTATACAAGGCTTGTCAGCAGGTATTTACAATGTAACTGCTTTTGATAGCGAAGGTTGCTTCGTAAATGCCAGTTATACTATAACTGCTCCCGATAGTTTCATAATTGACGTTACCAGTGTAGTAAATGCAAGTTGCTTTAATACTTCTGATGGCTCGGCAACGGCCACGGTAGGAGGTGTAACAACTGGTTATAGCTTTGTCTGGAGCAATGGCGAGGTGGGCTCGGTAGCCGATTCATTGCCTTACGGTAATAACTTTGTTACCGTTACCGTTGACTCAAGTAGTTGCGTGCAAACCAAAGCTATAAACATTACCTATCCACCACGCTTTACCTTAACTACTACCGTTACTGCCCCTATATGTTATGGCGGTGCCGATGGCGAGGCTGAAGTAACGGTATCGGCAACTGGCGGCACACCTCCATTCTATTTCCAATGGAGTAACGGTCAGCAAACGGCACAGGCAGTTAACCTATTTGGTGGTCAGACTTATTATGTAACAGTAACCGACGCTTCGGCTGCAGGATGCCCTGAGTTTGATACCATTACCGTGCCACAACCCGATTCGCTTACTATTAACCTAAATAGCACGCCAGTATCGTGCTTTGGCGAAACTGATGGTAGCATTCGCGTGGATGTTGCCGGTGGAACACCACCATATAGTTATAGTTGGAGTAATGGTGGGCAGAGTTTTCAGCAGAGCAACTTACCTACCGGTAGTTACTCAGTAACTATTACGGATAACAATGGTTGCTCATCGGCATTCAACAATATTAATATTGATGAGCCACTTACCCCAATAACTTGGGATACTACGGTGGTAAACGTATCGTGCCCTGGCAAAAACGACGGAGCTATATTTGTAACGGCTTTAGGTGGCACACCGCCATATATTTTTAGCCTCAACAACGGCAACTTTACCAATGCCGACGGAAATTTCTTAACGCTGCAAGAAGGCGTTTATGAATTGGCAGTAATTGATGCCAACGGCTGCCAAGCAACTGGCGAAATTGAAATTACGGCACCTGATGGCTTTGAGTTAATGTTCGACCCTAAGTTTGACAGCATACAGCTAGGTCAAACTTATACCATGGATCCTATACTAGTGCCAAGTGTGGGCAATTATAGCTATAGCTGGCAACCAGCCAACTCATTGGATTGCGACACTTGCCAAAACCCAGAGGCAAGCCCGATACAAACAACGGTGTATCAGCTTACTGTGTTCGATGAAAACAATTGCCCACGATTGGCGCAGTTTACCTTGTTCGTTCAAAATCAGTTGCTGCTGTACATACCCAATGCCTTTTCGCCAAATGGAGATGGATTGAACGACCTGTTCCAGGTGTATGCACCAGGTGCTACAGGCGTGCAAATGAAAATATTTAACCGCTGGGGAGAAAAAGTTTATGACTACGAAGGTGACTTTACCGATGGCTGGAATGGCTTCTATAAAGGAGATTTGGCTCAAGTTGATGTTTATATTTACTATGTAGAAGTAATTTATCAAGACGGGCAAAAAATTGCTAAGGAAGGAAGTATTACAATTGTAAAATAATTTTGTATTTTAGGTCTCATGAAAAAGATTTCGCAACTACTGCTCTTAGTTATGGTGCTTGCACTGGTAGGAAAAGACGCAATGGCTCAAGACCCGCGCTTCTCTCAGTACAATGCTAGCCCACTGACCCTCAACCCAGCTATGACTGGTTTGTTTAACGGAAATTACCGTGTGTCTGCCATTTATCGCAGCCAATGGCGTAGTATCTTAAATGATGAGGCTACTCCATTATTTCGTACGTTCTCGGGCGCTGTTGATATGCGTTTCGGAAACATCGGTAACATGGGCGATGCCTTTGGTGTTGGTTTGGCTTTCTTAACCGATAAAGCTGGTGAGGCTCAGTTTGGTACCAATCAACTCAACTTGAGTTTTGCTTATCATAAGTCACTTAGTAAAGATGGTAACCAATATTTAACATTGGGTATTCAAGCTGGTGCTGCACAGCGCGGATTGAACTACAATAACCTGCGTTTCGGCAATCAGTTCGATGGCGAGGGCTTCAATCCCACTATTAACCCAGGTGAAGTAATTGGCGATAATCAGTTTATGTTCTTTGACGTGAATGCTGGTTTGATGTACTATTATGCCAGTAAAAAGAACAAAGGTCGTTTTAATGTGTACGCTGGTTTTGCAATCAGTCACTTAAATACGCCTAACATGTCTTTCTACGAAGGGCAAAACGCTGACTTGCCAATGAAGTACACAGGTACTGCTGGTGCTCAGTTGCCTTTAGGCAAACGCAGCCAAGTAGATTTGGTGCCCAGCTTGATGGTTTTGAGCCAAGGTCCTGCCTTTGAGATGAACATGGGTACTATGGTTAAATTCTTCTTTGATAAGAGCGACCCACAAGGTAATGCGTTTTATGTTGGACCGTACTACCGTATTGTAGGTCGCGACAATGTAACTGACAAAGGTGGTATTGCCAGCGAAGCCCTTATTTTGGCCGCTCGTTTAGATTTCGAAGGCTTTAACTTAGGTTTGAGCTATGATTTGAACTTCTCGGAGCTAACCAATGCTACTAACACACGTGGTGCATTTGAGCTTTCTTTGGCCTATGTAGGTGGTTTTGGTAAACATGCGAGCAAAACCATTTGTCCAAGTTTCTAATGGTCCAATTATTTGCTGAATCAGCAGATTATAATTAATATTAAGAACTGCAAACACAAGGTGTTTGCAGTTCTTGTTTTAGCCTAAATCTATTTGCCCCTTGAACCAGATTTTGCTGTCATTTTTATTATTGATATTACCCGTTTCGCTTGTTTGGGGCCAAACGGATAGCGCTGTAGTAAACACCAAAACAGAAAAGCCACGTAAAAAGCTGCGTAATGCTAAAAAGCAACTTAGGGCTGGTAATTTATATGATGCAACCGATGCACTAGAGGCTTATTTAGCGCTGAAGCCTGAAAAGGTTAAATATGCGTGGGTTTTGGCCGAAACTAACCGTATAGCCCGGGATTATAAGACGGCAGAGAAATGGTATAAGAATGTATATGATCAAGCGCCGGGCATTTATCCCGAAGCCTTGTACTATTATGCATTAATGGCCAAAATGAATGGTAAACCCCAAGAGGCTTTAACGCTGTTCAATAGTTTCCAGAAGACATACCGAGGTAAGGATACCTATTACAAAAAATGGGCAAAAACCGAAGCCGATGGCTGTGAATTGGCGCTGCGCCTAAATGTAGCCGAGCGAAACGATATAGTACTAACCCACCCCGGTAGGGAGCTAAACTCGCCATATACCGATATAGCGCCCATGTATTGGGATGATACAACGTTGCTGTACAGTAGTTTACCAAGTGATACCATTATTAGGTACAATGAACGCGATACTACCCAAGATAAACACTTTATTAAGTTGTACAGTGCTACAGTATTTGGCGATAGCGTCAGGCAAGCGATGCCTTTTCCGTTGTTTCAATACAACGATTCGCATGTAGGAAATGGTAATTATAGTCCGGATAGGAAAAGTTTCTATTTTACCAGATGTTGGGAAGAACGCAAGAATGAAATATTGTGCCACATTTACGTAAGCTACTTTATTGATAGCGCATGGCAACAGCCTATTGCTTTGGGCTTAGAGGTGAATCAGCCCGGTTATACCAGTACGCACCCCAATATTGGTTTGGATGATAAGGGACAGGAAATATTGTACTTTGCCAGCAACCAGCCTGGTGGCCGCGGGGCAATGGACATTTGGTATGCCGTTAACAGGAAAGGGGGCGGTTTTGCAGCGGCCAAGAACGCAGGGAGCAAGTTGAACACTGACCGTGAAGAGGCTACCCCTTTTTATGACTTGGATAAAGACACTTTGTATTTTAGCAGCACTGGCCATGCAGGAGTAGGCGGATACGATATATTCAAGACTGCTGGCAGCCTGAATAAATGGAGCGAGCCCGAGCATATTGGCTATCCATATAACTCGCCAGCCGACGATATGTACTACAGGCTAAATGCCGATAGGAAGTCAGGGTTTGTGGTATCAAACCGTAAAGGTATTATCTCCGTGAAAAGTGAAACCTGCTGCGACGATATTTTTAGGTTTCAACCACCAGCAGCTAAACCTAAGTTGATTGCCGTAAAGGGCTTTGTGCTGGATAAGGACGACCCTACTAAAACGCCTATAAATAATGCTTTGGTAGTGTTGGCCCTATCTAATGACAATGGCAACCGCATGGATGTAGAGCTAGGTAAAGACACCACGCTAAACAATCAAGAGTATTTCTTTACCATCGATTTTGAGAAAAGCTATAAAGTAAATGGCAGTGCCGTTGGGTACATGCCAGGCTCTTCGTCGTTCAACACGCTGGGGCTGGTTGAGTCTGATACATTGCACGTGGATATTTACCTGCAGAAGCTGATAGTGGGTAAAGCTTACCGCTTGCGCAACATATACTATGACTACGATAAGTGGTTCTTACGCGACGAGGCCAAGTTAACGCTGGATACGGTATTTAATTTAATGATGGAAAACCCCACCATTATAGTTGAGTTGGGCTCGCATACCGATACTAGGGCAACCTTTGAATATAATATTAAACTATCGCAACGCCGTGCCGAAAGTGCCGTTAAGTACTTGCTGAAGAAGGGTATACCACAAAATCGTTTGGTAGCAAAAGGCTATGGCGAAACGCAGGTAATGGAAGATTGTAGTAGCTATACCGATTGCCCAGAGGCTGGCGAAGGCGATTGCCCATGTCACCAAAATAATCGTCGTACAGAGTTTAAAATATTAGGTACGCTTGATGCTCCATTGAACTACGAAGACAAACGCTACCAAGATTTACAAAAGAAACCTTAACGTTTAATCGAAAGAGCGATTGAGGAAAGTATTGAAAGGGTGCAAGGTTTGGAAAACTTCCACTGCCTTTTGAGCAAACTTGGCATCCAATAACTCATCGTCAGTAAATTGCTTCGAAACTACAAAGCTGGTTTGTTTGAGTGTTTCTATCTCTGGGTGGTCTTTGTCGTAGCCTTTCGGGGTGGTTTTCAGCTTGTGGTCAGTTAGGCCACCAAACGTTTTCTTGAATTTCGGGCTGCTTAGTATTCCTTTAAATTCATCGGCATTATAGTCGATTTCCTGCCTTACATTCTTCAGTATTGCCGATTCGGGCATGTATAGTCCACCGGCTAAAAATGAATTGCCTGGCTCAATGTGCAAATAATAGCCAGCAAATGGAGCCTTTTTGCCTCCTTTATTAAACCACGCGCCCATATTGTTTTTGTAGGGGTCCTTGTTTTTAGAGAACCGCACATCGCGGTAAATGCGAAACACGCATTGCTTTGCTTTTAGGTCAGCTAGTGCAGGCTCAAAAGCAGCGCAGTCTACTAGTATTTCCGCCACAATATCCTCCACATTCTTTTTGGCAGTTTCGTACCGTGACTTATTTGACTCAAACCAAGGTTTATCGTTATGTGCAGTGAGGTCGCGTAAAAATTGTAGTGTATCGGGTTGTAGTATGCTCATGGTCTTTTAAGAAATTATACAGCATCATTAACCCTGAAGATAGGGTAATAGTTTACCTAACAAGCGTAAGGTTGCCCTTATATAGCACGGGCTCACGGCCACGGCTACTTTCGCCAAAGCCTTTTAAGATATAGGAGTATACGCCCATTTCAGCTTTTTCTCCTTTTAGGCTTCCATCCCAGGCAAAGTTGAGGGAATTATCGTAAAACACTTGTTGGCCCCAGCGGTTGAAAATCCATACCTCAATACTAATTAGGCGTTGCGGGTTTACCAATCGCCACAAGTCGTTAAAGCCATCGCCGTTTGGCGTAAAGGCACTTGGCACAGGCACTATTATACATCCTTCCTGCAGTTCATCAATAAAAATGGCATCGTCAAAAGTGCAACCGTTGTTGTTTACACTTGCCCTAACCTCTATTGGGGCACCAGACACCTCAATTGAATCGCCAGACTGGCCAGTAGACCAAGTGGTGCTTGTAGCCCCCGGAAATGCAACAAGGGTAACCGAGCGGTCAAAGCAGATGCTAGTATCAGCACCTAGCTCAAAAACCGGAACTTCAAACACCTCAAAACTCTGTGTAGCAACATCAACATTGCAAGTATTGGTTACTTCAAGGCTTATGGTATATATACCCACCGAGTCGTAGGTATAGGTGGGGTTTTGTATGGTCGATGTGTCGCCGTTGTCAAAATCCCACCGCCAACTACTCGGAAAACCGCTGGTTTGATCACTAAACACTACCGGAGTACCTTGGCATATTTGCAGGGCGCTAAGTGTAAATGCAGCAGTTACATCAGGCAAAACCAATAAAGTTTGTGTGCTCGAATCAGTACAAGGAGCACCAACCACACTAGCTTCGCTAATAATTAAGGTTACCGTATAATTTCCCGGGGTAGTGAAAATATTAACAGGGTTTTCAATACCAGAGATATTGCCATCGCCAAAGTCCCACAACCAAGTATCGGCGCTGCCTGGCGAAATGTCAGCAAATTGAACAGGTACACCCGGGCAAATAACGGAAGGAGCGAAGCTAAAATCGGCGCGGTATGACCTATCAACTGGTATTATTGAGTCGTTGCTGTATGTACAGCCATCAACAGTAGTGGCCGTAAGGGTAACGTTGTACAGCACTGTATCGGCAAATACATGGGCCGGGTCTTGTAAACTGCTGTTTGGCGAGTTGTCGCCAAAGTTCCAGTCCCATATTACTGGTGCACCATTGGTTGGGCTTGGTAGCGATATATTAATAAAGCGAAGCGTATCAACATAGCAACTGGCGGCAATATCGTAGGTAAAGTGAGGAAAAACAATAGCTGGGGCAAAAAGGATGACGCTATCACTGGTTATTGACCTCCCACAAATGTCGGTAATATTTCTGCCACCGGTTCCGCTAATAGCACTTACCTCATAGTTGCCAGTAGTAATTATAGGGTTGGCTAGCGTAATGGTTATTTCTTGGGTAAACTTTTGACCCGCTGCGCAAGATGCACTAAAGGCGCCAATAACCGATACTATTTGGGGGCCAATTATTTCAAATTGTGAGCCGTCGGCTAATATGCTATCGCACAAAACCGGTTCAGAAAGCTCTAATGTGAGGGTGGTTGTCGTATCGCAGGTTAACGTATCTACACGGGCTATAAATGGCGAAACAGTATCGGCAGTGCCAGCAGTGCCGTTAGAGAAATCAATTGAATATCCTTGTCCATTTCGGGTAAAGTTGTCAATCATTAAGGCGTAGGTTTCGCCAACCTGCACCGGCAATGGGGCTAAAAATGGCGCTCCATTTGGCGAAGCCGAAATAGCTAAATTGCCTGCCGCCAAGCCCGTTGGTTGACCTAACGTAAGGGCGTAGTTGCACCTAACATAAGGCGCAATACCAGTTGTTATTTCACTGCAAGTATAGTTGGTAAGGTTAAATAGGGCAAAATCATAGTCGTCGGTGGCCGAAATAGGCGTAATGGAAAACTCTAAATTGCCCGCTGAGGATATGGTGAATATATACCAAACCGAATTATTCTCTCCATTAAGCAAACAAAAAGTGGAGTCTAGAGCATAAAGAGCCAATAGCTCTTGGCTTGCCCCAAAACCAGAATAGGTATTGTTTTGCTGAAAAACCGTTTCGCAAACGGGCAGCGCGCCAAAACAATCTTGCTCAGGGGCTTGGGCAAAAATATTTGACCAACCAAATACTGTTAATATGACTAGAAAAAATAATTTTTTATTTTGGAGCATAGCGACTCACCTAAATCAACTTAAAGTTAACAATAGTCTGCTAAAAACGCGCTTTGTAGCAGGTATTTTGCCAACATTATTTAAACACGTGCAACCTACCTACAACGGAGTAGGGTGGGGTTTTATTCTCATAATCAATAGTATATGTATCAATATGTCGCTGTTTGGTTGTAGTTGCCCCTAATGTTGTAACTTTGTAAAAAAAGCAAAGTATGCGCCTAGCCATATACGGTAGACTACTAAAAGATGAGGATATACCCTACTTGCAGGAGCTGCTTGATATTATTAGCGAGAGGCAAATTGAGGCTTTGCTTCACAAAAACTACCAAAACCAGTTTAAGGGTCGCTTGCAATTAAAAGGCAAGTTTGGCACTTTTAAAAACCACGAAGATATTAAGGACAACGCCGATTTTTTGATAAGTCTGGGTGGCGATGGTACCTTGTTGGACACCCTTACGTACGTTCGAAACAGTAACATTCCTATTTTGGGTATCAATTTTGGCCGATTGGGTTTTTTGGCAAGCACAGGCCGTAAAGAAATACGTTTGGCTATTGATGCATTGCAAGCTCGCACATACCAGCTCGATACCCGCACGTTATTGCACCTCGATTCTAACAAAGACATTTTTGGTGGGGTTAATTATGCGCTCAATGAATTCTCCATCCACAAAAAGGATACAAGTAGCATGATTACCATCCATACCTACATCAACGGCGAATTGCTCAATTCTTATTGGGCCGATGGCCTGATTATTGCTACACCAACGGGTTCAACAGGATACAACCTTAGTTGTGGTGGTCCTATTATCTTTCCTTCCTCCGAAAATTTTGTAATTACGCCAGTAGCACCGCACAACCTCAATGTGCGGCCTATAATTGTTTCAAGCGATTCCATTATTTCATTTGAAGTAGAGGGCCGAAACGAAAACTTCCTTTGCACCCTCGACTCACGATACGAGGCCATTGACACATCCTATCAATTGGCGGTTCGCAAAGAGGAGTTCTCAATCAGTTTGCTCCGTGTAAACGAGATGGATTTTTTAAGCACCATACGCGAGAAACTTATGTGGGGCGCTGATCAGAGGAATTAACACAACTTGCCGTAACATTTTATCCAATGTTGCCGTAAAAAAGAGCATGCTAAGGTCAGTGGTATCTTGGCTAATCTCAAAACTAGTTGTATTAAAACCAAACTGATCATGAAAAGATTCGTGGCAATTCTGGCTGTGTTGAGTTTGATGTCGTGGAGTGCGGTAGCCCAGGTTGGAGAAGTGGGAATCGGAGTTGGCACATCAAATTTTCTCGGGGACTTAGGAAAGAAAAGTTCTACCAGAGCATCTTATTTCGGAGACATTGACGGCTCTCTATTTAGGCCATCATTTTCGGCTTATTACAGGCATTCATTCTCTTATCGCTTTGCGGGCAAAGTATCTTTGACCTATGGACGATTGGAGGGCGATGATCGACTTTCGCGCACCAAAGAGTTCAGAGATGATGCTTGGTATCGCAGTTATCGAAACTTACACTTTAAGACATTTATATTAGAGTTGGCCGCTACTGCTGAGTTTAATATACTCAAGTATGCTCCTGGCAGCATGAAGTATCGTTGGACTCCATACGTTTTTGCTGGCGTAGGTATTTTCGCCTTCGACCCAAAAGCAGAGTACAACGGCGAATGGGTGCGCTTGCAACCGCTAGGCACCGAAGGCCAAGGTTTGCCCAATTATCCCGAAAAGAAGAAGTATTCGCTAATACAGCCATCGTTGCCAGTTGGTTTGGGTGTAAAATTCAACATCAATAAAGCTTGGTCAATTGGTTTAGAAATGGGCCACCGAATAACTTTTACCGACTATGTTGATGATATAAGTACCAACTACGTTAGCTACCAAGATTTTTCAAGTTATTATGGTAGTGAGCGGGCCATTATGGCTTATGAGTTGAGCAATCGCTCAGCTGAAATTGACCCCGAAGGAAAATACAGCAGCATTACGCAGCCTGGTGAGGTGAGGGGTAACCCACAAAGCAACGATTCGTATTTGTTTACCATGGTTTCGGTCTCGTACAACTTTGCAAAGCTAAACAGGCGCGAAAACAACCCGTTTGCGAAGAAAAACATGGGTAAATACAAGCGAGTATTTAAGTAAGGGAAGCATAAATTTTGGGTTGCCGATGCCATGTAAAGATTCAATAGCATCGCAACAAAACAAAAGATATATCGTACAAACAGGCAGGGAGGGACAACTTCTCTGCCTGTTTTTTTACTACAAATATGTAAGCATGTTTAGGAAAAGTATTTTCACCTTATTGATGGTGGGCGGTTTGGCACTGGGTGCTTGGGCACAACACCACGAAGTAGGTTTGGGCTTTGGTACTACTACTTTTATGGGCGACTTGGGCAAGCATGACTCTAAAACATCTACTTATTTTGGCAATGTTGGCGCCGGTATTACCCGACCAGCTGCAACTATTTGGTATCGGAATACTTTCAACCCTTGGGTGGCCATTAAGGGCAGCATGACCTTTTCCCAGATAAAGGGCGATGACCGCTTGGCCGAAAGTACCGACCGTGCTTCGGGCGATTGGTACCGTAGCTATCGCAACCTGCGTTTTCAATCGGTATTGATTGAGGCTATGGTGCAAGGCGAGGTGCATGTGCTACGTTATTTGCCCGGAAGCCTTACTCATCGCTGGACACCATACGTATCTACTGGAATAGGTATGGTTTATTTCGACCCGAAAACAGATTATAATGGGCAATTAGTGCGCCTTCAGCCATTGGGCACCGAAGGGCAAGGCTTGGCGCAATACCCCGACCGCCAAAAATATAGCCTAGTACAAGCCGTAATACCCATTGCTATGGGTTTGAAGGTAAACATTAACCAACGCATTACCATTTCGGGCGAAATAGGGCACCGTATAACTTTTACCGACTATATGGATGATGTGAGCACCACCTATGTAAGCCAAGAACGTTTTGTAGATGCTTATGGCGCTGCACAGGGCCAAATGATATATGAGCTGAGTCACCGCAGCAGCGAAGTAGACCCCGACGGGGCTTACGGTGCTATAACAAAGCCTGGCCAATACCGCGGCAACCCTAAAGGAAATGATTCGTACTTGTGCGGTTCAATAAGCGTATCGTTCCGTTTTGGTAAAACAAACCCTGAAAGTGCTTTTAGGCCAAGGTTGAAGAAAGGTAACCCAGTAGTGGAGTAACCTATGCCATAACGTAGTGCTGCCAGTAATACACTTTTTTAGGGTTTCGCCGTTTTATGCAATCGGCAGATAGGCACCTTTTCTCTTATCCGAATTACTTAGTGACTAATAGTCTGCCATACCTTTCCTTTTTTCAAGCATCGCCCCAAATGCGAGTTCAGGTAAGTTATTACTGGTTTTGCAAGTTAGCGGCAAGGTGACAATTTGCGAGCTTCATGTTACAATTTTTATCCACTTTATGTTGCTGCGAAATTTTAAGGGGCTTACATACTATCCTCTAAACATATCCGTTTACTAAAACGATGATTGTCTGCTTTGAGGTAATTGGTGCAACCGTTTGCCAAAAAAACCATTCATAAGTGTTTGATTAATTCGACTTATAAGGTGGTAATTCTCAATTTTTTTTGGCTATTCCATTTAAAATGCGGAAATTTGAGCACTCAAAGTTGAAGATGTGAATTTATTTAATGTATAAATGAAACAATGCTATGCGCAAAGCGGATTTAATTACTAAAATCTCTGAGAAAACTGGAATTGCAAAAGTTGATGTATTGGTAGCCCTTGAAGCATTCTTCAAAGAAACTAAAACATCGCTTAAACGTGGCGAGAACGTGTATATCCGTGGATTTGGTAGCTTCGTTATTAAGAAAAGGGCTAAGAAAATCGGCAGGAACATTAAAAAGAACGTGGCGATTGAGATTCCAGAACACTTTATCCCGGTATTTAAACCTGCAAAAGTGTTTACTGATGTGGTGAAGAAGAATGTTAAAGAAATTAAAGCAGAACAATAATTGACATCGGCTGGAAAAATTGGTTTATTGCTTGCAACTATCGCTGTTACGGTAGCCATTTATTTTTTTGGCGATTTTAAAGGCAACGGCAAGGTTAAGGAGGAAGCTCCTACCGAGGAGACCGTGTCAAAATTTGATTATCTGCTTTATAAAGAAACGTTGCTGCAAAAGCTAGAGCCGGTAAAAAGGCAAGTTTTAGAAAACCTAGAACAGAATTTAGCCAAAGCTGCCAGCGAGGAGGAAAAGTTAACGGTATTGAACCAATTAATAGCTGAATGTGAACAGCAGAAATTGGAGTTGATGGCGACCATGTACTCAAAGGATATAGCTTTAATGAAAAATGAAGCTGACTTATGGGATAAGACTGGCACCTATTTTATGGGTCTGTTTTATAATCTTAAGGAAGAGCCAGCAGTGCAAACGTTTGAACTGGAAGAGGCAAGGATATGTTTTGTGAAAGCCATAGAACTTGATAGTACCAATTTGGAGTATCAAGTGCGCTTGGGCGTAACGTACATGGAAGACCAAACCCAAACTATGCAAGGCGTGCAGATGCTGCTTGGCGTGGTTGAGAAAGATTCTACCCATGTAAGTGCAAATTTATACTTGGGTAGGTTTGGCATTATTTCGGGTCAGTTTGACAAAGCAATAAGTAGGCTTAACACAGTATTGAGTGCTGACAGTAACAATATTGAGGCGTATATATTGATGGCTGATGCACAAGCCGGAAAAGGTGACAAAGCAAAAGCTATTGAATATTTGGAAAAGGTAAAAACATTGGTACCCGACCCCGAATTTAAGGCCAATATTGATGCTTATATTGAAAAAATAAAGAACTCTTAATTAATAAAATTTTAGTATTATGCCTTGCGGTAAGAAAAGAAAAAGACATAAGATTGCTACACACAAACGTAAAAAGCGTTTGCGCAAGAATCGTCACAAGAAAAAATAAGTAGCATGTTGGGGCTTATCATTTGTTAAGCCCCAACGCTATAATTGCTGTATTCTTTCGAAATTCATTCGCTTTTTATCCCGTCTCTCCCCCCTGTCAGGCATTTACGGTAATATTGCCGTTATGCTAAAAAGCAACAGAATTGAATAGGGAATTAATAGTAAATGCCACCCAGAAGGGTGTAAGCATCGCTTTGCTCGAAAACAAGGAGTTAGTAGAGCTATACAACGAAGAAAGCGGAAAGCAATTTACAGTTGGCGATATATATTTGGGTAGGGTAACCAAACTGGTTGCTGGCCTAAATGCTGCATTTGTAGATGTTGGCTACGAAAAGGATGCTTTCCTGCATTATACCGACCTTGGCCCGAAGATACGTACGGCCATGAAGGTTGCTCAAACAGCCATAGCGGGCAACCTCACCGACCCGCTGCTCACCAACCTGCAGTTTGAGAAGGAAATACTGAAAACAGGAAAAATGCCCGAGGTGCTTGATAAGCGCCAGCCTATACTTGTACAAGTACTCAAAGAGCCCATATCAACCAAAGGCCCGCGCCTTACTAGCGAAATTGCCATACCTGGCCGCTACCTAATCTTGATGCCGTTTGGCAATAGCGTAGGTATCAGTAAAAAGGTAAGCTCAAACGAGGAGCGAAAACGTTTGCAGATACTTATTGAAAGTATTAAACCCAAAAACTTCGGTATTGTAGTGCGCACCGTGGCGCAAAACAAAAGCGTGGCGGAAATTGATGCCGACCTAAAGAGTTTGTTGGAGAAATGGAAGCAGATACAGATAAACCTTAAAGGCGCCAACGCCCCCCAGAAGATTTATGGAGAGCTGAAGAAAACCAATACCATAATGCGCGACTTATTAAATGACACGTTCAATAAGATTGTGGTAAACGACTCGGCCCTGAAAGATGAGCTGGAGGAATATGTAAAGAAAATAGCCCCCAATAAGCAAGATATTGTAAGTTACTACAGCGGTTCGGCCCCGGTATTCGATCATGCGGGTATTACCAAGCAGATAAAATCGTTGTTTGGCAAAACCGTGACCATGCCGGGCGGCTCTTACCTAGTTATTGAGCACACTGAAGCCCTGCATGTTATAGATATAAACAGTGGCCATAAAGTAGGCACCCGCAGCGACCAAGAAACTACCGCCCTAAAGGTGAACATGGATGCAGCGAAGGAGATTGCCCGCCAAATGCGATTACGCGATTTGGGTGGCATTATCGTGCTCGATTTTATCGACATGAAAAACCCGGAGCATAAAAAGGACTTGGCACAGTACATGAAGGAGCAAATGGCCAACGATAGGGCCAAGCATACGATTTTGCCACTTAGCAAATTTGGGTTGATGCAGATTACGCGTGAGCGTACCCGCCCAGAAATGAACATTGTGACCCAAGAGGTATGTCCTACTTGCGAAGGAACTGGCAAAGTAGAAGCCACCATTTTGTTGGTTGACGATATTAAGCAGAAGCTGTTTGACTTGGCCGCCAAGCACAAAGACATTAGCCTTACTACCCACCCTTATGTGGAAGCTTATATAAAGAAGGGCTTCCCATCCTTGCGTATGAAGTGGAGCTCGGAGCTAAAGCGCTTTTTCAATCCTATACCAGTATCATCTAACCATGATTACCACCTTACCGAATTCCACTTTTTGGATAGCGAGGGCGAAGAATTGGGCGATATTGAAAAAGGCAGCCGTTTTTAAACAACACGCTCCTATGTTTGTTTCAATGACATTATGTTGTTGGGATAGCCTGTTTGCTGTGTTATGTTAAATTTTAGCAGCAGTGCAACTTCAAACAGCTTTAAGACATCTTTTAACAAATAGGTTATTATGAAATTTTATTTTTTTACCCTTGCCTTACTAACCACTATTGGCCTTAACGCGCAAGGCAGCAGGCAGTTGGTTTTATCTTTTGATTATCTGTTTACAGCCAACAACCCTGTTACTTTTGGTACATCGGAACATTTGAATGCTGATGGAGCAACTATAAAATTCGACTATGCTGGCTATTATTTAAGCAACATCCAGTTGCAAACAAGCAATGGTTCGGTTAGCATTGATACAGTGCTGCGCATTACTGCCAATACACCCAACATTTCGCTAGGGCAATTACCTGTTGGCGACTATCAATCCATAACTTACACCATTGGTGTTGATAGTGCAACCAACCATGCTGACCCAACTGTATATGCAACCGGTCATCCGCTGGCGTTACAAGTACCTTCAATGCATTGGTCGTGGAACTCTGGTTATATTTTTGCGCGGATAGAGGGTACTATTGATACCTCTGCCGACCAATCTGCTGGTTTTACGGTTCCGTTTGAATATCATTTGGGAGGCGATAATTATAAAGCCAATGTTACGGCCAACTTATTAGAAAACGTGACCGATTCAACTGAAAGCTTAAATGTAAGCATTAGCTTGTTGCTAGCATTGGCAATAGACAGTTTTGATGTGCGTAATGCTAATGATGTTGTAACTCACACCCTGGACAATGTTCCTTTGGCTCGCGAGTTGGTTGCAAATTTGCAAGCATCGTGGCTGGTTGATTCTTATGTTGTAGATAGGCTTACATCTGTTACCGAATTGGGCAAAGGAGAGGCCATCAGTCTGTTTCCAAACCCTTTAACTAATTCAACAATTGTTACCTCATCGATGGGTGCTAAGCAAATTGAAGCATATGACGTTAGTGGCAAACTGCTTTTTACACAAGAGCTAGAAAATGGTAAAACCACCATCAACAGGTCGCAGTTTCCTAGCGCTGGCGTTTATTTTATTAAAACTTATGATAAGACCACTTCCATAAAACAATTGGTGGTGCAGTAGTTCTGATTGATTTAAAAAGCGAAGGCACCTTGTTTAATTACAAGGTGCCTTTGCTTTTATATGCGTAGGAAGTTTATTTCTCTAAAATAGCCGTAAGCCCTTGCCCACCGGCCGCGCAAACCGAAACAAATGCCCTGCCCGAGCCTTTTTGGTTGAGCAGTTTAGCGGCAGTAGCTAAAACCCTACCACCAGTAGCAGCAAAAGGATGCCCTGCGGCAAGGCTACTACCTTTTACGTTCAATTTGCTTCGGTCAATAGCTCCAAGCGCTTCTTGTCCGAAAGCTTTGCTCAGTTCTGGGCTTTCCCAAATTTTGAGGGTAGCCAAAACCTGACCAGCAAATGCTTCGTGTATTTCGTAAAAATCAAAATCTTGTAAGGTTATACCGGCTTTTTTAAGCATTCTGCTTGCGGCATTTATGGGTGCCAAAAGTAAATTGTGCTTGTCCTTTACATATTCTATTGCAGCAAGTTCGGCAAACGAAAGGTATGCAATTACGGGTAAGTTATTTGCTTTAGCCCAATCTTCGCTAGCTAACAATATGCACGATGCACCATCGGTAAGGGGCGATGAATTGCCAGCAGTAAGCGTACCGCCTTCTTTATCGAATGCGGGCTTAAGGGTCGATAGTTTTTCGATGGTAGAATCAGCGCGAAGGATGTTGTCCTTTGCCAAACCATTGAATGGTGTAAGCATATCATCCAAAAAACCCTCGGCGTAAGCTTGTGCTAACTTTTTATGGCTTTCATATGCAAACTGGTCTTGCTCCTGGCGAGGAATTTTGTAGTATTTAGTAGTAAACTCCGTATGCCCACCCATAGATAGCCCTGTGCGCGGCTCATTGTTCTCTGGCGGGTTGGGTGCAAAGTCGCTGGGGCGTATGCTTAGTATGGTTTTAAGGCGAGCCCCAGTGGTTTTGGCCCGACGCACAGCTAATAGCTTTTTTGTAAGGCTAGCGCTCATTAAAATAGGTACATTACTAGTAGAATCAACACCACCCGCAATACCCACATCAATTTGGCCAAGGGCTATTTTGTTGGCAATATATACCGCCGCCTCCATACCCGTATCGCATGCCTGTTGTATGTCGCAAGCAGGTGTGGCAGGGTTTAACGAGGTACTCAGCACGCATTCGCGTATCAGATTTAAGTCTAGGCTACTTTTTATAACCGCTCCGCCTGCTACTTCGCCCAAAAGCATACCGCTTAACTTATAACGGTCAATCAGTCCGTTAAGGGCCGCAGTCATCATATCTTGGTTACTAGCCATAGTGTAAGCAGTATTTTGCCTCGCAAAAGGGATGCGGTTGTAGCCAATAATAGCTACTCGGCGGGCGTGTTGGGTGGTAAGCATGGTATATTTGTTTTTAATTTTAATACAATCTACTTTTTAAATTCGACTAAAAAAAGGGAAAAATATTCTTCTAAATAATACCAATCGGTATATATCACAAACCAAAAATGGGGTAAGTAGGTTCAAATGAAAATAAAATAATTGTACATGTTTTGAATTGCTCATTTTCACTATTCAATTCCCTTCCGGAATTAGCTTTAAAAGGGCATCTGCGGTTAGCTTATTTACCTCAACACTTGGGTGGGGGTTGGTCACGTTTACTATCCTATCAGAAATGGGGAGCTTTTCAATGGCTGTTGACAGGTCAATATACTCTATCTCCAAACTTTTTAATAAACTACATAACTTGGTAACATATAGTTGGCGTGCTAATGGAATGTCTTGCAGGAATGGTAATATTACCACTACTGCTCTTATGTTGTTCTGCTTGAAGGAATTTAATATTTCTATCATTGGTGCTAAATGCATTTGCACCACTTTATCGTTAGTATAGGCATTTTTTAGAAAGTCTGTGTAGATATCTTGTTTGGGGTGGAATGCGCTCCAGTAAACATAATCCAATAAGAAGGATTTAGCCTTAAAATGCTGGGCCGCATATTCCTGCACGATATTAAATTTAAGCTGTCCAGTTTGAAGTCCTTCATCATAAGCGGTCAAATCCACATCATTGCCATAATATTGCCAAACAATTGTATGAGGTAAAACTGGATGCTGGTTGCTAAACTTAGCCAATCCTTGAGCCTCAATAAGGGGGTCGGCACCTCGAATGCCTAAGTTAACCACTTCATATGCTGGGCGCTGCGAAGCCACAATATCAGAGTATCTATCGCTCACCTTTTGGATGCCATCACCAGCTGTAAAGCTATCTCCCAAAAACAATATAGTGGGCTTAGATGTCAGTGCTTCACGATTCCATTCCTTATCTCGAAAAGTGAAAGAGTTAACAGGATTCCAATAAGTATGAAACCAAAGTTTGCTGGCAAACGGCTCTCCAACCCCGTGGCTCTTTTTTACGTACATAAACGAACCCTCTAGCACTAAAACCGACAGCGCTATAACGTAAACCATCAAGGACAAATTCTTAATTACGGGCTTGATTTGGTTGCGTATCGCCACCAGCGCTAAAATAACGCTAAGCAGCAATCCATCAGCAATTATCATTAGTAAGCGGTTGGTAATCTTATGGTTTACCTCTGCATCAACGGTGCCGTCAGCATAGAAAATTTCAAAAGTATATTGGTATATATAGTTGCGCAGCGCAACAAAGGCTAATAGCAACAACGCAATCAGCCCAGAACGAACCAAAATAGCTTTTTTCATAGGCGTAAATATATGGTTTTTAGATGTTTTTGTGGGCTATGTAGAGCTGAAGCCAGTTAAAGGCTTAGCCTGCGCTATATTCGTTATTCTTTACAGTTTTACGCCTATCGTTGGCTGATGTAAAACTGGCTATAACTCATTTCTCACCTCCCGCTTTCAATACATACTTTTTGTCGTTGTATTGCTGTAGCACAATTATATCGTGCTGGGTAAAGTACCCTAGTGCTGAGAAGGTAAGATAGCAGGTATCGCCTAATTTGGCTTTGTGCACATAAATCGTTGAATAGCCATCAAAATCGGATAACCCCTGCATCTCATAGCTTGGACCTTTAATATCGATGTTTAAAAATGGAATGCCTTGTCCCGTGCTATCAACAAAGTGCCCATCAATAGAAAGACTATTAGGCATCGCAATAAGCCAACTGAATAATAATGCAATCAACATACATCTCTCACTTTTTCAGGAAGCTATGTTTATTTGGTAACTAAAAATCAATCATAACTCAACACCGGCGCCAACCACCTTTCCATAACCTCCAGCTCCATGCCTTTGCGGCGGGCGTAGTCGGTTACTTGGTCTTTGGTTACTTTGCCCACGCCGAAGTATTTGCTTTGCGGATGACTGAAATACCATCCGCTTACTGCCGCTGCGGGCATCATGGCATAGCTTTCGGTAAGGATTATACCAGCTTTGTTGGTGGCATCTAGCAAGCTGAATAGCTCTGCTTTCTCTGTATGGTCGGGGCAGGCAGGGTAGCCCGGTGCCGGGCGTATGCCTTGGTATTTCTCGTTTATCAGGTCTTCGCCGCCTAGTTCCTCCTGTGGCACATAGCCCCAGAACTCTTTGCGCACGCGCTCGTGCAAGCGCTCGGCAAAGGCCTCGGCAAGGCGGTCGGCAAGGGCTTTGAGCATAATGCTGCTATAGTCGTCGTGGTCTTTGGCATATTGCTCCAGCCAAGGCTCCATGCCTAGTCCAGCGGTTACAGCAAACCCACCGAGATAATCCTTCACGCCTACTTCCACGGGCGCAATGTAATCACTCAGGCAAAGGTTTGGCTGACCAGCTGCCTTACGGTTTTGTTGGCGCAAATGGTGCAGGGTAACGAAGGATTGGCTGCGGGTATCATCACTAAAGAGCTGGATGTCGTCGCCTTCGCTGTTAGCTGGCCAAAAGCCGATAACGCCGTTGGCTCGAAGCATCTTCTTATCGACGATTTGCTGCAACATCACTTTAGCATCATTGTATAGCTTGGTAGCCTCCACGCCCACTACGTGATCTGTTAATATAGCAGGGAATCGGCCAGCCATCTCCCACGTCTGAAAGAACGGAGTCCAATCAATATACCGTGCCAACTCATCTAGCGGGTAATCATTAAACTCCTTCAAGCCTAAGAAACTAGGCTTGGTAGGGGTAGTGGTATTCCAGTCAATCGGCACGTGGTTGGCACGGGCCTCTTGTATCGGCAGATATTCTTTATGGCTTTGGCTGCTGCGGTGGCGCTCGCGCATCATTTCATACTCTTCGCGAATGGCAGCCTCAAAATCGGGGCGTTTATCGCCAAGCAAACTTTCTACCACCGTTACCGAGCGGCTGGCGTCCAATACATGCACCACGGGGGCGTTTGTATAAGAGGCTTCTATTTTAACAGCCGTGTGCATTTTACTGGTGGTGGCGCCACCAATCAGCAGGGGCTGCTTAAAACCGCCCCGCTGAAGCTCTTTAGCTAAGTGAACCATCTCATCTAACGATGGAGTAATCAATCCGCTTAACCCAATAATGTCCACATTGTGCTCGCGGGCTGCTGCCAATATTTTTTCGGCAGGTACCATTACGCCTAGGTCAATCACTTCGTAGTTGTTACAACCAAGCACCACGCCCACAATGTTTTTACCAATGTCGTGTACATCGCCTTTTACGGTTGCCATTAGTACCTTACCGGCATTGCTGCGGTCGCCTTCTTGTTTTAGGGCTTCGATGTAAGGCAGCAAGTGCGCCACGGCCTTCTTCATTACCCGTGCCGACTTTACCACCTGCGGCAAGAACATTTTTCCTTCGCCAAACAAGTCGCCCACTACGTTCATGCCCTTCATAAGTGGGCCTTCAATTACTTTTATCGGGTGGTCGTACATCAAGCGAGCCTCTTCGGTATCCTCTTCAATGTAGTCGGCCATGCCCTTTACAAGCGCGTGGGTAATGCGCTCTTGCACATCGCCCTTACGCCACTCTAGGTCTTTCTCTTTGCCTATACTCTTATCGCCTTTAAAGCTCTCTGCAAAATCTAGCAGCCGCTCTGTGGAGTCGGGACGGCGATTCAATAGCACATCCTCTACACGCTCTAGTAAATCTTTAGGTATATCATCGTACACGGCCAACATGGTCGGGTTTACAATGCCCATATCCATACCCTCTTTGATAGCATGGTACAAAAATGCCGAGTGCATTGCCTCGCGCACGGTATCATTGCCGCGGAAACTGAACGATACGTTGCTAACACCGCCACTCACGTGGGCGCCGGGTAAGTTTTCGCGTATCCAACGGGTGGCTTTAAAGAAATCGACAGCGTAGTTGTTATGCTCTTCGATGCCCGTAGCCACAGGGAAAATATTCGGATCGAAAATGATGTCCTGCGGTGGGAATTTCACCACATTCACCAATATATCATAGCTCTTTTTACAGATTTCTATGCGGCGCTCGTAAGTATCCGCTTGGCCTTGCTCGTCAAATGCCATTACTACTGTGGCGGCGCCATAGCGCTTAATGAGTTTAGCGTATTTAATAAACGGCTCCTCGCCCTCTTTCAGGCTGATGGAGTTTACAATGCTCTTACCTTGAACACATTTAAGCCCCGCTTCAATAATCTCCCATTTACTGCTGTCAATCATTACTGGTATACGGCTAATGTCGGGCTCGCTGGCCAATAAGTTCAAGAAACGGGTCATGGTAGCCACGCCGTCCAACATGCCTTCGTCCATGTTAACGTCCAATACCTGTGCGCCACCTTCTACTTGGTCGCGGGCAACGGAGAGGGCTTCATCAAACTTCCCTTCTTTTATTAAGCGCAGGAATTTTTTTGAACCGGTTACATTGGTACGCTCGCCCACGTTCACAAAATTGGAACCCGGGAATACTACTAAAGGCTCAAGGCCACTAAGTTTAAGAGGAGCAATGGACATTGTTGATGTACGATTTACGATGTACGAAGTACGATGTATTATTATTGAATGTTTGCTGTTTCGGTAGTTTCAGCTACTCTTGGTTTATAGTTGGCAGCGAGCTTCGCAATAGCACGGATGTGGTCGGGGGTGGTACCGCAGCAACCGCCTACTATGTTCACCAAGCCTTCTTCCAAATAGTCTTTTATCTGGCTGGCCATTAGTTCGGGGGTTTCGTCGTAGTGTCCAAACTCGTTGGGCAAGCCCGCATTGGGGTAGGCACTCACAAAGAAATCCGACTTTTTATCCAGCACCTGCAAGTACGGACGAAGCTGAGATGCACCGAGGGCACAGTTCAAGCCCACGCTCAACAACGGTGCATGCGATACCGAAATGAGGAACGCCTCGGTGGTTTGGCCCGAAAGGGTGCGGCCACTGGCATCGGTAATGGTGCCCGATACCATGATTGGATACTCCTTGCCGACTTCCTCAAAGTACTCGGTAATGGCGAACAGTGCAGCTTTGGCATTCAAGGTATCGAAAATAGTCTCTACCAATATCACATCCACACCGCCGTCAATCAAGGCTTTGGTTTGTTCTTTGTAGGCCACCACCAATTGATCGAACGTTACGGCACGGTATCCTGGGTCGTTTACATCTGGCGATAGAGATGCGGTGCGGTTCGTTGGCCCGATGGCACCCGCCACATAGCGAGGCTTGTCGGGGTTCTTGGCCGTCACTTCATCGGCAGCCTCTTTGGCTATCTTGGCCGAAAGGTAGTTAATGTCATACACGGCGTCTTCCAAGTGGTAATCGGCTTGGGCGATGGTGGTACCGCTAAAGGTATTGGTTTCTATAATGTCGGCACCAGCCTCTAGATATTGCACGTGTATGGCCTTCAGCACGTCGGGGCGGGTAATGGCCAACAAATCATTGTTGCCTTTAAGTGGGTGTGCATGATTTTTGAACCGCTCGCCACGGAAATCATCTTCCTCTAGCTTGTAACGCTGTATCATGGTACCCATGGCGCCGTCCAGTACCAGTATGCGCTCTTTGAGTAGGTCTCTTATGTCAGGTTTGGTCATTGTTTTATTCCTGTTTTAATTATAATCGCCTTGGCTTAGCCAGAAGTGATTACATAACAGGAAAAACCGTGGAAGGTTTGTGTTACGTTCCCGCCTCTAACTTATCTGCCCACACCGCCAAGGGTAGCGTGGTTGGAAGTGGCACCTTCTACTGTAGCAGGAAGCTTTTGTAGTGGTTGCTAAGATATCAACGGGCCAAATCCCTCCATCTTTCTTGATAAATCAGTAAAAACTGGTACAAAGGTACGTTGTAAGTAGGGTAATGTCAAGTGAATGGGTAAGAGGATGTACAAAGTACAATGTACTATGTACAATGAATGATAATTGATGGATAAGAAATTAAATTAACCAACAGAATGTTAATCCCATTCAATTCTAAAATTCAGCAATTCTGTCAATTCTGATTCCGGACTAGCACTGCTCCACTTGTTCTGCCACAGCCTTGCCATGAAAACTTGGACAATCGCACTTATTGGCTTTACAACCTGATAGTAAACCTAAGCCCGATACTAGAAAAAGCGTAGATAGTATATAATTTAAAAATATTAGCTTCATGTCGTCTTTATTGGCAGTAACAGTATTAAATTTACGATTTATTTGGCAAACCACTATTTTATAACGCTAGGTTAATTATTTTATTTGAGTACTCCAGTTGTTTTAGTAGCCGCATTAGATTGGGGACTTGGCCATGCCACCCGACTCATACCCGTAATTAAGTTGCTGCAGCAACGCGATGTGAAAATTATCCTAGGTTCGGCGGGTAGGGCCGCGCAGTTGTGGAAAGACGAGTTCACAGAACTGGCGCACATTGAGTTGCCGGCTTACAACCCATCTTACCCAGCCGATGGCAACATGGTGTGGCACATGGCGCTGCAAAGCCAACGCTTGCTTGGGGTTATTAAGAAAGAGCGCCAGCTTTTACCCGAACTAATAAAATCAAAGGGCATTACTCACGTTATTTCCGACAGTCGTTTTGGGCTTACCAGCCCATCCGTGCCTACTGCTTTTATTACCCATCAAGTATACATCCGTATGCCCGGTATAATGCGTGCGTTCGAGCCGCTCGTTAATTATATGAACCACGGCTACATCAATAAATTTACCCGTTGTTGGATTCCTGATTGGCCTTCTGTACCAAACCTCTCTGGCGATTTGGGCCATGGCACGGCCATTACCAAAAAGCGCTACCGCTATATTGGCCCGCTTAGCCGCATGACCGCTGATACTAAAGCTATAGAGCCAGAGTATGATGTGGTGGCTATTTGTTCTGGTCCCGAACCGCAGCGCACCATATTTGAGCAGAAATTGCGAGGGCAGTTGCCAGGCATAGCTGGCAAGAAATTATTGATATTAGGCAAACCTGAGGAGGGTAAAGCAACCCGATTGGAAGATCATATTGAAGTGGTAGGCCACTTGGATACCGAGCAGATGAGCCACGTAATGCAGCGCGCTAAAACCATTGTATGCCGCTCGGGCTATAGTACGCTTATGGACCTAAACGCCCTAGGGCTAAAAGCCATACTGGTGCCCACGCCAGGCCAAACCGAACAAATATATCTTGGTAAGCGTATGGCTAAGTTGGCCAGGCACATTACCCAGTTTCAGGATGAGATAAACCTAGAGGCTGGCATTGCCAAATCAAATATATTGCTCAGCCAATTTTCGGAGCATAGAAAAGGGCCGCTTAGCACGGCCCTTGACGAATTACTATATGGTGATTTGAAACGCCCGATGCATTGATCGAACGCTCATAAAAGTCTTACTTTTTAGAAGCTGCAAGTGCGCTTTCGCCCAATTTAATGAAGCCACCGGCATCGCGGGCACCCATTTCGCGGTATACTACCTCGCCTGCGCTGTTTATAAACAACAAGGTTGGATAGGCCGTTACTTTATACTTGTTAGAGAATTCAGGGCCTTCGCCTTTCTCCATATCAAACTTGTAGCTGATGAAGTTTTTGTTGAAATATTCGCCAACAGCAGCATCCGGAAAAACGTTGTTGCTCATGAATTTACAAGGGCCACACCAAACGGCATAGGCATCCACAAAAATCAGTTTCTTTTCTTTTTTTGCAGCGGCAAGTGCTTCGTTCCAAGTGCCTTGGAAAAACTGGATACCCTTACCGTCGGCTGGGGCAGTGTTGGTGGTTTCGCGTTGTGCTTGTGCTAGGTTGCCTGCTGCTAGAAACAACACCGGAACCATTACCAATAACATCAAATACTTTTTCATAGCGCTTATTTTTTCGGCAGTTGATTTTTGTAGCCTAAAGTTATTAATTTTTTCCTTCCCCTTTCTCTATTCAAACATAATGCCAAACTTTTTTATGGGTGTTACGAGTAGGTTTGTATTAAATGATTTTTGTTGAAAATGGAAAACCAATAACCAATCAACCAACCTACAGATCCCAAATATTGGCATACTCGAGGTGCACGTCGTCGCCGAAGAAATTTTTGGCTGTTTTGTCGAATGATTCGGTAATGTCGCTGGCGAAGAATTTGTTAGGGCCACCAATACGTTTGGTGCTCAACAATCCTTTTACATTCAAGGCATCGCGCACTACTTCCGAAACGAAATCGGTTGAGTCGTACACGGCCACTTTGCCTGCATAAAACTCCTCAATATCCTTTTTAATGAGCGGGTAGTGTGTGCAGGCTAGTACCATAGCCTCAATTTCCTTAAAGCAATCCTCCTTAAGGTAGGTTTCAATTACAGCTTTCGATATCTGGTTGTTGAAGAACCCCGCCTCAATCATAGGGGCCAGTAGCGGGGTAGCCAGGCTGTGCACATCCATATCGGGGCGCAGTTCTTTTAGCTTGCGCTCGTATATACCGGTTTTAATGGTGCCTTTGGTACCAATTATGCCCACTTTGTTTAGTTGCTCTAGGCGGGCAAGGCCATGCACTAAAGGGTCGACAACGTTTACAAACTGCACGCGGTTGCCAAATATCTCCACCACATCGTCGTAAATAACGCTACTGATGGTGTTGCAGGCTATCACTATAATTTTGCAGCCTTTGCCTATCAGGAACTCTACTATTTTGGTGCCGTAGTACCGCACCAGGGCTGGCGATTTGTCGCCGTAAGGCATGTGTGCTGTGTCGCCAAAGTAAATAACCTCTTCGTTGGGCAATTTGCGAATGACCTCACTAGCAATAGTAAGGCCACCAATACCCGAGTCAAATATCCCTATTGGGCTGTGAGTATTGATGGCCAAAACGATGAGTAATTTCGGTAAACTAAAGTACTACGCTTAAATTTTTATCAAGGAGCAGTAACTATGCCCAACTTCTTTTTCACCAAAGGCATTACATTGTCGCCATCAGGTGAGTACAACAAAATGCCTGCGCTCGAGTCAAAGATGTAAGTATATCCGCCTTCTTTAGCAACCGTTTTGATGGCAGTCATAATTTGGTCTTCTAAAGGCTTCAAAAGCTCCGCTTGTTTCTCAACCAACTGTTGTTCGCTGCTTTGCTCAATTTTCTGCATACGCTTTTCAAGGTCAGCAATCTCAGCATATTTAGCTTCTAAAAGTGGCTTTAACGTGGCTTTGTCATTCTGCATTTTCTCAAACTCAGCATACAATTTGTTGTAGTCTTCCTGCATTTTCATGTAAGCATCTTGCAATTTTTTTGCAAATGCTTGCAGTTGGGTCTCAGCTGTTTTGTAGCTAGGCAATGCTACCAACAACTCCTGTGCGTTGATATGTCCAAATTTGTTTTGGGCAGAAAGGGTAGTAGGCAAGGCCATTACAAATAACACCGCCAAGATTGCAATAAAATTTTTCATGTTTTTGTTTATGTTGTTTTTAAAAACAGGCTGCTAATATAAGCCCTTAATTTTATTTTTTGTCAGTTTTCACAGGTTTATATCCTAAAGCAGTAATGATATCATCGCTCTTGTCATACTTCGGATTCACGAATAACATGTTCAGTCCGTTTGCCTTATCAAATACAAAGTCGTAGGCTTTTTCGGCGGCCATTTTATTTATTTCGTTGTAAATCTTATCCTGAATGGGCTTTACCAGTTCTTGTTTTTTTACAAATAACTCGCCTTGGTATCCAAACTTTTGGTTTTGGTACTCCTTAACCGCCTTTTCGCTGTTCTCAATTTGCTTTTGGCGTTGTTGGCGGGTTTCTTCAGGTAAAATGATGTACTCTGCTTGGTAAGCTTTGTATAGGTTATCAATATCTTTGTAGCGCTTGTCAATTTCGGCGCGCCAGCCGTCTGCTATATCATCCAGTTTTTTCTGCGCGGCTTTATATTCTGGTACATTGTCCAGTATATATTCGGTATCAACGTATACAAAACGTTGGCTGTAGCCAGCTACTGTTATAAGCAGTACACTTAGGGTTGTGAGTAATAACTTTTTCATTTTGGTGTGTTTTTAAGTGTTAAACCAATTATTCTGGTTCGAAGCCTAACACGATACTGAATTTTCCGTATTTGTTTAAGAAGTCTCCGAAACCATTTGCTGTCCCAGCATCCTTATCAAAGCCTATGCCATAATCGAAACCTAGCAACCCGAACATAGGCAACATTATCCTAACACCAAGGCCTGCCGTACGTTTTATGTCGAAAGGATTGTAACTTTTTATATCGTTGTAGTAGTTTCCACCCTCCAAAAAGGCCGTTGCAAATATGGTAGCCGATGGGTTTAGAGAGATAGGGAAACGCATTTCTACTGTAAATTTATTGAAAAACGGCGCTCCAGTATTCGGGCTCAATACTTCGTATCCACGCAATGCTAAGATATCCCTGCCAAAAAACTGGATGTTGGAAATACCATCGCCACCCAATTCAAAGCGCTCAAATGGAGAGTAACCGATATCTTTGTTATAATAGCCCAAGAAACCGAATTTAGCCGCTACGCGCAATACCAATGGCTGTTTCAGGTTTTTGGTAATAGGGGTAAACCACTCCGCTGTGAAGCGCCATTTGTGATACTCTACCCATTTATATTTTTGATTGTCTGGCAGGTCAGTATAGTCCTTTCCGCTAAGTAGCGAGTATGGTGGCGTTATTTGCAACGACAAGGATATGTTGGAGCCTTGGGTAGGGTAGGTTGGGTTGTAAACCGAACTACGTGCCAACGTAAACTTTAAGTTCAAGTTATTAGAACGACCATCAGTAATGATAAAGTTCGAGGATGTCCAGTTGTCTAGTTTATAGTTCTGAAACTGCACTAAAGCCTGGAAAGTAAAGTAGTCATCGGGCCATTTTAACCTTGTACCTATACCAACGCTGGCACCATTGGTTGTTAGGCTAGAAATAACTTTGTTGTCGGTGCTAAGGGTAGCAAAACGAGAGTTGTAATAACTCACCGAGAATGAATTTGGTTTTCGGCCCCCAAGCCAAGGCTCGGTAAATGAGAAGTTGTACGACTGATAAATTCTACCGTTGGTTTGCACCCTAAGCGAAAGCCTTTGTCCGTCGCCGGCCGGTAGCGGACTCCAAGAGCCTTTTTTGAACATGTTTTGGATAGAGAAGTTGGTAAACGATACGCCCAAAGTGCCCACTACACCTCGGCCTCTGCCGCCCCAACCTGCCGATAACTCTAACTGGTCGGATGGTTTTTCTACCACACGGTACTCTATATCCACCGTTCCGTTTTCGGGGTTGGGGATGGGCACTACCTCAAGTTGCTCAGGGTCGAAGTAGCCCAAATTGATAATCTCCCGTTGCGAGCGTATCAAATCACTTCGGCTAAATACGTTGCCAGGTATAGTTCTCAGCTCTCGGCGTATAACATACTCTTTGGTTTTGGTATTGCCTGATATGCGCACTTCGTTAATAATGGCTATTGGCCCTTCCGATACCCGAATCTCAATATCAATGGAATCTTCTATTACAGCAACTTCCAGCGGGCTCACCTGAAAAAACAAATAGCCATTGTCCATATAAAGGCTGGCAATGTCAGTTCCGTTTTCGCTCATATTAAGGCGTTCATCAAGCAGGTTACGGTTGTATATGTCGCCTTTCTTTATGCCCAACAATTTGGCCAACGTATCGCTGCTATATATGGTGTTGCCGGCCCAGGTTACATTGCGAAAATGGTACTGTATGCCTTCATTTACTTTTATACGGATTTGCAATTCACCATTCTCCATATAAACACTGTCGGCAAGTATTTCGGCATCTCTAAAACCAAGCGAATTGTAGTGTTCAACTAGTTTTTCTTTATCGGCTTTATAATCCTTCAATATAAATTTTGAAGCACTGAAAATATTCAATCTGGCCTTGTCGGCGAAGTAATCAATGGTTCGCGATGGAGCTAGGTTTTCCAGTATCTCCATAAAGCTCGAAGTATCCTTTTTGGCAGCTTTTATGTTTTCGGGGCTAATAATACCCGCAATATCCAAATGCACCTTTTCCTTGGTATCCTTCATTTTCTTGCGCAAAGTGGCATCGCTCACCACGGTGTTACCCTCAAAAAGAATACTACCAATTTTAACCTTGCCACCTTTATTTACTACTATGGTAAGTATTACGCTGTTGTTCAATATAGTGTCTGCCGATTCTTTGAGCGTTACCTTGGCATTCAAGTATCCTTTATCCTTGTAATGGTTTTGGATAATGTTGATGGTGTTGGTTTTAAGGTTTTCGGTAAGTACCCGGCCGCTTATCAGTTTTATTTTATCGCGCAGTTCATCCTGCTCGCCTTTTTTAATTTTTCCTTCAAAGGCAAATTTGCCCAAGCGGGGCCGCTCGGTTACCAATATATCCAAGAAAACAATGTTGCCCAAGGTTTTCAGTATGCGTATCTCTACGTTGGTAAACAGCCCTTGCTCCCAAAGCTTACGAATGGCTTTACCGACATCGTCGCCAGGTATCGAAATTTTTTGTCCTGCTTTAAGTCCCGAAAGGGGCACTATCAGATCAGGGTCTAAATATTTAGCCCCTGAAACGGTAACTGGACCCAAGATATATTCGGTAGGTAGTGAGTAGTTGATACGGGACGCACCAATGCTATCTAGCTGCGCAGATGCAGGTATGTAGCAGCAAATAGCCAACAACGTATATAGGAAATATTTCAACTTATCTGCGGTTTTATCTGCTCGCTTATCTTGCCAAATCGGCGTTCGCGTTGCTGGTAGTCAACAATTGCCTCGTAAAGGTGCTCCTTGCGGAAATCGGGCCATAAGGTTTCGGTAAAATATAGCTCAGCGTAAGCCAACTGCCAAAGCAAAAAGTTGCTTATGCGCTGTTCGCCACTAGTGCGTATCATTAGTTCGGGGTCGGGCATTCCTTTGGTACTTAGGTGGTCGCTCAAGGTTTGCTCATTTATGCCAGTAGGGTCTATTTTTCCTGCTTTGGCATCTTCGGCAATCTGCCTAATGGCTTCAGTTATTTCCCATTTGCTGCTATAACTTAGTGCTAGCACCACGGTCATGCGTTTGTTATTCTTGGTTTCCTCCATAGCCTCGGCTAAGCGGTTGCGGCTTCGTTCGGGCAGCATATCCGTTTTACCAATTACAGCTAGGCGAATGTCGTTTTTCATTAAGGTTTTTACTTCCGATTTTATGGTACGCACCAATAGTTCCATCAAAGCATCTACCTCCATTTTGGGGCGGCTCCAATTTTCGGTACTAAACGCATAAAGTGTAAGATATTGTATGCCTAGTTCGGCAGAGGCCTCAACTGTTTCGCGCACCGCAGTTACACCGTGTTTGTGGCCAAACACACGATTGTGGCCCTGGCGCTTTGCCCAACGACCGTTCCCGTCCATTATCACAGCGATATGGCGCGGAAGTTTTTCGCGGTCTATTTGGCTCTTTTTATCCATTAGGCGGTTGGTGATGCGGCGGTCAAAGGTACAAAATGATTAAAGAATTCTTGAAGGCCAAGGGCAACGTTCTTTAAGTATGGTATAGCTAAGACTTAAACCAAAAAACAGGAACTGATCTTTTTTATTCGACATGCCGCGTTGCTTGCCTGCATAGCCAATGGGTTCGCCCACTTCGCCGCTGCGGTCGCTCAGTGCCTCGGCAATGTTTCTGGGCACCGCAAAACTGTATACATTCGCAGGATAGGTAGTACTTACATCATCCAAATAGTCGGTAAAAGTAACCCTCACACCCAATTCTACGCCCAATGTCCAAGCAGGGTGAAAGCGGTACTTGAAACCACCACCTACCGGTATGGCAAAACCAAAGCGGCTGTAAGGTTTTTTACCAGTTGCCTCATCGTTTTGGCCTTCGGTGCCTACTGGTTGCAGGGCATACGTTTCGCCATCAAGTTCGGCTTTGGGGTTGAAATAAAAGCCTGAAACGCCAAAGGTAAGGTAAGGGGTAAATTTATAACGGTCTTTGCGGGGCTCAAACCTGAAAAAGTTGATTTCTATTTGGCTGGTAAGCTCCAAAATGTTGGAGCTGAAAGATAAATTGCGTGCTCGCTGAAATGGGTCTGGCGAGGCTTCATCCGAAAAAGATACCTTTCCATAGTTGAAACCGTTTTTCCAGGCTAAGCGCGTATTGAAATTGTAGCGGGCAAATGCGCCAGCACCCGGCCCCATATACTCAAAGCTGGTGCGCGTATTCAAATCGCCAAAGTAATTGGTAAAACCAGCCCAAACTCCATAGTCCCAATCTTGTGCTTGCACACGAGTAGGCAATGCTAGCATAACCAGCACAGGGATGAGTAGAGATAACTTATAGAAATACCGCATCATACAAAAGCCCAAAATTAGACAATTTTGGGCTTTTAGAACGATATATGGATTTGTTTATTGTGGTAAGGTAGCGCATAGGCTGATTATTGCCAATAAGTATGGGTTAGGTTTGGTGGTTAACGATGTGTGGTTTGTGCCTGATTTTTAACCTTTTAAATGCTAATCGTTACATGGCTTGTATTTACGTAGGCAAGCATTTTACTGGCAAATTGCCATCAAGCTAATTCGCTATCTTCGCATTATGTCCTCTTTATTAGCAAAAACCTTTTTTACCGAGCAACTCATGGCATGGTATCGCCCCACCGATAGGCCCATGCCTTGGAAGTCCGAAAAGGATGCCTATAAAGTGTGGCTCAGTGAGATAATATTGCAACAAACCCGTGTTGAACAAGGGTTGCCTTATTACCTAAAGTTTACCGAAAACTACCCTACCGTGAGGCATTTAGCGCAAGCCCCCGCCGACGATGTAATGAAGCTGTGGCAAGGGCTAGGCTACTACAGCCGCGCCCGAAACCTACATGCTGCCGCCAAGTACATTGACGCTGAACTGGATGGCAAGTTTCCTGATAACTATGAGGCTTTACTATTGTTAAAAGGGGTAGGTGAGTACACGGCTGCGGCAATATCCAGTTTTGTGTTTAATGAACCTCGGGCGGTGCTGGATGGCAATGTGTATAGGGTTTTGTCACGGTACTTTGGCATCCAAACGCCCATTGATAGCCCAATAGCCAAAAGGGAGTTTGGGGTATTGGCCAACGAGTTGATTGACCAACAGCAGCCGGGCATATACAACCAAGCCATTATGGATTTTGGTGCTACGCTGTGCAAGCCTGCTTTACCAATGTGCGGCACTTGCCCCTTGGCTGCTAAGTGTGTGGCTAAAAAGGAAAACCTACATGATAAATTGCCCATTAAAGCAGGAAAAATTAAGCAACGCGAACGCTTCTTCCATTATTTTGTAATTGATGCTCATGGGCAAAGTGTGGTGGAGCAGCGCACAGGCAAGGATATTTGGCAGGAGCTATACCAGTTTCCGATGTTGGAGGCTGAGGAGCTATTGCAGCCCGAAAGTGATGCCATTGCTACATTTTTACAAGAACTTACTCAAGATGCCAAATGGCAACTGACAAGGCAAAAAGGCCCATATACCCAGAAGCTAACGCACCAAAAAATCAATGCTGTTTTTATAGAAATTGCTGTGGCAGAGAAACTTAACCTAACCGATACCCGATTTAAAACAACGGATCGAGAAAAATTGAATAATTTTGCTTTCCCGAAGATTATTGATTGCTATTTAAAAGATAATCGGTTATATTTAAGTTTGACCTAATCGAGAGCATACCCATTTACTATGAGAGGATTAAACAAAGTTGTATTGCTTGGCCACCTTGGCCGCGACCCTGAGGTAACCTATTTGGAAGGTGGCATTGCACGTGCGCGCTTTTCAATTGCCACCAATGAAGGATATACCGATAAAGAAGGCAACCGCATTGACCAAACCGAATGGCACAACATAACCCTTTGGCGCCGCCAAGCAGAGGTTGCAGAGAAGTTTTTAAAGAAAGGCAGCTTGATATACCTTGAAGGCCGCTTGCGCAATCGTTCGTGGGAAGATAATGGCGTTAAAAAGTATGCTACAGATGTAGAAGGGCTGAATTTTATTATGCTGGATAAGAAAGAAGATGGTGCTGGCGGCAGCAGCAACTATGGTGGCGACAGTGCAAGTGCTGGAGGTGGATATGGCCAGCAGCAGCAGCGCAGCCAACCACAACAGCAAAGCGGTCCTGCAGCACCACAACCCCAAGCACAAGATATGGGTGGTGGAAACGGCGACGATTATAACGATGACCTGCCGTTTTAGGCCTTATGGTTTCATTAAATAACTATTCAATTGGAAAGTAGTAGTCCTGACGGAGGCGATCCTGTCCAGCAACTTTTACCGATATTTCTGCAAGTTGCAGCTCAAACCCCTGTTTCGGGTTTGATTATCTATGGCATTATTATTCTGTTGCTGCTGCTGTGCAGTGCGCTTATTTCTGGCTCCGAAGTGGCTTATTTCTCCTTATCCTCAAAAGACCTTGGCCGCATTAGCGATGAGTTTGGTGTGCCTACCGACCGTATACTTAACCTATTAGGCCGCCCGCGCTATTTATTGGCAACCATACTGATAGCCAATAACGTAGTAAACGTGAGCATTGTGGTGCTGTCATATTTTGTACTCAAGGAACTTGGCATTAGCGACAATTTTTGGCTAAACCTGGGTATAAATGTGGTGAGTGTTACGTTTCTGTTGGTTATGTTTGGCGAAGTGATACCTAAAATATACGCAACCCGCTATGGCCATACTTTTGTGGTAATGATGTCGGGCCCGCTGTTGTTTTTGCGTGCCGCCTTCAAACCAATTAGCTACTTATTGGTAGAGAGTACCAAGGTGATTGAGAAACGCCTTCAAGGCAAGCGCAACGGCAATGGTGATGGTTTTGATGCCGAGGAGCTAGAAAAGGCTATTGACTTGACAGCCGCACACCAAAAATCGTCGGTAGATGAGATAAAGATGCTGAAGGGCATTGTGAAGTTTGGCAACATACAAGTGAAACAAATAATGCATCCCCGCACCAGCATTGTAGGCTTGGACGAGAGCAGCACTTACCAGGAGATGCTCAATAAAGTAAAGGAAGCGGGCTACTCTCGCCTACCGGTTTATCGCGAGAGCTTGGATAACATCCTTGGAATATTGTACGTGAAGGATTTATTGGAGTTTTTGGGTAGTTCGGGCGACATAAAGTGGCAAGACCTTATCCGCCCAACTTACTTTGTACCGGAAACTAAAAAGATTGATGACCTGCTAAAGGATATACAAGATAACCGCGTACATATGGTTATTGCCGTTGATGAGTATGGCGGCACAGCAGGTATGGTAACGCTGGAAGATATTCTGGAAGAAATTATTGGTGATATAAGAGATGAATTTGATGAGCACGACGAGGTAGACTTTGAGAAGCTGGACGATAAGAACTTCCTTTTTGAAGGCAGAACTTTGATTCACGACCTGTGTAAAGTACTAGGCGTGCGCGAAGATACGTTTGATGAGGTACGCGGCGATGCGGAATCGATGGGTGGGCTAATGCTTGAGCTAGCAGGTATGATACCCGACGAAGGGAAAGAGATATTGTATGGTAAATACAAATTCACTATAGTTTCGGTAGGCAACAACCGCGTAGAGAAGATTAAGGTAACTTTGGAATAACCAAATATATGAAGTATAGTATGGCAATGGTTTGGGCATGGCTGCCAATGGTATTGGCCATGAATGTGATGTTGACTGGTTGCGAAGAGCCCGTTTATACGCCAAGACCAAAGGGTTATTTCAGGATTGAATTGCCTGAAAAAGCCTATCAGCAATATAACTCCTCCGATTGTCCATATACGTTTGAGTATCCTGTTTATGGTAAGGCATCAAGGCACAATACGTTTTTCGGCGAAGATGTAGCCGATGCTTGCTGGTTAGATATTATGCTACCTGAATTGACCGGTGAGATACATTTGAGTTACAAAGAGATTAATGCCGACAATTCCCTCGAAAAGTTGATAGAGGATGCTCATAAAATGGCTTACAAACATACCGTTAAGGCCGATTATATTGATGAATCGGTTATAAGCACGCCTAATGGTATGGGTGGGATGCTGTATGAGTTAGGTGGCAATGCGGCCTCTAACATCCAGTTTTATGTTACCGATAGCACCAAGCATTTTATGCGTGGCTCATTGTACTTTGGGGCCACACCCAACCAAGACTCGCTGGCACCTGTAATTACTTTTGTACGCACCGACATGTTGCATCTTATTGAAACTTTGCGTTGGCAATAGGCCTCACATTACTTCAATAATTCTTGAAGCCTATTAATTCCCTCTTTTATCTTAGGGTCGTATTTGGTGTATATAATATCGTATTTTTCTTTATCGGTTAAGTGAAAGCTTAATGATGCCTCTTCTTCCTTTTTTTGCGGGTTATATTCTAGCGTTACTAGTTCAATATTACCACCCAATGCTTCGCTTACTGCATTTAGCAGGTAAGTTTGCTCATAATCTTGCACCGCGGTTAGGTTAGAGTATATGTTTGATATAGGGCTCAGCAAGCTGGTTATAAAGGTCTCGCGCTCGTAGCCCTCTATTTCTCTTTCGCGTTTGTATTGCCTTATCTGCACAAACACCACGCCCGATGTATTAGCGTTTATCCACTCCTTAAAGGCATAGGCAAACTTAGCCGAAACCGATAGCCCAAAATTGTCGCGCAGTCCCGCATCCATCACTTTTATTATGGGCTTGGTGGGCAATGTTACATAAGGCAAAATATACGGGTAAGTTGCATTCATTCGCACGGCGCTCGATACCAATAGGCTATCGGCACTCTGTAGGCCAAACATTCTTTGAAAATCAACCCCATCTACATCCGTAAGCCTTGGGCGGTAATCTTTTCCTGTCGGCCTGCTTAGGTAACTTACTGGCTGGGCGCTTATATATAGTCTTCGGTGGTCGTTAATTATGGTTGGCGAATATATCATTATCGGTATTAATGCACTCTTTTCGTCGGCTCGGTATGCACTAATGGGCTTAGAAAATGCGCCATCCGTATTTTCGTTTAGTTGCTTCTCAAAGGCATAGCCGCGGTCTTTGCGGTACGTTTGGCCAGCTATTTTAAAGGTCTGCAACGGATAAACAATATCGTTGCTTACCAAGGTAGCCATAGTAATGTTTAGCAAATCTTTCGACACATTATTCACGTACTTATTGTCGTACATGCTGGTTATCTGCCCGTTCAACTGTCTTAGGTACAGTTCGCGCCAATAGGTGGCCCCAATCATACCTCCCGAGGCGCCGGTCATCATTGCCGTATTCAGCATCAATTTTCCGGCTAGGGCGCTATCCAAGTGCTGCATCATTGATACGGCAAAAGTAGCTGCACCTAGGCCACCCCCACTAAAATTGAGTAGTACCATTTTAGGTTTGGCAAGTCCTGTTTTGGCCTTCCAGTTGATTAGTATTTCTAGGGTGTTTTTGCGGTCGTTGTAAACATTTTCTGGGCTGGCCAATGCATCTAAGCTGGCATAGCTGTATTCGGCGGGCTCGGTATTGTAGTTTAGGCCATAAGCCTTGTTAGAATATGTTACTATTTCAAATTTTAGCACTATCAGGTTCAAAACAAAAATACCCATCACAAAAGCCAAGCTTTTCCAGCTTTTAAACCAAAAGTCGATAACACCCACTAAAGAAATCAATATGGCTAAAAACAGCACGCCACTGGCTACTGCAGGAATCCTGAAAAATTCGTAATCGATTAAAAAGCCAAGTCCGAAAACAACTAATATTGTAATGGCTTCAATAATAAATGCATTCATGTGGTTTTGGCGAAACACATCTCTAAGCATTTTTTCGTCGTAGTGTTTTACACTTCGTATATGCCTTAAACCGAGGCTCATGGTAAGGTAAAAATCGACCCTGAACTCTTCATCTCGCGAGCGAACATCGTCCCAACGGTTGTCTTCGCGGAGTGTTACGCGGCGGCGAATTTTCTTCAGTTCTTTAATGCGTAGATTAAAGAGGTTGAAGATGTTCTTGTTAGTGGTTTGAAAGTATATAGCCGAAGTGAAGATAATAAGTAATAAACCTGCTAAGAAACCACCGATAAGCAATAATATATCTTTGGCTAGTAGCTTGTCACTTTCGTTCTGAAAGTCGACGGCAAAATATAAGTAGGTCAATACAAACGATAAGGGCAGTATGCTATTGTTAAGGCAGTATATGGCAAAGGGTCGTTCGAACGAGGCTAGAAATTGGAAATGGGAACTTTCGAGTATGTACGTGGTAATGTTCCAGGTCATGATAAATCCACCGAAAGCGGCACCCACAATGGCAAACCCTAACCAGTTTACCGAGCCCATATACTCTGGGTCCCAGTAGAGGTAGCGTAAGCCGTAAAGTTGTCCAAACTGGCCAGTGGCACCCAAAAAAAGAAATATCCACACCGCCAGTAGGGTTTGATGCTTTTTTATATGCATCACTAACAACTGGATAGGAAAAGAGAAATAAAGATTTTTTAGAAAACCCAAAATGGCAGCGGTTTAAAGCTAAGATACTAAACCTTTTTACGATATGTATACTGCTTATCAACAGCAGGTGGTTGTTTGTCTGCTACTTTGGTATTGGCACTTTACTTTTTATCAGGGCTGATATTCCAGTGCACCAATGTCAATGGTTCCGCTGCGGGGCAAGCATTCCAAATCGTCGAATATAAAGCCTGAGCCAGCATCAATGCATGGAGAGCCCGGTAACAGTGTAAAATCGTCTTCGCCACGGTTTTTAAACTGTGGGCTTACGTTTACCAATACGTTTATAAAGCTATCGGGCGTGGTGGTGCGCTCTGTTTTTACCAAGCAGTTCTCAAATCGGTAAATAAATGCTGCTTCGTCGGCTTGTTCAATTTGTATCTCCTCATCCAACGAGCCATCAACAATACAGTTTTTGAACGTCGCATTCAGGTCGGCAAACACGGTTTGGCCCCTAGCCTCGTTGGTGGCTACATTGCTCATTAAAATGTTGGGCTTATCGTGGCTGGTGGTTACCGAGCCATAATTAATGAAGTTGCAATTGGTAAACACATAAGTGCCGCCTAACCCCATAGTGAGTAGGTTGTCGGTGGTGTTGTAAAACAGGCAGTTTGTAGCTGTAACATCTGAAAGGGTGCTGTAAATGCCCGTTGAGAGGGTATTCTTTATAATTACTTTGTCTAGCGTTACACTACTCTTATTTGAGGTGGTAAACGAGGCTAAGTTATCGGTAGTATCGGCACCCAAGTTAAGACCGAACGTGGAGTTCTTGATCTCCACATTGGTAAAACTGTTGTTTTGGCTGCCACGAAGAATGAAGATACCTGGCCATTGCCCAGGTAAATCGTCGTAAAACTCTTCTAGCCGCAGCCCACGGAAACTAACGGTATCGGTGCCACAGCCGCCATTAGCGGTTATTTTGCCCCGCACATACAAAAACGAGTTATCGCTAAGGTGAATTTGCACCCCTGGGTCAATGATTAGTTCGCAACCCGCATCAATAAGCATGGAATTGAAAATGACATAGGGCTTGTCGTTTACCCAGGTTTCGTTGCAAATAACCTGACCATTGTAAAAGTGAGCATCTTGCCCCCAAGCGGCCAATACTACCTTTTGCTTATTGCCATTGGTAAGAAAATTGAGCGAATCGATAAAGATGAGCGGGTTGTTGGCATTGTTCGGGTCAACGGTTACTTCTACAAAAATGTAAAGGCTGTCTTTTCCTTCAATCTCCACTTCGTAAGCATCACCGGGTATTCCGTCTACATTAATTCTGAACTTAGAGCTAGCACCACTGCTCAGCTCAATGCTGCTTACTTTTATCTTGTTTTTGTTGTCGTTGAATATTTTGAGGGGCAGGGTGGTAGAGGCAATAGTGGTAAATACTGTATCGAAGGTGAGTGTATCTGACGAAAAGCGCAGTTTGGCGCTGCTATCAGTAGTGAGCACATCTTTACGGCAGCCAGTATTAAGGCCTAGTGCCAGTAGCAAAGCAACAGAAACGATAAAAGCAGAAAGGATACGCAAGTGCATGAATCTTAGTAAGAATGCTTTAACGGCCACATGGCCTATATTCGTATGCGAAGATAGGGAAATGTGGGGTTAATGAAGATGGGTTGTGTTGCTGTTCATTTTGGCACCATTGCACAGCAATTAATACTCATCCATGCCACCACCACCATCTCCGCCACCGCTGTTACGTTTTTGCTGCTTGGTTTGGGTGCCAAAGCGGTAACTAAACGTTAGCACTACTTGTCTAGTGGCCCACTGAAACTCGTCGTAGCGCGTAAACTCACTGGTGGTAGTCTCTGAGCGAAACTTGCGGCTATTAAACACGTCGCGAACGTTCAATGATAAGGTGGCTTTCTTTTTGAAAAGATCTTTACTTGCCGAAATATCCAAAGCAGTTATTGAAAGGCTGCGCCCCTGCGCACGTTGCTGTGGGCTGCGGTAAGTCATGGCTGCTTGTATGGCAAAATCTTTAGGCAAGGCCCATTTGCTGGTGAGTCGCATGTTGCCTGCCAATGAGCTAGCACCTAGGTCTTGCCCTAAGTAGCTTCCCTTGCTTTCAAAGAAATAGGCATTTGCACCACCTGTCAGGGTCCATATTTTCCAGAGTGTTTGCGATATGGTAAACTCAACACCCACCGAGTGCTCTTCACTTAGGTTTACCGGAAAGTTAATGGCCAGCCCTTCATCGTTTACTTGGGTTATTCGTGCCGTTACACCGGTGCGGTAGCGATAGTAAACGCTGGATAGCAGCGATCCGGTTTTCCAGTATCGTAAATAGCCCAGCTCAAATGAGTTGGTATATTCTGGGTCTAAATCGGGGTTGCCTGCCCTGAAGTTTCGCGAATCGCTGTAGTTGCTAAAAGGCAACAAATCGCGAAACTGCGGCCTACTCAACCGTCGGCTGTAACTTACTTGAAACGTGTTTTCGTCGTTAAACGCATACGAGAAGTGTGCACTCGGGAAAAATCCGATATAGTTCTTTTTTACCTCAGTGCTGTTCACCGCCGAGGTAATGTCAATATCCGTTACTTCGGTTCTAAGGCCACCCTGCCACGATATTTTTTTGTATTTGCCGCTCAAAATGGCATAGGCGGCGTATATATTCTCTTGGTAGCTGAAGGTATCAACAAAGCCAGGCAAGGTGGCCCATTCGGCGTTTTCAAATTGCTCTACAAAGTAATTATTGTCAATTGAACGCAACGTTATGCGAGCACCTGTTTCAAATTGCATGCCCTTGGGCAGCGGGTGTATATAGTCGGTTTGCAAAAGCCAATTGGTTTCCAGCTCTTTATTGCCTGTGCGTTGGGTAACATTGGCTGCGTTGCCCAATGTTATATTTTCAAGTATATCGCCTTCTTCGTTGTCGTTGTTTGTAAACCACTTGGCAACTGCGGTAAACTCTTGCCCCTTTTTCTTAAATGAGCGCCGGTAGTTCAGTTCCGCTTCAAAATTGTTGCTTATTTCAAACTCATCTTCTTCTCGGTTGCTACTAGACATCAACTCATCCAAACTATTGAAATTTTGATACGATAAGTTGGTCACATTCGTGTTTCGGCGATAGCTGTACAAGCCAGCTATGGTAATAGTATTGTTGTCTTTCCAAAAGAAATCGCTGCCTAAACGGAAGGTGCTACCCAAGCCACCACGATTGTGGTCTCTATCGGCTTCCAAAATGGCAAGGGTATCGTTACCCGTAAACTCTTGCCTGTAGTAACCATTGCCTATATTTTCGCGGTAGTTTAGGTTATAGCTGGTAAACAAGTTTACATGCTTGGTGCGGTAGTTGAGCGTTATACCACCACCGTGGTTGTGTGGGTAGCCTGTTGTAGCGCTTACGCTGCCATTGAGTCCCTGCTTGCGGTCTTTTTTAAGGATGATATTGATAATGCCCACCTCGCCCTCGGCAGAATACCGGGCCGATGGATTGGTAACCACCTCAACGCGGTCAATTTGGTCTGATTGTAGGAATTTTAATGCATCAGGGCCCGATAGACCCGAAGGTTTGCCATCAATAAATATCTGTACATTGCCACTTCCTCTTAGGCTTACATTGCCATCCACATCAACTTGCACCGAAGGAATATTATCTAGTACGTCTACTGCAGTGCCGCCTGCATTGGCTAGGTCTTTGCCTACAGTAAATACCTTTTTATCGAGTTGCATTTGCATTTGCGAGCGTTCGGCTACAATTTCTACCTCGCCAATTGATTCCGAATCGGGCTTAAGCAATATAATGCCCAAGTTTACCTTGGGTTCGTCTGGTTTTAGGGCAACGGTGCCAATGTTTTGTTCTATGTAACCTAAAAAACTCGCTACCAAATAGTATTGGCCAGGTTTCTTCACTTCAAGCACAAAGTTTCCCTTTTCGTCGGTTATATTGCCTGTCGCAAGGCTGCTATCAATGGCACTAAACATACTTACTGTGGCATATTCCAATGTCAATTTAGTGCCTGCATCTTGTATTTTTCCGGTTACTTGAAACAACACTCCAGGCGCACCGTTTCCGCCTCCGCCTTGCCCTGGTTGTTGGGCATGCAAAGGCGTGTTCGTTACGGCCCACAATATCAAAACTGCAATAAAATATCTCATACTAATTATTGGTAACCTCTAAAAAACTCCTCGATTAGACAATTGGGCCTAGTTATAGTTTAAGGTGTTTGTGCAAAAATACGGTTAATGGATGTTAAAAAATGGAAGCAGCCGCACCAAAGGCACGGCTGCTTTCTGAAACCAACTGCAAAGGGCAATTTTATTTTTTAGCAGTAAGTATCTGCTTGTATTGGTTTGGGTTGTTTAATACTTTCAAGGCAGTTTGTATGTCCTCATCGTAATTAAACGATACCATAATGCGGCCGGTGCTATAATAGTAGCGGCTTACAATCTCATCTTCTAGCACTTTTTTGATTTCTTCTTTGTGTTTGGTCAAATCGTTGCTTTTGTCGTGCATCACATTATCTTTTAGCTTTTTCAGCTCGGCAGCAATTGCATCATAATACTTTTCGTCTTTAGTAGTGCTTTCAAGTTCTTTTAGTAGTTCCTCGCTTTCGGTAGCATAGTCATACTCTTTGCCATTCAGGTAGGCTACAAAGTCTTGGTAGTCTTTATCGCTAAGTTTAAAGTCCTTAGCTGCAGCAATAGTTGGGTTTTTGGCCCTATAAATAGTAGCATAATGGAAAATGTAGTTTTTGTTAATCAAGCTCATGGTAATTTTGTTTACCGGTGTGCCTTCTACTTCTAGGTCTGGGTCAATTCCGGCACCATCGTAAACGGTGCGTCCGCCAGTAGTTTTAAATGCTACCTTCAACGAGTCGGGGGTTTTTGCAGCATATCCATTCTCATCTTTGTGCGCATAGTCAAGCGCCTGAATGCAACGGCCACTTGGTGTATAGTACTTAGCTGTGGTAATTTTTAGCTTGGTGTTGTAAGGCAAGTTGCGGGTAGTTTGCACCAATCCTTTGCCAAACGAGCGTTGGCCAACTATTACGGCACGGTCAAGGTCTTGCAACGAGCCAGCTACAATTTCAGAAGCAGAAGCAGAGCCACGGTTTACCAATACTGCAATTGGTATTTGTGTATCAACGGCATTGTTCAGGGTTTTGAAGGTCTTATCCCATTCGTTTACCTTGCCACGGGTCGACACTATTTCTTGGTTTTTGTCAACAAACACGTTGCTTACGTTTACAGCCTCAGCCAACAAACCGCCTGGGTTGCCGCGCAAATCGAACACCAAGCCTTTCAATGCAGGGTTTTTTGATTTCAAATCTTCTAAGGCATCATGCACTTCCTTGCCAGCATCATCGGTAAAGTTGCTGAGGCGTATGTAGCCAATCTCAGTATTGATCATGCCATAGTAAGGTACGTTTTTAATTTTGATGTCTTCCCGAGTAACCACCACTTCCATTTCTTTCTCGGTGCCATCGGCAAGGGTGCGCAATATCAAAAGGGTGGTGTTGGTGCCAGCTTGACCTTTCAATAGTGAGCTAATGTCGTTGGTTTCTTTATCGATAACCGAAGTGCCATCAATTTTCAAGAGCTTGTCCCCTGCCAATAGGCCTGCTTTACTCGCTGCATAACCTTCATAAGGCTCTGATATGGTAATGTAGCGGTCTACCTTGCGCACCAATGCACCAATGCCGCCGTATTTGCCGGTAGTTTGCATACGGTATCCTTCTATTTCGGCTTCGCTTATGTAAGAGGTGTATGGGTCAAGTGAGTTGAGCATACCGTCAATGCCTTGGCGCATCAAATCGCTAGGCTGCACTTCGTCTACATAGTATGTATTCAGCTCTTTATACAGGCTGGCATATATATCCAAGTTCTTCGAAATCTCGAAGTAGCTATTTGTTTGCGTGAAGGCTACAGGCAGCATAGCGGCTATCAGCAGCACAACGAGGCCCCTTTTCATCGTCTTTAGGCTTATGTTATTCAGCTTCATAGGTCCTTTGGGTAGTTAAACAATTCCAAGCTAATGTAAATAGTGATATTAATACAACTCCAATCTACGAACAGTCGTTCCGCATATACCAACGGATTGCTTTATAGTGTGCCGTTTTAGTCGCTTCTTTATTAAAACACTACCCTCCAGCAGATGTTCAAATCAATAACGTGCGGCAAAGATAAAAGATTGTAAGGGATGGGCGACTTTTGCTTTACTAACGTTAATTAACATTAACAGCTAATTATTGATGCATCGGTACTTCTAAATTTAGAAGCCATTGCATTACGCTTCTACCACCTGATAAATATCCTTCAAGTTCCTTCCGGCGCCATCGTAATCAAGGCCATAGCCAATGATAAATTCATTGCTGATGCGGAAACCAACGTAAGGAACATCAAGCTTATATTTCAAGGCTTCAGGCTTAATGAGCAGCGTGGCAATGGCTATACTGGCGGGCTGGTGCTCTTCAAGTATTGGCAAAAACCGCGAAAGGGTAGTGCCGCTATCTACAATGTCTTCCAGTATAATTACGTGGCGGTCTTTTATTTCCTCCCTGAAGTCCATAATCATCTCCACCTTGCCCGTGCTGCTAGTGCCGGAATATGATGATAGGCGCGTAAAGGCTATTTCGCAATCGATGTTGATGTGCTTCATTAGGTCGGCAGCAAACATGAATGAGCCAGTAAGCACCGATAAGAAGATAGGCTTTTTACCCTCGTACTCACGGGTCATTGCGGCGGCCATTATACGTATGCGCTCTTGTATATCCTCGTAAGGTATAAATACACGGAAACGTTTGTCTTTTACCCTTACTACAGGTATTTCCTGCTCAGGGACTAACGATGAGTTTTTGTCCAACATTGATGCTAGTGCTTGATAGTTTGTTCCACTCGGTTAATTTCTCCACGGTAACGTTGTATAACCTTGATATCCCGTACAATGTTTGGCCGGGCTCAACGGTATGGTATTGGGTGCCAGTGGTTTTAGGTGCTACAGGTTGTGTCGGTTTTGGCTTTTCGGGTTGGGTGGTTGTTGTCGGTGGTGTTGGTTTTGGCTTCGGGGCATCTTCCTCGTCCGGTGCCGAAGGTTTGTCAACTTTGCCGATAATAAGTTTCTGGCCTGTTTTGAGCATATCGCTCATGCCTGGGTTCCATTTGCGTATGTCGTTTACCGATACGTTGTATTGGCGCGCAACACCATATAAAGTTTCGCCAGCCAGCACGGTGTGATATATTACGGCCTCTTCACGTTTGTTGTTTTCAATTTCGGTTTCCAGCGGCACCTCCTCTACTACAGTAGTGGTATTGTCATACACCATCAGTCGTTGGCCAACCGCTACGGTATAGTCGGGCAGGTTGTTCCATTCTTTTATTTTCTCTACCGTAACATCGTATTTCTTAGCAATTGAATACATGCTTTCGCCGTCTTCAACAACATGGTATTCAGGGTATGCTAGTATGTTGTTCGGCTCGTCAGTATCGTTTGAGCGTACAGTGGGGTCTAAGTCGGTTTCAGGCACTAACACGTCAATTATGGTGCTTACCGTATTGGTATCGGTAGCAGTTGGTGTTGGGGTAGGTGCCGGAGTGGGTGCGGGTTTGTATATAGTTGTATCGTCGCCAAATATTTCCGGGTTGATAGGCTCTGGCATTTTTGGCGGTTCAATGGGCTTCACATCGCCAAAGCCTACTATAAGGCTTTGGCCAACGCTTAGTTTGGCACCAGGCTTCATTTTGTTCCAAGTTTCAATATCCGATATTGCCACACCGTATTTTTTCGATACGCTATACATGGTTTCGCCAGCTAACAGGGTATGGTAGTATGGTGGGCCTTTGTAACCATAGTCGTTTTTTGGTGCATCCTTATTTACTATGGCTAAACTATCGGCAATCTCCTTTTTACGATCTTTTTTTATTTCTTCTATGTGCTTATCAAGTTGTACGTTTTTCTCCGCAAGCAGTTCTTCTTCAGAGTATGTTTTGGGTTTGTCTTTGCATTTGCGGTGCAGGCAAAGTCGCTCGCCGACCAATGGTTCTTCGCCAGGTACCATTTGGTTCTTTTTATACAAGGCGCTCATTTTTATCCCCTCTTTTTGAGAAATGGAGTGCATAGTTTCGCCCGCATTTACTACATGAAGCTTGTTAAACCCTTTGCTTCGTTTCGGTTGCAGGTATATTTTTTGACCGGGCGTAAGCACCGCGTCTGCATCAAGGTCATTGTATTTGGTAAGTTGGCGCACATTCATATGGTACAGTTCTGCAAGGGCAGGTATGTCATGGCCTTGTTTTACTATCACCGTTTTAATGTTGTTGAACAAGAAAATCTCGTTCGGTATCATATCCAATACCTTATTAGGGTCGCTATAATCTACTTGAGTATCAACGGGTTTCTTAGTGTCGAAACGAGCAAGGTTGCGTTCTTCAATAATGCGGATGAGCAGGTTGGCATATTGTGGGTTGGTAGCATAGCCAGCACGTGAAAGACCCTTAGCCCAACTTTTGTAATCGGTGCTTTCAAGCTCAAAAAGGAAAGCATATCGTTCGCGGGTTTTCAAAAAGTCGGAATGGTCTCTGTACGATTCGGCATCGGTATCGTATACCCTAAAGCACTCTTGCTTGGTATCATCGTCCATATAATAGCCTTTGCCTGTCCAACCATTGTGGCATTTAATGCCGAAGTGGTTTTTGGCTTTGGTTGTAAGCTCGCTGTTGCCGTAGTTAGATTCTAGAATGCCCTGTGCTAGTGTTATACTGGCCGGAATGCCATACAGTGCCATTTCGTTTTGTGCCAAGGGCGCATATTTCTCAATGTACTGTTCTATAGTAAACTTTTTCAAGTCGGGCTGGGCCGAGGCCAACAGCCCGCTGGCAAGCAGTATTATCAGTATTGTTATCTTTTGCATCGTTTTGTCAGTATCAAGATATGAGTATCAAGTATGAAGACTAAATATGTTGAAGGGTAACAATAGCTTTACCCTATTTCATATTTCTTATCTCTCATTTCATATTTAGAGCTAGGGCCTAGCAAAGGCAGTTTGCTCCAACTTCAAAAATAACGTTTGCTTTGGCGGTTTCGGGGTGCAATTATCAACAAATAAAATAGGTTTATACAATTTTTCGGGCAATGAGGATACCATCGCGTATGGGTACCATTACGGTTTCTACCCGTGGGTTGTCCATTATTTTTTTGTTGAAGGCTACAATAGCGGCCGTATCTTTATCTTGTTTGGGATCCAATACCTTACCGCTCCATAGTACGTTATCGGTTAGTATATAACCACCGACTGATACTTTATCAATAACCAGATCAAAGTAGTTGGCGTAATTTATTTTGTCGGCATCAATAAATACTAAATCAAAGGGTCCTTGCAGGGTTGGCAATATTTCAAGGGCATTGCCAATATGATATTGTACTTTATGGCTTATGCCGGCTTTATCGAAATAACTGCGCACCAAGTCTTCCAGCTCTTCATTAATGTCGATGGTGTGCATGGTGCCACCTTCTTGCAAGCCCTCTGCCAGGCAAATACCAGAGTATCCGGTATAGGTTCCTATTTCTAAAATAGTTTTTGGGTTAATCATTTTGCTCATCATGGCCAGAAAGCGGCCTTGTAAGTGGCCCGAAATCATGCGGGGCATCATTACCTTGGCGTTTGTTTCTCGATTAAGTTGCTGCAGCACATCGGTTTCGCCGGTAGTGTGCTGTTCAACGTAATGTTCCAAGGCTTCTGGTAAAAACTCCATGGTCTTTTGCTTTTTGTTCGGCAAAACTAGTTAAATGAATTTGTTTTGGGAGGGTTGTATAAAAAATGCGGGTCGCACACGCGACCCGCATTTCAGTATAAATGGAAGGAAGGGATTCCTGGGTTTTTGCAATTATTTAGTGCCGTTTCCCCAAAGGCCTAGGCGCTTACTTAACTGGCGGTAGGCTTTTTCTTCGCTGTTATCAAAAAAGTCGACTAATTTTCCCACAAATTTTGAGTCCCCGATCATGGCGCTAGGCATAGGTGCTGGGCTGCGTTGGTTCAATTGCTCGTTAATGGCTTGGGCCAAGAACTGCTGTCTTACTCTAGGGTCGTTTAAATTTCCCATGGCCTCATGTTTTAAAATGTGTTAATCACTCTTGCATAATAATCTCCCAAATTCGTGCCAAATTTTGTTTTAAATAAAAAAAGCCCTTCGTCTCTCGACAACGAAGGGCTTTTGGAGCTATAAACAGCAATGATTATGCCCATTTACAGCAGCTAAAAATTTTATGCTTTTCCGTATTATTCCATTTCGGCCGGTTCGGCTTTTTCCATTGGTAGCATATCGCCTTTTATGTGTTGACGAATTTTACCTTCAATTTCCAGCATCAATTCTGGGTTGTCAAGCAACAACTCTTTCACCGACTCGCGACCTTGACCCAGCTTAGTGCTATCGTAGGCAAACCATGAACCGCTCTTTTGCAGTATACCGTGCTCAACACCTAAGTCAACTATTTCGCCAACCTTAGAGATTCCTCTTCCGTACATAATGTCAAACTCCACTACTTTGAAAGGTGGTGCCATTTTGTTTTTTACCACTTTTACCTTGGTGCGGTTACCTACTACCTCTTCTTTGTCTTTCAACTGACCAATACGGCGGATATCCAAACGAACTGAAGCGTAAAACTTCAAGGCATTACCACCAGTGGTAGTTTCAGGGTTGCCGAACATAACGCCAATTTTTTCGCGCAACTGGTTGATGAAAATACAGATACAACCACTCTTGTTGATGGCACCAGTAAGTTTACGAAGTGCTTGCGACATTAAACGTGCCTGTAGGCCCATTTTGCTATCACCCATTTCGCCTTCCAATTCGCCGCGTGGTACTAGTGCAGCTACGGAGTCAATTACGATTACATCCAATGCACCAGAGCGTATTAGGTGTTCGGCAATATCCAATGCTTGTTCGCCATTGTCTGGCTGAGAAATCAAAAGATTATCTACGTCTACGCCCAAAGCTTGTGCATATGATTTGTCAAAGGCGTGCTCTGCATCTATTACCGCACAAATGCCGCCTTTTTTCTGTGCCTCTGCAATTACATGGATGGCCAAAGTGGTTTTACCTGACGATTCGGGGCCATAAATTTCAACAATACGGCCGCGTGGGAAACCGCCAATGCCTAAGGCAATATCTAAACCAAGTGAACCGCTTGGTACCGTATCTACGGCTACTACACGGTCATCGCCTAGCTTCATTATGGTTCCTTTACCATATACTTTTTCCAGTTTGTCTACAGTTAGTTGTAGGGCTTTTAGCCTCTCAGCGCTGGTGTTCTGATCTTTTGGGTTTGCTGCCATTGCAAGTTAGATTTTATCTTTTGAATTTAAGTAAAAAACACGTGCTTTCTAAAGTCGCCACGTTATGGTTTGGTGATTAGTTATTGGTTAATTAGTTATCAGTTGATTAGGTTTTTAATTTATCAAAAGTTAGTGAAGCTACAGATTCAACACCATTCCCTGATTGACCAATTAACCGATAATTAGTAACTAAACTAACTAAGCCCAACAAAATTAGTATTATTTTTGCAATGACCTAATATTTTGAGCAAAATATTTACAAATTTCTGAAAGCCCACATTCCTCGCACTTCGGATTGCGCGCCACACATACATACCGGCCATGCAAAATGAGCCAATGGTGCGCATCGGGTATATCGTCTTGTGGTATGTGTCGCACCAGTTGTTTTTCGGTGAGCAACGGGTTGTGCCTAGCAGTGTTGGTAGTAAGCCCTATTCGATTGCTCACGCGCATTACGTGCGTATCAACGGCCATATTGGGTTGCCTATATAACACTGAGGTAACTACGTGCGCCGTTTTTCTGCCCACACCTTGCAACGATTGTAATTGACTAACTTCTTGCGGTATTTCGCCGTCAAACTCGGCAACCAGTTTGCGTGCCATGGCCACTAAATGTTTGCTCTTATTATTAGGATAACTGATGCTGCGGATGATGCGAAAAATATCTTCTGGCTCGGCCTTGGCCATAGCTTGCGCATCGGGGTACTGCTCAAATAGTGCTGGTGTGGTTAGGTTTACGCGTTTATCGGTGCATTGCGCCGAGAGAATGACTGCAACCAGCAACTCAAATGGGCTTTGGTAGTCGAGTTCAGTCTCGGCAAAACGATATTCATTGCTGAGGTATTCCAATGTTTTTGCGTAAAGCTCCTTACGAGTCATAGTGTTGCTAAATTATTCTTTGCATTTGGCATTTCACGTTTTAGGGTGCAACTTTGAACCAAATACCCCTTAACTGTTTTATACTACTAAATACTTTGCCATGCTTATAACCATATTACTTGCAGCTGCCTCCAAAAAAATTGCCTTTGTGGGCGTTGCTATTGTATTGGTGTTTGTGGTTTATGGCTATTACCTCGATATTAAAAAGAAGAACGAGCAGAACCGATAAAAGTTTGTTTGTAGCAAAATTTAAAAGGCCGAAGCATTTTAAATGCGTCGGCCTTTGTTTTTTATCTAATTGGGCCTGTTTCATTAGACCATTTCTCAATCGTTAATCAAGAAATAGTAAACGTTGCATGAAGTTGCCGTCTTCCGTTTTTACCTGGAAAATATAGCTGCCCGAAGCCAGATTCAATTTAGTTGCATCCAATAAATATTCGTGCTGACCAGCTGTTTCAACTTTATTCTTTTGTAAGCGCCACATGCGGCCGTGCATATCATACACTTCAAGAGATACGGTGCTATTGTGAGCTAAATAGTAGCTAATAGTGGTTTGACCGGAGAATGGGTTAGGGTATACTTTAACATCGCGTACGGCGCTGTTTGGGTCTGGAAGTACGTTGGTGGTTGTATCTACTTTCAATATGGTAAAGCTATCCATAATCAAACCATCGGCCCGAAGAAATTGGGCATCCAATCGGTTACCATCAACCTCGATAATAAACGAACCGATTGTTGTATCGCCTCCAGCCGAGTAGCACATTGCTGGATGACCCAAGCTTGCACCGTCTTCGCTGCTACCCGAGCAGCCTACAACTGCATAAATGGTGCCTTTGTTGGCTTCGGGGCCGAACAGATATTTTACGTAGGGCTCTCCAATTTGGTCATATCCGCATTGTGGACTCACAAGATGCACGGCTGGGTCCCAAGACGAAGATGTGCCATAGTGGCCGTTTATTGGAAAAGATCTTTCGTAAACGTGGCTGTGGCCGTTTAAAACTAAATCGACTCCAAATTCTTCTAAAACTGGGATAAAGTTCTCACGCATAGCGGTCATGTAAAGCTCCCAAAAATCGTCAGAATCGTGCGAGCCTTTGCTGTAAGGCGGCTGGTGAAAATAGGCAACCACCCAGGGCTTGTCATTGGCCTCTAAATCTGCACGAAGCCAATCGTACATAGGCGAGCCATTAAAGCTGCCTAAAGATACGCCAGTCCAATCGTAAGCACCAATAACAGAACCAAGCTCAGAGTTGAGGGATATAAAATGCACATTGCCATAATCATAAGAATAGTAGAGTTCGTAACCCGAAGGAACTCCACCTAATTCGCCTTGTGTAGGAACATTGATTATATCATAATAAGGTCCTGTATGATTAATTGGATCGGAGCTGGCAGAAGGTGAAGAAATAACCTCATAATCGTGATTCCCAGGGCAAGGCATAAAAGGTAAATAGCGAAAAAGGCTGTCGTAGCCAAAAGCAGCGTCGAAAACATTCGCTTGATACTCCGCGTCTGTGCCATCATAGTAGGTGTTATCGCCAAGCCAGAGCCAAACGTCGGTATTTTTGCCTTGCGAATATTGATGGTAAGAGTCTCTTACTTTTTGTTGGTCAATGCTCGATCTTCCGAAATCGCCAATGGCCCAAACCCGAATGGGTTGCGCGGTTCCTATTACCGGGCTTGTTTTGAAATGGTGATGGTCATCGCCACCTGCTAGCACAGCAGCACCGTTGCCAACAGCATAGTAATAAGTAGTATAGGGTTGCAGACCTGAAATTTGCACTTCGTGGTCGGTTACGGCAGTAGTTTCGTCAAGTTGTTGGGTAAGGTTATTAGGGTCGGTTCCATACGTTACACGGCCAACACTTGCCGCATCGGTGCGCCAGCGCACTATTATACTGGTGGATGCAGGTAGTTGCAGGTAAGGCCCTCGAACTAAACTCTGTGCCTCCAACGCTTGCGACGGTATGCAACTTAACAGGGCAAGTAAAAGCACAAAGTATTTCATAATTAATGCAAGTTTATTAAGCTTTACTAAGCTACAAATTTCCTGCTTTTAATGTTAACCCTGCTTTAATATTTACGAGGCAACCTTGCTTTTGGTATTAAGTAAAAGTGCCTTCATGGCCTTTAGCTTTTGGGTTTCCATATCCAACTTTCGTTTTTTTGATATGGTTAATCCTGCATCTAACATTTCAATAGCTTTGCTTACATCGTTCATGGCCACATATAGGTTTGCATAGTCTTCGTACAACTCGCATATACCCGATGGATAATCAACGGCTTGCAGCAGATCAAGTCCTTTATTAAAATGCTTTAAGGCATCATTATATCCACCCAAGGCTATAAATACATTACCCAAGCCACGGTATGCTTCTGCCTCGGCTAGTTTGTGGTCGCTCTTTTTTAGCTCCCTAAGCGCACGAGTATAGTAGGTCATAGCCGTAGCATATTCATTTAGCCCCATATGGGCATGCCCAATCTGCACTAGCGTAAGTATCTCGCCACTATTATGCCCTATGGTTTTAAAACCTTCCAGCACGTGATTTAAAAACACTAAGGCTTTTTTAAACTCTTTTTTCCTGAGTTTAATTATACCTAAGTTGCCTTGTACATTATACAACATTCTTACATCGCCATTGCCCTTTAATATATCCCTGCCCTTTAGGTAAGCTTCTTCGGCTTGGTCGTATTTGCCCATGCGCTCATAAATGTTGCCTATGTTGTTATAGCACATGGCTTCGTTACCGGTATGGTCGTCTTGGTTTTTAAAAAACTCCAACGATTTTAGCGACACAACTAATGACTGTTCGAAGTTCCCTTCTTTCCAATATACCATACCTAAGCTATGGTAACAGTTGCTTACTAACGTTGCAGATTGGGCTTCTTGCGCATAGATAATGGCCTTATTAAAAGCTTTTTCAGCACCTCTGAATTTCGATTGTGCGAAACTGATACGGCCAAGGCCACTATAATAATAGGCAAATGCCTTTGGGTTGTTAAGTTTTTTTGCCAATTCTCCCAACTGCTCTACTACCTCGGCACATCGTTTCACATCGGTGTTCAAAAACGCTGCCGAAAGATTGGCCAGCAACTCAATGCGCTCTGTGTCGTTAGTGCTCTGTTCTAATTGCTGGTATAGTTCTTTTATTTTTTGCATTTTAAAACACTGTTACTGTTTTAGCATTTACTTTAACTTGAATAGCTTACAAGGTTATGTGTTTATTTTTAAACAAGTGACAATATTTTACGCTAAATTCGATTTGGAAATAAATAAATAAAAAAGTTGTATTTCCTTAATTATAATTAATTTAATTAATCGATGGACAAATGTTCCGTTGGGTCCCAAAATAGGTTCTTAAAATCCTTCACTTGGTCGTGTATTATCTCAACACCTTCCTTTGCCAATAACTCTTCCATTTGCTCGGGGTAAGCAAAATGGTGCTTGCCAGTCAATAATCCGTTTCTATTAACTACCCTATGTGCTGGCACAACCGGAAACTGATTGTGTGCTTGGTTCATTGCCCAACCAACCATGCGTGCCGAGCCAGCTGCCCCCAAGTACTTTGCAATTGCGCCATAGCTAGTAACCCTGCCCCTAGGCACCAGCCGCGCAACCTGAAAAACTTGCTGAAAAAAGCCGTCATTTTTGCCAACCATAGCCAATTGTTAATGCTAAATTAGCACATTGTTGTAATGCTTGGCTCAACCATTGCATTAAAAACACCGTTATTGCTATATAATCATTGCCTTTTGTCTGAATAAGTGTAAAAGGTTAGATTTGTTGACTAGTGTTGGAATGACAAGTGATAGTATGACCCAAGTAGATATGAAACAATATACGATTAAGGAAGAGGGCGGATTTAGATATCATGAGTCTGGCGAGGGCGAGGTATTGCTTTTACTGCATGGGCTTTTTGGTGCGTTAAGCAATTTCCAATACCTGATCAATCACTTTTCGGCATCTTATAAGGTATGCATTCCAATACTACCCTTGTTCGATTTGCCAAAGGAAACTACTAGTGTTGTTGGGCTATTGAAACATGTTGAGGATTTTATCGAATATAAAGGTTATGAGCGTGTCATACTTATTGGTAACTCATTAGGCGGGCACATAGCGCAATTATATGCACTTGAGCATCCCCTTAAAACCAAGGCACTGGTGCTTACGGCCAGCTCAGGTTTGTTTGAAGAATCGCTCGGAAACACCTACCCTAGAAAAGGAGATTACGAATTTATACGAGAACGCACTGCTAAAACGTTCTATGACCCAGCAATGGCCACTAAAGAGTTGGTTGATGAAGTTTTCGACATAGTAAACAATCGCGAAAAAGCCTTGAGTGTGTTATATATTGCCAAGTCGGCTATGAGGCATAACCTCCGCGAGGAAGTGGTGAATTTGAAAATGCCCGTATTGCTCATTTGGGGAGGCACTGACCATATTACCCCGCCCTTTGTTGGCGAGGAATATAAGCAGCTTATACCGCAAGCAGAATTGCACATATTGGAAAACTGCGGCCATGCTCCCATGATGGAGGAGCCCGAACGGTTTAACGAATTGTTGGCACAATTCCTGCAGCACAACAAATTGTAAAGGAGGATAGGGTATGATAGCGAAAGAGATGATAAGTAACTTGGTGCCGCCCCTAAAAACGTCGGATACCGGAGATAAGGCGCTAGTTTGGATGCACGAATTTGGTGTAAACCAACTTCCTATTGTAAACGGGGAAGAGTATTTGGGCCTGATAACGGAAGATGATATAATGGACCTCAGCGAGCCCAATGAACCCATTGGCAGCTACGAGCTATCGCTTCAGAAAGCCAGTGTTGCCGAGAATGCCCATTTGTACGAAGTAATAAAAACTTTGGTAGAAAACCGGCTTACACTGGTGCCAGTAGTGGGTGCCGATAATGCCTACGAAGGTGTAGTAACCTTGGAGAACATTATGAAACACTTTGCCGAGCTTAGTTCGGTAAACGAGAGCGGTGCGGTAATTGTGCTCAACTTGAACAAAAATGAATACTCGCTGTCAGAAATTGCCCGTATTGTGGAGTCTAACGGAGCACTTATACTTAGCTCGCATGTGTTTAACAATAAAGTGGAAGGCCAATTGGAAGTGGTATTGAAACTCAACGTATCCGACATACGAAGCATAGTAGCAGCTTTTGAGCGTTTTGAATATACCATCGGTGGCTTTTATCAAGAAGATGAATACCGGGATCAAATTCAAGACCGTTTCGATTCGTTGATGAATTACTTGAACATTTAGGTGTTCTTTTAGACACAACCTGCCTGCCGGCAGGCAGGGACACAAGGTACAAGACTTGCTGCTTTTGTGTTTTAGTGAAAAGAACGCAACTCGCTCCCTTACTTCGCCAGGCCTTTTTTTAGCGATACGACCACAGCCTTTCCTGAGTCTCGTTTCAAACGAGATCGAAGGAAGGGGGCAGGGGGTAGCGCGCTGTACTTAAACACAGTCCCATTCTCTCCCATTTCCCAAATCATTTTGTAATTTCATGGGCACAATTAACAACCCAAATTCATCTCCCCATGAGCTACAAAACCGCCGACCTATCTGACGACCACAGCGCGAACCTGAAAGTATTGTACGATATTTTCCAGAGTTATGGCCTAAAGCCCGATTTTCATGGCGAAGTGGTGACGGTGAAGGTATTTGAAGACAATGTGTTGGTGAAAGTCCAACTTGAAACTGATGGACGCGGAAAGGTATTGGTGGTTGATGGTGGTGGCAGCATGCGCTGTGCCCTGTTGGGCGACAACGTGGCGGCACTGGCAGTTAAAAATGGTTGGGAAGGCGTTATCATTAACGGTGCCATTCGTGATGCGGCTGACATTGATGGCATGAACGTGGCCATTAAAGCCCTTGGCACGCATCCATTTAAAAGTGTGAAAAAAGGCGAAGGCGATGTAAACATACCCGTTAGCTTCGGGGGCACTACTATAAACCCTGGTGAGTACCTCTATTCCGATGCCGACGGCATCATCATATCGGCCAAAAAGCTACATTAAGGGCTTTTTGTCAATAATCGTCCTTCAAAAGCGGCATTATTAAGGGGATATTAATGGCAAATGTGGATATGTGAAAAATATCTACCCATTGGTTGGTAATGGTTTGAGTATTTTTATTTCGGCCAATACCAAACGACCATGTTACTTGAGTTAATGAAGCCCCTTTCGCAGGAAATTACTGAACATTTCCTTTCTTTTCCTGCCAATAGTTGGGCGCACAAAATATTTTTTGCCGATAAGGCAGGAGTAGATTTCGACCTTTTCGACCTAGCTATTATCGGTATTGAAGAAGACCGAAACTCGGTTAGCAACCAAGGTTGTGCCAATGGCATTAACCGCGTAAGGCAAGAGCTCTATAAGTTGGTGGCGCAAAACGAGCAACTGACCATAGTTGATTTGGGGAATTTACAACCTGGCGAAACCGTAACCGATACATACTTTGGTTTAGCAGCTATCGTAAACGAGTTATTGTCTAAGCAGGTATTACCCATTATTATTGGCGGCAGCCACGATCTTACTTTGGCGCAATACCACGGTTACCAAAACCTCGACCGCAAAGTAAATCTAGTGGTAGTAGATGAAAGAATTGACTTGACCGACCTTGATAGTGATGTAACGGACAACAATTACCTAGGCCGAATATTTTCTGATAAACCGAATATCTTGTTTGGCTTTAGCCACTTGGGCTACCAAAGTTATTTTGCCGACCCTAAGACGGTAAATACTTTGGAGAAACTCAACTTTGATTGCTACCGATTAGGTGATATGCGCAAGAACATAGAGGACGTAGAGCCAATTGTGCGCGATGCGGATATGATGAGCTTCGACCTTAGTGCCATTAAAATGAGCGATGCACCTGGTGTAGGTATGCCGAGCCCTCACGGCTTTTATGGCGAAGAGGCTTGCCAAATAATGCGATATGCGGGCCTTAGCGACCGTTTAACCTCGCTGGGCATTTATGGCTACAACCCTGCTTTCGATAACCATACACAAACAGCACAACTGGCTGCACAAATGATATGGTACTTTGTTGAAGGATACTACAACCGCAAAAAGGATTACCCAGATACCGAATCTCGTGATTACTTAAAATACATTGTAGACTTTAACGAAGGTGAGTATGAATTGGTTTTCTGGAAGAGTAAAAAGACCGAGCGCTGGTGGTTGCAGATTCCTAGGGTAACCCAAGAAGAAGAAAAGATAGACGTATCCAATGCACTTATGTCGTGCTCATACAACGACTACAAACAAGCCTGCAAAGACGAACTGCCCGAGCGCTGGCTCAAGGCTTTCGAAAGAATCTAGTTAAGATGGGAGATAAAAAATGACAGAGTTCAGATAAAAGAAATGAGATAATGGATGAAAAGGGTAAAAAGTGTTTCTTATCTCTTATTTGTTATCTTCAATCTGTCATCTTGCAATAATTTTCTCCACCGCTATGCCCCTTGAGCCTTTTAGCAAAAACAAGGTATCCTCATATTGCTGCTGATCAAACCATTCCTTAGCTTGTTGTATGTTCTCAAAGTGCATACAGTCTAGTTTCTCGCGCACTTTTCCAAATTCGGGTCCTACCAATATAATTTGGTCAAGGTGAAGTTGCTTTAGCTTTAGCGCTATCAGCAGGTGCTCCTCATAGCTGGCCGTGCCAAGCTCCAGCATATCGCCCAATATGGCTACTTTATGTTTGGCATCCACTTGCTGTAAGTTGTCAAGTGCCTCGCTCATGCTGCTTGGGTTGGCATTGTAGGCATCTAATATAAAATTGTTGCTGCCCACGCTAAGCAATTGCGAACGGTTGTTGGATGGCACGTAAGCTGCCACGGCGCGCTGTATGAGTTGGTTGGGCACATCAAGCACCTTGCCAAAGGCTACCGCAGCCATAATGTTCTCAAAATTATACTTGCCAATCAATTGTGAGGGCACTACCACGGTTTCGTCCCCATCTTGGTAGCTAACTTCTAAAAACGGGAACAAGTTGCTTACATGGCCCGGATACTGCGCGCCTTGGCCTCCATAAGTTATCAATTGCTTTACCTCGGCAGCCTCCTCCAACAAATCTTTATAGGCCAAGTTTACAAAAGCAACGCCATCATTGGTAGCCAAGTATTCATAAAGCTCGGCGTTGGTTTTGCGGGTATTTTCCAATGTTAGAAACGTTTCAAGGTGGTCTTTCCCTGTATTGGTTATAATACCGTGGGTAGGCTTGGCTATGGCACACAGTTCGGCTATGTCGCCACGCTTGCGGGCGCCCATTTCCAATACTGCTGCTTTGGTTTTGGGTTTAATCATCAATAGCGCCAACGGCAAGCCTATTTCGTTATTAAAATTGCCCGGTGTGGCAAAGGTGCTATACGTGGTTTCCAATACGGCGCGTAGCAGCTCTTTGGTGGTAGTTTTACCGTTGCTGCCAGCTATAGCTATAATGGGTATGTTCAGTTGGTCGCGGTGGTATGCCGCAAGGTTTTGCAGCGCCACTAGCGCATTGGGTACCAATATATATCGCTCTGGGTCGGTACAGAATGGCTCTTCATCTACCACAGCATACGATGCTCCTTGCTCAAGGGCAAGGCGGGCATACTCATTACCGTTAAAGCTTGGGCCTTTGAGGGCAAAAAATAGGTTGCCGGGCTCAATTTTGCGCGTGTCGGTGCTTACACCTGTGCTTTTTAGGAATAGTTGGTATAGCTCGTTGATTGGCACTTGGGGTTGGTTTATTGGTGTACTGGTTGATTGGTTATTAGTTATTGGTGTATTGGTTTACTTATTGATTGATTGGTTTATTGGTGTATAAATTTATTGATGCTCTGGTTGTTAATGTAACAAATGGATAACCAGTTTACTAATAACTAATTAACCAATAACCAATTAGCTACACACCAAAGATAAACAAAAAGGCCCCTCCAATAATGGAAGGGCCTTTGATATTTTGGCTCGCGTTTGCGAGAATTATTTTTTCTTGAATTGGTTGCCGCCTGGGGTTTCGTTACCAGCTGGGCTACCCACACGGTCCATCGCGCAACGGAAACCTAGTGTAGCTGCAGACAAGTCTTGATCTAAGAAGCGACGAGCACCTGGTGATAGCCAGAAAGGCATATCGGCCCATGAACCACCTTTGAACACGCGCGCTTTGTCGCTAATCAAAGTAGTTTTGGCATAGTCGTAGGTTACTTCCGAAATTTCATCACCATCAAGGTAGTTAATTACGTCAGACTTTTTGTAGTTCCTGCGGTTTACCAAATCTTCGTCTTTTACAGGCTCATATACAATGCGACCCAAGCTATCCTTTTCTACCGGAATGCCATCAGGGTCTAATTGTTTCTGCATGTAAACGTTACCACGGTATGAGTTCAAATCCTCTTCGTCATAGCTGGTCATTGGGCGGTAAGCATCTGCTACCCACTCGTTAACGTTGCCAGCCATGTTAAATAGGCCAAAATCGTTCGGGAAGAAAGATTCAACTGGGGCAGTAACCGAAGCGTTATCGTTCAATTTACCAGCAAGACCCATATAGTCACCAGAGCCACGTTTAAAGTTTGCTAGGAACTCGCCTTGGTAAGCGCCAGCTTTAGGGTAGCGCAAGCTAGTACCATTCCAAGGGTAAATACGCTTGTCGGTGTAGCGCTCTTCGTTGCCATAAGGCTGGTTGCCAATTAGGCCAAGAGCTGCATATTCCCACTCAGCCTCGGTAGGCAAGCGGTAAGCAGGCAAAAGGATACCATCTTCAAAACGCACAGGGCGCTCGCCAGAACCATTAGGGTTCAAATCAGGAAGGTTCTTCTTCACCATACCTTCGTATTGGCCTAGCAAGTATGCTTCAGTGTTAAAGTTGTCGCTGTCCACTTGGTTAGGGTTCACGTCCAATACACCTTTGTCAATCAACATCAACTCGTTCACACGGTCGGTACGCCATTTGCAAAACTCAACAGCTTGCAACCAAGTTACACCAACTACTGGGTAGTTGTTGTACGCAGGGTGACGCAAGTAGTACTCTACCAAAGGCTCGTTATAAGCCAACTCGCTGCGCCATACCAAAGTATCAGGCAATGCGTTGCGGTATACTTCTGGATAGTTGGCACCGAATACACGGTCAATCCAGTATAGGTACTCCAAGTAGTTTAGGTTTGAAACCTCGGCTTTATCAATGTAAAACGAGCTAACCGTAATACGGCGCGGAATAGCGTTGTACATAAACATTACATCCTGTTCGGTTTGGCCCATTACAAAGGTACCACCTTCAACAAGCGTAAGACCCGGACCAGCAACCTGACCATCATAGTCGGTTACTTCAAAACCACCCCAATCGGAGTCGTTGTATTTCCAGCCAGTAACAGAAGAGCTGCCTTTGTCAGAACAGCTGCTTGCAAGTATTGCTACTGCAAATAAAGCCAATGAGGCCTTGGCGAAAGACGTGAATTGTTTCATTATGCGCGTCAAGTTTTAAGAGTAACCGCTAATATACTTCGATTATTTTAAAATCAAAAATTCAAAACACCAGGACACTCAAGTCTATTGGGCTTTCGTGTATGGTCAAAGGGTCCATCCTTGTCTCCAAGGTTAATGCTTAATGATATTTCGTGGGCACCACCAGTGTATCCTTGAAGCGTTGAAATGGTGTAATCGTAACTATATCCAAGCTTTACGAAATAAATTTTCAAACCAATCAACCCTATAACGGCATCGCTGTTAGAAAAATTGTTTCGGTAGAAAACTCCGCCAAAAACTTTTCCAAAATTTGCATACGTTCCGATATTTAATTGCGAAGCGGTGCCTTGTGTAATGAACATAGCATTGGGCGAAAGGAAATTTTCACTGTTGCGTTTCTTCGGGGTTAGATTGATTTGCCCACCTGCATGAACGGTTATTTTCATCGGCAGCTTATAGTCGGTGTATTCGGTTATACTCTCTTTAGGGCTGGTAATGTGTTGCAGCGCTATGCCACCAAATAGGTTTTTAGAGTAGGCTACCAAGCCGGTACCAAAATCGGCTATGTTTACGGCCAAGCTGTTGGGTACTTGCTCGCCTGAAAGGTTTGCCGAACCATTGGAATCGCTGAAACCAAAAATGGGATTGATTTGATCATTGAAAGTAAGTCTTGCCCAATCTACTTGCTTGCGAATGTATCCGCCCGATAAACCTACCTGTACCCCAACTTTTTTACCCAATTGAAATCGGAAGGCATAATTAAGTTTAATCGTGTAGTTGTTTATCAATCCGGCTGCGGTGCGGTCATTCATAATAAATACGCCAAAACCGCTGCGGGCTTTCTCAAAATACTGGTCGTAGCCCACGGCGTAGGTTACAAAACCCTTTTCTAGGCCGGGCCACTGGTTGCGGTAGGTTGTATTGAAACGTGGACCCCAAGCCACACCTGCAAGCGCTGGGTTCAGATTCATGGGTGCAGCATAAAACTGGCTAAACTCAGGGTCTTGTGCCATTACCGAACGGAAAGGCATCAATAGCAAAGTGGCCAGGAAAAATAATATTATGCGATACATCGAACCTTCGTATTAGTTGATTGGTTTATTAGTAAATTGGTAAGCTGATCAACATTTTTGGCTTTACTCGTTTGCTTTTAGAACAGAATTTAGCAAGTTTGATAATATTTCTGCTCTGGCAGCGTTCTAGTTTGCAACTTTAAAGCATAATAGCTTCTCTTTGCAATAACTCATTATCCAGCATTCAAATTACTAACGTAAAGTAAAAACAAGGAGTCAAAGCTAAAAAAAAATTGGGATTACTTTATTTTTGACTAAAATAACGCGCCGCTGTGAAGTTTATTACCATCTCCATACTTTTTGTTGCCCTATTTTCATCAACTGCGCTAGTTGGTGGCTCTGCTCCCAGTTCGGTATTGTCATCGGGTAGCTGGTATAAAATGTCGGTAGGGCAAACTGGGGTGCATAAAATCGATTACAAACTTTTGCAATCGTTGGGTATCAACCCCGATGATATTGACCCAAGGAAAATAAGCATATACGGCAATGGTGGTGGCATGCTACCTGAGTTGAATAGCGTAAACCGCCATGATGATTTGGTAGAAAACCCGATTTTGGTAGTTGGCGAGAGCGATGGAAAATTTGATCAAGGCGATTATATTTTGTTTTATGCCGAAGGGCCAAGCATCTGGAAATATGATGCAGCAGCTAATTTGTTTGACTATGAAATGAACGTTTATGCCGATGCTAACTACTACTTTATAACCGTAGGGCAAGGTAATGGCAAGCGCAACACCAATGTCGCATCATCGGGCACGGCTAATATTACCACAAGTACTTTCGACGAATTGCAGCAATATGAGTTGGAAGAGAAAAACCTTGGCTCTGCTGGCAGGGAGTGGTTCGGTGAGTTTTTCAACTTTAGCATTACTAGCCGAAACTTTAGTTTTAATATACCGAATGTGGTAACTACCGAGCCGGTAAAAATATCAACCGAGTTTGCCGCAAACTCTGCAAACAATGCCAGCACCGTAAATGTAAAAGCTAATGGTCAAAACATTTCAAGCTTTAATATTGGCAATGTTGGTAATGGAAGCTATCCGAATTATGGCAATAAGGGCTTGGGCGATGGTACAATAAACCTAAGCAGCCCAGCATTGAATGTTGAGGTGTTGTTTGGCAATACTTCGTCGTCGGCAGAAGGCTATTTAAATTACATTAAGGTGCAGGCACGCCGTAATCTGGTGTTTGCGGGCACGGCATTCAATTTCCGCGATAGTAGGGTGGTAGGAGCTGGCAATGTGGCTGAGTTTACGCTTCAGGGGGGAACGGGCAATACTTTAATTTGGGATGTAACAGACCCAACCAATGCCCTAAACCAGCCGTATACCAATACTTCGGGCCAATTGAAATTTGCAGCCAACAGCGACCAGCTACGCGAGTACGTTGTGTTTAGCACCACGGGCTCATTTCCTGCGCCAAACCCAGTTGGTTCTGTTGCCAACCAAAACCTGCATGGCCTAAGCCAGCCCGATATGATTGTGGTGGTAACCCCAGCGCTGCGCGCCGAGGCTGAGCGTTTTGCCCAGTATCGCTCTGCCAAGAGTGGCCTGTATGTTCAAGTAGTATCGTTAGAGGAAGTGTATAATGAGTTTTCGAGTGGTAGGCCTGATATGTCTGCCATTCGCGATTTTATGCGCATGCTATACCTAAACGCCAATGGCAATGCTACCGAGCTACCCCAATATTTGCTGTTGTTTGGCAACGCGAGCTTCGATTACAAAGGCAAGGAGTTCAGTACCGAAACGGTTATACCCACTTATCAATCAAGAGAATCGTTAAACCAAGTGAACAACTTTGCAACCGATGACTATTTTGCCTTGTTGGGCGATAATGAAGGATCAATTACAGCAGCAAACCATACCTTGGATATTGCGGTGGGCCGTTTTCCAGTTAGGAATTCGGAACAAGCCAATGCCATGGTTGACAAGGTAATACACTACGAGAGCTTGGTAACCTTTGGCAGCTGGCGCAACAACTTAGCTTTTATAGGCGATGACGAAGACTCTAATATACACCTTAACGACTCGGAAGGGCACACGCGCAATGTTGCTACACGCGTGCCAGTATACAACGTTGATAAAATATACCTAGACGCATACCAAAAGGAATCAACCCCGGCTGGATTGCGCTACCCAGGCGTAAATGATGCCATAAACGCAAAAATGTTTAATGGCTGCCTGATGATGAACTACACCGGCCATGGCGGGCCTATTGGGTGGGCAAAAGAAAGGGTTTTAACTATCGATGACATTCGCTCGTGGGATAACTATGATGCCATGCCGCTGTTTGTAACGGCTACTTGTGAGTTTACGCGCTATGATGACCCCGCTAGGCTTTCAGCCGGAGAAGAAATTGTACTGAACCCGAAAGGTGGAGCCATAGCGGCGGTAAGCACTTCTCGCTTGGTGTACTCCAGTGCCAATGAGCGCACCAACCGAAATTTTCTCAACAATTTGTTTGCCCAATACAATGGTCGTTTTCCTACCATTGGCGAAGTGGTAATGCTTACCAAAAACGCTACCGCCGCCACCAGCAGCGATGTAACAAACGACCGCAAGTTTGGCCTTTACGGCGACCCTTCGTTAACATTGGCCTACCCTAAATATGAAGTTGTTACTACCGAAATAGATTCGCACTCAGTGTCTACGCAAACCGACACTTTGAAGGCCTTGCAAATGGTAACCATTAGTGGGGAGGTGCGCGAAGCCAGCGGTGCTTTAATGACCAGTTTCAACGGTGTGGTATACCCAACTATTTTCGATAAGCCCGTTACTTACGTTACGCTTGCTAACTCAAACGGTAGCAACAAAACCGATTTTGATGTACAGAACAATATTATATTTAGGGGCAAGGCCAGTGTTAAAGAAGGAAAATTTACCTTCACGTTTATAGTGCCTAAAGACATTGCCTATAATTATGGTAACGGCAAAATAAGCTACTATGCCGAGAACGGAGAAATAGATGCTCATGGCTACCAAGCCGATATATATGTTGGCGGCACCGCTACCGATATTGTAGCCGATACCAAAGGCCCGGATATTGAGGTGTTTATGAACGACGAGAAATTCAGGATGGGCGGTATAACCGATGCCAACCCTGAAATTTTGGTGAAACTGTATGATGTAAGCGGCATTAATACCGTAGGCAACGGCATTGGCCACGATTTGGTGGCTGTAATGAACGAGGATACGCGCAACACCTACGTGCTCAATGATTACTACGAATCTAATACGGATGATTTTAGGAGCGGATATGCCCGTTATCCGTTGTTTAATTTACCCGACGGGCGCTACAAAGTAGTTGCTAAGGCTTGGGATGTGCATAACAATTCGGCTGAAGACTATACCGAATTTGTAGTTGCATCCAATCCTTGCTTAGCTTTGGAGGATGTATTTAATTACCCTAATCCGTTTAATTACTCAACTAAATTTCAATTTCAGCACAATAAACCCGGAGAATTACTGTTTGTAGACTTGAAAATTTTCGATTATTCCGGTCGCTTGGTAAAGCAATTGACAAAAACAATTGATAGCCCAGGCTTTAGAATAGATGATTTGGAGTGGGACGGACAAACTGAAAATGGCATGAACCTCAGCAATGGAACTTACGTATACAGGCTCGAAGTGCGTACTGAAGAATGTTCACCTGTGCATCAAACCGAAAAATTGGTAATTTTGCGTTAATCTTGAACCAAGCTCAATGAAAATCACCCTGAAGAAATTACTTTTTGTCTGCCTTATGCTTACTGGTTCGCTGGTAGCATCGGCTCAAAATAACTGTTCTGGCCTCAATAGTTCACAGTGCGACATTGTAAATGCGCTTACTACCGCTGTTCCGTTTTTGCGTATTGCACCCGATGCCCGCGCAGGCGGTATGGGCGATGTAGGTATAGCTACCAGCCCCGACCCGAACTCCACGTTTCACAACCCAGCCAAGTTGGCCTTTATCAAAACCTTCGATACTAAGAGCGATAAGGAATACGATGGTAAAACTTTTGGAGTAAGCATGAGCTACACTCCTTGGTTGCGCTCTTTGGTAAACGACATTTACCTTGCCCACCTAACAGGATACTACAAGATAAACAAGATGCAGGCCGTGGCCATGAGCATCCGTTATTTTTCGTTGGGCCAAATACAGTTTACCGATGCCAGCGGCAACAACCTACAACAGTTCCGCCCCAACGAGTTTGCCATTGACGGCACCTATTCGCGTATCCTTGCCAAAGGCTTCTCAACCGGTATTACTTTGCGCTTTATTTACTCAAACTTGGCTAGCGGCCAAAGTGTAGGCGGCACCAGCATTAACCCAGGTATAGCAGCCTCTGCCGATATAGGTTTCTACTACAATACCGATATTAAGATAAAAGACCGTAAATCAAATTTGGCGGTGGGCTTGGTGTTCTCAAACTTGGGCAGCAAAATATCGTACACCAACTCGGCTCGTAAAGATTTTATACCCATGAATATGGGCCTTGGTTTGGCTTACTCTATTGATATTGATAAGCACAACTCTTTTACCCTTGCCGCCGACGTGAACAAATTGCTAGTGCCAACTCCTGACCCATCAGATTCTACCCAAGCATGGAGAGACAAGTCGGTGCCAGGTGCTATTTTTGGCTCGTTTAGCGATGCCCCAGGTGGCGCTAAAGAAGAATTTAGAGAGTTTACCATTGGCGTAGGTGCCGAATACTGGTACGATAAGCAGTTTGCTGTGCGTGTTGGTTATTTCCACGAAGCCCCAACCAAAGGCAATCGTCGTTACCTTTCGGCTGGTTTGGGTTTGCGCTACAGCGTATTTGGCCTAGATTTCTCTTACTTAATACCAACCTCGGCGCAACGCAACCCGTTGGATAATACCTTACGCTTTACCTTAGTGTTCAACTTTAAACAAGTGAAACAAGGCGAGGACGCTCCAGTTGAAGAAGGCGCAGGCGGCACTAGCAGGTTGTAATACCCGAAACAAATCCCCGCAAAATATAAAAGGCCCGCGCATCATTGATGCGCGGGCCTTTTTTTCAAAGCGAATATCTCTTATTCTAACACCACTAACACTTGGCCTTTTTCAACGGGGTTGCCAATGTTTACTTTAATAGCCTTTACCACCGCATCGGCGGGAGCTTTGAGCACGTTTTCCATTTTCATGGCCTCAAGCACCAATACGGGTTCACCTTTGGTTATGTGTTGGCCTTCGGTTACGTTTATTTTAAGTACTAGGCCCGGCATAGGGGCTTTTATGTCGTTTATTTTGCTCGCCGCCAAGTTGCTCATACCCAGTTGGTTTAGCAATACATCAAAGCGGTCTTTAACCTCTAGGTTGTAATCATTGCCATTTACGCGTATGGTCAGTTTTTTTTCGGCGGTATTTACCTCAATTACCCTAATGCGGTACGATTTATTATCGTGCAATATATGGTAAGCATCGTTGCCAGTGCTTACAATATCCAACTCAACGCTTTTACCATCCAGCTCAAAGGTTTCCTTATCGCGGTTAATGGCGTATTCAGCGGCTCCGTTTACTTTTACTTTATACATACTAGACACAAGATTTTAGACACACGACACAAGACTGCTTCAATAAATTGTACAATTTCAATCGGTACATCGGTACATCAGCACATTGGTACATTAATCTCCACAAAATTATGGTTATTTTTGTCGCTTGCCCTATGGTATGTTCCTTTAGGGTGTTTATTATGCTTCATTCCTCACTATGAATAAGTTTCATTTAATTTTAGGGCTAGCCGTTTGGCTATTGATTGGCTCTTGTAAAACTGCCAAAGACACCGCTGCCGATGCCAACGACCCACGCCGCGTGGCACTTGACGAGATATTGGTAAAGCCGGCGCACTTGGGCTATCAAGAAACCGAAACCAAAGCGTTCGATTTGATACATACTACCCTAGAGGTTAGTTTCGATTACGAGAAGCAATATTTGTTTGGCAAAGCCGAAATAACCCTGTTGCCTTGGTTTTATGCTACCGATAGCTTGGTGCTCGATGCAAGGGGCTTTGACATAAAAGAGGTGAGCTTGCTTGAAAAAGGCAAAAAAGAGGCCCTCAAATACACCTACGATAGCACCCAAATACACATTCGCCTGCCTAGGTTGTTTACCGCCAAAGATACCGTAAAGGTATTTGTAGACTATACCGCCAAGCCCAATGAACTAGAGGCTGGCGGCAGTGCGGCCATTTCTAGCGACAAAGGCTTATATTTTATAAACCCTACTGGCAACGAACCCGGCAAACCCCGCCAGATATGGACTCAAGGCGAAACCCAGAGCAGCTCTTGCTGGTTTCCTACTATTGATAGGCCGAACCAAAACATGACGCAGGACCTATTCATAACCGCCGATAGCGGGTATATTACCCTTTCGAATGGTTTATTAATTTCCTCAAAAAACAACGGCAACGGCACCCGCACCGACCACTGGCGTCAAAAATTGCCCCATGCCCCATACTTGGTTATGATGACCATTGGCGACTTTGCCAAGGTAACCGACAAGTGGCGCGGTATGGAAGTAAGCTACTATGTAGAAAAAGCCTACGAAGAGTATGCCCGCGATATATTTGGCAATACGCCCGAAATGCTGGAGTTTTTCAGTACCAAGTTGGGCTTTAACTACCCTTGGGAAAAATACTCGCAAATTGTGGTGCGCGACTATGTGTCGGGTGCTATGGAAAACACTACTGCCAACGTATATTTTGATGGCTTGCAACGCACCCGAAAAGAGTTGGAAGACCTTAACTACGAATCGATAATTGCACACGAGTTGTTTCACCAATGGTTCGGCGATTTACTTACCTGCGAGTCGTGGTCTAATTTGCCGTTGAACGAATCGTTTGCCAACTACGGCGAATACCTTTGGATAGAGCATAAATATGGCAAGCTAGAGGCCGAAGCGCACCGCTACACCGAGTGGTTGGGCTACTTGGGCGAATCGAAAACGAAACAGGTGCCGCTGATACGTTTCTACTACGACAGTAGGGAGGATATGTTTGATGCGCACAGCTACAACAAAGGGGGCCTTACCCTAAACCTGCTGCGCGATTATATAGGCGACGAGGCCTTTTTTGCATCCATAAAACTGTACCTAAATGCCCACCAATATACCGCAGTAGAGATAAACGACTTGCGCTTGGCTTTTGAGCAGGTCACGGGCCAAGATTTGAACTGGTTTTTCAATCAGTGGTTTACGAAGCCTGGCCACCCGGTGCTAGAGCTCAACCGTAGCTTTGATGCCGAAAGGGGCCTTTATAAAATTGCCGTGAAACAGACCCAGCAAAACGAAGAGCGCCCTATTTACCGCATACCCGTGAAAGTGGATGTGCACTATGCCGACCGGGTAGACCGCTTAAGCTTTGTAATTGAAGATGCCGAACAAAACCTAGAGGTACGCACCAAGCAAATGCCGCTGCTGGTGGTGTTTGATGCCACACACACCTTGCCTGCCGTTATTAAAGACGAGCTATCGGTGGCGGAGTATGCCTACCAATACAAAAACGGCAAAACTTACCGCGACCAATACGACGCATTGATTGCCCTAAGCAAAAAGTATGACGAGCCCGGTGCCAAAGAGGTATTTTATGACGCCCTTGCCAACCCTTTTTGGAACATACGTAAAGTGGCCATAAATAAAATGACCATTGAAAGCGGCCAAGCCGACTATGCCAAAGTGGTGGAAATGCTTAAAGGAATTGCCCAAAACGACCCTAAGAGCGATGTGGCTGCCGAGGCCATACAAAAACTGGATAAGCTGGAGGACAAAAGCTTAGTTGGGTTTTTTAACGACATAGTGGTGAGCCAACGTTTTTATGCCACCACCGCCCGTGCCTTAGAGGCTTTAATGATAGTGGACGATGAGCTGGCCTACAAGTTGGCCGCTGGCTTGCGCAACGAGCGCAATGGCGATTTGATGACCACCATATCGTATATATTTGCCGTTAAAGGCAATGCCGAAGACCAAAACTTTTACGAAACACAATTGCCACTGGCGGCGGGTTACAACCGCTACGCTTTGCTAAACGACTATGGCGACTTTTTGGTGCTGCAAAAGCCCGCGGCCATGAAAACCGCCCTGCCTACCTTGCAAGCCTTTGCCAAATATGCCGAGGCCTGGTATGAGCGTTATGCCGCCGCACAAAGCATTTACAACGTAATAGAGGCCTACCGATTGATTTTGGCCCCCGAAGATGCAGCCGCCAAAGATGCCGACCGCAGCGGCGTAATTCTCACGCCCAACGAGCGCGCCGAATACACGGCCGTGCTAGAAACACTAACCAAAGCACTGGAAACCATTAAGCGCGAAGAAAAAAGCGAATCGGTGAAAAAACGCTATAAGGCGTTTGAGTAGGCGGTTGCGGTCACTTCTTTGGCTTTAGCCAGCATGTCATCCTGTCTCGTTTGAAACGAGACGAAGGGCATGTCATCCTGAGCCTGACGAAGGGTGCGCGCGTGGGCCTGCTCGTCTTGCGTGCTAACCACCCCCTACCCCCTTCCTTCGATCTCGTTTGAAACGAGACTCAGGACGGGCTCTTTTGCCCGCGCTGCACTGGCCGTGCGAATCCTGCCTGCCGCAGGCAGGGAGGGGAGCGAGTTATGTTTTTTACCCCGTCTGTCATTCCGTCTCGCCTTGGGCGAGATCGCGAGGAATCTTCTTGCGACGATGTGCTAAACTATACTTACCGCTGTGCTCAAGTTGGGTAGTGGTTTAAGTTTATCGCTGGGCTGCCCGTGTTGTGCGCTCACCACCCCCAAACCTTACTTTGCCAGCCCTCTTTGCCGTCGAAAACGCAAACATCTTTTGGTACATTCATTAGCCCCACGCGCCAAGTATCTTTATGTATTTTTTGCTTAATTTCATGGCGCACCATTATTACCACCTAGGGCATGAGCGTATTTACCATACAGCAGTATTACAAAGAGATTGAAGACAACATCCATTATGGCGGCACCAGCAAAGAAACCGCCATACGCTCAGCGTTCTTCAATTTGCTCAACAAATACGCCAAGCAAAAGGGGCATATACTGGTAGCCGAGGTTTCGCTGAAGGTGGGCAAAAAGACCATTACACCCGACGGCACTGTTCGCGATTCGTTGCAACTGGATTGGGGCTACTGGGAAGCGAAGGACGAGGCCGACGATATTGACGAGGAGATAGCCAAGAAATTCGCCAAAAACTACCCGAAGGATAACATCTTATTTGAGGATAGCCGCACTGCCGTTCTTTATCAAGAAGGGCATGAGGTGATGCGCATAAATATGAAAGATGCCGAGAAGCTTGACCGCCTGTTGCTGGCCTTCGTCAATTTCGTTCGGCAGGAGATAAAGGATTTTTATGTAGCTATTGAGCGCTTTAAAGAAGATGTGCCTAAGGTTACTTCTGCCCTGCGCGAGAACATCATGGCGCAAGAAAAAGGCAACCCAAAGTATATAAGTGCCCGCAACGCTTTTTGGGAGCTGTGCAAGCAGAGCATTAACCCAGAGGTAACGCTAGATGATGTGCGCGAAATGATGATTCAGCACATTCTTACGGCGGATATTTTCAATACCGTGTTCGATGAATCGCACTTCCACCGCGAGAATAACATTGCCCGGGAATTAGAGAAGGTGCTCGATACCTTTTTTACAGGTACTACCCGCCGTACCGTTTTAGCTGCCATCCAACACTATTATCAAGTAATAAATGCACGGGCCGCTGCCATTGCCGACCACCATGAGAAGCAGTTTTTCCTGAAAGTGGTGTATGAAACCTTTTACAAAAGCTACAACCCCAAAGCTGCCGACCGCCTAGGTGTGGTGTACACACCCAACCAGATAGTGCGCTTTATGATAGAGAGCACCGACTACCTGTTGCACAAGCACTTTGGCAAAATGCTAGGCGATAAGGGCGTGGAGATAATGGACCCTGCCACAGGCACCGGTACCTTTATTTGCGATATTATTGATTACCTGCCCAAGGATAAGCTGGAGTATAAATACACCAATGAGCTACATGCCAACGAGATAGCCATATTGCCCTACTATATTGCTAACCTCAATATTGAGTTTACCTACAAGCAGCGCATGAAGGAATACCGTGAGTACAAGCGGTTGTGCTTTGTAGATACGCTGGATAATATGGGCTTTGGCTACAAGGGTAAGCAAACCGACATGTTTGCCGTAACGGCTGAAAATGCGGAACGGATTAAAGACCAAAATGCCCGCAAGATTTCGGTAATTATTGGCAACCCGCCTTATAATGCTAAACAAGAGAACTACAACTTCCAGAATGCGAACCGAGCCTATAAGATTATTGACCAGCGGATAAAGGATAGCTACATAAAAGATGGCACTGCCCAAAACCAAATTGTAGTGTATGATATGTATACCCGCTTTTACCGCTGGGCGATGGATAGGTTGGACAACAACGGCATCATTGCCTTTATTACCAACCGCTCATTTATTGATAGTAGGGCGTTTGACGGGTTTAGGAAATGTATACAAGATGAGTTTGACTTTGCCTATATACTCGATACCAAAAGCGATGTGCGGGCCAACCCGAAAATAGCGGGCACCAGCCACAACGTATTTGGCATACAGACTGGCGTAGCCATTATGCTACTGGTGCGCAAAGACGAAAACCGAACAGGCAGATGCAGGATAAGCTATCATGCCTTGGACGACTATATGCTGAAGGAAGATAAACTGACTTGGATATTTGAGCATAAACTACAGGATATACCTTTTGACAATATTATCCCCGATAAAAAGAACAACTGGATTAACCAATCGGATAATGACTTTGAAACGTTGCTGCCTTTGATGGATAAAGACGTGAAAGCGGGGAAGGCGGGCAAGGCAATATTTGAGAATTTTTCCCGCGGAGTTGCTACTCAAAAAGATGAATGGGTATATGATTTAAAGAAAAACGGATTAGAGAAAAAAATAAAATTCTTTGTTGAGAAGTATCAACAAACATTAAAGAATGCTGACTACAAAGAGAAGCAATTAATTAAGTGGGATGAAGATCTGGAGACCTATCTTAAAAGGGGAATAAAGAAAGAGTTTGATAACAAACAAATGATTAAGGCTGCATATAGGCCATACTTTAACCAAATCCTTTATTTAGACAGGCATTTTAATGGTAGAACTTACCAATGGTTTGATATTCATTCCTTTCAAAACCGCAATAAATACATTGCAATTAATTCACCAGGCAATCTTAAGGGATTTCATTGCTTAGGTTCCGATGGCATTATAGACCTACATTTTACAGGTGATAGCCAATGCCTTCCTTTGCATCGTTTCGATGCAAAGGGCAACCGCATTGAAAACATCACCGACTGGGGATTACAACAATTCTGCAAATACTACAAAGCCCAACCAGCGGTAAAGGAAACGGAAATAGCAGCCGTGGCTAGTACAGGCTTTTTGCCAGATGAAGGTTTTGAGCAGCCGCACCTTACTAGCAATGAAGCTCAACAATTCCACGAGCCAGCGGCAACCTACGGACTGGTAATAAGCAAAGAAGACATCTTCCACTACGTTTATGCCGTGCTGCACAACCCCGCCTACCGCACTAAGTACGAGCAGAACCTAAAGCGTGAGTTTCCGCGGATACCGTTCTATGATGACTTTGCGAAGTGGCGCGATTGGGGCAAAACCCTAATGGACCTGCACATTAACTACGAAACCGTAGAGCCGTTTGCGCTAAAAGAAGCCACCGACAAAGACATCAAAAAGCCCAAAGCCAAACTAAAAGCTGACAAGGATTCGGGCATAATCATTTTAGATGAAGCCACAAGCCTACTTGGCATACCCGCCACCGCTTGGCAGTACAAGCTGGGCAACCGCAGCGCGCTAGAATGGATACTGGACCAATACAAGGAAAAAACACCCAAAGACCCCACCATAGCCGAAAAATTTAACACCTACCGCTTCGCCGATTACAAAGCGCAAGTAATCGATTTGCTAAAGCGGGTAACTACGGTGAGTGTAAAGACGCAGGAAATTGTGGGGGAAATGGAGAAAATTAAATAATGTAATGGAAAGTGTGGTACGCCCAATGCATTTGTTTGAAACGGAAAAGCCATGAGTGCAAAAGACTTTTATCCAGCCCCCCAACCAATCAAACCCCTATACAACGAAGTAAAGGAGCTGATTGAGCAAAGCCGGCAACAAGTAGCCGTAGCTGTAAACTCAGCCATGAGTATGCTTTACTGGCAAATAGGGAAACGCATTAATGACGAAGTTGCGGGAAAAGACAGGACCGAACTATATGGCAAGGAAATAGTCTCTACACTGTGGAGACAGTTGAGTGTAGATTACGGAGCGGCTTTTTCGGAGAAGAACCTACGTAGAATGATGCAGTTCGCCAAGGTTTTCCCTGACCAAGAGATTGTCGTATCAGTGATACGACAATTGAGCTGGACACATATTATCGCCATTATCCCGATAGAAGACTCTATAAAGCGGGCATTTTATATAGAAATGTGTGCACACGAAAGATGGAGCGTTCGCACGTTTAGGGAGCGCATCAACTCCATGCTGTACGAGCGTACCGCCATCAGCAAAAAGCCAGAACTCACTATCCAAAACGATTTAAACCAACTGCAGAAAGAAAAACAGCTAAGTCCCGATTTAGTATTTAAAGACCCATACCTACTTGATTTTTTAGGCTTAAGCGATACCTACAGCGAAAAAGACTTAGAAAGTGCCATATTGGTAGAGCTACAGCGGTTCATTATAGAGTTGGGCTCCGACTTTGCCTTTATGGCCCGGCAGAAAAGAATCACTATTGGCCATGATGATTACTATATTGACCTGCTCTTTTATCACCGCAGGTTGAAATGTTTGGTAGCCATTGATTTGAAACTTGGAAAATTTGAGGCAGGCTACAAAGGGCAAATGGAACTGTACCTGAGGTGGCTAGAAAAGTATGAAACGATAGAAGGTGAAAACAAACCTATTGGTTTAATCCTATGTGCATCGAAAAACGAAGAACATATAGAGCTTTTGCAGCTAAACCAGAGCAACATAAAAGTAGCCGAATACCTTACGCAATTGCCTAGCATGAAGCTTTTGGAAGAAAAACTGCATAAGGCTATTGAAATAGCCAAAAGCAAACAAATAGCTGATGAGTAAAACACCCGCAACAAGAAAACACTAAAACAATACGGAAACTAGATTTTTTAGTATTTTTACTAACAAATGACCGCCGCCGAATACGCCGCCCTAAAGCGCTTCCCGGAAGCTAGCCCGATACCGAAGTTCGGTTTCAGGGTAGGCCAGCGTTTTGATGCCTATACCATGGAAAACGATTTAGTACACCTCATCATTACCGATACTTGGGAAAACCTGCTATTCGAGTTGCGCGAATGCGATACCGAAGGCAACTTGATAAAACGCGGCTACTGCAACAAAGGCGTAAACCCCGATGCCATCCGCCAACGGCTGGAAGAACGCGATTGGCAATTAATTCAGTCGTAATCCCCCCCAAAAAAACAATCTCCCTCACGCTCAATCACTTGCATTTTTACATAAAAATAAATGGAGTTTATATTTGCGAGAAATAAAATCGGGTAGTAAATTAGTATAAATAGTTGCCGAGGTGCTGTTTGTATTCATGATGGCCTACGTGGGGGCGCCATGCCCCGAGCGGTGAACCAGAGGTTCAAACCAAGGGCTATCCGTAGCATTTACAACGGATAGCAAGCAGTTGTTTTTTACAGCAATCGGTAGCAATTTTTCCGTGGACTATCGACCCATCGCCTGAGGCGAGGCATGCATGGACCCTCGTTTAAAACGAGGCAAGCTATCGACTTTTCCCTATCTTTACGCCTATGCGCAGTAATTATTTGGATGAGTTGAACGACATACAGCGGCAGGCTGTAACCAATACCAGTGGCCCTGTAATGGTAATAGCCGGGCCGGGCTCTGGCAAAACCAGGGTGCTTACTTACCGCATTGCCCATTTGATCGAAAAAGGGGTGGACCCGTTCCGCATCCTGTCGCTTACGTTTACCAACAAGGCGGCCAAAGAAATGCGTGAGCGCATTGAGCACGTAATTGGCGGCGAGGCGCGTAATGTGTGGATGGGCACGTTTCACAGCATTTTTGCGCGCATATTGAGGCAGGAAGCCACCAAAATTGGCTACCCCAGCAACTTTACCATTTACGATAGCAGCGATAGCAAAAACGTGGTAAAGCAGATTGTAAAAGAGCTGGAGCTGAACGATAAGTTGTATAAACCCTCAACGGTTTTCAATCGTATTTCGGCGGCAAAGAACAACCTGATTGGCCCGCAGAAATACCGGGAGGATAAGTATTTGGTGAGCGACGACAGCCAATCGGGCCGCCCGAAGATAGCCGAGATATACGCCCTGTACGCCAAAAAGTGTTTCCAGAGCGGTGCTATGGATTTTGACGACCTGCTGTTTAAGATGTACGAATTGCTGGCCACGCACCCCGAGGTGCTGCACAAGTACCAGCACAAATTCAACTATATACTCGTGGATGAGTATCAAGATACCAACTTGTCCCAGTACTTGATTACCAAGCTATTGGCTGCTGTGCACGAGAACATAACCGTGGTGGGCGACGATGCGCAGAGCATCTACTCGTTCCGCGGTGCCGATATTCAGAATATCCTCAATTTTGAGAAGGATTACCCGGATATGCGGACGTTTAAGTTGGAGCAAAACTACCGCAGCACCACGCATATTGTAGAGGCTGCCAACCAGATTATTGCCCTCAACAAAAACCAGTTGCCCAAAACCATCTGGACCAACCGCCAAGGCGGCGACAAGATTAAGGTGGTAAAGGCGGTGAGCGATAACGAGGAAGGCCGCATAGTGGCCGATACCATATTTGAGTACCAAATGCGCCTGCACTTGCGTAGCGACGACTTTGCGATACTGTACCGCACCAATGCCCAGAGCCGCTCGTTTGAGGAAGCCCTGCGCCGGCAAAACATCCCTTACAAGGTGTTTGGCGGATTGTCGTTTTACCAGCGCAAAGAGATTAAGGACCTTTTGGCGTACCTAAAACTAACGGTAAACCACAATGATGAAGAGGCGTTGCGCCGCATCATTAATTACCCCACGCGCGGCATTGGCGATACCACGCTGGATAGGGCCACGGTGCTGGCCTCGGAGCGCGGTACCAACTTATGGAGCATATTGAGCACCATACAGTTTCAGCCCGATTTTAATGCCAGGGCCAAGAACTTGATTGAGGAGTTTGTAATGATGATTAAGAGTTTTGCGACCATGCTGCAAACCATGAATGCCTACGACTTGGCCAGCCATATAGCCAAGCATACGGGCATTATGAAGGAGCTGTATACCGACAAAACCGTGGAGGGCATTAGTCGCTACGAGAACATACAGGAGCTATTGAACGGTATAAAGGAGTTTAGCGAAAGCGACGAAATAGCCGAGGGCGAAACCGTGAGCGACCGCAGTTTGGGCACCTACCTGCAAGACATTATGCTGCTTACCGACACTGAAAGCGACAAGGACGATACCAACCGCGTATTGCTAATGAGTATTCACTCAGCGAAGGGTTTGGAGTTCGAGTGCGTGTTTGCGGTAGGTTTGGAGGAAGGTCTTTTCCCGAACCAAATGAGCGTGAATAGCCGAGAAGAGTTGGAAGAAGAACGCCGCTTGTACTATGTGGCTGTTACGAGGGCCAAGAGTCACCTTTTCTTAACCTATGCGCTGCAGCGCTACCGTTTCGGCAATTTGATATATAGCGAGCCAAGCCGTTTTATTGAAGAGTTGGACGAAAAGAATTTGGAGTTTATTGGCCACAAAGTGCGCCGTGCTGAGCCTACCAGCGGCCCCGATACCCCTTGGGAGCGCAGCGGAACCCGCACCACCAAAGAGACACCGGGCAAATCGTTGTACGAGCGCCCGGGCGCGGCACAGCGTCAAGCTACGCCCAACTTTACCCCAGCGGCCCACACGCCATCGGCCGACTTTAAAGCCGACGACCCGAAGACCATACAACCGGGCATGGAAGTGGAGCACGAAAAGTTTGGCATCGGTAAAGTAGTGAGCTTAGAGGGCGACGGCAACAACCGCATTGCCACGCTGTTTTTTGCCGGCATTGGCCAAAAGCGCATTATGCTGAAGTATGCCAAGGTGAGGATAGTGAGTGGCGGGGCGGAGTGATTTAGCTTTTATAGATAAACTTTCGAAAGCATGATTATCAGTCAATCTATAGTATCCGACATAAAAGTACTAATCCATGGTGCTAGAGATAAGGCTATTAGATTGGTTGACCATGAGCGCACTATAATGTACTGGCACATAGGGCAGCGTATTTTTGAAGAAGAGCAAGCAGGTAAAGACCGTGCCGATTATGGACAGTATCTTATCCAATTTATAGCTGAGCAACTTGAGCCCGAGTACGGAAGCGGGTTTTCGAAACGACAAATCGAGCTGTTTCGACAGTTTTACCGCACATTCCCAATTGCGAACGCACTGCGTTCGCAATTGGGATGGACACACTACAAAATGCTTATGCGGATTGAGAGTGACGACAAAAGAGCGTTTTATATTGCGGAGGCTATTAAAAACAATTGGACGACACGACAGCTAGAACGCCAAATATACAGCAACCTTTGGGAGCGCTTATTGATGAGTAACGAGAGAGAAAATGTGCTTGCAGTGGCGCGCAACGAAAAGGAACCTATTGCAGCTAAAGAAATCATTAAAGACCCCATGTATCTTGAGTTTTTAGGACTGCATCGTGAGGCGTCTTATTATGAGAAAGATCTTGAACAAGCTATTATTACCCACTTACACGATTTTTTGCTTGAATTGGGAAATGGTTTTGCTTTTGTGGCTAGGCAAAAGCGTTTGCATATTGACGGCGATGAGTTTTTTATCGACTTGGTATTTTACAATCGCTTAATGCAATGTTTTGTGATTGTCGAAATCAAAACGACCAAGCTTACCCATCAGGATATTGGTCAATTGCAGATGTATGTAAATTATTACGACCGGTTCGAAAAGAGAGACTTTGAGAATAAGACTATCGGCATCTTGCTTTGTGCCGATAAAAACAATGCGGTAGTAAAAATTTCATTGCCTGAAGACAACCAGACCATTATTGCTAGTGAGTATAAGTTGTATTTGCCTACCGAACAGCAATTAATAGCAGAAGTAAAAAAGGAAATAGAAAAAAGGGATTTGGAATTAGAGTAAAACAGCCACCAATACCATAAACGGGAGTGGTTACCCATTGTTTTGACCAATTAAGGATACAATGAACATTGCAGTTATAGGTGCGGGTATAGTGGGTTTGGCTACGGCCAGAGCCGCGGCTATGGCAGGGCATCAAGTAACGGTGTTTGAGCGTTCGTCGAGGGCAGTGGGGGCTTCGGTGCGCAACTTTGGTATGTTTTGGCCGCTGGGTCAATCGGGTGCCAATTTTCAGTTGGCCTTGCGTTCAGCAGGTGCTTGGAAGCAAATTGCTTCTGAAACTGGCCTGTGGCTGCAGCAGCATGGGGCTTTGTTGCCTGCCTACGAAATAAGCGAGCAAGAGTTGATGCACGAATTTATCGAAACCCTAAACCCGGCTGAAGGTTACCAATTGCAATGGCTTAGTGCCGAAGAAGCTTTAGCCCTTTCGCCCATGTTGCAGGCAAATGGCTTGCGCGGGGCTTTGCATTCGCAAACCGAAATGCTGCTAAACCCTAGGGAGGCCATACCCCAAGTGCAAAATTGGCTTGCGCGCGCACATCAAGTCAACTTTCATTTCAGCACGCCCGTGGTAAGCGTGGCTGCCAACCAGCTCGTTACCGCATCAGGTACCACCCATCATTTCGATCACGTTTTTGTTTGCAGTGGTGCCGATTTTGAATGGCTGTTTCCAGAACAGCACCGCGCCAGCGGCATCCAAATTTGCAAATTGCAAATGATGCGCACTGCGCCTGTAAAACAGCACCTGGGCTTGCCCGTGGTGGGGCCGTTGTCGTTGGCATTTTACGATGCTTTTGCAACCTGCAAGAGCTGGCAACCGCTGCGCCAACAAATGGAAGTGAAATACCCAGCGTATTTTCAACATGGCATACACGTTATGGCTGCCCAGCACCACGATGGCAGCATCACCATCGGCGATTCGCACCAATACGCGCAAGAGCTCGACCCCTTCGACGAAGTGCTCATCCGTAAGTTAATATTGGATTATCTGGGTGGGTTGCTGCAAATTCCAGACCTGCAGATTGCCGAAACTTGGCAAGGGGTGTACGCTAAAATTCCCGGTAAATCGGCCTTGGTTTCCTCCGTAAACCCTACTACCACCATTGTAAATGCGCTGGGTGGCAGCGGCATGACCCTCTCTTTTGCATTGGCCGAAGATGTAATTGCCGATACACTGGCATATCGCCCTACACCCAAAACAAATCACTAATCAACGAATCGGCAACTAGGCGGCCGGGGGCGGTGAGCACTAGGTGGTTGTTCACAAGGGCCACTTTACCGGCGTTTATAAACGGCTGCACATCGGCTAATAGTTGCTTTTGGGCGGCTTGCCCAAACTGGGCGCCAACGGCTGTCAAAGGCACGCCCCACATGGTGCGCAGGCGCGTCATGAGGTATTCGTTGTACTGGTCGTTGCGGGTTAGCGTTTCCGTTTCGTGGTATGTTGTGCCAGCATTAATTGCTTTCACATATTTGGCGTTGTTCGCTACGTTCCAGCGGCGGTGCTGCCCGTTGTAGGAGTGCGCGGCCGGGCCAACACCCAAAAACGGACTGCCTTTCCAATAGCTACTATTGTGGCGGGCATAGTGGCCATCGCGGGCCAGGTTGCTTATCTCGTAATGCTCATAGCCTGCTGCTTGGCTCATTTCGGTAAGCATCATAAACTGCCTTGCTGCCGCATCATCGTCTACGGCGGGGGCGGTGCCTTTTTTTACCATGTGGTTAAGCGCCGTGCCCGGCTCCACCGTTAGGCAATACGCCGAAAGGTGCTGCGGCCTAAGCCCTAGTGCCGTTTTTAGGTTCGTTTCCCAATCGCTGTCCGTAGCGGTGGGCATGCCATACATCAAATCAATAGACAGCGCCTCGAAACCCTTATCCTGTGCCAATTGCACGCAAGTTGATGCTTCTTGGGCATTGTGTGCACGGTTCATGTACTTCAAGTCGGCATCCCTAAACGATTGTATACCGATGCTAAGCCTGTTTACGGGCGTTTGCCGCAACGCGCTCAGGTACGTTGGCGTAAGGTCGTCGGGGTTGGCCTCTAGGGTTGTTTCGGGGTTTTCGGCAACGGTGTAGTGCTGGTGTAGGGTCTCAAATATCCGTCCCAAATCTTGTTCATTGAGCATTGATGGGGTGCCGCCACCAAAGTAAATGGTCTCCACGGTTTGCCCGGCCAGTTCGCCTTTGCGCTGGGCTAGCTCCAACAGCATGGCATCCACCAGGGCATCCTTCAATTGCAGGCTGGTGCTGAAATGGAAGTTGCAGTAGTGGCAAGCTTGCTTACAAAACGGAATATGGAGGTATATGCCAGACAAGGGTTAGAGGTGAGATGACAGATGAGAAATGACAGATGACAGATGACAGATGACAGATGACAGGTGACAAACAGTTGCGATTGCAAATTTAGGGAAATAATAGCAGGGGCTGTGCCGCAAGGCGCGGCCCTTTTTTATCGGTGGCATTTGCCATGGCGTTTGGAGACGAGGGAGGGTGCCCCTGCTGCCCATACCAGTTTCCGCTAAGGCGGAAAAGTAGGCGCAGCCTACCGCTATCAATTGCACGTAGGCCTGAAATAGCCTACGAGCAGAATGGGGAGAGTAGTTATTGTATCATTGGTGTGCCGCAAAACAATATTTACTTATTTTATAAATGGTTTTACATTAGTGCTTGCGGGGGCTGAAAGTGAGATGTTGGTAGTTCGTCGTTGCTTGCCTCGTTTCCGCTAAGGCGGAAAAGTAGGCATAGCCTACCACTATCAGTTGCACGTAGGCCTGAAATAGCCTACGAGCAGAAGGGGGGGATAAGGATATTGGAGGGAAGTGCGGGGTAATTTTGCGCAAATAATGTTGGTAAATACTGGCTACAAAAGTTAGTTGTTGCTTCATGCAAAGCCATTTTGTGGCTATATTTGCCATGAAAGTAAAAGTATTATTCATGGAAAATTTTAAGATTGGGGAGGTTGTTGTTTTAAAAAGTGGAGGTCCTAAATTGACGGTCAGTGCAATCAATAGCGACCAAACTATAGTCTGCTGTTGGTTCGATAGGAATGAAATTTTACACTATGCCAACTTTGTTGCCATTGTTCTAAAAAAAATAGAGAGTTCGTCTAATGTTTTACCGTCTATACAATAGCAACACCCAACTGCTTCTTGACCAGCCCGAGACGGGAATGGGTTATCAAATTGTGGAAGTTCAAAAAAGGAATTACTATTCAAAGCAAATAATGATAGTATTAAATTCTGAGTTGGCTTTCGATGCAGGCGATTACAGTATCTACGAAAGGCGAATGGCTACTGAGGGTTATTCTAAAATGTTTTCAGAGGCTTCCATGGCCGATGTGAGTATATTGAAAGTGTTTCGTCATCCTCCAAGCTCAACAGGCATGGTCATGGAACGTGCTTTCTCCGATACGAGCAGGGGTGCGATAGATAGTCCTAAGGAAAAGGCAGATGGACAAGAAGTATTTGTGCGTATCTCAGCATATCATGATGATAAAAGAATCGATACTGTGAATAAATGTTTGCGTTCGGGCAGCTTTGCTACCACGTTAGAAGATTATTTGCACACCGTAAACAATCGCATAAACCCTATTGCCCGCTATGCATTACCCAATACAGAAATAGTAAAGTGGACATTTTATATACAGCCAACTAATAACGATATGCTGCAACGCGGCACAGTGCAAACTGCCAACGAACAGCGTGGTGGTGGCGAGGAGGTATATTTTGAAAAAGGAACTTCCAAAAACACTCATTTGTTTACTAGACAATACGGACAGTAATGAGCACCACAAAAATCAACCTTCCAGACAGTATTGTCAATAAACTAGTTTCACTTCCTGAAACAGGCATGGGCTATCAGCTGGTAAAAGTATTCTTAAAAGGAGGCATTGTACTGCGGAAGCTTAAGGTGCTCAACTCCTCCATTTTAGTTGTAGAAGGTCAACCAGTAAATGCTGCCGAAATAGAGCGGGTAGAGCTGGATGCATAACCCCCCCCGCCCATTCGGATTTATAATCCGAACGCCACGAGCCATGGATTTGCAATCCGATACAGTCCCTACACTGCCCACCATCCAACATCAAAAAACCTACGTTTGCGGCACGGGCACTTTGTCGGGCAGCCACGCATCGAGCAGGCGGTTGATGGTACCCACGAGCGGCAAAAACAGCAATACCCCCATGATATTGAACAGCATATGGGCTTGGGCTATTTGATGGGCAATAGCATCTGATGGCGTAAGCCAGAGCACCAGTTTGGTAAACGCACCGATAAACAGTACGCCAATAAATATGGAGGTTATATTGAAAAAGAGGTGAAATATTCCTGTTTTGATGGCTGAGCGGCTTTGCCCTAGGGTGGCAAAGAGCGTATCAGAGCAGGTACCCAACTCGGCACCCATCATAATGGCTATGCCCGCGGCCAGGCTTATGAGCCCCTCGTGCGACAGTTTTACTACCATGCCCACCGTTGCCGACGATGATTGGATGACCAGCGTGGTTACCAAACCTGCAAAAACGCCTTTCCAAGGGGTTTCCATTTGGGTCATCCAGCGCTCGAAGGCATCGCTGTTTTTCAACGGCGACACCGCTTCGCCCATTACATATAGCCCAAAAAACAACAAGCCGGTGCTGAACACTATTTTGCCCATGGCTTGGGGGCGGGCTTTTTTAGATACAAACAGGATAACAAAACCCACCAGCATGGGCAGGGCGCTCCACTCGCCAATATCGAAAGCAATTATTTGCGACGAGATGGTGGTGCCGATGTTGGCCCCCATTACTATACCCATTGATTGGCGGAAGGTGAGCACGCCCGCACCCACAAAAGCAATGGTCATGATAATAACGGCGGACGACGAGTCGAGCAGAATAGTAACGATGGTGCTCGAAATAATGGCGGTAAACAAATTGCGCGTGAATCGGCCCAAAAAGTTTTTCAGCTTTTCGCCGGCCACGGCCTTCATGCTATCCGATAGTAAATTGAGCGCATACAAAAACACCACGAGCCCGGCAGCCAAAGTAAGCACCACTTTTAAAATGTCAATTTCCATGGCCGATAAAGGTATTAGGTAATAGTGCAAAGTGCCAAAAGTACGGGAAGGTTGGCGTTGGTTTGCTGATAAAAGTCAGTTGGTGCGAAACTTAACCTAATGATAACCGATATTGGTTAGGTTTCGGTAATGACCATGCGATACTGCACAAACTGTTGTGCTGATTACTTGGTTTTAGTTTACGAATGCGTACTATTTTGCATCGAAATATCGTTCCTTGTCCATACATCCCAACTTATGAAAAATGGTCTCTATGCCTTACTTCTTTTACTGCTTTTTACTGCTTGTAGCAATCCGCCAAAAGAGGTGAGCCAGCACCAGTATTTAACCAACGATTGGATGGAAAAGGCCATAAAGCATGCCGCAGCTAATTCCACTCCCGAAAACGACAGCCTTGTTAAGCAATTGTTTGATGCCATAAATCCTGATTCGAATAAGATAGCCGCTGGGGCTTTAAGAACTTTGTTGGTAAACCTAGACAGCGACGCCGGTTCGGAAGCTTTAATACTGGCTACGCATGTTTCAGGGTCGGCTACTTTGGTAGTAGCTAAGCAAAAGGCTCAGCGTTGGGAAATACTGTATACCGAAGACTTCGAGACCTTTTATTCCGACCCTGATTTAAACGTGGCCAATATACAAAGTGCCAACAAAACCTTCTTTATTCGGCAAATGTATACCCGCGGCACAGGTATTTATTTGGATACGTATAGGTTTTATAAGTTAGTGGATAGTAAGGTGTTGTTGGTTTTGGAAATACCTAACCGGTCGCATTTGTTTGGTTGGGGCACACCGCTCAACCAAGAGATGTATTCCAAGTTTACCTTTTCAAGCGCTTCTGATGACGAATTATTCGTTACCTATAACTATAGCTTCTTTGCCGGACCCATTTTCGAAAGAGATTTATCGTGGGAGTCGCATGAAGAAATAGCGCTTATAAAGGACTCTAAAGGAGTCGATTATTTGTATGACACTACCAGCAACACATATGTGCCCGCACATTATGAGTCGGGCCTATCCGATGAACAGATTGATTGCTTTACGAATCTTGGAAACGATAGCTTGTTTTACCATGCTTTTGCGGATGAGTTACAGAACAATCTTACCGAAGATAACAGTGCCGTAGCGTTATTCACGAAAAGCTTTATAAAATACATGGAAGGAGATTCCAGCGCGCTGCACAGCCAACCCATTAAAAAATTGGGCAGCACTGGTACTTTGGACTTCTATGGCCCTGGGGATAATGATTGAAAAGGGCGCGTAAACTATATGCCAACTTTAGATGCCGCACTAGCACTAGCTGCAAGCAGGCCTGAAACAGCCTAAGCCACAATGGGGAAACTTGAACACCTAAGCCGCCAGTGGGCCTAACTTGATTATTTCCAGTTCAGCACCACTTTTAAAAGAATTTTCAGCAAGCGTATACAATGCCTTCGTAACGGGGGCATCAAAATAGGCTTCACCGCATTGGTTGCAAACCTGCGCAGGAACATCTTTTACGATAAGGATGGAACTACCCTTTTCAAGCATGAAACTCTTGTGGCTCTGTTCCGTAATGCCTGTTTTACAGATAACGCAGGTCATGGTTTTACTTTTTTGGTTTTAAAATCCTCATACCAGATATCGTTATCTGGCACGTACACGGTTATAACAATACATTCACCTAATTCGTTTTTTGCCATCACCACATGCACTGGTATAGTACCTATCATCTTAAAGATAAGACAGCTCGGATAAGGTTTATCGTCAGCATACTCTTTAATAATTTCACCGTTGGCAATCACCTTTTCAATATCGGTATCCGATATGCTTCGTTCCAACATTCTTTTTAACGCATGAAGCGAAGTGATTATGCCATTACAGCTTGCCATTAAACAAAGATAAATAAGCGTAACGAGAAAATCCTTCCCCATCAGGTGCAACTATATTTCTCACTTGTGCCTATTTATGGTATAAGCATTTGCTCGCCTGCTGCACATAGGGCTTAAATAGCCTATGAGCAGAATGGGGGCTTTACTACTAGCCCCCATATACCACCACCAAATCCAACCCCTGCATACTTTCTATAAGCACTGGTGCTGGCGAATTTGAATCTACTAATGTGTCGTGCTCAATAATGCTGTGGTCGTAATCGGCCATTACTTCGGTGGTTATGATGCCAATGCTATCGGTATCCTCACCATCAGGGGCTCGGTGCAGCACAAACCTTATAAATAGGCCATCGGGTTTTAGCCCCAGCAACACCGCGCGTATGTTTGGGGTGGCATTGCCTTGCAATGCCCGCTTTAGGCTGGCTTGGGCGTGCTCCTTACCGTCCATCAAATACAGGTTTGAGTATGGGTTCGCCTTCATCCAATATCAAAAATTCCTTGGTAATGGGCGGTTTGTAATAAATGGAGCCGAAGATGATTTTGAAACGGATGCGCCAGCTTTTGTTCATGCGTAGCTCGTAGGCAATTTGCACAATACCGCTAAAGATAATGCGCATGGGGTTGTGCGATATGGTCGGTGTGTTGGTTAGGCCAAGCGGCGGCGCTTCAGCGTAGGGCGCACGGTAGGTGCCGAAAAGGCGGTCCCACATCATAAAGGGCCCGGCGCCTACATTAATCACTTGGTCGCCATCTTTGGCAGAGTGGTGCATGAGGTGGTACACGCCACGGTCGCCGTAAAAGTGGCTCAATTGACGCACCAGGAAGTTGGTGCGGGCAAATTGATAATGCACTATGGAGTGGTTGAAAATCTCGAGCCAATAGCCCAATAGATAGTATAGGCTCAGCTCCATTACCAGCGGCTCGGTATATACTAGTTTAGAAACGATAAGTGCCACCAAACCGAATGGCAACGCCAATAAAAAATCAAATGCGTAGGCGGGCGGCGCTGCCAACGGGTGTAAAAACTCAGGCGCATGATGGCAACGGTGGAACACGTACCATACAAACCGTGACTGATGGCACAGCCAGTGTACCGCATAGTTGGGCAAGGCAGCTACGCTAAAGGTAATTGCCAAGGCCAACCAGTAGGAGTGGACATTGAACAAGGAGGGAATGTGTTCATTGGTCCAGGCTTCGATGGCCAAAAAGGCATTGCGGGCTATGTTGCTATCAGTTAGCGTATAGCCAGCGGCATGAAATATACCCGCTATGCCAAACAGCAGCGCAAAACTAGCGATGGTAGCAATTACAAATGATGAAAAATAGGTAACAAAATAGTGCGCAAACGCCTGCTCGCCGAGCACTTTTTTGGATTGGATGTAGCTGGCTACAATAACCGTAATGCGAATGATAACACACAGCAAAGCCAAGCCTACCCACAATTGCGGAAACCACGGTTTTAAGCTGGTGCTACCCGAAGGCAAATCGCCGCCCTTGGTGAATAAAGTCCAGACATGGGTAAGGTTAAACGGTGCCGAATCGGGGTGAAGACCAAACAATACTTCTCCTGAAACGTAGACCAGTGCTATCAAAAGAATGGCACCGCCAATCAAACCCAGATAAGTTGGCTTTACTTCGCCGAACTCGCTGTTCCAAAATTTGTGCAGTAGTTGTTTCATGATGAAGGCACTCGGTAATAAACCGACCTCAATTTAATGAAATGGACGGGGATTTGGAAATGGGCAGGAGCATGTTAATCCTTGGAAGTGGTCTGACGGCTAACCTTGGGATGTAAAATGGCCTTGAACTCATAGAGATTTGCTAATGCACTCGAGCCGTCCGACCACTAGTGTAGCGCATATCAAATTTTGGCTAACCTATATTTTCTCCTCATTATGCATAGTAACATTCTTGGTCTATAGCCATTTCTCATAGCGCTTCTTCACTTCTTCGTGAGGAATGATTCTGCCTGCTTTGGCATCGGCCAATCCTCTTTCTATTGAAGCTATTTCAGCATCCGACAATTCTTCCCACCAGCCATTTTCAGCATTAGAATCCTTAACCAGTTTAAGTTTCTCAATGATGGTTTCGTCATCTACCATCCGAATCCAGTCAATCAGCTTCTCCTTTTCAGATTTCATATTCATACACTGAAAACGTTTTTATAAAACTAATGGTTTCTTATTAAATCGGCAAAGCCTATTTCGAAACAAAGCACTAACCTATAGCTGCAAGCATACACCTCACAAAAATCCCTAATTTAGCACCAAACCCTCCGTTTGCCGATGCGCTTGCTGCTGTTTATGTTGTTGCTGTTGCCAGTGGGCCTATGGGCGCAGGGGAATTGGCATTTGCAGCTGCGGGCGCAAGACCAAGAGGTGGCCTTTTTTACGAAGCACCTCAAAATAAAAGACCGCTACAACAGCGATATGCAGATTCGCAAAGAGCTGGGTGCTATGTTAATTAAGCTATACGACTTGGGCTACTTAGGCGCCTCGGTGGATAGTTTAGAGTTGAAAGGTGATACCGCCACGGCTTGGGTGTTTGCGGGGCCACAAATAGAGTGGGTGCAACTTCGGCCCGGCAATGTTGAGGTGCCCATATTGAGCCAAGCCCAGTACAAAGACCGTTTTTTTACCGGCAAACCAGTCAACTACAGGCAGCTCAAGGGCTTGATGGACGATTTGCTCGCCCATGCCGAAAACAATGGCTACCCATTTGCGCAAGTGCGGTTGGATAGCTTGGAGATGACCGATACCACCTTATCGGCGAGCCTGTATTTGCAAAAGAACCAACTGATAGTTTATGATACCATAACGCTTGACGGCGACCCGCGCATTACCCGGGCCTATATTTACAACTACCTTGGCATTCGGCCAGGGGCGTTGTACAACGAGAGCGAGGTAAAGCGCATCAGCCAGCGACTAGCCGATGTGGCTTTTTTGACTGAGTTGCGAGCTCCCGAAGTGATATTTGAGGCCGATAAAGCTAAGATTAGGCTATTCCTCCAAAACCGCAGAACCAGCCGGTTCGATTTGCTCATTGGCATACTGCCCAATAACGAGATAAGCGGCCGGGTGCTGTTTACGGGCGAGGCCAACCTAGAATTGCAGAACGCCTTTGGCGCTGCCGAAGAGATAAAGCTGAACTGGCGCAAAATGCAAACGGGTACCCAAAACCTGGATATTGCCCTCAAGTACCCGTATTTATTCTCGTTACCCATTGGCATTGATGGCAGTTTCTCGTTGTATAAGCGCGATACGTTGTTTCTAGATATCGATTATGAGTTTGGCCTGCAATACTTGTTCGCCGGTAGGCACTATATCAGGGCGTTTTTTCACAATAAGCTTACCAATGTGATCAACGTTGATACGGCTTTTATCATCCGCAACCGCTCGCTGCCGCAGTATAACGATGTGCGCAACAGCCTGTTTGGCTTGGAGTATTATCTGGAGCGGTTAGATTATCGGTTCAACCCGCGCAAGGGCCAACTGCTGCGCATTTCGGCGGGGGCAGGCACTCGGCGCATTAGGCCCAGCAATACCATCGAAACCCTTACCGACCCGGAAAACCCTGACCAAACGTTTGCCTTCCTATACGACACCGTGAGTACCAGCACCGTGCAATACAAATTCAGTTGGCAAATAGAGCAGTATTGGCCTATTGGGCGGCGCAGCACCATCAAAACCAGCATGCGCGGCGGGTCGTTTATCAGCAATCCGGTATTTTTAAACGAATTATATCGTATAGGGGGCAATAAACTGCTTCGAGGGTTCGACGAAGAAAGTATCTTTGCATCAACTTTTAATGTAGTTACCGCCGAATTCCGTTTTCTGCTGTCCAAAAACTCCTTTTTTCAGGTGTTTATGGATGCGGCATATGTCGAAGATAGGACGCTGGGTAAGTATACTAAGGATTTTCCTTACGGTTTTGGCGCAGGCATGACCTTCGAGACCAAAGCCGGAATGTTTGCCATCAGCTATGCGCTTGGCAGCCAACAGGGAAACCCGATAAACTTCCGCTCGGCGAAATTGCATTTTGGTTATTATAATTTGTTTTGAGCGTTTGGGTACGAATAGGCACTCAGTGTAATTAGTGGTTGGCGAAAGGTAATGCTCGCCCATTACCCCCTCCCAACCTCCCCCTGAAAAAGGGAAGGAGTAAAAAATAAAATTGGCTTGCGTAAACTGGCATACATATTAGGGTTGATGATACTGGCAGGGTTAGCCCCTGCGCAGGTATACGGCCCATTGCCCGCATCGGAGTACCGGGCCGATACGGTAGTTGCCGTAAACATACCTTGGGCCATGCCCTCCGAAAACGATACTGCGGCATGGGTTGTTTGCACCGACGACTCGCTAGGCCTTGCCGCAGTTGCCGATACGGCCCAATTGGATAGTGTGATACCGCTTCGGGCATATTTTATTTTCAACGATAGTATTCTAGGTACCTTCGTTCCTATTGTAACCAAGGTATATACTGCCGAGTATAAAGAAATGCCCCTGCCCGTTGTGCACATGAGGCAAGTGGTAAGCGAGACGGACGTGATACCTCTTAACCGATCGCGTCGCGCTGGTTGGCTATTTACAATACTTACTATACAATTTATATTGATTGTGTATTTGCGAGTGGCATTTATTAGGTACGCCGAAGAGCAATACCGTTCGTTTTTTAACCTCAATATTAGTCAGCAAGTGTTTAGAGAGCAAGAGTTGAGTATACCGTTCCCGGCACTGTTACTCACCATCAATGGCATTCTCTCTTATGCCGTGCTATTGTACCTTGGTTTGAGTCATTTTAGCATTATAACTTGGCTTACCAGCGGCACCCTATTTTTGGCTAGTTTGGCCATTATATTCGGCATTGCGGCTCTTAAATACTTGCTTATGTGGTTTACAGGCGTGGTGTTTCCTTTCAAAGAAGATGTCAACTTTTACAACTTCAATTTTTTCCTCAATATCAAGATTTTAGGGACTGTTTTGTTGCCAATCAATTTTGTTATTGCCTATGCGCCACCTAGCTTAACCGAAGGAGTAATATTAATCACGCTTGGGCTTATAGCTATCGCTTATCTCGGATTGGCAGTCAAGGGGTTAGCAATTGCAAAAAATTACTTGGCCTATCATAAATTCCATTTTATTGTCTATTTTTGCAGTCTTGAAATTGCCCCGGTGTTGCTATTGGTGAAGCTGGTGATGAACGCCGCAAGGTGATTTCGAGGCCCTTTCCTGGTAACAAATGGTACAAATACCTATGGCAACTCAACCTTCCGACTCTTCATCCACTGCCCTTCGTAAAATTAAAACCATCCTAATTTCGCAACCCAAGCCAGATGCCGAGAAGTCGCCATACCTTGAGTTGGAAAAAAAATATGGTTTGCAGGTCGATTTTCGTCAGTTTATACAAGTTGAACCGGTTGCAGGAAAAGACTTCCGTAAGGATAAGATTGTCATCTCTGATTATTCGGCCATTATACTCAATAGCCGCAATGCTATTGACCACTTGTTTCGTGTTTGCGAAGAGTTGCGAATCAAATTATCGCAGGATACCAAGTTCTTTTGCATCTCTGAGGCTGTAGCGCTTTACTTGCAGAAATATACCCAATACCGTAAGCGCAAAGTGTTTTTTAGCGCCACCCGCGAGAAGGGTTTATTTGAGTTGCTTAGTAAGCATAAAAACAATGAGCGTTTTCTTTGGCCTTGCACAGACGTGCACCAAGAGGATATTCCTGATTTTTTAGACAAAGGTGGCTTTAAGTGGGATAAGGCAGTGATGTACAAAACCGTTTGTTCTGACTTGAGCGACTTGGCCGAACTTGATTATGATTTGATTATCTTCTTCACCCCATTGGGTATTAAGTCGTTGTTTGAGAACTACCCTACCTTTGTGCAACGCGACAAGCACATAGCTGCTATGGGGCCCGTAACTGCCGAGGCCATACGCGAAGCGGGCCTTACGGTTAGTTTTCAGGCACCTTCACTCGAGGCGCCATCCATTGTAAGGGCTTTGGAGCTGTTCTTGTTGAAGACCAATAAGAAGTAAATATTGCCGCCTTTTTGTAGTCAATTCAATTTTGCTGTAAATTTTTAGCTTGAAACCCTTGTGGCTATTGATTCCTTTTAAATAAATCCATACCGGTGCCAACCTTATTCAGGAATACCAATTTAGGTTAAATTAGAAATGAAGAAAATATTCTTACACGAATAAGTAGTTTTAGCTTGTAAGCACGCCATAGCGGCCACCTCGTCGCGGTTTGCTTACGATGCTATTGTTCTCGTTGGAGGAGATACAAGTGCGCCCCAACCTTTTGGCCGATAAAACCTTAGACCCGTTATTTAGTTTGGAAGAAATAAACAAGCTGGTAGCAGGCGGCATCCCTTTCCGCGACGCATACAAAATAGTGGGCAATAGCTTGAACGAGGGCACCTTCAACCCTGCTCGCGAACTTAACCACACCCACGAGGGCAGCATCAATAACCTTTGCACTAAAGAGATTGCAGAGGCGATGCACAAGGTGCTGGCTCAATTGCATTAAGCATTTGGCAAGTTACGGCTTAGCCCTATCAATTTGCCATAGCCAAATGGGGCCGTCGGTGGGGTCCATTATTTCTTTTACAAACTTAAACCCGCACTTCTCCAATATCTTGGTCGATGCGTTGTGCTCGCTAAGGGTATGAGCATATATTACCTTCACCTCGGGGTGCGCTAGGGCATTGCCGATGAGTAACTTTGCCATTTCGCTGGCTAGGTGGTTGCCTCGGTAGTCTTCGGCTACTTCGTAGCCTATTTCCACCATACCTTCTGCATTGGGTGGGCCTTTGTAGCCGCAGGTGCCCACCAACACGTTTTCGGAAAGGTATATGGGCAGGTACGTCCACCAAGCAGCATCTTCGGGTGTATCGGCAATTTGGTTTAGCACAAATTCAAACATCCCTCGGCCAGACTCCGTCCAAATATCGGGCACGGTTACGCCCAAATATTCCGCTAAAGCCCTATCACCCTCCAACGCCTTTTGCAAGATTTCTGGAGTGCAGTTGATGAGCTTGATGCGGTGGGTATGCATGGGGCAAAGGTAGGGAGGTATTGATTGAGATGAAAATAGACTAAGGAATGAAGTTTAAGAGTTTATGGTTATCTTAGTATATCATAATTGCGGAGTATGAAATTGGAACAATTAAAAACAGAACTGCATCAGTTTATTGATAAGTCGGAAGACGAAATGTTGCTTGAAAAGCTGAAACTTGCTTTCCAAAACGTGCACTACAACAAAGATTTTTGGCACGATTTAACAACTGCCGAGCAACAGGATATTGAGCAGGGGCTAATGGAAATTGATGACGAAGCCAATCTTATCAATCATTCCAAAGTAATGGAAGAGGCCCGCAAATGGAAGAAAAAATAATTTGGCGGAAAAGAGCTAGAAAACGGCTTCAAAATATCTATGAATTTCTTTCCGAGCATTGGGGTGAACGGGTAGCCGAGAACTTTTTGGATGTTTTGGAAACGGATTTAGAGCTATTGCTTGTCTTTCCTCAAATGGGCATCCAATCAGAAGCCAAGCCAGTAGTGCGGAAGCATTTAGTCACCAAGCACAATTATCTGATTTATACTATTAAAAATGACCGGTTAATAGTGTTAAACATTAGAGATACGCGTATGCGCTAATCTTGAAATCTCAACCTACCCTATGAACAGGTGCTGCCTGCCCTCTCCAATTCTCCCCCAAACTCCCTATCTTCGGCAAAAATAAAACCTAGCTGAATTATGGCTGTTATACGACCTTTCCCGGGCATTAGGCCCATGCCGAAATGCTAGAGCAGGTGGGCATCATTACCGCGGAGGAGTTTCAAGCTATTAAAGCTGGGTTGCAAGAAATACTAACCAGCATCGAGGCTGGTACTTTCGTTATGGAAGACCATGTGGAAGACATCCATTCGCAGATAGAGCAAATGCTCACTAACAAAATCGGCGATGCTGGCAAACGCCTGCACACGGGCCGCTCTCACCACGAGCAGAGTGTAGTTTGGATAGAAAACTACCGTTTTATGGGCTGTGGCTACTTTGAGCCAGAGTACATTGAAAACTACATCGAATCCATCAAAGCCGCCGTGGGCTGAAAGCCCGATACCCCTGATGCCCACCGCATCATCCGCAACTAGATGGGTAGGAAAAACCAGGATACGGTGATTGTGTATTGAGGCGGAGTGACATTTACTAACTCTCAGACATTTTGTAAAAGCAGAAAAGGCAGCCCATGTGTAGGCTGCCTTTTCTGTAGTGGCACATATTTTTGCTACTTAATGGGTAATTACTAGCTGCTGCACCTGGCGCTCGGCACCTTGTACTTCTAGCAATATGTTGTATACGCCTGAAGGTAGATTGCTCAAGTCAACATCTTTGCTATGCAGCCCCGGTAGGTGAAATTGTTTGTTGGCCACAACAAGCACTTCCTTGCCAGTCATATCATATAGCTTAAGGTTAATGTTGTTGCCCGTGGCCAGGGTAAAGCCAATTTTCACCTTATCGTTAGCGGGGTTTGGCGCTACCGGGTAAAGTTCATCTTTTACGGTAAAGAACCTATTATCGTTAATGGCGGTGGTGGTGCTGTCCTCAAATACAATGTTTTCATCGCCCTGCTGGTATGGCAAAAACATCACGGGCAGGTAATACATTTCATCTGAGGTGCCTTCGCCCCAAGAAACTTGTATGGGAGGGCTATTTGGGTTAAGCGGGTTATTAACCGTGTTGTCATACTCCGCATAAGCATGTATTACCGAGCCAACGGGCAGCACTATTAACCGCTCAAACATATAAGCACCCTGCCAGTTAAAGTCCCAGTCGTTAATTTTTATCAGGTTAATAGTATCGTTAGCGGGGGTAACTGCATATACCTCCCAGCTTTTCGAAAGCAAGTGGCTATGCGGCGCAATACCCAATAAACTCACCTTAAAAGGTACGGTAAACTCTCCATGGAATTTTTTCACTTGGTTGGGGGGCATAATGAAAGGTCCATTGGTAAGGATGTTGTTAGTGGGCAGCATTACATACGACTGCACGAACCTAGTAGCCGGCGCATCTGCAAAAAACAGGTTAATGGTAGTGCTGTCCGTTTCGTCGGTGGGGGTAGGAGCATAGTGCATTTGCAGCTTAAGATCACTTCCGGCGTGCAGTTTCATGGCCATTCCATTGGTGTATACGTTGGTTTTTTGGCCGGGTACGTATCCAGGCAACTGCGCACTATTGATGCTGGCGCTGGTGCCACTGTTGCCACTATAGCCATACAGGGGTGTTGCCGCATCATCGGCGGCGGCGGCCCCGGTAGTGTCTTCCCATATAAGGGTATGATGTACAATCTTCTTGTTGCCAGGCCGTAATTCCAGCGCCACCAGGTCCTTATCTTGAGTGAGGCCGGTAGGCAACACAAAGTAGCGGTACTCATCAGCATTGTTACCTTGGTGGGTATATGATTCGGCAAACGAGAGCACCAAATCGGGGGTGCCAACTTGCGAACCGCTAGGGAATATTGGCACGGGCGGCTCCAGGTTAGGATCGCCTTGCGGGCTGCCATCTGCCACCCAATCGGCAATCAACTGTATTTGGGCATCAGTAAGGTAATTTTCCTTTTGGTACTCTTGGTATCCAATCTCCGGTTTCCAAGGTGGCATGTACCTAATCTCGGTTACGTATTTTATCATGCCCGCCCAAGCACTTACTTCGGCATAGTTGGTAAGCGGGAAAGGGGCTATCTCGCCAGCACGGTGGCAGCTAGTACAGTTTTTATAGATGATTGGGGCGATATCTTCGCTATACGTTACATTCTGCGCTGAAACTAATTGCATCATGCAGCAGGGTAGTAATAGAATGAGCAACAGGCTTTTCATGTTATCGTTGGTTATAGTTTTGAGATAAAGCAGCCCACAGCATCAGTTTGTGCAGGTACTGCAGGTTTACTTTGTATAATATTTTCCAATGCTTGTGCTAGGTTGTGCTCAGTAACCACACGCCTTCGTTTACCAAGGCTTTCAAAGCTGTTATCTATACGCCCGCTGTATAATATTTGCTTATCGCTATTGCGCACCACATATACTTGGGGGGTAATGGTGGCCCCAAGTGACTGAGCTATTTCTTGGTCGGTATCCAATCGCAATTCAAACGGAAGTTTGTACTTGGCGTTGAATTGTTCAATGGTGCCTTCGTTCGACATTTTACCGTTAGGAAAAAGCCCAACGAACTCCACTCCCTGCTTACTATAATCTTGGTATAATTTTATAAGCTCTGGCGTGGCGCTTTGGCATATAGGGCAGGTTTCAAGTAAGAATACGTATACGGTATAGGGGGCGCTATCGGTTGGGCCTGCTTTGGCTACTTGCATACTTAGCAATATCAGTATGGCCATTGCCCATTTCATTGACGCATTAAGAGATACCAACCTCGCTTTCATGCCGAATTGATTTTCAATGATTCAAGTATAAGCATTTTATTTTAAAATTCCTACCGTTTCAGCATAAACGACTTAAACAATAGATAAACAACGGTTTGTAAAGGTTAGCTTGTCGTTTTAGCCTAAATGGATTCCATTCAAATCCATCCATCTCCCCCAAACTCCCTATCTTCGGCAAAAATAAAACCTAGCTGAATTATGGCTGTTATACGACCTTTCCCGGGCATTAGGCCCAAGCCCGAGCTGGCTTCACAAGTAGCATCATTGCCTTACGATGTAATGAATACCGAAGAGGCCCGCGAAGAGGCCAAGGATAAGCCGCTATCTTTCCTGCATATAGTGAAGTCGGAAATTGCCTACCCGCCAGGCTATGATGCCTATGCGCCAGAAGTTTATGAAAAAGCGGCGGAGAAATTTCGTGCGTTGGTAGTCCAAGACGTGATAGAGCAAGACCCGCACCCTTACCTATACATATACCAGCAAGAAATGAACGGCCATGTGCAAACGGGCCTAGTGGCTGCTAGCAGCGTTAACGATTATTGGGCCGATGTGGTGAAGAAGCACGAGTTTACCCGCCCTGTAAAAGAGCAAGACCGCATGAAGCACATGAAGGCCACAGGCATACATGCCGGACCAGTGTTTTTGACTTACCCAGATGTAACAGAGATTGACAATATAGTTTCTGTAATTATAACCGAAGAAGAACCTGATACCAATTTTACCACGCCCGATGGTGTGCGTCACACGGTTTGGGTGTTACGCGACAGGCAGTTGATTGAGCGATTGGTAAACCTTTTTCATGAAAAGGTGCCAGCTACATACATTGCCGATGGCCACCACCGTGCCGCCAGCAGCAGCAAAGTGGGTCGCGAATTACAAGAGGCCAACCCAGATTTTACGGGTGAGGAGCCATTTAATTTCTTTTTGAGCGTGTTGTTCCCGGCAAGCCAGTTGCAGATTATTGATTATAACCGCGTAGTAACTGACCTTAACGGCTTAACCGAGCAAGAGTTCTTTGCCAAGATTGAGGAGAAATTCGATTTGCAGCTACAAGGCACCTCGCCTTTTAAGCCAACGCAGATGCGTGAGTTTGGTATGTACTTTGAGGGACAGTGGTTTCAGTTGACGGCGAAGCCGGGCACATACCCAGAGAACGACCCTGTAAATGGTTTGGATGTCTCTATCATGCAGAACAACCTGTTGGACCCTATTCTTGGCATTAAAGACCCACGCACCGATAACCGCGTAGATTTTGTGGGTGGTATTCGTGGCTTAGGCGAGCTTAGCAAGCGTGTGGATAGCGGCGAAATGGCCGTGGCATTTGCCTTGTATCCGGTTACTATCAATCAGTTGATTCGAATTGCCGATAGTGGTAATGTTATGCCGCCTAAGAGCACTTGGTTTGAGCCAAAGCTACGCAGCGGCTTGATTGTGCACCAGTTTAGCGCAAGGAGCTACGAGTAAGGCATGCTTATTGAATCCGCCCCTAAAAATGTGTTGTTTTATTTGGTGGAATAAAAATTAAAGGCTATATTGGTATAACGTGTAAATTTTGCATTCTTATTACAACTTTGTATCTTTGCGCGCAGTAAAGAAATTGCGTTGTTTGGGCATGAGATTTGCAGCTAAAGTTGCGTTTGAATCTTTTTTCGATTTACTACGTACAATTAATTTCAAAAGCCACCGTTAATAGAATTACATGAACGCTACAAAAAATATCTCCCAGGAGAACTCTATTCGAGATGAATGGTTTGGGGATATGTTGCACCATTTATCAAGTGATAGGGATTTTATAAATATGGGCATAGCTTCTGCCGAAACGAAACAGTTTTACGACAGTTTAATATTTGGTGATCAAACCAAACTTCATCTACAGTTCAGAGAGCTTACTTCTAGGTCGTTTATTAGGAAGTTAGTGATTGATTATTTTCAAGAACTTAAGGAAGCGAATGTTAATCCACTGAAATTGTTTTTAGATCATAATGATGCCCAATTGTTTGTTTGGGCCGAAATTGAAGATGACGACGATCGGACAGAGTTAGCATTGTTTGAAGCAGAGGCAAAAGCTAATGCCAAGAATTACCAATATGGTTTCAGTATTAGTTCTACAATATTGGAAAAAAGCGATGGGCTAGAAGTGCCTCCCCACTATCAAACTGTTCAAAAAATATAAAATTGGCAAGTTTTGATGACCATTGGGAGCAGGCATGTAAAAATCTGCGTGTTCTAGAATCGGTAAACAGGAATACGCCTGATAGCTGGGATTGGCAATTGACAATAGCATATTATTGCGTTATTCATTTATCCAATGCTCATATTGCTCATGTAATTAATCAACATTATCGTACTCATGCCGAAGTGGGAAAGGCATTAAATCCTTATGTTCCAGTAAATCCTTCTGCTATTAGTCCAGATGCTTATGGGGCTTATCAGCAAATTCAAAACTTATCAAGGAGATCTCGTTATCTATGCGATGTTATAGGTTCAGACGATACGCGAGCCAGCTTTACTTCTGATAAACATTTCGCTAAGGCAATAAGAAATTTGAATACTTTGCAGATTTTTTATTCCAACAGGTACAACAAGCTTTTTACTCCTATAACACTGGATTGCCCTAGACTTAAACAAGATCCATTGCAATTTATAGTTATAAAGTAATGAGGAATTGTTTGGACTATTCTGGTAGTTTCTTCTAGTAGGTAAAAATAGTCATGTCCCAAACTCCACATGTGGTAATTATTGGCGGTGGCGCGGCGGGCTTTTTTGCCGCGGCGCGCTTGGCCGATGAGGCACCGCATATACCCGTTACGTTGCTAGAGCAGTCGCCGAAGCTGTTGAGCAAGGTGCGCGTGAGCGGCGGTGGGCGGTGCAATGTGTGCCATGCGGTGTTTAATGTAAAAGCCCTCAGCTTGCGCTACCCGCGTGGCGGCAAGCATTTGATTCCGGCTTTTTACAAATTCAGTACCCGCAATACCATTGAGTGGTTTAGCAATAAGGGTGTAAAGCTGAAAACCGAAGAGGACGGGCGCATGTTCCCCGTTACGGATAGCTCCGATACCATCGTGCGGTGTCTGCTCGAAACCGCCGACCGCGGCAAAGTAAACATCCGTACCAAAACGTGGGCCGAGCGCATTGAGCCGACCCACCCGGGCTTCAACATACCCCTAAATACCGGCGAAACGCTTACTGCCAGCCATGTGTTGGTTGCCACGGGCGGCGCCACCAAGGCCGAACATTACGATTGGTTGGTGGCGCTGGGGCATAGCATTGAGTTGCCCGTGCCGTCGCTGTTTACCTTCAACCTGCCCGATAACCCCATTACCGAACTGATGGGCGTGGCCACCGAGGCCGAGGTAAGCATATACCAAACTAAACTGAAAGAAAGTGGCCCATTGATGATTACCCACTGGGGCATGAGCGGCCCGGCCATTCTCAAGCTATCGGCTTGGGGGGCGCGGCAGTTGCACGATATGGATTACCGCTATACCGTGCTCGTTAATTGGATGCCCGGCCAACACCAAGATGCCGTTCGCGAAGACCTGCAGAAACAACGCCACACCCATGCTACCAAAAAGGTGGTAGGCCATTGCCCGTATGAGTTGCCGCGGCGTTTGTGGGAATTTTTGTGCGCCAAGGCGGGCATTAACCCCGAAGTGCGCTGGGCCGATTTGCCCCGAAAGGAGCAGAACCTACTGGCCGCCATTCTTACCCGCGACGAGTACCCCGCCCATGGCAAAACCACCTTTAAAGAGGAGTTTGTTACCTGCGGCGGCATCAAGCTCGATGAGGTAGACTTTAACACCATGCAAAGCCGCCTAGTGCCCGGTCTCTACTTCGCTGGCGAAGTGTTGGACATTGATGGCGTAACAGGCGGTTTCAACTTCCAAGCCGCCTGGACGGAAGGTTGGATTGCTGCGGGGGATATGATTGGTGGGATTAGTTGATTGGTTATTAGTTAATTGGTTATTGGTTGATTGGTTTTGTCGTTTTGCTGCTGCAAGACTGCGTCTTGTAGCCATATTACAACCAGTCTGCGACTGGGACGTAATCCTAGGGAAGAACCTATGGGTATTGGCTAACTATGATTGTTAGATTTACAATTACTATTGTACAAAATATAAAACATCGATGTTACTAAGTGGTCTGACGGCTATTGTTCCTTTGGGTGGATATGTTGTATGCCAGTATTATGGCTAGTGCAATCCAGCCGTCCGACCACTACTGCGGTGCTGCTCCAAATGTCGTTAACTCTTATTTATTTACTGCGTTTAGTGGTCGGACGAGGCCCGCGAGTATGATTGATGCCACGTTATGAGATTTGTTTCCGATTCGGCATACTCGTCAGACCACTCGTTACGGGTAAAAACCGATGCTCTGTAGAATAGCGATTTAAAATCCGATAGGGCAGAAGGTTGAATTGCCGTGGGGATGTGATTTTTTTTGGAGGGGGTAAAGTTTCCATACTAGTCATATATTAAACACTGGACAGTCTATTATAATATAAATGTTATTTTTGTGCGCATGGATACAAAGACTGCTTTGCTATTAATACTACCCGTTGCTAGTGCGCTAATCGGTAGTTCTTTAACATATTTGCTTGCAATCAAAGCTAAGAAGACAGAGGCAATGATTAAGTTTAAAGAGGAAAAGTATTCTAATCTAATTATTGCACTTCAAGGGTTTGTTGGTTTAACAGCAAATAGTCAAAATAAATTGAAATTTTTCGAAGAACAGTACAAGTCCTGGCTATATAGCTCGGACAATGTGGTTTTGGCTATCAATGAACTTATATCCTATATTATAGCACAGGAAGGAAAGAGTCCAAATTTTGTTGAGGGTCAAAGATTAATTGGTAATATCATTCTTGAAATGCGGAAAGATTTGTTGGGGAAAACCAGACTGAAAAACAAAGATTTCCGCTATACAGACGTAATTGGAAAACGATAAAAAACAACTATGGTAATCGAAATAAAAGCTAACAGCAGCGCGGAAGAGATACGCAAGGCATTCTCAAAATTCAAAATAGGCAAGAAGCCCTTCAATGCCGCCAAACATTTCGGAAAGGTGAAACGGGATATTGACGGCTTGGATTATCAAAAGCAGGTTAGGGGATAATTTATCTACTATTCGCCAAACCTTACCCCCCAAAACTCCCCGTCGACCGTCGTCTATCGACCATGGACCAAAAACATTTGCAATCTCGAAAAAATCGACCTATATTTGCACCAGCTTTGGATTGAGGGGACACGAAAATGTCCCCTCTTTTCATTCTATAACCCCAGCAACTATGGAAGCTGTAATTGAAAAGCTAGAAACCCTTGTAAACGAATGGCTGCAAGATAAGCCCGACCATTTTTTGGTTGAGGTAAAATTGCTTACCGGTAACAAGGTGCAGGTGTTTTTGGATGCCGAAAAGGGCATTAAAATAGAAACCTGTGTGGAGGTGAGCCGATACCTAGAGAAGCACATTGACGAGAACGGTTGGTTGGGCGAGAAATACATACTCGAAGTATCGAGCCCAGGCATGGATACGCCGCTAAAAGTAGCCCGCCAATACCAGCGCCGCATTGGCCAAGAGCTAAGCGTGGTAAAGCTTGACGGGGTGAAGATAGAAGGTGTGCTGAAACGCTTTGATGATGTTGAGCTTGAACTGGAAGCCGTGAAAATGGTGAAAGGAAAAGTAATTGAAACTAATTTGTACCAAATACCATTTGCAGATATAAAAAATGCTAAACTGAAATTCAATTTTTAACCTATGAACAGAATTGAACCATGAACAGTATCGAACTAGTTGAATCGTTTTCGGAGTTTAAGGACTTCAAAAACATCGACCGCCCGACCGTTATGCGCGTATTGGAAGACGTTTTCCGTACCCTGTTGCGTAAAAAATATGGCTCGGATGATAACTTCGACGTAATTGTGAACACTGATAAAGGTGACTTGGAAATATGGCACCGCAGAAGCATAGTTGAAGATGGCGAAGTAGAAGATGCTGTAGCCGAAATATCCATTACGGATGCACAGAAGATAGAGCCTGATTACCAAGTTGGTGAAGAGGCTTACCAGCAAATTGAGATTGATGATTTTGGTCGCCGTAGCGTATTGGCTGCCCGCCAAACGCTTATCAGTCGTATCATGGAGCTGGAGAAAGACGAGGTTTACAAGAAGTATAAAGACCGCGTTGGCGATATTCTTACTGCCGAAGTATACCAAGTATGGAAGAAAGAAGTGCTTTTGCTTGATGATGATGGTAACGAATTGTTGCTGCCAAAAACCGAGCAGATTAAGAGCGACTTTTACAAGAAAGGCGACACCGTGCGTGCCGTAGTAAAACGTGTTGAAATGAAAAACAACAACCCTGTTGTTATCCTTTCGCGCACTGATACTGCTTTCTTGGCGAAATTGTTGGAGCTTGAAGTACCAGAAATTTTTGATGGCCTAATCGTTATCAAGAAAATCGTTCGCGAACCAGGCGAGAAAGCCAAAGTAGCCGTTGAAAGCTATGATGACCGTATCGACCCAGTTGGAGCTTGCGTAGGTATGAAGGGTAGCCGTATTCATGGTATCGTTCGTGAGTTGAAAAACGAGAACATCGATATTATCAATTACACTAACAATATGCAGTTGCTTATACAGCGTTCTTTGGCTCCGGCTAAAATAACTTCTGTAGAAATAAATGAAGCAACTAAAAGGGTTTCCGTATTTTTGAAGCCAGATCAGGTTTCGTTGGCTATCGGCCGTGGCGGTATGAACATTAAATTGGCCAGCCGATTGACCGAATATGACATCGACGTATACCGTGATAGCGAAGAAGAGACCGGAGACTACGATATTGACTTGGAAGAATTCTCTGATGAAATCGACGGCTGGATCATTGACCAGTTGAAGGCCATAGGATGTGATACAGCCCGCAGCGTGCTGGGGCTCGATAAAGACGAGCTTATACGCCGTGCCGACTTGGAAGAAGAGACCATTAACGAGGTGCTCCGAATCCTACGCTCGGAATTTGAAGACTAATGCAAAAAATGACTATCGCTTAGATGGCTGAAGAAACAAAGTTGAAAAGGTTGCCTGCTGTTGCCAATGAATTTAACGTTGGGGTGAGTACTATTATTGACCACCTCAAGAACAAAGGCTTTAGTGTGAACCCCGCTACCAAGGTAACGGAGGAAATGTATGCCTCGTTGCAACAGGCTTTTAGTAAAGATGCTGCCCTGCGCGAAAAAGCGGAGCAGATAAACCTGGGCAAAGGTAACCGTGAGGATGTGGTGATTGAGAAGCCTCTGCATGCCGTGGGGCAAAACCGCCGCGACGATGAACAAGAGGATATCATTATCAAAGGTTTCCAAAGCAAGGCTATTCCTGAAAAGCCGAAAGCACCAGTTGCTGAAGAGCCCAAAAAGGTAATACCACCTGCGCCACCAGTAGTTGCCCAAGAGCCCGAAAAGCCTAAGGAACCAGTTGCGGAGGAGCCTGCAAAAACTACTTCCAAGCTTGACGGCCCTAAGATAATGGGCAAAATAGATCTTAGTCAGGTTGGTAAAAAACCAGCAGACAAGCCAGCGGAGAAAGAAGCAATTAAGCCAGCCGCTGTAACTGATGAAAAGCCAGTAGAAAAAGCACCAGTGCTTGAAAGCAAGCCTGAAGCGCCTGTTGCTAAGCCTGCAGAGGCCGCACCAGTAGTTGCTAAGGAAGATTCTGTAGCACCAACGGAAGAGTTTTTCCGCACGACGCAAAGGATAACCCTTACGGGTCCTAAAATTTTAGGTAAGATTGAGTTGCCCACTAAGCAAGAGCGCCCTGCTGCTTCGTCGGATAATAATGCCAATAGCGATAATAAAAAACGCAAGCGTAAGCGCCTTATTAAACCTGAGCAAACCAGCGGTGCTGGTGGCGCAGGTGGTGGTGCAGCTGCACCTGCTGGCCCTCGCCGCGATGGCGGTGGCGGTGTTGGTAGGCCGTTGCCACAAAATAGGTCGGGTGCTGGACGGCCAAACGACCGCAGGCCTGGTGCTGGTGGCGGAACTGGGCGTCCTTCTATTTCTGCAGCACAAGACGGACCAAAAGAGGTTTCAGAAAAAGAGATACAAGAAAAAATCAAATCAACACTTGCTAAATTGGGCGGCGCAAGCGGCTCTAAGGGCAAGGCCCGTGCCAAGCTGAAACGCGCTAAGCGTGAAGCCAACGAGGTTGAGGATGATGGCTCAATGGACAACATACTAGAGGTAACAGAGTTTATCTCAGTAAGTGAGTTGGCCAGCCTAATGGACGTTACACCTACGGAGGTTATCAGTAAGTGTATGCAGTTGGGTGTTATCGTTTCCATCAACCAACGTTTGGATGCGGAAGTGATAGAATTGGTAGCCAGTGAGTTTGGCCTTGAAGTGAAATTTACCGATCTAACGGATGGCGATGAAGACGATGAGGAAGAAGAATTTGACGATGAGGACCAAGCAGTAGATCGCGCGCCAATCGTTACGGTTATGGGTCACGTGGATCATGGTAAAACATCATTGCTCGATTTTATCCGTAAAGCTAAGCAGGTTGATAGTGAGGCCGGCGGTATTACTCAGCACATAGGTGCCTACAACGTAACCACCGACAGCGGAAAAGAAGTTGTGTTCTTAGATACACCGGGTCACGAAGCCTTTACTGCGATGCGTGCCCGTGGTGCCAAAGTAACCGACGTAGCTGTAATTGTAATTGCTGCGGACGACCAAGTGATGCCACAAACCAAGGAGGCTATTAGCCACGCACAAGCGGCTGGCGTTCCTATGGTATTTGCCATCAATAAGATTGATAAAGATGGCTCATTGCCAGAAAAAATTAAGGAACAATTGGCCAGCATGAACTTGTTGGTTGAAGATTGGGGTGGTAAGTACCAGAGCCAAGAAATTTCGGCGAAGAAAGGATTGAACATCGACAAGCTGTTAGAGAAAATCCTTTTAGAGTCGGATTTGTTGGAATTGAAAGCCAACCCAGAACGCCCTGCTGTGGGTACTGTTATTGAGGCATCTTTAGATAAAGGTCGCGGTTATGTTACCACTGTACTTATAAGCAACGGTACTTTGAAAGTAGGTGATATGCTGGTGGCGGGTAACAACTATGGTAAAGTAAAAGCCATGTTTAATGGCGAAGGTGCCCGTGTGAAAGCATCGGGCCCATCAACTGCCGTGCAGATATTGGGCTTGAATGGTGCGCCTACCGCTGGCGATAAAATAAAGGTTTACGAAGAAGAAAGCGAAGCGAAAGCGGTAACGACCAAACGCCAGCAGATTATTCGCGAGCAAGGATTACGTACCAAGAAACACATTACCCTTGCCGAGATTGGCCGTCGTTTGGCATTGGGTACCTTTAAAGAGCTTAACATCATTATCCGTGGCGACGTGGATGGTTCGGTTGAGGCCTTGAAAGATAGCTTATTGAAACTAAGTACCGAAGAGATACAGGTAAACGTAATATTCAGTGGTGTAGGTGCCATTACCGAAACCGATATTATGTTGGCTTCTGCATCTGATGCCATTATCATCGGCTTCCAGGTTCGTCCATCGTTGAGCGCCCGCAAACTTGCTGAGCGTGAAAACATCGATTTGCGCTTGTACTCCATCATCTACGATGCCATTGAAGAGGTTAAAACGGCCATGGAAGGTATGTTGGAACCTAAGATTGAGGAGACTATTACTGGTATGGCTGAAGTTGGCGAGGTATTCAAAATCACGAAAGTGGGTACGGTTGCCGGTAGTACGGTTATAGAGGGTAAAGTTTACCGCACCAGCAAAATACGAGTAATACGCGATGGTATTGTGGTGCACTCAGGTAGTTTGTCATCGCTAAAGCGTTTCAAAGACGATGCGAAAGAGGTGTATAGTGGACAAGAGTGTGGTATCAGTATCAAAAACTATAGCGATATACACAAAGGTGACTTCATTGAGGCCTACACCGAAACGGAAGTTAAACGTAAATTGTAAGTTTAGTTGATTGGTTGATTTGTTAACTGGTTAATTAGTAAATATAAACGCAGCACCCTTTCAAGTGCTGCGTTTTTTTATGCCAGTGTTAAAGAGACGTTTTGTAAAACATTTGTAGAGGTAAGGTATTTAGTTAAAGTCTTAATACTTGATACCCTGTACTTGATACTAAAATTTACAAAAACGGCAACTCATGGTATTGATCCAACATCCAGCCGGTAAGGCTATACCGGGTTTTGTGTGCCAGAAGCACTTCATGCTCCATTACATCGGCACGGAAACAAGCCAATCGACCAGCTAGGGGCTCAACATCCAAGTTAGTCTCGGTTCCAACTTCATTAGGGATAAAGAAACGCAACTCGCCGCCGTTACCGGGCACCCAATCTATATTGAGGTAGCACACAAACGATATGCGGCGGTGGTCTCTAGATTTGAATTGGTCTAGGTGGCGCGCATAGCGGCTGCCAGCAGGATAGTAGGTAAAGTGCGTTTCAAAATCTTTTAAGCCTAAAAAGCAAACACGGTTAAGAGTTTGCATCAGTTGGCCCACCCGGCTCAGAAATACTTGGGTAGGCGGTGGAGCCTCTTTAGGTTCAATCCAACGGATGTAGTCACCACGAATGTCGTGTAGCTGTTTGTAGTCGGAGCCACTGCCCACGCCCGCTTTCTGAAACTCACCTTCCTCGCGACGCGAGTTCAGCACCTCCAGTATCTCGGCAACTTCGGTTTTCGATAAAAATTCGTCGAGAATGGCAAAACCTTTCTCGGCCACCTCAATGGCAATTTGCTCGTAGGGTAGGGTATCTTCGTTGGTCAAGGTGGCGTAAGTTGAACTGCAAAGATATACACCAAAGATATTACTCAGCGGCAATAATTAAAGTAGCCTCCTGCGCTTCATTTCCTTGGTAAGGATGCTCAGCTCGCGGCTGGTTTGGCCCTCTACACTGCTGTTTTCTTGTGCGCGGCGCACCAAGTAGGGGATTACTTCTTTTACTGGCCCAAAAGGAATCAATTTGGCGGTGGTGTAGCCCTCTTTGGCTAGGTTGAAGGTAATGTGCTCGCCCATGCCGTAAAGCTGCGCAAAGAACATGTATTTGTCGTTTTTGGGCAAACCACGGGTCACAATCTGCTCGGCTAAATATTTGCAGCTATCCTCGTTGTGAGTAGCTGCGCAAAAGGCTATTCCTTTGCTAAATCTATCAAGGCAATAATCCAACCCAGCATTAAAGTCCTTATCTACCGCATCTTTATCTATATGTATCGGCGAAGGGTATCCCAATTCGGCAGCACGTTCGCGCTCTTTCTCCATGTACGCACCGCGAACCAATTTGGCACCCAATACATAACCTTGTTTTTGTGCTTTTTCGTAGTCCTCTTTCAATTTACCCAAGCGGCTGGTGGCATATAGTTGGTAAGTGTTGTAAACTATTGCTTTCTCTTTGTTGTAATGGGCCATCATTTCCTCAATCAAGCTATCCAACGGGTCTTGTATCCATGTTTCTTCGGCATCAAACAAAATGCCCGTGCTAGCATCTTCTGCCGCTGCGCAAAGTTTGTGCAGTCGGTCCTTCAACCGCTCATACTCTTTTTGTTCGCTTTGCAGCAACACGTCGCCGCGGTGCACGCGCTCTAGCAGTGAGAATTTGCCCAAACCTGTTACTTTGGCACTTATCATTTTCACGTTGGGGTTGTTTTTTACATACCGCAACATTTCAAGTTTGTGGGCCAAGGTATCGTCAAAGGCGCGCTCGGTGGTTTTGCCCTCAATGGCATAATCCAGAATGCCAAACACGCCCGATTTGCCCAACTGGTTTACCGTGTTTTCCGTTTCGCGAAGCGTAACACCGCCTACAAACTGACCAAAAATGGTAGGTTTGGCAAATAGGCCAACTGGTAAGTGCCACTTCAAGCCCCATTGTGCCAAGCGACCGCCCAAATTGACCAAGCTATTGAACTGGAAAAATTGGAAAATGTAATACGACTTGCGCAGTTTGGCGTTGCTAACATTCGTAAAGGCTATTTCGGTATCCTCAAAGTTGAGCATGGTATGGAGTAAGTTACTGGTTATTGGCTAACTGTTTGATTGGTGAGTCGGTTATTAAACCAATTAAACCCTAATCATGTTCATCATTTGGGTAATAAACATCAATTACCTAGCCAAGCAATCAAATTCGATGTAAATTTACAATGGTTTAAGTTAGCAGTTGACAAGTAATTGTAAATCGCAATGGCAGTTACCCATTAACTCTCGCCAAAGGCGAAGCTAGCTAATGAACCAATAACAAATAACCAATACACCAATAACCAAGCAAAGTGGATATAGCACCCTTAGATAGTTGGATACCAGGAAGCCGCAGGCCAGTGCTTATTTCGGGGCCTTGCAGTGCCGAGTCGGAAGAGCAGGTGCTGCAAATAGCCCGCGAGTTGTTGCCATTGGGCATTAATTTATACCGCGCTGGTATCTGGAAACCCCGCACACGTCCTGGTGCCTTTGAGGGTATCGGTGAAGTTGGATTGAGGTGGCTACAAACTATGAAACAAGAGACAGGCCTAAAAGCTTGTGTGGAGGTGGCTAATGCGCATCACGTAGAATTATGTTTGGAAGCAGGTATCGACGTGCTTTGGGTAGGAGCCCGCAGCACGGTTAACCCTTTCACGGTGCAAGAAATTGCTGATGCCGTTAAAGGCGTGGATATACCTGTAATGGTAAAAAACCCTGTGAACCCCGACCTGAACCTTTGGATTGGGGCCATTGAGCGGATACACAATGCGGGCATTACCAAATTGGCGGCTATTCACCGGGGTTTCTCATCGTACGAAAAGATAAAGTACCGCAACCGGCCCATGTGGGAAATACCAATTGAGTTGCGCCGCATTTTCCCTAACCTGCCCGTGTTTTGCGACCCAAGCCACATAACTGGCAAACGCGAGTATTTGCAAGAGGTGGCTCAAAAAGCATATGACCTCGATTTTGATGGGCTGATGCTGGAAAGCCATTGTAACCCCGACAAGGCACTCAGCGATAACGAGCAGCAGATTACGCCCACCAACCTTGCCCTGCTAATGGGCAAGCTGATTGTGCGCCGCCGCAACACCGATGATGAACAGTTTAATACCACCTTGGAGCAGATGCGGGCGCTCATCGACCAACAAGATGAAGAGCTAGTGCGCATATTACGAGAGCGTATGACAGTGGTGGAGCAGATTGGCCACATTAAACAAGAGCAGAACATTACCATTCTACAACCTGAGCGCTGGAACGAGATATTTAATACGCGAACCGATTGGGCTAAGAAGCACAACCTAAGCGAAGACTTGGTGCTGCGCATCTTCCAGCTCATTCACCAAGAGTCGATACGGAAGCAGACTGAGGTGATGCGAAATAATGAGAAACAAGACATAAGAAATGCCATCTAGAGTCTCGTTCAAAACGAGAAAGGACACAAAACACAAGACTAAAATTGAATATCGAAAGGTTAGCAGCTCGCCTACCTTACTTCAAAATAGCCTGCACCTCTTGGTGCAACAGTTCTAAGGCTTTGTCGCCTGGGCCTTCGCCTTGCCCGGTTATTTCAATTAGTTTTTTGGCAAGGGCTAGGCTAGATGCATCAGGTGGCATGCTGCCAGCTATTATGTTTACCATGCGTATGGCATCGTCTTTTACAAACCGAACAGCCATCCATGTTTTTGTAGATACATACAACTGCTGGCTTAGGTTGTGCTCGTACTCGGTACGAACCGTTTCAATCAGTAAGTTCTGGAACTCAATTAAACTATAATCGCTATGGGCCAGGCGCAAGGCAAGATTGCTTATCTGGTTGCGTTCTAAAAATATGGCTAGGCGCTCATAAGCTTGCAGGCGAAGGGGCAAAGTGTCTTTTTGTAAAATCAAGCGGCGCTCCAATTCTAGTTTGGTGGTAATGTGGTTAAGAGCCGCATTTACCAGCAAATAGGCAGTAAGCAGCACAACAATAGCTGGCAGCGTATATTTCAGTATTTCTAGGGTGGTTTCCATGGGGTTCAATTGGGAGTTCAAAACTACACAAATCCTATAATTAACGGGCATGAAACCCTTTTATTGGTTTTTCTGTTACTATTTTTGCAACTTACACTGAGAAATTGAATGTTATGAGTACACAAACTGCCTCCATAGTAAACATTACCGAAGCTGCATTAGCAGAATTTAGGCGCCTAATGACTGATACACAAGTACCTGCTGGCAATGGTTTGCGCGTTGGCGTAAAGGGTGGCGGCTGTGCCGGATTCTCATATATATTAGGCTTTGATAACCCTACTGACCAAGACGAACGTTTTGACTTGGGCGGCATAAACGTTTTGGTTAACCGTGCCCACGCCATGTATTTGCAAGGTATAGAAATAGATTATCACAACGGTTTGGATGCCCGTGGGTTTGTTTTTAATAACCCCAATGCTACCGAAACCTGCGGTTGCGGAACATCTTTTGCCTCATAGGCCCTTTACCTCAAGATAATGGTATCGGCGGCCACGCCATCTGCATGAAAGTAGCCATAGGCGCCGTTAGTAAAGTTGCCCAACACATTGGCTGGCGGTGTATCAAACAAGTTGCCCGATGATTCTTGATTGAGCAACTGATTGACAAACTTGAAATATTGCAACGAAATGGAAGACATTTCTACTGCCACGGTGTCGCCTAATTCTTGCTGGTCGTCAAACTCAAATTGGAAATTTATATAGTTGCCATCTACGAATTCGTCGCTGGCATTCCATTCCAAACCTGCTTTCTCTGCTCCGTTCGAAAAATAAGACCACTGATAGTAGTTGCCGAAGCCTGCAGGTTCTTGAGCGTACAATGATACATAGTATCCGTCATTGTCAGTACCTGTTTTGTCTTCATAGTCATATCCCAGCGAATCTAGCGCCGTAACAGGCCTGATGGTATCAAAGGCAACATAAGTTTCGCCGCCATAGGTTACTGTTAGCGTATATACTGAATTGAGCTTGCCTGCCCACAGCAATGGGCAATAGTAATATCCTGGAAGCTGAGGGTCTTCGGTGAGCGTTTCGGTAGTGGTGCCATCTTCGGTAAGTGTTACCGTGGCTCCCAAAACCGGTTGGTTATCGGCATCGCTAAGGTATGGCGAGCTTTCCGAAATGCGCACATAGTTAAGTATGGTGCCATTAGATATGCGCCCCTCTATAACGATAGCTGGTGGGATAGAATCCAAGTCCAAGTCGATTTTTTCGGTGCAGCCTGTAAAGGCAAGCAACAATGCAACTGCAATATATTTATGTAGTAATTTCATGATGCTTAGAATGAAAAGTTATAAGTAACCGAAGGAACAATTGGGAACAAGTACGTTTTGTAAGCCGCAGTTTTGCCCGGGTTGTCATCATCTTCCTGAAACTGGATGGAGAATACGTTTTTGTTGTAATAGGCATTGTATACTGATATGTTTAGGCCATGCCTCCAACTGCGGTTTTCTTTATGCTTAAACTGTATATTGGCTGCCAAATCGAGGCGGTGGTAGCCTGGCAAGCGGTAACCGTTTCTATCGCTATAAATGGGCACATTGGCGCCGCCATACTCAAATTTACCCACCGGGAAGGTTACCGCAAGGCCCGTGTAGTAAACAAAGTTTGCCGAAATATCGAAACGCTCCGTAATCTGGTAGTTGAGCACTACCGCCAAGTTGTGGTTGCGGTCATACGATACCGGGTATGCATTGCCGCTGTTAATACCATCCACTACCCTTCGGGTGCGGCTATAAGTATAGCTTACCCAGCCGGTCAATCGGCCCAATTGCTTTCTTACCATCGTTTCCAAGCCGTAAGAGTATCCGTCGCCACGCAATAGTTGGGTTTCTATGTTTTCGGTAAGCAATAGTTCGGCATTGTCAACATAATCAACTACATCGTGCATGTATTTATAGTAAGCCTCTACACTTATTTCAAACATGTTATCCTTCAGGTTGCGAAAATAGCCAACTGACACTTGGTCTGCTTTCATAGGCTGTATATAGTTGTCGGCGGGCACCCATAAATCGAATGGCGATGAAACAGTGGCATTGCTAATAAGGTGCAGGTATTGGCGGGTGCGGGTATAGTTGGCTTTAACGGCATTCTCTTTGTTCCAGCCATAGCGCAGGGCAATGCGAGGCTCAGGGCCATGGTAGGTTTTGATGTGTTGAAAGGCACTGTAAGTGGTGGTATCGGTTATATTACCATCGGCATCGTAACCGAATACCCTGCCAGCGCCAATTTGCGAGAATGCAGAGTAGCGCAGGCCATATTGCAAGGTTATTTTCTCACCTATTTTCTGCTCATTGCTTACATAGGCAGCATATTCCATGGCATTCTTGTCTGGTATCGTTAGTCCGTTGAATAGCGATGAGCTAGATGCTGGTGTAACACTTCCTGGCTTAAAGTTGTGGTGTGTAGCTATTACGCCCCACTTTAAGGTATTGTTTGGGTTAAGGTAATTGGTAAAATCGCCCTTTAAGCTAAAGTCGCGGATGCGGGCTTGCCAATCGAATGCAAAATCGCCTTCGGGCACGCCCAGCGAGTAGTTGAAATCGCTGTACACAAACGTGAAATTGGCGAACATCTTGCTGCTTATTATGGTATTCCAGCGCATGGTTGCTGTGGCATTACCCCAATCAGTAGCAAAGTCGCGACCGAAGGCAAACACGTCCCTGCCAAAATAACCCGAAGCAAAAATCCTGTTCTTGTCGTTTATCTTCCAGTTATACTTGGCATTCAAATCATAGAAATAAAGCTTGTTTTTATTGATTTCCTCGTTGGGCGAAAGTTTTAAAAACAAATCGGCATAGGTGCGGCGGCCACTCACCAAAAACGACATTTTATCTTTTATAATTGGCGCCTCAATGGTTAAGCGGCTGCTGATAAGGCCAATGCCGCCGCTCATACTTAGCTTTTTCATGTTACCATCTTTCATGCGGATATCGAGCAACGACGAAAGCCTACCGCCATAGGCAGCCGGTATGCCGCCCTTGTATATCTCCATATCTTTAATGGCATCAGCGTTGAATACCGAGAAAAAGCCCAACAAATGCGATGCATTATAAACTACTGCCTCATCCAACAATATCAGGTTTTGGTCGACCCCGCCACCTCGTACAAAAAAGCCCCCTACGCCCTCGCCGGCACCCACTATGCCAGGCAACAATTGCAACGATTTAATGATATCTACCTCACCAAACACGGCCGGAATTTTTTTAACCACTTTCACGTCCAGTTTCACCACACCCATATTTACGTCTTCCACGTTTTTGTTTAGGCGCTCACCGGTTACTTGCACCACATCTATTTTTTTTGATTCGCCTTTCATCTCCACGTTTAGGGTCATATCCTTGGTGAGGGTAATGGTATCGCGGCGGGTATCGAAACCAATATACTGTATCGTTATGGCATGGGTGCCTTCGGGCAGGGTCAACGAGTAAAAGCCATACACGTTGGTGGCCGTGCCTGTTTTTAGCTCATCAACAAATATAGTTGCACCAATTAGCTCTTCACCGTTGGCCCCGTCTTTTATGTGGCCGCTAATAGTGTGCTTGGTTTGGCCATATGCTAATAATGAAACACAGGTAAAGAGTAGCAGTAGAAGGGAGTGCTTGGGCATTGTTGTTGAAATTTGTACAAAAATAGATATATTGCGTATAGCTAAGTTCGAGTTTCTACCAAAGAGGTTTTTTCGCACACTAAACGCTAATAACATAACCTAAGTTGCCTCAGATTAAATTAAGATTAAGTGTTTTCCGACGAAGCAATTAAACGGAACGACCAATACACTCTGCCCAATATCAGTTAACTTAGTTGTTCGGTATTTATAAGCGGTTATGTGAAATTAACAGGGTTTTTTAAGCCGTTTTTTGTTCGTATTGGTGTCATTTTCGGCAACGGCACAGCAATACAACCTTCGATTTCGTTTTGATAAAGCTTTTTTGATTTTGTAGATTGGCCAACCCATATGCAGAGGACTTAAAAGGGGGCGTAGAAATTATCGACCTTTATAATAATTATGGAAAAACGGCAGGTATCCATGTTGTTATTTTGATGCCTGTAATACAACTTTGAACTATGGCCGATATTATAAAATGCATAATAGTAGATGATGAACTAAGAGCCCGCAATGGTCTGAAAAAGTTGATTGACAACTATTGTGAGCATATTGTAGTAGCCGATATGGCCGATTCGGTGGCCAATGCCCGCATTGCTATTGCCGAGCACAAACCGGATTTAGTGTTTTTAGATATTGATATGCCAGGTGGCGATGGGTTTGATTTATTGGAGCAAATGGATAGTATTCCTTTTGAAGTAATATTTGCAACTGCTTACGACCAATTTGCCCTTAAAGCGATTAAATACTCGGCGCTTGATTACTTACTCAAGCCCATTGATTTGGAGGAATTGATTACGGCTATAAACAAAGTGCATAAAAAGAAAGGCATCCTACCCGATAAGGAGCGCTACCAATCGTTGAAAGTAAACATTGCTCAAAAGAATCTTGAGCGAATAGCCTTACCTGCTGCCGATGGCTTGATATTCTTGAATATCAAGGATATTATCCGCCTTCAATCAGATGGGAGTTATACTGTTTTCTATACCAGTGGCAATAAAAATATTCTGGTAACCAAAAGTCTTGGCGAGTTTGAAGAGATATTGGAGGAAAACGGCTTTTTTCGAACGCACCATTCGCATATCATCAACATTAACCGCGTTCAGAAATATGTGCGTGGCCGTGGCGGTTATGTGGTAATGGACGATGGAAGTAGTGTTGATGTTTCGGCCCGACGGAAGGATGAGTTTATGGCTTTATTGAAGGTGTAGGAAATTATTTCTCACTAAACAATTTCTCGATAAGTTCATCTTTGGAAAGGCTATTATGTATTGCTATTGCCAAGAGAATTGCCGATAAAGTGCAAGATTTGATAGGATTATGGTTGGGAATGGTAATATTGTGTTCGCCGTTGACAATAGTTTTCAGTCTTATGTGGCTACCTTTTTGACGAACTGATTCGTAGCCTAGTTTCTTTAGGGCTTTTATTAGGTCTGCACCAGAAATATTGCGTGGTAGCTTCATACAGCTATCGGAAGAATCTCTTCACGAACAAAGTGCAAACGAATCATTTGTGGCAAATCTTTTTCCTCAAAATGGCAAAGAACGGCCTCACGAACCTGTACTTTCAATTCAGCTAAATCATCAGCCTCTGTGAAAATGTCGTGTCCAAGAGCTTTTGCTATGTACCCACCCTCTGCGGCTTCTTCAATGATAAAAAATACTTCTTTCATAAACTAAAGTTACTACGTATCATTCAAATCTTCAAACAAACTAGGTTACCTCCCGAAGAAAGCAATTAGCTTATCGGCCACCTCTTCGCCAACACGCTCTTGTGCCTCATTGGTGCTAGCGCCAATATGCGGGCTGAGCGATATTTTGGGGTGCTCTAATATGGCTTTGCCCGGCAACGGTTCGTTTTCAAATACATCTAGCGCAGCGCCGGCTACTTTGCCACTATCAAGAGCATCCAACAGGTCGTTTTCAACAATGGCGCCACCCCGGGCGGTATTAATAACAAAAACACCGTCTTTCATCTTTTCAAAGCGCTCTTTGTACAATATGGCTGGGTCACCTTCTTTAAAGGGAACGTGCAGTGTTATAAAGTCGCTCTGTGCCAGCAAGTCGTCAAAGTCGTCGGTGCGCATTTTAATTGCTACCTCAGCATCTTTAATCTTAAAGTAGTCAATGTATATCTTCACTTCGGCATGGTGCAGTTTAAAGGGCATTACGTTCATACCTAAGCCTAAGGCCATGCGTGCAACAGATTGGCCAATAGCGCCAAACCCAATAATGCCCAAGGTTTTGCCACGCAACTCTACCCCTGCGGCATAGTTCTTTTTTAGTTTATTAAAATCCGTATCGCCTTTTGCGGGCATATGGCGGTTGCTTTGGTGCAGAAAGCGCGCTAGGCTAAACATATGCGCAAACACCAGCTCGGCTACTGATTGCGACGATGCCAATGGGGTATTCAATACCGTTTTGCCTACCGAGCGGGCATACTCCACATCTATATTGTCCATACCCACACCGGCACGCACTATTACTTTAAGGTTGGGGCAGGCATCAATAAGTGGCTGGCGCACCTTGGTAGCGCTGCGCACCACTAGGGCATCATATTCGTTTAGTCGAGCAGATAGTTCGTCTTGGGGTATAGTGGCGGTATCCACTTGGTATCCTGCTTTTTCAAGCATTTCTATAGCGATGGCATCTATCCCATCGTTGGCGAGTATCTTAATCATGAGATTCTAATTTGTCTCGCCTTAGGCGAGATGAAAACCCGCCGGCCGGCGGGTGTGCTAATTTCAAAATGAAAAATTATCTTCAAATCACGCCATTCAAACAAGAAACTATCCGTGTTTCTTTGAAAACTGGGTCATTACATCAACCAATACCTGCACGCTTTCGGTAGCAAGGGCATTGTAGGTGCTAGCGCGGAAACCACCAACCGAGCGGTGCCCAGCCAAACCAACACAACCAGCGGCTTCGGCCTCGGCAAGGAAAGCTTTATCTAAGTCAGGGTTGCTCAAGGTAAAGGTAATGTTCATCAAAGAGCGGTCTTCGATAGCGGCTACGCCTTTGAACAACGGGAGTTCATCAATAGCCTTATAAAGCAGTTGGGCTTTCTCTTGGTTGTGTTTCTCTACTGCTTTCAAGCCACCTTGCTCTTTTATCCAGCGCAAGTTTTCCATCGCTACATATATTGGGAAAACGGGAGGAGTGTTATAAAGGCTTAAATTGTCGACAAAGGTTTTGTAAGCAAACATGGTAGGTATGGCGCGTTTTACCTGCTCCAACCAGCTTTTGCGAATCAATACCAACGTTACGCCCGATGGCCCAAGGTTTTTTTGTGCCCCAGCATAAATCAAGTGAAACTTACTGGCATCTATCTCGCGGCTATAAATATCCGATGACATGTCGGCCACCAGTGGTACGCTTACCTCCGGCATGTGGTGTATTTGGGTGCCGAAGATGGTATTATTGGTGGTTATATGGAAATAATCGGCATCGGCAGGCACGTTATAGCCTTTGGGTATGTAGCTGTAGTTGCTATCTTTTGATGAGGCTACCACATCAACCTGGCCGAAAAATTTAGCTTCTTTCAGTGCTTTATTGGCCCAAGTACCAGTATCTAAATATGCAGCTTTGGCATTTAAAAAGTTATAGGGCACTAGTGCAAACTGGGTGCTGGCGCCTCCAGTCATAAATAGCGCCTCATACTCATCGCCCAAGCCGTAAAGCTCCAAAGCGGTTTTCCGTGCTTCTTCTATTACAGCATCAAAATCGTCGCCACGGTGGCTCACCTCTAGCAACGATAGGCCCGAACCATTAAAATTTTGGATGGCTTGCACGGCTTTCTCTATAACGGTAGTAGGCAGTATAGCCGGGCCAGCGGTAAAATTATGTTTCATAAAAATCGTTTCAGCGGGTTTAATAAAACTATCTCAAAATGGGTTTCAGGCAATTCGAAATGTATGGTAAAGCTATAAATTTTCTAGTCCATTACATTGCAAATACCTTATCGTTTCTATTTGCAATACCATTAAATTAGGCATCACATAATTTTTTTTGCAACTTATTAACTTAAATATTAGTACTGTAAGTTGAAAATTGGGTATCTTTTGGCAGCAAATGTGATGAGATAGATATGAAGACACCTGATATACCTGCAAATGAAACCGACCGACTGAATGAACTGAACGAATACTCGTTGCTTGATACACTGCCCGAGGAAGATTATGATAATATTACCTACCTCGCTTCACAAATTTGCGATACTCCTATCGCGCTAATTTCGCTAGTTGACACTAATCGTCAGTGGTTTAAGTCGGCAAAGGGCCTAAGTTTAAAAGAAACCCCTAAAGATTACTCTTTTTGTGCCCATGCCATCAATAAGCCCAAGGAGGCAATGATAGTTGCCGACTCTAGAACGGATGAACGCTTTTTTGATAACCCAATTGTTGTTGGCGAGCCTAATTTGGTATTTTACGCTGGCGTGCCATTGGTTACTCAAAAAGGTTTTCCATTGGGCACTTTGTGTGTTATCGACCTTAAACCGCATAAACAACTTACCGATGAGCAGTTGCAGGCGCTGAAAGTGTTGTCTAACAATGTGGTTAAGCTATTTGAGTTGCACAAAAGCAAACTTGAATTAGAAAGTGCACAAGTGGTGTTGGAGCAAAGAAATATAGAACTGGAGCACTTTGCGAGCATGGCAGCCCACGATTTAAAATCGCCGCTAGGGAATATTTCTAGCATTATCAATTTATTGAAATTTGATCACTCAAACGATTTGAACCATCAAGGGAAGGAGCTTGTGGATTTATTGGATGAGTCGTCGCAGCAATTGCGCGATTTGATAGATGGTATATTGGAGTACACGCGTGCGGATGCCTTGTTGCTAGAGCGAAATGGCGAGATAGTGCTACCTGACTTTTTTGTGCTTATAGAAAGGCTGCTATGCCAAAATGTATTGTGCAAACTTACGTACCCCTTAGAATCGAGAACCATTAAGGCAAATAAGGCAGCACTTAAGCAAGTACTGCTCAATCTTATTACAAATGGTATAACTTATAATAGCAGCCCACAGAAAAAAATTGATATAGCTTTTAGTGAAACAGCGCATCATTACCATTTTTCAGTTACTGACAATGGATTGGGCATTGCACCCAAAAACCAAGAGAAAATTTTTAACTTGTTCGAGCGCATTCAAACCCCGAATAACGACAATGCCAAAGGGCACGGCATAGGACTGAGTACCGTGAAAAAACTAGTAGAACGCCTTGGAGGGGAGGTTACACTTGAATCGGAGCTTGGAAAGGGCTCTAAGTTTAGTTTCAGTTTATTGAAATAACCAGTATTCCGTTAGTTGCTGCTTATCAGCCATCTTCCCGTTATTGGCGCCTAATGCTCAAACTTGGTAACCCCACCCGAAACGATAAATTTCATTACTTCCGTGGTGTTGGCGTTTATGGGGGTCACATCTTCCATCTTTACGATGAACAGATTGCCTGAGAAGTTGTAGGAGTGCGGTATGTAAACCGATACCATGCCCTCTAGCCCGAAGTGCGTTAGGTCGGTTTCGGTAATAAAGCCCAACCGCTGGAGGCTTTCGTTGCCACCCATTTTAATCAGAGCTGGCTTATTGAATTTTGGGTCTTCGCTTACAAAGGCCGAAAAGAAATCTTTGATGGATGAATATACGATTTTTACTAGCGGAACATGTGCAATGGCATCCTCAATGTAGCTGATAAACTGCTTGAAAAGGCTACCACTGAGCATACCGATAAGAACAATAAGCACCGTGCCCACTACTATGCCCAAACCCCTAAAACGCACATCGAAAAGGGTTTCTATGGCATCGTTCATGGTATCGTCGATAAACGCGAATAGCTTAACAACGATGAATATGGTAAGCACTCCAGGAGCCAAAACTAGCATGCCTTTGAGTAGGTACCCAAATATGCGTCTTCCTAAAGAGGGTTTCTTTTTCATTCGGTACTAAAGATAGTTTTAAGATGTGTGTTGTGCAATAGCAGCCAATACCACTTTGCAAGCTTTGCCAATCTCTTCGGGGGTGATAATGAGTGGTGGTGCAATGCGAAGGCAGTTGGGTGCAAATAGGAACCAATCGGTAATTACCCCATTTTCAATGCAGGTATCAATAATTTTCTTGTTGGTTTCGAAACTATCAAACTCCAATGCTATCAAGAGCCCCTTGCTGCGAAACGAGCGGATGGCAGGGTGCACCAGCAACTCTTTGAATAGCTGTTCTTTGGCAGCCACAGCGGCAATATAGTTTTCGGCAAGCAAGGTTTTCAGCGTGGCCAACGATGCGGCACAACAAACCGGGTGGCCGCCAAATGTAGTGATGTGCCCTAGTATCGGCCCTTGCTGAAACACGGCCATCATTTCTTTGCTGGCAATAAATGCCCCAATGGGCATACCGCCGCCCATGCCTTTGGCACATAGCAACACATCGGGCACTATGCCCAATTGTTGAAAAGCAAACAAGGTGCCTGTGCGCCCGAAGCCTGTTTGTATTTCGTCTAATATCAATAATGTTCCCGTGGCCGTGCAGCGGTCGCGTAGCTTTTTCAAAAAATCTAAGCTCGGCACCGTTACGCCCGATTCGGCTTGTATAGGTTCTACTATTACCGCAGCAGTGCGTTCGTTTATCTCGTGTAGCTCGCTAGTATCGTTGTATTGCAACATTCGGCTACCTGGTATCAATGGGCGATAGGCATTGCGAAAATACTCGCTGCCCATAACGCTCAAGGCGCCTTGGGTGCTGCCGTGGTAGCTGTTGGCAAAGTGCACCACATCGGGCCTGCCGGTATATCTTTTGGCTAGTTTTAGGGCTCCTTCGGCGGCCTCGGCGCCACTATTTACCAAATACACACTGTTTAATGAGTCAGGCAATTGGGCCGTTAAAGCCTCGGCCAATTTTACCTGTGGGCTATGCACAAACTCACCATAAACCATAAGGTGCATAAAGGTTTCGGCCTGGTGCTGCACCGCCTGCACTACTGCAGGGTGGCAGTGGCCCAAGCTACTTACACTTATACCGGCTATCAAATCAATATATTCTTTGCCGCCACTTGCCGCTGGGCCATATAAATATACACCGCTAGCCCGCTCAATTTCTAGCAGCAACGGTGCTGGCGAGGTTTGGGCTACATGTTCTAAAAAAAGTTGCCGGTGCGTGCGGGTCATTTTTTAAGTACGATTTACGATGTACAAGGTACGATTTGTAATTATTTAAATTGCCCAACGACCGTTTAATTGAGCTTTAACTCGGGCCTTAAATATTGGCCAGTGTAGCTAGCCTTTACCATAACTACCTCTTCGGGGGTGCCGGTAGCAACAATTTGGCCCCCGCGGTTACCGCCTTCTGGGCCAAGGTCAATTACATGGTCGGCTACTTTTACTACATCCAAGTTGTGCTCAATTACCAGTATGCTGTTTCCTTTATCAACCAGTTTTTGCAATACTTTAAGCAATAGATTAATATCTTCGAAGTGCAAGCCGGTGGTAGGCTCATCTAATATATAGAAGGTGCGGCCCGTATCTTTTTTACTCAACTCCGACGCCAGTTTTACGCGTTGCGCCTCGCCACCCGATAGGGTAGTGGCGGCTTGGCCCAAGGTTACATAGCCAAGTCCTACGCTCATTAAGGTTTTCAGTTTGCGGTGTATAGCAGGCACTGGTTCAAAAAAATCGACTGCATCGCGCACGGGCATTTCCAGCACATCACTTATCGATTTACCTTTGTAGCGCACCTCTAAGGTCTCGCGGTTGTAGCGCTTGCCCATACAGGTTTCACATAGCACATGCACATCGGGCAGAAAGTTCATTTCTATCACCTTCATACCGCCACCTTGGCAATCTTCGCATCGGCCACCTTTCACGTTGAACGAGAAACGGCCAGGCTTGTAACCCCTTATCTTTGCTTCGGGCAATAGGGCAAACAAGTTGCGGATGTCGCCAAATACACCAATGTAGGTTGCAGGGTTGCTGCGGGGGGTACGCCCAATAGGCGATTGGTCAATCTCAATTACCTTATCGATATGTTGTAGGCCATCCACCATTTCGTATTTTAAAGGCTTTTGGCGGCTGTTGTACACGTGGTGTTTTAGTATAGGGTATAGTGTGCCATTCACTAAGCTCGATTTGCCGCTGCCCGATACCCCGGTAACGCACACAAATACCCCGAGCGGTATGCTCACGTCCACATCTTTTAGGTTGTGGCCTTTGGCGCCACGAATAACCAAGTATTGCCCCTCAAAGGCTTGGCGGCGCTTGGTGGGTATGGCTATTACCTTTTCTTCGCGAAGGTATTTTGCGGTAAGCGTGTTCAGTTTTATAAATTCTTCAGGCACACCTTCACCAACTATTTCACCACCTAATTTGCCCGCTCCTGGGCCAAGGTCCACGATATAATCGCAGGCCATCATGATGTCCTTGTCGTGCTCTACTACCAATACGGTATTGCCCACTTCGGTCAATTCGCGCAATGCTTTTATCAATCGGGTGTTGTCGCGTTGGTGTAGGCCAATACTCGGCTCATCTAATATATACGTTACGCCCACCAGCTGCGAGCCGATTTGCGTGGCCAAGCGTATGCGCTGGCTCTCTCCACCCGACAAACTGCGGGTTGGGCGGTAAAGGGTTAGGTACTCCAAGCCTACATCTAGCAAAAAGCCGATGCGTGAGCGTATTTCCTTTAACAAATCGGTGGCAATGGCAAGGCTACGGGCATCCAGTTTTTCTTCAATACCCTCAAACCAAGCCATTAAGTCGCTTATATCCAGTGCCGATATTTCGGCAATGTTGCGGTCGGCTACTTTAAAGTAAAGGCTTTCCTTTTTTAATCTGGTGCCATTGCACTCTGGGCAAGGCACTTCCTCCATAAACTCTTCGGCCCACTTGCGCAGGTTATCACTGCTGGTTTCATAGTAGCAGCGGCGTATCATGTTATACACGCCCTCAAATACGGCACTGTATGCTTCTATCTCTTCCAGTTCGGGTAGCACGCCCTCTTCGTTGCCATACAGTATCAGGTTCATTACATTCTCGGGCAGCTCCTTTATCGGAGTAGAGAGATTGAACTTGTATTTTTTGCTCATGTCGCGCAATGCACGGAAGGCATAGTTATCGCGCCACTCGCCGAGTGCCACTATGCCACCAGTGTTTAGCGATAGGCTATTGTCAGGTATTACGCAGCCAAGGTCAATATCGTGTACCACGCCCAAGCCACGGCAATGGGTGCAAGCCCCATAAGGTGAGTTGAACGAAAAGGTGTTTGGCGAAGGGTCTTCGTAGGCCAAACCGCTTTCGGGGCACATCAGTTGCTTGCTAAACTGGTTTACCTTCTCCGTTTCATGGTCCATTATCATCAACAAACCATTACCCAACTTAATGGCGGCATCAATAGATGGCTTTAGACGGTCTTTTATATCCTCACTTACCTCCAAGCGGTCAATAATCAACTCAATGTCATGAATTTTATATCGGTCCACCTGCATTTTGTCCTTCAACTCCAAAGTCTCTCCATCCACACGCACTTTCAGGTAACCTTGTTTGCGCACTTTCTCGAATAGTTCGCGGTAATGCCCTTTGCGGCCGCGCACCAAAGGCGCTAATACTACTATCTTTTTACCCGTGTAGTTGTCAAGAATGTAGTCCATTATCTGGTTCTCGGTAAAGCGAACCATCTGTTTGCCCGTTTCGTATGAGTATGCCACGCCAATGCGCGCATACAATAGGCGTATAAAATCGTATATCTCGGTTACGGTGCCTACCGTACTTCGTGGGTTTTTATTGGTGGTTTTTTGCTCGATGCTTATAACAGGGCTCAGGCCGGTAATTTTATCCACGTCGGGGCGCTCCATGCTGCCCAAAAATTGGCGGGCATAGCTGCTAAAGCTCTCAATATAGCGACGCTGGCCTTCGGCATATATGGTATCAAATGCCAACGACGATTTACCACTACCACTAATGCCTGTAATTACTACAAACTGGTTTCGGGGCAATGCCACATCAATATTCCGGAGGTTGTGCACGCGGGCGCCATAAACCTGTAGGCGTTCAATTTCAGTATCGATAATGGGAGGTAGGATTTCGTTCTGCATAAATCAACAAGCTAGCAACAAGGTTTCACCGCACTTAGTTCTGCCTACGGCCTTAAAAAACGCAAAGTTAACCATTCCTTTCGTGGTAGTAGGGGTTGGGTTTAAGATTATGGCGATTTCATTCGTTATTGCTCACCAAAAAACAGTAAATCATAATGTGGGAATTATTTCAACCCATTTTGCCATTGTACCTTGTACACCGTACTTTGTATATTATTTCAACCCAGAACCCGTAACTCGCAACCCGTAACCCGCAACTCAATTTCCATGTCCAACCGCTTAGCCCACGAAACCAGCCCATATTTATTGCAGCATGCCAACAACCCGGTTGATTGGTACCCATGGGGGCCCGAGGCGCTGGAACGTGCCAAACGCGAGGATAAACCCATTTTGGTAAGTATTGGTTACTCGGCTTGCCATTGGTGCCATGTAATGGAGCGTGAATCGTTTGAGCATGACGATGTAGCCGCTATCATGAATGAGCACTTTATCAATATTAAAATAGATAGGGAAGAGCGCCCCGATATTGACCAAATATATATGGATGCCGTGCAGGTGCTCACGGGGCAAGGCGGCTGGCCGCTCAATATGTTCCTCACACCCGATGCCAAGCCGTTTTATGGCGGCACCTATTTTCCGCCGCGGCCAGTGCATGGCCGGCCATCGTGGCCACAGGCATTGCATTGGGTGCAGCAAACCTTTGCTACCAAGCGGCACCTTGTGGAGGAACAAGCCCAAAAAATTACCGAGCAGATTATTCACCTTGACGGAGCAGCCATAAAGGGTCCGAAAGGCCCAATGGCGTCCAACTATTTGCAAACAGCGGATAAAGTGATGGTGCAGCTAAGGCCGCGGTTTGATAGCAGGCATGGGGGCTTTGGCGGTGCACCTAAGTTTCCGAATCCGTTTAATTTGAAGTTTTTGTTGCGGTATCATTTCGTAACTAGCAATACCGAAGCTTTGGACCATGCTACCCTTACCTTGCAAAAAATGGGCAGCGGCGGCATATACGACCATCTGGGTGGCGGTTTTGCCCGCTATAGTGTCGATGAGTATTGGCTGGCCCCGCACTTTGAGAAAATGCTGTATGATAATGCGCTACTGGTGAGCAACTTGGCCGAGGCGTATCAGGTAACCCAAAACAATTACTTTAAACAAAAAGCCAAAGAAACCTTGGCCTTTGTTGCAAGGGAGCTTACCCATCCGCTGGGCGGATTTTATGCTGCATTAGATGCCGATAGCGAGGGCGAGGAGGGTAAGTTTTATACCTGGCATGCCGGAGAGATACAAGAAATATTGGGCAGCGATGCCGATTGGTTTATGCAATATTATGATGTAACGGAGGCTGGCAATTGGGAGCATGTGAATATATTGAACACGCCCAAACCTGCTGAAGCTTTTGCCCAAACCAAAGGCTGGGAGTTGGAGACTTTTGAGCAAAAACTACAACTGGCCCAACAAAAGCTCTTGGCCGTGCGCGGCACCCGCATTCGCCCTGGGCTTGACGATAAAATAATACTGAGCTGGAATGCCCTAATGGTAAGCGCTTATGCAACAGCAGCCCAAGCCTTTGGCATAGCGGAGTATGCCGAAACAGCAGAACGAAGCCTAAACTTTCTGCTCAAGCACCTGTATATAAACGGAGCGTTGTTCCATACTTGGAAAAGTGAAGCCAAGTACCCTGCATTTTTAGACGATTATGCTTGTTTGATAGAGGCGTTGTTGGATGTTTATCAAACCGTATTCGATGAGCGCTACCTGCAGGTAGCTATTGAGCTCAACCAAAAAGTGCAAGAGCGTTTTACGGATAACAATGGGGCGCTATATTACTATACGCACGCAAGCCAAAAAGATATAATAGTGCGCAAACGTGAAACTTATGACAACGTTACCCCGTCGGGCAACAGTGTAATGGCCCGCAACCTGTACCGTTTGGGCATATATACTGGCAACCAAGCCCATCAAACAAAGGCCGAAGCTATGATGGCTGTAATGATGCCAGCTATTGGTGCCTATGGTAGTAGCGTAGCCAATTGGGCCAGTGTGTTGCTTGAGTTTGGCGGAACGGTGCAGGAGGTGGCTGTAGTTGGGCCAGCGTATGTTACATTTTGCCATGATATTGCTAAGCGTTTCAATCCACAGCGCGTAGTTATGGCCGCTAAAACGGAAAGCCCCGTTTGGCCATTGCTGCAAAACCACGCGGTAAGCGGCAAAACCTTGATTTATAAGTGCGAAAACTATGCTTGCCAAAAGCCCGTAGAGAAAGTAAGCGATTTTTTTGCTTGAACCACTAAGTGGCAATGATGCATTAATGTTTTACGTTACGTTAGTTAAACAGGTCAGTTAAATTTTTTTTCAATCGAGGTGTATCTTTTTTCAAGGCAACCGTTAGCTATGTTACATTTTAATGCAAGCGTTCTTTGCCATGTTTTATCAAACAAGCGTAAATTAAAATGTGCAGGATTGGCGCTAATGTGTTGTGTGTAGTAAGTTTTTAGTATTTTTAGGGAATCATTACTGCCAATGAAGAATATTTTTGCCACTCTTGCACTTATTTTAGCCTTTTTTGGGGTGCAGGCGCAGCTATATCCGCAGTTTACCAACTTTGCGCACAACAGAAATGTACTAAATCCCGCCGTTTCGGGCAGCGAAGAATATATTGACATAGTTGCACTATATCGTGCGCAGTGGGTTGGTATTGAGGGGGCACCGAGTACACAGTCGCTTTCGGCTAGTATGCCTATTTACCGAATTAAGTCGGGAGTGGGCTTGATGGTAGTGAATGATATGTTGGGGGCACAGCGCACAACAACAGTGCACGCCTCATATGCATACCGCATGAAATTTAAGTTTGGCAATCTGGCGGCAGGTGTAGGGTTAGGTTTTTTTCAAAAAGGGATTGATGGCGGCAAGTTGCGCTCTCCCGAAGGAATCTATACTGGAGGCATCAACCACCAAGACAATTTCATTCCCGATCAGTTGGTTTCAGGTATAGCCCCTGATTTAAGCGCTGGTATATATTTCAACAATAAAAAATTGTACACAGGCGTTTCAGTGAATAACCTATTGGCAAGCAAAGTAACTATTGAAGGACAAGGAAGCAGTTCGAAAATTAGTACCCCGCGCAGTTTAAACTTTTTGGCAGGGTATAGTATAGAACTTAACCGAAATTTAAAGTTACAACCCAATGTGTTATTGCAAAGCGATTTAAAAACATTTCAAACCAGTGTGAACTTAATTCTGTATTACAAAGACAATTTTCACGGTGGTTTGGCGTTTAGAGGTAGTACGGCAAATAATATTGATGGGTTTTCTGCTTTGTTTGGCGTACGTTTGGTAAAACAATTGCACCTTGGTTATAGTTACGATTTTTCACTGTCGAAACTCAACCAAGTAAATTCAGGGTCACATGAGGTATTTGCGCGGTATATTATCAACATAAAAGACGGGTCAAAACCCGGTAAAATTATTTATAACCCTAGGTTTTTGTAAAAATTTGCATACATTAGTGACGAATTTTGACAAAACCATTGAAGTAAGTTGTTTTCTTTTTTCTTTTTTCCCAAAAAATTATATTTTTACGGGCTTTAGAAAAGATATAGACCATCCTATCTCTCGAAAATTAAAATAGTTGCTATGAAAATCAGGTTGTTTGCGTTCGCCTTGATCTTGGGTACATTGGCTGGCTGTAGCGGCGGCTACAATGGTCAGTTGCTCGGTACACAAGACCGTCCGGGCTGGAATAATGTTATTCCGTACGGCATGGTGTATGTACCGTCAGGTACTCTTCACATCGGTCAGAGTGATCAGGATCTTAACAATGCCATGGTGCAGAAAAGTAAGTCCATCTCTATCCAAGGCTTTTACATGGATGCCACTGAGATAACAAACAACGAATACCGTCAGTTTGTTTACTGGGTGCGCGACTCTGTTACTGCCAAGACATTGGGTGGGGAGTATCTTAGCCAAGACGACGCCGGTAACGAAACCGTTAACTGGGAAACCGTTGAGCAGCTAGATTATAACTCTACTGACGAAGAAGTTTCTGCTCAGTTAGATCCACTTTTTGTACCTGAAAACGAACGTTTCTGGGGTAAGAAAGAGTGGGATGTGTCAAATTTAAATTTTGAATACTATTGGATGGATTGGAAAGAGGCTGCCAAATTGGTAAACAAGGGCAAGCCACGCTCTGAGTATATCCGCACTGGTGGTCCGGTAAACGTATATCCTGATACGCTTGTTTGGGTACGTGACTTCTCATACTCTTACAATGAGCCAATGACCCGTAACTACTTCTGGCACCCAGCGTTCGACGACTACCCGGTAGTTGGCGTAAACTGGCACCAAGCCGTTGCATTCGGTGCTTGGAGGACTAAGTTCTGGAACGACTATCACATGGCCAATGACATGGTTATCAACGACGATTTCCGTCTACCAACTGAAAGCGAATGGGAATATGCAGCTCGTGGCGGTCGTAAGAACGCTCAATACCCTTGGGGTGGCCCTTACACACGCAACTCTAAAGGTTGTATCCTAGCTAACTTTAAACCAGGCCGTGGCAACTATCCTGAAGATGGTGGTTTCTACACTGTACGTTCTGATGCATACTGGCCTAACGATTATGGTATCTACAACATGGCTGGTAACGTGAGCGAGTGGACTTCAAGCTTCTACCACGAGAACTCTTACGGCTTCTTCCATGACATGAACCCAGATATCCGTTACGACGCTGACCCGAACGATCCAATCGCGAAAAAACGTAAAGTTATTCGCGGTGGTAGCTGGAAAGATGTTGCTTACTTCTTGCAAGTGAGCACCCGCCACTGGGAGTATCAGGATACCGCCAAATCTTACGTAGGTTTCCGTAACGTACTTACCTTCTTGGGTCGCTCAATAAACGACTAAGAACTAACGATAATTAAAGACTAAGCAAATAAATACTAACAACGTTATAACTAACCTTTAATCACCCCAAAATTAAACGCGTGTAAATTATGAAAGGACTAGCACTTTTCTTTGAATCTGACAAGGGCCAGCGGGTAAAAAACCTCATCATTGGTGTAGGTGCATCTGTTGTGTTGATGGGAGCACTATTTAAATTGCAGTCATGGCCGTTCGCCAGCGAGTTGCTTATCGCCGGTATGACTATTGAGGCCTTTATCTTCTTTTTGCAAGGTATCCTTCCTCCTCACGCTAACTACTACTGGGAAAAATTTTACCCAGGTTTGGATGTTCACCCTCATTTGGACGAGAACAGCATTCACGCTGCTAAAGGCGCAGGTCCTAAAAAATCAGTTTCTGAGCAATTGGATACTATGCTTGAGAGCGGAAACGTTGACTCTAAGTTGATTGAAAGCCTTGGCCGTAATTTGGGCAAATTGGGCGATAACGTAGCTAAAATTTCTGAAATTGGCGACGCTTCCATCGTAACCAATGAGTACGCTGCTAAAACTAAAGAAGCAATTGGTGCTTTGGGCGAAATGAGCAATGCTTATGCTAGTGCTACTAGTTCAGTACGTGCATTGGGCGAATCAACTGTTAAGTTCCAAGAGTACCAAGCACAAATTACCGACGTATCTAAAAACCTTGCTGCTATCAATAGCATGTATGAAGTTGAGTTGAAAGATACTACCAATAGCCTTAAAAACTTGAACAAAAACCTTGCTGGTTTGAACTCGGTTTATGGCAACATGTTGGCCGCTATGACAATGCGTGCTCCGCAGTAACATCTGCTATTAAGCTTTTGGTTTTAACACTCAAAAAGAACTAAACAATGTCTATTCCTAAGGAACCGAGGCAGCAGATGATCAACATGATGTACCTCGTGTTGACTGCACTGCTTGCCCTTAACGTATCCGCTGAAGTACTGAATGCCTTTAAGCTCGTGGGCGATGGCATGGATTACAGTAACTCAGTGGTGGATCAAAAAAACACTACCGTACTCAAAACTTTCGCGTCTGCTACAGCTAGCGGCACTGACGAACAAAAGCAGTGGTTTGCTTCAGCTCAGCAAGCGGAAAAACTGGCAAAGGCTTTCGATGCATATATTGTAAGTCTTCGTGAAGAGTTGGTTACCGCTAGCGGTGGCTGGTTAGATCCGAACACGAAAGAGGAGCTTAAAGTAATGAAGAATTACGACGGCCCAACTCTTTTGATGACTAAAAAAGGTAAAGGTAAAGAGCTTGAAACTGCTATTGCCAAGCTGAAAACTGATTTGCTTGCTTTGCCAGGTCTATCTCCAGAAGACGTGAAAGCGTTAACTGACCAGATTACCTTAACTACTGCCTACAATGAAGCGAATGCTAAAAAACTAGGTAAGAAAGATTGGGCGGCGTATCACTTCGATCACGTGCCAATTGTAGCGGTTAATACCTTGCTGTACAAGTTCCAAAGCGATGCAGTAAGTTCTGCTGGTTTGGTTATGGAAGCTTTATACAAAAAAATTGGTGAAGCTAAGTATGACTTTGACCAGTTGAATGCTACTATTTCGGCTCCTGCAAGTTATGTTATGAAAGGCGACCCTTATACGGCCAGCATTTTCTTAACAGCTAGTAGCTCAAGCACTACCCCAGAAATACTTTTGGGTCAGATTGACAAGAGCAAAGCCCCTGATAATGGTAAGGTTAGTCAAAACCCAATTGTAGGTGGTGGAACTCCAGTACCTGCCGACCAAATCAAAAATGGTGCTTGGGCTTATGAAGACCGTAGCACTGGTACTGCTGGTGAGCGCGTGAAAAGTGGAGCTATTAAAGTTCCTAAGCCAGGTGCTCAAGGCCAGTTTGAATACTACCCTTTCGAGTTCCGTTATAACGTTGCCGACCTTGGTGTAGCCGTTTCTCCTGATAAGATGAACGTGTTTTACATTGGTGTTGACAATCCAGTGACCATTTCGGTAACCGGTGTTACTTCTGATAAAGTAAGTGCTAGCCTAACTGGTGGCATGGGTACTATCAAGAAAGTAAATGGTAGCGAATATATCGTAAACGTGAATAAGGTAGGTGATACCGAAGTAGCAGTTACTGGTGTTGGCCCAGACGGTAAGTCGAAACAGTTGGATTCTAAGAAGTTCCGTGTTAAACGTGTACCTGATCCGATTGCTAAAGTTGGAACAAGTGCTGGTGGAAAAGTGCCTGCAGCACAATTTAAAGTGCAACGTGGCGTTGTACCTGTATTGGAAGATTTCGTTTTTGACATCAAATTCGTAGTAGTAAGCTTCGAGATTACTTACGCAGCTAAACGCCAAGATTTGATTACCAAGAAAGCTACTTCTGGTGCATTTACTGCCGAGATGATAGAGCTACTTAATCGCGCCAAGCCTGGTGATGTATTTTATCTTGATGAGGTTCGCGTAAAAGGACCAGATGGACAAATACGTAAATTGCCAAGTATTGCTTACACATTGATTTAATAGAAGAAAATTACAGGCCATGAAACTCAATCGTTGGATTTTAACACTGGGAGTAACCGTAGGGATGTCGTTGGCAGCTCAGGCTCAAGTGCTTCCTGATGCACCACGAGATGCTGTTTACGACGAGGAAACCGTAAGTGAAAAAGGCATCATTGAATACGACCATATTCGTGATTCGGATGTGTTTTTCAAAATGCGTGTTTGGCGCGTTATCGACGTACGTGAAAAAATGAACCTTCCTTTCAAGTATCCGAAAGAATTGTTTGTTGACATTTTGCGCGATGCAGCTATCGAAGGTAGTATCAGTGTTTATGATGCGATTGACGATGAGTTTACCCGTAAATTGACCACTGACGAAGTTGCCAAAATTGGTGGCGGTGAACCAGATACGGTTTACGTTATCGACCCTATCACTTTTGAGGAAAAACCTGAAATCGTGACCAAAGAGTTTGATGCAACGAAGGTTACTAAATTCCGTGTGAAGGAAGATTGGATTTTCGATATGGAGACTTCTACATTAGTAGTTCGTATCTTGGGTATTGCCCCTATTACTGAGGTTTATGATGACCAAGGTAACTACCGTGGCGACCAAGCTATGTTCTGGGTTTATTACCCTGAGGCTCGTACCGTGCTTTCTCAGCACCAAGTGTTCAACCCTAAGAATGGTGGAGCACGCAGCAGCTGGGAAGACCTTTTGGAGATGCGCTACTTTGCTAGCTACATCATCAAAAAGGAAAACGTTTACGACCGTCGTATTCAGGATTATCTAACCGGTGTGGATGCTTTGTACGAGTCAGATAACGTTACTAACGAGATTTTTGACTTCGAGCAAAACCTTTGGAAATACTAAGATTGCCTGTAACAATCGAAAGTTAATTTGGCCACGGCCACTACAATACAAGAGCAAGCTCCTTCGGGATGCTTGCTCTTTTTAGTTTGGGAGATTTTGCCACGTTTTTCATCCCGAGCTTTTCCGCGAGGAATCTTCTTGAAACGCTGTCTTAGTTTTCGTTTAACTAAGTGCTTGCCGATGATAGATATTGTTTTCGGAAAGCAGGAGGAGAATAAGTAATTTAATCCTAGCGATAAGTACCAATTCCTAAGCCGAATGGTAGTGTTTAAACACGACCTCGGCTTTGGCGTTACCTACTACGGCAGCTAGTTCTTCTTTGGTGGCAGCTTTGATTTTTTTCTCGGAGCGAAAGGTATTGAGCAATACTTGGCTGGTTTTTTCACCAATGCCTGCTATTTCAGTGATTCCTGTTTTGAAAGTGTTGTTGCTGCGTTTTAGCCTGTGGAAGGTAATAGCAAAGCGGTGCGCTTCGTTGCGCAACTGTTGTATCAATTTTAAGCTTTCAGAGCGCTTATTGATGTACAGCGGCATGGGATCTTCGGGGAAGTAGATTTCTTCCAGTCGCTTAGCAATAGATACGATGGCCATTTTGCCACGCAGCCCAAGTTTGTCAATGGCGGTCATGGTAGAGCTTAGCTGTCCCTTGCCGCCATCAATAACTACTAATTGAGGCAGTGGCTTACCTTCGTCGGTAAGTCGTTTATATCGCCTATAAACCACCTCCTCCATACTGGCAAAGTCGTTTGGACCTTCAACTGTTTTTATGTTGTAGTGCCGGTAGTCTGCTTTCGATGAGCGCCCGTTTTTAAAAACCACCATACTGGCTACTGGGTTGGTGCCTTGTATGTTGCTATTGTCAAAGCATTCAATATGAACAGGAAGCTCAGTCAGCCTAAAATCTTGTTGTAATTGTTCTAAAACACGGTTTCTGCCTTTTTGGTAATCGCGTTTTAGTTGTTCTTCCAAAAACTTGCCTTTCATGAACATCGCGTTTTTGAAAGATAGTTCAACCAGCTTGCGCTTATCGCCAATTTGCGGAACAGTTATCTTTAGGTTAGGGTCGGGATATTCAATAGGAAATTGCACAAAAACTTCTTTAGAGTCGCTGTGCATAATACACCTGATTTCGTTAATGGCAAATACCAGTAGGTCTTCTTTAGTTTCGTCGATATTGGTTTTTAGCTCTAGTGCACGAGTATATACTATAGAGCCATTCATTACCTTAAGGTAGTTTACAAAAGCATATTCGCCTTCTTCTGCTATGGTAAATACCTCCACATCGTCGATATCTGGGTTTACTACCGCCGTGCGCGAGTTAAATGTTTGAAGGGTTTCAATATGTTTTTTGGTTTCGTTGGCCAGCTCAAACTGCATTTGTTCCGCATATTTTTTCATGCGGTCTTTTAGCTCGTTCAATACCAAATTGCTCTGGCCTTTCAGTATTTTGGTAATCAGGGCTATCTGCTCATTATATGCTTGCTCTTCAAACAAATTCTCGCACGGGCCGGCGCAATTGCCAATGTGGTACTCCAGGCACACGCGATACTTGCCATTTTCTATAGCTTTCTCGCTAAGATTAAGGCTGCAGGTGCGAATTTTGAATATGCCCCTGATGAGCTCCAAGATGCTTTCTACGCGTGCAACAGAGGTATAGGGGCCTAAATAGGTGCTGCCGTCGTTTATATATCTACGGGTGAGAAATATGCGCGGATATCGCTCGTTTTTGATGCATATAAAGGGGTAAGACTTGTCGTCTTTGAGCAGTATATTGTATTTGGGCTGGTATTGTTTTATTAGTGAATTTTCAAGCAACAGTGCCTCTTGCTCGGTTTGCACTATGGTAACCTCAATTTTGGCAATTTTGCGCACCAACATCCGCAAGCGGGCGCTATCGTGCTCTTTTTGGAAATAGGATGATACCCGCTTTTTTAAATCGCGCGCTTTGCCAACATACAATATCTTGTCTTGGTCGTCGGTGTATTTGTATATACCGGGCGAGTGGGGCAGGGTAGCTTGTACGGCTTTAAATGCTTCATGGCTCATGCCTAGCGTGGGTTGAATATTTTAGTCCCAAGCACCAGGGGTGTTGGGATTAGTGCTGCCAGGCAAAGTGTTGCTGGCATCTTTGTACTTAGAACAATCCAACTCTACCGGAAGTTTACCTTCTGGGTAAGGGAAACGGACGCCTTCTGAAAAGCCCAAACTCTTATCGGCATATAGTTTTTGAGCAAACAAACCCCAAATAGGTAAGGCCATATTCGCACCTTGGCCCAATGCCGTGCTGCGGAAACGGATTACACGGTCTTCGCCTCCTGTCCATACGGCCCCAATAAATTGTGGGGTAAAGCCCATAAACCATCCATCGGTGTTATCGTTGGTGGTTCCGGTTTTGCCGCATAAATCGGCCGAAATTTTGTAGCGGAAACGCAAGCGGCCGCCAGAGCCATGGTTTACCACATAGCGCAGCAGCTCTACCATAACGTATGCCTGTTGCTCGCTCATTACATCATGGCTTTCGGGAGTGGTTTTGTACACTTGCAACCCGTCTTTGGTGTAAATAGACGAAATATAGTTTGGTTCGCTATATATGCCCTTGTTGGCAAACACGGTATAGGCACCGGCCATTTCCCAAGCCGAAATATCAACCGAACCCAAGCAAATAGCAGGCACTGGATCTATGGGTGCCGTTATGCCCATTTCGCGCATCATTTGTATTACTACTTGTGGGCCCAACTGTTTCATAAGGTATGCCGAGCAGGTATTTTTGGATTTTGCCAAGCACTGAAACAAAGTGAGTCGTTCGTTACTGTATTCATCTGAGTTTTTGGGTGTCCAGTTGTTGTAATCTTCAAAAGTTACTGGCGCATCGGTTATTTTGAAACAAGGCGAAATACCATTTTCAATAGCCTTGCTATAAATAAACGGTTTGAAGGTTGAACCTACTTGGCGGCGGCTATGTATATGGTCGTATTGAAAGTACTTATAATCGGTGCCGCCAACCCAAGCTAGTATGCTGCCATCAACGGGGCTTACTACCAAAAAGCCTGTTTGCAGTATCATGCGGTGGTAATAGATGCTATCGTAAGGGCTCATGAGCGTATCCAACTCGCCACGGTGCGTAAAAACCTTCATGCGCACAGGGGTATTTAGCACCTTCATGATGGAGTCGTGGGCCATGCCTGACTCTTTCATATCTAAGTACCTATCCGATTTTTTTACCAAGCCTAAAAAGTACTGTTTGTCTTCGTCGGTGGTAAAAATGTTCTTGTCTTTCCAATGTTTGAAAAACTCATCTTGCAATACTGTTAAGTGCTCGTGAACGGCTTCTTCGGCATAACGCTGCACTTTGGAGTTGATGGTGGTATAAATCTTCAGACCATCGCTATAAATATCATACTTGGTACTATCAAGTTTCATATTTTCGGGCAGACTGGCCCACTTGGTAAGCTCTAGCCTCAACACTTCTCGGAAATAGGTAGCCATGCCTTCGGTGTGGCTCGTTTTTTGGAAATTGAGTACAATGGGGCAATTCTCTATATCTGTAAGTGTTTCAAGTGTTTCATCAGAAATATAACCGTACTTTTCCATTTGGTAGAGCACGGTGTTTCTTCTATTGGTCGATCGCTCAGGGAAACGACGGGGATTAAACCTTGATGGGTTTTGCAACATGCCCACCAATACTGCAGCTTCTTCAATGTCTAAGTCGGCAGCACTTTTCTTAAAGTAGGTATAAGCTGCTGAGCTAATGCCAAAGGCGTTGTCGTTAAACTCAACAGTGTTGAGGTACATGGCCATTATTTCCTCTTTGGTATATCTGCTCTCCAAACGCACCGCTATAACTTGCTCCTTAAGTTTTTGCTTTATTTTGCCCCAAGTGCCCCCTTCGCGTTGTTGGCCATGGAAAAGCGCCTTTGCCAATTGCTGCGATATGGTACTGGCACCTCCTTTAAAGTCGCCAATGGCGGCAAAGGTTATTGCCCTGAGCAAACCTCTAGCATCAATACCAGGGTGCTTGTAATAGCGCACATCTTCGGTAGCTACTAGTGCATTTACCAAGTTAGGCGATAGGTCGTTGAACTTAACGTTGGTGCGGTTTTGTGAGTAAAACTTACCCAACAGCACCGAGTCAGCAGAGAATATTTCGGTTGCAAGTGCAGTTCTTGGGTTCTCCAATTGCTCAATGGTGGGCAACGGACCCAAAGCGCCTAGCGATACCATCCAAAAGGTGAAGGGAAGGAATAGGATAAACAATAAGAACGCAACCCAGAAGCCAATAATTTGCTTGCGGTATTGGGTCCAAAAGTTATTTTTGAAAAAGTAGTCGAAAATGGCCATAGTTAACTACTTAGGATATTTAGTTTCGTAATACTCAAAGTAAGTACCAACCTCTTTGTTAATGATAATTTTGTTGAAGTTGATATCCGATATTATTAGGTATTTCAATGCTCCTGCAGGGAAAACATTAAATGTTTCGCTTTGGGTAATAGCATTTAAATAGGTTCTTGCTTTTTCAAGGCTCTCAAAGCTTTTTATAAATAGCAATACGTTTCCATCGGGCAAAATCAATGGGTCTATTTTCAGGGTTTCCAAGCTGCGATTTACATCGTTGTATTGTGCAATGGCAGTGCTTATTTTATTCACTTGTATGCTACTATCTTGCACGGCAATCATAAAAAAGTGCCTTGCTTGCACATCGTATTCGTAGCGCAGTAAGTTGTTTTCGTGCTTAATTAGGTCGTCTTCACTCTTCTCAATGTAACTCAATATCTCCTCAGCTTTTGTTTTTACCTCGTCGCTTGGGTAGGTCTTTACAATGTCTTTAAGGGCCTTTTTATATTCGCCTAGGTCTTTGGTTTGGCCAACAATAAAAGCGTTCAACAAATCGAACTTAGGTTTTAGATAGTTCTCTTTAGCATAAAGGCTGTCGGCCATATGGATTTGCGTGATAGCCTCCTCCAATCGGTTTTGCTGGTACAAATCGAAGGTAGCCAAATAATGGGCATCAACGGCCAGTTTTATCTGGTTGCTGGCCTCTAGGTACTTAGGGTCCTTAATTATCATTGAGGGCTTACTGGTAGGGTACTTGGTAAGCAACTCGTTTTTGTAAAAGTCTGCTTTGGTTGTATTGCCTAGCTTATCGTAAATAAGGTAAAGATTGTACAGTACCTCCACGTCATATTTGCTACCCGGAGCGCGTTTCAGCAGTTCTTCAAATGTTTCGGCGGCTTTGGGCAAGTTATAAATGTCGTATCGGTATATGTTGGCCAATTTAAAGTAGGCTTCAACCATATTGCTGTTCAGTTTTCCACCCGATTCGGCACTGGGCAGTTCTGTTAATAGCTTTTCTTTTTCGCCATAATAGTCAAACTCATTAACCGATACTGGGGCATCTATTTTGGTGCTGTCGTTTTCATTTTCGCTAAATACGGCCGATTTATCGCTGCGGCGCCAGTTATCCTCCAGTTTGCGGTTGCCCCAACGTTTTATAAAATCGTTGTAGCCAGCGCTTTTAGCCGAGCCGTTGTAAAAGTACCAATCGCCGGTTTTGCCACCAGTGTTTTCATCGTTGCCAGCAGTAGGTTTGTTATTTGCGGGAGCAATCGGTTGGTTTTGTTGTTCTTTACTTTTGTTAAAGTCCTCTTCCTTCTTTTTTAGGATGGATTCTATCAATTTATTTCGTTCTTCGGGGCTCATCATAGTTATTTTGATGAGACTATCCTGCTCCTCTATAATATTCACTTGGGTTACCAAACGCTTTAATACATCGCTGCGCTCCTTTATGTTAAGGTAATGTGGGTCTTCTTGGGCTATCAACCCTGCAGCGCTTTCGTAAGGTGGCTGGGCCTCTACATACTCTTCTTTTTCGTAATGTAGTTCGGCAAGTTTTAAGTATGATATCGCCTGCTGGTTGGTGTTGGTGGTTGATACCTCAATAGATTTTTCTAGATATCCTATTGCCTCATCTTTGCTACCTGCCTTTAGCGATAGCTCGGCAAGCGCGTAGTAAATTTGGTCGTAAAAGTCGGAGTTTTTGTTCTCCTTCAACATTTTTTTAAGTAACTTAACTATATCCCTTTGCTCCATGCTATTGTCTTGCGAAGCAATTTTGGCTATGTTCATTTTCGCATTAAAGGCCATACGGTAATCGGGCCTGCCTTTGAGAACTTTATTATAATGTTCAACGGCTAGCGCATTGTCGCCGCGCATTTGATAAATTTGCCCCAAAATGTAGTTGTAGCGTACTTTTTTGCGTTTCTTTTTAATGTTTTGAGTAAGCCATTGCAATGGTTTGATGGCCTTGTCGTAGTCGCCTTTTTCAAGGTAATGGTTGGCTCGCGATAGCTCCAACTCATCTTTCAACCAGTGCGGAAACTGCTCGTCGGCATCAATGAGGGTCAAAACGGCTTCTGCCTCTTTGTATTTTTTAAGAGCGGTGTACGAGTCCACAATCCAAATTTTGGCATCGGGGCGCATAGGTTGGTGCTTAATCCACCACAAAGGGTCTTTATCGTACTCTTCGTTTTTCTTGTCATCGCCCGCGGTTTCTAGGCTTCCGCCTTCTTCAATGGCCTTAACTCGATCTTCAATTATCTTTTCCTGCTCCAATTTAAGTTGGGCAGCCGTTTTGGGTGGTCCTTTTTTATTTTTGCTGGATGATGTCGATTTGCTATTCTTATTTTTCGAAGAGGAGGTTGGTTTTTTCTTCTTTTTCTTTTTGCTGTTACTCTTTTTTATGGGCTTTTCTTTAAACTCGGTATTTACGTATTGAAACGTTTCTAAAGCCGTTTCAAAATCGCCTTTCAAGTAGTAACTAATGCCCAGCAGCATGTAGTTATTGTCGGCATAAATACTCTTTTCGTGGTCTTTAATACCCGTAGAGGTTTTTTTGATAACCAAATCCAAATCGGTACTATAGGAGGTAGCTAGTTCTGGGTTTTTATCAATGTATATGGGTAGTACTTTGGTGTAGTCATCAATGTTGGCGGCGCGCATATTTTGAAGCACGGCAGCCAATTTAAGATCCGAATTAAAATAACCGTTGTTACGAGCCGTTATATCATGGTACACTTGCTTAGTAAGCGGCAGCTTCTTTTTCTGTATTGCATAGCAACCAGAAAAAGCAATGATGGTAGCGCAAGCAGCCCCTATTATTGTTATTTTCGCGAGTCTCAATTGTTTGGTTATTGGTTAATCTGTTACTTTTTGTTGGTTAATATTAAACTACTTTATTGGTGGCGATGATTATTTTAGACAAAGGCAAGCGGCTAGTAAACATCATTAACACCACAAGATACCAATAACTAATAATCAATCAACCAATCATCCAATAATCAGTTAACCATACAATAACTGTATTTTGGCAAAATTATTTTAAATTTCCCAATTTGGATTGATGCCTGACCAATAAAATGAGCATAGATAAAGCAAAAGGAAGTCGGTTTTTCCGAAAAATGAGGGATAAGTACCGGTTGGTGGTACTTAACGATCAAACATTTGAGGAGCGCGCATCAGTGCGCCTTTCGCGCTTTAATGTCTATATTATCGCGGGTAGCGTGTTTTTTGTGCTTACCATTTTCATTTTTGTGGTAATTGCCTTTACTCCAATTAAGCAATATATACCTGGCTATGGCGATGTGAGCGTACGCCGAAATTTGATTAAGTTAAGGTTGGAAACCGATTCGCTCCAAAACATGGTGCGCCAACAGGAACTGTGGATACTGAACGCCCGGAACGTATTGGCTGGCAACGATACCCTCAATTTGGATACCAGTGGTTTTGTTACTCAAGCACCCAAATATGATAGTATTAGGCTTGATGAACTGCCTGCTGCCGATAGGTTGCTTCGCGAAGAACTGGAAAAGGAAGATGACTATGCCCTCATTTTTTCGCCAGACGATAAAGTTGATAAGCCCGAGAGCCTTAGTAATCTCAAATTGTTTCCGCCTTTGTTGGGCATCGTGTCGGCATCATTCGATCCATTAAAGAGTCACTATGGTACTGATATAGTTGCTAAGGAAAAGGAAAGCATCAAAACCATACTGAACGGCACCGTAATAATGGCCGACTGGACGGTAGAAACGGGCTACGTGATAGCTATACAGCACGAGCACGACCTAGTAAGCATATACAAACACAACTCGGTTTTGTTGAAAAAAGTTGGTACATTTGTTAAAACGGGTGAGGCCATTGCCATTATAGGAAATAGTGGCGAGCAGACTACCGGACCACACCTGCATTTCGAACTTTGGCGCAATGGCGTGCCGGTAAATCCGGAAAGTTATATTGTGTTCTAAATGTTGATGGTATGTTTGGGATTAAAAATGATGAAAATAGTGCCGCCAAATCTGGCAAAGGTGCTTTTCTTATAAATCAATTCTCGGAGGGAACCTTTATTCAAGGCGACATTCAATCGTCGGGAGATATTAGGGTGGATGGTGTAATTACCGGTACCGTAAACTGCACCTCGAAAATAGCAATAGGCAAAACTGGCAAAATTGATGGTGATATAGTGTGCGCCAGTGCCGATATTGAAGGCCATGTAAATGGAACATTGAAGGTAAATGATGTGCTGATTTTGAAAAAAACAGCCGTAATTAATGGGGACATTGTAGCCGGAAAGTTTGTTATGGAAGAAGGTGCCATGTTCAATGGAACCTGCACAATGGGCTCTCGGGAGCTAAAAAATGAAAAACAAGGAAAACCAGCCCTTCAAAAAGAAGCCATTATTGGATAGTTATGCCAAATATAGCGCAGCGGGCTTTCAAATGCTGGCGGCAATACTCATTGGTTATTTTCTGGGTGCTTGGTTGGACAGGAAGTTTCCGCTAAACGGCAACGGAACTCCAATTTTTACAGCACTTTGTTCGTTAGTGTTTGCAGGTATAGCTATGTATCTTTTCATTAGGCAAGTAACCCGCGATAAATGACCAAGTTTCGCCATTTTGTAAAATCGTTGCTCAAGCTTACGTTTGCTATGGCTGTAGTGCTGTTTGCGCTGGGTTTTTTCAAGTTCTTTTTTCCTTACCTTATCATTAGTTGGTTTAGCTTGGCTTTCTTTTTGGCTTTAACCATATTTAGTGGCTACTATAACTCGCGTAGTATAAAGAAACCGTTTTTCCTCAATATATTTTTCGGTACACTGGCAGTGAAGTTTGTACTGAGCTTAGTATTCATTTTTATTTACTTCATCATCTTCGACCCAACGAAATGGGTAATACTGCCTATTATGTTCATCTTTTTTGCCTATAAATCGTCGGAGACACTGCTGCTGGTGCGCTTTGCCCGCGATTTGCCAGATGATGGTATGCCTCTGTAATGGGTTATACTTGGCGCTGCAATAAGCTATTAATGTAGTTTTCTATCGGTTCCATTTTATCGGCACTTAAGCTTAATGAGTGCAAAGCATCTAAAGCTCCTTTATGATATTCAAGGCGCATTGCTTCGGCAGCATCAACCACTTTTAGCTTGCTGTATAGCTGTTTTACTGCGGCTACTTTTTCTTCGGGGTCAATATCACTATTAGTTAAATAATGATCAAGTTCAGCCTTGTCGGCGCCTGTGGCCAATTCAAGTGTTCTAATTAGTAAGTACGTCTTTTTATTTTGCCGTATATCGCCGCCTATCGATTTACCAAACGAGGCTTCATCTCCAAAGCTATCCAGTATGTCATCTTGTATCTGGAAAGCCACGCCAGTATCTACGCCAACTTTATAGAGCAATTGTTGGTCGGTATGGCTTGCCCCTGCGGCTATAGCACCTATTTGCAAACTGGCGCCTAATAGCACAGCGGTTTTGTACGATATCATTTGCAAGTATTCGTTCAAGCCCACCGTTGTTCGCTCTTCAAAGTTCATATCCATTTGCTGGCCTTCGCAAACTTCAATGGCAGCTTTGTTAAACACGCTAATAACCTGCCTATAAGCAGCATCAGGCAAGTGCTTAAAGTACTCGTAAACGTGTATCATCATCACATCGCCACTCAATATAGCACGGGCTGTGCCATACTCCTTGTGCACGGTATGCTGGCCACGGCGCAAAGGTGCTTGGTCCATTATGTCGTCGTGCACGAGGGTAAAATTGTGGAACAACTCAATAGCATAAGCCAACGGCAATGCCTGTTGTATATCGCCATTGAACATATCGTTTGCAGCTAGGCACAGTACCGGACGAGCGCGCTTACCACCCAAGCTCATGATGTAATTTACGGGTGCATATAACTCAATAGGTGCGCCCTTAATACCTGAGGTATCATGAAATTGCTGGTACGTATTGGCCAATTGCGTTAACGAGAACATGCGGTAGTTGGTTGAACCATGAAATTACCAATATTTGAACCCAAATGTGCACTGCTGCCCATTTAAAACAAATGACAAACGTCAGAAAGTTTTGTTTAACAAGGTTAGTAGAAACCTTAACTAAAAACCGTTGACACCATTTACCGTGGTATATTTCAGGGTAACTTTTTTGTCGGGGTTCAGGTATTTGTAGGCACCGTGGCACATCAAAGCTGCCTCGTGAAAACCGCACAGAATCAGTTTCAGTTTGCCAGGGTAGGTGTTTATGTCGCCAATGGCATATATACCTGGCACATTGGTACTATAGTCGTGCACGTTTACTTCAATAGCGTTTTTGTCAAGGTTTAATCCCCAATGCTCAATTGGGCCTAGTTTAGGGCTCAGGCCAAAAAGCGGAATCAAATAGTCGGTTGGCACCATGGTTACTTCGTCGGCCTTGTTGGTAAAGCTCACGCTTTCAAGGTGGCCACTGCCGTTTAGGGCTTGGATGTTTGAGTCGAGCAGTAATTTTATTTTGCCTTCGGCAGCAAGGTTCATCACTTTCTCTACCGAATCGGGTGCTCCGCGGAACGATTGACTGCGGTGTACCAAGGTAACTTCGGCAGCAACATTTGATAAGAAGATGGTCCAATCCAATGCCGAGTCGCCAGCACCTGCAATTATTACCCGTTTGCCACGGTATACTTCAGGGTTCAATACCATATAGGCAATCCCTTTGCCGCTCTCGAAACGCTCAATACCTTCTACTTCCGGTTTGCGGGGCTCAAAACAACCTAAGCCACCTGCTATACAGATAATTTTTGCGTTTATTTCGGTGCCTTCATTGGTTTTAATCAAGAAAGAGTTGTCTTCTAAGCGCTCGTATGTCTCAATACGCTCACCTAAAGTATAGGTAGGCTGAAAAGGTTCGGCTTGCTTTACTAGGTTGTCAACCAACTCTTGCGCTAATACCGTTGGATAACCCGGTATATCGTAAATGGGCTTTTTAGGGTAGATTTCAGATAGCTGCCCGCCAATTTGTGGCAGGGCATCTACCAAGTGGCAACGCATTTTCAACAGTCCGGCCTCAAAAATGGCAAACAAGCCTACAGGCCCAGCACCTACGATGCATATATCTGTCTGAATCATAACAATATCAATGAAATTACGGGTGTAAAATTACGGATTAATAGCATAACCAACTGCACCCAAAGGCTAATAAAGGCGCAACGGCGGTATGGATAACTGGTGGCGCTGTTTGATTTAAAAACCGCCTACCTATATTTGCATTAAGCTAACATTAAGAAATGAAAACAAAGAGAAGAGTTGTAATGGTTGCATGCTTATTGTTCGCTGCCATATTCACTGCTAAGGGGCAGAGCTCACTTGAAAGTGATGAAAAAGCCATGATTGAGAATTTCAAGGGCTTGCAAGTCATGTCAAAAGATAGCACATTCTATATCAATTTTCGTTTCAGGATGCAAAACAAGCTTGGGTATTATAGCAAGTCGGCTACCGACTTGGGGGTCGATCGGTGGGAGGCTCGCGTTCGGCGTCTTCGGTTGCGTTTCGATGGCTATTTGCTTACCCCAAAGCTTGACTATAGTATTCAACTTTCTTTTACCCGTGGCGACCAAGACTTTGAAAACTCCGGGGTGGCCAACATTGTACGCGATGCTATTATTTATTACAGACCGACACCAAAGTTGCATTTTGGTTTCGGTTTAAATAAGCTGCCAGGCAACAGGCAGCGGGTGAACTCATCGGGCCAGTTGCAGTTTGCCGAGCGCTCTATTGTGAACAGTGCCCTAACTATTGATAGGGATTTTGGTGTAAAGGTGTATTATTATGGCGATTTTGGTGGAAAATTTCATTACAACTTTAAGGGTGCTATTACTACCGGTGAGGGCCGCAGCGCCAATTTTACAAATGATGGACTAGCCTATACCGGCCGGGTAGAAATATTGCCATTGGGTAACTTTTTGGCAAATGGGGATTATAGCGAAGGTGACCTAGAGCGAGAACCAACGCCAAAATTGAGTATAGCGGGTGGCTATTGTTTCAACCATAAGGCTATGCGCACCGGTGGGCAGTTGGGCCAGTTTTTGTATGCAAAGCGCTCGATGGGTACCCTAATTACCGATGTGATGTTTAAATACAAGGGTTGGGCTTATGCTGCGGAATATTTACGCCGCACTGCCGCCAATCCGTTTACGATGAATGATGAAGGCGATGTAAGGTATGTGTTTGTGGGCCAAGGTACTAACCACCAAGTATCATACGTTTTTCCTAAAATGTACGAATTGGCTTTTCGCTATTCTTGGCTCCAACCGGATAAAAAAATAGCATCGGTGGCTACCACCCAAGAGATGCTGGAATTGGGGGCTACTAAATACCTGCGTAAGCACCGTATTAAGTTACAGATTAGTGCCTTTTACGATGTACGAGATAACCAGTACAGTCTTAGGCATGAAAGTAACTCGTGGGGCGCCGTTTTCCAAATTGAGTTGGGCATTTAAGCGCACGTACCATTTGTTTTACTTACCTTGCTTACATATCAATTGAGGCACCAATGAAAGGTTTGGTTTGGTTATTGGCTTTGGTATTGGCACTATCTTCGTGTGCTGAGTTTTCGGATACCGAAATGGCTGGCACTAAAGAGGTTCATGAATTGTATCAAGGGAAAATGACCTATGGCAAAAACCATAGCGCCGACGGTGATTTTTTTTGGATAACTCTTACCGATACGGATATACCGCTTGAGCTTGACAATACCATGGAAATAGCGGCTAATAATATTGGCCTGATTATGTACCAGCACCTTACGCCCGACGAACGAACGGAGTACGATTGGATAAAAGTGGTGCTAGAAACCAAAACGGGCAACCTAAGCCGCGTACTAAGCATGGGCCTATTGAACAAGATTTGGAACATGGAAAAGCGCAGTCGCGATGACCTGGAACTATTATATAAAGGCGATTATGATGCTTTTTATGCAAAACTTAAAACCCGCCAGCAGCAGCAATTTACCCCAGCCGTATTTGATAGTTTATTGGCAAACGTGTTTGTAGAGACTGGCACGCTAAGTCCGCCAATTGAGATGGGAATTGATACTTTGGGCTACCGCGATACCATTATTGGTACTTATTATTTCGTGTTCAAATCGGATATTGACAGCACACCAAGGCTCATGTATCGGGCATCTTACTTGCTTACCGATAATGACAGCATCATCGATTTCGGGTTGCAATCGTTGCTACAGTAAAAACCTAATAATTACGTTGATAACCACAAGTATCATGATGATGTTGAGGCGTCTGCGTAGCCAAAAGGCTATGGCGTATTGTGCAGTGTTCGGTTGTGGTTGTATTCTTACTATATCCCAGATAAAGGCCATGCTAACGCCCAATGCGGCTAGTCCTCGTAGTACATTTAGTATATAAACAGTGACCGGAAAAGCTGAGCTAAGGCTAACCATTACTAGTAACAAAGCAGAACTGCCAATAAGCACGCCTAAGCAAAGGCCTGTGGCCATTGCAAAAGCAAAATCAGACTCGGGCAATATAGCCTTTAAGCCCATTAACCTCATTGGCAACAATACCAAATATGCCACCAACAATCCTAATAGCCCTATAATAAGCAGTTCGGCAGCAAAAGGCCAGCTCTGAAGTTTGAACAAAACCCCAATGATCAATGCCATAAAAGAAAACATCTCCAGCGGCCCACTGATGCGGGCAACAAACATGTTGGGTGGTTGAGGTTGGTTCATAGGGCCTTTTTTGTGAAGATTACAAGACTATTGAAACTAATTTTTAGCATTCTTGTTTCAGTTAATAACGACAATACGTATCTTTGAGTCAATGAAGCCTGAAAAGAAACATATCACTAAAATGCAAGAAGGCATTATAAAAGCTGCTAAAGATAAGCAGCAGGTGATAGATTTTTTTAAGAAAGGAGGTAAGATTAAAGATTTCAACGAAAAAGACCCTCGCGTTGTTCGTCCCATCTGAGGATATTTATCCCTTACAGACAACCAATCCAGCATTTTCATATACCTTCCAGACTTTGTTAGGTGCAGAATATGGGATTATAATCAAGTCGTCAAAAGATCAACTTTTTTTGAGTGATTTTAACCTAGGGGATATAGAAGTATTAGAATTTCAATTCTATTTGGTTGCTGGCGATTTGGCGACTAATGATATAAAACTTCAAGCTACTATTATTTATATCATTCATAAACTGGTTGTCGAAAGGGAGAACATTATTTGGTATATATGTGACTCTGCTGATGGCCGTGGTGCATTCAGGGCCAGATTGTTTGATTCATGGTTTAGAAAATACGCTGTGGACGGAGTAATAAAGATGGATGGTAGTATGCGTGAAAGTATTGACTCAGAGAATGACCTTTACGTATCCGTTGTTATTAATTCCCGTAATCCTTACAAAGACACCATTACTCAAATTTTTTATGGAGCGGTAAATCAAATTGATTTTTCTAAGAACCCGGGTGCTTCGCTGTGATAGTTAGTGTTTTAATAGGATTACGCGCTCATAACAGAAGCAATGGCCTCTGCACACCGTTCCCCATCCATAGCGGCCGACATAATGCCGCCTGCATAGCCGGCCCCTTCGCCACAAGGGTATAGGCCTTTTAGTTGCGGATGCTGCAAGGTCACGTTGCGGGGTATGCGCACCGGAGTGCTTGTGCGGCTCTCAACTCCAACTAAAACTGCCTCTTCGGTTACATAGCCGCGCATTTTTTGCCCAAAAGCTTCCAAGCCCTCACGCAAGCGCAGGTGTACCTCGCTGGGCAATACTTCACGCAAGTCATAAGAGGTCAGTCCAGGATAATAAGAGCAATTGGGTAGGGTAGTGCTTACCTTGTTTCTTATAAAATCGGTGACACGCTGGGCTGGTGCTTTCAATTGTCCGCCCCCTGCCGCAAAGGCTTTTTGTTCCACTTCGGCCTGGTAGTGCATGCCTGCCAAGGGGCCAAAGCGCGCGTATGCTTTAAAGTCATCGTTACCTACGCTCACCACCATACCCGAGTTGGCGTAGGGGTTGTTGCGCTTGCTCGGCGACCAACCATTTACCACCACTTCGCCAGGGCTGGTGCTAGCTGGGGCTATAATACCGCCAGGGCACATGCAAAACGAAAATACTCCCCTGCCCATAGCTTGGTGTACTAAACTGTAGCTAGCGGCTGGCAGCAAATCGCCACGGATGTCGCATTTATATTGAATACTGTCAATCAATTCTTGGGGGTGCTCAATGCGCACGCCTAGGGCAAACGGTTTGGCCTCCACTTCAAGGCCCATGCCATGAAGCATTTCGAAAATGTCGCGGGCACTGTGGCCAGTAGCTAAAATCAAGGCACTGGCCAGATGTTTCTGTCCATCGGTGCAGGCTATGCCCGTAAGCTGACCATCTTTATAAAGTATTTGGGTGAGCTTGGTATTAAAATGCACTTCGCCGCCGCAATCTTCAATATACTGCCGCATGGCACTTATAATTTGCGGTAGCTTGTTGGTACCAATGTGCGGGTGCGCTTGGTAATTGATGGCCATATCGGCACCGAAACGGGTAAAAATATCCAAGATGCGTTGCACATCGCCGCGCTTGGTGCTGCGGGTGTATAGTTTGCCATCGCTATAAGTACCAGCACCGCCTTCGCCATAGCAATAGTTGCTTTCTGGGTTTACTTCGCCCAGTTTATTGATAGCAGCCAAATCGCGACGGCGGTTACGCACGTCTTTACCTCGCTCTAGTATTACCGGCTTCAGGCCCAGTTCTATCAATCTAATGGCCGCAAACAGTCCGGCAGGGCCTGCACCAGCTATTAATACAGGCTTGGCATTGCGCACATCTATTATCTCGGGGGTGGTGTAGTTTTCTGGGGTATAAGCTTCATCCACTATCACCTCAACCATCAACTGTATCATTACTTGCCTTGAACGGGCGTCGATGGATTCACGAATGCGGCGGATGCCCGTTATGCGGTTGGGCGCTACTCCCGCGGCTTGGGCACATTTACCCAACAAGAGGTGGTCTTGGGCATTTTCTTGCGGCGTTATCCGCAGTTGTAGTTGCTTTCTCATTCGGTTAGGTGTTTATCCTAAAACGTTGTTTTATTAGACACAAGACACAAGACACAAGACATAAGACACAAGACACAAGACTCAACCTGCCTGCCGGCAGGGACTCAAGAAAAAATGAGTGATCTGGTTTTGCTCCTTCGCAATAATACTACTTGTTGGCGCAATGCGCAAAAAATAGAGGTTCGGGGCCTGCTACCCCGAACCTCACAACACTAACTACCAAAATCGTTATTCAATTTGAAAATTTGGAAATGTGCTAATTTGAAAATTCACGAAACAACTTTTTTGCCATTTTCAAATTTCCAAATCGGCTCATTTTCAAATTAACTTACTCTTCTTCCTCCTCCTCTGGCTCATCAATATAATCTTTCTCTGCTTTACGCACCTTGCTTAATAGCCAGTTGCTAGCTACATCGTAGCTTAAGTACATTACAGGTACTATAATTAGAGTAAGGAACGTGGCAAAAGTTAGACCGAAAATGATGGTCCATGACATGGGGCCCCAGAAGGCAAGGTTGTCGCCGCCCATATATATTTGAGGGTCCCAATCGGTTACTAAGGTCACAAAGTCGATGTTAAGCCCGATGGCTACTGGCACCAAGCCCAATACGGTGGTAATGGCCGTAAGTAATACTGGGCGCAAGCGCGTGCGGCCGGCTTCGGCTATACAGTGCACGGTTTCATGGAGTGGCAATGGCTTATTTTTTAGGCCTAGCTCTTCTTGACGGCGTTTGCGCAAAAGGTCGGTATAGTCCATTAACACAATGCCATTACACACTACCACACCTACCAGAGAGATAATACCAATACCTGTCATTAGTATTACCACTTCCATATTGAATATGGCGATACCCATAAAAACCCCGATGGTACTAAACAATACGGTAAGCATAATAATTACTGGCGAACCAAGCGAGTTGAACTGCGCCACAATGATGATAAATACTAGCCCAAGTGCAATCATAAACGCGTTCAGCAGGAATGCGGTACTCTTGTCTTGTTCTTCTTGCTCACCGGTTATTTTATACATAAAACCATCGGGCATTTTGTAGTTAGCCAAGGCGTCTTTGTAAATGCCAATAATCTCGTTGCTGTTATAGCCTTCTTTTACGTAGCTCCACACAGCAATTACCCGGCCCAAATCCTTGCGTTTGATAGAGCCATAGGTAGAGGTATACCTCAGCGTTGCTACTGCCGAAATAGGTATTGATACTTGTTTTCCGGTAGCTGGGTCTCTAAACGCAATACGCTGGTTTAGGATGGCTTCCAAATCATATCGTTCAGATTCTTGAAAACGGAGCATAATCGGGAAGTCGTCCTCTCCATCTTTGTATTTCGAAAGCTCTTTACCAAACAAAGCGGTACGAATAGAGACAGCCACTTGAGCGGTTGAAAGGCCATAGCGGCGCGCCGCGGCACGGTCTACATCTACCAACAATTCAGGTTTACCGCGCTCTAGGTCAGTTTTAAGTTCTTCTACACCCGGTACTTTTAGTTTATCGAGGTAGTTGCGGATGTCATCTGACAAGACAATTAGCTTATCATAATCCTCGCCGATAACCTCAATGTTGATGGGCTTGCCAACTGGGGGGCCGTTTCGGTCTTTAGCTACCGTGATGGTTACACCTGGCATATTTGCCAAACCTTCACTAATTACTCTCATCGCATTCGAAGAAGAAACACCTTTCCTTTGCTGAAAATCGTTGAAACTTACGGTAATTCTGGCGCGGTGTGGGGTAAGGCCTATACTCGGTCCTTCCATTGGGTCGCTAGTACCTTTACCAACGTTTGCAATAATGGCTTCTACTATTTCTACGTAAGCGATACCCGTAGCAGAGTCTTTCAAGGCCAGCAAGCTATCCAGTTTGTATTCCAATTGCCTGGTTACCTCATTTGTGCGCTCAATGTCCGTACCCAACGGTAACTCTACAAACACGTTTACATACCTAGGTTCCACATCGGGGAAGAAGGTAACCTTTGGTTGGCGAACGCCTACCAGTATTACCGAAAGAATGAGCAAAGCAAAGGTACCTAGGATAAACCAAACGGGTTTCCATCCATTCAAAGCATAGCGTATTAAGCGGGCATAACCATTTTCTACCTTTACCAATGCCTTGTGCTGGAACCACGCTGCACCTGGGCGCAGCAAGAACGCGTTGAGAATTAGCAAGCCGAGCAAGATTATCATGCCGTTGCCCATACCCTTCCAACCAATAAGGTAGCAAACACCTGCAACCATGGCAATAGCTAATGAGCCTGCGATAAGGGAGCGATAGTTAACCTTTTTGTTCGGATCCTCCTTTTTCATAAACATGTTGGCCAGCACTGGGTTGATAACAAAGGCCACAAACAAGGATGCAGAAAGCGTAATCATCAAGGTGATGGGCAAGAATTTCATAAATTCGCCCATTATGTCATTCCAAAAGAGTAGCGGTAGGAAGGCTGCAACGGTGGTTGCAGTGGACGCTAGAATAGGCACGGCTACTTCACCCGCGCCTTCTTTGGAGGCTCGCAATAGGCTCTTGCCTTCATCCACATACATACGATAGATGTTTTCTACTACTACCGTACCGCTATCTACCACCATACCCAAGGCTAATACAAGCGAGAAAAGTACCATAGTGTTGAGCGTAATGCCCAGCGCATCGAGCACGATAAAACCCATCAGTGAGGTAATGGGGATTGCTATGCCTACGAAAGTAGAGTTGCGCAAGCCCATAAAGAACAACATCACCAATATTACCAGTATCACGCCCGATATAATGCTGTTTTGCAAGTTGGCCAAGTTGCTTCTCGTTTCGCTACTTTGGTCATTGGTCATAGTTACTTGGGTGCCCTTCGGGAAACGCTCTTTTTTTGCTTTCTCAACTATCAGGTTGATTTTGTCCACGGCATCTACCAAGTTCTCTCCGCTTCTTTTCTTAACGTCCAACGATACTACCGGCAGGTGCCCCATCCGTGCATAGCTCTTTGGGTCTTCGTAGTTGTATGCTATGGTAGCAATATCTCTCAGGAATACAGCCTGTCCTTCCTTCGATTTCACGATTACATTGCCAATTTGCTCCATATTCGTAAACTCGCCCACTACGCGTATGTTACGGCGCATATCATCGGTAAGCAAGTCTCCACCAGAAATGGTTACGTTTTCTGATTTGATGGCGTTCTCAATGTCACCAAAACTTATTTCCAGCGAGTTCATTTTGAACACGTCAACTTGTATTTTAACTTCCCTTTCAGGCGCACCTTTTATGTCTACGCCCGATATTTCCGTAAGCTTCTCAATTTCGTCTTGCAGGTACTCGGCATGCTCTTTTAGCACGTCCATCTTCATGTCGCCCGAGAGGTTTACGTTGAGGATGGGAAATTCGGAGAACTCCAGCTTAAAAATGTTGGGGTCTTGGTCTAAATCATCAGGCAAATCGTTCTTAGCTTTATCAGCCGCGTCCTTTACTTCCTGCAATGCCTTATCAGGATCAACGTTGGAATTGAACTCCACAATAATAGTAGAGTAATCTTGTATCGACGTAGACTCTATTTTTTTCACCCCTTTTAGGCTCTTCATCTCCTTCTCCAAATGGCGGGTAACCAGATTCTCGATATCGGTAGGGGAGTTGCCTGGGTAAGTAGTGCCCACATAAACTTTTGGCATCACTATCTCCGGAAAGTTCTCCAGTGGCATGTTGTTATATGCCGTCATGCCCCACACGCAAATGAGTATGGTAAGCAGCAATACGCTGGTGGAGTTGCTAATAGAGAAATTACTAAGCCCGAAGGTTCTTATAATTCCTTTTTTCTTTTTATTTGCACTCATAGATGTTTGGTTGCTGGGCAGTTGGCTGCCATTTTATTTAGTGGTTTCCATCACTTTTATAGCCTCGCCGTCGGTAATATCCCTAGAGCCTTCTGCTATAACTATATCACCTTCTTTTAGCCCTTCTAGTATGTGCGTTTGCCCATTATAGCTTTTTCCTGTTTTTACAATCTGTCGGCGCGCAATAGCTGCTCCAGTGGAGTCCTTGTCTTGTAAGAATAACATGTACTCTCCATTCATTTCCGTTACAAAGCGGGTAGGTACTACCATGGCTGAATCGTTCTCATAATCTACCACTTGTATTACCGCTAAAAGGTTAGCTTTCAATAAGTTATCTTTATTGCTAAGCCTTATTTCTACTGGGAAAGTACGGTTAATAGGGTTTACCACTTGGCCAACGTAGTTTACTATAGCGGTTTTAGAGATTCCCAACGCAGGAAAATCGATTTGTGTTGAGTCGCCTTGCTTAATGTTAGAGATGTAATTTTCAGCTACATCCGCTACTATCTTAAGCTGACTTAAATTTACCACCCGCAGCACTTGACGGCCTGGGCTGGCTAGCTCGCCAACATTTACGTCAATGTTGTCCACGGTGCCGTTAATGGGCGATTTAATACGGGTACGGTTTTGCTGTGCTTGTGCCGATGCCAGTTTGCCCTGTAGCGCCTCAAAATTGTTTTTAGCCTGCAAAAACTGTAGCTCCGAACCTATCTTTTGATCCCAAAGTTTTTTCTGTTTTTCGTATACCGTTTTGGCCAAGCCAAGCGCTACCTGCAATTCTTCAAGCTGTTTGCTGATAACGTTGTCGTCTAGCACTACGAGGGTTTGGCCTTTGCTAACCCGGTCGCCTTCTTTTACTAATATTTGCATCACGGTGCCACCTATATCGGTGGTTACAGATACGTTCTCGTCAGAAGTAACGGTTCCTTGAATATTAATGTAGTGTTTAAACTGCGTATTAACCACGGCAACGGTTGTTACCTCGCGGCCGCTGTCAAGGCTTACGGTATCTTTTCCAAGTTCTGTTTCCAGAGCGGTAATTTTAGCAGTTAATGCATCGCGTTCCTTGGTAAGCTTTGCCAGTTCCTTTTGTTTAGCATCTCGGCTATTGCCTCCGCCACAACCAGCCAAAAACATCGCCGCTATCATTACGGCAGTGAGAGTGTATTTCATTTTATCGGTAGTTTTATTGCTTTTGTTTATAGTTTTCCTAACGCTTTTTCAACAGCCACACGTTTTACAAGCAGGTTGTATATGGCGTTGGTATAATTTGCTTGTGTTTGCGTAAGTGACGATTCGGCATCGGCCAGCTCTAGGCTCGACGATAAGCCCTCTTTGTTCATAATCGTTACCTTGTTAAATATTTTCTGAGCCAGTTCCATATTGCCTAATTGTATCTCATACTCCAATTTGGCATTTTTAAACTCGGTAAGGGCATTCTTGTATTGTAGGGCGGCTTGCTCTTTAAAATTATTTATGTTGTTCTGTATTTTCATCATATCCAGCTTCTTTTGCTGGTATACCGAGCCGCTTTTGTAGCTATCAAAAATGGGTACGTTCAATTGAAAGCCAAAGTAACCGGTTTGGAACCAAGGCTCGGTTTTATCGAAAAAGTTAAACTGCTGGCGTTGAGCATTAAAACCATAGCCAAAGAAACCAACCAACGATGGGAAGTAATTGGCGCGCACTTGTTGTGCATCGTATTTGCGCACCTCGTATTGGGTTTTGAGTAAGTTGTATTCAACCCTGCTTTCGGCGTTAAAATCGCCAAAGATAGTATCGGCATTCACTATCAACATGTCGTTTAGGTTGCCGGTAAGTTTAATGGGTTGCTCTAGGCTCATACCCATTTGGTATTTCAGCACATTAAGCGTTAGCTCGGCACCAAAAGCAGCCTCAGTGTATTTTGATTTAAGATTGTTTAGGCTTAAAGTCAGGCGGTCAACGCTTAGTTCTTCGGTTAAGCCAGCTTTAAAAAGCTCGGATGTTTCAAATTGCAGTCGTTCTATAGTAGCAATGTTCAAGGCCAATATACGTCGGCTTTCTTCGGCTACCAGCGCGCCATAAAAAGCTTTAGCTATCTCCTCCCGAACTTGTATTTCAGTTAGGTTTTGTTGGTCTTGCGTTATTGCCAAGAAGGCTTTATTGGCCTTTAGGCCGATAAAATATCGCCCATCCAAAATCAATTGGTTGATTTCGAAATTGAGGGCCATGTTTTGGGGAGTACCAAATTGAACTTGCAAATCTTCGGGATTGCCAAATGAGCCAGCCGGAATAATGCTCACGGGTAGTTTAAAGTTGTCTTTATACTGCAAGTTGGCCGAAATTTGTGGCAAGCCAGTAGTAATTATCTCCAGCACGCGCATTTTGGTTATTCGTAGGTCAAGTGCTGAGTTCAGGATGCTAACGTTGTGCTCTAAAGCGTAGCTTTGAGCTTGCTCTAGCGTAAGCGTAATGGAGTCGTTGCTAGTTGGTGTGTTTTGGGCATTGGCTACTATTGCTTGCGATGCGAAAAGTAGCGCTATAATGCATTTAAACAGGGAGTTGGGTAGTTTCATTATTCCAGTATTTTCTTTTTTTCCAGGTAGGCTTTGCCTTCGGTGGAGGAGATGCCGTGTAAATGGTAGTTTAAGGTTTCGCGATAAACGCTCACAAAATCGTATTTGGCAAACGGAAACAATTTCTGATCGATAATTAAATCCATTCGCGCTATGTATATTTTTGCCAGTATATCGGGGTTCAAATCGTTGCGATATAGGCCTTCCTTCATACCCCTGTTCATGTTGTTCAACATGATGTTGTAAATAAAAGTCATCTTGTAGTCGGTAAACAACTGCCAAGCTGCAGGGTAAAAGCGTTGCATATCGCCTACAATAGCAGGGTTAATACCTTTCATGTGACTAGTTACATGGCGCGCTATGGATAACATTTCTTCAATAGCATTGGGCGCATCGTTTACAATCACTTCAATGTGCTTATGCTCTTGTTTGATGTGGTGTTCCATAGTTCGGCTCACCAAATCTGCCTTATCAGTAACAAATTGATAAAGCGTTTTTTTGGATGCGCCTAGCGAGCGCGACAGGTCGTCCATGGTGGTGTTTTTTACCCCGTAAGTAAAAAACAGCTCTTCCGCTTTTGTTAATATTTTTTCAAGTGTTTCCAAAAATGAGCGGCGTTTTGATATCGAGGGCAAAGTTATGGTACAAAAACTCAGGAAACCAAATAAAGTTTTAAAGTTTCCAAAGTTTTTTGAGTTTTCTCGACCAATGACATTTTTTTGTCCACGAAAAAACCGCCAGAATGCTAATGTAACCGTATGCCGATGGTAGTACGATATGGAAAGGATAATATTTTAAGGTAATTAAAATTTAATACCTTGGTAACTTGACAGCAAGCCAAGAGAGGCATAATTGGAAAATCGAGGGAAATTAAATGAGGCCTAACACGTCCTCTCGCACCCAGCCAACTTTATCGCCTTCGTTGTCGCCAACGCTTACTTTTTGCCAGCCATCTTGGGTTTCTAGTAGGGTTACTTTGGTGCCCTCGCGAAGGATAAACAAATCGGTGCTGGTTTGGTCGGGTGCAGCTTTTACGTAAGTATTGGTTACGGTAATAATGGCCGCTTGGGTATTGTTTTCGTATTGGTATTGTACCTTGGCAAAAAGGAGCAATACCAGCGATGATACCACAAGAAGTGCCATTAGGGTGAAACTGAGCCTGCGCACCACGAGTTTATTGGAGAATATATATACCGTGCCAATAGCCAAAGCCAACCAAATGGCACTTAACGCCCAAATGCCCCAGCCCGAAGCCGAACGACCATGCACGAGGCTTTGGTACCAACTTATCAATATAAACTGGGAGGTGGGCTCCACCCTATCGTTAATGCGGAGGTTGGCAAGCTTTAGGTTAAATGCGGCATCTACATGTTCGGGGTCCATCTTTAGTGCCCGCTCGTAATTCAGTATCGACATGCCCATATTGCCCGCCCTAAAATAGGCGTTGCCCAGGTTAAAATATACCGCTGGCGATATTTTGCCTATCGACAATAGTTGCTCATAGCCCTCAATGGCAGCCGGGTAGTTTTTTGCTGCAAACGCTTCGTTGGCAGTGTTGTATATGCCAACCAAATCAACGGTTTCTTCGGCACGTGCGTTTACACAAGCCAGCATCAAAAGGATATGTAATAGCCACTTCCTCATGACAGCGAATTTTCAAGTTGGTCAATAATTCGGGTTGCCTTTTCATAGGTTTGCTGCAGGCTCTCATTTATGGTTGAGGGCGCATACAGGGCCATTTCGGCAGTATCGAGCATAGCAGCTAGCACCGCTAATTGCGCTTCATCTACTTTTCGGCTGCGTAGGGCGCTAATGGCAGCATCCTTGTTCATGTCTGATGGCGGTATGCCCAGTTTATCGCTAAGGTAGCCCCAAGTAGCTTTTAGTAGCTCATTGTAAAAGCCTCGTTTGTCATTCGCTTTCATGCATTCTTCGGCCTGCTTTAAGCGTTTGGCGGCAACCTTACCTGCTTTGCGGTGTTTCATTAGGCTAGTATTGCCTAGTTCTTTATCGCGCTTACGTTTCAAGGCAATTAAACCAAAAAACAACAAAACCGGTGCCCCAAAAGTCATTGCAAAGGCGGGCAAGGGCATTACGAAACTGCCTTGGGTGGTCAGGTCCGGATCGTCGGTTTCGATATAACGAATGTCTTGGCCAAGCAGCTCTACTTCTTCTTTGTTGATGCCAGAGGTTACAGATTGTGTAACGGTCGATTCTCCCTCAACGGCCAGTACCATTTCGGGCGAACGCAATGAAACATAGGTGCCTTTCTTCAAATCGAAATAGCTGGTTGCAATAGGGGGGAGTTTATAGGTGCCTGCCCTGCGAGGTATCAATAGGTAATCAATCTGGCGGCTGCCTCCTACTACATTGCCCTGTAAAGTCGATTTTTCGGTTGTTTTCGGGTCGAAAAGTTCAAAGTCATTAGGTAATTCAGGCGTCGGGTTTTCTAAAAATTTCAAGTTGCCTTTGCCGCTAAATTTAATGCTTAAGGTAATGGGGTCGTCGGTTTTGGCATTGGTTTTGTCCAAAGTTACTTGCATATCCAACTCACCCACCAAGCCACTAAAATCGGCAGGTTTATTGGCTTCGGGTAAGGGTTTTACCATTATTTTGGCTTTGCCGCTACTAAACTTATGTTGAAACCTCTGGTAACTCCAGCCGCCGGTTGGCACCACTACGGTGCATTCAAGCCCCATTGGGTCAATTTCTAGCTCGCCCGTGCGCTGCGGAAACAAGGCTACTTTGCGCACCACGGCAACATAATATTGTACCCCGTTAAAGGTTTCCACCGTAAAGTCGATGGTTTTGGCCTCTTCGATATCCACTGTCCAGAAACCATTGAAAGATGGGGCTTGGGTAATGCTATACTGGTCGACCTGCACCTTGCGGTACAATTTGTAGGTGGCGGTTACCTGTTCGCCTTTGTACACTTCCTTTTTATCAACGAAAAGCCGAATAAATAGATTCTCGTTTAGGTAGTCGTTCACATCTTGTCCGTTGCCATTGTTGTTGCCGCCACCTTTATTGCCACCACCATTGTTTCCGCCTCCACCGCTATTTGCTGGCTTGGTACCTGCTTTGTTTACGGTGATGGTTATGGTATTACTTTTTACTGTTTTGCCGCCACTCTCAATAGATGCTGCGCCTATGGTAAGTTTACCTGATGCTTGTGGTTGTAATAGGTAAACATAAGTGACCGAGCTAGAGCGCACCCCGTTTATGTTCATATTGCTCATGCCCTTCATGGGTCCTGACACAACGTTGAATCCCTTAAAATCGGGCGGAGAGAAGTTGCGGTCCTCCATGTTTTCAATCACAAAGGTTATTTGCAAAGCTTCGTTTTCGGCAATGGTATTGCGCGGCACCTCGGCCCTGAAAGCCTTTGCCTGTGCCATTGCATTGAATGCAAACAACAGCATTAATGCCAACGATGCGATATATTTAAAGGTGCTCAATTTTGGTATGCGATTTTGATTTTGTCGGTATTGGCAACTTACCAATCTTTCTCAATTTTTGTTTTCTCCCCTTGCGTATCTTTCTGCTGCAGTTTTTGCTGCAGCTTCATTTCCTCGTTTTTCAACGCTTCTAGCAATTTATCCAAATCAGCCTTGCTTATATGGCCGGGTTTAGGTTGCATGTTTTTCTCATCTTGCTGGTCTTTTGATTTTTCGGCATCATTCGGGTCGCCCTTTTCACCATCTTTAGGGTCTTTTTGGTTTTCATTCTTTTTGCCGTTGTCGTCTTTTTGTTGGTCGTTTTTCTCAGGGTCGTTGTTTTGGCCGCTTTCCTTGTCTTTGTCTTTATCTTTTTCTTGGTCTTGCTTCTGTTGTTCCTTTTCTTGTTCGTCGGGCGGCTGGTTTTTTAGTTTACTTTGGGCATAGGCAAGGTTGTACCGTGTATCGGCATCGTTCGGGTTGTTGCGCAGTGCATTTTTATAGGCTTCGATGCTTTCCTCGTACTTTCCCGATTTTAGATAGGTGTTGCCCAAGTTGTGGTAGGCTTTTGCTTTCAAGTCTTTATCGGTGCTTAAGTTCGCAGCCAATTCAAATTGCTGGGCAGCTAGGTTGAGGCTGTCTTGCTGGTATAGGGCATTGCCTTGGTTAAGGTAAGCAGCCAGATAATCTTTCTTTATTTTAAGGGCTTCGGCATATTTGGCTGCGGCTTCGGCATACTTGCCATTTTGATACAGTTCATTGCCCTCGCGTATATATTTACGCTCCGCCTGTGCCCACAAGGTTGCGGGCAGTATAGCCAATAACATCCAAACCAAAACTCTATTTATCATGCGGTTTCCTCCTTGCTTCCAAATAGATTCAAACTGCGTATCCAATTGCTTCTCCGTTCCGCCAACAAGAACTCCAAAGTTAACAGAACCAATCCGATTATAACAAAAACAAAATAGTAGCTCTTGAAGTCCGTTATCTCCCGCTCGCTCATTTCTCTTTTTTCTAATCCTTCTAGCTCGGCTAACAGGTTGTTTAGCTCTTCGGTGCCGGTGCCTAGCCTAAAATACTTGCCATGTGCCGTGGCAGCCACTTGTTGCAGTATGGTTTCGTTTAGTTTAGAAAGCACGATGTTTCCATCCATATCCCTTTTGAAATCTTCTTTAAAAGCACTCTTTTTTACCGGTATGGGCGCACCTTTGGGGTCGCCAATGCCTATGGTGTGAATCACAATGCCCGCTTTATCGGCTTCCTCCGCTGCTACAAGGGCCTCACCTTCGTGGTCTTCTCCATCGGTGAGTATTATCAATGCTCGGTATTTGCCTTGTTCATCGGTATACGACTCCATGGCCATGCCGATGGCCTCAGAAAGGGCTGTGCCTTGTGTAGGCACCATATCAGTTGATATACTATTTAGAAAAAGCTTGGCTGCGGCTTTATCCGTAGTTAGCGGCATTTGCATGTAGCTATGGCCGGCAAACACTATCAAACCAACCCGGTCGTTCTTCAATTGCTCAACCAGTTTCGATACAAATTGCTTGGCCCTGCTTATTCGGTTGGGCTTCAGGTCTTCGGCCATCATGCTGTTCGATACATCAATGGCAATAAACACATCCGCACCCTTAAGTTTTACTTTCTCTACCTTTTTGCCCAATTGTGGGTTGGCGTATGCCAGTACCAGAAAACTGAAACCCAAGGTAAGCAGCACAAACTTGATGTAGATTTTGTACTTCGAGCGTTCGGGCATGAGCATTTCAACCAAGCGCTTGTCGCCATATTGGCTCAATACCCGTTTCCTCCAGAAAATATAGGCAATAAAAGCCACTGCTGGCAGTAGTACCAGCAACAGCCCATATAGGTGATCCGGATGTTCGAAACGCATCATTAAGGTATACTTCTTACCAAGGTGTAACGCAATAACATTTCAACCAGCAAACAAATGCCTGCTGCAAACAATATCCAATAAAACTCTTCAGATTCTCTTTGGATTGACGACACTTCTATTTTCGTTTTCTCCAGCGTATCAATCTCATCGTATATCTGTTTCAGGCTCTCGTTGTTGGTTGCACGAAAATACCTGCCACCAGTGCTTTCGGCAATCTCTCTCAGCAATGGTTCGTCAATCTTCACATCAACTGGCACTGGGCTTTGCGGGTGCCGCGCTTTGCCAATGGTGCCCACCCCAATGGTATATACCCTTATGCCGTATTCAATTGCTGCATCGGCAGCCGTCATGGGGTCAATAAAGCCGGTATTGTTTATGCCGTCGGTAAGCAAAATAACAACTTTGCTTTTGGCTTCGCTTTCTTTTAGCCTGCTTACTGCCGTGGCCAATCCCATACCAATGGCGGTGCCATCTTCTATCAGCCCGTCTTTTATCTTCGATAACAAATTCAATACCACTAGCCTATCGGTGGTTATGGGGCATTGCGTAAAGCTTTCGGCAGCAAACACCACTAAGCCGACCCTATCATTGGGTCGGTTGTTGATAAAATCGGCGGCAAGTGTTTTGGCTGCAATTAAACGGTTGGGCTGGAAATCTTCGGCCAACATACTCGATGATACATCCAGTGACATTACCAAATCGATACCCTCGGCGGTAATGTTTTCTTCTTTTAGGTTGCTCTGCGGCCTAGCCAGTACTACAATAAGCAAGCAAAAAGTGAGAATGCGTAACAAAAAAAGTACGCTTTTGAGCCAGCCTTTGTAGCCACCGGTGCTTTCGCCAAAGCCTTGCAACGTAGACATGCGCAACTCGGCATAGTGTTGGTTGTAGCGCCAAGCTTTCCATACCATCAGCAGCATAGGCAGCACCAGCAGGAAAAATGCCCGCGGTTGAGCAAACTCGATATGTTGCCAGTAGCTAAGCATGGGTGCTATCGGGCTTAGGTTTATGCGTTTGGCTTACAAACTCCTTGGCTATGCGCATGGCGTTCAAGTGGTCGTCGGGCAAGGGTTGCACTTTGGCAAATTTGGCCAAATCGGCAAGGGTAAACATCTCTTTCAATTGGTCGCGCTGCTTGGCTGGCAAATCGAGTTTGTCTAGCTGGCTAAATATTTCATCGGTGGTTGATTCAACAGCTAAAAACCGGAACCGTGCCTCCAGATACTCGCGCATGGTATCGCTTATGCCCGAGTAATAGGTTTTCAAATCGCCTTGTTGCCATAGCTTCGCTCCTTCAATGGTCATTAATTTTTCGAGGGCCATTTCGTGCGCGGGTTTTTTAGGCTTGGCGGCAGTTTTGGCAGCCATATCAACCTTACGGAACATGATGTAGAACAAGAATGCGATAAGGCAAAGGGCAACGGCGCCACCTAAAATATGGTACTTATATTCCCAAATACTGAACGGCGCATCAATGGGGTCTTTGAGGCCCTTGAATGCTTGTGTGGTATCAACGGCTATGGTATTTACCTGCAACAATACGGGGTAGTTTTCCAGAGTTAATGGTGCCGTATCGGCAGGCGATTGGTACAAAAATTTGAACGGTGGTATGATATAGAAACCGGTATCCCAGGCGGTAACTTGCAGGGTAAGCTTTTGCTGCATAAAGCCCCCAGTAAGCACTGTGTCTATCTTGCTTTTTTCAAGTATTTCTAAAACCCGACCACTATCTATTGGCAATTCTACATCAGTATTGGGCCAAAAAATGGTAACATTGGGTTGGTGGTTTATCTGTAAAGTAAGCGTGGCGGGTTGGCCAATAAGAACCTCTTTCGGAGCAATGGTGGCTTCAACCTCTGGTTGGGCAACTGCATTGGCAGCAGCCAGTAGCATTATGGCCAGCGCTAAGGGCTGCATGAACTTAGTTAGGTTGTTACGCATATTGCTCATCCTCGTTTTCTAAAGAATTTTAGGAGTGGCAAAATATGGTCTTCGTTGGTGCAAATGCTTACCATATCGGCACCAGCTTTCAAAAACGCGTTGCGCGCGCACAGACGGTTCTCTTCGAACCATTTGGCTTGTTTGGCACGGATGGCTTTGCTCGAGAAGTCTTCCCACTTCACTTGCTTGGTTTCAGGGTCTAAAACACGTACCAAACCCAGTGGTGGTAGGTCTTTTTCCCATAAATCATACACGTGTATACCGGCTACATCGTGCCTGCGGCGGGCTATATTCAAGGCATCTTGATAGCCCCTGTCAATAAAATCGGAGAGCACGAAAACGATAGCTTTTTTCTTCATTACATTGTTCAAGTAGCGCAGTGCTTCGCCCAAATTGGTTCCACTTTGGGTAGGTTCTAGCTCTATCAGCTCGCGAATGATACGCAATATGTGGCTGCGTCCTTTCTTGGGCGGGATAAACTTCTCTACCTTATCGCTAAAGAAAATTACCCCTACCTTATCGTTGTTGTTAATGGCCGAAAACGACAGTATGGCGCTCACCTCGGTTATCAGGTCGCGCTTAAAGCGGCCCGTGGTGCCAAACAACGACGATTCGCTTATGTCGATAACCAACATAACCGTTAGTTCTCGTTCTTCTTCAAAAACCTTTACATACGGGTGGTTGAGGCGAGCCGTTACGTTCCAATCTATGGTTCGCACATCATCGCCAAATTGGTACTCGCGCACTTCGCTAAAAGACATGCCCCTGCCTTTGAACGCAGTATGGTACTCTCCCGAAAATAGGTGATTGCTCAGCCCTTTCGAGCGGATTTCAATCTTCCTTACCTTTTTTAGGAGTTCTTTTGTTTCCATTTTGGTTCGTGGCCACTAATCTGAGGATATGCCGTCATGGTTCGGCTCCGCTCACCATGACACCTCGATTACTGCTTAAATAATGAGTAAGGCGTTTCTTACAACTTTTGATTACTTCTGTTCGGTTACTGCAAATTTAATGCTCGGCCGTACAACCCCCTCCCAACCTACTTCTTTCGGCTCCGCTCAAGATGACATGCCTGAAAAATGGGGAGGAGCTACCGTGTTATGAGCAACTCTTCATTTTCAAATTTTCAAATTAGCACATCAGCACATTGAAATCAAGGCACCTCCACTTTATTCAATATCTCGCTTATGATCATTTCACTGGTAATGTTTTCGGCCTCTGCTTCGTAGGTAATGCCAACCCTGTGGCGCATTACATCGTAGCACACGGCCTTCACATCCTCAGGTATCACATAGCCCCTGCGCTTTATAAACGCATAAGCCTTAGCGGCCAATGCTAGGTTAATGCTTGCCCTTGGCGAGCCGCCATAGCTAATCAATGGCTTCAGTTTGCCTAAACCATATTTATCCGGGTTTCGGGTAGCAAACACGATATCTAGTATGTAAGCTTCAATTTTTTCGTCCATGTACACCATCCGCACCAGTTCGCGGGCCCTTAAAATCTCTTCGGGCGACACTACTGGCTGAATGTTTACGCGCTCTTGGTTTACGTTTTGGCGCATAATCATACGCTCTTCTTCTTTGCTTGGGTAGGTAACTACAACCTTTAGCATAAAACGGTCGACCTGTGCTTCAGGCAGTGGGTAAGTACCCTCTTGCTCAATTGGGTTTTGGGTGGCCAATACCAAGAATGGGCTCTCTAACGGGTAGGTTTGCTGTCCAATAGTTACTTGTCGCTCTTGCATGGCCTCAAGCAAGGCACTTTGTACCTTGGCTGGGGCACGGTTAATCTCATCGGCCAGCACAAAGTTGGCAAATATAGGTCCGCGCCTTACGGTAAAGTCGTTTTTGGCCTGATTGTATATCATAGTACCTATCAAATCGGCAGGCAACAAATCAGGTGTAAACTGTATGCGGCTAAACTTTACATCAATGGCCTTTGATAGCGAGGTAATGGCTAAGGTTTTAGCCAAGCCAGGCACACCCTCAAGCAAAATATGCCCTTGCCCCAATAAGGCGAGCAACAGGCGCTCAACCATGTACTTTTGGCCAATAATGGCTTTGCCCAATTCCACTTGTATCAATTCAATAAAAGCGCTTTCCGCTTGTATTTTCTCGTTCAAGGCTCTAATATCGGTGTGCGCAGTTGGTTCCATTTGCTATGCGATTAATGTTGCTATAATTCAGTTGTACAAAAATAAAGGGCTCAAAAAAATATACCCGTTAAAATTTGTTAAGCTTTGCTAGCTGCTCTTTAAATACCCACTGGCAATTAAGATAGGCTAAAACTAACTTTAAGCACTTAAAGATATAGAAAACAATACGCACCACCACGAAACTGCAGCTACTTGTTATAAACGTTGTGAATGAAGTGTATAGTCGTATGGTCGATAGGAGGGAGGGCAACGGGACTTAGTTTTTTCAGCTAGGAAGTGCACACAGCAATGAAAATCCGTGATAAAAACGTTAAACTTTATTTGATGGCGAACAATTATCTTTGAAATAGCATCAAAAACGCAAGCATGAATAAGTTATCGATTACCATTTTATTTTTGGCTTTGCTGTCTTTTTCTGTGGGTAAAGCACAAGTGGCCAAGCGTTACATTACCGTTGAGCACTTTACCAATACCCTTTGCTCAAGCTGCAGGGCCAGCAACCCACAATTGTTTACTTCATTAGAAAACAATCCGGGCGAGGTGCATCATATTTCCATCCACTCCGAGGTGCCCTATTCGGCTTGTATTTACTACCAGTATAATACGATTGGCAACAACACGCGCAAAAACCTATATGGCATCAATTCTACTCCTACTTCAATTACCAATGGGCAGACCAGGGGCGTGGGTGGTGCCAATTTGCTACCCCAGAGCCGTATTGATGGGTTGAAAAACGCATCGAGCCCCTTGCGCATACAGGTGGCAGAAAACATCAGTGGCAATATGCTAAATGTTACAGTGCGGGTAAAAACTTTTTCGCAGGTAACCAACCCCAACTTGCGCATGTTTGTGGCCATTTCCGAGCAGGAAACTATGTACAATGCCCCTAATGGCGAAACGGAACACTTCAACGTTTTCCGTACTATGTTGCCCAACAATTCGGGTATGCCTTTTGCACCTGCCGCCGTGGGCAGCACGTCCATCAACAATTTTAGTATTGCTATCGACCCAATTTGGCAACTAGGCGAAATGTATGCCTATGTGTTTATTCAAGATACCGTAACCAACGAAATTTGGAACTCGGGCACCAAATTTGATTTGATTTTGGAATCGAATGTTATCGGTGCCGACTGCTCAACTGCCAGCAACGGCGCTGTAAACCTAGTGGTGTTTGGCGGTACAGCCCCATACACCTATGCATGGAGCAGCGGGGGAACCAGTAATAATATAAGCGGCTTGGGCGCAGGCGTGCACATTGTTACCGTTACCGATGCCAACGACCATCAATACATCGACTCGATAAACATACCCATTAACAGCACCTTGGCTACCCAATTGAGCTATACTGCTACAATGGCCAATAATGGCACTGCAACAGTTACGGTTTCGGGCGGCGCTGCGCCTTATACCTATTTATGGAGCAACGGCAACACCATGGCTACAGCCACCAACTTGCCAGAGGGGTATGTTAGCGTTACCGTTACGGATGCCAATGGCTGCGCTAAGAACGACAGTATTTACGTAAGCAGCCTAACTGTAAACGTGGCGTTGGACAATGTGAAGTGCAATGGTAGCAACGACGGTTTTGTGAAACTGACCGTAATGGGCGGCACGCCGCCTTACACCTATACTTGGGCTAGCGGACAAACTACCGATTCGATAGGTGCGCTGGCGGAAGGAAATTATAACGTGACGGTGCTTGATGCCGCATCAAATGTCTTTGAAGGCAGCTACCAAATAACCAGCCCGACCGAGTTGCTACTAAACCTGACGGCAACCAATACCAGTAGCAGCAGCAGTAATGGCATGGCAAGCGCTTTGGTTACAGGTGGCACTGCTCCTTTTGATTATGCTTGGAGCACAGGCGGCACAGATTCGGTTATAACCCAACAACCTGCCGGAAACTACACTTTAAATGTAACCGATGCCAATGGCTGTGAAAAAACAGAAACCGTAACAATAGGAGTGAATACAGGCATTGCTGCTATTGATGGCGAAAGTGATTTGCTCATTTACCCCAATCCGTTTAGCAATAAGCTGCAAGTGGTTGCCAATGGTTTCAACCAAGATGCAAGCGTGGCCATGTTTAACTACCTAGGTCAGCAAGTGACTGTGGAGTTGATAGAACAAGATACCTCCGGCATTTCCATCAACACCCAAAAGCTAGCACCCGGTATTTATTTATTGGTACTAACCCAAGGCGAAAAGGTATCGATAAAGCGGGTATCGAAGGGGCAGTGATAGCCATAATCGGAGTTAGATGATTTTGATTTGGCGCGTCAAAAGCGTTATAGTCCTTTCCTATTTCCTATTCCTCAATGGTCTTTTAGGGGTCTTTTACGCGATACTCATTACTTGATGCTATCTTTGCACCATGCCTACAGTCGATATCCGTAAAATGAATGCCGAGCAACTGAAAAATGCGATGGTGAAATTGGGCGAAAAGCCCTTTCGCGCCAAGCAAGTGTATGAGTGGCTCTGGAAACGCTCTGCTACTTCGTTTGAAGATATGACCAACTTGAGCAAAGAGCTACGCACCAAGCTGGAAGCGGAGTTTATGATACGCACCATGACGGAAGATGTGATGCAAGAGAGCAAGGATGGTACCATCAAGATTCGCTACAAACTGCACGATGGGCACATGATTGAAGGGGTGCTTATTCCTACTGAGGATAGGGTAACGGCCTGTGTATCGAGCCAGGTGGGCTGTAGCCTAAGTTGTAAGTTTTGCGCTACGGGTTTTATGGGTCGCCTGCGTAACCTTGACCCAGCAGAAATATATGACCAAGTAGTGTTGCTTAACCGCACCTCGTTGCGCTCGTATGGCATTGGCCTTACCAATGTAGTATTTATGGGTATGGGCGAGCCGCTATTGAACTACGCCAACGTAATGCAAGGCATTGACCATATAATATCACCCGAGGGATTACATATGGCCGCTAAGCGCATAACCGTTAGCACTGCCGGAATAGCCAAAATGATTACGAAAATGGGCGATGATGGTGCGAGGGTAAATTTGGCCCTATCGCTTCACGCGGCCAATGATGCCAAGCGCAATACCATTATGGCCATTAACGAGACCAATAACTTGAGTGCTCTGGTTGAAGCCTTGAACTACTTTTACGAGAAAACGGCTGGGCGCATAACGTTTGAGTATATCTTGTTCGATAAATTTAACGATAGCCGTGCCGATGCCGAAGAGCTGGTGAAGTTATGCCGCAAGGTGCCTGGGGCTAGGGTTAATGTTATTGAGTACAATAACGTGGACAAAGTGCCTTTTACCAAAACCGACGAAGAACGCCGCGAAGACTTCATTAACTTCTTGAATCGCAACGACGTGGTAGCCAAAGTGCGCCTGAGCCGTGGTAAAGATATTGATGCCGCCTGCGGCCAATTGGCGAATAAAGCAAAGTAGTCTAATATCTGGTTGACCCTAATTGGATCCAATACTTCTAGCATATGGCCTAGTGTAATTTTCGGGGCGTGTATTATGCTCGCATTATGTCGATTGGGCGTTGCTCATCCTATTATTATCTACCCCCTTTGGTGAAATGCATATTGTAACAAAGGTTTTTTGGGTAACCCCAACGCAGTCACATACCACTAGCATTTGACAACGCTCTATGTGCAAACCACAATCGTAATTCGTAAATCTGAAATCGTCAATAATTTTACTCTACAACAGTAACTTTCACAAAATTAGCACGGCCTTGTTTGTGAAGGGGCATGGTACCCGTATTTATTACTACGTCGCCCTTGGCTATAACGCTCTTGGTTTTAAGTATCTCAATTACATCAGTTACAGTTTGGTCGGTGCTTACTAGCTTATCATAATAGAACGCGTGCACGCCCCACGATATGCTCAGGATGTTCAGCAAATCTTCATTGTCCGTAAAAATCATGATTTTGGCCTTCGGACGGAAGCTGCTCACCATAAAGGCCGTATAGCCCGAACGGGTCATGCCGATAATCACTTTGGCATCTACCGTTTCCGACATGCGAGCCGCACTATGACAAATTGAATCTGAAATGTACGTTTTCGATGATTTGTCGGGGCGCAGGTTACGGTTATAAACCATGTCTTGTTCTTCAACATAGCGCATTATGCGCATCATGCTTTCTACAACTTTTACAGGGTGCGCACCAGCTGCTGTTTCGCCACTCAGCATCAAGGCATCGGCACCGTCAATCATGTCGTTGGCCACATCGTTAATCTCGGCTCTGGTAGGGCGGTTCATGGTTATCATGCTCTCCATAATTTGGGTAGCAACCACCACAGGCTTGCTCGCCAACACGCAGCGACGCACTATATCCTTCTGGATGATAGGCATGCGCTCCATTGCCACCTCTACGCCCAAATCGCCTCGGGCAATCATAATGGCATCGGTGGCGGCTATTATTTCATCAATGCAAGTTAGCGCTTCGGGTTTTTCTATTTTGGCAATAATGCGGTGTTTTTTGTTATCGCCAATTAACTCTCGTAGTTCCAAAATATCATCGGCAGAGCGCACAAACGACATGGCAATCCAGTTGGCACCATTGGCCATAGCAAACTCCAAATCGCGCTTGTCTTTTTCAGTAATGGAAGGGATGGAAAGCTTGGTGTCGGGCAGGTTAACGCCTTTCTTATTCGATAGCGCACCGCCTTGCAACACCTTCACTTTGGTAAGGTCTTTGCCGTTGGAGCTTATCACTTGCAACTCAACCTTGCCGTCATCCAGCAAAATTTTGTCGCCCGGTTGTGCATCGCGGGGCAGTTGCTCATAGTTAATGTATAGTTGCTTTTCAGTGCTAATAACCTCAGTGCTTGTTATGGTCAGCTCATCGCCTTGGAAAATCTCAATATGGTTATCCTTAACCATACCGATTCGGATTTTAGGGCCTTGCAAATCGGCCAAGATACCGATGTTGAGCTTATATACCCTGTTTATTTTGTGTATGTGCTCAAATACTAGTTTGTGCTGATCGTGCGTGCCGTGCGAAAAGTTGAAGCGAAACAAGTTTACACCTGTTTTTACTAACTCAAGCAATATTTCGTAAGTGTTGGAAGATGGGCCTACGGTGGCAATTATTTTGGTTCTGTTGTAATTTGGTATCATTCGAAAATGAGGTTTTTCTTTGAACGTAATTCATTTGGGTTTACCGCAAATACAGCTTGTATAAGCGGTAGGCTTTTTAAGGTAGTGATAATGCGTTCTTTCTCTATCGCTGCATTGGTGCCATCCACCAAAAAGAAATGGTCAACTTGTTTTAGTTCAGGCACTAAATTCTTACCAAGGTACTTGTTATTAATGAAATGGAACTGAAGCCAGTTGAGTTCGTCGTTATACGAATATCGATTGAACAAGGTCTTTTGCTTTCCCCTGCCTCCTAGTAGCGGCACCTCTTCTTTCCATTCTAGCTGATAACTAAGGTGGTGGTTTAGCAGCCAGCAAATACGATAATCGCGGATGGGCGAAACGATAGAAATAAGCTCAAAAGAGCATTCTGGCTCCCATTCCAGCGTTAAACCTTTCTTTGCCAAAGCCTCGGACTATTTGTTGTATCTCAAAGGTACAAAGAACGGATGAGAGATAGTAAATAGGAGATATGCCAGAAAAAAGGAACTGTAAATGCTGAAATGACTTACAACCACTCCACCGTTATAATTATAGTGAGGTCTACAGGGCCAACGGGGCTAAACTCCGAAAGTTGAATGGTAGTAGGTTTGGTGCTTAGCACCGATTGAATATAATAATCATAAACATCGATACTTCCATAATAGTCGTCATTTGAGCCCTCCGCGCTATCGTCGTCTGAAAATCCAATTTGTAATCTTTCAACATCGCTGTAATAAATCAGCGGGAAAGTATTATCCAGAATCCAGGTAGGCCTATTGCTGGTGTTATCGGTTTTCACCTCCGATTTAAAGTACAGGTTAATATAATTTCCATTTTGGTTCACATAATTAATATCGAAATAAATATCAGGGTTTCGTTGAGGAAGGCCACTGTTATATTCCAGATCATTTACGGATTGATTGAATTGAATCAATTCAATCTTTTTTATCCGAATTGCACCTTGAGGGTTGGTATTTGGTCCTTCAATGGTTACCTGTCTGGTCAGCTCAGTGGAAGTGTTTTCATGAAAAACGGTCGCCGTAACAGTATAGGTGCCAGCAGTTGTATAGGTATACTGGTAGTAAGTTTGCCCAGAAACCGGGGTGCGGCCGTCGCCCATATCCCATCTAACCCCCGAAATGCCTTGTACCTTATTGTAAAGGTCAAAAGTTAGCCGGTCGTTTACGTTAGCAATTGGGTAGTCAACATAAATGGACATTGCGGCCGTATTGTTATCATCATCATTATCATCTTGCTTTTTGCAAGCGCCAAACAATACGGTTGCCATTAAGGCCCAACTTAGAAACAATGTAATGTTTTTCATTCCCTCTTTTTTTTGTAAAAATAATCTAAAATTGCTTAATAGGTATTTTAAGGTTAATTCGTTAGTTTTTCACAGCAGCAGTATCACACCGGCCAGTATTTAAGAAGAAAATAAGCGCTAAGCTACCTAAGCACAACCCTGTTTTTAGCAGAAGAACGTAAAAGGGGCAGACCGATGCATAACCAATTATTGCAAGGTCTTTGTTTTATTTAGTGCCTACTATTGGTTTTAAGCAGCGCTTCGCAATTAAAAAAACCAAAATTTGGTTATGTGGGGGTAAAAGGATTATTTTTGCTCCATAAATTCATTAGGAGACAGACCTAAAAAAAACACCCGACCATGTCTGACATTTCAGCACGAGTTAAGAAAATTATAGTTGATAAATTAGGCGTTGACGAAAGCGAAGTAACACCAGAGGCTAGCTTCAATAACGATTTGGGCGCCGACTCACTTGACGTGGTGGAATTGATCATGGAGTTCGAAAAAGAATTCAATATCTCTATTCCCGACGAACAAGCTGAAACTATTACCACTGTGGGCCAAGCAGTTGCCTACTTGGAAGAGCAGCTTAAAAACTAAAAAGCGCGCATGCAGCTAAAACGCGTTGTGGTTACCGGACTGGGCGCCGTAACGCCAATAGGCAACACCGTTGATGCTTATTGGAACGGTTTGGTGTCGGGCCAAAGTGGCGCGGCTCCCATAACCATTTTCGATGCTTCCCAATTTCGCTGCAAATTTGCCTGTGAGGTAAAAGGTTTCGATCCGTTAGATTATTTGGATAAAAAGGATGCCCGCAAAATGGACCGTTTTGCCCATTTTGCTATGGCTGCTTGCGACCAAGCCATTAACGATGCAGGGTGGGACCTTGAAAAAATGGACCGCTACCGCATTGGTGTTGTATGGGGTTGTGGTATTGGGGGCATTCATGCCTTTGAAGAAGAAGTAGGCAACTACTACGTAAACGGTCAAATACCCCGCTTCAATCCGTTTTTTATACCTAAAATGATATTGGATATTGCCCCTGGGCACATCTCCATTAAGCACGGCCTGATGGGCCCCAACTATGCCACCGTATCGGCATGTGCCTCGTCTACCCACTCTGTTATTGATGCATTTAACCTGATACGCTTGGGTAAGGCCGATGCTATGGTTACTGGAGGCAGCGAAGGTGCCATTTCGCCATCGGGCATTGGTGGCTTTACGGCCATGCGTGCTATGAGCGAGCGCAACGACGACCCAACTACGGCCAGTCGCCCGTTTGACCTGGACCGAGATGGATTTGTGTTAGGTGAAGGTGGCGCTGCCATTATACTAGAAGAATACGAGCACGCCAAAGCGCGTGGTGCTAAAATATACGCCGAAATGGTAGGCGGTGGCATGACTGCCGATGCTTACCACATTACGGCCCCACACCCTGATGGCAATGGTGCCATGCGTGCCATGAAGGAAACTTTGTTGGACGCAGGTTTGCAACCTGAAGACGTAGACTACATAAACGTGCACGGTACGTCCACACCACTTGGCGATACGGCCGAACTGAAGGCTATTGCCGATGTGTTTGGCGAAAGTGCCTACAAACTCAACATCAGCTCAACCAAGAGCATGACGGGCCACTTGTTGGGTGCCGCGGGAGGCGTAGAGGCGCTTGCTAGTATATTGGCCGTGGCCAATGATGTTGTGCCGCCTACCATCAATCACTTTACCGACGACCCTGCTATCGACCCGAAATTGAACCTTACCTTCCACACCGCACAAAAGCGCACTATACGCGCTGCCCTGAGCAATACCTTTGGCTTTGGTGGCAAAAATGCTTCGGTAATATTTAAGAAATACGTAGGGTAGAGGCATTTACGATTTACGAGGTACAATTTACGATTGAGTTATCATAGAATTGAGTAGCCCTTAACTTGTCCTCGCTGAAAGCGAGGATAAACTAACTTTGAGCTTCCAGCTCAACACGTAACACCTGCCCGCCCTGTGTTTGAGCCGAAGGCTCAACGTTACGGCATCCTCGCTGAAAGCGAGGACGAGTAAATGTAAAATTAACCCGTAACCCGTAACTCGCAACCCGCAACTGATGTGAAACTGAGCGAAGTCAAGTGAAACACCTTTTATAGAAAAATAAACTCGTAACCCGCAACTCGCAACCCGAAACCAAGCATCTACGCAAATATCCCCTTCAACGGCACACTCTCTAGTAAGTTTTCCCTTAGGCCTTCTTGCTGCATAATGGCATTGGCGGCAAAGCTGCCCGATGTATAGGCTGCTTCCATGAGCATAGTGGGGTTGTCCATTTTTACCCAATCGCCGGCAAGGTATAGGCCAGGCACTTCGGTATTGATGGTGGGGCGGCTGCTGTACAATCCGGTATGGAAGGCTGGAAAATCGTGCCGATGCTGGAAAAACTCGTGCCTAATTTGCAGCCCTTTGAGCTCCGGGATATAATGAAAAAACTCGTCCATCAAGGTTTGTTTGATGGCATCGTCGTCTTTCAGGTCCGCAGGCAGGGCGTAACTGTGCAGTTCAAAAATGCCCCCGTTGTTCTTGGCGCTCCAAGCCGACGACGTCTTTTCCATTTTGTGATATAATGTAATACTATCCAACGCTTTTAATCTATCCGTGAAGATAAAGAACGGCAAATCGGGCTGTTGCTCAAAGCTATCCGTCCAGATGCGCAGCACAGCGTACCTATCAGATGGCTTAAGCCCGCTAACGGCCTTATTAAAGCTCGAATACTGTTGCAGCGATGGCGAGTTGTTGATGAGCGGACGGATGTGTTTTACATCGGTGCAAAGTACTACGTAGTCATAAAGTTCGCCATCAACGGTAAAACCTTGCGGCTTGCGGGTAATTTGATGGATGGGGGTGTTCTTTTTCACGGTTGCCCCATGTGCAGCCATGTAGCGTTCGCAATGGTCGATAAAACTATGCTGGAAGTCATCGTTCAGCACATCGTACAACAAGCCATCTTCGTTGCTTAAAAAGTAGAAATGGAAGCCTTTTATCAATTCGGCCATACTCATTTTCTCTGGCTCTGAGAAAAAAGCTCGGGCAAACGAATTAAATACCAACCGCATGCGCTTGGGCATGAACGTACGCCGCGCATATTGCTCAAAGTTCTCGTTATCGAATTGTTTAAATGTCTTTTCTCTATCGTACCGCAGCAAGTGCAAAAACGGCATACTAAACGGACTGATAAGCGTAAGAAAATTGAACACCCCACGCTTGCGCAAATCTAGCACATTCAAGCCCGGTGTAGGTTCTAGGTCTTTAAAGCCAAGGCTGTTGCCATCTTCCAACAGTATCAAATAATCATCAATAGGAATTAGGTTCTCAAACGCCCCAACTTTTTTCATGTAGGTGCGCAGGTTGTAGTACTGCCTAAAAAAAGCATGAAAACCGTGCTCAACGTTCAAGGTTTCGCCGTGGCTTTCAAAAGTCCAAGCACCGGCTTTACCGCCCAAAAAGTTATCTTTTTCATAAAGGGTTACCTCAAAACCCCGTTCGGCTAGGTTGCTGGTGGCCGATATGCCAGCCAAGCCGCCACCAATAACGGCCACCCTTTTATGGGTGCTCAGTTTCAGGGGTTGGGTATCATTGGGCGTGTTGAGGGCAACACGGTAATTCTGTAGCTTATTCCTTATCTTTTGCCTCAACAGGTTCATCATAACCAACGGTATTTGCCTTTAGGTTTCGGTTCCACAATTTAGAAAATTCAAACGTCACAGTGTCTGATTGGATTAGAATATCGCGTTTGCCAGTTTCATCTTTAATGCGCTTGTTGTTTTCCAAGAAAACAATATCCTCTTCTACAATTTTGTTCGATTTATTGAGCATAAACGGCTTATCGAAGATAAACAGCGGAAACTCATTGAAAATTTTTTGCCAAGCCGTTATCTGGCACATACTTATGGTGTGCTCATCTACTTGGTAAAAGTGCTCGTAAATTACCATTCGGCGCTTTTTGAACTGTATATCCAGCTTAGATGTATGTGGGAACCAGAACCCGAATTTGGTCTTTATTTCTTTATCAAAGCCAAAGTATAGTTTTTCCCAAATGCTGCTGTCGTTGTGGCGCAGGTACTCACCGGTAAGATACTTATCCTGTATATTTAAGTTAAACTCCACATCTTCGCCGTAAAGGTTACCCATAAAGGTTTTGATGCTAGCGCTGTGCACATGGTTAATGTGGTAGGCATCAATCAAGCTCTCGGCCACTAGCTTTAAGTCAGCATCCAAAAAATGGTAGTTATACACTATCGGGAATTCATCCAACTCCGTCATGGGCGGTATTATGGCTTGGCTCATCAGGGCCTCATCTCCTATATATACCCATACTGCTTGGTGCTTTACTTCAACTGGGTAGGCTTCAATGCGCACGGTGCGTGGCACGGTTTCACCCTCGGGCAAGGAGGGTATGCAAGTGCAGGCGCCTTGGGTATTATACTCCCAACCGTGGTAGCCGCATTTAATGGTTTCGCCTTGCACCTTGCCCAACGATAGGTTCACGTTTCGGTGGCAACAGCGGTCTTCCATTACCCCAATTTTTCCCGATTCGGTTTTGAAAACCACCAGTTCTTGGCCTACTATTTTTTTCTTCAATGGGTTTTGGTGTTTCAGCTCATCAAGCAAGCAAGCCAAATACCATTGGTTACGTATCATTTCCATAATGCAATGCTAAAACTATTTAACCAAAAAGATAGGGAAATGTTTAAAGTGTGAGGGCTATTTTGAGATTTGCGAATTACGATTTACGATTTGACTGATTGTTTAATACCCGTCCTGCGTTAAATAATAATTTCCTATCTCTCATTTCTCATCTCACATTTCCCACCTTATATTTCCTATTGCTCATTTCCCTTTGCCCACTGGACAAAACCATTTATAATATGTAGTTTTGCCACTCGAAACGGTTTAAACAAACCTGAACCACATGAAAAACACAACTTTAGTAGCACTTTGCCTACTTATCACCATTGCTCTTTTGAACACGAGTTGCGAAAAATTTCGCGAAAACCGCCAGTACGATAGCCTATATGACCACGGTGCCGCGGAAAGTAGCTATCATGATATTTTCCGCTTGAGCATGCAGGTATTAGGGCCGGGTGCTAGTTTTATTGTTGACCCATGTATAACCAAAACTGCCGTAAACGGTGGCTATACCCTTACCTTTGGCGATAGCTGCACCGACTTGTACAACATTAAGCGTGCAGGCAGCGTTTCTGTTACCGCAACTGGAAATATTTACAATGAAGGTACCGTAACCACGGCTACACCTAGCGCTTATACCGTTGAAGGAATTAAAATTGACGGCAGCTTGGTTTTGACTACTTTGGCACTGAACAGCGAAGGGAAACGCCAGTTTAGGTTTGTAGTAGCTGGCGGAACCCTTACCGATGCGGATGGCAACATCAGCACCTGGACCTGCGACCGCGTATATACCTTACGCGACGAAAAAGACCCTTTGATAATTTTTGACGACACTTATACCGTTACCGGTGCCAGCAGTGGCATTGACCGTGAGGAGCGGAACTACGAAACCACTGTTGATGCAAATTTGGTATACGAAACAGTGTGCCGTTGGCCCCGTGCCGGTAAGCTAAAAATGAGCATTGCCGACCTTAAAGACCGTGATGTTGACTATGGCAACGATTTCTGCGAAGACAATGCCGATTGCTGCGACAATATTGTAACCATTGAGGTTGGTGGCAAACGCGAACGCGAGGTGAAGTTGCTATAAGTATTAAATTGAAAATTTAAGATTTAAAATTCAAAATTGACAATTTAGGAATACATCGGTCTCATAACAAGGGAGTCCCTCTCCCTATTGGAGAAATGTCATACTGAGCGTAGCCGAAGTAGGCTAGGTGAGGGATTTTAAACAAGACTACCTAGCAAAAATTGTGGCATTAGTCACCCCAGCCCACCAATTACCCAATAGTTTTAACCCATCGGGCGTTAATATCGATTCTGGGTGGAATTGGAAGCCATATAGCGGCAGCTCATGGTGTTTTATGGCCATGGCTATGCCATCAGCAGTGGTGGCAATTACGTCCAACGGCGCACCATCCAATTGTTCCAATACCAACGAGTGGTAACGCATTACCGGGAATGGGGAGTGGATGCCTTCGAAAACCGAGTCGTTATTATGGGTTACAGGTGAGGTTTTGCCATGCACTGGCTCCAGCCCACGCACCAACTTGGCCCCAAAATACAGCCCTAAAGCTTGATGCCCTAAGCAAATACCAAGAATAGGCAGTTTAGCGTGAAAATGTTCAATAACTTGCATGGTAATGCCCGAATCTTCCGGTCGGCCCGGCCCTGGGGATATTACGATAGCTTGCAGCGGCAGGGCTTCTAATTCGGCAATAGTACATTCATCGTTGCGGAGCACCTTGCAATCGATGCCCAAGCGATAGAGGTAATCGTATAGATTGTAGGTAAACGAGTCGTAATTGTCGAGTAATAGCAGCATTACGAAGCCTTTTTTACCAGTTCGTCCAACTCGTTGGTTACCACCTCAAACATTCCCTTAAACCAAGGAATGATATTGCCCATCACATCCAATGTCCATGGGCCAATGGGTAGCAGGTAGCTGTAGGTATACGATTCGGCCTTGAGCTCAGGGCGGATAAGGCCGCCCTCGTTGGCAAACCAAAGCCCAAGGCTCAAAATCAATACCATTAAACAACACCAAACTGCTGCCCCCGCCAATTTATTGAATAGGCCCAAAGAGGCGCCATCCAATACCTTTTCCATCAAAATAGCTACCAACTTCATTAACAGTACCACAATAATAAGCAGGGCAATAAAAACCAGAAATGGCCACCACGCGGCTATTAAGTCAAAATTCTTGTACAAGTATTGGCTTACCAATGCAGTAAACTTAACAGCCACCGCTACACCCAAAAACAAGCCTACAAAAGAAAGCAATGAGCGTATGATGCCGCCCCTGAACCCGAGTATAAACCCCAGTACAATGCAAATAACCAAGATGATATCAATTAGCATTTGACGGTATCAAGTAGTGAGTAGCAAGTATCAAGCACCTTTTTGACATTTTTTCCATGGACTATCGACTGTGGACCGTGGACTACGAAAGCAGCGCTTTCACCGCTTCGCTAATAGAGCGGCCATCGGCACGGCCAGCGAGGCGAGCGTTGGCTTGGCCAATCACTTTGCCCATGTCTTTCATGCTAGTGGCACCGGTTTCGGCTATCACCTTTTGTATTTCGGCTTTCAGCTCATCGGCAGTCAATTGCTTTGGCAAGAAAGGCTCAATTACCGCAAGCTCTTCCTGTTCCTTTTCGGCCAGGTCGGGGCGGTTTTGTTGGTTATAAATGTCCAAAGAGTCTTTGCGGGTTTTCACCAGCTTTTGCAGTATTTGCAACTCCTGGGCTTCGGTAAGGTCGCCACCGGTAGCACCTTCAGAGGTTTTGGCTAATTGTATGGCCGATTTTACGGCACGCAGGCCGCGCAAAGCTACTTGGTCTTTGGCCAACATAGCCTTTTTTATCGCATCGTTTATGTTCGTTTCTAAGCTCATGGTATGCATATTTTGAAATGCAAAATTAAGGAATTTGGGCGGGTTGGTAAGCCTTTAGTATTGCAGTATCTTAATCGAATCCTTATATTTACCCTATGATCGAGTTTTTCAAGGAGTTCGGGCAGTTCCTCATGGAGCGCAAAAAATGGTGGCTCATTCCCGTAATTGCGGTATTGCTGCTCGTTATCGTACTTATAGCCGTGGGCAGTGCCGGCGGTGCGGCTTCTCCTTTTATCTATACGATATTCTAATTTTTTGCAACATAGTGGTGGTTGCCTGCGTAAAAGGTATCAAATTGCTCAAAAACCACCACCATTATGAAAAAGCTCTTTGTTATGCTGCTTATGGCAGCAAGCTTTGCGCAACTGCATGCCCAAGATTTTGTGCAGTGGCAGGACAATGTTACCGACTACAACCAAGTACTTACCACGTTCAATTTAATCATTGCCAAAGAAGTCGTTCCGCCTGCATCGGCTTACTACAACCGGGGTATTGTAAAATCTAAACTTAACGACTCTTATGGCGCCATTGCCGATTTCTCGGAAGTTCTGGTCAAAGAACCGGATAATGCTGACGCGTATAGCCTTAGGGGTATTGAAAAGGCCATACTCAAAGATCTTGAAGGTGCTTACACCGACCTTGCCACCGCCTTGAAATTGGATGCCAGCAATTACAATGCCTGGTTCAATAAAAGCTTGGTGTGCTCACAAACTGGCCGATATGATGAGGCTATTGCTGGTTTTGAGCAGTGTCTTACCCTGCGCCCCGACGATGCCAAAACCTACAACTACCGGGGATATGCACAATACAAAAATAAAAATTACGAAGCTGCCATTGGCGATTATGGTAAAGCCATCAGCTTAAACCCCGATTTGGCCGAGGCATATTACAACCGTGCTAATTTATATTATGAACAGGAAAACGATGGCAAGGCCATTGAAGATTACACGGTTTGTATTGCTATGGAGTTTAAACTAAAGGATTGTTATTTTAATAGGGGCTTTAGCTACAAATACAGTGGCAACAACGCAGCTGCTTGCAAAGACTGGTCGAAGGCCGAGATAAATGGACATACCCGCGCCGCTACCACGCTGGAGAAATACTGTAAATAAGTACGATTTGCGATTTACGATTTACGATTTACGATTGATGAATAGTTGTATTGAATCAGTCAACCAATAACCAATAACCTCTCAACTAATCAACTTAAAAAAGAAACGGCTACCCGATGAGGTAGCCGTTTCTGTTGGTGGGCCCTGTAGGACTCGAACCTACGACCAACGGATTATGAGTCTGCTGCTCTAACCAACTGAGCTAAGGGCCCGATTTCGGAAACCATGTTTCCGAAATGGAACGCAAATGTAGATATTTGCACGGAGAATAAAAACATCCTGTGATAAACTCTTTAGAAAAAATCAACAATATCATTTTCGACCTCGGTGGCGTTATCATTAACCTTGATATGGAAAGCACCTATTGGGCTTTCAAAGAGCTAGCCGTTGCCAAAGAAGTTCCATTGTTTACCTACACTATACAGCACGAAATTTTCAAGCAATTTGAGGTTGGAGCCATTGATACGCCAACGTTTTTAAAAGGGTTGCGTGAGTTGATAGGCCCAGCCACTGATGCTCAGCTAATTGCCGCTTGGAACGCCATGCTGCTAGATATACCAACCGAGCGCGTGGCTTTGTTGCGAAAGTTGAAGGGTAAGTATCGCACGTTTTTGTTTAGCAATACTAATCAAATCCATTTTGAAGGCTTTAATAAAATATTGAACAATGCCCACGGCCTACCTACTTTAGACCCTTTGTTCGAAAAAGTGTATTTTTCACACACTATGGGGTTGCGCAAACCCGATGTGGCTTCATTTTTGCAGATAATTAATGAAAATGACCTAGTGCCCTCCGAAACGTTGTTTTTGGATGATACTGCTGGCCATTTAGAAGGCGCAAAGATTGCCGGGTTGCAAACCATGTTGGTGAGCCAAGAAAACCAGATAGTGGATATTTTCAGGGAATTAGATAATTGATGAACAATATGCACGGGTCTTTGCGTTTAAGCGGTATGTTTTTACCCAAACCAAGTATACTGGCCCTATTGCTTTTGGTAGCATTAGTGCCAAGTATGCTGGCCCAAACCGTGCTTGACGGCGCAGGAAATCCTCTGTATACCGTGCAGGATGGCGTGATATATGATGCTACCAGCAAGCCACTGCTTACCGTAAAAGCCAATTTAGTGTTCAAAGGGGCTTCGGAGAGTAAGAATGATATTGTGCTGATGGTAGGTACCGATAATTTGTTCAGCGACAAAAGCGCCAATGCCGTGAGCGGAGACATGCAAACCGTGTACTTTGCCATGGGCCTCGGAGGCTTTTATTTGCCCGGATATGGATTGAACGATGGTTATTTAATTGCGCACTATTCAATAGGCGACAAAGGTAACATTGTACTTAAGGCTGGCCTGCCATCAGTGGTGATGGCTACCTTAGCTGGGGATAAGTGGACTACGGGCGAATTGGCGGCCGTGTTTTATTTAGTAAGCGAGCAACACCAATTAAAGGAAAAACTTTGGGCAAGCGTTAACGCCCTAGGTGCTACTACCAAGCCTACCAGCGCTGCAACCTCCGGCCAGGCAACCATTAGGCGTATGTGGAACACCGGTGATGATGACTTTAGTTGGGATGGCAATACCCTTAAGCGCCGATGGAACTCATACGACTATGAGGAGTGGGAGTTTGATGGACAGGTGGTGCGCCGCGTGTGGTACGAGGATGGTGTTGAATATGAGTGGGACGGTAAGATATTAAAACGCAGGTTTAATTCAGCAACCGAGGAGTTTGAATGGGACGGGCGGATTCTCCGCCGCCGCTGGAATACTGGCAACGATGAGTTTTTGGTACAAGGTAATGTAGTGAAACGGGTTTGGAACACGGGAAATGATGAGTGGGAAGTATCAGGCGATATGCCCATACCTATAATAGCGATGATTGTTTTTGGGTTGATTAGAAAATAATTATGTTTCGGCAACTATTTCATGATATAATACGTCATAATAGTGTAGTATCTTGTGTATGATTTCGCGCCCAATGAAACCCCTAGCCCTGTTTTTTTTGCTTTTCGTAAGTTTGATGCTCCATTCAACTGCTGTTGTTGGCCAAACTAGCAATGTAGCCTCGCTGCTAGTGGAGGCAAAAGCAGCAAGAGACAGCTATCAAGATGCAAAAGCACTGGTGTTATTCGAGAAGGTTTTGCTGCTCGATTCGATAAACAAGGAGGCACTGTATAACGCAGGTTATATGAACTCGCGCTTGGGCTGGATACAAGAGGATTACAACGTTGAATTGGCTAAGCATTATTACACCCGCAGCAAGTATTACGCTGATAAGGTTTACAAGTATTACCCCAATACTTTTGAGGCTAACTTACTGATGGCTGGCGCTATCGCCCGTTTGACCAAGTATGGCACCACCAAAGAGCGTGTAACGGGTGCTTGGGATATTAAAAAGTATGCCGACGTTGCTTTCAAGATGAAACCCGACGACCCATTACTAAGGCACATGTTGGCTTGGTGGAACTTTGAGCTATCAAAACCTACTTGGTTTGAGCGCTCCATGGCCGATATGCTGTTTGGTGGTATACCAAAGGGAGCCGATGTGAACCTTGCTATCAAAACAATGAAAGAATTGATAACCAAGCGCCCCGATTATATTGTTTATCGATACGATTTGGCTCTGTTTTATGAATATCTTGGCGACAAGTTAAATGCCCGCCAGTGGTTAGAAAGCGCTATGAAGCTTACGCCAAAAACCCCTGAGGAGTTTCCTTACATACCAGCTGGCAAGAAGTTTTTGGCTAGGTTGCAGTAACGGCAATAGTCGTTAAATTAACTCCAACGATACTACATTCTCTACATGATACGTTTGTGGGAACATGTCAACAGGCTGTATAGCCGTAATGCGGTACTTCTTACTTAGCGCTAACAAGTCGGTGGCTTGGGTTACTGGGTTGCAACTTACATAAACAATTCGCGGTATTTCGGCCTCTAGCAAAGCATCTACTACTTTGGGGTGCATGCCAGCCCGCGGTGGGTCTGTTATCAGCAAATCAGGCTTGGCCATGTTCTTGAAATAATCCTTCTTGATTACGTCTTTCATGTCGGCCGCAATAAAATGTACGTTGGTTATCTCGTTTCGGCGGGCATTGTCCCACGCATCAGCTATGGCTTCTGGTATAAGCTCAATACCCGTAACGTGCTTCACGCGGTTAGCAATATACAGGGCAATACTACCCGTGCCGGTATAAAGGTCGTAAACAGTGTCTGTGGGCTTCAAATCGGCTAACTCAGCCGCTACATTATAAAGCTTTATAGCTTGCGCATGGTTGGTTTGGAAAAAAGATAATGGGCCTACCCTGAAACCAACATCACCCAAGCGCTCGTTGATATATTGCTGGGCCTTATAGTGCACCAGCTCTTTACCAAATATGCTATCGTTAAGGTCATCATTTATTACGTAAAACAAGCTCTTCACTTGCGGAAAGGTAGTCTCAATAAAGTCCAACACTTTCTTGGCGTCAGTTGCATCGGCATTGCCTATCATCAATATTATCATCCATTCGCCTAAGCTACTGTTGCGAATAATGAGCTGGCGCAAATAACCCGTGCGATTGCGCTGGTCGTAGAAAGAGATGCCTTGCTCATCGGCAAACTGTTTTACCGCCAAGCGCAGCGTATTTCCAGGCTCCTCTAATAAGAAGCATTCGTCCAAGTGCAATATTTTATCAAACGCGCCACTAGGGTGCTGTCCAAGTCCGGTGAGCCCTTCGGTTACGGGTCCGTCGGCCATTTCTTCCTTGGTAAGCCAGCGGCGGCCCGTAAAACCGTAGTCCATTTTGTTGCGGTAGTGCAATAGGTTTTCACTAGGTACTATGGGTCTAAAAGCAGGCAACCCTAGGTGCTCTAGTTGCTTAAAGGCTTTCTCAACAAACTGTGTTTTGAATTTTAGCTGGCTATTGTAGCTCACGTTTTGCCACTTGCAACCGCCGCATACACCAAAGTGCTTGCAGGTAGCTTCCACGCGTTCGGGGCTAAACTTGTGTATAGCAGTAGGGCGCGCCAATAGTTCACCTTTAGCTTTGCGATACACGTTTACATCTACCACTTCGCCCGGCAATGCGGTTTCAACCAGTACGGTTTTATTGTTGTACTTGGCCCATCCGCGGCCGTGCAAGTCCATACCCTGTATGGTCAATCCTGCTATTTCCCTAATCGGTTCACCCATGGTGCAAAGATACATTTATAGATGCAAGACACAACCTGCCTGCCGGCAGGTAGGGACACAAGACTAGAAATCGAAAAAGTCTTTTTAAAAATAGGATATAGAACTGCAAGTCTTGTTTATTAACGAGCAACAAACAAAAAAGAAAACGCCCCGAGGGATGAGCTCGAGGCGCTTTCGCTGGTTTGAGACCTATTTATATGGTTATTGCTTATGGCAATTGTGCACTGAATTTGCCAGCATATGTGTTGCCTTCGCCAGATAGCTTGTAAAGGTAGCTGCCAAAAGCCCCTACAAAGCGCTCGTCAATTTTCACGGTATCGCCATAGATGTCTACATACGTTACCAAGATGTTGCCATTAATGTCGTAAATATCCAAGCGGTATTCTTGAGCGGTAGGGTTGGCAAACTTAATTTCCACGTTGCTACCAGTATTAAAAGCAACCGACACGCTCGGGTATTGGGCTTCTAGTTGTTTCTCGTCAACATGAGTAGCAAGTCCTAATGAAGCCATAAATGCATTCACATCAATATCCAATGTTGAAGTAGCAGTAACATTGGCTGCTTCTACTTTTGCCTTGTTTGCATTTACAGGGCTACCAGTATTAGAGGTAAAGCTGCTAAGAGCAACAATCAAACCAAGTGACAAAAGTGTAATGATAGAAAGTGACTTCATGATCTCTAATTTTAGTTTGTTAAGCTATTAAATCGTTGCCTGTTTTTGAGTAGAGGCTAGAGAGAGTTGGACACCGCTATCAGCGTTTTGATGATATCAATGTACTACCACAACTCATTTTTGTCAAGATTTTTCTTTCAAAAACGCTAAGTTTTTAGGCGTATTATCCTGAAACCGTTGGTACGACTATAACTATAGAACGAAAAAAAGTTACGTTTTGGTGTAACTTTTTTAAAATTATTTTTCAAACCACCTAAAAAGGGCTACCAACTGCTGGTTGCAGCGATAGAAAATATTGATTGAATTTAAGAGAAAGGATTTTTGGGGTGGATTTTTGAATGTGATGGGGATGTTTGTTGAGTGTTTTTTGTAACGTGCTGCGTACATAGGGCTATGCTAATGTTATTTAACCCCGTTGGGGGTTGCCCGCAAAATGTAAACGAAATAAGTATTTCCCCAACGGGGATATATACTGATAGGATAGGGCAACGCCCTATCACGTAATGTAGGGAGAAACATCTCAGGAGCAGCAGGCATAACCCCTATGCTAATATTATTTAACCCCGTTGGGGTTGCCCGCAAAATGTAAACTAAATAGGTATTTCCCCAACGGGGATATATACGGATAGGATGGGGCAACGCCCTATCACGTAATTTTGGGGGCATCTGGGTATTGTTCAGAACCAATCAACCAATAACCAATTAACCCTAAAAAAACGAGCCCCTAAAGCTTGTACCGCTTTAGGGGCTCTTCATTAAAAACTCGGGGAAAATCACCACATAAACCCCGAACTATGAAAGGATCTTTATTCCATAATAAACTTGCCCATGTAGGTGTTGCCTTCGCCTTGCAGCACGTATATATATGGGCCAGCGGCAAGCGTATTGCCTGGTATTACTATTTTATCGGTTTGTATGTTTTCGTTCATGGTTACCAGCATACCATTTATCATATACACCTGCAAGGTATAGTTTTGCTTGTTAGGGTTGTAGAACTCAATATTCACATCGTCCATTGATGGGTTAGGGTACAATTTTACCGAAGGGTAACGCTCTTCAAGCTGAGAATCGTTTATGCCAGTTTGCACTGAAGTGTCATTTGTAGTTACAACTGTATCAATAGATACTGTGGTATCCTGTTGCAAAGTAGTGTCAGGCTGTTGGTTGATGGTAGTATCAATCGGGCTTTCCAAACGAAGACTATCAAACAATATAACCACTGCATTTGGCATGAAAGAAGCATAACCAGTAAGGACAAAGCGACCGTCAGTCATTTCACGAAACTCACGAAGGCGAGCATTCCAGTTTTTTTTGTATAGCATATTGCCATCCATGTCCGTTTTCATGAAGATTGCATTGCAAACACCGTTCAAATCTTCTGTACCCAAAAACGCTAGGCCATTGTCTGTGGTGTGGCTTACTTTATAGTTGCTGCTACCACAAGCCATAGCATAGTTTTTAAACCATTGGGTATTACCATCGGCATCCAAACGATAAACATCCATCGTGATGGCGTAGCCAGTAAGCACGTATCCGCCATCGGCCAATATTTCCATACCATAGCCATAATTATTCAGTTCGTTGCCGTAAGTTTTGCGCCATTCTTCTTTACCATTGGCAGTAAGTTTTACCAGCATGTAGTCGTTCCCGTTGGGGCCGGTATCGGTATTGGTATATCCAAAGGCCGCCAATCCACCATCAGCGGTTACTTTTACCTGAAACAACTGTTCGTTGCCGCTACCTTCAATACGAGTGTTCCAAAGTACATTGCCATTAAGGTCAAGTTTCAATACAAATCCATCGTAAATAGGGCTGGTGCAAGAGCCAGTAGCATAAAATCCAGTAGCAATGTATCCGTCGGCTACTTCAATCATATCGCTAATGCTGTTTTTGCAAAGCGGCATAAATACGTCGCGGGTCCAGGTTGTTTGGCCCACTGCGTTGGCTTTGCTTATGCGGATGGTATCATAGGCGAGGCCGGCCTTGGTGCCACCGTAAAAGAGGTAGTCGCCAGCGCTGGTAGCCAACACTTTGCCATGCACAGGTAGGTTGTGCTGGCTCCATAGGGTATCGCCATTGGCATCAAGGTGCAACAAATAACTTTTCCAGTTTTGCGCGCCACCACCGCAGTTATATGCGGCCGATAGCAAGTAGCCCCCGTTGGACATGGGCACTACAGAGCTTCCTTCTTCATAGCAAGTTGCTGTACCGTATTCCTTTTCGAAACCGGTGAAACTGCTCATGGCAATCATTAGAAACAATGTAACCGCGGTGATGGATTTACGCATAACTATTATAATTATGTTGTGTAAAAATCCTTTACAGCGCAACCTATAATACTCGGTGCCGTAAAAGTGAGTGAGTAGAGTTGGACACCGCAAGCGTAATGATGCAAGTAATGTAGCGATGGAAACTTGATAAGTCAAGTTATTTTTGAGGAGAGTCATTATTACGCTTGTGGTTATTTTTGTAAATCGTTGTTTATCAGGCAAATAAATTTTATCTCGGTCTCTGGTAGTTTTATTTAACACCTGCATATAACTGGGTAAGAGGGGTTTTTAGTATTTTCAATGCATGAACCGCATACACTTTATCTTTCCCTATGTATTGGGCTTTGTATTTATGTTGGCCTTTTTGCCAACTTTCGCTCAAGACAATAGTATCCAAAAAACAATAGATTCTTTGAATCTGGTCATCCATAAGCGGCCAGCAGACCCATTCCCTGTTTATCATAAGGCCAATTTGTTTCTCATTACGGGTAGTAAAGATGAGGCGTTCCGCTTTTTTAAGCAGGTGGTTTTGCTGTTTACCCAAAATCCCGATTCATTGTATCGCAACAATGCTGCCGACTCCTATTATCAAATGTCATTGCTTACGTTTACCAAGAACAAGAAAGAGGCATACAACTATGCTTTAGGCGCATTGCAAATAAAGCCCAAGGAAAAATTGTACCGCATACAGCAGGCTAGGGTTCTGGTAGAGATACCTGAAACCAAAAAGGATGGCATTAATTTTTATGAAACCTTGGTGAAAGAATATCCCACCGATACAGAAGTGCTATTAGAGTATGCAGCCTTTTTAGAGAGGGAATCGCCAGAGAGGGCTTCTGCCATGTACGAAAAAGTGCTACGCAATAACCCAACGGATGCTAAATCGCTTTTTGCGTTAGGCAACTATGAGGTAAATGCAGGCCTTAAACAAACCAAGCCCGATGCTGCAACAAAGCACTATTTGAAGGCTGAAGGTTATTTGGCTGCCGCCTTGCAGCAGCAACCCGAAAACGATGTGTACCGCAAAAAACTCGGCGACTTGTATAGTACCTTGGCTTGGTACTATAAAGACCAGAGGAACAAAGAGGCTGCTGCCAAAACCAAGGAATACAAACAGAAGCTAGCCGACCTAGGGCTTAAAAACTAATTTTGAGCATGACTAAAACCGCCCTAATAACTGGCGCTAGTAGCGGCATTGGCTACCAAACTGCTAAAGTATTGGCCGAAAAAGGCTTTCAACTAATTATATGTGGCCGCCGTAAAGAGCGCTTAGATGAGTTGCAGGCAGCCCTAAAACCTGCGCCAGTGTATGTGCTGGTGTTTGATGTGCGCAGCAAACAAGCTGTTGACGAAGCTATAAGTAGCTTACCTACGGAGTTTAAGCAAATAGATTTACTAGTAAACAATGCCGGCAATGCCCATGGGCTTTCGACTATACAAGATGGCGATACCGATGACTGGGACAATATGATTGACCTGAACGTGAAAGGCTTGCTATACCTTACTCGAGCCATAACGCCCCAAATGGTGGCTCGCAAAAGCGGACAGATAATCAATGTTGGCTCCATTGCTGGCAAAGAGGTATACGCCAATGGCAATGTTTATTGCGCCACCAAACATGCCGTGGATGCACTTACCCGCGCAATGCTCATCGACCTTAACCCCCATTGCATTAAGGTGGGCTCCATTAACCCAGGTATGGTAGAGACCGAGTTTTCGGTAGTGCGTTTTAAAGGCGATGAAGAAAGGGCCAAGAAGGTGTATGAAGGCCTGCAGCCACTTACGCCGTTGGATGTGGCTAATGCCATTGGCTATATGGCTACCTTTCCCCCGCACGTAAATATCAGCGACCTTACCATACTGCCTACCGCCCAAGCCGCCGCTACTGTAGTTC
>JAIXOI010000044.1 GCA_027486795.1 Sphingobacteriales bacterium | reverse complement strand
TACAACAATTGGGGCCCATCATTCAGCGCGGTAGTAGATGTTTCGTCGGCGGGCAGTGCCTTGTCGGGTACTTTGCAAGTTACTGCCGCCGAGTACTTCTGGGGCACCGACCCTGGTTTTGGAAACGGCACCGCTCTGTTGGCCTTCAATGGTAATTTTGATGAAGCCTTCGAGCAGGCCATTGGTTCGGTTACCGCACCAAGTGCAGGGCAACATTTACTAAGCATTAGGCTTAAAGATGGCTACAACAATTGGGGCCCATCATTCAGCGCGGTAGTAGATGTTTCGTCGGCGGGCAATGCCTTGCCGGGTACTTTGCAAATTACTGCAGCCGAGTACTTCTGGGGCACCGACCCTGGTTTCGGAAACGGCACTGCTTTGTTGGCCTTCAATGGTAATTTTGATGAAGCCTTCGAGCAGGCCATTGGTTCGGCTACCGCACCAAGTGCTGGGCAACATTTACTAAGCATTAGGCTTAAAGATGGCTACAACAATTGGGGGCCATCATTTAGTGCCGTAATAGATGTTTCGTCGCCGGGCAATGCCTTGTCGGGTACTTTGCAAGTAACGGCAGCCGAGTGCTTCTGGGGCAACGACCCTGGCTTTGGGAACGGCACCCTATTACTAGCTTTAAATGGTAATTTTGATGATGCAATTGAATCTGCCGTGGGCAACATCGCAGTACCCTCATCGGGCACCCACAATTTCAGCATTCGGTTAAAGGGTGCCGATAACCAATGGGGTCCTTTATATACTGCGGTGGTGCAAGTTATGAATAGCAATGTCACAATTTTAAGTTCTTTACAAATAACTGCTGCCGAGCTGTTTTGGGATATTGACCCAGGCCAAGGCAATGGTGTAACCATGTTGGCTATTGGTGGAAGTTTCGATCAGGCGTTGGAAACCGCATTAAAGGTAGCACCTGTGCCTGCGGCAATAGGCTTTCACAACTTGTATATTAGGGTAAGGGACAATCAGAACAACTGGGGCCGCACCTTTAATACGGTTGTTGAAGTACAGGCTAACTCTTTTGGTGCGGTATTGCCCAGCATTCAAGTGGCGGCAGCCGAATATTTTTTCGACAATGACCCGGGCCAAGGAGAGGCCACAAAAATGCTGGCTTTTGATGGCAATTTTAATACCGCAATTGAGAAAATAGCAGGGGGTAACATTCCGGCACCGGTAGTTATGGGATACCATACCTTGTACATGCGTGTGCAAGACGGTGCAAACAACTGGGGCCCGGTATTTGGCACCGTGGTATATATCGATACAACCATTGCATTCGTTTCGCAAATAAACGGCCCCACGCAGTTATGTCCTTCGGCGCTTCGCAGCGTTGCTTATAGTGCCCCTGCTATTTTTGGCAACACTTACAGTTGGAGTATAACTGGTGGTAACATTGTTTCTGGTTTGGGTACACGAAATATAAGGGTTGATTGGAACGCAACAGGCCCTTATCAGTTAAGTTTGCTAGAGTGTAACAATGGTGCTTCGCTTTGCGATTCTGCTTCTATAATTGTTACCGTAAAACCAAATGCCGCCAGTTCTATCTCACAGACAATTTGCCAAGGACAGAGCTATTTAGGCTATAACGCAACGGGCACCTACCGTGATACATTTTTGGCTGCCAACGGCTGTGATAGTGTGCGCACTTTGCTGCTTACCATAAAACCAAATGCCGCCAGTTCCATTTCACAAACTGTTTGCCAAGGACAAAGCTATTTAGGCTATAGCGCAACGGGCACCTACCGCGATACGTTTTTGGCTGCCAACGGGTGTGATAGTGTGCGCACTTTGCTGCTTACCGTAAAACCAAATGCAGCCAGTTCTATTTCGCAAACAATTTGCCAACGACAGAGCTATTTAGGCTATAGCGCAACGGGCACCTACCGCGATACGTTTTTGACTGCCAACGGCTGCGATAGTGTACGCACCTTGCTGCTTACTGTAAAACCAAATGCCGCCAGTTCTATTTCACAAACAATTTGCCAAGGGCAAAGCTATTTGGGCTATACAGTTGCGGGTACCTACCGCGATACGTTTTTGGCTGCTAATGGCTGCGATAGTGTGCGCACCTTGCTACTTACCGTCAAACCGGTCGTAAGAACTAGCATTAACATAACTGTATGTAATGGTCAACAATACCACGGTTATACCGTCGGCGGAACTTATGTTGATACTTTTACTGCAGCCAATAGCTGCGACAGTATCCGCACGCTCAATTTTACAGTGCGCCAATCTTATAGCGTCATAGTTAGCCGCACGGTTTGTTTCGGCGGCAGCTACTTGGGTTATACAGTAACGGGCACTTACATTGATAGTTTTGTTAACGCCACTGGTTGCGACAGTGTAAGAACCTTGTTTCTTACGGTATTGCCGCTAATAAATGATACCATAAACTTAACAATTTGCCAGGGCCGCAGCTATGCAGGCTACACCTTTAGCGGAACTTACGTTGATACGTTTAGCGCAGTAAACGGTTGTGATAGCATCAGGGTGCTGCATTTGAACGTTACACCAGCTATTACCAGCATGGTATCAAAAACCATTTGCCAAGGCAGCAGCTACGCTGGTTATTCGGCCAGTGGAAATTATACTGATGTTTTTGTCACATCAGCAGGTTGCGATAGTACACGCCAGCTGCAACTAACCGTATTGCCACATGCGTCGAGCACGGTAACTGCAACCATATGCTTTGGCGATATTTTTGAGGGGCATAGTGCTACTGGCGTGTATAGGCATACTTATATGGCCGCCAATGGTTGCGATAGCATACGTACCGTTAATCTTACTGTTAGGCCAATGATAGCTACAGTGGTAAACCATACTATTTGCAATGGGCAAAGTTATTTAGGTTACAGCAGTTCGGGTACATTTATTGATACATTTGTGGCCACCAGCGGTTGCGATAGTATACGCACCCTGAACTTAACAGTGGTGGCTAACCCGCAAACCTTTATAACCCAAACTATTTGCTTTGGCGAGTTTTATTCAGGCTACAACCAATCGGGTATGTATGTGGATACTTTTGCTGCAAGCAATGGCTGCGATAGTGTGCGAACTTTAACGCTGACCGTATTGCCTCAAATAACCTACATAAGCGATGTAGTAGCCTGCCAAGGCGATGTTGTTGATGGGTATAGTACCACAGGAGTGTATGTAGATACTTTGGCCGCTGCCAATGGCTGCGACAGTATACGAACCCTGCAACTTACCTACTTCCAGAGCCAAACCATACTAAACAAAATATACATTTGCAATGGTGATAGTATTAAGCTGGGTAACACTTGGTATTATACCGATGGTATGTATACCGATACCATAGTAAATGCAAATGGTTGTTTTGATTATAATGTAACCCAAGTTGGGTTAAAATTTGCGCCAACCAAACCAGTAATAACAGTTAGCAACAACATACTTTCGGTTCCGGCTGTTTACGTTTCATATCAATGGTTGTTGGATGGCGGCGAGTTGGCAGGCGAAACATCAAATCAAATAGTAGCCAACGATGAGGGAAGTTACTCAGTAAAGGTAAGCGATGAGAGTATTTGCTTGGTAACTTCTGATGCCTACGAATATTTGCCTGTTGGTGTGGCCGAGTTAGACAATGATTGGGTAATATCGGCTTATCCTAACCCAACTAACGGTATTGTTTACTTGATGCTGAGGGGCGCCGATGAGGTCGAGGTGAACTTGTACAACGGTTTGGGGCAGCTTATCTTTCAAAACACAGTAACCGCAAATAAAGAAGTAGCAGTTGACTTGTCGGGCCATGCAGTGGGTGTGTATTACATCAAAGCAAGTGTTGGGAAAGAAATAGTCAACCAAAAGATAGTAAAAACACATTAATGGCAAACAGCCAAAATAGTTTAAAAGCCTCCAGTAATGGGGGGCTTTTTTAGGAATATTTTGTCCTATTTTTTGGTTCAACATACTATTGGCGCAATGTTATTTTAGCGCGAAAGCTGATTACCGTAGGCTGTTTTTTCGCAACGATATAGTAATGTTTTGATAGAGTATATCTAGAAGAAAATGATCCAAGTGAATTAAAATTAGTTTAGAATATTTACAGCGATCGCAAGCACAAAGAGGCGCCTCCGTTTCAGGAATTGATGGAGATAATGGTGCATACAAAAAAACTCCCGACCAATTGATGAAATTGAGCAGGAGCAGAGGGGCAAGCTGCAACCGACGATATTAAAAGTATATTTGATATTGCAATGTAAGTGATGAACGCCTTCCGTTGGCCACTGGCTTATCGGCAGTTGGTATAAACACTGGGCGGTTTTGATAGTCTAGCGTAATTTTGCTGGTATGGCCATTTATCAGCCAGTTAAGGCCAATGTTGTAAACAAGAACGGGGTCGGCCAACCTTTCGTAAAACGACAGGGTGCTGCTTGCATATGGCATCAAGGTACCCAGTTCGCCAAAGAGGTTGTCTTTAAATTTGTAGCCAGTTTGGGCATATATTTCTTGGCCAGTGCCAAACATGGGTAATGCGTTTCCACCGCCATTAAAGCTTTTACCATCGCTCCCGCTGGCAGGGTTCATTATACCGTTGTTGCGTATATAACCTGGGCCATAGTCGGTATTAAAGTATCCTAAGTATGCATTTACGGCTGCGCCTTTGTCATTAATGGGCATATCTAAAAATGCGGCAATGCTCCACAGAACCATAGTATGGTAGCTTGTATCTATGCCGTTACTGCTCCATAACGCTTTAGGATGAATGATAGCTCCTGCCTCAAGGTTCAGTATTTTTTTTGTGCCGAGATAGGTACCCGCCATGTAAGGGGTGGTGTGGTTTTCGCTATCAAAGAAATTCCAAATTAAGAGCGTTTGGTATTTCATGTGATGGCCTTTAAGGGCAAAAGTGGCATTTTCTGATATTGCAGGCGGCGTGGTGCCATTGGTTTGTACCAAAAATGGGTCGCTTAATACCACTCGGTAATCAAAGTGACCAATTTGACCGCGAGCATAGAAACTCAAGCTGCGGGCAAACTCATCAGTTTGCTCTACGGTTGCTTGCGCAAACACTGGCACATCCATGGTCATAATACTGGTAATGCCTGGTTGGCTATAACGAGATAAGCCACTGGCTATGGTCAAACCCGCACCTAACTTTAACTTGTTATCGTTTTTAAATACTTTGAATTCACCCAACGCATCATGAAAAAACACTTGAAATTTACGATTGCCTGCATTTTGGCTAGCATAATTGAAGTTGTTCATGCCCAATTGGGTGTAAAAAAATATGCGTGGCGTAATTTGGCCGAATAGCTGCAAGCGTGTTCGGCGCAGGCCAATATCAAAAGTATTGCTGGCGGGGTTGTTGTTTGCTAAGGTGCCAGGGTTGCTTTGGTTATATCGTAGCCAAGTTTGGTTTAGAAAAGTGGCTTTAATGTATAAATCGCCACTTTCATTGAGTTTTAGTTTCAGTTCTTTTATTTGTTGGGCTTGCGTAGCAAAAGTTGCAATGGCAAATGCCAAGAGTATGGTTATCCTTTTCATGTTAAGTAACTTGAGTGAGTTGGGATGCATTGATTAATAGCAGCCAATTGCCGAATGTGAGCGATTAAAAGGCAAGCCTGGTTAATCACATGCCGCAACAAAAAATAGACTCCCGAATAAAATTATTGATATTGGGGCCTTCTTTCTTTTCTTTTGAAATGAACGAAGACCCCATCTCCAAACTGCCTGTAAGGGTTAATGTGCTTTTTGTTTTTTAGGGGCTCTTCGTCCAGCCAATGGATGCGAAGACGAAGCCCTAAGGGTATCAAGGCCAATAATGTGCACGCTGCCGCCTGTTCTAGGGTATTGGTGCTCAAAGTGATGTAATTGTTCCATGCAAGTATGGTCAATCAAGCTCATGCCTGAAAGATCAATGGTCACTTTTTTGCCCAAGGGTATGTTATCTAAGCATTTCTTAAAGCCCAAGTAGTTGGCAAACGTGGCCGATTCGGAGGGCTTTATGGTTATTTCTTCTTGCAACTCGGTAGCGTCAATTTTTAACTTAAACAGGCTGCTTAATTTTGCCCCCGAGAAAAGATAGATTAATAATTCGAGCACAATGCCTGCTGCAATGCCCACCAAAAGGTCTTCGGCAAGGGTTACAATAACGGTAATCATGAAAACAGCTATCTGTTCCTTACCAACTTGGTAAGTTTCTTTAAAGAGCTTTGGAGAAGCTAGCCGAGTACCGGTGTATACTAGCATTGCAGCCAATGCCGCTAGCGGTATTTGGTGTATCAAGTTAGGTACTAATGCTACAAAAAACAATAACAAAGCGCCATGAAAGAAATTGGCCCAACGGGTCTTTGCGCCGTTGTTTACGTTTGCCGAGCTGCGCACCACTTCTGCAATCATGGGCAAGCCGCCAACGAAACCGCTCAAGGTATTTCCAACACCTACGGCAAGCAAATCGCGGTTAGGGTCTGATTTGCGGTGGTAAGGGTCTAAACCATCTATTGCTTTAACAGTCAGCAACGATTCTAGGCTTCCAACTAATGCGAACATAATGATGTACTTAATGGAAGTGCCCGTAAATATTTGGCTAAAATCGGGGAAGTTTATACCGTCAGTAATATTATCGGGCAAGGTAACCAAAAAGCGGGGCCCCAGGCTAAAGTGGTGATCAAGGAAAAGATACTGGTGCTCATGGCTTAAATCGAAAGCAAAACCAAGAGGAATAGCCATAAACAATACTAACATTGGGGCGGGTATTTTCTTAACCCAACCTATTTTTATCATTGGCAACCCAAACAAGATTAGTAGGCTCAAACCGCCAATTATAGCTACTTCGGGGTTGAGGTTGGCAAGCATAGATGGTATTTCTGCCAATATCAAAAGTGGGTTGCTGGCTTCTGGTTTTACGCCAAGCATTACCGGAAATTGCTTGGCAATGATGATAATGCCTATGGCCGCAAGCATGCCATGTACAGCTGCAGTAGGGAAAAAATCGACAAAGCGACCTAAACGCAACAATGCAAATGCTACTTGCACAAAACCGGTAACTACTACCACCGCAAGGGCAAGTTTATAACCAAGCATGGCATCGCCTTGGCCCAAATCGGCTACGGCCGCCACGGCAATAGCGATGAGCCCTGCCGCGGGGCCTTTTATGGATAGTCGAGAGCCCATCATTGGGCTTACAATTAAACCACCGATAATAGCCGTAAAGATGCCTGCTATTGGCGGAAACCCGCTGGCCATAGCTATGCCAAGACATAGCGGTAGGGCAATTAGAAAAACTAGGAAACCTGAAAGCAAATCGGATTTCCAGTTTTGTTTTAGACCGGCAATACCGTCTTTCGGAAGGATATTATAACTCATAAAATACGTTTCTGGATTTGGAATTGAAATAGATTGGAGCAGCTACTAGTCAGGTCCATTGGCTGGTCTCTGAATACGGGCTTGCTTGAAAATGCTATTTAACTCAAATCAGAAAACTACAGTCCAACAGATAGGTTGACTGCTTGCGGGTAGCGCTATATTGTTCGTGGTGCGTTACCGTTAGTAGGGTGTTATAAGTTGCATTGATTATTGGTTTCAGGTAATCGGGCAGCTGAAAGTACCGCAAACCTTCTTCGTCTTTGTGGTCTACTTCTTCTTGCTCTTCAAACGTTTCTTCCGCAGGATATGCACTGTGCATATGCCTTATTCCATCTTCAGCGGGCATTTGCACCGATGCTTGGCCAGGAACTGTTAGCAGGCTTTTGAGCGAAGTGTCAGTGGTTTCTGAGGCGGATAAGATGATTTGCGACTTAGCATTTGCATTCTGACTGCATTGGTAGGGCGCAACTATCCCGTTCACCCAAACAAAAAGTAGGGTAAGTAGCAAAAGTATAAAGCGTTGTTTTTTTGTTGCCAATACCTGACTTAACTTTAAAATTAAGTAGCACAAAGCTACATCAATAAATACGAGTCAAGCAAATTATTGTTTACATTTTCAGATATGATGATTGTAAATTAAGGTTTCTTAACCATTTTTACATCATGAGCAGAGCTAACTATCTTTTTCTATTTGCTGCATTTGGCTGCATTGGCATCACTACCGAGATTTTTTTTACCGCTATAGTTGATGCTATAACCGCTGTGCAGCAAAACGAGCCTATCAATTGGCGATTACTAGGTACGTCGTATATATGGATGTTTCCCATTTATGGGCTTGCGGGCATAGCGCTTCCTCTAATTTATGGAAGGCTAAAGCAGTGGCCTTCTGCCCTACGGTGGGCATTATACGGCATAGCTATATTGGCCGTTGAATTTGTAACTGGCTGGGTGTTGGATGTAACTACCGGTAGGTGCCCATGGGAGTATACCACAGGATGGCACGTAATGGGTTACATTCGGCTCGATTATTATCCGCTCTGGGTAGGGTTCGGTATTATGATTGAACTTATTTACCTTACCTTGAGCAAAAAGCTACATTTAGCTAAATAACAAAACCAGCAGTATGCTTAATACACTGCTGGTTTTGTGTGCTTTATAGCTTGTTTTTAAATTTTTACTTTTTTGCCATTTTCGTACATACCGTGTAGGGTTTCCCAATCCCTAACTACAATATTTGTATCTACGTAATAAATGGTTTTTGATTGAATTACACTCAATTTAGTTCCTAGTTTTGCTGATTGTTTTTTAGCATCGCTTAGAGCTTCTTCTAGTGTTATAAATTTGGCTTGATAGCCTTCTACTTTAGCAGCCATAGTTATTAATTAATCGTTAACAAATTTTCCCACTGCTATATTACATCATTCCGCCGAATTATTCCACAATATATCCTACTTTAAAGCTAAAATAATTAAAAGTGTAGCTTTTTCGGGTTCAATATTATTACAATGGATAATACTTGTGTTAGCAAACGCAATCTATTAAGTACAAATAATTAAGTAATTAAACTTAAAATGTGTTTGCGTTGGGATAATACTTTTTGTATTAGTGGCGGTTACTTGTCAATTGTTTATTGTTGGGATTCTTTGTAATAAATCTTTTCTCGAAGTTCGAAAAAGCGCCACCGTTTTTTGCTCCAGCCCTTGTTGTCTAAGTTATAGCACTGCCGCTATGCTTTTTTTAGCGTAAAGCCAAAAGTAGAACCAATACCAACAGTACTACGCACATTTATGGTTTGCTGATGGGCCTCTATTATATGTTTTACAATAGATAAGCCTAAGCCTGTTCCTCCTTGGTCTCTTGCTCGGCTCTTATCCACTCTGTAAAAGCGCTCGAACAAGCGAGGTAAGTGTTGCTCAGCTATTCCTATTCCGTCATCGGTTACTTCAATCAATAAATTGTCGTGCATGTCGTATATGCCGATTGAAGTAGTGCCTTTTTGCTTTCCATATTTTATAGAGTTGGTGAGCAAGTTGGTTATTACTTGTCGTATACGCTCTCTGTCCGCCAATACGTTTATAATTTTAGGCGACCCTTCTTTCATTATCAGGTTTATGTCTTTAAGATCGGCCTGCATCTCCAAGTTCTCGAATACCTCCTTTAACAGTTTCACAAAATCGAACTTTCGGATATCGAGTATCAGGGCATTTGTTTCTAGTTGGCTAATAGTTTCCAGGTCTTCTACAATTGCGCTGAGGCGGTCAAGATTTTGGCTTGCCTTGTACAAGTAGCTTTTGTTAATTTTTTCGTCGTGCAGGCCACCATCAATAAGGGTGTGAATATAACCTTGAATGTTGAATATGGGTGTTTTCAGCTCGTGCGAAACATTACCGATAAACTCTTTTCGATAGTTATCAGAGCTTTTCAGCATTTCAATTTCCTGCGATTGGCGTTTGGTCCAGTCCACTACTTCGCGCTCAACGTTAGAAAGCACATCATCGTTTATTTTTAGCTGAAGTGGAGCGGCATGTTTAGGGGCTTTTAGGTTGTTAATGGTTTTATAAATAACCTTTACCCGGCGATAGATGAATTTTTCGAGCAGCGCGGAAAGTAAAAAGTACCCAATAACGAAGTTTACTACCGGAATGCCCAATATTGCCCAAATAGGCAATTGCACGCCTGCTAGGCTGGTGAGCCCGTAAAGCACCATTAATATCATTAAAGATAAACTGCCGTTTAATGCAACTACTAAATCGCGTGGCGAAAGATTCTTCATTGTTTTAATGTACGAGGTATAAAGTACAAAGTACAAAGTACCAAGTACATTTTTTTCTGCATTACGCGCACTGGGATGAAATGGAAACCCTTTTCAATGCAACACGCGTAAATAACTTATTCTTAGCTCATCCTTTACTAATAGGGTACATCGCATATTGCACATCCTACAATTACATATCAAACTTATACCCGATGCCTTTAATGGTTTTGAATTGTTCTTCACCAATTTTTTCGCGCAGCTTACGTATATGAACATCAATGGTGCGGTCTCCTACAATAATATCGTTGCCCCAAATTTTGCTCATTATTTCTTTGCGCGAGAATACTTTGCCAGGCTTGGAGGCCAAAAGGCTTAGTAGTTCAAATTCTTTCTTTGGTAAGCTAAGTTTTTCGCCGTCTTTGTATACCAAATATTTTTCTCGGTCAATTTCAATGGAGCCTAGGCTTACGTTTTCTTCTTGTACTTCGCTACCAAACCTGCGCATGAGTGCCTTGATGCGGCTAATGAGCACGCGCGGCTTGATGGGTTTGGTTATATAGTCGTCGGCCCCAACATCAAAACCAGCAATTTGCGAGTAATCTTCGTTGCGTGCAGTTAAAAAAGCGATAAGGGTGTTTTTGAAATCAGGCAAATTGCGCAATTCCCTGCAGGTTTCTATACCATCTAACTCAGGCATCATGATGTCCAGCAAAATCATTTGTGGGTTATGGGCTTTGGCTTTAACAATGGCTTCGCGACCATTTTCTGCCAAAATAGTTTCATATCCTTCGCGCTCTAAGTTATACTGTAGAAACTCCAAGATATCTGGTTCGTCGTCGGCAATCAAAATTTTAATTTTCTCAGACATGGTTATTTATTTTACGCAAAGTTAAAGTTGCATCCTTTGGGTATTGTTTCGGCAATGTTAAAGATAGGTTAAAATGGGTAAGCTTAACATTGATTTTAATAAAACATTCTTAATAAGCCAATCACTTCAGGTTAAGACGCTGTGTGTTGTTTTGCATCGACTATTGAAACAAGATAATCACCAAAACCAAAACTATGTTAAATAACATCACAATTTTTAGAACATTGCTGCTTCTAGTGGCAACCTCAGTAATTGTTTCATCTTGCAGCAAAGACGAAGACAACAACGATTCAAAAACTACAGCTAACGTAGTTTTAAGTGGTTCAATCAATGCTAATCGCACCTTAAGCGCTGATACTATCTACGAACTAGCTGGCTATGTAGTAGTTGATAGTGGTGCTACCCTTACCATTAACGAAGGCACTATTATTAAAGCTCGCGAAGGTTCTGGTGCAGCTGCTTCTGCTTTAATTATTGCTCGTGGCGCTAAGATTAATGCCGTTGGTACCTCTGCTAAGCCTATCATTTTCACTTCAGTATTGGATAACATTACTGTAGGTCAAAAATTCGGAACCAATCTTACTAAAGATAACTCTAGCCTTTGGGGCGGTTTGATTTTGTTGGGTAACGCCAAAGTATCTACCACTGCTGCTGATACTGAAGGGCAAATTGAAGGTATCCCTGCCGACTACACATTTGGTTTGTATGGTGGCACTAACGATGCTGACAACTCTGGTAGCCTTTCTTTTGTATCTATCCGCCACAGCGGTACTGAATTGAAGCCTGACCAAGAGCTACAAGGCCTTACCTTGGGCGGTGTTGGTAGCGCAACTACCATCAACCACGTTGAAATTTTTGCTAGCTCTGATGACGGTATCGAGATTTTCGGTGGTGCTGCTGTATTGAGCGATATATTGGTTGTTTATTGCCAAGACGATGCATTGGATTTTGACCAAAACTACTCTGGTTCAATTAGCAACTTCCTAGTTATTCATGCTGGTGCAAGTGCTGGTAATGCTGGTTTGGAAATTGACGGCCCAGAAGGTTCTACCTACACTTCAGGTAAATTTACTTTGAACAACGGTACCGTTAAAAACCCAAGTAGCGCTTCAGGTCGTGCTGCAACTTTGAAAAGTGCTGCGCAAGGTACTATCAACAATGTAGCGTTTACTGGCTTTACTAACTGGGTATCAGTAGAAGGTGGTAGCGCAAACGCTAACTTCCAGAGCGGCGAATTGGAATTTACCAATAGCCAATTTGTTAAGTCTAGCATTGCTTCAACAATTACTTCTAGCGATAGTACTTTGACTGCAGCTTTAAATACTATTCTTGCTGGTGGTTCAAACACCGCCGTTACAACTCCAACAGTAGGTGCTACTCAATCAGTATTCGCCTCTTGGACTTGGGCTTCAAATGCCAACTTGCTTGATTAATAACTCATTGCTATTATAATTTTTAAGGTTTCCCTCTCGGTCCACTACCCGGGAGGGAAATTTTTTTAAAACTGCTTTATGAAATTTTTCAACTTCTTGCTACTGCTACTAGTATGTTCATTGGGCGTAGCTCAAGCACAGAACGGAACCATACGAGGAACCTTAATTGACGATAAATCTGGCGAAACCCTTATAGGTGTTATAGTATTGCTGGAGGGTACCAGCAATGGCACTATTACCGACTTAGATGGTAATTATAATATCTCAGCCCCAGCAGGTAATTACACAGTTGTTTTCTCTTACATTTCGTATGCTACCAAAAAGGTAACTGATGTAGTAGTTAAATCGGGAGAGGTTACCGTTATTGACCTTCGCTTGGCTGCAGAAACTGAAGTAATTAATGAAGTAACTATCTCGGCCGAGCGCACTAAAAATACAGAGACTGCGCTGCTTACTATCCAAAAGAACTCAACTGTAGTGCTGGATGGTATTTCGTCTCAATCGATAAGCAAAACAGGCGACAATAATGCTGCTGATGCACTTCGGCGTGTACCGGGCGTTTCAATTGAAGGGGGCAAATATGTTTATGTGCGTGGCCTTGGAGACAGATATACCAAAACCATGTTGAATGGCATGGATATTCCGGGTCTTGACCCAGATAGGAATACCGTTCAGATGGATATTTTCCCGTCGAATTTGATTGATAACCTGATTGTGTACAAAACATTTTCACCTGACTTACCTGGCGACTTTACAGGTGGTGTAGTTGATATAACTACCAAGAGCTTCCAAGAGCGTAAACAAATTACCATAGGTGGTACTTGGGGCATTACTTCTGGAACGACCTTTAACAACGACTTTATACTATACAAAGGTGGCAAAACCGATGCTTTGGGTTTTGATGACGGGACCCGTAAGTTACCCTTTAGCTACGACCTCACTATTGGCAATGGCTTAGCCGTTAATAAGGATCCTAAGCTGGAAGAATATACCCGCAGCTTTTCAAGGCAGCTAGAAGCCAAAAAGGAATTGGCGTTTCTCAACCAAAACTATTTTATCGGTTTTGGTAACCAGTATAACAAAAACGGAAAAAGCTTTGGTATCAATACCGGCATTACATACCGCAATACCTATCAGTTTTATGATAAGGTAGAACTTGGCGAATACCAGCACGATGCAAACTCTTCAGTGCTGCAGTTTGACAAAGAGAATTATCGCGTATCAAGCGGACCCCAGGGTTCGAATAACGTAATTTGGAGTGCCTTGGTGGCTGCTGCTTACAAAACGCAAAAGAACAAATACACCTTGCAACTTTTCCATACCCAAAACGGGGAAAGCACAGCCAGCAAAAGGGCGCAGTATGATGCTGGTTTTAACGATGTTAATACTGTTTCCGATATCTTGATCTATACTCAACGTTCCATTTCTAATGCCTTGGTAACAGGTAAGCACAAACTGAACAAGATAGAAATGGAGTGGAAAAATTCATTTACCTTCTCCAAAATATCAGACCCCGATTTGCGAATTATGCAGTTTAGGGTAGTTAATTCAGATACAACCCTAGAAGCAGGAGGCAGCTCTCGCTCAAACCGCTTGTTCCGTGACTTATCTGAAATAACCGAGAATTTCCGAGCCGATTTTACACTGCCATTTAAGCTATGGAAAGGATTAACTTCAAAATTTAAGTTTGGTGTTTTCGACACATATAAGCGCCGCAACTTTCAATCGTATGTGGTAGAGTTGGAAAACAATGGCTTGCAAATAGAAGGTGGTGCCGATTACATACTTGCCGAGCAAAACATCTGGAATGCCGAGACCAATACAACTGGCACTTATGTTACTGGTCAGCAAGATATATCTAACACCTTTAATGCTAGTATGAATGTGCTGGCGGGTTATGTAATGAACGAGTTGCCAATTACAAACCGTTTTAATGTGGTTTATGGCTTGAGGATAGAGAAGGCTGACATTTTTTTTACGGGCCAAAAGCAACAGATTTTAATTCCGGAAACGGATAAATTCAACAACAAAAAAGTGCTAGACGAAATCAACTTTTTGCCTGCCCTTAATATGATTTACAACGTTATTGAGAACATGAACTTGCGTGTATCTTATTCACGCACTGTTGCTCGTCCTTCTTTCAAAGAAAAATCGTTGGCGCAAATTTTCGATCCTGTTACCGAAATTACATTTATCGGTAACATCGATTTGAAGCAGACCGATATTGATAATGTTGATTTTCGCTGGGAGTATTTCTTTGGCAGTGGCGAGATGATTTCTGCGAGTGCTTTCTTTAAGAACTTTACCAACCCAATTGAAGTAGTTGTATTCTCTGATGTGGCACCACGCGATTTTACCCCAAGAAACGTATCGAACGCAAGGGCTTATGGTCTTGAATTGGAGTTCCGCAAAAACTTCAAATTTATTCATAGTAAGCTCGAAAACTTGGAAATAGGTGCTAACGTAACTTGGGTAAAATCGGCTACAGAAATGAACCCTGCCGAGCTTGAAGGCCGCAACAAATGGGTGAAAGATGGATATAATATCAGTAAGAAGCGAGTTATGTATGGGCAGTCGCCGTACCTTGTAAATGCCAATTTGAGTTATACTGCCGAGAAAATTGGTCTAACTGCAACGTTGGCTTACAATGTGCAAGGCAAGCGCCTATCGGTAGTTGGCGGCGGACGTGCACCAGATGTTTACGAAATGCCATTTCATAGCCTAAACTTTAAACTAACCGAAGTGTGTGGCAAGAAAGATCAGTTTAAATTAAGCCTTCAGGGCCAGAACTTGATTGGCGATGATTTTGTAGGGCAGTATGAAAGTTATTATGGTGCCGACCCTGCCATCTTCCAGCGTTTGGTACCAGGCAGAACCTTTACAATAGGGTTTGCATATACCATACAATAAAATAAGACACAAGACACAAGACACAAGACACAAGACACAAGACACAAGACACAAGACACAAGACACAAGACACAAGTTTCAGTCTTGGTTTAAAAAATGGTTCAGTGTCGCCAACATTTATAGCAAATCGTACTATATACTTCGTACTTTGTACATTCAAAAATCAACAGCAGTAGTAGCAAGAGTGGTGCCCAGCGATGTAGTGGTCGCTGGGCACTTTTTTACTCAAAGTTCGACTTGTTGCGGAGTGAATGCTCTATCATCTATCCCCATCCAACAAATCGCCAAGCCCGCCTAGCATGCTGCCCTCTTCTCGGCGTGCACCGCCATTGCTTGGGGCATGTTGATAGATGCGGTTGGCTAAGCGGCTAAACGGCAATGATTGTATCCAAACCTTACCAGGGCCGCTGAGGGTAGCAAAAAAGAGGCCCTCACCACCAAACAGTACATTTTTTACTCCTTGCACCATTTCAACATCATAGTCTACGCCACTGGTAAAGGCCACTAGGCAGCCGGTATCAACTTTAAGGCGTTCGCCAGCGGCAAGAGTGCGTTCAATAATGAGGCCGCCGGCGTGCACAAACGCCAAACCATCGCCTTCAAGCTTTTGCATTATAAATCCTTCGCCACCAAAGAAACCGGTGCCTAGCTTACGCTGAAACTCAATGCCAATACTTACTCCTTGTGCAGCACACAAAAAGGAATCTTTCTGGCAAATAACCTTGCCGTTGAATGCGCTTAGATCTAGGGCGACGATTTTGCCAGGGTAAGGCGATGCAAACGAAACGCGTCTTTTGCCATAGCCCTCATTGGTATAAGTGGTCATAAAAAGGCTTTCGCCGGTAAGTACCCTTTTGCCTGCCGACAACAGCTTGCCAAAGAAACCACCTTCGTTTTTGCTGCCGTCACCAAACACGGTCGCCATCTTTATGCCTTCATCCATCATCATAAACGAGCCGGCTTCGGCAATTACGGTTTCCTGTGGGTCAAGTTCTATTTCAACACACTGCATTTCTTCGCCTAATATGCGGTAATCAATTTCGTGAGCGTTCATGACTTTTGTATTATAATTTTAGAATGTTGTTTCGGCACAAAAAAGCCCCGTTCTGCTGATGCAGAACGGGGCTAATAACTTAAACAGGTTATAAACCGTTAATAGAGAAGCCTACAGTATAAGGGTGAATGCCAGCTGGCCCGCCATCTTTAAATACTTCGCCTAGGTTATAGAACCCAAAAACATTAAAAGCTCCATAACCGATACGGAAAGTGGGCCCGTAACGGAAACGATTCAAATCGGCATAGTTTTTCACTTTTTCAACCCTTGGCTTGTCGCGGGTAGCGGTGGTGTATTTCAATTTGGTGTGGCTATCAAACAATACCCCTGCTTTGAAACCTACAGCAACTTTAAAGCTCTTATTGTGCTTGTTTGGCTTAGCGCGGAAACGAAGCTCTACTGGTACATCAATAAACGAGGTTACCAGTTTATGCTTTTTTACGTCGTCGTTTTCAACCCCGTAGGCATCTTTAAAGTTCGTAAAATAAGTAGACACACTATCTTCGACCAATCCTTTGCTAGTAAACACATTGCTTATGCCGAAACCTAAACCTGGTGCTAAACTGAAACGAGATTTTTTGATAATAATATCATACATAAAATAGATTCCATAGCTGCGGCTGAACCATTTTACATCGGTAGTTTTGCCATCGGCTTGGTTCCAATGGTCAAAGCCAAGTTCAATAACAATACGGTCTCTGCTGCCGGTTTGGGCAACTTTTTCCGTTACTTTTTTCTTTTCTGCTATGGTGTCTTCTTGGGCGTATACGCCAAAGGTGAGAATGCTGCAAACCAGCATCAATAAGAAACGTTTCATTTACGAGTGGTTTTTCCTTCCTGCCAAAAATAGGACTTTATAACAGAATAAGGGAATAACGCTTCTTTTAATTAAAGATTATGTCATAAGAGGCGAAAATGCTTACAAAGATTGCATTTCGTTTTTTAGGTCATTTACTAAGTTGGTAAGGTCGCGATTTAGTTGCATCATCAAAGCTGGTAGGTTTTCTTCAACAGTAACGCCAATGCAATGCGATTCGATTCGCTCAATTAATGCGGCCAAAGGATAGTCTCCCATCATTTTTACTGACGATTTCATGCGGTGTACGCTGGCTTTCAATAGTGTAATGTTCTCGTTTTTGTGGTACACTACTGCTTGTTTCAAAAGCACTGGTGCATCATCAATAAACATTTGAACAATTTCTTTGATAAACTCAACATCGTTCCCCGAAAGTTCGCGCAAATATTGCAGATCATATCGGGTTGGTCCTTCCTTCCTACCTCGAATGGCTGCACCGTGCCCTACCTTGTTGTTCTTTCCCTCCAGCATATGGTAATTTTTGTGTGCTTTTGCTTTTACGTCTTTACGCTTAGTTTGTTTCGGTAAAAAGGTATTTATTGCAAATTTTTATCTAGCGTGGCCAGTATTAATTCTAAGCAAACAAAAACAAATAGTGCTTTCTAGTCTTTATTTTGCAGTCTAAAGCTAGTCGTTATGAACGTATCAAATATTCAGGCGCAACACTTTATGCAGTGTTGGGGGTCTCAGGCTAACTATAAGCCTGTTGAGGTGAGCCATACAATGGGCTGCTATATATATACTGCCGACGGACGAAAAATTTTTGATTTAAGAAGTGCTCATGAATGTATTAACCTAGGTTTTAATCACCCAACTGTAATTGAAGCCATGAAGCGCCAAATGGACTCGGTTATATATGTAACCGATGATTTTGCAACAGCCCCTACAGCAATGTTAGCGCAAAAACTTGCCCAACTGGCCCCTGGAAACCCAAATAAAAAGGTTTGGTTTGGGCAAAGTGGTGCCGCAGCAATTGAAGCGGCTATTAAAGCAGCAAGGATGTTTCAGTATATACGTACTTTCAAGGAGGGGAAGCTGGTAGATGCACCTAATCAATACCCTTACCCTTATAAAATAATAGCTCGCTACAAGTCGTGGCATGGCAGCACCAGTGGCGCTGCTTCGGTCGGTGGCGACCCAAGGCGGTGGTTTCAAGAGCCCTTTACAGTGCCCGGTGTGGTATTTGCCCCGGAGGCTAACGCATATCGTGCGCCCGAAAACGACCCACTATGGAGTGCCGACTATTTGGAATATATTATTGAGCAGGAAGGGGGCAGCAATAAAGTTGCTGCGGTATTGCTCGAGCCAGTGGTTGGCTCAAATGGTATAATACCCCCTCCGCCAGGCTACATGCAGCGGGTGCGCGAAATATGCGACCGCTGGGGTTTGTTGCTTATTGCCGACGAAACCATGAGCGGAATGGGCCGCACGGGCAAGTTTTTTGCCATTGAGCATTTTGATGTAGTACCCGATATTATAGTAATGGGTAAGGCACTTGGCGTATACTGTCCGCTATCGGCATGTATTATGAGCGAAGAAGTGAGCCGCGTGTTTGATGATAATATTTTCGGACATGGGCAAAGTTTTTCTGGGCATGCGCTGGGCTGCGCGGCGGCCTTGGAGAGCATCAGGGTGTTGCAAGAAGACGGTGTGATGGAGAACTGCGTAGCAATGGGCCAATATCTGGGTGATGCACTAAAGCAACTGGGCAGCCAGTACACTCAAGTAGGCGATGTGCGTGGCATGGGCCTTTTTTGGACGATGGAACTGGTACATGACCGTGAGAGCAAAACACCGCTGCGCAAAACCACTGAAAAATATACCAAAACTGTAGTGAGCGATATAGCACGATTTTTGCTAGAGGAAGAAAACATTTACGTGCCTGCCGATAAATTTGGCATTTGGGTAGTGCCACCTTTAATTGTTAACCAAGAGGAGGTAGATATGCTAGTTGGTGCTATTGGCAGGGCTTTGGCAAAATTTGTTAAATGACCAGTTGGGCAAACTAAATAGCGTGTACCGTCGTTAAGTTTACATGTACCGCCAATTTAGTTTTATCTTTATTCCTAATACCGTATCAAAATAAATTGTTCATGTTGTACCGCATTCTGTTTGTCTTATTGCTTACCCTTGGCATTAGCCAGGCGCGTGCTGCCTATTTGATGATACCGATGGATGGCGCACAAAAGGAGCATTTAAAGGCATATGGCATAGCCTATTGGGTGGTGAGCAATGGGGTAGAGGTTGATTGGCTATTGAATTATCGTGGCGGAAGTTTTGCCTTTCCGCATCTTAAGCAAATGGAAAGTGAGTGCTTGATAAGAGGCGTGAGCTATGAAATGATTGCCGATGCACAATACAACCGGATAGTGGCAGATATAGCCAATCCCGAAGCGAATATGGATGTGGTGAAACTGGAAAAGACACCTAAAATTGCCGTTTATTCACCCAAAAACAAGCTGCCTTGGGATGATGCCGTTACTATGGCCCTTACCTATGCCGAGATACCCTACGATGTGATATACGATGATGAGGTATTGAATGGCGACTTGCCCAAGTACGATTGGCTGCATCTGCATCACGAAGATTTTACGGGCCAGTTCGGTAAGTTTTGGTCGAGATACCAAAATGCCCCTTGGTACCTAGAAGATGTGCGCCTGCAAGAAAGCACTGCTGCTAAGTTTGGCTACAAAAAAGTGTCGCAATTGAAATTGGGCGTTGCACTTAAAATCAAAAACTTTGTGTTAGGTGGCGGTTTTTTGTTTGCCATGTGTTCGGCTACCGATACTTACGATATTGCTCTTGCGGCAGAAGGTTTAGATATTTGCGATTACATGTTTGATGGTGACGCCGCCGACCCGCAAGCGCAGCAAAAACTTGATTTTAGTAAATCGCTGGCCTTCCGCGATTTTAGTTTGATACAGAATCCTTATCAATACGAGTACTCAAACATTGATGCAACCGAAACCCGCAATGTGCCCAACGATTTGGATTACTTTACCTTGTTCGATTTTTCGGCCAAATGGGACCCCGTGCCTACCATGCTTACCCAGTGCCATACGCGCACCATTAAAGGATTTATGGGCCAAACCACGTCGTTTGTAAAAGGAGTAATGAAGCCTGAAGTATTGGTTATGGGCGAAAACAAATCGGCCAGCGAAACGCGCTACATACACGGGGAGTTGGGCAATGGCATGTGGACTTTTTATGGCGGCCACGACCCAGAGGATTTCCAGCACTTTGTTGGCGACCCGAAAACCGACTTGGCATTGCACCCTAACTCACCAGGCTACCGCTTGATATTGAACAACGTACTGTTCCCCGCAGCAAAGAAGAAAAAGCAAAAAACCTAGGACCGCAGATTATTTTGGATTACGCTGATTTCACAGATGGTGATTGGCTATAAAGTATACACGCTCAACGTTTTGCCTTTGTAAACAAGTTCTGCTTTTTCGGGCAAGGTTGTTTCTGGTTTAACGAGGTACCATTTAGTGGGCATATCGTTGTGCACAGAGATGCTGTATAGGCGGTTTAAATAAGCCTTTAACTGGTACTCATCCACAAACTGGTACAATGGGTCGGCTATTACATTATCGCCCAGCAGTAAACTATTCAACTGCTCCGCATCGGCAAGCATTTCTTTGTCGCGAAGCACGCTACCATAATTATATGCCGATAGGGAAACCATACTTGCAATAACCATTAACGACAGCCAACCAATAGCTTTGTGAAAAATTGGAGCGCGATAACTATCAATCAGCATTGAAGCCACCTCGGCAATAATCAGTGCAAAGCCAATAGCAAACACCGGAATAGCAGGTATTACATAAAAAGCACTTTGCTTATTACTTAGCATGATGGGCAACGTAGCGCACAGGCCCAATATTAAAAAGCGGTAGGCTGCTTTGTTTCCCAAATCAACTTTCATGTTATTGAGCCACTTGGTTTTAGTGGCGGCATAAGCGGCAATTGCGATTGCCAGAATAGGCAACAAGGCCTTCAGTAGGAACGGTATTATCCTCAATCTAGCTATCACTGAAGCTTCTGAAGGGTTTAACGAAGGTATTAGCTGCGCTTCAAAGTAGGCTCTAATATAAGAGTTGCCCTCAGGTAGCACCCAAATTGCTAGGGCAAATAGGGTTAGTGCGGTTAAATAAACGGTCATAAATGACAATGCCTTTCGGAGGTTATAACCTTCATAAGCTCCTACAAAAACTATTGGTGCCGCCAATACAAACATTGCCACAGGGCCCTTGCTCAGCAATGCCGCAAAACTAGGCAGTGCCGCAGCTATTGCATACAGCCACACCAGCTTACCACCGCGCATATAAGCAATCATGACTATTAGTGTGGCGGTGGTAAACATACTCATGGTGTTCTCCAGCAGATTGCTGCTATAGCCCCAACTAATAATAGGGGAGAGTAGCCAAAGCAGACAGGGCAGCCATACCAGTTTCTTTAAATTATGTTGAGGAACTGCTTTTAGCCATAGTACCCCAATAAGGAACAGTTGGGCCACGGCGCAAAGCAGCGAATATGCCTTATCCATATAAAAGGCACTGCCACATGCTTTGAACATAGTGGCTTGTATGGCAAACGCCAAAGGCGGATGTCCAACGTAAGCGCCATTGGGGCAGTTACATTCTTGCAAACTAAAAAAAGAGCCTATGCCGTTGGCGTATTGTTTAGCCACATTGGCATTTATTACCCCATCTAAAAACATGCCGTAGGTAAACAAGTTGGGCAACCATAACGAAGCCGCTATGGCAATGATTAGTAAGGTTGTGGCTAATGGTGGTCTCAATAGTTAGCTAAGTTGTCCAAAAATATGGATAATAATAAAACTGAGACCACTTGTTGAACATGGGGCAATTAAAACCCAACCAAAATACTGTAACTACCTGATACCGCTACCTCAGCAATATAGCCGCCGCTTACGGTACGTAGTTCTTTTAGGGTAGCGTTGGTGCCCGTAATGGTTGGTGTGCCAAAACGGTTGGGTATCCACAGTTCGGTAACGCCTTCAGCGGTGGTAGTTGCGTTTAGCTCCATTTCACCAGTGTCAGGGTTTGAAGTAAGGCTCACAGGCTTGCCTACAATGGCATTGGGGCGCGTGCGGCTCAGTATATCCAAGTAGTAAGGGTTGGTATTGCCGGTAAGGTTGGCCGATGCATCAAGCTCAACCAAATGCATGGATGTAGCCCCGTAGTTATTGCCATCCCAACTAATGCCGTGCGGGTCGCCGGGTGCTTGGCACCATTGCCACCAGGTAGAGCCTACGAAATAGCTGTCTTCGGCAGCAGCAAAGCGTTTTACTTTAGCCGCATCGGTGGCAGGGTCTCCAAAAAAGCCCCATTCGCCAATAAAGAAATGGGTGTTGTACGATGCACTGCCCCCATCGTAGAGGTTAAAGCCATCTTCAATGGTAAAGGGTAAATTTCCGATGGATTCGAAATAGGAGTGCGGGGCAAAAATCATATTTTCATCCGACGTAAAACCAGCAGGCGGTAGCACAATGCTGCCCAAACCACCAAGGCCAATACCCATTTCAACAAACATAATGTGGCTCAAATTGCCATTTGCCCTTTCGGTAGTGCGGATGGCCGTGATAAGCCTGTTGTAGTAACTACCAATTTGGTCAATGGCCTCTCCTATGGTTACATAGCCAAAGCCGGGTTCGTTTATCAGGTCGTAGCCAACCACGTTTTGGTATTGTGCGGTTTCGGCAATCACGGCTTGCCAAGCTTTTATGCAATTGTCTTGTATGCCATTGCGATTGTTCCAGAAATGGCCCCATGCAGTTACTACTGCCGGTGCCGATTCCCGAGAGCCATCCACCGTGCACGTCGATTGTCCGTCGGTGTAAGTGGCCCATTCCGGTGCGCCGTCCCAGCCCTTGTTGGGCAGTGTGCAAACAGTATCGGCAGGCGTGGCAATGTATTTGCCCCAAGCATCTTGGTGCATATCCAGCAGCACATACATATCATATCGGGCAGCGTCTTCAATGGCCATTTTAATGCTTTGTATGTAAGCCATATCGTATTGGCCAGGTGTAGGCTCTAGTTTGCTCCAGTTAAACAGTAACCGCACGCAATTAAACCCATACGATGCCATTTGCTCCATATCGCTGCTGGCATATGCTTTAGTAGCGGGCACTGTTGGGTTGGCTTGCCAATAATCGCCCAGCACGTTGTAGTTTACACCGCGCAGCAGCACAAAGCGCCCATCGCGGTCGTATATGCCCGCATCGGTGCCCAAGGTGGCGTAAAGGGTTTGGTCGGTTTCGGTTTGGTTATCGTCTTTTTTGCAAGCGCTAAACGTAAGTAGCCAAAGTGCGGCTAGTAAGGTGTAGTGTTTCATGAGGGGGTAGCGGGTTGATGTTGGGTATTAAAAATAGGGAATTTTTGATGATAGAGAAGTGCATCGAAAAAATGCTTACTTACCATAGCCGATATTACCGCCTGTTATTGACCCACAAAAATCCCGTAATTTCGCCCAGCGAAAATCCCTTCCTTGAGAAATAAACGTGCCATCGGGCTGCTGTTTGTGGCCAATAGTATATCAGGCTTTGCCCAGGGCATCAGTATGATAGCCATACCGTGGCACTTTACCAATGTGCTAGGGTTGCCGCAGTTGTTTGCCCAAATAATGCTACTGGTTTCGGTTATCTCCATCTTTTGGGGCGTGTATAGCGGCTCGCTCATCGACAGGTTCAATAGGCAGCGCATTTACATGGGTGTTTGTGTGGCAGGCAGTATCATGTTGGTAGTAGCCGCCACCAAGGGCATGCTCACAGGCGAAATGGATGCGTTTACGGTAGGGGCGGTGTTTGCAGGTACGTTCCTCATTTACAACATCCATTACCCAAACCTGTATGCCTTTATACAAGAAATAAGCGAACCGAAAGATTACGGACGCGTAAGCTCCTATATCGAAATACAGGGCCAGTTTACCACTGCCATTGCAGGGGCTATGGCTGCCATATTACTGGGCGGCTCTACAGATGGGTTTATTCGGTTGATTGGTTTGGAGATACCCGTAAACTTTACCTTTGAGGGCTGGAGTCTGGAGCGGGTGTTTCTGCTAGATGCTGCCACCTATCTCGTGGCGTTTGGGTTGGTGGCTTTTGTTAAATACGAAGCGGTGGCCACCCGCAACTACGAGCCAGAGCCAATATTGCAGCGCATCAAGGTTGGGTTCAGTTTTTTGAAGCGCAACCCCATGCTTTTGCTATTCGGCACGTTTGCCAGCAATATATTTGTCGCTATTATCGTCATCAATTTTTTCTTGAAACCGGTATATGTGGCCGAGCACTTAAAACTGGGCCCTGATGTATATGCAACTTACGAGATATACTTTGCCCTGGGTAGCCTCTTTGCGGGGCTCATGATACGGCGAATATTTATGCATACCAATACGCCTAAAGCCATTATCATTTTACATTTGGTGGCAGCAGTGGTGTTTTTTACCTATTCGTTCAATACCAATTTGGTGGTGTTTTTTGGCCTTGCCTTTATGTTGGGGCTGGCCAATGCTGGCTCGCGCATTATGCGCGTTACTTACATGTTTCAGCATACACCCAATCAACTGATTGGCCGCACGGGTAGTGTGTTTATGGTTACCAACTTGCTTATGCGCATTGGGTTTTTGGTGTTATTTATGCTGCCCTTCTTTTACCACAGCGGTCACATCGTATGGGTTATGGGCATTTTCGGGGCATTTATGGTAATCACCGCTTTGGTGTTGGGTTTGTATTATAAACCCATGGTCGATTTGAAGGTAGAGCCTGCGGTAAAAGGGTAGGGCATTTTCCATAACTACCTTACAAAATCTACAAGCTGAGCGGCAGGTCAAATGGCTCCTTCAAAAGATTGTTTCCTTTGCAATAATCATTCTAGTTGCTATCTGTTTGATAATATGGCCATCCCCAATTTTGAATTTTGAATTTGAAATTATCCATCGCAACAAAATTTATCTTTGCCCTCATGAAAGCCTTTGATATAACCTTAGTTACTTGCCACGATTACGAAAACCCAACTAGTACCACCGAATACGTGCAAAACGTATTGCTTGAAGACCGATTGATTGCCGAAGCGCTACAAGCCAAAGGACTACGTGTATACCGCACTAGTTGGGATAACCCCACTTTTGATTGGGCTACTACCGAGATGGCCGTGGTGCGCACCACTTGGGATTATTTCAATCGGCCAAAGGAGTTTGCCGCTTGGCTTAATAAAGTGTCACAACTTACCCGTCTTGTCAATCCTACTGAGACGCTTCGCTGGAACATGGATAAGCACTACCTGCAAGATTTGGCCATCCGTGGGGTAAATATAGTGCCTACAAGGTTCATAGAGATAGGAGAGACCCAAACCTTGCAGCAACTTGTGGATGCTACTGGTTGGCAGAAAGTGATCATTAAACCTGCCATTTCAGGCGCAGCAAGGCATACCTATCGAATGACCCAAGAGCAGATACCTACCCACGAAGCTATATTTAAACAACTTGTAGCCGAGGAAGCCATGCTGTTGCAGCCTTTTATGAATACCGTGGAAACTCATGGCGAGGTGTCGCATATGGTATTTGGTGGTAAATACAGCCACTCGGTGCTGAAGCGTGCTAAAGCTGGCGACTTTAGGGTGCAAGACGACCACGGCGGAACGGTTTATGCGTATGAAGCTAGCGAAGCTGAAGTGCAATATGCCGAATATGTAACCGCTCAATGCAGACCTGTGACTGTTTATGCCCGAGTAGATGTTATGTGGGACAGTAATAACCAGCTGGCATTAGTGGAACTGGAGCTTATTGAACCTGAACTTTGGATGCGGAAGTACCCGCAGTCGGCAGGGTTGTTTGCCGATGCTTTGTTGGCTTTGTTGTAGTTTTTTAAACAAAAGACACTTGATTTGTATTTTTTGACGCAAAGCCAAACTATTTTGCTGAAATTACGGTCTTATAAGTACTTTTTAGTGTCACTTACCCTTGAAAAACATTTCCAAGAGCCATGAAATTCGTCGGATCAATTTTGTTATGCCTTTTCAGCATTCAACTATGGGCCATTGAGCCTTATCTCGATTCCTATGAAAAGGTAGCTTCGTATAGCTTGGAGGACCTGAAAGCTTTCTGGAAAAAAGCAAACATACCCCAGTTTATTGCTCCGGTCAATTATGGGGTCGATTTGTATGAGGTGATATACGTAAGTACTTGGATTGATGGTTCGCCTGTAAAGGCATCGGGTTTGTACTTTGTGCCGCAAGGCAAGCGAAACGATTTGCCATTGGTTATCTACCACCATGGTACCCGAATAGAAAAAGAGCGAAAAATTAAGTTGGGCGGCGAGCAAGGCATTTGTGTGGGTTTTGCGGCCGATGGGTATGCGGTTTTGATGCCCGATTATTTTGGCTTAGGTAAAGGGGAGCAAAAACATTTATACGTACATGCCGAAACCGAGGCTTTGTCGGCCATTGATATGTACCGAAGTGTAAAGGCCTTAAACATAAAAGAAGGTGTTTCGTGGGGTGATAAATTGTTTCTTACAGGCTATTCGCAAGGTGGCCATGCGGCCATGGCCACCCATTTGAAAATGCAACGCGATTTTCCAGACGAATTTAAAGTAACAGCATCGGCACCTATGTCTGGGCCTTACGATGTTTCGGGCGATCAAGGCACCGTAATGTTTAAGCCATACTCCCATCCAGGGTATTTGCCTTACTTAATTTATTCTTATCAGGAGGCTTATAAGTTTGTTGCCGATAGCAGAACGCTTTTTAAGGCCCCTTATGATAGCATATTGCCACCCCTGTTTGATGGTAACCATTCTATGAACGAGATAAACAAATTGCTGCCCACTGTGCCAAAGGACATGATTGCCGATGATATAGTAAAAGCCTTTTTAGAAGATACTAGTTTTGCTTTCCGCAAGGCCTTGCAGGCAAATGATGTTTACGACTGGAAACCCGAAGCGCCGGTGCTATTGTGCTATTGCCAAAGCGACGAGCAAGTCAATTATAAAAACTCGCTAAAAGCAGAACAGACCATGAAGCGCAACGGTGCCCAAAACGTGAAATTGCGGCACAGTGGCAAAAAGTTTGGGCATGGTACTTGCGCGCTTTATACCTCTATATACACCAAAATGTGGTTTGATAGTTTTGTTGATGGCAGCACTAAAGGCAAAAAGGGTCCTGTTTTTAAGCGCATGCTAGTGAATATTAGTAAAGCAAAACTGGTACACGACCAAAAGAAACGTGCGCGTAAAAAAATTAAAGATGCCAAGAAGGCGGCAGTCAAGTAGTGGCGTTAAACGTTTGTAGGACACTCAATGTTTAAATTACCGTAATTCAGTTATCAATTCTTTATTCCTACTTTTATATCGGTGAAGGTTTATAAGAGCATATTTAATGTAGCAATGTGCCTTCTGCTTTGTGTGCAGTTGGTAAACATGTCGTTATTTGTTCCTTCGTGGATGCATCCTGGAAATGTAAAAACTGACTTAACGGAAAGCTTGATAGAGCTGATCGCAGAGGGTTTTGTCCACGAATCCGACTTGACTTATGCCAACATGCATAATACAGCCACTAGCAGCACTTCGCTTAACGAAGAAACACTAGAAGACCTGCACTTAACCGAAACAACCGATATTGATTTTCTACTGCTCACTTTCTCTGATGTTGAGCATAATTATTACAAGTATACTCCTGACTTAAAGACCCATGTTTTTTCAGTCGTTATGCCCCCTCCCGACTTTTGCTGATTGAACAGAATCTCGCTATACAACAAGTTGTGCTAGCGTGCTACTTTTTAATTAATGGTCATACGACATCAGCAAATCTTCATGAACATACAGCTTTACATGAGCATGGTCTTCCTGACCGATTCATTACTATTTCTATTTTACGGTAAACTATATCCTGCGCACTCATTAACCATGCCTGTATTGGTTAGCAAGCCTTTGTGCCATCCTTTAAATCGTTTGGTACAATGATAACGCCAAAAGGTTTGTTTAGTGAGCTACAAAGCGATGCCCCTGCTGGGTTAGTTGTCTTTTTAGTTGCGTTGCCCCTTTGCCTTGGCATAGCCTTGGCGTCGGGCGCCCCTCTGTTTGCAGGTCTTATTGCGGGCATTGTGGGGGGTATTGTGGTTGGCTCGCTCAGTGGGTCGCCGTTAAGTGTAAGCGGTCCTGCAGCAGGGCTGTTTGCAATTGTGCTTGGAGCCATTGAATTGTTAAAAGAATTTGACATTTTCTTGGTTGCAGTAGTTTTGGCGGGAGCATTACAGGTATTACTTGGCTTTGCCAAAGCGGGTATTGTAGGGTATTATTTCCCGTCGGCGGTAATAAAAGGTATGTTGGCCGGTATAGGTATTACCCTAATAATCACCCAGTTTCCGCATGCTTTAGGTTATGACTTGGCCGCCATGGAAGACGAAGCCATTAGCCTGCCAAGCGGTAAGGCGTTATCAAATAAGTTTGTGGAGGGCCTTTATGTTATTTGGTTGGCTATAAACGAGTACCAGCTTGGGGCCGTTATCATTGCCTTGGCAACTATGTTCATTTTATTGGTTTGGGATAACCCAAAACTAAAGCAGTTCAAGTTTTTCAAGATAATACCGGGTGCATTGTTGGCTGTTATACTAGGTGTATTACTCAATCAAGCATTTGCTCTGTTTAGCCCAGGCTTAACCCTTGCCGATGGGCATTTGATTCAGTTACCGGTGGCAAAGTCACCAAGCGAGTTTGCATCCTTTTTTACCTTTCCCAATTTTAAAGGCCTTGCCAATTTTAAGGTTTACGAGGTAGCATTTACTATTGCTATCATAGCCAGTATTGAGTCGCTCTTGAGCGTTGAAGCCACTGACAAAATGGACCCCTACAAGCGCAGTACGCCAACTAACCAAGAGCTGAAAGCGCAGGGGGTAGGCAATATGTTGAGTGGCTTGATAGGGGGGTTGCCCATTACGGCGGTTATTGTACGCAGCTCGGCAAATGCAAACTCAGGTGCCAAAACCAAAATGTCAGCCATTATTCATGGTGTGTTATTATTGGTTTGTGCCATTTTTATTCCTACCGTACTCAATCTTATACCTAAGGCGGGGCTTGCAGGTTTGTTGCTTCTCGTTGGTTATAAGCTTGCCAACGTGTCGTTGTTTAAGGAGATGTATAAGCTAGGTATTCGCCAATTGGTGCCTTTTATCGTTACTATAGCAGTTATGCTTGCAACCAATTTACTGGTAGGTGTAGGCGTGGGCATGGTAGTGGCTTTTTTCTACATTCTCAAAGACAATTATACAACACCTTATTTCTTCAAAACGTTAGACAATGGCTCTTTTAGATTAGAGCTATCAGAGCATGTAAGTTTTTTAAATAAGGGCAGCATTCAGCTCACTTTAGATGGATTGGCCAATCACAGCCACATAGTTATTGATGGAAGCAAAACCGTACAAATAGACTATGATGTGCAGGAAGTGCTCTATAACTTTTTTGAAAATGCCGACCAGCGGAATATAAAAGTAGAATTACTAAACGTTGATTTTAACGGATTTATCCCTAATAAAGGACATTAAACACTTGATACCATGAAAGCTTCATATAACAGACTGATAGAAAACAACAAAGAATGGGCCGCAAAGAAACTAGACCTTGACCCAGATTATTTTAGCGATAGTGCCAAAGGCCAGCAACCTGAATTTTTGTGGGTGGGCTGCTCCGATAGTCGTGTGCCTGCCAACGAAATAACCAATACCGAGCCTGGCGAGATATTTGTGCACCGTAATATTGCTAACATGGTAGTGCATACCGACCTTAACTTTATGAGCGTACTGCAGTATGCCGTTGAGGTGCTTAAGATAAAGCACATAATTGTTTGTGGCCACTACGGCTGCGGTGGAGTAAACGCGGCTATGGGTTCAATTAATAATGGTTTGGTAAACAAATGGCTGCGAAACATTAAAGAGGTTTACGCCAAATACGAAACCGAACTTGACGCCATTAACGATATGCAAATGCGCTCTAATAGATTGGTAGAGCTTAATGTGTTTGAACAGGTGCACAACCTTGCCAAAACAAGCATCGTGCAGAAGGCATGGGCCTCCCGGAGCTTGCAAGTGCATGGTTGGGTGTATGGCCTTGCCGATGGCCGAATAAAGGATTTGGGCTGTATGGTTGACGAAATTGAAGATTTAGAGCCTATTTTTCGATTCGAATTTCATAAAAAGAAATTAGATGCTTAATTTCCAAATTACTATGCAAATGGTTTAGCTTCATGGCCTTGGAGGTTCCAGCCAGTGCTTCCGAGGTTTTTTCTTTTTATGCAATTACAACTTCCGAGTTATACCAATCGTTATGTTTGCTGTAGATTTATGGGCGTGCTGCAAATAACACTTAGGTTTTTAATGTTCGGGCTATTATTGCTGTTTGTTTTGAGCAACGCAAATGCACAAACTTCCAAGCGCGACAGCTACCGGAGTGGGTTTAATACGGTTTACCCTGCCCAGCAGGTAGTTGAAGACATTGATTTTTTTATTAAGGCACTCGAAGCAGCACACCCTGATTTATACAGGTACATCAAAAAGCCCCAAATGGATTTGCTGGTGGACCGTTTAAAGGGTCAAGCTGGGCAAATAAACTGTAGAGAACTGTATAACCAACTCAACCACATCGCATCGGCTGTCGGTTGCGGGCACTTGATACTCAGCTACCCTAAAGAACTGGAAAAGTATCTCTTAAAGTACGCCTACTTTTTGCCACTGCACATTGAGCTGCACGATAGTGCAGTAGTGGTTATGAGGAGTTTTATTGACAGCGTTAAGGTAACGAATGCCATAGTTCGATCAATTAATGGGGTGCCAATGGATAGCATGCTGTTGCGCATGCAGCAATACCTCACTCGAGATGGATACATAACTTCGGCAAACGAGTGGCTGCTAGAAAATGGCTGGTTCAATGAATTCTATATCCGTTTTTGGCCTGATAGTAATACTTATACCTACGAGCTTGAAATGCTGACGGATAGTGGCTGGGTGAATGAAAAGCTGACTTTGCAGGGGTATGATTTTCAGAAAATGAGAATACAAAGGTATAAGCGCGAAAAGCCTACCCCAAAGTTGCACTTGAAGTTTGATGATGATAACCAAACAGCCATTTTAACGCTGGAAAGTTTCGACCCAAAGGAGATTGCAAAAGGGAGACAAAACTTCGAGAAGTTCATAAAGCAGGCATTTTGGCAAATTGTGCAAAAGCAACCGGAGCAATTGATCATTGATTTAAGGGGCAACGAAGGTGGTAGCTCATTTTATCCAGAAGCCATTATTGCTTTTTTGAGCAACGAACCTTTTAGGTTGTACCGCAATATGCAGATACGGTACAATAGCCTTGCAAGCGGTAAGCCTATTGTAAGTATCAAAGGCAAAAGAGCATACAAAAAGATGCAAAAGCATTCAATGCTGGCTAAAAATGGAAACAGAGAGCTGAAGCAATTCACGGAAAGATACGTGACCAATTTTCCTTACAGTTATAAAGGCACAGTGTATGTTATGGTTAATGGCGGCACATACTCAGCTGCGTCGGAGCTTGCCTGTTACCTCAAACAACATGTTGAGGCCATTGTAGTTGGCACTGAAACGGGTGGCACTTGCGACCCGGTTACGGCGGGTATGTATGGCTTAGCAACGCTTCCTCATACAGGTATTGTCGTCAATATTCCTTTAATTTCGTTTGAGAAGGACATAAAACAACCACGTATACTAGGACATGGTTTGATGCCCGATATACCGCAGCATTTACGAGCCACTGACTCCATACCCGACCCGGAGTTGGATCAACTCTTGGAGTTTATCAACCTTCAGGGTGTTGAATAACAAATTGAGTTAAGTTTACAAATTTTGCTAATTGCTACGTATTTTTACTTAGGTAAAAGAAGCAAAAGGTGACAAACAAAATAATAGGTTTAGTTTTTTTAGCGCTGTTGTTACTGTTTCATTCGCAAGCAGCTTCTGGTCAAGCATCCAAAATTGATGCACCCCGCAAACAACTCAGTAGCATATTAACTGCCGAGCAAGTTGTTGAAGACGTAGAATATTTTTCGAGGGTATTGCAAGCGGGCCATCCCGACCTGTATAGGTATATCTCGCAGGCGCAAATTGATTCTATGCTGGCACTCATCAAAGCCAGGGCAGGTAAATTGACTTATGCTGAACTGTATAACGAGCTCACGCATGTGGGTGTGGCTATTGGTTGTGGACATTTATCTGTTTCGTATCCAAAAGACATTGAGCGGTATTTTTATCTATACTCATACTATCCGCCGCTGCACATAACAGTGCATGGCCATGATGCAATGGTAGTAGGAGAGTTTGAACATTTAATTGGCCCCGGATTTACCTTGGTTCGTACAATTGATGGAGTACCCATGGATAGCATTATTGCCCAAATGTACCGTTACATTTACAAAGACGGATATATTGCGACAGGCGCAATTTGGGCTTTACAGCAAGGTTGGTTTACCGATTACTACAACCGGCATATGGCTGATAAGGAAAGTTACACTTACTTGCTGGAGCAACGGACGGATAGTGGATGGGTGGTTAAGGAGGTTACTTTGCCTGCTTGGGACTATAAAAACCCAACTTATTTATACAACAGTTATGTTGGCAGGGAAAAGCAGTTGGATTTGACCTTTGACGAGGAAACCAACTCTGCAATACTTAAAATTAAGAGTTTCGATTTCTATACGATTAAATACGGAAAGCAGCGCTTTTACAAGTTTCTAAGCGATAGTTATAAAAGCATTACGGAGAGAAAACCAGCCCATCTGATTCTTGACTTACGGGATAACACAGGTGGAAGCCCTAGTTATGCTGAGGCCGTAATTAGGCTTTTTAATGCGGATGTAACCTCTATGTGCCTCACCAACGAAGTAAGGTATAAAAGCATTAGCGACACCAATAAGCTTTTTAGGATTGATTATAAAAAGGATTACCAAAGGCTTGAAAAGCGAGCTAAACCTAAAGAAAACGGCAATCTAGTAGCAGATGAAGTGGGAAGCACTTATAGATTGAAACCCAATACATACCAAGGCGATGTGTTCGTAATGGTTAATGGGGGCACTTTTTCTGCCGCTTCAGAATTGGCTTGTTACCTAAAAGCGAATGAAGGAGCTACAGTAGTGGGTGTTGAGTCGGGTGGTACTTGCGACCCCATAACGGCTGGCGTGAGCGGTGAGGCCGAGCTACCTAATTCTAAAATATTAGTCAAGGTACCTTTAGTAACTTTTTATAACGATATTCCACTTCCAGCTGAACCCGGACGGGGAGTATTGCCAGATATTCTATTCCAAAATTTTGGAAACGATGCAAGCATTGATGCGGAGCTGGTTTATTTGCTAAAGGAGATAAAGAAGAAGCAAGGTAACTTGTCAGGAGAGTGAGTTTGCTCGTTAGCAGCTCAAAATAACTTTTTTCCAGTCTTGTGTCTTATGTCTTGTGTCTTGTGTCTAACTTTACACCATGTACTCCCTTCTTCGTCCCATCCTATTTGCACTCTCGCCCGAAAAGGCACATAAGGTAACCCTTGGTCTATTGAGTTTTGCGCTGATGGTACCCGGTATGAAGGCCATTTTAAATGCCTTGTATACCGTAAAGCACCCGAGCTTAGAGCGCGAGGTGTTTGGCCTTAAATTCCCGAACCCGGTGGGTTTGGCGGCTGGGTTTGATAAGGATGCTAAGCATTATGAGGATTTGGCGTGCTTCGGTTTCGGCTTTTTCGAGATTGGCACCATTACCCCAAAGCCGCAAGACGGCAACCCACAGCCACGCTTGTTCCGTTTGCAGCAAGACCAAGGCCTCATTAACCGCATGGGTTTTAATAACGGCGGGCTAGATGCTGCCGTAGAGCGCTTAAAGCGCCGCAACCCAAATATTATTGTGGGTGGCAACATCGGCAAAAACAAAGTAACTCCCAACGATGAGGCCGTAAACGACTACATCATCTGTTTCGAAGGTCTTTTTCCGTATGTTGATTATTTTGTGGTAAATGTAAGCTCACCCAACACCCCAGGCTTGCGCGAGCTGCAGGAAAAGGAACCGCTTACGCACCTATTGAAAACCCTGCAGGGCCTCAATGACCGTAAGGCTAAACAGAAACCAATCCTCCTTAAAATAGCCCCAGACCTTACCGACAGCCAGCTAGATGATATTATTGACATAGTAAAGGAAACCAAGCTGGATGGCCTCATTGCCACCAATACTACTATTGACCGCAGCGGGCTTACTACTGCTTATGATACCTTGAACAACATTGGTGCTGGCGGATTGAGCGGCAAACCTTTACGTAAGCGCGCCACGGAAGTGATACGCTATCTCCATAAAAACTCTGGCGGTAGTTTCCCCATCATCGGGGTAGGTGGCATCATGACTCCTGCTGATGCTAAAGAAATGCTTGATGCTGGCGCCTCTTTGGTGCAGTTATACACCGGCTTTGTGTATGGCGGGCCAAATATTGTTAGTGAGATAAACAAGGGGTTGATAAGGTAGCTGTTACCTCGTAAACACATACTGCACCAAGTTGGCGCCCATTTGTAGGGCTTTTTGGCGGGTGGCTTCAGGGTCTTTGTGTACTTCGGGGTCTTCCCAGCCATCGCCTAGGTCGCATTGGTAGCTATAGAAACAAATCAAGCGGCCTTCCCAAAACAAACCAAAACCCTGTGCAGGCTTCTCGTCATGCTCGTGTATTTTCGGCAAACCGTTCGGGAAAGAATATTTCTGGTTATAAATCTCATGGTTAAAAGGTAGCTCAATCCAGTTCAATTCTGGGAAAACCTTTTTCATCGCTGCACGCACATAGGCATCCATGCCATAGTTATCGTCAATATGCAGAAACCCACCACCGGTAAGGTATTGGCGTAGGTTTTGGCTCTCTTGGTCGTTAAATACCACGTTGCCATGGCCCGTCATGTGCACAAACGGGTAATTGAACAACTCTGGGCTGCCCACCTCCACCGTTTCTGGTTCAGGGTCAATGTTCATGCCCAGGTTTTTGTTGCAAAAGTCCACCAAATTGCCCAACGAAGTAGGGTTGGCATACCAGTCGCCGCCACCGTTATACTTAAGCAGGGCAATGCGCAGGGCAGGGTTTGCCGCCTGTACCATTAGGCCGCACAACAATATCATTAATAAGCTAACTCGTTTCAACATCATCCGTTCAATACATGAATGGTTTGCACTACGGCTAGGGCGGCTGTTTCCACCCTAAGTCTTGCAGCGCCTAAAGTTACGGGTTGGAACCCACTTTGCACAGCGGCATCCACCTCTTCGGGCGTAAAATCGCCCTCAGGGCCAATCATCACCAATACATTTTCGCCAACCGTATAAAGCTCGGCCAGTGTTTTTCGTTCGCCAAAGCAAGCAGCAATGAGCTTTTTGCCCTTAAAACCCGCCGAAGCCTTGATAAAGTCTTTCCACTCCTGCGGCTCGTCTAACAACGGCAAAGTCGCCCTGCCCGATTGTTTCAAAGCCCCCGTGAGTATCTTCTGCAACCGCTCGGCCTTGTACTTAAAACGCTCGGTTCGGGCAGTTATTACCAATTGTATGGCATCAATGCCCAATTCGGTTGCTTTTTCAATAAACCACTCCAGCCTATCGCCATCATATGTGGGCGCTACGGCAATGGTAAGCTTGTAGGGGCGGGCGGTTTCGTCGGCAATAGGGTGCAGCACCTGCAATTGGCAATCCTCATATCTATCCGCCACCACCTCTGCCAAATACAAATGCCCAAGGCCATCGGTTACATGCACGGTATCGCCTAGCTTTTTGCGCAGCACCTTCAAGCAATGTCTCGCCTCATCGGCTGGCAACGCAAAGGGCTGGGTAGTTTGTAGCTGTGGTACGTAGAATAATTGCACGGTGTAAAGTTAGGGATGATTTGCCGATGTACCAATGTGCTAGTGTGCTGATGTGCCAATGGGTGAAATGAATAAAAGAATGGTGGTAGCCCGCATGTCATCTAGTTTTGTATACGAAACAGGTAAGTCCCTCTCCCTCTGGGAGAGGTTAGGTGAGGGGCGCGTGGCCTGCTGAGATTATCGTAGAGGTTGAGACATTACCAATGCATTGTAAGCCAGCCAAGAGGCTGGGTACACGTATCACCTTAAGCGAGGACGCATAAGGTAGCATGGGGTTGGCAATCACGCGCGCACCCAACCACCCCTACCCCCTCCTTGTCCAATCGCTCAGGGCCATTCGAAGGAGGGGAACTGTTACGTGCTCAGGATGACATGCCATAAACGCACTGCATCAAAACACCCATCAGCACATCGGTACATTAGCACATCAGCACATTAAATTTCCCCTGCCATTCTGTCACAATTTCGTTATATTTGCCCTTCAATATTTGGAGGAACATGTCTGATTTGCATTTAGAAGGACCAGCCAAACAACTACTGGGAGAGGAGCGGCAGGGTGAGGCGTATGCGCCGTTGGTGGCGGATGTGATTGCGCCAGGTACCAAGCGCTTTTATATGGAGAGCTATGGCTGCGCCATGAACTTTAGCGATAGCGAAGTGGTGGCCTCTATTCTTACCGAAAAGGGTTTTCGTGCCACCAAGCAGTATTTGGAGGCCGATTTGATATTGATAAACACCTGTGCCATACGCGACAATGCCGAGCAACGGGTGCGCAAGCGCCTGAACGAGCTGGGATTTGTAAAAAAGAGTAAACCCGATGCCCTGATTGGTGTAATGGGTTGTATGGCCGAGCGATTGAAATCGAAATTGCTAGAGGAAGAACGATTGGTGGATATAGTGGTGGGCCCTGATGCCTACCGCGAGCTGCCGAACTTGGTAGCCACTGCCGATACAGGGCAAAAGGCTGTAAACGTGCTATTGAGTCGCGAAGAAACCTATGCCGATATTAGCCCTGTACGATTGGATAGCAATGGCGTTTCGGCGTTTGTGAGCATAACCCGTGGCTGCGACAATATGTGTACGTTTTGCGTGGTGCCGTTTACGCGTGGCCGCGAGCGTAGCCGCGACCCGCAATCGATACTAAATGAGGTGAACGATTTGGTTTCAAAAGGTTTCCGTGAGGTAACGCTGTTGGGCCAAAACGTGGATAGCTACCTGTGGTACGGCGGAGGCCCTAAAAAGGATTTTGATAAAGAGCCGGAAGAAGTGCGGGCCAATGCCATTGGGTTTGCCCAATTGATGGCGATGGTTGCCGAGGTTAGTCCGCTGTTGCGGGTGCGGTTTAGTACCAGCAACCCCCGCGACATGACCGAGGAAGTGGTGCAAACCATGGCCAAATACCCCAACATTTGCAACTATATACACTTGCCCGTGCAGAGCGGCAACAGCCGGGTGCTGGAGAAAATGAACCGTGGCCACAACGTGGAGCAGTATAAGCACTGGATAACCCGCATACGCGAGATAATGCCCGATGTGGCCCTATCAACGGATATGATTGTGGGCTTTTGTAGCGAAACCGAGGAGGAGTTTGAGGACAGCTTGCGACTAATGGAGTGGGCGCAGTTCGATTATGCCTTTATGTACTTTTACAATGAAAGGCCTGCTACCCCTGCTGCCAAAAAGTTTGAGGATGATGTGCCATTTGAGGATAAAAAACGCCGATTAGCCAAAATGATTGAGTTGCAGCGTGGCTTGTGCGAAGTGAGCAACCAGAAGGATTTGGGCAAGGTGTTCGAGGTATTGGTGGAAGGTCCATCGAAACGCTCGGACGAGCAATTGTGTGGTCGCAACAGCCAAAATAAAATGTTGGTTTTCCCGAAAGTAGAAGGCGTAAAACCAGGAGACTATGTGCAGGTAAAAGTTACGGCATGTACCTCTGGTACTTTATTAGGGGAAATAATTTGAATTGAAAATTGAAAATTCAAAATTTAAAATTGGGCATTTTCAAATTTTCAAATTAGCAAATTTTCAAATTGCAAACTTGGATTTAACTAGCATAAAACAGCGTTTCGGAATTATCGGCAATTCGCCGGAGCTGAACTACGCATTGAGTGTAGCCGTTCGCGTAGCGCCTACTGATCTTACTGTGCTCATTACCGGCGAAAGCGGTGTGGGAAAGGAGATTTTCTCGAAAATCATCCATAACATAAGCGCCCGTAAGCACAACCCTTTTATTGCCGTTAACTGCGGTGCTATACCTGAGGGTACCATCGATTCGGAGCTATTTGGCCACGAGAAGGGCTCTTTTACAGGCGCTACCGATGCACGAAAAGGTTACTTTGAACATGTTCAGGGTGGTACCATATTCTTGGATGAGATAGGCGAAATGCCATTAGGAACCCAAGCACGCTTGCTGAGGGTATTAGAAACGGGCGAGTTTATTCGTGTAGGTTCTAGCAAAGTAATGAAAACCGATGTGCGTGTAGTTGCTGCCACCAATGTCGATTTGATGGCGCTAATAAAGCGGGGTAAGTTTAGGGAAGACCTTTACTACCGACTGAGTACGGTGCCTATTAAGGTATCGCCATTAAGGGAGCGTAGGGAAGATATTTACCTGTTGTTTCGCAAGTTTGCTATTGATTTTGCAGAAAAGCATCGCAGTCCGGCCATTCAATTAGACGAAGCTGCACAGCAATTGCTTACAACCTATGATTTTCCGGGAAATATACGGGAGCTGAAGAACATAGCCGAGCAAATTTCGGCATTGGCTAGCGATAAGCTGATTTCAGGTGCAGAGTTAAAACACTTTTTGCCGACTCAACACCGCAGCGGTTTGCCAGCAGTGTTGCAAGACGGAAAGAACAAAGGAGACAGCAACGATTTCTCGGAACGTGAACTGCTTTACAAGCTCTTTTTTGATATGAAGAAGGACTTGAACGACTTAAAGAAGTTTATATTTGACGTGGTGGGAAACCAGCAGACCGATTTTTCGAACGTAAAACCTCCAAAGTCGCATATTGACGAAACCATGCTGGCACACCTTGATGATTATGACACCGACGATGATACGCCAGCTGCCAGAAACATCGTTATTGACCAGCCACCTGCCTACGCGCGCCACGCTGCCGTTGCTGAGGAGACCTCTTTATCATTGGCCGATAAGGAGAAAGAAATGATATTGTCGGCCCTAAAAAAACATAAAGGCCGCCGAAAAGATGCAGCCCTCGATTTAGGAATTTCGGAACGAACCCTTTATCGAAAGATAAAAGAGTACAAGATTGTGGAATGATGATGGATTTACGATTTACGATTTACGATTTACGATTGAAAGGTGCAAATGCTCAGTGGATATTGGGCGCAGCCAACCGTATTGCTCAATCAGTGCTTTGTTTATCAATAAAAAATTCATTGATTTCTTCTTCATTCAATCGTAAATCGTACTTCGTAAATCGTACCTCGATTTATTTTGCCATCATCGCGCTATCGCTCTTCTTCACATCCTGCTATTCTTTCAAAGAGGGGCGGATACCGCCAGAAATACAGACGGTAAAGGTGTTCAATTTTACTAACCAGTCGTCAAATGGCAACACACAGTTAAATCAAGGTATGACCGATGCATTGCGCAACCGTTTTATTACCCAAAGTAATTTGCGCATGTTACCCATTGACAGTGAGGTGGATGGTGATATTGAGTTTAAGGGTTCAATAACGGGCTATACCGTTTTGGGTACTGCCGCTGCAGCCAATCAAACTACAGCCCTTAGTAGACTAACCCTTACCGTGAAGATTGATTTTGTAAATAATACCAAGCCTGGAGACCAATGGAGCCAAACCTTTAGCCGCTTTGCCGACTATAGCAGCACCCAAAATTTACTGGACGTAGAGGCTCAACTGTTAGAAGATATTTATTTTCAGTTGGTGGAAGACATTTATAACAAAGCCCTTGTAAACTGGTAATGGACGCCCAACAATTTACGGAACTGCTTAAATCGCCGCTGCTGGTAGCCCAACTACCCACAGATGCCCTCCGTGAGTTGGTTAATCAATATCCGTTTTCGGCCAGTTTGCAAATGCTGCTGCTCAAGCAATACCAGTTAAACGACCACCCTGCATACGATGACCAGCTTGCCAAAGCTGCCGTATATGCACCCGATAGGCGATCTCTTTACCGTTTAGTGCAGCTTCGGGAAACACCGCAAAAAAGCACACAATTTGTATCGCAAGTAAGCGAAATAGCAACAAACGTTGTGGTGGTAGAAACCACTCCTGCTGCCGAACTGGAAGTTGTTGAGGAGGTTTTTGCCATAGAGGATACAAACCTTGATACGCGAACACCTAGTGCAGTTAGCGAGCTCGAAAACTTCATGGGACAAGAGGAGCAAGTGGATACAAATGCAAGGGTTGAGGAGACCGTTGCTTCTATAATTGTTGAATCGTTGGAAGCAGTTGAGGAGCCAGAAACTTTGCAAGCGGAAGCCCTTGAAATACATCAACCCGAGACGGTTGAGGCCATCCTGATAGAGCAGCTAAGTGCTATAAGTTTTATACCTCCCATTATTCCTCTGGCTCATTTGGAAGGGTTGGAAGAAGCCCAGCCAGAAAAGGAACCTGTAGAAACCGGTATAGGTGAAATACCGATAAGTGAAGTAGCTGTTGAAGAAGAAAACGTTGCCAGCATTGAACAAGTAGTAGGGAACGAAACACCTGAAACGAAACTGCTAGTAGAAACTGAGGTAATTGCAATTGAGGAATTACCTGTAACAATTGAGTTGCTTGGTAACGACAAATTGAACACTTTAGAAGTTGGAAATACTGAGCGGCTTTCAAAACTGGAAACTACAAAAGATAGTTTTACGGGTTGGCTACAACGCGTTAAGCGCCACGAGTTGCAGTTGGCAGCACCTGTGCCCATGGATGCACATGACTTAAAAGAAAAGGCGGCGTTAGATGCATTGTTTGGTGCGGGCACCTACGAGGCTACCTTGGTTAAAGAGTCGATAACCATGCCTATCGAAGATCTAGCGCCGAAAGCGGCACCCACCCGCGAGGAGCTGATGGAGCCAGATGAAGAGGCTAACCGCCGCATGGACGAACAGGCTAAGAAAAGCCTGAGTATGGATGATGACCTAGTAACCGAAACCCTTGCCCGCATATACGAGATTCAGAAGAAAACGGGCAAAGCAATTGAGGCTTACGAAGTTTTAAAACTCCGTTATCCAGAGAAGGCAGACTTGTATCAATCCAAGATACTGGCCTTAAGAGCAATTTAGAGAGTGATGGTTTGTGCGTAAATTGGGTTTACCTCCATTTAAATCTCCTACCATAGTGCTATTTGCAATTCAATATTCAACAGTCAATATGGGTTTGAATTCGGACCAGGTGGTATCGGTCTTGAAGTGGAAAATGCGGTTGTTGGGGTGCACCTTGAAAAAACTGCCTTTCATATGGAACAATTCATCATTGTCTATCATCATCAGGTCTGCCAGTTCTAAGCTATCTGCCACAACAATATGCGATGTATAAGGTTTGTTGTCCATTAATGCCGAGAAAACAATTATTTCCGCTGCATTAACGCTGGTCATTATTGGCATGTCTTTAAAATCCTCTTCCCTAACAAAATGTCGGGTGCCATCATTCGGTGCCAGATTTATCAGTTCTTTGCACAAAGCAATTTTCTTTTTCGGAAATACGGAGTATTTGTTTACAATTAGCTGATACTTCATTGTCAGCAGTATAACAATTACCGTTGTGGCCGCAATTTTTAGTAAAGGCTGCCACGCGGTTTTTTCATTTATTAGATACAGCGAAATCAGATAGCTACAAACCAAAAACATGGGTGCAAAGGCTTTGCCGGGCAGCTCATCGTAAGGCGATTTGGCAAAAATTCCGTAGAGCACAAATATGGCCAACAAATACACAAAACCTCCGAGTAGTATAACACCAGCCCACTTTTTATTGCCCAATATCTTACCTATCGAAATTAAGAATCCAAATAAAAGGAGCAGCAAACCCAAAGGGTAAAGCATCTTTAACTCTGCCCACCAAGTTTTAAAGTACTGCCAATTGAGATTAAATAAACTTTCATAATTCAAGCTAGTTGCCCGCTCAACATCGTAAGCATTAGGCTCGGCGTGTTTTGCAATTACGAAGAAAAGGAATATAGACAAAGCTATAAGAATCTGCAATCGGCTAGAGTGTTCATGCCAATGCTCGGCAAGTAACCAAGCAAAAAACAGCATTACCACTATTGTAACAATAGGACTTGAAAACGCTAAGAAAAAGGTGCAAACGCAAATGGCCAACCAACGCAAAGTAAAATTTGTTGCCAGCGCTTGGTGCTTCAAAATGAGCACTAGCAACAACACTATTGGCCAAGTAAGTGCCACACAGTAGGTAAGGATAAAATAATTGTAAGTTGCTAAAGAAAAGTACCCTAAAACTAGCGATAGAGCTGCCGCGGGTTGTTTTAGCTTCACAAGAAACAATAAAAAAAAGGCAAGATACCACAAGTAGTCGTTGGCATAATAAGCTACCATTATCCACTTTACATTGGGGCTGAATTGGGAAGCAATAACGGGTAAAACCTGATTAATACCTACGGTAACTCGGTTTTCGGTGATGTCAAAAAAATGGGTTTCGCCAATGATAAAAGTGCTTACCGCGGTATCAACTATCATTCGCTCTTCAAATAGGCATATTTGTGCCATTAACATTAAAGTAAACGCCACCGCCCCAATTACTCCTACTATTAAGTTGCCCTGCCCAATTTTCATATTAACTATTCAGCAGTAATTGTTGATGTGTAATTTAATGTCCTATTAGCTAATATAAAGTATAATTTTTTACTGGGTGGTAGTTTTCTCTGAAAAAGACAAAATAATATACAGTGATTATTAAATTGGACAACCTGCTTCAGTGTCGACTGCGTTCGAAAATCAATTGCGGCAACACTTTCGGATGTTTGTGTCTAACAAACCGATAGGTAAGTATTTATTAATAATTTTTGTATTGGCAATGGTAGTGTCCTATAAGGTCGAGTTCAAACCAATTGTTTTGGGCAGTTAAGTTTCCCTGACCAGGAGCGCAATGCTATTGCTGCCATCCGTGGCTATTGAAGTACCAGCATTCATAAAGAAATCAAGTTGTTGTAGCCATATTGGTTCATTTAGAACTTGAACCGAACGTACAGCACCTTAATTGCCACAAATAGAATTTATTATAAACCATGAAACATTTGCGCCTTTGTGCTGTTTATGCCATTGAAGTAACTATATAGCATGAGTAAAGAGCGTGAGGCACCCCAGGCAAGGCCTGATTTTGTAAACCCCATTGACATTGATAAGATAACCGAAACCCCCGGTTTGCTACCTTACGCTCATACCGCAGGTGGTGCAGTTATTAGGCCTGAAGACAAAGGCAAGATTAGGTGCAGGGCTATGGCAGCCATGGTGCAGCAAACCGACCGCCAAATGCAACAATTGTATAAGCAAATGGAGGTTTTAGCCAATCAAGCTAAAGAATTACAGCGCAGGGTACAAGTTTCTGAGATGATATATGGAGCTGATATGGGCTCAGAGCCATTAGTTGGGCACACCTATCACTTATACGAAAAACACGATGGCGGCTATGTGTTATCTATGGTAGCGCCAAGTGAGTGGGGTAGGAGCTTTAAATATGCTGCCCATGTTGCCACCGTTACCCTATTGGCTGACCATACATGGGATGTGATGGCCGATGAAAAATGATTAATGTGAGATATGAAATGATAAAACCCCAAAATAAGCAAGCTCCTCCTCTTTTTCGGGAGCCTGTCCTGAGCAGTAGTTGAAGGAGGAGGTTGGGAGGGATTTGCTCCGTTGAGAGATAAACATGAAATGAAAAATAGCCAATAAGAAAATCCATCCAGAAATTACTGAAGCGACAGTTTGACAAAAATGTGACAAATCATTATAAATATTTAATCTATCTTGTCAATAAAAAAAGGACATGGTTAAATATTTACTCGCTCTTGTTTTGCTGTTTTCAGTTTGTTTTGCTCAGGCGCAAAGCTTGCCTGATTTTTACACCCCTCAAACCAAACCTTGCCCATTAGATAGTACCCTATCGGTGCGTGGGTTTGCAGGTTGGGAAGCCTACCAAACATTAGATGATATATGGAATGGCCCACGCGATAGTTCTTCATGTTTCAACTTCGCTCCCGCGGGTACCAGCAACGGCAAAGCGATAGTAAAGTTTGCCGATGTTGACCCCAGCAAAACAGTGTTTGTGAGGGCGCTGTTTAATCCTATATTGCTGCAAGAGGATGCCCTCTATCGGTTTGAATCTTATTTTTCAGTTTCGGGGAATAGTGTTGTTTCTTTGGCCGATACCTGTGTAGAAGGTATTTGCTCAGGCGTATCGGTAGCTGTAAGCGTGCCAGATAGTGCTGGAACAGGAGTAAACTACAGGTGGTACCATGGCACTACTAGCAATGGTTTCTGCATACCAACCGAAGCCTTTGTTGATGGCAATAAGTTGGCCGAAGTATTTTTTAGGTTTAAGTATACCGGCACATTGGGCAATGATAGCGTATTTATGTACTCGCCCTATATTGCCGAATACTATTCCAACAATAAGGTTTATGGGCCGTTAGTTGCTACGCCGCATGCTGGTGGGCGCTATCAATACAGGTTTGATGAGCGCCAAGACTACTTTTATTATGCAAACAGCTATTTGTTTATGTATGATACTGCCAATGGCTATCCCGACCATGGTAATTTGTATTATATGGAAGTGCTGCCCGACCCCAATCCGGCTACGGTTGATACTATTGATGTGGTTATGGGCGAATACCAGTTCGACCCGGTTAGTTATGTTTTTCAGCCCCATACCCGTTTGCAAGGCGCCCATCCAGATGGGGATAGCGTGAATAGACATGTGCTGAATATAATAAACGAAGGAGCAAACCTTTGCTTGAATGTGTCTTATGAAAAGGGCTTTGAGAAAGGGGCCAAGTATGAACACCGATCAGGCGAAGTGCATTTTAACGACAACAGAGCCTGTTTCTTGTTTGGCGAAGGGGGAAAGCTTGTGCTGGCCGATGGGGCCAGTTTCCAGTATGGGCAAAATGGGCGCGGCATGATGGCCCTAAAATCGGGCGGAACTATAGAGATAGGCAAAGGGTCCGAACTTTTGGTGGGCGGCACTATTACTATGTTTGAGTACGAGTGGGAAACACAAGCCAACCAGATTTATATGGAATTGAACGAGGGCAGTGAACTTACCTTTTTACCTGGTTCGCGATTAACAAATGGGCAAAGCAAGTTTGGGCAGATAAAGCTGAACATATACATGAACGGAGGTTTGCTGGACGACAGTGGACTATCGCCAGAAGACAAGCGCCTAGTTAACCTTATTTACCCAACCCCTAAGCGATATTTAGAGGATAATGTAGCCATTGTACCCAATCCTGTTGAAGGGCATTTACGCTTAAGCTACAATACTAAAGCCGATACCGAATTGCAATTAACCGTGCTCGATGTAAATGGCAAAACCGTATTTTCCACTACTAAGCAAGCTTATGAGGGAATGAACTTTCTGGAAACCGATGCACTGAATTTACCCGCTGGTACCTACATCCTAAGGGTACAAGCCAGCAACCAAACTACCGTAAAGCGGTTTGTGATGATGTAAGGTTTTAACTTACAGCCGCAGGTTGCCTAGTTAATGGTAGGTAAAAGCGATAGGCAATTCCGAGACAGTCAATTGGTGTAGGTGGGGCATGTGCCATTGCTACATGTTGGCACACTGCCGTGCAAGGGAATACCTTAGCTCGGCAAAGCTTACCTAAAAAATGCTAACCACCATGGGTCCAATCAGCTACCCAGCATGCCCTTTTTAAGGTCATCATCCACGGAATCAACCCCTAACCAAATGCCAAAAAGGGCTTTTTTGAAATCGAAACCGGTTACGGTAGTGGCCTTAACGTTGTTTTTATAAAGCGTTACACCAACACCTGGCTCGTACACCAAATCAAATACATCGCCAACTTTAATACTTGTAAAGGCATCCAGCAACTGCTTTATCCTGGTGTTTAGTGGAGCCGTATTGCCGCCCGTCGAATTTGCGAAACCTTCATTTATAGCTTCTACCATTTTGTCACGGGTTATTTTGCTGCTTACTATATGCATTTTCACGGCCATTGGCTTATCGGCTGCGGCAATTTCAGTTCCTTTACTGCTTTTGGTTTGCAAATACAATGCACCCACATACAAATCAAACCAATATTTTACACGCATGCCGGCTCCGTTAAGCACTAGGGCAGTATTTCCTGCTTTAAAGGTATTAGGCACGGTTACATCACCAACCTTGGTTTGCGCGTTTGTTGATATTGAAACCGTTAAAGCAACCACTAATAGTAGAGAGAAAGGTGTTTTCATAATTCGGGCAGTTTTGCTTGCTAAGATAAACATTGACTTCCAAACGCGGAAAAACTTGGAATATGATGTGCAACCTAAAATATTAATCAACCGCTTCCATTCCCCCAAATAAGGTAATTGATAACTTTTTGTTGAACGTGCTTTTTATTGCGCTTATCTTTGCAGCCGCTAGTGGTATTTAATTTACACTTAAAGTAGCTGGCTTTAAAGATGAAACAGTATCAAACCCTCTTGTTTTACAAGTACGTGAAACTGGCGGACGCGGAGGAGTATGCTATCCGCCTGCTCCGCTTTTGCAAAAAAATCGGCATCAAATGCCGCATTCTCGTTGGCGATGAAGGTATAAATGGCTCGGTTTCGGGCACGCCAGAACTGTGCAAGGAGTTTACCGATTACGTAACATCCGACGAGCGCCTAAGCGATGTGTGGTTTAAAGCGGAGTGGGTTGACCAACCCTCGTTTGTGAAAACCCACGTGCGCTACCGCAAAGAGATAGTGACTCTCGGCGACCAAACGGCTCACCTAGACCCCAACCAAACTACCGGTGGATACCTAGAGCCCGAGCAGTTTTTGGAAATGAAGGACAGCGAAGACGTGGTGATATTGGATACGCGAAACATTATTGAATTCGAAACGGGGCATTTCAAAAACGCCATACACTTGAACATAGAGGCCTTTCGCGATTTGCCCAGTAAAGTAGCGGCATTGGAGCCTTACAAGGATAAAAAAATATTGGCGTATTGCACAGGTGGTATTCGCTGTGAGAAAGCAACTGCTTTTTTAATGGAGCAGGGTTTCCCGGAAGTATACCAACTACATGGCGGCATCCTCAATTACTACCAAAAAACGGGTGGCAAAGATTTTGACGGCAAAATGTATGTGTTTGACAACCGGATAGTAACCGACGTGAACGACGTGAACCCCACCGTTATCTCTACCTGCTATATTTGCGGTACCATTACCCCACGCATTGTAAATTGTGCCAACCCTGAGTGTAACCTGCACGCCCCCATGTGTGAGGGCTGTGGCGAAGCCTACCAAGGGGCTTGTAGTAGCGAGTGCAAGGAGCACCCTCGCAAGCGCGAATATAACCCTAAGGGATACTACGTGAAACCTGGGCATGATGTACAGCCTACGTGCGGTTGTATTGGGTAATTGGCGCTAGCATTTTACCCGTTGGTTGTTTGCATAATAATGTTTCCTGGCTTTTTAACCGTGGACGGCGCTCTATTGACCATGGACCCTCAATCAATTAGCCATTTTATCTTAACTTTATCGCAAACCAAGCACACGCATGATACTTTCCATGACGGGCTACGGCAAAGCAAGTACCAACTTGCACGGTCGGGCATTTCAAATTGAAGCACGTTCTTTAAATAGTAAGTACCTTGACCTAAACCTCAAGCTACCCTCTGTTTTGCGCCACAAAGAAATTGAGATAAGAAGCCTTATTACTGCCAACTTGTTACGCGGCAAGGTAGATTTTACCATCACCACCGATGGGGGTGCCGAACTACCTACGCAAACCATAAATCGTGGCCTGTTTAATGCCTATTACAACGAGCTGAAAACCTTAGCCGATGAAAATGGCTTGGGCCATCAAGACCTTTTGGCCGTAATTGTGCGGCTGCCCGATGTAATGCAAACCGATAATACCACCCTAAGTGATGAAGAATGGGCGCTATTAGAGCCCGGTATAAAAAAAGCACTGCACTTGCTCGAAGAATTCCGGAAGCGCGAGGGCAATGAGTTGCGTAAAGATATGGTTGAGCGTGTGGCTATGATAAGCGAAGCGAACGATAAAGTTGAGGCCATTGAAGGTGGACGAAAAGACAAAGTGCGCGACCGGATAAGTACCCAATTGCATAGCTTTATTGACGACGGCAAAATAGACCAAAACCGATTAGAGCAAGAGATGATTTACTACATCGAAAAGCTGGACGTAACCGAGGAGATTGTGCGATTGAGGAGCCATTGCCAGTATTTTATCGAAATAATTGACGAAGCAGGAACCGAAAAGGGTAAAAAACTAGGTTTCATGAGCCAAGAAATGGGTCGCGAAATAAACACTATAGGTAGTAAAAGCAATAGTGGTGAGCTACAAAAACTAGTTGTTTTGATGAAAGAACAACTAGAAAAAATCAAGGAGCAATTAAACAACATTTTGTAACACAAGCTGTTATTATAAATGAGCAAGGAGCATGGAGGCCGCATAATAATTTTTACCTCACCTTCGGGGGCAGGTAAGACAACCTTAGTGAGACATTTGCTGTCTAAATACAAAGATAGGTTAGGTTTTTCCGTCTCAGCAACTACCCGCAAACGCAGAAACGGAGAAGAAGATGGGGTTCATTATTACTTCCTGAGTGAGGAAGCGTTTTTAGAGCACATCCGCAACCATAAGTTCATTGAATCAGAAGAAGTATATCCAGGCTTGTATTATGGCACGTTACACTCTGAGGTTGACCGCCTTAGCGAACTTGGCAAGAATCTTGTATTGGATATAGATGTGAAAGGTGCCCAAAATGTAAAAAACCTTTACGGCGACCGGGTTTTATCGGTGTTTGTAAAACCACCAAGCCCAGAGATATTGATAGAAAGGCTGAAACAACGGGGTACCGAAAGTGAGGAGGAGTTGAACAAACGCATTGAAAGAATGCAATTTGAATTGAGCCACGAGGATTATTTTGATGCAATTATTGTGAACGATGCCTTGGAGGATGCTTTGAAAGAAGCAGAACGATTGGTAGAAGGATTTTTAGGCATCAGGAGCGAGCGCACAACCTTTTGACTATAGATTACGTATTATTAGCTATTACCTATAAAAGTGTGGCGTATGGTTACTGAGATCACCAGAGGGGTCCGGGTAAGTGTAGAAAGCTTTTACCAGGACGATTACTCCAACCCGTTGGAAAGTGAATTTATTTTTGCTTACCGCGTGAGTATTGAAAATTCGAGCGAAAGCACCATTAAGTTGTTGCGCAGGCATTGGTTTATTTACGATGCATATGCTACTGGAGAATACCGCGAGGTAGAGGGTGAAGGTGTGGTTGGCCAACAACCAGTTCTAGAGCCTATGGGCCAGTATCAATATGTGTCGGGCTGCAACCTAAAGGGCGAAATGGGCCGCATGCATGGCGTATACGAGTTTGAACGCCTTAGCGATGGCCGTATTTTTGAGGTGCTCATCCCAGAGTTTGAGATGATTGCAACGCCTAAGATGAACTAGCTTTGGGTTGATTACTAGTTATTTGGTTGACTTGTTATTGGTTGATTAGTTTATTACCAGTTAACCAAAAACCAATACACCCATAACTAGACGTTAGTCATTCAAAATTACGGGTAAACCATCTTTGTCGCCTATCACAATTATTTTGGTATTCAGCGATTTGGCTAGCTCCAATGTAGCTTCAATCCCTTTAAATTTCAAAACGTTATCCGTTAAGTTTGCCGATAACGATTTATTGTAGGCTGCCAGCCCATCGGCCTCTATCAATAGGCGTTGAGCTTCTAATTCGGCCTTCTTAAGTTTAAACTCGTACTCTTGGCTTTCTTGCTCTTGCTGCAGCTTCTGCTCAATGGCGTCACTAATGGATTTTGGCAAGGTAATTTCCTGTATGATAACCTTATCCACCATTATAAAATGCTCTTTAAGTGCCGGACCTAACAGATCCATCATTTGCTTTTGTAATGCCTCCTTATTAGTTGAGTATAGCTCATCTGCCGTATAGCGGCTAATTATAGATGATACAGCGCCGCGTGCCTCAGGCTTTACAAACAGGTTCTTATAGTCGGCATTTAAACCCGCAAGCAACTGTGGCAATTTTTCCGGAATAGGCCTGAACTGAACATTGATATTACACTTAACCGAAAGACCATTTTTAGTATTGGCATTCACAATTAAGTTATCGCCTTGCTTACGCGTATCAATGCATACAATATTCGTCCATGGCAAAATCATTCGCAAACCAGGTTCGTAAACTCTGGTTTTGCTTAGGCCCGTGAAGTTACTGTTTAGTACTCCATGGTGCCCGGTAGGTACCCTATCAAACAATTTGTTTGAAAACACCCAAACCAGCAAAATAACAATAGCGAGGGTAAAAATAGTGCGATATAGAGAGCCGGTTCTCATAGCCAAGTGTGTTTAGGTTTATATTTTGAGCGCGAAAGTATTTCCTGCGCATCCATTTTCAGTAACGATTCAAATTGGGTATCAGGGTATTCACTCATGTACTTTCTTACAATCTGCCATCCCAACCAGCTACCCGCATTGCCCGGCGACTCAGGCGGCATGCCACTGGTAAAGGGTCCAGGATAAACATAGTTGCGATTGGTCAACATATCAGTGCCATATAGCAGTTCCTTTTCTAGGAAAAAATTCCACATTTCGGGCTCGTTTTGCTGGCACCATTGCATTTGAGCCAAAGTATAATCTATTTTTAGGTGGTCGTGTGTGTTTGGCAGCAGAAGGTCCATAAAGTATAGCTGTATGCCATTGTGTATCATTTCGGCAAGCAAGGTACCTTCTTTGGGCTCCGATTCGAAAGCCATTCCGTACATTACTTTTACTGCATGAGGCACCAAATAATCTTTGGTAAGGGTTTGTTGCACAAACTGGGGTATGCTGGTAGGGTAAGGAAAATCGGCGCCCATATGCATATCCAAACTGAGAGCTAGTATGGTGGTGTCGTAAGTAACGGCAGCACGCTCAAAGAATGAAATACAGGTTATCACTTTAGGTATTGGCTTGCCTGGGAAATGATATTTGTAACGTTTAAATGCATCTTCCAATAGCATTTTTTGTTCATCAAAGGGTGTAAATGCACTATTCGTTTGGCTCAATAAGTTTCTTATCGATGTATCAGTCAAGAAGTAATAATAATTTTGAAGCGTTTGCGCCCTCTGCAAATGCAGGCTACCGAGACCCATAATGCGATTTCCCCAAACATCCAAAAACTCAGGATATTTACTTTCCAGTTTACCAAGGCTAGGTTCCAAATTTACAGTATCAACTTGCAATAGGTCATATTCAAAACGCTGCACATCAATATTTACCTCAATACCCGATACATTGGGAATTTTGTTAAATTTGTTACAATTGCAGCCCGACAGCACGGTGCCGACCACGAGTGCGAGTAAAAAGAAATTTCTTAAAAAAGTTGTGTTTGCTTTCATATTATCCAAAACCCGCTTAAAATTACGGTATTCGAGATTAAAATAGACCCAGATGAAGAAAATAGTATTGATTGTGATGTTAGGTTTTATGTTTTCGATCATAAATGCCCAAAGTAATGCCCAAAAAGTTAGGGTAGGAATAACCGCAAGCCCTGCTATAAGCTGGTTTAAGGGTGCCGATAAGAACGTGAGCAGTGGTAAGGTGCGCATGGGCCTTGAATATGGTTTGCTGCTGAATATAAACTTGGCAAAAAACCAAGAAAACTATGTGCTCGAAACAGGGGTGACTGGGGTGTTGATAGGTGGTAATGCGGTGTACGATACATTGGTATACCCTAGCGACTCGTTGGGGTATAGAAACGGAATAGATGCGCGATTTAAAATGCAATATGTAAATATACCCATTAGCCTAAAGCTAAAAACCAACCAAATTGGCTACATTACTTATTACGGTCAAGTTGGTTTTGTGCCTGGCTTTAAAGTGGGTAGCAGGGTTGATAGTGATGCGCTAGGCTACGAAAACGAGAAGCTGGATAAAAACAACGAAACAGTTTTTACTGCTCCACTGTTTGCGCTGGGCCTAAGCGTAGGAGGAGGCATTGAATATGCACTTAACGACAGAACCGCCTTGTTGGTGGGGGTTAACTTTGTAAACAACTTTACCAACGGCATTAAAGTAAAAACAGAAGACAAAGATAAACAAGCATTTAAGTATGTGCTTTTGCGAGCGGGCATCTTGTTTTAATGCTACAATTAAAAATGTTTGTTAAGATTACATTTAGCTACTGAAAATGCGAAAGCAATATATTATATTTGATGAGTGACTGTTAAAACACCATCATGGACATTTTCGTAGGAAGCCTACCTTTCAAGTTAGAAGAAGCAGAATTAAGAGGCCTGTTTGAAGAACACGGTACCGTAAATTCAGTAAAAATTATCGTCGACAAGATGACGCGCCAGAACAAAGGTTTTGGATTCGTAGAAATGCCTGATGAAGCAGAAGGTCAAAAAGCTATTGCGGCCCTCAACGGCGCTGAAGTCATGGGTCGTACCATTGTAGTAAACAAAGCAGAGCCTAAGAAAGAAGGTGACGCCCGTGGCGGAAGCCGTGGTGGTGGCTTTGGTGGCGGTGGCGGCTACGGTGGTGGCGGCGGCAATCGTGGCGGCGGTGGTGGCTACGGCGGCGGCGGTGGAAACCGTGGCGGTGGTGGTTATGGTGGCGGCGACCGTGGTGGAAACCGCGGTGGCGGTGGCGGCTATGGCCGTGGTGGCGACAGATAAGCCACAATCCCCATTTAAATTAATTGCTAGTTTTCTGTTGGCTTTAATCGCCTTTTAGCATGCTATTGATTACTTTTAACTAATAATCATTAATCTTAGTATAAAAAGGCATTCAATTGTTAAAAAAGTCAACCAATCCTATTTCGCTATTAGCTTGGCTTGTCGCTGCAGTGTCATTAATCATTGCTGCTTTCCTGTATCCAAAATGGACTTTTACAGGTACCGAGGCGGTGTTGAGTTGGGATGTTTTTGGGTACTACCTATACTTGCCTGCGTTATTTATTTATAATGATTTGGGTGGCCTGCACTTTTTAGATGGTTTAATGGCTCAATACCAGCCAGCACCTTTCAATTATCATGCTTTTCCTGTAGACACGGGCAACTACATTATGAAATACTCTATGGGTCAGAGTATTTTTTATTTGCCCTTTTTCTTTATGGGGCATTTGTGGGCCAAACTCACCTCTTACCCTGCCGACGGATTGTCATATCCATACCAAGCATCCGTCTTTTTTGGCGCTATATGCTATGCTTTGGCTGGCTTGGCATTGATGCGTAACATACTGCTGCGCTACTTTAGTGATAAGGCCGTAGCCATGAGCCTTATATTGCTTGTGGTGGCTACTAATTACCTCAATTATGTTTCGTTTGATGGGGCCATGACCCACAACCACCTATTTACTTTGTATGCCGCGCTGCTTTACCTTACCATACGGTGGCATCAAAACCCTACGATGCTCGCAGCAGCTGGGATTGGGCTGCTTTGTGGTTTAGCGAGCCTCACTCGCCCGACTGAGGTAATTTGTGTGCTTCTACCAATTATATGGGGCGTATACAACAAACAAACCCTGCAGCGCAAATGGCAACTTATCATGCAGCATCATTGGCAAATACTAACTGCCGTATTGATTATGGTTGCAGTGGGTAGCCTACAACTTATCTATTGGAAGTACTATAGTGGCCATTGGCTAGTATATAGCTACGAAGACCAAGGCTTTAGCTTTCTGCGCCCTCATTTGTTTGATGGGCTATTTAGCTTTAAAAAAGGGTGGTTAGTTTACACGCCGATTATGGCTTTTGCTCTTGCCGGCTTAGTGCCTCTATACCTTAACCAACGCCAGTTGTTTTGGGCAGTTGCAATTTTCAACATCCTAAATATCTACATCACTTTCAGTTGGGATATTTGGTGGTATGGCGGCAGTTTTGGCTCTAGGGCTATGGTGCAGTCTTATGCAGTATGGCTCATACCGTTTGCAGCATTTTGCCAATGGGCATTGGCCCGAAAGTTGAGGTGGCTTGCTCTGCTATCTATTGTAAGTGCTTTTATTTGGCTTAACTTGGTGCAAACCTACGAATGCCACATTTTTAATGGTGCTATGCATCCGGAAGGCCTTAGCCAAAAGTATTGGGTAGAGGTTTTTATCAAACAAAAGCGTGGTAAAGAGTTGAGGAAATACCTTGACCTGCCGTTTGAAGCTCCAGATGATGAGAAGTTGGCATATAAAAATATTTTAACCACCGTAATACCTACTGATACTGTTGCTGGCTTTGGCGATAAAAGGTTGTTTGTAACGGGTAAAGACAATACTGACTTTTTGTTAAAAGCTGTCCCAATGCCTGCTCATACCAACGATGATTGGGTTCGGGTGTCGGCAAATATTTACTATACCCAAATGGAATGGGATGAATGGAAAATGGCGCGCTTGGGTATGCGGTTTTACAAGGATGGAAAAGAGCGGTACTTTAGCAATACCCGACTACAATGGCTATTTGAGCCAAACACTTGGTATCTGGTAGAGGCAGAAATGCCTCTTACTTATAAAAGAGCCGATGCTGACAGTATTGCTCTCTATTTTGAGAATCCCGGTCAGACTTTATATGTTGACACTATTAAATTAGAACTATTAAAAGCAAAATAGTAATATCTTAGCCGCGCGAGCTATGAAAACACTTACCTTATCTATTGTTATTCCTGCCTACAACGAAGGCCCAACCATCCACCATATTTTGGACAAAGTAAAATCCGTTGTGCTAGCGGGTGGCTTTAAAAAGGAAGTGGTTATTGTAGATGACGGATCAAAAGACAATACCCTTGATGCTATTAAGAGCTACATACAAGCAAATCCCGATATACCCATTAGGCTTTATGAACAGGGGGAAAACCAAGGAAAGGGGGCGGCGCTGCACCGCGGTATTAAGGAGGCTACTGGCGATTATATTATTATTCAAGATGCCGACTTGGAGTATGACCCTGAAGAATATAACTTGCTGCTAAAACCTATTATTTCAGGTTTTGCCGATGTGGTTTATGGCTCAAGGTTTATGGGCGGTAAACCGCACCGCATTTTGTTTTTTTGGCATAGCATAGGAAACAAAATGCTCACTTTCATGTCGAATATGTTTACCGACTTGAACTTAACTGATATGGAAACCTGCTATAAGCTATTCCGCAGCGATTTGTTGAAGGGCCTGAAACTAAAAGAAAAACGCTTCGGTTTTGAACCTGAAGTAACAGCTAAAATAGCGCGCTTGCCCAATGTGCGTATATACGAAGTGGGCATATCATACTACGGCCGCACTTATGCCGAAGGCAAGAAAATAAGTTGGAAGGATGGGTTTAGGGCCATTTACTGTATACTTAAGTATGGCCTTTTTAGAATGTAAAGCCCCTTATTGCAATAGTTGCACCTCGAATGTAGGATAGCCCTTGGTGCCTGCATTGTTGTAAAACTCAACAAACCGCAACTTGTAATAATTGCCTTCAACGCTTTTTATGATGTACAATTTTTGCGACTCCACCTCATAGTTTTCATCGCTGAGGGTAAAGTTCTTCCAATCGAACCCCAATGCGTCCTGTTCGCCCGAAAAGGTTACACTAGCAGCATCGGCCAAAGTAAAGGCAGTAAAATTTGCCGAATCAAGCTTCGCTACTTCAACGCCATTTAGGTAATTGCCCAATACCCCAACAACCTGGTAAGGTAGCGTGTCGGTTGGCGGAAACCCAGGTACCGGACCATAAAACACATGGGTATAGCGTGTAAAGTTAAGGTCCCAATTTGCTTTTAACGGTTCAATACTCACTATCTCACCGCCATTGTCAAAACTCAGAAACACTTTGTTGTAGCCCTCTACTTTTGGTATAACCACGGTTGTGGGGGTAGCGCTGTTTAATGCGCCAAAGCTTACGCTGTAGTTACCGTTTTCCAAACCATTTACCATTACTTTTCGTAGGCCAAAGGTATCCAAGTTTACATTGTAGCCTCTGTCAACTAAATAGATATTGCCTTTGCCTATCACGGTTCCTGGCGATGTAACATCGCCCCATTCGCCAAATGCGGTTTTGCCCAAATCTCCATCGGGCTCATCCCAGCGCCTAAGCAGGGCACTGTAGGTATAGGTGCTATCAAACTTTGTTTTGCCAGTGTTGTAGGCAAACATAAACTTGTAGCCATTGATAAAAACTAAGTACCCATCGACAGTAGATTCAAATGCCAAATCCCAATCGAAGCGAGAAACCCGCTTAACGGTCTGGTTACTTTCCAAGTCAAAATAAAATTGATCTTCGTATTCAGCGCCCATGGGTATCTGCACGGTTTCAACAATAGAGGGCTTGTCAACCGGCTTTTCATCCTTCACGCACGAAGTTATCAAAGCCATCAATACCACTAAACAACCTAAATAGTATTGCATATACTTACGACTTTGAGAATTGAAGTTTTAACGACACAAAATAGCTGCGCCCCCATGCCATAGGTACACTGGCACTGCCGGTGCTATGGACACCACCACCGCTGCCGCCGTTGGTGTTTACCTGGTTTACATCTAAGAGGTTTTTGGCGCCTACCGCTATGGTTATGCGTTGTTTCCAAAAACTGCGGCCCATAGTAAAATCGAGTAGGCCATATGGCTCGATAATTTGCTCGGCCACCGAACCATCCGACTCAATATATGGGGTTATAAACTGGCCATTGTACTTATAGTATACCGTTAAACGCAGTTTAATCTTAGGTATTACATAATTGGCATTGGCCGAAAACTCAGGACTAAACCTAAACCCATCTGAACTAAGCGTATCATTAAACTGGTATTTCCTTCCGTTCATGGCCGTTGATAAGCCTATGGTAAAATTCTCTTTTAACTGGTAACTGGTTGTAAAATTGAAACCTACGATACGGTTGCTGCTCAGGTTGCCGTAGGTGTAAGGTAATACATTGCCTGAGCCGCCATCGCCGCTGTAATCCTGTATCAACTCTATATCGTTCTTAATGTCGTTGAAAAAGAGGGTGGGGGTAAATTTCAGCAAGTGGTTTTCTTTAACCAATTTGGAATAGCTCAACTGCGCACTAAGGTTGTTGCTATATTCGGCCTTCAAATCAAGATTGCCATAAATATTATGGTTGATATCAAAGAAATCAAAATAGAGTTCTTTGATGGAAGGTGCTCTGAATCCTCGGGCATACGACAACCTAATAATAACATTCTCAGCTGGGTTTATCTTAAAATGCACCGATGGCGTAACTGGGGCTTTGTAAGCCGTGTTGTATGAGTAACGCATGCCTGGCTGTATAGTTAACCAAGTAAAAGGCACATAACTTATGCTTCCAAATGCGGCATAGTCGCCAATAAATTGCTTGTTATCCTTTATCCTTTTGCCGCTGGCACTTTCAAGGTTTATGTCATAACCAATTTGATAGTTGAGTTTCTTGTCCGTTTTGTTTCGGCTTATAAAACCCCTGGCTAAAAAAGCATTGAATGTTGTAGTATCGTGCAATGAAGGATCTTCGGCAGGGACCTCCGTTAACTCAACTAAGTCTCTGTAAAGGGTGTTCTTTTTGCGGCGGAAGAAAGAATAGGCAAAAACTTGGTTGAGGTAATGATTTTTCAATATTTCGCCACTCAGGGTTAAGGAGTTGGCATTGCGGAAGGTATAATAATAATCGTCGAATGCGGTTATATTGAATGGCGCGCGGGGCTCACCACGGTTTGTAACCTTTTCATTAAAGAAGTTGCTGCTATACATTAGGCGCAGGCGCTTAAAGGCATAGCCATATTTTATGTTGCCAAAGTATTGTTCCTTAGGATTCCATGATACATCTCTCAAGGTTTTGTCTTCGTCGTACCCATCAAAAAACCAACGGCCACCACTTACCCCAAAAAAATGTTTTTTTACCCTAAACCCTGCCAATACATCGAAATTGTAGGTGCCCCTGCTCTCGTAATAACTGTTTAACGAGGTATTTATTTTATCTGCTTGTTCGGTTTTGGTAATGATATTGATAACACCACCCAAGGCATTGGTTCCATACTGAACCGATACAGGGCCTTCTATAACTTCAATGCGGGCCACATCGTTTAAGTTAATCTGGCTAATGTCGATATCGCCATTTAAACGGCCCAAAATCGGTACACCGTCAACCATATATTTCACTTGCTCGCCACTAAGACCTTGCAAACTTAGTCCGCTGCCCAGCACATTATCTTGGGTAATGCGCATATTCAATTCTTGCCCCAACAGTTCTTTCAAATTGGTGGCACCGCGGCGTTCAATGGTTTTTAGGTCAATTACCTTTACAGAGTAAACCGACCGCCTAGGGTCGTCGGGGGTAAACTGACCAGTAACCACCATCTCGGGCACTTGTATATTCAGTGGCAACAAATGATACAATTTACTTTCGCCGTTTTTCAAAGTATCAGTAACAGGAACAAAGCTCGCATGCGAAACTTCGATGTAAACGCTTCCAGAGTATTTTATGGGTGCTACCCCACTGGCATCAGTAAGCACCGAATATTTTTTGCCCTCCCCGTTTAAAGCGGTTACCAAAACATAAGCATCCCCAGCTGGGCTGCCATCTGCATCGTTTACCACCGTAATGGTTCGCTGCTGGGCCGCCAAGCCAAGGATACTAAGTATGATGAACGCTAAAGTAGCTAGAGCTTTATTAGGCATTATTGTTTTACAAATTTTTGAACACTGCGGTTACCATTGGCCTCAACTGAAACCAAATATAGACCATTTGCGAAATTGGATACAGGTATGGTTAAGTTTTGCAACCCATTTACCCCAATAGTTTGGTTGTATAACACTTTACCTGCCAAATCGGTTACGGTTATATTATGCATACCAGCTTGGTTTGCATCCAATACCACGTTCAATTGCTCTTTGGCAGGGTTAGGGTACAAAATTACAACGGTATTAGTGCTGGCAATATCATTTACTCCGGTGGCATTGTTGGTCATTTGGGTCTTTTCGAAAGTGATTTTACCCGTGCTTTGTCCTTCATAGCTAGTAAACAGTAACTTGTATATCTCAGTGTCTTTTGCTTTGATAAAGTAAACATTGCTATCAACTACTACCCAACCGCCTGGGGGAGGGTTTGAAACGCGAACACGGTAGGTATCGCCAATTTTATAAATGGTGCTGTCAAACGTGGCTGTCAAATAATCAGCCGAATCGACAGGAGCACCAAATATGCGAACAGATTGAATACCGCGGTTAATGTACACCGCACCAGAGGCTGTGCCTAGCGGAGTGCCTGGGGGGCCTACCACTACATTTGCTGTTAGGCTATTAGTAAACCAAAGGTCCCAGTCTTGGTTTGAAGGTTCGCGGTCAATTTCAACTGCATTTTTCAAACTGTAGTAAGAGAAATTTCGATTGTTGTCTTTCAGAACAGAATCAACCACTTCGTTGGTGCCATCAAGGTCGGCAAAACGGAACACATACCTGTTCACATTCAAATTCTCGATTAAAAGCTGTTTAAAGGAGCCATCGGCATATTTGACCAAATAAATAGAATCGCCATTTACTTCATGTGCCGGAGGGCCTGTGTAAAGACCCCAACCCACATCGAACTGGCTGGTTGCGTTTTTGTTGAATGCGCCATCGGCCCAACTGCTTGTTCCGTTTTCAAGGGTTGGCCAGCTAGCAAAGCCAGTAGTATCAACAGCAGTGCCCCAATCGCTGGCATCAAGGTTTGGCACCAAATGGGCCGTGTAGCCAGCAGTCCTGTTTACCCATACACCGTAAGTAATGCCGTTGGCTTGGAAAGCAACATCCCACTCACTTACTGGGGCCGTTGTTTTTTGGCCCGAAACGATACTGTAATAAACCTGATTTACGTAGCCTGCGCCAAGGGTAACCGTGTCGGCCACAGGAGCGCCTTGGGCAAAAACTGATACTGACGCCAAAAATGGCATCACTGAACAGAATAGTATAAAAATACAATTGCGAAACATGAGTAAGTTGTTTTTGGTAATGTTCACGAATAAGACTGCAATATTCGACCTTTAGTTCATGGCGAAGCGCACTCAAACTCTTTCTTGACAATTCTATGACAATGGTTACCCTAAACAGGGTACGGGAGCGCATTTAACATTGCTTAGCACGCTAAAACTTCAACAATTTAAATGACCTTATTGAATGTAGTTTGATAACAATTTCGCCACTTCTTGATGGCCATTGGAGCTCAAGTGCCCATCGCCATAGATGGCCCACGGAGAGTTTAAATGAAAGGCTGAGTGAAAGTCCCAAATTGAAACGCCTTGCTTGGTTAATGCATCGGCTATTTGAACAAAGTTCTCTTCGTTACTTATTGCAGGTGGTAGCGCTACAACAAAATGACCTTCAGGGTATAGGGCCAAATATCGGGCTTGTGCTTCTTTAAGTATCGCTACGGTTAAATCAACCTCTTGGTGGGTGTATGTTTTAGGCGGGGGATAAACAAAACTACCTAAGCCACACCAACCTAAAAAGCGCTGAAAGGCTACATAGGTGGGGCGCCATGCTTTATGATTGGGAAAATAAACTAGCGAATCGGCCTGCATAGCATAATGCGGCGAGCTAGTACCCCAACCTTGAATGTAATAAGGCGCACCCGCTGCCCGCGAAATGTGCTCTGGTAGCAGCATGTAAACGCAATAGCCATGCGGTTGAGATACTTCGCTGGCAATGTGGCCAAACTCAAGGTTGGCCAATGTTTGCTGCGGGCCGTAGCCACTATAAGCAAAGTTGTAAACTTGGTAATTGGGCAATATATGCGCCAATAGGTGAGTAAATGTTTCGGTGTTGTTCACCCCTTCGCCATAAGTATACGAGCAGCCAAAGAACATTAGATGCGCACTAGCCGAATCAGACATTGGCATTTGCCGCCTGCCGCTTTTGTCCACTAGATATTGCGCACAATAAATAGTATCAAGTTCAAGCATTTTGCACGAGTTGAGGGTGCTAGATGGCTTAGGAGCATAGCCTAGGTATGGATGGGGCTGAAACCCTTCGATAACATAATTACCGAAAAAATGCGGGGCTTGCTTCGCTCTATAATGCCTTAATGCCAGGGTAGCTAAAACCAAACCCAACAGCAAACCGAGCAAAAGGGCTATTAACCTAAATTGAAGTTGCTTGCCACTGCGTTGCATTGCTTGAGTTGCCATATGCTCAAATATAGGCAAGGATATTTAATGCACTAAGAATATTGCCCCTCAATCTATCATAGGGTAACGCTCAAAGGGCTTTGTGCGGTCAAACAGATATCTAAAAGTAGCATGTTTTTTCACTACCACGGCACCAAGGTTCTCGGCTACCTTCATCATTTTGGGGTTGAAATCGCCAATCCAGGTAAGCTCCATGTCGTCCCAGCGCTTTTTGGGCTGCACCACTGCATTGGCGGCCATAATAATGCCCCCTTCAACACCTTTTCCTTGGTGTTCGAGGACTACACCAAACATGATACCGTACATTTTTCGAACTGAGCCGGTATACTTATGGTATAAAAACTTAAGCTTACCCAGTAAGTTCATCTTGCCGTTTACGTGCTTAAAATACCCATTTAGCTCGGGCATCATAAAGAAAATGGCAATGGGGTCTTCTTTATAATAGCCAAACCAAACTAGGTCGTCAACTAGAATGGGCTTCATGGCGTGCATCAGGTTTTGGGCTTGCTCGTTGCTCATTTCCTTTAGGCCTTCGCGGCTGTTTACAAATGCCTTGTTGTATATAGTGCGAAAATCTTCGGTAAACTTCTCCGCCTCTTTAAAGTTGATGTGTTTAAAATGGTAGTTAGGGTCTTCGGCCAAGAGTTTTTTGCTTTTGGTGTAATAAATTTCTGGCCTCTCGTCATTTACCCCCAAACCGTAAGTAAGTTGGTTGAAATACAGCTGAAAGCCATAGTTTTCAAGCAGGGTTCGGTAATAGGGCATATGGTAGTTCATGCCGTAGCTAGGTGGGTCAAACCCTTCAATAAGCAAACCCCACCAATTATTCCGTTCGCCAAAGTTAATCGGGCCATCCATGGCTTCCATGCCATTTGCGGTTAACCAATTCTTACAGGTATTGAGTAGCACATTTGCAGCATCTTGGTTATTGATACACTCAAAAAAGCCCATACCACCAGTTGGCTGGTCAAATTTGTAGGCGGTACTATCGTTAATAAATGCCGCTACCCTACCTATGGCATTTTCTTTGTCATCAAATAGCACCCAGCGGCAAAGGATACCGTGCTTAAAATACTTGTTTTTCTCCTTGTCGAATACTTTTTTAATATCGTCGTCAAGAGGCCTTATGTAATTCCGGTCGTGCTTATATATCAAGGTTGGTACTTCCAAAAACTCGTTAGCTAACCTATGGTTTGTTACTTCTTCTATCCTCATAACTAAAACTATGGTGATTGCCCTGCAAGATACAGAGATAGCACCGAGCCTTGTGTTTGCATCTTGTATCTTAACGTTCACTATAGGTCTGAAACATCACTCGCACTCTTGCTTTTTTGAGTAAACTATGATGCTTTCTAACTAGTTTAGGCTAGCATTGAAGCAAAACTTATTATTTATTTTTATTTTCCGCCCGAGCAAAAACCATTTATGTCGGCCACCAGTAACCTGCTACAAATAAAACCTCGATATGCCATATTCGGCATTGTGCTTGTTATAGCAGCTATACGCCGGTTTAGTTTGCCTTCTGTGCCATTTGCCGACGGCGATATTTTCGGTTACTTTTTACCTGCGGTTCGTTTGGCCGAAGATGGTACGCTATTTCATCAAGGCACGCGCAGCTTTGTATACCCAATGTTCATAGCAGGCTTAATGAAGCTATCGGGTACTGTTACTATTATACCTGCAGTGCAGCATATCATGGGGCTGCTCACGGGTATTCTTATTTTTAACATTTTCGACCAGCCTCTTTTTTCAAAAATTAAAACAGGTAACCTTAGCAAAGTAATAATGGCTGTGCAATTATGCTGCAGCTCGTTTTTTTTATTAGCAAGCAGTATATGGCAGTATGAACATTTTATAACCTCACAGGCACTGTGCACGCTGCTGTTGGTAGCACAGCTTTGGTTGTTGGTAAAACTGATAGCTGGAGCCAAAAGTGAGAGGATAAATCTTCGATACGGAAGCGCTATCGTGTTTTTAGCGCTGTTAACTTTTATACTTAGCCCCCGAATGGGGTTTGCACTGCCACTAATGCTGCTAATTGTGCTTGCCGAGTTATACCGGCACAATATTCCTGTTAAAAAGTGGATAGTGCCAATGGCGTTGCCAGTTGTTCTTTTCATCTCGGCCATATGGATGCCAGAGCAATTTTTGGCCAGAAAACACGACCCATATACGTTTGAATTCCCCTTTAAGCAATTTTTCTATACCCACGCCGATATGGCCAAGACATTAATACAGCGTGATATTGCCAACAACCACACTAATGTAAGCACCCAAGTTTTGCAACAAGTTGATAGCATCATGGTATTGCCAATGGCTGCGCATCAAAACTTTAAGTACTTGGGCTTTGATGTTGACACGATGCTAATTGGAGGATACGACCGCAAAATGGATACCTTGTTATTCAATAACGGACACAATACCCTCGATTTCCAGAAAAAATATGATGAACGAATACTAAAAGAATTGCCCCTAACATACTTGCTTAAAATAGCAGACCAAGTGCAGCACTACTACATAGGAGCCGATGGGTATGACAGGTTGCACGTAACGGAGTTTGTAGAGCTTTATAATGCGCGCGACATGACATTGGAAATGACGCAAAAACCTGAATTGGATGAATGGCAACTCTCTAGGCAGTTAAAAACACTTTCGGTGGAACAGATTACTGATTGGCATTGGTCGTCAAATTTCGCTTTGATGATACCTCTCAGTTTTATCGACAAGTACTTTTATGTTCACTTACTTTTGGTGTTTGGGCTCCTCCTTTTTTATAATTGGCTAAAGAAGAAGCCATTACCCATTGGCTATAGGGAACTCTATTGCTATGCAGGTTATCTAATGCTTATCCAACTTGCACTGGTGCTCACGGTAGCAGTTATACATACTTTCGATTACCATCGGTATGCGGTTTGGTTCTTTTCGGTAGAAGTAATACTGCTTGGTATAGCGGTAATTGGCATAGTCGCTAACATCAAAATTATCAGCAACAAAAAATAATTTTACCAGCTCAATGTAAAATGCGCTGCGATTTCCACGCTTAATTTCCATTCTGTGGATAATTCGTTCTTTTTAATTTGATTATAAGAGCCGATTGAGTAATTTTGCACCGATTTTAAGAACAACTCCATTCTGCAAACAAAATATTCCATGTCAAACGTAGGAAAGATTAAGCAAGTTATCGGCCCAGTAGTGGACGTGAGCTTTGCTGGCGAAGGCGTAGTGCTGCCGAACATCCTTAACGCCCTAGAAATTGTTAGGGAAAACGGACAGGTTGTGATTCTTGAGTGCCAACAACACCTTGGCGAAGACAGCGTTCGCGCTATCGCCATGGAATCAACTGATGGTTTGACCCGCGGCATGAAAGTTACCGATAAAGGTGCGCCAATAACCATGCCTGTTGGCGACGCCGTGAAGGGCCGCTTGCTAAACGTGGTTGGTGATGCTATTGATGGTATCGGTGAATTGAGCAAAGTAGGCGGCTCTCCTATCCACCGCAAACCCCCTCGTTTTGAAGATCTTACTACCGAGAGCGAAGTATTGTTCACAGGTATCAAGGTTATCGATTTGATTGAGCCTTATGCAAAGGGTGGTAAAATCGGTTTGTTCGGTGGTGCAGGTGTAGGCAAAACTGTATTGATCATGGAGCTGGTAAACAACATTGCGAAAGGCTATGAAGGCCTATCAGTGTTTGCTGGTGTAGGCGAGCGTACTCGTGAGGGTAACGATTTGCTACGTGAGTTTATTGAGTCAAACGTTATAAAATACGGTGAAGAGTTTAAAGAATCCATGGAGCATGGTGACTGGGACTTGAGCAAAGTAGACATGTCTGAATTGGCAAAAAGCCAAGCGACCTTGGTGTTCGGTCAAATGAACGAGCCACCAGGTGCACGTGCACGTGTTGCTTTAAGTGGTTTGACTGTGGCGGAATATTTCCGTGATGGCGATGCTAGCGATGCGAACGGTGGAAAGGATATCTTGTTCTTTATCGACAATATCTTCCGCTTTACTCAAGCAGGTTCAGAAGTATCGGCTCTTTTGGGTCGTATGCCATCAGCCGTAGGTTACCAACCTACTCTTGCTACTGAAATGGGTTTGATGCAAGAGCGTATCACTTCAACCAAGCGTGGTTCAATTACCTCGGTACAGGCGGTTTACGTTCCTGCGGATGACTTGACGGATCCAGCTCCAGCAACTACCTTTAGTCACTTGGATGCTACTACGGTATTGAACCGTAAAATTTCTGAGCTAGGTATCTATCCTGCGGTTGACCCTCTAGATTCAACTTCACGAATCCTTAGTCCTGAGATTTTGGGTGCCGAGCACTATAACTGTGCACAACGTGTAAAGGAAGTATTGCAGCGCTATAAAGAACTTCAAGATATCATCGCCATTCTTGGAATGGACGAGTTGAGCGAAGAAGATAAACTAACCGTTCACCGTGCCCGTCGTGTTCAACGTTTCTTGTCTCAGCCGTTCCACGTTGCTGAGCAGTTTACCGGATTGAAGGGTGTATTGGTGCCTATTGAAGAAACCATCCGTGGCTTTAACATGATTTTGGATGGCGAAGTTGACCAATATCCTGAAGCAGCCTTTAACTTGGTTGGTAGCATTGATGATGCTATTGAGAAAGGCAAAAAGATGTTGGCAGCGAATTAATTTGAAAATTCGGGAATTTGAAAATGTGGCAATGTTTGGCATTTTCAAATTTTCAAATTAGCACATTCCCAAATTGGAATTATGAAGTTGACTATATTAACCCCAGAGAAGAAGTTGTACGAAGGTGAAGTGACAGGTGTGAAAGTACCTGGTGCAGGAGGTTCGTTCGAAATGTTGAATGGCCACGCTCCTATAATTTCGGCTTTGGTTAAAGGTCCAATTCGCGTTTCGGCAGCCACCGGCACTAAGCAATTCGAGATTGAAAGTGGCTTTATTGAGTGCTTGAATAATAACATCACAGTACTGGTAGAAGGTGCTACTGAAGTAGCTTAACCTCTTACGTTACGCCTGGATATCAAAAAAAGGCTGTCTCAAAGAGTGAGACAGCCTTTTTTTATTCCTTGTATGTCCCGTCCTGAAATAAGTTGACACAAAAGTTGACTTATATGGGAAACACAAGAGTTCGGGACTTAACAAGGAAGACCCAGAAAGATTACAGCCTATCCTTCAAATTGATGGTGGTT
>JAIXOI010000011.1 GCA_027486795.1 Sphingobacteriales bacterium | reverse complement strand
TCGCCGATTTTTGACCTTGAGCTAAGCTACACCGCCGCCGACCTATCGGGCATAAGCGCCACCGAGGCCAACCTGAAAGCACAGGTATACAACGAGCAGCACTGGGGCGAACTGCTGGGCACCGTGAACACCACCGCCAACACTTTGGCGCTAACGGGCCACGCCCTGCCTACCGACGGCCGCGCCAACTTCGTAACGCTCGTTGACAACACCAGCCCAAACAAAAGCACCTACGGTGGCAAAACGGGGCTGACTTGTGCCGATGCTATTGAAATTGATGGGCTTAATCTTGATGAAACTATTTTTTACATGAAGGATAACGAAATTTGGTTTGAATTTGGAGCACTGGAGACGTTAAGCGAAATATTTGTTGGAAATGCTGATGATTCCGCCAATTATGATATTGATAGTATTATCCTGTATTCAGGTGTTTGTGTTGGTTTGAATAGCTTAGACACAATTTATCCTGATACATTAGATAAGTTTATTTCTAAAATGCTAGTTACAGACATAGGTCAAAGTTATCAAATGCGATTGTTTAAATCAACTTCGACATTACGTCGCATAGGCCTCAGACCTTTACTTCTTCCCCCTCTACCGACCTTAGATGTAATAGGAGATACTGCTTTTTGGGAGGTCACTAAAAACTACCCCCTTCAATATTCTTACTGCTTGGATTCAGTTTGGTTTTATGTTGGAGGGATTGGATATCCGCCATATTGGGATACAGCTGGATTCGTAACGTACGAAATAGAAAAGTTTAACAAGTACACTCAGGCCTTTGAGCCATTTCTTAACCCAATTTATCCAGTAAGTACTGAACTAATTCATTTAGAACTGCCTGCTGGGACATATAAAGCAAAGTATTTTTACTGGTCATCAAATATTTTTGGATCAGCCACCAGTCCCGTAAAATACTTTCGGGTTAGAGATTCTAACGGATTGCAACTATATCCTTCGATAGTAAATATTTGCCGCTTGGAAGAAATTTTTTTTGATACAGGTAATTCTGTAGATTACAATATTCAATATGACTGGGTATTTGGGGACGGAAATACAAAAACCAATACTTTATCCTATATTGCGCATTCGTATGACTCAATAGGTACATTTGTACTTGAATTATCTGAGACCGTACAATGTAAATATGCTGATCAGTTTTCGCCAACTTTAGTTTCAGACTCTACGTTGATTACTAGGGATACAGCAATTATTACGGTTGACTCAATTGATTTTAATCTTAAGATAAGTTGCTATTCTGCCAGTAATGATTCAATATCTTTACTGCTTGAGTTGAAAGATCTCAGCGATTGCTTTTATGCTGTCAATGATTGGTACCTTCATGGTTTGAGTAATACCATTTTGTATCAATCTACATTTAGAGATTCAATAGCTGTATTGTATGGGTTACTACCTACTGGAGCTTACCCAGTTTCATTGATATACACTGACGGTAATTATTACGACACTTTAACAAAATTCTTCTACGTTCCCGAAGCACCTGAGATTACTGGACAGGCTTTAGTTTGTGACTCAGGACTTTACCACTATCAGGTAACAAATGTCTATGCAGATTATACAGATAATTATACGTGGGAAGTATACTCTGGATCTACGTTGATATATTCGGCGGCTGGATCACCTTCAATTTCATTCTCAGCCAACAGTTTCAGTATGGTAATAGCTACTCTAGATCTGGGAGGCTGTAGTTTATCCGATACACTAATCACCAACTCAAATTGCTGTAATGGCAGTGGTTCAGGTAATATTGTTACATCGCTCGATAAAATCTCAACGATTGATGACACTTATTTTTTTGGTACAGGTGAGATTATGACTAACTTGGAAATTGTATTTAATGGGACAATTTACATTGATAAAAATTTCATATTTAATAGCTGTCCAAATTTACGTTTTGCTCCAGATGCAAAAGTTATAATATTGCCCGGAAAGACATTAACCATTGAGAATTCTACCATCCAAGCTGGTTGCGACACTATGTGGGACGGAATTTATGTAAGCAGAACTATCGACAGTCTTGGAAGGATAGTTATAATAGATAGTTCCATCGTAAAAGATGCTAAGAATGCCCTAGTATCCGAAGGTGGGGGAAGTATTTCCGTATCAAACAGTTATTTGGTAAACAATTACAAGCATATAGTCGCAAGGAATTATCCAAATGTTGCGCCTCTTTTATTGGATACAGCCTTTTTGTTCACCACTGATTTTGCTAATTTATTACCGCCATATGCAAGTAGAAATTCTGCGGCTGTGGGTATTGAAGTGGATAGCGTTTGGCAGACTAGCATTGGCTCTCCTGGAAGTGGTGGTAGCTGGATATTGAAAGCTGACACAGCCATCTCTGTAAGAAACGTGCACAATTTGTATATTGATAATAACCTAATCGGGAATCCTTTTCCGTTAGTTGCGGTCGCCGATTCTGCAACTAGTGACATAGGTATCTTTGTATCGAAAGCTACAGGCACGGTGAACATTGGAAAACTAGCACCGAATTATCTATATAATACCAATAATGGTATCACGGTAAGCAAATCTGGAAAGACATTTGTAGATAACAACAGTCTTATTGGAATAACTGGTTCAATAGGAATATCCCTTTCGAGTCAAGGACCAGATTCTACGGGCCTATTAGGTACAATAGTACAAAATAATGATATTTCAGGAAGGCATGCTACTGCCATTTTCACAAGTGGCAATTACGCCCCAGTCACTATTCGTGACAATATTATTTCTTGGCCCGACACCATTACCACTATTGAACGCAATGCTATTTACAATTTGAGCCTGTTCCAAATAATTGGGGGAACCTATACAGACCCCATGGAAATATACGGTAATGTGATTACCAATTGTGCAACTGGTATTACTACCTATAACACCCCTCAGACACAGATTTACGATAATGAAATAAACATGCGACATATAGGAACTACACTACGGTCAACGGGTATATTTTACGGCAATAGCCCCAACACTAAGGTTTATTGTAACGATGTGGCTGCCGACAATAAAAGTGAGAACCGCACTACTGGCATTGCTATAAGTACGAGTGCTGGTAGTTTGGTGCAATGCAACCAAGTTGATAGTTCAGGCATATCTTTTCTTTTTGCAGGAGATAATGTATTTAGCCCTTTTCAGGCTAATACTATAAGTAACAGCTCAGTAGGCGTTGGACTTAGTAATAGTGGGCGTATCGGACCTATAGGTGGAATTTTATGGAATAGCCCTATTACCTTTGACAATAGGTGGGTAGCTACTGGAGGGAATACATTTATTGCACACACACGGACTTACTCTCTTAGCGATGGTGCTCTTTCTCCTATATTTTTAAGGAATAATGGGTCATTAGAATTTTTGCCTGCATCCATGATAAATGACATTAGCATATCTGCACCCGCGCCAGGATTTGCCTCAATAGATACATTTGAAGTCACTCCAGTTAATGATTCATTGAATTGTGTTGTTTGCAATGGCACCCCTAAAACTGATTTTAACAAGAAGTATGCATTGGATGTTATTGGCGACAGTATCGCAATCCCAAATGATTCGCTAATATATAGGTGGTGGGGTAGGTATGGACTTTACACCAGTCTTTCTCAAAGACCCGATGTTCTCGAAGAAGATTCAGCAATTGAAACTTTCTTTAATGGTTACGCTAGTTCATTTATGCCTACGCTTGATAGCATAAAGAGAGATATACGCGAAACAGAGTTGACAGGCTTTACAGAGGTTAACATCAACGGTCTTCAAACAAGATTAGGTGCCCTCTCGCCGAGTAACGACATGGAGACCAATGCACTGGATTATACTGGATACTATTTTAATATAGCTCGTGGTGCTCAAACCTATGAAGATGTGGAGGAAGACATCCAAGCGATAGCAGACCAATGTATTTTTTATGGTGGCCCTTCGGTAATTGAGGCTAGGGCGATGTTGATGAATTATGACCATAGCATGTTAAGGTATGAATGGGTGGATACCTGCATAACACCTAGTAGCAAGACCGATCAACAAGAAAAGGTAAATACAACCAATGTTGCAAAAACTAAGTCTTATCTGTTGATGCCAAATTTTTATGCTGGAGATCGCATGGGGAGCATTGTTTTGGGCGAAAAGGAAACAGGTAAATTGATGATTTATTCTGTTGATGGACGTTTAGTTGCTGATTACAAACTATCGGAAGGAACCAATGGAATTGACTTAACGATTATTGGAAATGTAAAAGGGATGTATCTTTATAAAGTTTACATAAACGGTAACCTTGAACATACTGACAAAATTATTATTATTGAATAAGCTACAACTATTCATAGTATTAGCAATAGTGTTTAACATCCCTCTAAAAGCCCAGTTGGACAACAACTGGGCTTTTGGAATTGGGTGTGGTGTAAGATTTGACTCTTTAAATCCAACAAGTTATGCAACTTTAGCCAACACAATTGTGCAAAGTACTGCATTGTCCACGGACAATGGTAGATTAATAATTTACTTAGCAGGATCTGAATTGAGAGACTCTAGTAATAATGTTATTTTGGGTGGTGATTCTATTAACAATTTCATTAACAGCTACAAAGCATCTTTCTTACTGAAATTTCCATCAAAAATTATTTTGTTTAGCCAGTACATCTATGACAGAATTAATTGTCCGTTTGAAGTATGTACAAATATTGCCTTTACTGAAGTACATGATGGTCCAAATGGTCTTTTTGTTTACAAGAAAAACACGCGTTTAGTAACTGCTCCGATTGATTCGAGATTTGCTGTGATTCGTCACGCAAATGGAAAGGATTGGTGGCTTTTGACCCATGAAATTTATAACAGGAACGTAGCATCTCCTACCAATAGTTTCTATCGATTTTTAATTACCGAGGATTCTATCATTGGGCCCGAAGTTCAAAATATTGGATACTCGCACAATAGATCTAACCTGTGGTATGGAGATGCTGCAGTTTCTATTTTGGGAGATAAAGTTGCGTTTAGCCTGATAGAGTTGGGCATGATTGAACTTTACGATTTCAACCGTTGCAATGGAGAACTCTCAAACCTTAAAACGATTAATTCCTCAACGGGTGTTGCTAAATACTCGGCTTTAGAATTTTCACCCTCAGAACAATTTTTATATGCAACTACTGGAAGAGGTTACGATGAAAATGCCCTGTATCAGTTTGATCTAAACCAAGCAAATATAGGTTCTTCAGCTGTTCAGCTATGGTCATTTCTTGACATTGACACTATTCGCTCAGGAGGATTGGAGTTAGGGCCAGATAATAAAATCTACCTCACTTGCTATTCACCATATACCAATATGGGACTTCATAATAGGCTTGGCATTATTCATCAACCTAATCAAACTGGAGTTCTTTGTAACTTTGTTCCATTTGAAATGCAGTTAAACAACAATTGCAGAACAACATTGGCATTACCCTATATCCCCAACTACAATCTAAGCTCTCTGCCCGTGTATGTAGCCGATGCAGGAAGAGATACGTTCTTTTGTGCTAGCGATAGCACCATCAAGGCCTTCCGAATCGGCGGCGACAGCATTTACGGCATTACTTACCAATGGCAGGCAGCACCGGGCATTGATACTTTGACTAATCGTGAGCAATTGGTATTGCCCCCGCAGCAGAGCCGCTGGTACTACGTAACCCTCACCGATACCAACTACGTTGGCCCCTCGTGCAACAGTAGGCTAGATAGCGTGTACATAGAAGTGCGCAACTGTACGGGCATAACCGAAACCACCACCGTGGAAGCCAAACTCTACCCCAACCCCACCACGGGCACGCTCACCATTGAGCTGCCGGGCGGGCAGGGCGGCAGCATGGCGCTTTACAATCTATTGGGGCAAAGCGTGTACCAAGCCACCCTTGCGGGCGGGCAAACCACCCTAACCTTAAACCTACCCCCCGGCCTATACCTCTACCGCATTGGCAGCGGCGGCAAGGCCGTTAATGGCAAGTTATTGGTGGAGTGATGGTTATTTACGATTTTAGATTTACGAGGTAAGATTGAAAAAAGGAGGAGTTAATATTACGTATGGCACTGGCGTCTGCAGACGCGGTGTCCGTTTCATCCTCGTCAAAAGAAGACAAGGACGAGGGGGTGGGGCAATCTCGAAAACAACCACGAATGCAGCTTATTCACCCAGAAATTTTTCGCATCAAGCTCTCTAAAGGTCCATTGGAAAACTTCTTAAGCCACAAGCGGCTAAATAGGCAGCTTACTATAAAAAACGAAATGGCAAACAAAAGAATAACAAAGGGCGGGGTATCTGGCAAGTCCATAATTTGCTCATCCAAGGGTTTGCCAGTAATAATGGCCAAAAGTATAAACCCGATGGTAATGTGCGATACGTAATGGGTCAATGTCAGTTTTCCTGTCTCGGCTAGTACCTTTGCTATAGGGTTGTGCGCTATCCGCCCTCCTATTTTCATACATAGCCCAATTACCACCATACCAAATCCCATAGTGCCGAGCATAAATGGCAAAAACGGCGGCAGATAATCGGCCTGTATATATGCAAGTATATCGCTGTTGGTGGTTATTTGTACCGCATAATATTGCAATACCTGTATGGGTATGAACAATGATAAGCCCGCCAAAATCGTGTTGCGAGCCGTATGGCTAGCATTCCAGTTGAGGCGGCCAAGATACTGCCCCACAAAAAAATAAGCTACCCAAGGAAAGATGGGGTTCCAGCCGTTATAGAACGTGTTGCGAAGGAAGCCTTTGATGGTCCAAAAATCGAGATATTGAAACGATTCAAAATTCCATCCAGTATCAAACGGAACTATCGTAAACAATAGGTGAAACACCCCCACCGCAAGCCCTGCCGCTACTAAATAGTATTGCTTAGGCACAAACAAGAGCAATGCGGCCAAATGCATATAACCGCCATAAAAGTGGAGAATGTCGGCAGGCCACCATAAAAAAAATAGCAACCCAAAGAAGAATAGAAACCAGGAGCGCTTTAAAATGATACTTCGAAGGTTGCTGCGCAAATCGCTTTGCTCTATGCCCTTTGTAGTAAAAAGCGATACGCCCATGCCCGCCAACATTACGAAAATGGTACTGGAATTTCCATTAAAAAGGTTTAAAAATCCACTCAAGCCTTCTTTATCGGTAAGGCTACCAAATACCGTGTTAAAATTTACTATAAACATGCCTAACACAGCATAAGCTCTTGCCAAATCAAAACCAATTATCCGTTTATTCATCGCTATTTTTCTTGCTATCAAAGATGGTACACGCGGTTGGTTTATTTTTTGACCTAAGTCAAAAAAAACTTAGCTATCGCTTAGCACGAATGCGGCTTAATGTTTCCAGCGAGATGCCTAAATAAGAAGCCACGATGCCCAGCGGAACGTGCTTAAGTATATTTGGGCTTTGCTCCAGTATCAAGTCGTATCGCTGTTTCGCACTAAGGGTTCTAAGTTGTAACATTCGTTCCTCAATCCACAGGCCATAATACTCCAATAGCATTATATCTAGCTCCATAAGTTTAGGGTACTTAGCTTTGGCTTCTTGAAAAGCAAGATAGTTGATAGCTGATACCTTTACCTCGGTAAGCGCCTCAATATATTCAGTGCTGGGGTTTTGCAATGCATAGCTACCGAATGAAATGGCAATATCGCCCACAAAATAGAGCTCGGTAGTAATCTGCTTACCTTCGCTTAGGTAATACTTTCGGGCTATGCCGTCTAATATTTGGTAGCTCCACTGGCACACCTCTCCCGGTTTTAGTAAGAGTGCACCTTTCTTAAAGCTTTTGTTAACCGATATGGCTTCCAATGTCTCTAGTGTTTCTGCATGCAAGCTACTCAAGAAACGTTCTAATTTGGCATTGTACATTTCAAGGTTACTGTTCAATGGCGGGCGGTTTTACAGCCTAAATTAGCATATAATTCCACTTCATGCTACGCAGCGCTGCAATTATAACTAAACGTGCACGCTCACTCCCTAAAACAACAAAGCCACCCCGAAGGATGGCTTTGTAAATATTCCTAGAAACAAGTCTTGTGTCTTGTGTCTTGTCACCCTAAGCGTAGTCGAAGGGTTGTGTCTAATTCGCTTCCAAAGCCGCCGCACCGCTCACAATCTCGGTAAGCTCGGTGGTAATGGCAGCCTGGCGTGCACGGTTGTAGCTAATGCTAAGCTCTTTCAATAGCTCTTGTGCGTTATCGGTAGCCTTGTCCATGGCAGTCATACGGGCACCATGTTCGCTGGCGTTGGTATCCAATAAGGCTTTATAGAACTGGGTTTTCAAAATCTTCGGTATCAGCACATCAATAATCTCGTGCTCGTTCGGCTCAAAGATAAAATCGGCAACATTGTTATTGGTTGGTGTTACTGCAGCTTCTACTTTCACCAATGGCAAGAACGGTTCTGATAGGTAATTTTGAACTGCCGCATTTTTAAACTGGGCGTAAACCAACTCTACTACATCAAAATCGCCATTGATAAAACCGTTGATAGCAAATTCGGCAGCTTTAGCTGTTTCTTCAAAGCTACGATCTTGCAAAAGGTTTATGTATGTGCCATTAACGGTGCACTGCACTTTAGCAAAGTATGCGTTGCTCTTTTTGCCAATAGTCATTACGTGCAAGTTGGCCTTAGCAATATGGCTGTACTTGGTGCGTATTTGCTCCATTGTCTTTTTAATAACATTGGCATTGAATGCACCACAAAGACCCCTATCGGCAGTATATACTACCAGCAACACGTTTTTTACTTCACGCTCTTCGGCTAGGTCTAATTTTACCTGACCATCTTGAGCAATAAGTATATTATTCAGTATCTCAGATAATTTATTGGAATAAGGACGCATTTCCTGAATAGCTACAGTAGCCCTGCGCAACTTAGCCGCCGAAACCATTTTCATGGCTTTGGTGATTTGTTGCGTAGACTTTACGGATTTCATCCGCTCGCGTACTTCCTTTAGTTTACCAGACATCTTAAATTAAATAAGAAATGACAGATGACAAATATGAAACGTTACATTCAGGCATTCAGCCATCATGCTTATTTATACAACAATGATACTTCTTTAGATACTTCAACCAATGTCTTCTCAACCTCGTCAGTCAACCTACCGGCTTTCAATTCGGCCAATACGTTCGGGAAACGGGTCTCTAGTTGGGTAAGGTATTCGCTTTCAAAAGATTTTACCTTGTTAAGAGGTACTTCTTTCAACAAACCTTTGGTACCAGCGTAAATGATAGCAATTTGCTTCTCAACTGACATTGGAGCATGCAAACCTTGTTTCAAGATTTCCACGTTTTTAGCACCTTTATCCAAAATGTTTTTGGTGGCAGTATCCAAGTCAGAACCGAATTTTGAGAAAGCCTCCAATTCGCGATATTGTGCTTGGTCAAGTTTCAAAGTACCAGCAACTTTTTTCATTGATTTAATCTGGGCGTTACCACCTACGCGGCTTACCGAGATACCAACGTTAATAGCCGGGCGAACACCTGCGTTAAACAAGTTAGCTTCCAAGAAAATCTGACCATCGGTAATAGAGATTACGTTGGTAGGAATGTAAGCTGATACGTCGCCCGCTTGGGTTTCGATGATAGGCAATGCAGTCAATGAACCACCACCTTTCACAATGCCTTTCAACGATTCCGGCAGGTCGTTCATACTAGCGGCAATGCCATCGTTATTAATAACTTTGGCGGCACGCTCCAGCAAACGGCTGTGTAGGTAGAATACGTCGCCAGGGTAAGCTTCACGACCTGGAGGGCGTTTCAATAGCAACGATACCTCACGGTAAGCTACTGCTTGTTTCGACAAATCATCAAATACAATCAATGCCGGACGACCAGTATCACGGAAAAACTCGCCAATAGCTACACCAGCAAACGGTGCATAAAACTGCATCGGAGCAGGGTCAGCAGCCGATGATGCAACAATAACAGTATATGGCATAGCACCACGCTCCTCAAGGGTACGGGCTACGTTGGCTACGGTAGAGGCTTTTTGGCCACAAGCTACATAAATGCAGTATACAGGCTCTCCACGATCGTAAAATTCTTTCTGGTTGATGATGGTATCCAGAGCAATAGCGGTTTTACCAGTTTGGCGGTCACCGATAATCAACTCACGTTGGCCACGACCTACAGGTATCATCGCATCGATAGATTTGATACCAGTTTGCAACGGCTCAGTAACCGGCTGACGGTAGATAACCCCTGGGGCTTTGCGCTCCAATGGCATCTCGTACAACTCTCCAGCAATTGGTCCTTTACCATCAATAGGCTCTCCAAGCGTGTTTACTACACGTCCGGCCATACCATTACCTACTTTAATAGAGGCAATTTTGCTAGTACGGCGCACTGTATCACCTTCTTTAATAGTATCCCAGCTACCCATCAATACAACACCCACGTTGTCTTCTTCCAGGTTTAGGGCAATAGCGCGAACGCCATTTTCGAACTCAACAAGCTCACCAGCACGTACATGGTTCAAACCATATACACGGGCAATACCGTCACCTACTTGCAGTACGGTGCCTACTTCTTCCAGTTCTGCTTCGGTTTTGAAGTTTGATAGTTGCTCCCTAAGGATGGCACTAATCTCGTCTGGTTTTACCTCAACCATGGAATTATAATTTTTATTTGGGTTAAATGCTTTGTTTCTACTTACTCAAAATGCTTTTACAAATTGGTTTTGGCTGAAACCTTTCTCCAGCAATTCCAGTTTGTGCGACACACTGGCGTCGTATAATTTGTCTTCGTATTGCAACACAAATCCGCCAATCAGGGTCTCGTCTACTGCCACTTTTATCTGAGCGTTTGCAATGCCTGTTTTGCTCTTCAACTTAGCCACCAACTCATCGGTGTAGGCTTTATCGAATTGAATGGCGGTAGTAATTTTTACTGGGGTAATGTGCTTATACTTGTTGTATAACTGAATGAAGCTTTTGGCTATGTCTTCCAAATAGGCTTCACGGCCTTTTTTCACCATCAGGGTCAAAAAGGTTTTTGTGATTTTGTTGGAGTCTTTACCAAAAATAGCATCCACTACTTTGTGCTTTTTCTCGGTGTTGATGATGGGGTTTTTCAACATCACCTTCAACTCGCGGCTGGCGCCAATAACGGCAGCCACCTGCTTCATATCCGCAAACACCTCTTCCACTTGGCCTAACTCTAGTGATAGGTCAAACAACGATTTGGCATAGCGCGATGCTAAACGAATTGCCGACATATTAGTTCAGTTTCAGGTCATCCACCAACTCGGCTGCATAGCTCTGTTGTTTCTGTGGGTCAGAAAATTCTTTCTTCAATACTTTCTCTGCAATTTCCAAGGCCATTTTACCGGCATAGTTTTTCACTTCGGTAAGGGCAGCCATTTTTTGGTTCTCAATTTCGCGGGCGGCATCAGCCACTTTCTTATTGAACTCTACACCGGCTTTCTCTTTAGCATCGGCAATCAGCTTATCGCCAACGGCTTTGGCTTCTTTGATGATGATGGCGCGCTCTTCACGGGCCTCGTTGAGCAAACGCTCGTTGTTAGCACTAAGGGCAGCCATTTCGGCACGAGCTTTCTCGGCTTGCAACACTGCATCTGTAATGCGGTGCTCACGCTCTTTTACTGAGGTAAGAATTGGGGTCCACGCAAACTTGCGCAACAAAATCAACAAAAGTAAGAAGGCAACTGTTGCCCAAAACACCAAACCTATCGAGGGGGTTAATAACTCCATGATGGATATTTTTCGATTTTTGACTGACGATTTTCGATTTGGTCTTTTTGATTAACAATCGCCAATCAAAAATACTTAAATCGTAAACTAAAAGTGGGTAAGGTCTGCAACCAACCGTTGCAGACCATTAACCAGTTTTTTACTGCTTAACCAACAATGCAGCAGCTACTACGCCGAAAAGTGCAAGACCTTCGATTAGAGCGGCAGCGATGATCATCGCAGTTTGGATTTTAGCAGTGGCTTCAGGTTGACGAGCGATAGACTCAACAGCGCTTCCACCGATGCGACCAATACCCAAACCTGCACCTAATACTACCAAGCCTACGCCGATAGCTGCAATACCAGAACTTGCCATAACAAAATGTTTATAATGATAATTAAAAAATCAAACTCAATGGTGTGCTTCAGCGCCGTGCTCGTGGCCATGGTCGTGCTCAGCAACGGCCATACCAATAAACAAAGCAGAAAGCAACGTAAATATATATGCCTGCAATGCCGCAACCAACAACTCCAATGTACTCATAAATACCACAAAAGGTATTGATACAAAGCCCATGTATGCGGTTTTGAAAATAAATATCAAAGCAATCAAAGCCAATATCAATATGTGTCCTGCTGCAATGTTTGCAAACAAACGCATCATCAAAGCAAAAGGCTTAGTAAGCGTACCTATTAACTCAATAACCGCTAATATAGGACGAATAACAACTGGTACGCCTGGCATCCAGAAAATGTGCATCCAGTAGTCTTTGTTGCCACTAACGGTAGTAATAACGTAAGTGATAACGGCCAACACAAAAGTAATAGAGATGTTACCGGTTACGTTTGAACCACCTGGGAAGAAAGGAACCAAGCCCATTAGGTTGTTTATCCAAATAAAGAAAAACACGGTAAGCAGATAAGGTAGGTATTTGCCATACTTTTTCTCGCCAATGTTGGGTATTGCTATCTCATCGCGCACGAAAACAATTAAGGGCTCCAAGAAGGCACCAATACCACGGGCAACTCCGTTTTTATCGTATGAGCGGGCAACTGCACCAAACAACAACAACAATAACAACATGGAAACGAAAATAGAAGCGACGTTGCGAGTTATGCTAAAATCAAGGGGTTTGGCGTTATTAGGGTAGCCATGAGCGACGTCGGCATGCGCATCAACTGGTAGGGCTTCGTCTTGTTCGCCAGAGATCAAATCAAGTTCTTCAGCTACTTCGTTACCAACAATAGGCTCTTCATGACCAAAGTCTAATTTGCCATGCTCATCGGCTATGTAGATAACACCATGGTACTTTAAGTATTTGCCTTTCGCTAGCACTTGAGCGTTATCGTCGTGATGGAACTCACTAGACATAAAGAAATCCAAACCTGAGCCTGGAACGTACAAAATAACGGGAAGCGGAATGGAAAAATGACCCGCTACGTGCCAATCGTGGGCATCGCTGATGTGATGCATGATCATTTCTTTGGCGTCAAACTCAGCTTCTGCGAGTTCGCCAGCCTTTACAGTACTAACTTGAAATAGACCGAATACGGCTAAAACCAGCGTAAATATTGAAAAGTTACTCTTATTCATCACGGAACCGGACGTACTTTTTCTAAATCCGCTGCAAAGATAGTTACTTTTCGGGTATGGAAAAAACTATTTTCCAATTGGTTACAGAAGAATACATGTTAATACTAAAGTACGGTGTAGGGCACCCCCTTTGCGAAACCAAAAGCGTTGGTTTATTCTCCTTTAAAAACCTTATATTGTAAGAAAATTGGATAAAAACACATGCATCTTGTGGATATCAACTTGGCTAATGTTGGGTTGGGAACTATTAAAAAAGCTATTTTTGACTCACCAAAACCATTTACTATGAAGAAAAGTCTACTATTGACTTTAAGGTTGTTTACCCTAATTATAATATTGGCTATGGCCAATACCATCCAAGCCCAGCAATATCTGGGGTTTACAAACAGCAACTATTCGGGTGTACACGGGTTGCTACTACAACCCGCCTCAGTTGTTGATAACAGAATGAAGTTTGACCTCAATTTGGTGAGCTTTCAAGGCACTTTCTCAAACAATTATGTTAGCCTGCGTGCCAAAGACCTCAGAACCAATTATGATGAGAATGCCGATTTTCAGGATACCTACCTGCGCATTAAGGAAAACAGCAACAACAAGTATGTTTATTTAAACTTGGATGTGCTGGGCCCGTCGTTCTCGTTCAATATCGGCCATAAAAACGCGGTTGCCTTTACTTCGCGCTTTCGTACCACCGTTAACCTTGATAATGTAACGCCCGAGCTGGCGCGGCTATCGTGGGAGGGATTGGATTATCCGCAACTTTGGCAACAAAACCTTGGCAACCAGCGACTTAGTGCGCAATACATGAGTTGGGCCGAGTATGGAATTACCTATGGTCGCGAGATTTTCCAAATTGGCAGACACTATTTAAAAGGAGCCGTAACTGCCAAGTTATTGCAAGGTATGGGCGCTGCTTATTTGTTTGTTGACGACTTATCATACAACTTCACTAACGACGATACGTTGTCTTTGTTTAATAGCGATGTTAAGTACGGACACAGTACCAATTTCGATTTCAATACCGATGGCGTTGAGTACAAATTCATATCAGACCCTACCGTTGGCTTCGACATGGGCTTTGTGTACGAGTTCCGCAAAAGCGAGGACACCTATACCTATGATATGGACGGCAAAACGGGTCTCTACCGTAAAGACAAAAACAAGTATAAGCTTAAAATTGGCCTTTCTATTTTGGATATTGGCAGGGTTCGGTTCCAGAAAGGCGACATTAGCGCCAACTTTAACGCCAACATAAACGATTATTACATCGGCGATTTTGAAGTGAACTCCATTGAAGACTTTAACGACACTATTGCCAAAAACTTCAACTTTACACAAACTACCGGCGAAACTTTTACCATGCGGTTGCCAACGGCGATGAGCTTGCAGGTAGACTATAATATCTGGAGGGGCTTTTATGCCAACTTTACGGCCTATGGCTCATTCCGTCGTAAAAACTTGGAGAGTAAATTGCGCCAACAGAGCACCTTCAGCATTACCCCGCGTTTTGAGCACAAATGGTTCGATTTTGCAGTACCATTCAGCGTTAATACGGATAAACAAGTAATGTTGGGTAGTTCCATTCGCTTGGGCGTATTGTTTTTTGGCACTAACAATTTGCTCGGTTTAGCTAGCAACAGCGTATATGGTGCCGATTTTTATATGGGCTTGAAAGTGCCAATAACTTATGGCAAACCTAAGGATAGGGACAAGGATAAAGTTAGCAACCGAAAAGACAATTGCCCTAAAAATGCAGGTGTTTGGGAGTTTGCTGGCTGCCCCGATACCGATGCCGATGGCTTACCCGACGACCAAGACCAATGCCCTAATGAGTTTGGCCCGAAAGATAATAAAGGTTGCCCTTACCCTGACCTAGATGGCGACGGTATAGTTAATGCCGAAGACGGTTGCCCTAACGAATTTGGCCCGAAAGAAAACAAAGGCTGCCCATGGGGTGATAAAGACGGCGATGGCCTAACAGATAACGTGGACAATTGCCCAGATGTGGCCGGACCGCGTGAAAATGTTGGTTGCCCATGGGGAGACCGCGATAAGGATGGCGTGCTAGATAACGTAGACCGTTGCCCTGATGAAGCCGGTGCTAGGGATAATGCTGGTTGCCCTTGGGGCGATTTGGACGGCGATGGCGTTTTGGACAATGTAGACAAATGCCCTAAAACCCCAGGCCCTGCCGATAACGAAGGTTGCCCTCGCCTTAAAGCTGCCGAAGCAGAGATTGTTAAACGTGCCTTCGACAACCTAGAGTTTGAAACAGGCAAAGCCATTATCAAGCAATCATCGTTTGCTACGCTTACCGATTTGGCACAATTCCTTATCGAGAACCCAAGTTACAAACTAGTGATAGCTGGCCACACCGACGATGTAGGTAGCGATGATTTGAACATGAAGCTAAGCAAAGCTAGGGCTGAAGCGGTTGCCAAAGCCATGACCGAGCGTGGTGTGAAAGCCGAACAACTAATTGTAGAGTATTTTGGCGAAACCCAGCCGATAGCTACCAACGCTACTACCGAAGGCCGCGCTAAAAACCGCAGGGTGGAGATGACGATTAAGTTTGAGTAATTGTAGCTAAATGCAAGAATTAAAATCGGGGCCGCAACTTTCGTTGTGGCCCTTTTTTATATGGATCTTACCCTAAAAAGCCAGATAAATATTACCCCCAGCTTGTCCACTACCGAAAGAAGCATCTCCCAACCCGTCAATAGTGCCACCACGGTTAGAATATTCAAATTCCGCTTCAATGTTTAGCGTTACCTTCTTAATAGGAAAAGACCATCCTACACTACCTGTATAAGTTCCGCCAATGCCATACTGGTGCTTGTATACTTTATCCTCTTCACTGTCGCGTTTGCTGGTAAACTGACCAAAGCCCACACCTGCCCTAACGTACAGCCCCTTGTTAAATTCTCGCTTTAACAAGTAATATTTGCTGGAAATGGATAGATTGTAGTAGTTGAAAATATAGCTATCGCCAAAATCGCCTTCAACAGACATACCGAAGGTGCCTTTAATGCGCGAGCCTATGCCAAATCCTTTCCATTTTTCAGGGGCAACATAAAATGCCATCATCAGGTTGTTGCCGCTACCTGGCTTAAAGGTACCACCCAGTCCTTTGTTAAGATTCGATTTGGTGTTCCCGAAGAATAGCGTTTTGCCAAATCCAAGGCCCACTTCGCCATATAAACGAGCCTTTTTAATAGTGTTTTGACCATTTACAGCCATTGCGCCACATAGAAGCATCAAGGCAATCAATATTTGCTTTATCATTGTAACTAGTTTTAGTACAAAGTAAAGTTCCGTTGAAACAATGGCTATAAAATTGACTTGGGTTAAGAGTTTCTGTCCATATAAAGCCGCTTACGAATTCGGCTCAAACTTTCAGGTTGAATAGAAAGATAGGAAGCTATGTATTTTAACGGAACCCGCTTAAACACCAAGGGGCGGTCGTTTAACAATGAAAGATAGCGTTCCTCGGGCGATTCAAGTGTAAGCATCTTATTCTTATTCTTTAACCCGAGAAATGCATTTTCTACCATTACACGCCCAAACTTTTCAAATATGGGATGCTGAACATAAAGACTTTCTAAATCGTGCTTATAGAGCAGTAAAATCTCGCAATCCTCTAATGCCTCTATGTTTTCGTTAGAAGGCTTGCCAGTGAGGTAGCTCTCAAAGTCGGCATACCAGCTATCTTCAAAAAAGAATTGACCTGTGTATTCTTCCCCATCTATCAAATAATAGTATCTAAGGCTGCCATTTACTATAAAAGTAGCATAGTTGCACACTTGCCCCTCGCGCAAAACATATTCCTTACGTTTAATTTTTTTAGTTTTAATAACCGCCCTTAGTGCCTCTTCTTGTTGCTGATTGAGGGCAATTATTTTTTTTATGCTGGCTATTACCCTATCAGGCATTGATTCTAATTTAGAAAAGCATGAAAATCGGATGCAAAATCGTCAAAAAACCTCATTCTCTGAAAATCTGATGCTACCAATCTTTTGATATTCAAGGCCCAAGCTAAGTAATGACCATTAAAACAGGGTCTCAACTGCAACGTTAAGACCCTTTTCTAGTAGCGGGCAATAATTTAATCTAGGGTTTATGACGACCTGTGACCAACTTGGTGGTACGTTTTTATATGTGGGCCTAAGAATAAGCGTGCATACATACGTATCAATGCCAAGCCCGAGAAAACAAAGCTCATTGAAACGAAGAGGGCCAAGAAAAACTGGTCGATTTGAATGTGGCTATACAGCAAATCTTCGCCCAAGAAAGTAGTGGTAATAGGGAAACCGGCCAAGCCCAAGCAGCTCAACAAAAATACTCCCGAAAGTTTCTCATACTCATAACTATGACCATAGAAACCATTAAGGTCGGTGCCTGGCTCGCGCTTAAGCAAGTAACGCAAACTAACATAACCCACCATTGCAGATACTACCACACCACTAAGGTATATGGCCGTGTGCGAGTAATCGAACAGCTCATTGTATAACACTGCCAAGGCTATCCAAAAATGACTAAATACCACTAGCCACCAACTGTTAACCGGTTTTTTTCGCTCTACAAATGCCCTTAGTATCATCAAAAAACCAATCATTGCAAAGGTGGTAGGTAGCATACCTAATACCCAAGCTGACAAATACTGTTGGTTGTGGTAAAAGAAAATACCGGCCATGTAAATGGGTAACAGACCCAACGCAATTTTAATATTGAAAAAGCTAAACAAGCGGCCTAACTTTTTAAACGGATTCCAAAGAAACCGGAACATAAAACTATCCAAATGCCATTCACGCACACTGAATACATACAGCGAGTATCTTATTTTGGTTAGCCAAGCCGGGTCTTGTTTTGGGGTTGATGGCATATAGTTAAAAAACTTTTCGCGGATGAGGTAGGTAACTACCGATGGCGAAACCAACAACTGGTAGCTGCGCAAAAAAGCGTTACTAGTAAAGTGAATTAGGGCCAAGGTTTCGAGCCCTAGAGCCACTTCGATAAAAATGATACCAATTTGCGCTGCCGATGAATAGGCCACTTGCGACTTGATAGAAGACTGCACCCGGCCTGAGAAAGTGGCGGCTATACTAGTAGCTAAACCCAACAGCCCAATTAAAACGCGAATGCCGACCAAATGCTCCCAAAAAGAGAACGTGCGCAACAGCACAAACACCCCTATATGAACCGATAAGGAACTGTAAAATATGGCGCTAGATGGGGTAGGACCTTCCATAGCCCGAGGCAACCAAGAGGTAAACGGAAACTGGGCCGATTTCACGGCTGCACTCAGTAAAATCATAAACGAAATAAGCACGCTTAGGTACAAATGCTCGTTTAAGGTGTGGTCAACCACGGTATAATTGTTCAATTCAGCAAAAGTGATATTATGGTGCCACAAGTGATGGCTCATCCACATGGCCAGTATCATACCAATGTCGCCAAGGCGATAGATGGAGAATACCTTAAAGGCATTGCGCACAGGCAAATAACGGTCTCGGTAAAAGGCAATGAGCAAAAACGACGAAACACCGAGAATTTCCCAACCGATAAAAAGAGTCTCGAAATTGCCGGAAAAGATGGTAATGTTGTAACCCAAATAAAAGAACAAAACTGTATTGAAAAACCTACGATACCCTTTCTCGCGGTGCAAATAGTATTGGCTATAAGTAGCTATAAGAAACGTAAGTATGGCCCCCACCAATAGGTAGGTAGCGGTTACTTTATCAAAGTATAAATCGATAAAAAACTCGTAATGCCCTGATTGGTAAATAGATTGCTCTTTAATATTGAGCGTAGGGAATTTGGCAATAACCCAATAAACTAAAAAAACCAATGTGCTAAATAGCTGCATGCCGGTGGCAAATACAGCCACCCCAGAAATCAGTTTCTCGTTTTTTTCGGGTATAAGTAGGCTCGTAATAAAGCCCACAAATGGTATTATAATGAATAAGGCAAGAATCGTGTCCATGGGTAGGGTTATTGAATTTCGTAAACCGGAAGATTCTCGGAAGTGGTTTCTACTAAGTCTGTTGCGTCCTTCACAACTTTAAACTCCGTTGCTAATGGCTCGTAAGGTAAAAACTCGCCATTTTTGAAAACCAAAATTTCTTTGGTATCGGGGTTTTCAACGGCCAACATCACCCAGTTTTTATCAAACCACTCATAAGTGGCTGGGTTGGTTTTAATGGTGTTCAATACCACTTCGGGGTAGTGCTCTACTATTACCATCAACCGCAAGGGGTCGTGTATCTCAATCATTTGCAAAGGCAGGCCTGTTCGCAAATCACCATCAAAGCCGTTTGCCACACCAATAAGGCCCATTACATTGTGCGGTAGTTTGCTTCCCGCTCCCAATTTTTCATTGTCGACCCTGGAGAAATAGTACTCCAAATTGATACCTCCACAAACAGGTGCAGCTGCATTGAGTATACCAAGCAGAAATTTGCCGTCGGGGTCTACCCTGTAATCATACGAATTCAAAAAAGCGCGCCTATCCAAAAACAATTGTCCATTAAGGCTTCTGCGCCCAATAATGCATAAGGTATTGGTTGCATGGTTTAGCTCAGGCCGCGGCTCAAACAACGATACCGAGCGCAATTTTACCGCTTCGTGCACCTTTTTGGCGCTCAATTCGGTATTAATGCTCATAAACCTGCGCGAGCGTTCTTTGGCATTTAAGTCAAGCGCTTGCTCAAAAACACCCAAGTTTAGCGCATGCAGTTTGGCATTGGCCGGCGATAGGGTTTGCTCATCATAAAACATTACCTCGTCTCGGGTAGTATCGTGCAGGGCGCCTACAAACTCTGTTTCGGTGGGTATAGCTATGCCCCTGGTTACCAAATTTTGCCTAACCATAGGGTGGTTGGCCATAAAGCTAAAAGCTCGTGCATTTACCGAGCCTGGCCTGCCAGAGCATGCACCGCAATCGTACCCGGCATAGTGGGTGTTGTTTACGCTACTGGCACCATGGCCAAACATATATACTAGTGGAGCGAAGTTGGCTACCAGACCCGTGCTTTTAAGCACCGCTTCTACCCGGTTGGTCATTTCATCAACGGTATAGCCCACTTGCAGCCCATCTTGCACATGGCTTGGGCTCTTGTTCTCTACAGTTAGGCTCGAGAGCTTATCCATGTGCCGAAACGAGTATGTAGTTGCTGGGCTAAGGCTTGGCTTAAATATATTTACGCTCAGTTTTAGTGCCGACCAAAAACCCAATGTTTGCGATATAAGGGAGCTACGCAACAAACCATGCGTAGATTTAGAAAAGTGCACATCGCGCTCGGCTAAGCGCACCGTGCTTACCTCTTTTATAAGATGCTTCGGTTTTACTGGAGCAGGGCATATTTTAGTATGAAACTTGCCATTCTCTGGTTGATAATAGGTGTCGATGCCAAAAAAACCTGGGGTACCATAAGTGGTGCAGTTATGGTCAATTTGTTCAACATAGCGCCTAATGGAACACTCTCTATCATCAATACAAAAGAACGCTTGAAACGAAGGAGTGCTGGTTTTCGTATGGTTCAAGTTGCGGTGCTTAATGCCTCCAAGTACTTCGTCATAATAACTCCATTCGTAGGCTGCTTGCCAAAGGTTCAGCACTTCGTCAAGTTCGGTTAGAGGGCCTGGGTTAAGTACATCAATTGCAGGCTCTTGCACTACGGTGGCTAGCGGCTGCCACTTTTTGCCCAGGGTTTGGTCAAGGTTGTCAATCTCAAGCAGCAACTCCAGATGAATTACGTCGGTCAAGGTTATGTTCTTGTGTTCAAGCAAAAACTGAGGGTGCTCTTCAACTACACTAACCATACCCGACCAGCCTGGGTGTGCAAATTGTTGATCGAAAAGATATTGCTCAAAGTAACTTTCATCGCCTACCAACATTTGCAGTAGCGCATATATGTTTACACTGTCGTCGAACAATAGGTTTTTGGCGCGCTTGGTTTTAAAGAAACTGAAATAAGTGTTCTTTTCTATAGTCCTCAGCGCCGATAGCAATCCTCCGTTTTCGACCGGAAATGTAACCACGGCAATGCCCTGGTCGAGATAGCTATTGAGTATACGAAACAGGTTGGTATGCACAATGGTATCCAAATCGATATGATAATGGCTCTTCCAGTATTTACGCAAACGGCCAGTTAGTTTGTTTATGCTATTATCATATTCTTGCTCGGTACATTTTTGCATCCATTGGGCCGCTGCTTGGGTACCCTTTTGGGGGACAATTACTCGCTCGAGTATAGGTTTGCTTATTTTTTGTTCTTGGTATAGCGCCCGATATTCGGCTAGGTTAAGTGAGGTTTTGAAACCGAAAATCTTGGAAGCCCTTCTAACGGCTTGCTCAAATGGTTCGTGCTGAAAAGCATGCAAGGTATTGTGGTGTATAAAATCTTTAAGCGGAGCCTGCTCGGGCAGATAATGTCTCAATTTGTGGATTGTAACGTCCTCATCGAAACGAAAAGAAGTTTTCATAAACTGTTGTTGGAATGGTTAAGCAACCGTCAAAATGGATAAATAGCCTTTTGAACGCGATGGGCAGTAAAATGCGGGAAATGCAGCAATTGCTGCACGGTGCTTAACAAATGTCTAATTTCAGATTGCAATACAACAGATAGCGGGGCGTGTGCTCTAATACCTGCTTTTGAACTCGATTTAATTTGCTGCTGCAATACTTAACAGCAAGGCCATCACCCCAGTTTTGGGTTGTGGTACTTACATAATCATCATCGCATTCGAACAGCGGAGTAAAATGTATGTCTATTTTGTTGGCAACATCCCGTTGGACATTGGTTTTTAATACAATATGCCTTTGCTTGTTTTCACCAGGTACGGGAGCTTCTTTCAAAAAGGAGCCACATAAAAGTGTGGCTACACTTAATATTAGGGTAAGTAAGGCCGTTTTTCCTGAAACTTTCATAGAAATGTTATGCAAAGCTAGTTACAATAGATGAGTAACACAATTATATTGCTCGTTGATCGCCAACAATTTAATTAAATAATGTTAATGGCATTAATCTTGAGCCATGGTGGGTTTGCTGGCAAGCTGATGATTTATAATCGGTTGGAAGGCTAAAGTGTCAAACAAGTAGGTGTATTTTAGCAAATCGGCAGTGGGCAAACTAAGGGTAATAGGAAAAATATCCGTTCCGTAGGTGTCCATGTACAAATGCTGTAACAGCTCGCTACAATAAAACGAAGAAGGGTCGGAAGCATCAAAACCCAAATCGAAAGGAATGTCCTGTTTCAGATAGTGGTGCATTCTATCCGCCAACTGGGGCAAGCGCGCCTGTTGGGTTTTATACCGCACCACTATAACCGAGTTTGGGCGGCTTTCGGCCACAAACTGATCAAGGCCTTGGGCTAAAATCCCGTCTAAGCCACGCTCTTTATCTTGCATGGCGTGCACGATCCATAGTTTGCCCTTTTCTTCGAGCACTACCCCGCAGTGTGTAATGTCAAAAGGTTCTTTGAGCATATTGGCAATACCATCGCTTACTAGGCCATCACCCCGGCGCAATATAATATCGCCAGTATGCAAAAGGCGCTTCTCATCCCCGGTTAGGGTATAAGAAACGCCTTGCTTATTGGGTTTGTTTTTGGGTTGCAAAAAGTAGCCACCCACTAACAACAATATTATTAAAAATATAGGCCAAGCCTTTTTCATGTCAACAATAATAGTCTAAAGTTGAGGGCAAGACCTAAGCGTAATTACATGCCTTCGGTAGTCGCAGCTGTATCGGTAACTTCCAATTCAAGCGTAGAATCTCCTTCCAAAGCCGGAACTTCGTCAGTTGAAGGCTCTTCACCCATTCCGTCCATTGCGCCTTCGCCACCCATAAGGGTTTCTTTGCTCATGTCGGCTTTCCATTCACCGTTTACTTTTACCATAGCCAATTCCGACGACTCACCTTTCTCATCGCAGCAATAAGTACAAGTACCTTTTTCACCTTCTAGTTTGCAGGCAGTAACTTTCTTAGCTTCAGGCTTGGCCGAATCTTCAGCAGCTGGCATTTGGTCAGCAAAACCTTTCAAAAGATCCAACATTTTGTGGGTTTCTTCAGAGCTGAATGTTTTAGCTTTCTCAAAATCTTTGTTGTCAAGTGCAGTCAAAAACTCTTCTGCAGTAGATTTTGCTTTGTCTTCTTCGCTACAGCCTACTGTTGCGAAAACCAATGCTACTAGGCAAAGGAAAAATGCGTTTTTTGTCATGATGGGAGTTCGTTAAATGGTTTAGTGCTACAAAGGTACATTTTTTATTATCAAAACGAGCAAACCACAATATTGCAATAATTAATAATTAAGGCTCTCAAATGCAACGGTTGGTTTTTAATTTTCAACAAACCTGCTTTTTAAGAATTATTGCTAACTTACAGCTACTATTATTTTTACTTGCGTAAAAACATCGCCATGAAAACTGCAGATAATGAGATAATGATACTTTACGATTCTGCATCGCACGTAGGTCGGAAAACATTGGCCTATGCCCATACCTTATCGCCCAACGTGAAAAGCTGGGACTATAGCCTGCTGCCCCTTACAGGTGCTATGTGGCAACAATTGCTCGGCATGTTGCAGTTGCATCACAAAGAATTGCTAGACAAATCGCACCCTTTTTATCAAACCCATATTCAGGGTCATGATTTTGATCAAGATGGCTGGCTGAAAATGCTACGCCAGAACACTTTTCTGATTAAATGGCCTATTTTGGTAAAAGGCGAAAAGGCCATACTATGCACCACGCCCGAAAGCATATGTGCCATATTGCAAGGTGCCGCGCAGCTTAAAAAACCCAACGGACCCAAAATGGAGGAACCTGGGCTTAGCGCCTAGTTGGCAATTTTATCAACAAACTTCGCAAGGTCGTCGCTGTTGGTGCTAGGCTCTTTTTGTGCTTCTATTAGCAGCAGCGCCTGTGAGGTGTAGCCGCCCCTTATTTGCCCATTGGGCAGCTCTATCATCCAATCTATTACTTGCCCTAACGGAAGCTCGCGGTTGACTTCGTTTTCATTTTCTTTAAGGTACTTAGCCTCAACAACAATGCCTACATAGCCTGGTCCCATACTGGTTACTTTGGCCCAGATATCTTCTTTAAAGCCACTTGGGCCATCGTGGGTAAACTTTATAAAACTATTGGCTGGGTATTGCGGGTAAAAAGCTGTAAATGTATCGAGCGTAGCCGTGGCCTTAGTTTTGGCTTTGGTCCATAGCTCATTGTTAGGGTCAACAAATTGAAGGTGAGCTGTATCTTTTTTGTATTTTAAGGTAGCAGCATACCAAGCAAAGCCGCCTATGAGGGTTACAAAAAAGGTAAGGAGCAGCAATACACGAAATGGGGCAGATGCAAACAAATTCATACTGTAAACTTAAGCGTTTATTTGTTTCAAAGCGCGCAATTATAAGTAAAACGTTCCCTCAAAAATCGCACTCAGCACCATGCTTTTTAAGCCAGCGCTCCTGATCCATATAGTTGGGCAGGCAGCGTTCAACTTCGTTCCAGAAGGCTGCGCTGTGGTTTGGGTGTACTAAGTGCGCCAGTTCGTGCACCATTACATAATCCATCACCTCCTCAGGGGCAAATAGCAGCCTGGTAGAAATATTGATATTGCCTTGGCGAGAGCAGCTGCCCCAAAGCGAATTGGTATACTTCAGTTTAAAGTCGTTTACCGTTTTGCCAAAATACAATTTGTTAAGGTATAGCAACTTGTGGTGCATTGCCGTGTAATATTTTTTAGCCACCACACGGCTTATAAGCTGAGGTATGGCCCTTTCGCGCTCTTCGTTGGTGCTTTCTTTAGGCAGCCTTATCAGCACTACCTTATTATAAAGCCTTGCCGTAAACGAGGCCAACGGCACCACCTCAAGGTTTAGGGTATACACTTCGCCCATGAGCATAAACATGTAGCCATCTTTATACTTCTTGGCCTTGTCTTGCTTCAGCAATTGGGGCTTGCTGCTATAGGTTTTGTAGGCCCAGTCTTTAAACGAAGCAATTTGCTGCTGGCGTTGGTCGGGCGTTAAAAAGAAGGGCAGCCTTATGGTCACACCCCTTTTACCTATCGACACGCGGGCATTGGTTCGTTTCTCGGTGTGTATATACACCGTTATATCTTGCTCATTAACCTTTAGTATTGCCGTGCTTGTCTTCAACATTCAGTATAATCGGCTGTTGGGCTTCCCATTTCTTAAATTTATCCAAATCATCGCGAATGGCGTTTACCACCCAACCTATCACTACAAAGTCATCTAACAAACCCAATGCGGGTATAAAGTCAGGGATAATATCAACAAAACTAACAAAATAGATGATGCCCAAAACGGCTTTTACCAGCGTGGCCCATGGAATGGATTTATATTTCCCATCGTAGTATGATGTAACCAAACGACGGATATCGTCGGCGTTTTCGCGCAGGCTGGTAAAGAAAACAAACACGCCCACAATGCGCCTTAACCGCTTGCCGGCCAAAGCCAATAAACGTTTCACCAATGCAGGTTTTTGGGCTACATCTTCGGCATACTTAAAATGGCTATTGATAAAGTCGTCTGATTTTGACATCCTGTTTTATGTTGGTTACTACAAGTTACTACAAATATCTTGCCGCAACTTGCTTGCAATTATTACAATTTATGTTTAGAATTGCTTCATCTCACAACTAAACCACGCAACTATGGGCTTTGTAAAAGAATTTAAAGAATTTGCCATGAAGGGTAATGTACTCGATATGGCAGTAGGTATTATCATAGGAGGTGCCTTTGGTAAAATTGTCAGTTCTGCCGTTTCCGATATTTTAATGCCACCACTTGGCTTGTTGTTAGGTAAGGTCGATTTCAAAGATTTGAAAGTAGAGATACAGCCCGAAATAAAAGATGCGGCAGGCGAAGTAACGCAAGCCTTAGTATCAATTAACTATGGTGCGTTTTTGCAAGTTACCATTGATTTTATCTTAATTGCCTTTGCCGTGTTTACAGTAATAAAATTGATGAACAACCTGAAAAAGAAAGAAGAAGCCAAAGTTGAAGCACCCGCGCCAGCAGCAGTGCCCGATGATGTGAAACTACTCACCGAAATACGCGATTTGCTGAAAAAGCAGTAATATAATAACATGAGGAAAAAACTGACATGGGCAGCTCTAGCACTAGCAGGGCTGCTCATTGTTTTTGTGACTAGCACCATTACTACTGTAATAGATGAGCCACTGGAGCAAACTGCATATTACCAAAGGACCATGCAGCGCCTTGATGATTTCGCGCCCGCAACCAATGGCGATACGGTGCGGGTAGGCTGGGCTAAAGTAAACCTAGCCCCGCCATACCTTACACCCATAGCCATTGATGCCCACAGAGACGGCAACTTTGAGAGGGTATTGGATAGTGTATATGTGCGGGCCTTTGTGTTTGACAACGGCACCCGAAAAGCAGCTTATGTAACCCTAGACATGCTCATTTTTCCGCCAACGGTAACGGCAGTATTGAACGATAGCTTGGCTGGCACTGGCTACTCATTAAACAATACTTTTCTTACCGCTACGCATACCCATAGCAGCTTTGGTGCTTGGGCTCCTGGCATTATTGGCGAAACCTTTGCTGGCAAATACGACCCTGCCATTGTGGCACACATTGCCCATTGCGTGGCATTGGCCATCCAAAAGGCTAGTATGGATATGGATAAAGCCCAAATCGGTTTTAATAAAATGGACTGCCGGGAACTGGTATATAACCGGTTGCTAAACGATAGCACCAATACCGACCCATGGTTAAGGTATATACGCATTACCCGAGATGATGGCAAAAACGCCATTATTGCCAACTTTGCGGCCCACGCTACATACCTGCACGATAGTATTATGAAACTGCACCGCGACTACCCTGGCCATCTGGTTGATTACCTAGAGCGTATGGCCTCTATTGATTTTGCCGCTTTTGGTGCCGGTGCCATGGGCAGTATGGGCCCCGTTTACCAAGAAAAAGGCCCCTGGTTGGGCATTGAGCAAATGGCTGCAGACTTGTATTACAAAGTGATGCAAAGCTGGAACAATACCCCCATGAACTACCTTACGCAACTAAATACCTTGCACCTGCCTGTTGATTTGGGAGAACAACAGATGCGGCTAAACAACTCATTGCGCTTGAGGCCCTGGATGGTAAAAAGGGTGTTTGGCGAAACACCCCATTTTATGAATGGGCTAAGGTTAGGAAACGCCCTATTGATTGGCACTCCCTGCGATTTTTCGGGCGAGCTGGTGGCGGAATTGGACAGCTTTGCCAGTTCCACTGGCTTGAATTTAATGGTACACAGCTTTAATGGCGATTTTGTAGGCTACATTACCCACGATGACCACTACCACCTAAATGCCTACGAAACCCGAACCATGAATTGGTTTGGCCCGCACAATGGCCGTTATTTCCAAGAAATTATAAAGAAAATGATTGACCACATCTGATTTTTCGCATCTTTGGGCTTCATTTAATCTTCCACTTTGCTTTTGTCCATTGACTATGGACTACCGACCATATATGGCACACACCACTGAAATTACCGTAAGGGGCTACCATCTTGATTTGTATCGCCACGTGAACAATGCCCGCTACCTTGAATTTTTGGAAGAGTCGCGATGGCAGAACTATGATAAACGTTTTGAAACGGCGGGCCTTAAAGAAAAAGGGTTGGCCTTTGTTATTGTAAACATTAACATTGACTATAAACGCCCTGCTATGCTTGGCGATGTGCTGAACATAGTGAATACCCTGCAACGCATAGGCAACAAAAGTGTGACCATACGCCAGCACATGTTCCTTAAAGGCACTGATACTACCGTGGTTGATGCGGCAGTAACTATTGTACTTATGGACATGAAAACCGGCAAAGCCGTTCCTATTGAAGGCGAACTTTTGACGATGATGCAGTCGAGCGAAACTAACTAGTCCAATTGGTCCACAGTTGACCGTCCAAAGTCCATGGTTTTTTCGCTGATGGGAAACAAAATTTAGGTAAATTCAGGCGGATAAACCGATAACTAATAACCAGTTAACCAATAACTAATTATACCTTACCAGCCCTAGCGAGCTCTAGGAACTCCCTTACGGAGCTGTAGGATACCACGTTTTTAATGAAGTAGATTTTGGCTTTTTCTACCTCGGCTTCGCTGGCATCCATCGTTTTTAGGATGTTGAGCAAATGCATTTTCATATGCCCTTTCTGTATACCAACCGTTACTAAAGAGCGAATGGCCGAAAAGTTGTTGGCCAAGCCCACGGCTGCTGCAATCTGCATTAACTCATTAGCGCTGGGGTTGCCCAACATTTCCATGCCGCGCTTTACAAGGGGATGCAGGGTAGTTAAACCACCTACAGTACCTAATGCCAAAGGTACTTCTAGGGTATATTTAAAATGACCCTTCTCTAAATCCTCTAGGCTAATGCTGGTGAGGCTGCTATAGCGCCCATTGCGCGATGCATAAGTATGCCCGCAAGCCTCGGTAGCCCTAAAATCGTTACCAGAAGCTAATATTACGGAGTCGATGCCATTGAAAATGCCTTTGTTGTGAGTAGTGGCACGGTACGTATCTACTTGTGCCACCCTTACACCGCGCGCAAATCGCCAAGCAAAGGTTTGAGCATCCATGGTGCCATCATCAAAGCTTCCAAGTGCTTCCACAGGGCACTCGACCCAAGCGCGCACAATGCAGTTGGGTGTATAGTTGCTCAGTATCGACATGATTACCTCAATATCCTTCTCGCTACCTTCAAAGCCATCATAAATGCTGGCCTCACGGCGCAAAGTAGCCGCAAAACTCTCCAGCACCGAGTTGATGAAGTTGGCACCCATAGAGTCGCAGGTATCAAATAGCCCCTTCAGCTGAAAGTAATTGGCCTCATAGGCCGTCATGTCAATTAATTGTATATCCAGTATACCGCCGCCACGCGCTTCCATGCGGCCGGTAAGGTGGGCTGCATCGGCTTTCAGTATGGGTTTTAAGTGATTGAAAAAAGCCAACAAACGGCGCTTCTCGCCACGCCATATAAAATGTACCTGCCCTACCTTCTCCATAGCCAATACTCGGGCATGAAAACCGCCACGGCTGCGCCAAAACTTGGCACTGTTGCTGGCTGCTGCCACCACCGAGCTTTCCTCAATCACCATTGGCACGGTGTAAATTTTATCGTTGATGAGCGTGTTGGGCATTACACCAAACGGCATATAGAAATTGGTAATGGTATTTTCCGAAAACTCATCAAACAGCTTTTGTGTATCGGGTTTGTTGTGCCAATAGCTCTCAAACTCGCTCTTTACCTGGGCGCTATCCTCAAAGTAGTTATCGGCTACCCAGTCAAGCTTACCCTGTTTGGTCAGTTTCGAAAATCCTTCTATTTCTTTCATTGGGAACGCTTATTAATGTTGATTACCCTGATGGCGCAGATTTTTTACTTTTTAAAATCGTATCTCGTACTTCGTCAATCGTACTTCAAAATTACCTTACTTTCAAAAAAGCTTCGGCTACTTTAAGCCCTTCCATTTGGTATTTAACAAATTCTTGCAGAGCAGCATAATCGCCTTGAGCGTGTTTCAAGAATGCCGAACCTTGCCCATAAACACTATTACACCGTAATTTGTGCATTAGCCAGTACCCATCTAAATAAGTACCCACCCCACCTGAAATGATGCATTCTCGCACTTGAGCCTTCTCGCCCAATATTGCTATTAATCCATTAACTAGGTCTACCATCTCTTCTGCAGTATGGCCAACATGGGCCAATTGCCCAAATACTTGTTGCTTTTGTTCGCTATCGCGCAGCAACTCCAACCTTGAAAAGTTGGTACCACCGTGCGCCGCAAAATCAATAGCTGCCAATGGTAGTTGAAGCAAGGCTTTCAAGCTCTCGGGGCCCATGCCTTGCCCCACTTCCTTTACGATTATTTTAACGCCCAGCTCCAAACACCTTTGTATAGTCTCAATAGGTGGTTTTATTATGGCATCGCCTTCGGGCTGCAACCACTCTTGCAGCGGGTTTACATGTATGAATAGACCATCGGCACGCAACTTGTGTACTAAGGCCAATATTTTCTCTCCTTGGCCTTTTGCCAGCAATTGCTCCACCTGCGCTATGCCCAAGTTGGCATAAAACGGCTGGCTATCACCAATTATAGGGCGGAGGTTGAAGTCTTCGAAAAACTCATCGCTATCTAGCAAAGCCCTGCACGAACCAAGGCCCATACCTAAGCCAAACTCGGCACAAGCCTGCGCCAAATTACGGTTAATGATGCCCGCCATGGCAGTGCCGCCCGTCATGCTGCTTATCCATATTGGGGCGCGCATGGTTTTGCCTAAAAACTGCTTTATTTTTAATTGTTTAGGGTGGGCGGCCATTAATGGTTCGTAATAAAACCGGTGGTCTATTTCTTGGCCGGGCACTCGGCTCTGCAAGGCCAGTTCAATATGGTCTTGCTTGCGCTGCACGGCGGTTGGATCGTTTATGAACGAAGAAGCCGAAGTAATATCTTCTGATGGAGTCATAGTAAGGTTTGCCTCTGCTACAAGGTAAAAATAGGGGTTTTAACCCTCATTGGCTTGATTAACGGTTTTGAAAAGGAATTGTTTTTGAAAAATCGCTAAAACAAGCCTTCCAAATCAATGGTTACCCCACCTTCCTCAACTTATTCACTTGCTTTAGCCCTGCTAATTTCTCCAAAACAATATTGGCCACCTCATCGGCACGGTTGTAAACCATAAAGTGGGTGCCTCCTTTTACCAAACTAAAGTCTTTGTTTTTGAGGTAGCAGCTCGGGAAAAGATTGTCCTTGTCGCCATGTATGTGCATTAGGTTGGGCACTATCTCGGTATTATCCCAGTTAATGGCCGCATCGGTTGCCCAATCGGTAAAATCGGGGTGGATGCCCTTGGCCATTTTTTTAATGAAGGATTTCTCCATTTTGGTGGTTTTACCAAACGCCCAAGGGTACCAAAAATCGAACTCGATGGCTAGAAGGGATGGTACGTATTTATGGGGCCTTATTTGCTGTGCCAGCTTCATTTGTAGTGGCTTCTCGTATTTTGTTTTGATGCTCGATACAATTATGGTCAATTCGGGCTCTAACAGTTTGGCCATTTCTTGCGCCATCATACCGCCAAACGACAGACCAAAATACACGGGTCGTGTGCCCGGGTCAATTTGGTATTGTAACCTTTTGGCATAATCGGCTATTGTTTCGCCATTTAAGGGCTTTATCCAACGGATGTGTTTGATATTGTATCCCGGTAGGTGTAGGTTTCTGAAAATGGTTTCGTCGGCACCCAAGCCCGGAAACATGTAAATTGTAATATCGTTCATACTTAAAGCGAGTCGTTACCTAATCAAACTATTACTTTGCGATGGGTAAATACCCCAGGCTATGGCAAAGCACTTGGTTTGTCACTAAAACCTGATTTCCAGCAGGTTTTTACTAAATTAGTTAACTTTAACGGATAAAACCAAACAGCATGGCTCCTCAAACCAAAGCATCAGAAAAACCAGTAGAGTTCGCACACAAGCTACCGTTCGACCCGCCTACGCTGTCGTTTGTAAAAAAACTGACTAAGCCGATGTTCGAGTACTTTACACCGGAGTTTTATGGTATTGAAAATGTAGACCCTACTAAACCAACCCTGTTTGTAACTAACCACACGGTTTTTGGCTTGTTCGACGGGCCCATGTTCGGCGCCGAGCTATATGAAAAAAAGGGAGTGTTTGTGCGATCGTTGGTTGACAACTTCCATTACGAGGTGCCCGTTTGGCGAGATTTACTCACCTCCATTGGCGGCGCCGTGCGAGGCACCCGCAAAAACTGTGCGGAGCTCATGAATCAAAAAGAGCACATACTGGTGTACCCTGGAGGAGGCCGCGAGGTTTGCAAGCAAAAAGGCGAAAAATACAAGCTTACTTGGAAAAACCGCCTTGGTTTTGCGCATATGGCCATTGAGCATGGTTACCAAATTATCCCTATTGCGGGGGTTGGGGGCGATGATGCCTACGATATATTGATTGATAGCAACGAGGTAATGCACAGCAAACTGGGCGATTTGCTTAAAAAAACCGGTATTGCGCAGAAATTCTTGAAAAATGGCGACCACATTCCGCCACTGGTGCGCGGCATTGGCCCAACTTTTATACCTAAACCCGCCAAATTTTATTACGCCTTTGGCAAACCTATCGATACAGCGCAATATGCAGGCAAGCAAGAAGATTTAGCCGCACAACGCGCCGTGCGCAAAGAAGTAGAAGAAAGCATGTATGCCATGTTTAACGACCTTATTGCCAAGGCCAAAGAAGACTACCCAAAACTAAACCCCATAAGAAGGTGGCTGAACAGTTTGTAATATAGCAAGCCTCAAGCGATATTACTGCGATTGTATAACTCATTGTTTTAAAAAGAGACGCCTTGCAGCAAACTGCAAGGCGTCTCTTTTTTTATTGACCAAATCAATTGATTAACCAAACTAGTTAACCTTAACCACTTGCTTGCGGTAGGTTTGCTTGCCGTTATCTAGTACCAGTATGTAACTACCAGCAGGTAGTTTGCTACCGTTTACGTTGGCAAGGTTTATACCTTCGTTGCTAAAACCCAGCTCTTGCGAAGCCACTTGCTTTCCAGCAAGGTCATAAAAGTAAGCGGTTACGCTACCCGGTTGTTGCAAAAAGTACTGTACCACAAATTGGTCGTGGAAAGGATTCGGGAAAGCGCCAACCAAAACCAACTCAGTAGGCTGTGGTGTTTTAATGCCAACCGCAACCCCAGGTACTTTTGGCGCCAGAGGCACATTAACGGTGCTTGCTACCGATTGCGTACCCTGTGTAAGGGTATTTGCACCGTCGTTGGTGTACCAAGCTATACCAAAGGTAGTTGTAGTGTCTAAGGCCGTAATGGTATTTACATAATAGAAATCGGACTGGGTTCGGGTGGCATTGATGTCTAATATCAAGTAACCCTTTTTGGTCAAGTCCACATATTTTACGTGCGGCAATAAAGCGGTAATAGCGCCGCTACCAACAGGGAAATTGCCCGAGCTAGAGGTTATGCTGGTGGTTACAAACTCCACGCCAACGGCAGTGCTTGAACTCAATAAATTGTTAGCCCACGAAGTATGTATATCACCAGTTATCACCACCATATTGTCTATGTCATTATCAATAACATTATTGTAAACGCGGTTACGCTCTGCTTGATATCCATCCCATTGGTCTGGGTTTAGTATAGTGCCACCTAAAGCAAGTGGGGCCATCATTACTTGGTTGGCAATTATCTTCCATTTCGTGGTTGTATCTTGCAATTGAAGTTCCAACCAATCGGCTTGATCTGTGCCAAGTAAGGTTCTATTAGGATCGTTTATAATGGTAGTGTTAGAAGATTCCTCTTCACGGCCTTCAATACGGGTATCAATTACCACTACATCGGCCAAGTTGCCATAGTTTATGTTGCGGTATCCTCTAAACTCATTCGGAGCAGCTTGGTCGCGTATAGGCATCCACTCAAAGTAAGCCGTTTTGCTGTTATCCAATCGGTCTACCCAGTCGCCTTCGGTGCCTGGGGTGTGGTTTTGTGCACCACCGCTCCAAGAGTTGTTGGCACTTTCATGGTCATCCCAGATGGTAATAAAAGGATAGTTTTGGTGCAAGCCACGCAACTGCGCATCAAGCCTGTAGTGGCTAAAACGGCCACGGTAGTCGCTCAGAGTGGTTATTTCGTTTGCGGGCTCGTGATTTCTATCTGGCAGGCTAGAGCCAGCGCCATATTCGTATATATAATCACCTAGGTGTATTACGGCATCAAAGTCGTTACGGTGCATTAAGTGTTCATAAGCATTGAAATATCCGTTTTCATAGTCAGAGCAAGACACCACTGCAAAACGCAAGTTGCTTACGTTTCCGGTAGGGGCCGTTTTGGTGCGGCCGGTAAGCGAAAAACGGCCGTTGTACTCAAACCGATAATAATAAAACGTATTGGCTTGTAAGCCAGTTACGTCAATCTTTACGGTAAAATCTTTTGCAGCATCGGTAGTAAACTGGCCAGATGTTATCGTATTCGAAAACAGCGTATCAGTAGCCATATACCAATTTCCGCTAATGGTGCCCGTATCGGGTGTGGTTACACGGGTCCAGATAATCACGGCATCAGCAAGCGGGTCTCCCGAAGCAACACCATGGTAAAATGGCGCCAGCGTGGTATCCAGGCTCAAGCGTTTAAGGCTGGCATATTCTTGTGCCTGAGTAGCATTAGACAAACAAACCAAAGTAAGGGCTAAGCCCAATAAGTAGATAGTGCGCAACATAAGTAGCAGGTTTTTAGCGTCATAAAGTTATGATTTAAAACTTTGTTAACAGCATAACAAGAGTGTTAAATGTTGGTTACCAACTGTAACAATGCAAACTGCGCTTCTAGCTTAGGAACAGATTGTTGGTCGATTATTTTATGCATCGCCACCATCCAAAAACGCTTAGCTGTGCTACGTTTGGACTTTTTCGGCAATTAGTTTTCGAGTGTAATATCTAAAAAAGCAACTTGGTCATAGTGCTTGGTAAAAAGAATTTTTTTTATCTTCATTACCATGAAAGCATCCGAATTACTCAGTCAGATTGAAGCCGGCGAAACCCGCTTTGCAGGCCTACATATTGCCGGTTCGTTGGCTGGGGCCAACTTGGAAGGCATCATTTTCGACCAGTGCTCGTTTCTGGTAGATTTTACTGGCGCCAACCTTAAGGGCACCAAGTTTTTGAAAGGTAACATCAAACGCGCCAACTTTACCGATGCCGACCTTACCAAAGCCTTTTTTGAATATATGACCATTGATGCGGCCATTTTTAGAGGCGCCAAAGCCAGTGATGTTTACTTTAGGGAAAACACCTACGCTGGCGAATATGTAAGCCAAGACCAGTTTGACCAGCGCTTGCGCTACGCTGCCGATTATTGAGTATCCTTTCGTTATAGCCCCCCTGTCTATCGGGACAAACCTTGTTTTGTTTGATTCCTAGTGGGAAAAGGATTTTTACGTGTTGGTGTAAATCGTTTTCCTACTTGCAACCCGTAAGTCGCAACCCGCAACAAATCCTTATTTTTACCCCATGACACTACCAACCATACCCCTGATAATAAATGGGGAGCTTTTTTGTAGGTTTTACGTTATATTTAGGTACTGAATTGATGCCCAATGGATAAGAATAACATCAAACTTGACTTAATGCAGCAATTGATGCTCACAGAAAGTGAAGAGTTGCTGCTTGAAGTTCAGAAACTAATAGATGCCCATACCCAGTCATTTGTGCTTACCGATGCGCACAAAACCATTCTGGATGAAAGGCGGAAGCGCCATCAATCGGGTGAAAGTGCTTCATACTCTTGGGAGCAGGTAGTTGACAGAATTCATGCTGGCAAATGAAAACTCTTTTTCGGCTTATTGTAAAAGAGGAAGCCGCCGCCGAAATAAGTGATGCCTTTGATTATTACGAAGAGCAACAGTTTGGGTTAGGAGAATATTTTCTTGGTACCCTATATAGCAGGTTTGAAACTCTGCTAACCAACCCATTAACAAACCCCAAAATACATGATGAATACAGGCAAGCTGTGGTATCCAAATTTCCATTCGTAATTATTTACGAAATCGAAAATGATGCAGTTGTTGTTTATAGTGTATTTCATACCAGCCGCCATCCTGATGGTAAAATCAAATGAGTAATCATTCTTCCAATTCCTAATTGTGCAGCAACTTGTTGCACAAATTGCAAAAGACACCTTCTCTTGAATAATTATTTAAAAATTTTATGCCTTTTTTCATTATTAAACGTGACAAATTTGTTTCCTGCCTATCAATAAGTTACGAACAAATAGGCTCACTTAAACGACAAATTTACTTCGCATATTCCATAATTTTCTGATAGTCAGGCATTTGCAGCTTTGGAATAGACACTGTATCTTGCTCCTATAATTTACTCTAAAAACAAAAAACATGCAAGAAAACAGCAACCCCTTCTCTTATTTTAAGCAACTTCAAAGTGAAATAAGAAGAAATAAAACCGAATTGGGGGTACTAAAACTTAATCTCGGGACTAAAGCAAAAGAGGTCGAGGAATTGAAAAGTAAAATTGGCAAATGGGAAGATGAAGAGAAAAGTCTTGGAATAGAAGTAGAAGTGGTTTTAAAAGCCAGACTTAATGATTTCTTCCTGGAACTTATGCCAGTGGATAATCAGCGTTTCTATATTTGTAAAGAATTTGAAAATAGTTTTGATGACATTTTAAAAAAGGAAGTTGAGGACTATCTTCAAAATAGTTACACCAAAATGGAAATAATTAAAATATCTATAATATAAATTAAGATCTTTTGGGTTTGTTGTTTTCCAACTCGTAACTCGAAACAAAGAGTTATTTTTACCCTCATGACACTACCAACCAAACCCCTAGCGATATACGTGGATGTGGATGACACCATCTGCAAAACCAACGGCATGGACTACCCCAACAGTGTGCCGATGATGCAGAACATACAACGCGTAAACGAGCTGTACGATGCCGGCCACCATATTGTGTATTGGACGGCCCGCGGCCAAAAAAGCGGCATCGATTGGACGGAGCTCACCGCGCAACAATTAAAAACGTGGGGTGCACGTTATCATGAACTGAAACTGACTAAGCCACCTTACGATGTGTTTATTGATGACAAGGTTATCAACTCCCGCGATTGGGAACAAGGTCGTTGGCTAGAAGTATGGGAAGACAAATGGAAATAAACCCTACCGATATGCTAGCCCGCGCCCGCCAAGTGCTGGAGATTGAGGCACAGGCCGTGCGCAATATTCCTCTAAACGAGGGACTGATAACGGCAGTGAACCTAATACTACAGTGCCGCGGCAAAGTGGTTACCAGTGGTATGGGCAAAGCGGGCATCATTGCCCAAAAAATAGCCAGCACCTTGAGCAGCACGGGTACTCCTGCGGTGTTCCTCCATCCTGGGGAAGCACAGCACGGCGACTTGGGTATGCTCGGCAAAGACGATGTGCTCATAGTGCTCACCAATAGCGGTCGCACCCGAGAGATTGTTGAACTGGTGCACCTAGCTGAGCGCATGTTGGGCCATAAGTTGCCGATTATTGCCATCACGTCTCACCCTGAATCGGAATTGAAACAAACCGTGGATGTGCTGCTGTATATGGGACAATTTGAAGAAGCCTGCCCGCTGCACATGGCGCCTACCACTAGCACTACCGTAATGCTCGCCTTGGGCGATGTGCTTAGCGTACTAGTGATGGAGGCCAAAGGATTTACCAAAGACGATTTCGCCAAACGCCACCACGGCGGTTACCTAGGCCAACAAACGAGAAACGAACATGAGCAAAAATAAACTGCTGCTGATAGCCGGGCCCTGCGCCATCGAGAATGCCGAAACGCCGTACCAGGTGGCGGAGAAAGTATCGGCCATTTGTAAGCGGTTGGATATTGACCTTGTTTTTAAAAGCTCTTATAAGAAGGCCAACCGCACCCGCTTGGATAGCTTTACCGGCATAGGTAAGCAGCAGGCGTACGATATACTGCAAGACATCCGCAAGAAATATGGCGTGCCCGTGCTTACCGACATACACGAAAGCTACGAAGCCGACGAACTGAAGGATGTGGTTGACTACTTACAGATACCCGCCTTCCTGTGCCGCCAAACCGACCTATTGCTGGCCGCTGGCAAAACGGGGCTTTGGGTGAACATTAAAAAAGGCCAATTTGCCGCACCCGAAAGTATGCAGTTTGCCGCGGAAAAGGTGCGCAGCACCGGCAACCAAAAAGTACTACTCACGGAGCGCGGCACTACGTTTGGCTATCAAGACTTGGTAGTCGATTTTCGCTCGATACCCATCATGAGGCAGTTTGCCCCCGTAATAATGGACTGCACCCACAGCCTACAACAGCCCAATCAAACCAGTGGCGTTACGGGTGGTAAACCCGAACTTGTTAGCACCATTGCCAAAGCCGCTATCGCCGTTGGCACCGACGGCCTCTTTATCGAAACCCACCCCAACCCCGCCCAAGCACTAAGCGATGGACAGAATATGCTGCAACTTGATCGGTTGGAGAAGTTGTTGGAGGTTTGTTTGCGGTTGCGGGAAGTGTTGTAGCCCCGTTTCTCCGCATAGGCACCTTAAAGCATACTGGAAAGCGCAGTTGATAATCAACAGATTATGCAATTGTTAAAAATTAGGTTCCTTTTTGAACCATCCCCGCCTCCTTTTGAGCCCAATTTTGGCAACAACAGGCCGTAAGGCGCACCAAAGAGACATTCGTGGACGACATAACTAGCAGAAGATACATACACACCATAAGGTACAAATGCCCAAACACATCACATTTTTAATGGCATTTTGTCAATTAGATAATTAATTGCGTATCTTTAAGCCATATTAACCAGTTTAGGGTTAATGAAGGAAGTAAAGGTTGTTGCATCGAAATTGCCAGTTCCGTAAAGTTTCTGTAAAATTGCATCCAATATTCTACTATCCTCCTAGTTACCATCAATACCCATTAATAACTAATCCAAGCTTTTTGATCAACGTATAATTGCGTTTCCCAACCGCTGATGCCTGTCCGGGCTATATGCCGATAGTTTCCCACTTATGACGTTTTCAACAAAACCATCCTTTTAAATAAACATCACCGTATGTACGACATCCTGCAATTAAATGAAATGTTGGTTCCTGAGTTAAAGGAAATTGCAGAAAAACTCAACATTAAAGATTATCGCAAGCTCGACAAACAAGACCTAGTTTATAAAATTTTGGACGAGCAGGCCGTGAACCCAAGCAAAATAAAAAGCATAAAAGGAGGTGGAGACCCCACTTCTATGTCCAAGTCGGACAATAATGGCGAACGCCGCGGCCGCAGGCCACGCCTAGCTATGGACGATAGCAAAAAGGCGACCCCAACTGCAGAAGTGCCTATTGAGGCGCCGAAAGAAGCTGCCAAACCAGCTCAAAAAGCCGAACCAAAGGCAGAAGCTAAGCCTGAAGTCAAGGTAGAAGAAAAGCCAGCCCCGCGAATAGAAGCCAAACGTGAAGAAAGAACCAGACCAGAACCTAAAGGCAGGACTGACGAGCGCGAACGCCGCCCACGTAAAGACAGAGAAGACGATAGAGGTGGCAATAGAGCTCCAAAGGCAGAGCTGTTTGCCAACACCGAGCAAGATGGCAACCGCACTGATGCCCCAGCCCCAAAAGAAATAGTAGAGGACGAGAACTTGGTAGTGCCAACAGTTATCGCTACGGTAGAGCCTGTTCAGGACATTCAACCCGGCGAAAACACCCTAGGTACCGATAAAGCACCAACCGACCAACCAGAGCGCAAGCCATACGGCCAGCAGGTAATGGAAAAGCGTCAGCAGCAGCGCCAACAACGCGAGCAGACGTTTAATATTGAGTTTGATGGCGTAATTGATAGCGAAGGTGTATTGGAAATGATGCCAGATGGCTATGGTTTCCTTCGCAGCAGCGATTACAACTACCTTTCGTCTCCCGATGATATTTATGTTTCGCCAAGCCAGATTAAACTGTTTGGTTTGAAAACCGGCGATACCGTGAATGGTACCGTACGTCCGCCGAAAGAAGGCGAGAAGTATTTTGCCCTATTGAAGGTTGACCAATTGAACGGCCGCGAACCTCGCGACGTGCGCGACAGAGTGCCGTTTGATTACCTTACCCCGCTTTTCCCGCAAGAGAAATTCCGCTTGTTTAATGGCGGCGACGACTACAGCACGCGCCTTATGGACCTATTTACCCCCATTGGTAAAGGCCAGCGTGGTTTGATAGTGGCCCAGCCAAAGACCGGTAAAACCATGTTGTTGAAGAGCGTGGCCAACGCCATTGCTAAAAACCACCCTGAGGCTTACCTAATCATTCTTTTAATAGATGAGCGCCCAGAGGAAGTAACCGACATGAAACGTAGCGTAAACGCCGAGGTGATTGCCTCTACGTTTGACGAGCCGGCCGATAAGCACGTAAAAGTAGCCAGTGTAGTTTTACAAAAAGCCAAGCGCTTGGTTGAGTGTGGCCACGATGTGGTTATCTTGCTCGACTCTATTACCCGCCTGGCCCGCGCCTACAACACCGTAGCCCCTGCCAGCGGCAAGGTACTATCGGGTGGTGTAGAGGCCAACGCCTTGCACAAGCCTAAGCAGTTCTTTGGGGCGGCCCGTAAAATTGAAAACGGCGGCTCATTGACCATCCTAGCAACTGCCTTGATTGACACTGGCTCAAAAATGGACGAGGTTATCTTCGAAGAATTCAAAGGTACCGGTAATATGGAGCTTCAGTTGGACCGCAAACTATCCAACCGCCGCATTTACCCTGCTATCGACCTTACGAGCAGCAGTACCCGCCGAGAAGACTTGTTGCTTGACCGTGAGACCCTACAACGTATGTGGATACTGCGCAAACACCTTGCCGATATGAACCCGGAAGAGGCTATGAACTTCCTATTGCAAAACATGAAAGGAACCCGCACCAACGAGGAATTTATCATCTCGATGAACGGTTAATAGGCCTTGCTTCACTAAATAAAAAACGCCATCTTGTTTTAAACAAGACGGCGTTTTTTATGTGTTGATAGGTTTATTGCGCCTCTACCAACTCTTCTTCCTCGGCCATTATGGGCTTTTTGGGTGCTGGGGTACCGCGCTGTAGGTAGCTATTTTCGGTGTAGAACTGACTATACCAAGCACGCATTTTCATTATCGGCCCATCGCCTTTTACCAATAGCGGTTTGGTAGCAAAATTTTTTTTCTCCCAAATAGCAATATCATCATGAAACTGCGCCGAAGCTTCACCCAAAATATACTTAATCATAAGGCCCGGCGTGCCTTTTGGGGCGTACACATAGTCGTCCATGCGCACCTTCAGTTCGCCCAGCGGGGTAAAGGTTTTTACCAATAGCACATTGGCAACTCTTGTCTTAAACTTAAACACCAAAAAGCCGGGGCCAAAGAACGTAACTGTTGCAAAGCCACCCGCCTGCGGCACTAGTTGGTCATTTTTTCTAAACACCAAATCGGCTTGGTCTGAGAAATAAGCTTCGTGGCCCTTTTCGCCTTCGCCAAACTCAATATTAAGGGTATGCTTTACATACACAAACTTGTTGGCAAAAGGAATGGTAAGTATGTCGTGTACAAAGGCAAAGTGTGCATAGTCAGCGCCGTTTTCTGCAAAATCTTGCAAGTGTATGCGCAACACATCAGAAGTCATGCTGTGGTACTTGTACTCCTCCACTTCTTTTAGGCTACCCTCGGTGCTCCAAGTAGGCGCTATGCCGTCGCTGTGGTGCCAAAGCATAATAAGGCCCCAGTTTTCTTGCACATGGTAGGCCTTGGTTTGGGCTTTGCGGGGTATAGTATCGGTATACGGTATGTGGGCACATTTACCGTCTTTATCAAACTCCCAAGCATGGAAGGGGCACACTACGTTGTTACCCTTTACGCAGCCGTTGGCTAGGTTGGCGTTCAGGTGCGGGCAGTATACATCAAGTACGCCTACTTTGCCATCTTCGCCCCTAAATACGGCAAACTTTTGGCCTAAAGCAGCCACTTCAATTACTTGTCCTGCCTTAACCATGCTACTGCTACCGAGGCTAAACCAACCATTAGGGTACGGCGGAGGGTAGTTTTTGGCACGCTCCTTTTCATATTCCTCATCAAAGGTATGGCGCTTGCGCTTTTTGCCAATCACAAATACGGCTAAATAAAAGAATACCAAAACGATGATTAATGCCGCTACTACGGCAACGAAGAAGTAGAAAAGCATAGGCAGGCAGCAGGCGGTTGTTGAGTTGCTTTAAAGATAACCAAACATGTGAGAATAACCCCTATTAGACCCCAAAGTGAAATATATTCTATTGTGTAAAGTGTTTGCTTGCGCACAATTGACCTGCCTAAACAACACAACACTAGCGCCTTTGCTTTATTTGCGCTGCCGTACTATTAGCATTAAAAAAACCCGCCCTGGCAATATTTAAGCTGCCAGGGCGGGTTCTCGGTTAGTTAGTTGTTTAATTAGTAATTTGATAAAGTAAGTTCTATGGCGGCTCCGGTGCAAGCATCTTTAAGGTTGCCATTTAGTATGTGATATCCGTTCTTTTCCTCATCGGTGTACATAGTGAGCGTGCCGCTTGCCGCGCACCATTGTAGCCCGTAGGGCAATACATCGGCACCGTCATTTATAGTAGTAGAAAAATACACTTCGAAATTATCTTCATACACTTTTCCTGACACTGTCGAATAACAAACATATTTTGAGCCATCAATAGTTACCGTCGCTTTCATGGTACCGCTTATGTTATTAAAATTGTTCACACTTAAGGTTACCGTTTGATAGATAAAACCTTTTCCACTTGTAGTATAACTAGCATCAAACTCAGTGTAGCCGCTCCAAGTATCTTTAAGAATATTGGCTACCGTTTGGGCTTTTGCATCCGTGGAGGGGAGGGTAACAAATAATGTTGCAAACATCAGGGTAAATAGTAGTATGCGCATAAATAGTTTTTTTGTAAAAAAAGCGCCTATTACCAAATATAGCAATGCGTGTAAATGGGTATTTATATAATAGAACCATACCTAGCAGCCGCAAGCTTGTTAATTGGAGTAAAAGCTTGAAAATGGGTGCTTAAAAAATGCTCAAAATCAAGTAATATCAAGTATCTTCACACTCAATGGGTGGTAACTATCCACCCTTTTTTAACACGATGTGCAAAAAAGTTGCTTCACTATAAATAAAGGCATATCTTTGTAGCCCTTTTGGCATATTACTGAATATAAGATAAGATGAAACGGACATTCCAACCCTCAGAGAGGAAAAGAAGAAATAAACACGGTTTCCGTGAAAGAATGGCAACGAAAGGTGGCCGTGCTATTATTGCAAAGCGCCGCGCAAGGGGCCGTAAGAAACTAACCGTTTCTGACGTTAAGAACCTGAAGTAAGGTACTTTTAGCCTGCTCGTTTTCGTGTAAAACCTTACTGGTTATGACTGCACTTGCACCATATGGTAAGCAAAGTTTTAAGAAGGTTGAGCGGCTAAAAAGCAGCAAAGCAATTGAAAAACTATTTGAGAAGGGTACTTCCGTTTCGGAGTACCCTTTCAAGTTTATATGGCTGCCAGCCGATGCCAGCCAACCCTCGCCGGTGCAAACCTGTATAGCAGTGCCCAAGCGCAAAGTGCGCTTAGCCAATGGTCGCAACCTTATTAAGCGCCGCATCAAGGAATCTTTTCGCCGCCAAAAAGGTTTGCTATATGAATATCTGGCCGCACAGCAAAAACAGATAACTTTAGTGGTACTCTACAACGGCCAGCCCGATATGGAGTTCATTAAAATAGATACTGCCCTTACCCGCGGACTAGAAAAGCTAGCCAAACAACATGCCCAGCACCAAGCAAATTCTTAGTTTTCTGTTTATCATCCTCATCAAAGGATATAAATATATCCTTTCGCCATGGGTGCCGCGCAGCTGCCGCTACAACCCAACCTGCAGCGACTATGGCATACAGGCATTCGAGAAACATGGACCCATCAAAGGCTTTTGGCTCACCGCCAAGCGCATTGGCCGTTGCCACCCTTGGGGCGGACATGGTTATGACCCAGTACCGTGAGTTGAATTATGATTAGGGTTGATTGCTTACCCGAACCTGCGTATTTCTTCTTTCCCGTTTTATGATATTATGTGTTAATTGTGTCCACAAAATAAGTCAAAAATCGACCTTCACAAATTAACGCTATTGCGCTTTTAAAACTTTTTTGGGCTGTGGGTTCAAACGCTTCTTTTTTGCGGCATTTGGGCTAAAAATGGGGTAGTTTGATGGATTTTGGCCCAAGTGGGCGACATATCCTAGTTTGGTGGTCTCTTGTTTTTTACCATCATTAATACAAAAGGGGAAACACAAAGGTCACAGAGGGAAGTTCAACAATCACTCGGATTTAACTTCCATACCCGGGAGCTTTAAATTAAACCTCAACACCCATTTCGCATTTCCCATTTCCGATCTGAAATCTATAAAACCGTATCTTCAGCCCAAGCTTTTTTAGAGCATAGCTGATATGATTATGCAGCCTCGTTATTGAGCTTTAAGAAACCTTCTAATGATAAGTCTTCATCCAGTTCTTCCCAATGTATCCATTGCCCGTCATTCCACAGTTCGTAATTATTCCATTGGGCTGGACTGCCCTTACTTAAGTTAGGATAGTTGTCGACTGGAGCACTAACCATGCGACCATCATTCAACTCAATGTTAATCGTGCGGTGCTCAAACCATATTTTATTAACAGCCACCATATCCGATTTATTTAGTTCCAAAGTACTCATTCCACTTCTGTTCTATCAAGTCAGCATTCTCCTCAATTATACTCTCTGCTAGGTAAATGTCCTTTTGTTTTAAGCCCTTATTTTCAATTAATTTCAGAAGTTTTATTTCAAACCTTGCGATGCCGTCTGCATTCCTTACATGCACATGAATTGGTAAATGTTCGTTGCTAAAAAAGAAAAACCTAATTCCATCAAAAACTCATTACCAACTGTAACACCCATCTCGCATTTCCCATCTGAAATCTACAGCACCGTATCTTCGGCCCAAGCTTTTTTCTCGGGGTAGTCGGTGGTGAAATGGAGACCGCGGCTCTCTTTGCGGATGGCGGAGCTTTTGGTAATGAGGTAACCAATGGTAATCATGTTGCGCAGTTCGCACAGTTGTGGGCTGAGGATAGTTTTTTCGTAGAGTTCTTCGGTTTCTTTATGCAACATGTTCAACCGCACCAAAGCCCGCTCTAAGCGCACATCGCTGCGCACTATGCCCACGTAGTTGCTCATGATCTCTTGCAGCTCTTTTCGGCTCTGCGAAATCAACACCAACTCTTGCGGCTCGCTAGTGCCTGCGGCATCCCAGTCGGGTATTCGTTCCTCAAAGTGGCAACTATCAATGCGTTTGGCGGCATCCTCAAATATGCGGTGGGCATACACCATAGCCTCTAGCAATGAATTGCTCGCCAAGCGGTTGGCACCATGCAAGCCAGTAGCCGAGCACTCGCCGCAAGCATATAGATTGTTAATGCTGCTTTGCCCGTTCATATCTACCAATATACCGCCGCAGGTATAGTGTGCGGCCGGCACTACGGGTATCATGTCCTTTTCAACGTGAATACCAATACTGGCGCACTTTTCGTAAATATTCGGGAAATGGTGGATAAATGCCTCCTTGTCCATGTGCGTGCAGTCAAGGTACAGGTGGTCTTCGCCCGCTTTTTTCATCTCGTTATCAATAGCACGGGCCACAATATCGCGAGGTGCCAACGAGCCGCGCGGGTCGTAGTCATGCATAAACTCCTCTCCATTGGCCAAGCGCAATATGGCCCCATCGCCACGCACGGCCTCACTTATCAAAAACGACGGACTCTCGCCGGGGTTGTACAATGATGTTGGGTGAAACTGGATAAACTCCATGTCCATTACGCGGCCCTTGGCGCGGTAAATCATAGCTATACCATCGCCAGTGGCGATGCGTGGGTTAGTGGTGCTTTTGTAAACCTGCCCCGCCCCGCCAGTAGCCATCATGGTTATGCAGCTCAATATTTTTTCGGTGCGGTTGGTCTCTAGGTTCAACACATATACGCCATAGCAGGTTATGCCCGGCGTAACCCTAGTAATGGCCCCACCCAAATGGTGCTGTGTAATGATGTCGATAACGTAGTGGTGCGTTAGTATCTCAATATTTGCCAGCGAATGAGCATGATTTATAAGGGCCCGCTCAATCTCTTTGCCGGTGGCATCTTTAAAGTGCAGTATACGGTTGGCAGTGTGCCCACCCTCTTTGCCCAAGTGGTATTCGCCACTATCGTCTTTATCAAACTGGGTGCCCCACGCTATTATCTCACGTATGCGCTGCGGACCTTCTTTTACTACCGCCTGCACCACCTCCAGATTACACAATCCATCGCCCGCATCTAAGGTATCGGCTACGTGTTTATCAAAACTATCATCATCAAAATTCCAGACCGCCGCCACGCCGCCTTGGGCATACTTGGTATTGCTCTCGTCCTCGTCGGCCTTGGTTATAATGGTTACTTTGCGGTTGGGGAAACGCTCAGCGGTTTTTACTGCAAAGGTAAGGCCCGCAATACCTGAGCCAATTACTAAAAAATCTGTCCTGTTGGTCATACGCTACATTCTGCCAAGTGTAACACTTAGCCTATACAAAGGTTAAAATTAATCCTTGCATTTGGTGAATGTAGGGTTTATGCGAAATTTTTTAAGAATTGTGGTACAACCAAACTTATCGCACCGTTACCCGCGCGGTAAAAATATCTTTTACCGATACCGCTATGTTGACGTATCCTTTTATCCATTGCCCATCGGTTTCAACTTCCGATAGCCACATGCGCAGGCCTTCGCTATCAATGGGTTGGTTGGTGCGTATGGTAAGGGTTTTATCGTCTTTTAGTTGGTTGGTAAGCGATACGGTCATTTCCGTAAAGTTCATATCTAGCGCATCGGCAGGCAGCTCGGGTAAGTTTTGTAAGGCTTCGGGCACAAAATCGTTATGCAGTAAATGCTCAATCAATATAGTGGGGTTGGCCTCATCAATGGCAAACAAAAACGGCACCGATACTAGCCCCACCCTTGGGCTGGTGGCCCATTTGTGGAAACGATTGCTGCCCTCACGTTGCAAACCCACTAGCCAGCGTTTTTCGTTGGCTAGGCTATCTTTGGCAGGGTTTACATCCAACCACCACAACCAATCGTACGGATGTATTTCAATATGGCAATTATGGTTACAATCGAGCACAAACGGGCCATACACGCCTAGGGTAGGACGGGATTCGCCAAAATTGTGGTGCCCCGCAAACCCCTTGTGGTCCGTAACGGGGTAAAACAGCTCCGTAATTTGGTCGCGGTATTGGTTGGGTGGCGTTAGCTCGCAGTGTATGCGGTAGTATTGGGCGGTCTCGAGCCTAGGCTCAATAAAAGGCGGTTTGTTGGGGTCTTTGCCGTTCAGGTTTTTCTTGTTTACCTCTTTTTGACGCTGTTGGCCCTGCCATACCAAAGCCATATACTTTGGGGTGTGGGCCATCACGTCAATATTTATATCGTACTCCGTGTACTCGGGCTTGGAGGGGTTGCCTATGTCTCTTTTGGCTGTGCCCACGTATTTTACTCGGTTCATGGTAATAGCGCGCCAATGAATACCGAAGGGCGCCAACAGCCAGCCAAAACCCGAGCGATGGCGCTGGGTGCGCTTAGTAAGCACACTATCGGCTTCTTTTATGCGCACCAAATCGAGCAGTTGCTCGTTCAATATCGAGTCGTTGCGGATTTCGATATTGTTAGTTTGTAGTTTCAGAAAAACCGAATCGATGGCAGCAACATTTGTTACTGGCAAAGTAAGCGTGCGTGACAGGGAAGATTGACCGAAAACGAAACTAGGCAGGGCCAATAATACAAGCCAACTAAGCGAGCGGAGCATGAGGAGGATATTTCCGCCTAAAGTAATAAAAAAGTGTCTAGTTGTTATGGGCTTAACTATTTAGTTAAGTTGAAGAGCAGGGAAAGGAAAGTTTTTTGATGACACGCACTTCCAATCGTACCTCGTAAATCTAAAATCTTAAATAACCCCTACTCTACCAGCAGCTTGCCGTTGGTGGCTTGGTTGCCACTGCCAATGCGGTAGAGGTATAGGCCGGGGGGTAGGCCTGCTAAATCGATGGTCCATTCACCGAATCCGTAGGAGTTGAGTAAGTGCTTTTGGGTGATAATGGCTTGGCCGGATAGGCCAAATAGCGTGAAGTCAATTTCGGCATTTGGCGTGCCGTAGTTGAGTAGCACTTGGGCGGTATATTTGGCGGGATTAGGGTAAACGGTTACTTGCGCACCTGTGGTTTCAATAGGCTGTATGCCCTCCCATTCTGCGCGTAGGTTAATTCAGGCCTACGTGCAACTGATAGTGGTAGGCTGCGCCTACTTTTCTGCCTTAGCGGAAACGGGATTGGGCGCTAGCCTACAAATTACCTAATATTTACCTACAAACAAACCAATAATTTGGTACACTTCAGCAAAGGATAAACATACCGTGGGTTTATCAATGCTTACCGCCCCTGCCCCAAATAATTTACCATATTCGGGAGGTTATTTTCCCCTTTTGCGGCTTTTTGCCTAATATTACCCTACTGTAATATTTAGCGAATCATGTTGGTAAAAACATATGGAAGTGCGGTTTTTGGGGTTGATGCGGCCACCATTACCATCGAATCGAACCATTTGGGCGGTGGCCCTAGCTGGAACGTGGTGGGCCTGCCCGATGCGGCCGTGCGCGAGGGCTTGTTTAGGATGGAGAGTGCCCTGAAACAGATTGGCTACCACATGCCTCGCCAAAAGTATATTGTTAACCTTTCGCCGGCCGACCTTAAAAAAGAGGGCTCGGCATACGACCTACCCATGACCATTGGCGCCCTGGCCTGCACCGACCAACTAGAGGCCAAAAGGCCGCTGGAGGATTATATAATGATGGGCGAGCTATCGCTGGATGGCAACCTGCAGCCCATTAAAGGGGCCTTGCCCATAGCTATACAGGCCCGCAAAGATAAGTTTAAGGGTTTTATATTGCCCAACGCCAATGCCCGCGAGGCGGCTATAGTAAAAGATTTTCCGGTGTATGGGGTTGATAACCTCAAGGAGGTAATTGATTTTCTAGAGGGCCGTCAAGAGATAGTGCCGCTAGAAGTAAACACCCGCGAGGAGTTTTACAAAAACCTGCCCCACAACGAGCTCGACTTTGCAGACGTGAAGGGCCAAAAGAACATCAAACGTTCCTTGGAGATAGCCGCAGCGGGTGGGCACAACGTTATATTGATTGGTCCGCCCGGGGCGGGCAAAACCATGCTGGCCAAGCGCTTGCCTACCATACTGCCGCCCATGAGCCTGCACGAGGCCTTGGAAACCACCAAGATACACAGCGTGGTAGGCAGGCTGGGCAGCAATGCCACGCTGCTGCACGAGCGGCCTTTCCGCTCGCCGCACCACACCATTAGCGATGTGGCGCTAGTAGGAGGTGGGGCGTTCCCGCAACCGGGGGAGATAAGCCTTTCGCACAACGGGGTGCTGTTTTTGGATGAATTGCCCGAGTTTAAGCGCACGGTGCTAGAGGTGCTGCGCCAACCCATGGAAGACCGCCGGGTAACCATCAGCCGTGCTAAGTTTAGCGTTGATTACCCGAGCAGCTTTATGCTTATAGCCAGTATGAACCCTTGCCCTTGTGGCTTTTATAATCACCCCGAAAAGGAGTGCGTGTGCGGACCTGGCGTGGTGCAAAAGTACTTGAACAAAATTTCGGGCCCGCTGCTAGACCGTATTGATTTGCATGTAGAGGTAACCCCGCTGCCGTTTGCCGACCTGTCGTCGGAAGAAGAATCGGAGCATAGCGAGGTGGTGCGCGAGCGCGTAGTGAAAGCCCGCCGCATACAAGAGGCCCGCTATGCCGAGCTGGATGGCGTGCACTGCAATGCCCAAATTGGTGCCAAGAGCATTAAGGAGTTTTGTCGCATTAATGAGTCTAGCAAAACATTGCTCAACAAAGCTATGGAGCAACTGGGCCTCAGTGCCCGCGCCTACGACCGTATACTGAAAGTAAGCCGCACCATTGCCGACCTTGCCGGCAGCGAAGACATTAAAATTGAACACCTCGCCGAAGCCATACAGTTTAGAAGTTTGGATAGGGAGAGTTGGGCTGGTTAGGTAGTGCCCCTATTCAAAAATTGTAGTTATCTTTTAGCCGCAAAACGGAAGCGTATGGTTGGTTTGTTGGTGCTGTTTTTGGGTTGGGCTGCCTTTTATGCCCTGCATAGTGCCCTTGCCCACCATAGCGTTAAAACATTCGTTCACAGCAAAGCCAAAGGGCATTATCGGTATTATCGGTTGTTGTTCAATGTTATCAGTGTAGTGTTTCTATCGGCATTGTTGGCCTTTCAGTATACGCTACCAGCCGCGGCGGTAATAAGTCTGCCGACTTTAGTGGCTATAATAGGTGCTGTAGTTTTTCTACTCGGGTTGGTAGTGTTGGTGGTGGCTTTTACTTCGTTCAACAAGGCCGAGTTTGTGGGTTTGCAGCAATTGCGGCAAACTGCTGCACCCGAGCAAACGCCGCACCAAGTTACCCAGCTCACCAAAACGGGTATGTATGCCTACGTGCGCCACCCGCTTTACTTTGGGGTAGTGCTGTTGCTGGTTGGGGCCTTGCTGTATATACCTAGCTACCCCATGTTGGTTTTTGTGGCAACTACTTTTATCTATCTACCTATTGGGGTCTACCTCGAAGAGCAGAAGCTCCTTGTTGAGTTTGGCGATGCATACCTACAATACCAGAAAGAAGCAAAGCGCTTTATTCCGTTTATTTATTGATGGTTGGCGTTTAGTTATTGGGTTATAATTGCAAATGCCGTGGATAAAGAAAAATACACTGACCATGCGCTCAAAGTAAATGCCATCAATCCTGGCAGCGCCAACGATGCTTGTATTAAGTTGCGCAAGCTCAAATTGCTGGGCGCTGGTAGGTGCGCAGCAGCAAGTACACGGCAAACCCCGTGGCTACCCCCGGCACAAAACCCAACATTATGGCCACCCAGCCATGCCTTATGTCATGTTGTAGCTTCTCGTAAATAACCCAACAGATTAATACCAGCCAGCAGGCAATAGCATCGGTAGCGAAGCCCGATGAATACGGATTGACGTATCCGGCTTTGAAGGCTGCTATTATATCGGGCTGGTTGAGAAACAATGGCCCAATGGTCGCAAAAAAGTAAAGGGCAAACCCAAGCCCTATGATGGCAAGTACACTTCTATATACGGTGGTCATGGCGGTTGGTTTAGAGGTTAATTTACCACTTTTTTTGAAACTCTGGTTCAATTACTTACCCCCTACAAGTGCTCTGAACTAGCATAGGTATAGGCACCATGCAGCAACAACCAGCAAGATTGATTGCGCCTTTGCTAGTGTACCCAAAGAGGCCCCATCAAACAAGTAGCCGGTAGGAGCAACAAAAGGCGATTGGCTGCGTGCCGTACTGCATTTTATGCCCCTAACAACATCTTTACAACTCCCTGAAACTATTTTTGGTAACCTACGTAAAAAATGGTACGGCATGCTGTGAAGCAACCGGTTGATTTAACTCAAAACCAATTCACCACAATACACAACAAAATGAGAACTCTCATTCATCTCGGGTTATTTATCCTGTTGATGTTCAGCGCCATCACCACCTATGCGCAAACACCACAAGGCATTCGTTATCAAGCAGTAGCCAGAGACCTCTCCGGCTCGGTAATAATGGATCAAAACATCCGTATCCGCATTAGCATTACCGATAAGTTTGACCAGCAAATTTATTACACCGAAGTCCATACCCTTACAACCAACCAATATGGGTTGTTCTCCTTGTCCGTTGGGCAGGGCGATGTTGTTTTGGGCGACTTTGCAACCGTGCCGTGGGCCGAGGGCAATAAATGGTTAAAGATAGAAATGGACCCCAAAGGGGGTGGCAATTTTGTGCTAGTAAACAGCTCAGAGCTGCAAGCGGTGCCGTATGCGTTGTTTTCGTTGGAGAGCGGCAAAACCATTAATAGCGACAATGATGTTACTAATGAAGCAATCAACCAGTTTTATTTTGATTCCCTTACCAACGAATTGGTAATAGTAGAGGGCGACTCAACCCGCCGTACCGTAATTCCGGTAGTGGCTGGTGGTAATACTGGTACTATACAATTAAACGACCTAACCGATGTGAACGCAACCCCAAATGCTGGTCAAGTGCTTAAATGGACGGGCAGCTCATGGGTAGCTGCTAACGACGACCTAGGCACCCCAACCCTTAACATTCAAGGAACTGACTTAAGCATCGCCAATGGCAATACGATTTCGTTAGTTAACCTAATGGATAATACAGATGACCAACAATTGGTGTATGACCCAGCTGCTAAAGTTTTACGATTGGAAGATGGTGGCTTTGCCGACCTTTCATCGTTGGCTAGTAATGATGCGGTAACAGGTTTATTGTTCGACCAAACTACTAAAGTACTTACCGTAACTGCCGAGAACGATACATTCTCAGTAAGCTTGGCCACGTTGGGTGGGGGCGCAGTTGCACAGCCCGACACGATTACCATGGCTTTTGATGCGGCCACCAAAAACTTAACCCTAACGCACAATAGCTTGCCACAAGTGGTAAACTTGGGCAGCCTTATCAATTATACCGATACCAGCGCTACCAACGAATTGATTACAGGTGCCAACCTTACGGGTACTACCCTTAACATTATTGATGCTGCAGGTACACACTCAGTAAACCTTAATAGCTTGCTAAACGATGCCGATGCCGACCCAACTAATGAGTTGATTCGTTCGGCAGTACTTACTGGCAGTATGCTTCAAATAACTGACGCAGGCGGCACTAAAAATATTGACTTAAGCAGCCTAATAAACGACGCCGATGCGAATATTACCAACGAATTGATAACCAACATGCGCATAGTAGGCACTACCCTTCAATTTTCTGAGGGAGGCATTAATCACATAGTTGACCTAACAGGTTTGGTAGGCCCAACTGGCGCTACTGGCGCTGCTGGTCCTGCAGGTGTTGCGGGCCCTCAAGGGCTGCAAGGCATTCAAGGTTTGCAAGGCATCCAAGGACTTACGGGTGCAACAGGTGCCACTGGCGCAACAGGTAGCGTAGGAGCTACTGGAGCCGCCGGTGCCCAAGGCCCACAAGGGATTCAAGGTTTAGCAGGTGCAACTGGTGCTACCGGGGCAACTGGTGACACGGGTAGTATAGGCGCTACTGGCCCTCAAGGCTTACAAGGTATAGATGGCCCACAGGGCATTCAAGGTATACAAGGCGTAACCGGCCCTGCTGGCCCAACAGGTGCCACAGGTGCTACGGGTATAGGTTTGGTGGGCCCCACTGGCCCTACTGGTCCTGCTGGTGGCCCAATGGGTCCACAAGGCCCAACAGGCGCTACCGGTAACGACGGAGCCACTGGTCCGCAAGGCTTACAAGGTCCTGCCGGAGCCACTGGCGTCACGGGTGCTACTGGCATACAAGGAATAGCTGGCGCAACAGGTGCCACAGGAAGTACAGGCTTAACCGGCCCTCAAGGTCCAACGGGTGCTACTGGTACTGTCGGCGCTACTGGCGCTACTGGCGCAACAGGTGCTCAAGGTCCGCAAGGCATTCAAGGTACTACTGGTGCAACTGGTGTAGCTGGTGCCACAGGCGCAACAGGCAGCACAGGTGCCACGGGTGGCATAGGCGCTACTGGCGCTACCGGTCCTCAAGGTATTCAAGGAGTAGCGGGTAATACAGGTGCCACGGGCGCTACTGGTCCGCAGGGCTTGCAAGGCCTTATGGGTTTGCAGGGCCCAACAGGTGTAGCTGGCGCCACAGGTGCTACTGGCATTCAAGGATTGACAGGTGCAACTGGCGCCACAGGAAATACAGGCTTAACCGGCCCTCAAGGTCCAACAGGTGCTACAGGTATTACAGGTAGTGTAGGTTTAACGGGCCCACAAGGCTTACAAGGTGTTGCAGGCCCAATTGGCGCTACTGGACCAACTGGCCCAACAGGTGCCACAGGTGCATTAGGAAACACTGGTGCTACTGGCCCGCAAGGCCCAACAGGAACTGCTGGTGCTACTGGCGCTGCAGGTGCAACTGGTGCAACAGGCGCAACTGGAAGCCAAGGCATACAAGGTGTAGCAGGGAATACTGGTGCCACTGGTGCAACTGGTGCAACTGGCGCTGCTGGCGTAACTGGTGCAACTGGTGCCCAAGGTATTCAGGGCATTCAAGGTCTAACGGGTGCTACAGGCGTTACTGGACCAACGGGTGCTGCGGGTGCTGTAGGTTCAACGGGTGCTACCGGTGCTGCCGGTCCACAAGGTATTCAGGGGGTAGCTGGTAATACAGGTGCCACTGGCGCCACTGGTCCTCAAGGCTTGCAAGGTATTCAGGGCATTCAAGGTCTAACGGGTGCTACAGGCGCCAGAGGAGCTACCGGCAGCACTGGCGCTACGGGTGGCACTGGCGCAATTGGTTTAACGGGTGCTACTGGTGCAACAGGCCCGGTAGGTATTCCTCCGGTTGGCATTACTGGCCAAACCCTTCGCCATAATGGTACCGACTGGATAGCTAGCAGCCAAATTGTAAACTCAGGTACCCAAATAGGTATCGGTACGTCAGTAGTTGATCCATCGGCGGTATTGCAAATTAAAGGCACGGGCCAAGGCGTGTTGTTCCCGAGCATGAGCACTGGCCAACGCGATAACATTCCTAGCCCAGCAAACGGCTTGATGATATACAATACCGATTGTAATAAGTTTAACTTCTTTAACGGGGTAGTGTGGAACGAAATGGCCGCCGTAGCGCCTCCAGCGCGACCGGGCCTAATCAATAGCCCTACCACAATGTGCCCTGGTCAAACCCAAGCTTTCTTGATTGACCCAGTAGCGGGTGCTACTAGCTACGTATGGACTGTACCAGCAGGCTGGAGCTATACCATTATCACTTCAAACATTATTAACGTAACAGCAGGTGCCACGCCAGGCGATGTTTGCGTAACGGCCATCAATGGTTGCTTAACCAGCTTGTCGCGTTGCAAATCAATCAGCATTAGCTGTCCGTGATTTAGTGTTAGACACAAGACGCAAGACACAAGATTTATTTCAAAACAATATACACAACCGCCCTGCGGCCAGAAATGGTGCAGGGTGGTTTTGCGTTTAGGGAGTTTAGAACCAACCTTAAACAAGATGTTCTTTAAAAACAAAAAAACCGAGACCTTAAGGCCTCGGTTTCGCTGAGTAGTTATTTCAACCCAATATCACGGCAGTAACCTACCATACATACGTGGGAACGGGATGGTCTCGCGAACGTGCGGCAGTCCGCATAGGTAAGCCACCATACGCTCTAGTCCCAAGCCGAAGCCAGAGTGCGGCACCGAGCCATAGCGGCGCAGGTCGAGGTACCATTCAAATACGCTCATGGGCAAGCCATGCTTGTTTATTTGGTCAACTAGGTAGTTCAAGTCTGTTTCGCGCTCGCCACCACCCACTATTTCGCCATAGCCTTCCGGCGCCAGCAAATCCACGCCCTTTACATAGTCAGGGTTGGTTTCGTCGGTTTTCATATAAAAAGCCTTGATGGCTTTCGGCCAGCGGTACACCATTATTGGCGTATCGAATAGGCGGGTAAGCACTGTTTCGTCGCTACCACCAAAGTCGTCGCCAGGTACAAAGTTCTTAGCGCTTTCTAGCCAGCCCGGTATGTTTTCGGCTTTTTCCTGTAAGTCTTTGTTTTCGGCCTTCAGGTTGGCAATTTTATTCATACCGAAGTTAATCTCGCCCTTCTTCATGCCGCCTTTGGCAATCGCTGCTTCGCGGGCTTTAATATCTTCTTCGTTGGCAGCAATTTGGGCTTTGATCAACCTCAAATCTTCTTCCAATACATCAATAGAGCGTTTGCCGTTTACCAGCTTCTCACCTTTGATAATAGCTACCGCGTCGACATAAGGTATGCGGGTAAAGGTGGCGTTGGCTTTCTCTAGGTTCTCAATGTTGCGGCCAATAATCTCCAACTCGGGTCGGCAATCGCGAAGCACGGTAGTAATTAGGTGCTGCACAAACTCCTCAATCACATCCATGTCTTGGTCCAAGTCACAAAACATCATTTCCGGCTCAATCATCCAAAACTCCGACAAGTGACGGCGGGTTTTGCTCTTCTCGGCACGGAAGGTAGGGCCGAACGTATATATCTTGTTTTGGGCAAAAGCCATAGCCTCGCCATATAGCTGCCCGCTTTGGCTTAGATAGGCAGGGTCGCCATAAAAATCCGTTTCGAACAAGGTGCTGGTGCCTTCGCTGGCATTGCCCGTAAATATAGGAGCATCCATAAGCACAAAGTCGCGCTCCTGAAAAAACTGGTGAATAGCATATATCACCTTGTTGCGCACGCGCATGATGGCCCACTGGCGCTTACTGCGTAGCCAAAGGTGGCGCTGGTCCATAAGGAAATCGACACCGTGCTCTTTGTTGGTGATAGGGAAGTCTTCGCTTTCGCCCACAACCTCCAAGCTATCAACTTGTAGTTCAAATCCGCCCATTTGGCGCTCGTCTTTTACAACGGTGCCGGTAAGGCTAATAGAACCCTCTTGGCCCAAGCGTTTGGCAGCTTCAAAAGCGGCTTCGCCCACTACTTCTTGATTGATTACGCACTGGCAAAAGCCAGTACCATCTCTCAATACCATAAACACCAACCCCTTACTATCGCGGGAGTTGCTTACCCATCCTTGTAGGGTTACCTTTTGGCCTTCTGCGGCCGCCAACTTATTTATAAATGTCTTCATGAAGCCTTAGCTACGGTGGTTTATCTCAAAATGAATTGCTAAATTAATACTAATTTTGACCGAAGAGAGATGTAAATGTGAAATACGAAATGTGAAACAGGAAACAATTGCTTTTATAGGCAATAGTTTACCCAAAAGCGCATGGCTTAAAAGTTGGTATGGTATATGATTGGCCATTTAATTTTTAGCCAAAATGGAGACTGAGAGGTTTGTTATTTCACATTTATTATTTGGAGACGCACTATGCTAAATCAGAACCTCAGCCAAAAGCTACTACAAAAGCTATCGCCCCAGCAGATTCAACTGATGAAACTGTTGCAGGTACCTACTGCCCAGTTAGAGCAGCGTATAAAAGAAGAATTGGAGATTAACCCAGCCCTTGAAGAGCCAGGCACCCTTGATGATGGCGACTATGAGGAGTCGGCGGACGATATACAGAGCAGCCTAGATAAAGAGGACGATAAGCCCCTTGAAGAAGATGGTATAGAGAAAGATAGCCTGCAGGAAATAGATTTCTCAGACTACTACGATGATGACGAAATAGCCTCGTATAAGCTTAAAGACAACAATTACCCCGACCCAGACGAGGAGCGCTCGCTGCCTGTGGCCATGCAGAATACCTTCCATGAGTTTTTGGAAACCCAATTGGGCTTATTGGCTTTGGATGAAAGGGAACACAAAATAGCCGACCAGATAATAGGTAGCATTGACGACGATGGCTATTTGCGCCGTGAACTAGATGCTATTTGCGACGACATGGCCTTTGCCCAAAACGTAATGACGGACGAGGAGGAAGTAGAACGCATACTATTGCAAGTGCAAACCTTTGACCCACCTGGAGTAGGTGCCCGCGATTTGCAAGAGTGCTTACTGATTCAGCTACGTCGCCACGAAACCCAGGACGAGAACGTGGCTCTGGCTGTGCAGATTATTACCGACCAGTTTGAGCCTTTTACCAAAAAGCACTATGAAAAGCTTGAGCGGGCCTTGAACATAACCGAAGACCAGCTTAAAAGCGCCATTGATGTTATTATCAAGCTCAACCCTAAGCCGGGTAGTGCCTATGGTGGTAGCAGCAACAATGAGCAGTACCTTACGCCCGATTTTTTTATTACCAATACCAATGGCGAGTTGCAATTGACCCTTAACTCGCGCAATGCACCTGAGCTGAAGATTAGCCGCAACTTTAAAGAAATGCTGCAAACCTACGACCAGAGCAAAACCAAAACTAAGGAGCAAAAGGATGCTGTATTGTTCATCAAGCAGAAAATTGATAGCGCCAAGTGGTTTATTGATGCCATACTGCAGCGCCAGCAAACGCTCATGAAAACCATGCGCACCATATTGGAGTATCAATACGATTTCTTCCTTACTGGCGATGAGACTACCCTGCGCCCTATGATATTGAAGGATATCGCTGAGCGTACCAGTTTAGATATATCGACTGTAAGCCGCGTGGCTAACAGCAAATATGTACAAACTGAGTTTGGTACCTTTCCTTTGAAGTATTTCTTCTCAGAAAGCTTACAAACCGATAGCGGTGAAGAAGTATCAACACGCGAGGTAAAGAGCATATTGAACGACCTGATAAGCAAAGAGAGCAAAAAGCGCCCATTGAGCGATCAAAAGCTAATGGAGTACCTAAATAAAAAAGGTTATAACATTGCCCGCCGCACGGTGGCTAAATACCGCGAGCAACTGAATATATCGGTAGCACGACTACGCAAAGAGCTATGAGCAACGAGCAACAACCAGAAGAAGAAGAGTTAACGTTTATTGCCGACGAGGATGTGGTTTACCAACCTGCTACCGAAAGCAATGTGCTATGGATATTGAGCACCATTATCTCTTATGTTTTTCACCCAATATTGTTGGCTACCTATTCCTTTGTATTTGTTGATGTGTTTTTTCCGTACCAGTTTTTACACCTAGGGCCTCAGCAAAAAACCCAACTCATGCTTACCATTGTCACCAATACGCTGGTGTTTCCGGTGATTGTGCTGGTATTAATGCGAGGCCTAAAAATGATTAGTTCCTTTGAACTAAAAACCAATAAAGAGCGCATCATTCCATTTATTGCCATCTCTTTGTTCTATTTCTGGACCTATTTAGTGGTGCAAAAGCTAGGGGTTGGCCATTATTTCTCACACATATCGTTAGGGGCTAGTTTGGGTATTTTTATGGCCTTCTTTGCCAATGTTTTCTACAAAATCAGCATTCATGCTGTAGGCGTTGGCGGCTTTTTTGGTGTAGCGCTTACGCTTACGCTTATCTCTACTTATAATCTATTGTTTCCGCTGCTTTTGGTTATTGTCATAGTTGGTGCGGTTGGCTCGGCACGGTTGTTTTTGGGCGCACATACTCCTCGCGAAGTGGTATCAGGCTACATGGTTGGCTTGTTGGGCCAAATGGTAGCTTTTTCCTATTTCTAAGCATTAGTTTTGTGTTGCTAAGGGCGGGCATAAAGGTATGTTGCGCCGCTAATCCATATGCTAAATAAAGCATTGATACTTCCGTTCATGATGGATGTTCATTACCTTTAATTTTAAAGAGGCCGAGTCATGTTTTCTAAATTATTTCTTTTGGTTTGTTTTGGATTGTTAGGCACAACAGGCTTGCATGCCCAGCAAAACCAGAATAAAAACACCAATGACATTACCACCAATTGGGCCGCACCCAAAACGGTGACCTACAACAAAGCCGTAACGCTTGCAAAATCGGGCAAACTGACGCCTTTTAAATGGTATTTTATTGAAGACAAGAGTATTTACTTATGCGCCATTACCCCTAACCAATTTATGCTACAGGGGTATTTTATTGATGGCAGCATTAATGAAGTGGACTACATTGAATATGATTTTGACCATGCACATATGCAGCTGCGATGCGATAAGCGCGGAAACCGCATAGGTGCCAACTACAAGGTGCTGAATTTGAAGATTATATCCGTTGACCCGATTACAGTATTTAAATGGGGCGATGATTTAGTGCAGGACAATGTGGTTCGCAACGCAGTGCTAAATATTACTGGCTTGCATGGTGAAAACTATGGTATTCTCAGCAACAACATTACTGAGCATGCCGAAGTGACCTTGAGCAACGCCGATAGTTTGTTTTTTGCTAAAAACGACTGCGCTAAAGGTGCGCAAGTATCAATTAAAAACTTTACGGGCAAGGTATTCGACAACGAGTTTACTACCGAAATAACCGTAGTAATGGATCATGCAAACGCAGCCGTTACAGGCAATAATTTAAGTGGCGTGGAGAAGGTATTCGATCTTTCGGGCGCGCAGGGCCGCTATGGTGGCAATATAGGCATGGGCAATATTTTCTGCCGCGGGTGCGGCGCCAATACTATCATACTGAGCGCAAACCTGCACGACGGCGCTAGCATATTTGCCGACAGCATGAATGCACACATCAACGCCGTTGAGCTACACAGAGGTAGTGAGCTGCATATGGAAGGTAGTGACAGTGCATTTAGCAAGTCTTTTTTAGATTTTACAGTAATAGTGCATGCAGAAGGCAATAAAAATCGATCGGAGTATAATCGTTTTATCGGGTGCCAAAATGGTTTTGGTACCCATTTTTATGTAGCCATGACCTCTAACGGGCTAGTATCAAACAGCAATTTTTTTAGTTGCGATACGCTGGTGCTCGATAGTAACCAAGTGTATAATATGCAAGTGTACGATAGTCGAAATGTTGGGGTAAATGCTATGCCCTATAATGGTTTTCAAGTAAAGGGAAATGTATTGTTTGATGTTAGAAACCAAAACCTGCAAATCTTCAACCTCCGGACATTTGAAAACGACGAAGCGGCAAAGCTAGGTGGTTTATCGCCTTATAGTTTATATATCAACAGCACCACCGGGGCCATTACTATTATGCAGTCTATTATCGCCCCTAATAGCAATATAAAAAATAAGTAAAACGCTTGCTTTTATTTGTTTTTATTAGCCAGATGGCCTAGGCCATTAAATTTGGTTTTTAGATACTCAGCTATGTATAAACTTGGCGCTCAATTCCTGCCTGTTGGCAATATTATGCTCTAATGGAAAATTCGCTACCTTTGTAAGTACAGTAAAACAACTTCATGAATTATAATACCGAGCGCGGTAGGTTAGAAATGACCGAGTACGGCCGCAACGTGCAACGGATGGTAGAATACCTCCTCTCAATAGACGACGACAAGAAAAGAAACGAACAGGCCAAAATAGTTATAGAACTAATGGGCCAGTTGAACCCGCATTTGAAAAACGTGGAAGATTTCCGACATAAGCTGTGGGATCATATCATTATCATGTCCGATTTTAAATTGGTGGTTGATTCACCATACCCAGTGCCTGATAAGGAAACTATCTTTGCAAAGCCTGAACGCATACCATACCCACAGAGCGAGTTTAAGCACCGCCACTATGGCAAAAACATCGAAACGCTGATTAAAAAAGCGAACGAGATGGAGGATGCCCAAAAACGACAAGAGTTTGCCGAAGTAATTGGCAACTACATGAAACTGGTGCACACCAACTGGAACAATGAGACCGTGAACAACCAAGTAATCATGGATGACTTGGAGCGTATGAGCGGTGGTAAATTGAAACTAGGTGACGAAACCAACCTTGATCTTTTAGCCCGCGAAAAACGCCACACCGGCGGTTTCCAGCAACGCGATGGTGAGCGCAGCGGCGGCGGCGGCAAACGCCGACCTGGCAAAGGCGGCGACCGCAGTGGCGGTAGCGGCGGTCAGCGGCACAATAAGAACTTCAAACCAAGGCACAACAAAAAACCATAAAATAAGCCCACATGGATACTTTTGAGGTTGTAGGGGGGCAAAAGCTGCAAGGCGAAATAACCCCACAAGGAGCTAAAAACGAAGCACTACAAATACTTTGTGCCGTATTGCTTACCCCAGAAAAGGTAACCATAAGCAATGTGCCCGACATTGTGGATGTAAACCACCTCATCGATATCCTTGGCGATATGGGTGTAGCCATTACCCGCGAATCGGCTGGCACATTTACTTTCGAGGCCAAAAATGTATCGCCCGATGTAATGTTGGAGCCCGCTTTCCGCAAAAAAGCGGCTAGCCTGCGCGGTTCTATTATGATTGTTGGCCCCATGTTGGCCCGTTTTCAAGCGGCACATATACCTCGCCCAGGTGGTGACAAAATTGGCCGTCGTAGGTTAGACACCCACTTCCTTGGGTTTGAGAAGCTAGGCGCTCAATTCAATTATGATGCCGAAACCTACATGTACCATGTTGATGCTAGCCACCTTACTGGCACCTATATGTTGCTCGATGAGGCTTCGGTAACAGGTACTGCCAACGTGGTAATGGCGGCGGTATTGGCCAAAGGTAAAACCACCATTTTTAATGCCGCTTGCGAACCTTACCTACAACAGCTTTGCAATATGCTGGTGCGTATGGGCGCCAAAATACAAGGCATTGGCTCCAACTTGCTTACTATTGAAGGGGTCGATTCGCTGGGGGGCACTATCCACCGCTTATTGCCCGATATGATTGAGATTGGCAGCTTTATTGGCCTTGCCGCCATGACAGGCTCCAACATTACCATCAAAAATGTGGGTATTGAGCACTTGGGCATTATACCTGATACATTCCGCCGCTTGGGTATCAATTTTGATATTATAGGCGATGACATTGTGGTGCACGAGCAAAGCCATTACGAAATACAGACCTTTATTGATGGCAGCATCATGACCATTGCCGATGCCCCTTGGCCGGGCTTTACGCCTGATTTGTTAAGTATAGTGCTGGTAGTAGCTACTCAAGCCAAAGGTACGGTGCTCATTCACCAAAAGATGTTCGAGAGCCGCTTGTTTTTTGTGGATAAGCTGATCGATATGGGTGCCCAAATCATCCTTTGCGACCCGCATCGGGCTTCGGTAGTGGGCATTAATAAGGCTTACCCATTGCGCGGCATCAGCATGAGCTCGCCAGATATACGTGCAGGCGTGGCGCTACTGATAGCCGCCCTATCGGCCAACGGCACCAGCCTCATTCACAACGTGAACCAAATTGATCGCGGCTACCAAAACATTGATGGTAGGTTGAACGCCCTAGGTGCTAAGATTAAGCGCTTGTAAGGCTTTAGGCCATTTTACCGTATAACAACTTATCCCTCTTTTGCTGTTTTCTGTGGACTGTGCACTAGAAACAAACCGCCAATTAGCGACTACCGTTCATATTGCTGGTAAATGTCCTTTAGCTTTACGCTATCGCCTGCTTCGTTTACTACATCTAACTGGTAGCGGAAACGCACCTTGGTGCCCAGGGGAGCATTGTAGTACACTATCCATGCTGCTCCTTCGGGCAACCCTACACAGGCGTTAGAATACGGCCTGCCCAACGTAGCCTGGTTGGTAGTAGGGTGTATAAGCGAACCTTGCCGACGGCCATCAATGGTAGGCTCTAGCCACGGTATTAAGGGGAGTTGGGTGTATTTGCCATCATCGCGTTTAGTGGCGTAGTATATTTTATTGTCGGCAGGGTTAATGAAGGCAGGGTTGTAGGCAATCCGTATAATTTCGCCTTCGCCTATGGGCGTTCGAAGACTAACCTCATGACCTGCCATGGCTAGGTACTTGCGTTCGTTGCGCCCTACTCGCACCGGGAAACTGTATTTTACTACGCCATTTACCAATAGGCGCAGCTTAAACTCTGGTATGTTCACATCAATAATGGTGCTGTCAAGTGCTGCTTTAATGCTATCTGCTTGCGGCGCTTTGGGTATGAGCAGCACTTCGCCTTTGCGCAGCACAGTCATTTCCTTTTGGTCGTTTATAAATTCGCCCCGCGCTTGGCGAGTGTAGTAATCAAAGCTCACTAAAGTATCAATTATCCAAGGGTTGGCATGTGCTACAATGTATTCCGTAAGCCTGTACGACACGCGAGGGGCATAGGCCGCCAGCAAACTATCCATAAAAGCATAATAGTGCTTCACCGTTACAGGCGTATCAATCACTATCAAAAAAGCATATGGGGCGGGTCCAGTCTTTAGCGGCAAATCAAATACCTCATCTACCTGCTTTTCATGAAAAATAATATCGACTGTATTGGGCTCGCGCGGTGGTGCTTGCTCATGCCCATTGCAGCCAAGCCAAGTGGTGCTGGCCAAAACCATCGAGCAAAGAAAACCAACAGCAGATTTAGTTGAAACTATTATAACACCAGTATTTAGGACAGTGAAGTTACCCTAAATACCCAACATGTATTATGACCTTCGTCAATAATAGGTTTGAATACGATTGCGGCAATTGCTCCACAAATCAGCATAAATAGCACCGTTGAATAGCGAACCAACTATTACCCCTCCAACACCAACTTCTCCATTACCTCATCTTTGCTGGAATATAGAAAACCGAAGTTTAGTTCGCGGTTTACCAGCATCATGCGGCCATCTTTAAACAGGTATGGCTCGTAAGGGAAACCTGCTTTGGCTATGAGCGCCTGCAATTCGGTATCCAACACGCCACCGTAGTGCGCAATGCCCTTCTCAATAAACTTACCGGGTACTGCCTGAACCATAGTTGCAAATATACCCAACAAGTGGGGAAAGTGGCAGTTATTGTAATGGTTAAATGGTTTCATGTAAAGCTCCCGCTAAAAGCTTAATCCGCCCATGGCAACTTTTTTTGGTTAAGTAACCAAAGTTACCGATTGCGCCATTTTACATTCCCAACTTTGCAGTACTAAGTCTTTATGGCTTGCGAAATGATTAAATTAATAAACTGTTAAAAACCTAGTTATGAATCTTCAAGATGCAATCAATAGCCGAAACGCGTTTTTGGTAGATGTGCGCACCCCAAGCGAGTTTGCCGGTGGTAGCGTTAAAGGCGCTATTAACATTCCGCTTGACCGCCTGCCGCAGGAGCTTGCACAGTTTAAGGGCAAAGACCCCATTGTGGTTTTTTGTCTTAGTGGTGGCCGTAGCGGCCAAGCGCACGCTTTTCTGCATCAAAATGGTATATTTAATGTAATTAACGGCGGTCCGTGGAGCTACGTAGCCACGCTGCAACACTAAAAACTAACACCTATGAAAACAATAGTAATGATAGTGGCCATAGTAGCCTCCGTATTCGGCATGCAATCGTGCGCGGCACAGCAACAAGGCGAAATTGATTTGAAGAACGCCTTTTTGGTAGATGTACGAACCCCGGAAGAGGTAGCCGAGGGCACGGTAGATGGCTCGGTAAACATACCCCTCAACGAAGTTGAACAGCGCTTAGCCGAATTTGAAGGTAAAGGCCAGATTGTAGTGTTTTGCCGCAGCGGCAACCGCAGCGGTCAGGCCAAAAGCATCCTCGAAAAAAACGGCCACACCAATGTAATTAACGGCGGCACCTGGGAGCAGGTGCAAGCTAAAGTGGCTGCGGAGAAGAAGTAGTCTATACACAAGCTTCCCCGCGCTTTCAGCCTGTCCCGCTTCAGGCGGGGACGCCTTTGCTATGCGTACTTACTCCTTTTTCCAATCGTACCTCGTAAATCTAAAATCGTAAATAACCCCTTGCCCTTTTTCCAATCGTAAATCTAAAATCGTAAATAACCCCCTACTCTACCAGCAGCTTGCCGTTATTGGCTTGGTTGCCGCTGCCAATGCGGTAGAGGTATAGGCCGGGGGGTAGGTTTAGGGCTAGGGTGGTTTGCCCGCCCGCAAGGGTGGCTTGGTACACGTTTTGCCCTAGTAGGTTATACAGCGCTATGCTGCCGCCTTCCCCGCCCGGCAGCTCAATGGTGAGCGTGCCCGTGGTGGGGTTGGGGTACAGTTTGGCTTGGAGGGTGGTGGTTTCGGTGATGCCTGTTGTATCGCATGGTGGATAGCGGCAGGGCATAGTATCACAGCCTGGCAAAAGACAACCCATGGTATCAAGCTTTAGCACCCACATATCTTGAGTTTGCTCATGGGTTGTGCCAGTAGCTAAAACACCTCCGTCGATTGCAACATCAATATCGCGAAGCTCACAATATATATTGTATCCTTGATATAAATGCTGATAATACCTTTGCCAAATTAATTGTCCATTATAATCTAACTTGCCAACCCAACCTACGCCAATGGAGTTGTCTCCCGTAAACCCTCCAAATAAATATCCACCTGTAGTTTCCCTTACTGATTGGATTATCTGAAAATCAGTATTAAAAGGAAAAAATGTTCTCCATTCCAAATTCCTGTTGCTATCTAGCTTAGCCACATAATCGGGCTGGTCAGAACTGCCACCATAAAAACCTTGAAGAACAGTATCAAGGCACCCTGTAAATAAGATTCCACCATCAGTAGTATACTTAGCATATGTACCACAATCGGAGTGAGATACGAATTTTCGCTGCCACAATATGCGACCCATGCTATCCACTTCCATTAGCCAAGGCATCCCCTGGGAATACCCCCCGAATAATATGATGTCGCGTTCTACGTTGTATTCTGCAGTAAACCCTGAAGTGGTGCCATTGTTTGTGTAAACCGTGTCCCAAATCAAGTTCAGAGTACTATCCACACGCATAGCCCAGAATCTGTCAACAGCAGTCCCAAGCTCGTTTGAGAGTCCCATAACTAAGAACCCTTTATCAGGTAATGGCAAACAAGAGTATCCTATACGCACGGTATTGCTTTTAGGAAATTCCCTTAAAAAAAGCGTGTCTCCGTTCTCGTCAAAAACGCAAAGAAGGGCATGGTTTGCGCCAGATGTGTCAATACTGCTACCTGCAAACACATAACCTCCCCAAGGAACTTTCTTAACGTTGGATGGGCGGCCACTAAACAAGGTTTTGAACTGCATAGAATAACTCTTCTTCCAAACTACACTGCCCGAAAAAGTTAGTTTCAGTATTTTAATAGATCCATAATTAGGATATGGCCCAGATATCGGACCGTTTCCTAATACTATTATACCGTCATCCACAGCCAAAACACTAGTGGCCCCTTCCACGCCATTGTCATAATCCACTGCAAGCTCAAACGTGCTTTGAGCTTGCAGTAAGCTTGATGCAATAGTGCAAATAATTGATAGCATCAGTTTTCTTAACATTACTCCAATTTAATGATTTTACCAGTTTGTGACACTGGATTACCCCCCTCGTCCTAATCTTCTTTTGACGAGGATGAAACGGACACCGCGTCTTCACCCTGTCCCGCCTCAGGCGAAGTCGCCGGATCCAGACATACTTTTGATCAGCAGAGTATACGGATTTGCAATACTTTCCGCCTTAGCTGAAACAAGGTTGATCGCTAGCTTACAAATTAGCTAATATTTACTTGCAAACGAAAAAATCAGCAGCCTCCTCTTTCTATCGTACTTCGTACCTCGTAAATTCCATATTCATCCACGCCCCAAACATTTGCGTAACTTTGTAGGTATACTATATAGTAGTACTATGCACATCGGTTTGTTTTTTGGTTCGTTCAACCCTATACACATGGGGCACTTGGTTATTGCCAACCAACTGGTGGAGCATACCGATATAAACCAGGTGTGGTTTGTGGTGTCGCCACAAAACCCGCTAAAGAGCAAAACGGGCATGCTAAACGAATATGATAGGTTGCATTTGGTAACACTTGCTACCGAAGACAATGACCACTTTCGGGTGAGCAACATTGAGTTTTCGTTGCCCAAACCAAGCTATACCATTGATACATTGGCGCACTTGACCCAAAAGTTTCCTGATTACCGATTTAGCATTATCATGGGTGCCGATAACTTGGCCAACATTACCAAATGGAAAAACTACGAGGCCATTTTGCGCCACTATACCGTTTTTGTATATCAGCGTCCTGATACACCTGCGCCAAATGCGCCCGAAAATTTTGAAACTAGCGTACAAATAGTTCCCTTTCCGCAAATGGATATTTCTGCAAGCTACATAAGGCAATGTATTAGTGAGGGTATCTCTATCAAATACTTAGTGCACGAAAAAGTCCGATTGTATATAGAGCATATGAACCTTTACAAATAATCGGTGCACAAAAGTTACACACATTGCAGTATTTTAACCTTGGTTTTAGGCTGTTTTATAAGGCGTTTAGCAAACAAGAAATTAACATCAACTGTTCATTTTTTGTTAGTAGCGTGGGGATGGAAAGCGGATAAGAAAACGGAGTTTTGCCATGCTAAAAGTTATTATTTACCAAACCTATTTTTCCCTTTTTTACCCACAGGTTATCCTCGGCTTATCCACGAGGTTGTGTAAATTTAATATTAACCTCATCTTAAACCAACACTATGTGCACAACGTATTAAAGTGCTTGATTTACAGAACCAATTGCCCCCAACAACTTGTTAATAGCGTAGTAAATGATTGGAATAACGAAACGAGCAAGTAAATTAGAGGTGAGTTACAACCGAATGCACAGCCTTAATGATTATGATGAAATCTCTTTAATAAACTAATAATAATAAAATGGCCCTTAGCCTAGCAGAAGCAAAAAGCAATTTACAAAGCCGCGGTTTTTTGGATACTTTCGTTGACCCAACATTGGATTTGTTTGCGGAAATTGAAAAACTTAAAAAAGAGAAAAATGCGGTTATACTGGCTCACTACTACCAAGACCCCGATATACAGGACATTGCCGATTATGTGGGCGACAGCCTGGGACTTTCGCAACAAGCTGCCCAAACTGATGCCGATGTGATAGTGTTTGCTGGAGTGCATTTTATGGCCGAAACAGCCAAAATATTAAGTCCTAATAAGACGGTGTTGCTGCCCGATTTAAAGGCTGGTTGTAGTTTAGCTGATAGTTGCCCTCCAGATAAATTTGAGGCTTTTAAAAAGTTGTATCCTGATCATATTGTGGTTACGTATGTAAACTGCACTGCAGAGATAAAGGCCCTGAGCGATATTGTATGCACCAGTACCAATGCGGTACAGATAATTGAAAGTATACCAAAAGATCAGCCAATTATATTTGCGCCTGATAAAAATTTGGGAGCGTATTTAATAAAGAAAACAGGCCGCGATATGGTGTTGTGGGATGGAGCCTGTATGGTGCATGAGATTTTTTCGTTAGAGAAAATAACGCGCTTGCTAGAGCGCCACCCAAATGCCCTGTTGATTGCCCACCCAGAATGTGAAGCCCCAATATTGGATAAGGCGGCTTACATAGGTAGCACTGCAGGTTTGTTGAAATTTACTCAGGTTAATACTGCTGATGAGTTTATAGTTGCTACTGAAGCAGGTATTATACATCAAATGCGAAAGAAGAGCCCCAATAAAACATTTATACCCGCGCCGCCCAATAATTCATGTGCCTGTAACGATTGCCCGCACATGAAATTGAATACGTTGGAGAAGATTTATTTGTGCATGAAATATGGTAGCCCCGAAGTAAATTTGGAGGCTGACCTAATTGAACGCTCTAAAAAATCGATAGAAAGAATGCTGGAAATATCAGCGCGCTTCGGGCTGTGAGCGGCTAGTTTTATTTATACTCTTTTGTTTCACAGTGCTTTTTACAGCTTCCTCTTCCAAGTCTTCGCTAATATCTACCTTTTTGGCGAAGAAGATGGTCAGCGATTCATTAAAGGCTGCTACCTTTTTGAGGTTTACTGAGTAATGTATAAACTTACCTTCACGTTGGGTATTTACCAATTCAGAGGTGCGTAAAATGCGCAAATGCTGCGAGGTAATTGATTGCTCAAGGCTTAGGGTATTATATATTTTGTTAACGTTTGTAGTACCCTGCTCACTGATAAATTTAAGAATTGAAAGCCTAATTGGATGTGCAATTGCACGAGCAATAGTAGAGGCTTTTTTGAGGTTAACTTGATTTATCATCTCGACGGATTTTAATAATTACCATCAGATAACAAGCACGTTTTTATTTTGTTCACCTCTTTCAGTGATTTATAGAAAGGTTTATAAAATGTGGAGCTTAAAAATCAATGGCTATACCTAACCTTACGCCCATATTTGTAGTGTATAAGAATTCGGGCCTGTTACGGTAGGTAATTCTAAATACCGCATCTACTCTGAATATTTTAAGTATATTTTCAATACCTACACTCGTTTCCATGTAGGGTATTGGAAATGGAGTTATAGAGAAGTTGTTTACGTTAGCTTTTTTATTGGCATTGCTTATTGTACCCCAAGCAGCTTTAAAACCAATTACCTCGCGCCATTTTAGTTTTCTAAATCCCGGTATTTTATTGAAAAAGAAACCTTCTAAGTGATGACGCAGTGAAATAGTAATATACATGTCGCTCACAAACTCGTATTCGTTCATGAGGTTAAATGCATAATCATTGTAAAAGTAAGTTTCGTTTCCTTGAAAAATTTCGAGCAATTGCGTAGGTAGCGTGCCAAATATTTTACCCATCGTTACATCCATGTGCAGTGTACCCAATGGTTTTATGGCATACTCGTCAGTCAATATAAAATCAATACGTTGATATTTAAAGCCACTGTTCAATATGTTTTTCAAACCCATGCGGTATCTAAAGTACAGTATTGGGTGTTTGGTGCCTAAACTAAGTCTGTCAAAGTCGTCGCTTAAAAAAGTCTCTTTGTACGCAAAGCGATTTATAATGTCAAGCTCGGTATTCGTAAAGTTGGTAATAAGGGTGTCTTCGTAAACATCGCTGGCTTGCGGTATATATGAATAAGCAAATTTTGGCATTACCTGCGAATTTCGAAACAGTATTTTATGGCTCAACCCAAAGCGCCACTCTTTGTATGCATAGGCTGTCCATTCACGCATAAGATTAAGTTTAAGAGGTACTTTTCGGCGGCGGTATAATCCTGAGAGTATATTGTCTTTGCCAAACTCGGCATCACTGCTTGCTGCCAAATCATAATCGAACATATAGCTACCACCTAAATATAATTGTGGTTTCTTTTGTATATACACCATACCATTGGCACCGTACTTAAACATTTTATCGCCAGTGCCGTAGGCAATATAGGCTCCTACCCTAAAATGCTTACTTAGTTCAGCAGTGGTTCTAAAACCAACCCTAAATCTGAATTGCTCTACCTTATTTAAACTCACTAAAGATGAGTAAGGGCCAAATTCAATATATTTTACTTGGTAATAGCCGTTAAGTACCAAGTCAATAATATCAATCCAAGTTTTAAAAGCCTTGTTGTTTTTAAGCGAGTCAACCATTTGGTATACCCCCAGTTCGGCACTTGATAATTCTTCATGGCGCACGGTTTCCCAAAAACGTTCATCTTCAACTATTACATTTTCGGCTATAGCAATGTCATCGCGGTTTACAAAAACGGAGTCCAGTGCTTCATCATTAATTTTAAAATCCCTAAACGATGCAGTTTTGCGACCAATAATACCCACTGCTTTGTCAACTACCTTAAATTTGATTACAATTTTATCTCGCGTAATCATCCAAGTTCCGGGTTGTATCTCTCCAAATTCTTGGTATACACTGCTTCGTTCAATAAAGTTAATATTCACGTGGTCGGCCACCTGCATATTTATTTTCATAACAGCATAGCTACTGTCGGCTATCCATATATCGCCCAAAAAGGTATTATATCCTTTGCTTCGGGGCACGAAATTGAGTTTGTAGCTATAGTATCCATCAATAAAACCACTATCAACCAAGTAGTACTTGTAGTAATTAAGAGCATTATCGGCAATGGGCGAAGCAAAATCTTTACTAACTAGGCTTATCCAGTTGTCATATATATCTACCTCCTGGTACAGGCTACCCATCATTTGCGATAAGCTCTCATTGTCAATACCTGAAATACGGCTGGCCTTAATTTCTTCGCGTCGTTGTTTAGGATCTTTCCGGTAATAAAAGTCTGAGAGGTTTTCGGCTAAAAATGCAGGTAAATAGGGTGCTTCTTCGCTGGTACTGTCCAAATAATCGAAGATAAAAAGGAATGGCTTCATTACTTTTCTGTCCATAAACTTGTCGTCAATATCATACAAGTCAATTTCCGTTTTGTTGTAAGCCTGGTAAGCATATCGGTTTAGCTTATCCTTGTCATTTATTTTTTTGTTTTCTATTACTCGTTTAAGTATAATATCTGCAGGGTTTTCGCCTGCAACAATTACTATTTCCTCAAGGTTATAAGCATCACGTTCTAGTTTAAAATTGGTGATTTGGCTGTTGGGTGAAATAGGTTTTTTAGCCGGTTTATATCCTAGAACGGAAACAGCAATGGTATCGGGTCTTTTATAAACCGTAATAGTATATTTTCCGTCAAAGTCTGTCATTCCTCCGGCAGTGCTCCCCATAAAATATACATTTGCAAAAGGTATGGGTTCATCGGTTACGGCATCGGTAACAGTACCCGTGTATACAAGCGATTGAGATAAAAGGCTATTTGCTCCCAAAGTGGAAAGTAAAAAAAGGAGTATCCCATATTTACAGTAGCCCAGCCAGCCCAGCATTCAATTAGGTTGTATTCATTATTCCATTAAAAGAGGTGGATACTCTGAGAAAGATAAAATTATGCAAATTGAAGGAATGACTAGCATTATAAAGCTAAAATACCAAGATATTCATCATTTCGTTACACTGATGTTTATGGTACCCAAACAGGTTGCTTGATTAATTAATGTTTAGCAAATAGTTTGGAGCAAGGGTTTAATTTCTGAAGGTTCTCTAAATTCTATTAACTTTACTAGGTTATCAAAGCTTTAACATGAAAAACATAATACTCGGCTCATTTGTAATGGCAGTTTTGGCTTTTACCTCGTGTGGAGGAAGGAGTAGCAATAAAGAGGCAGAAACCCTAACGGCCGGAAAGAATGGCAAATATTTTGGTGGTATTTTTAGGATGAACGAAGTTGAAAATTTTAGAAGCCTATATCCACTAAATGTTACGGAAGTAACCAGCCACCGTATTACCAACCAAGTGTATGAAGGTTTAGTGGGTTTTGATCAAACCGATTTAACAATCGTGCCACGGCTTGCCGAGAGCTGGGAGGTTGATAGCACTTTTACTTCTTTCACTTTTCGTTTGCGCAAAGGGGTAAAATTTCATGACAGTGAAGTATTTGAAGGTGGAAAGGGCCGTGAGGTTACTGCCAACGATTTTAAATATTGTTTTACAAAACTTTGCGAGGCTAATGCCGATAACCAAGGTTATTGGGTGTTTCAAGGTAGGGTTAAGGGTTGCGAAGAGTATTACCTTTCAACTCAGAGTGGCCAGCCACTACCTGAAGGGGTTACTGGGGTTCAGGTTATTGATGATTACACCCTCAAAATTGAGTTGAATAGAACTTTCTCTGGTTTTTTGAACATGTTGGCGCTGCCGTTTACGGCTGTGTTTCCTAAAGAGGCATATGAAAAGTATGGGCAAGAAATGCGTGTTAAAACAGTTGGTACCGGTCCTTTTGTTTTAAAGGATATGAATGAAGGTAACTATTTGATATTGGAGAAAAACCCACAATACTGGGGCAAAGATGCGGATGGTAATCAATTGCCATATCTAAGTGGCATTAAAGTTACCTTTATCAAAGATCGTAAGACAGAATTGTTGGAGTTTGACAATGGTAAACTTGATTTACTTTATAAGCTACCATTAGAACTAACATCAGATATTGTGACGCTTGAGGATAAGTTGCAGCCAGCCTATCAGAAATATCAATTGCAGGTGAGCCCTAGTTTAGCGTTACAGTATTATGGCTTCCAGCATAAAGGTGAATTGTTTAATAATAAAGATTTACGAACGGCATTTAATTATGCTATAGATAAGGAAAGTATCGTACAATATACTTTGAAAGGCTCAGGGCTGGCGGCAAACCATGGTGTAGTGCCTCCAGGAGTGCCAAACTATGATTATAAAGTTATAAAAGGATACGAGTATGATCCGGCCAAAGCCCGTGAACATTTAGTAAAAGCTGGATACCCGGAAGGTAAGGGTTTACCTAAACTTACACTGCAAATTAATAGTGGCGGAGGCCATAATGAACAAGTAGCCGAGGCTATTCAAAAAATGCTTAAGGAAAACTTGGGTATTGAAGTGGAGATTAACATCATTCCGTTTGCGCAGCACTTGGAGTTGGTTGAAACCGGAAAAACGCAGTTTTGGCGGGCAGGTTGGGTTGCCGATTACCCAGATGCTGAGAACTTTTTAAACTTATTTTACAGCAAGCACATACCTGCTACTATGGAGGAGCGCTCGTACCTTAATTCGGTGAGGTATACTAGTGCTGAGTTTGATAAGGTCTTTGAAGAGGCTTTGGTAACGGTTGATGCCGATCAAAGAGAACTACTCTACCTTAAGGCCGACCAAATAATGATGGATGATGCAGCCATTATTCCTATTTACTATTACAAAGACTATCGTTTGTTGCAGCCTAAGGTTAGAAATTTCCCGCAGAACAGTATGGAATATCGCAACTTAAGGGATGTATACTTCGTACCTGCAGAAGGTAAATAATCAGGCAGGTTTGCCGTTAGATTGAATTTGTTTGGTTGCCGAATTGTTAAATAGTGATAACAGCAAAGTAATTTACAACCGTTAATGCCAAGATTGCGTCAAACTGTTAGTGCCAATAAACGTAGTGCTGTTTGCGTTGTTGTAGTAGCAGGGTATAATGAATTTAGGATTAAATGAGAGGATACTATAAATAGTTTATGCTTTGTAAAGCGAGTAAACCAATAAAAGGTAACCGATAAGCGGATATTAATGATGAACAATTATGAATTGCTGATATTACGGTTAGATGAGTTTATACGGAAGTATTACCTCAATCAACTGCTACGAGGATTGATTTACACATCGGCCCTCTTGCTAGCGCTATTTCTGGCAGTTTCGTTTGTTGAGTTTTATTTGTTTCTGCCTAGTATTGGCCGAAAATTTTTGTTTTTTGGTTACTTAGGTTTTTCGGGTTTTGTAGCTTATCGGTGGGTAATCTTACCTACAATGCAATATGCAAGATTGGGTAAGGTAATCAGTCATGAGCAGGCGGCCAAAATTATAGGTACCCATTTTGTAAATGTAGAGGACAGACTGCTTAACATATTGCAGCTCAAAAAACAGTCAGAAGGTATATCAGATGCAAGTTTGATCAATGCAAGTATCAGCCAGAAAATAGAGAACCTTAAGCCAATACCTTTCGTATCGGCGATTGATTTAGGTAACAACCGTAAGTACTTAAAGTATTTAGCGGTTCCATTGGTAGCCTTGATAGTTATTCTTGTAGGGGCTCCCCGAATTATAACCGAAGGCTCTACTCGTTTAGTTTACAATGGACAAAGCTTTGAAAAGCCGGCTCCTTTTAAGTTCATTGTGGCTAATGAAAAACTCTACGCCCTACAATACAGTGATTTTGAGCTACGCTTGAAGGTGGTAGGTGAGGCGTTGCCCAACGAGGTTAGCATTAACCAAGGTGGTTACACTTACAAGATGCAAAAGGATAAAAGTGGCGACTATACTTACAAATTCTTCAATCTGCAGAAAAACTTGGAATTTAATTTTAGTGCCGCTGGTTTCGATTCGAAGGACTATGAGCTAGAAGTTACCCCAAAGCCAATGATAGTGGGTTTCAATATTGCCCTCGATTATCCTAGCTACATAGGCCGTAAAGACGAAGTATTAAGTAATACCGGAGACATAATCGTACCCGAAGGCACCAAGGTTATATGGGACTTTAATGGAAAATCGGCAAGTGATATCGCTATGTATTTAGGCGACACTATGTTGTTAGGTGGCAATAGGCAAAAGGACCATTTTGTATTTACTAAAGTAGTAAGTGCAAGCACACCATACACGATGAGGGTAAGTGGCGAAAACTTGCCAAATGCCGATTCAATCACTTACATCATTAATGTTACTCCCGATCAATATCCAGTTATAGCGGTAACCGAATTTGAAGATAGCGTTGATAATAATCAATACCGCTACTTTACTGGCGATGTATCAGATGACTATGGGTTGCGCTCTCTGAGCTTGAAGTATAAAGTAGAAGGTAAAGGGCAGAACAGCGATAAGTGGGAGAGTATGCCGCTTGCATTTAATAAAGCTGCTACCGTTAGTCCTTTTAACCATTATTGGGACCTTAAAAAGCTTGGGTTGCAGCCAGGGGATGAGGTTACCTATTACTTCGAGGTTTGGGACAATGATGCCATCAACGGTAGTAAAAGTGGTCGAACTCCTTTTTTAAAACTTAAAATGCCTACCATCGACCAACTGGATGAGCTTACCGCGCAAAGTAACGAAAGTTTAAAAGACCAGATGGAATCATCTATGAAGGATGCTAAAGAGTTGCAACAAGACATTCGCAACCTTCAAGAGAAAATGATTGATAAGAAGAATCTTAATTGGGAGGATAAGAAGTCGATTGAGGATATGATGCAGAAGCAAAACCAGCTTCAACAAAATTTGGATAAGATTAAAGAAGAGTTTAGTAAAAATCAAGATAGACAGGAAGATTACAAAGATTTTAGCCCCGAAGTAGTTCAAAAGCAGCAGCAGCTAGAAAAGTTGTTTAACGAAGTGTTGAATGATGAACTGAAAGAGTTGTTTAATAAGCTTGATAAGATGATGGAAGATCTTAGTAAGCAGGACATGATGAAGGAGATGGAAAAGTTCGAAATGACGGATGAGCAGCTTGAGAAGGAATTAGACCGTATGCTATCGCTGTTTAAGCAGTTGGAGTTAGAGCAAAAATTGGATGAAACGGTAAAAGATTTAGAGAAGCTAGCCCAAAAACAGGAAGAGTTAAGTAAGCAAACCGAGAATGCAGATGGTATAAAGAAAGAGGAGCTGGCCCAAAAACAAGAAGAACTGAATAAGGAGTTTGATAAAATCAAGGAGCAAATGGATGACCTTGATAAGTTGAATGAGGAGTCCGGCGAAGATATGCCGCTTGATAAGTTGGATGAGGAAATGAGCGATACCGAAAAGGAAATGGACGATGCTAAGGGCAACATAGGCGATGGTAAAAACAAGAAGGCGAGCCAAAACCAAAAAAATGCTGCTGACAAAATGAAGAAAATGTCGGAAAGCTTGGCCCAAATGCAACAACAGAGCCAGCAAGAGCAAGATGAAATGGATATGCAGGCACTACGCCAGTTGCTCGATAATCTTTTAAAGCTTTCTTTCGACCAAGAAGAGTTAATGGCAAGTTTGAAAAAGACCAACATCAACGATCCACTTTATGTTTCGCTAGTTCAGAAGCAGAAGAAGCTTAAAGACGATGCCGAAATGGTGGAAGATAGTTTATATGTTTTGGCTAAGCGAATAGCCCAAATTGAGGCATACGTTACCGATGAAATTCGCACTATTAACAAAAACATGAGTAACGGTATTGACCGGTTGGAGCAACGTGATAAGTACAATGCAGGCACGAACCAACAGTATGTAATGACTGGTTTCAATAACCTTGCCCTGATGTTTGGAGAAGTTATGGACCAGTTGCAGCAACAGATGTCGCAACAAATGCCAGGCGAAGCTAATTGCAAAAAACCAGGCAACAATAAGAAGCCAGGCATGGGCATGAGTCAAATGCAAAAGCAACTCAATGATCAGTTGGATAAACTGATGAAGGAGATGGGAGACAAGCCAGGAATGAAGCCTGGCCAAAAACCTGGAGATAAACCAGGACAAGGTGGTGGCAATATGAGCAAGGAAATGGCCAAAGCAGCTGCGCAACAGAAAATGATACGCGATGCATTGCAACAGATGATGGATGCACAAGGTGATAAGGCGGGGAGCAATGGCGAGCTTAAGAAATTGTTGGATGAAATGAATAAAACAGAAACTGAGTTGGTAAACAAACAGCTTACCAATGAAATGCTTTTACGTCAGCAAGAAATAATGACTAAGTTGTTGGAAGCCGAAGATGCGATGCGCCAAAGAGAAACGGACAATAAGCGAGAGTCGGAAACGGCAAACAACCAACAGCAAAAAATGCCACCATCGTTGGAGGAATATTTAAAGAGAAGAGAAGCAGAAATACAACTGTATAAAACACTTCCACCTTCTTTAAAGCCCTATTATAAAAATTTGGTGGAAAGTTATTTCAAGAATATTAATTAGTGGTTGGGAATTTTATATATCTTTGACAGCTTCAAACATGGTGAAAAAGGATTATCAATTAAAGATTGCGTCGACTCCGGACAATATTGTCCTGTTGGAAACTTTCATCGACCAGGTGAAGGAGGCGGAAAACGTAGGAGACGACGTTTACGGTAATATCATAATTTCTCTTACCGAGGCAGTAAACAATGCCATTATACATGGTAACGAATGCGACCCTGGTAAAGATGCCGTTATAACTTGCCGCCGCGATGGTAACAAGCTTATATTTACGGTAAGCGATTCTGGGGCTGGTTTTGATTACAATAACCTTCCTGATCCAACCGATCCTGAAAACTTGGAGAAGCTTACGGGTAGAGGTGTGTTCTTGATGAGTCAGTTAAGCGACTTGTTGGTGTTCTCTAACAACGGCTCGTCAGTAGAGCTACAGTTTAAATTATAAACGGCCAATCGTGCCTGTTTCATTCCACAAAGAATCTATATCGTTTCGATTAGCTAATTCTCGAGCTTTGAAGGCTTGGGTAAAGTCTGTCGTAGAATCAAAGAACAAAAAACTCGGCGATGTGGCCTATGTGTTTTGCAGCGATGAGTATTTGTTGCAGATGAACCAAGAACATCTGCAGCACGATTACTATACAGATATCATCACGTTTGATTATACCGAGGGCGATATTGTATGCGGCGATTTATTTGTTAGCGTTGATAGGGTGAAAGAAAATGCCATTAAAGAGGCTGTAGATTTCGATATAGAGCTGCGTAGGGTAATGATACACGGTATAATGCATCTATTGGGCCTTAAGGATAAGAAAAAGGGCGACCAAGAAGCCATGCGACATGCTGAAAATCAAGCACTTATGCTATTCGAAAGCTTCGTTGTTCCACGTGGAACATAACATGGAGTAAAAGTGATTTTAAGGCAAAGTTTACTTGAAATGTTCCACGTGGAACATTTGCCCGTTAAGGGGTGTTTGAATTGGAATAGTATAATAATAGAAAGATGTTTCCAGAATACGACGTAATAGTAGTAGGTGCAGGTCACGCGGGCTGCGAGGCCGCAGCCGCAGCGGCCAATATGGGCTCGCGGGTGATCCTGATTACTATGAATATGCAAACTATCGCCCAAATGAGTTGTAACCCAGCAATGGGCGGTGTAGCCAAAGGGCAGATTGTTAGAGAGATTGACGCCATGGGGGGATACTCGGGTATCATTACCGACCTCACCATGATTCAGTTTCGTATGCTCAATAAATCAAAAGGCCCGGCTATGTGGAGCCCACGGGCACAAAGCGACCGCCAGTTGTTTGCAAACGAGTGGCGCAATACTTTAGAGCATACGCCCAACCTAGACTTTTGGCAGGATATGGTTAATGGTATCATCATTAAGGACGGTAGGGTTGTAGGTGTGCAAACGGGTATGGGTCACGAAATACTGGGCAAGACCGTAGTTCTTACCAATGGAACCTTTTTAAACGGATTAATACATATTGGGGAGAAAAAGTTTGGCGGTGGGCGAGCTGCAGAAAGGGCAGCCACAGGTATCACCGAACAACTGGCTGAATTAGGTTTTGAAACGGGCCGTATGAAAACCGGAACCCCGCCAAGGGTTGATGGCCGTACGCTCGACTATTCAAAAATGGAAGAACAGCCAGGCGATGAACTGCCTGAAAAATTTTCATACACAGATACACCGAGGCTAACCAAACAGCGCCCTTGCCACATTACTTATACCAATAGTGAGGTGCACGAGATATTAAAAGAAGGCTTTGATAAATCTCCAATGTTTACAGGTCGTATCAAAGGTCTTGGCCCACGATACTGCCCATCGGTAGAAGATAAGGTAAATCGATTTGCAGATAAGGACCGTCACCAAATATTTGTAGAGCCTGAAGGTTGGAATACAGTTGAGATGTATATCAACGGCTTTTCTACCTCTTTACCAGAAGATGTGCAATATAAAGCGATGCGAAAAATTGCTGGTTTTGAGAATGCCAAGATGTTCCGTCCTGGATACGCTATTGAGTATGATTACTTTCCGCCAACACAATTAACACATACCTTAGAGACCAAGTTGGTAAAGAATCTATTCTTCGCCGGCCAGATAAACGGCACCACTGGATATGAAGAGGCTGCTTGCCAAGGATTGATGGCAGGAATAAATGCGCATTTAGCAGTTAAAGAAGAAGAGCCAATAATTATCAGTCGCTCCGAAGGATATATTGGCGTATTGGTTGATGATTTGATTACCAAAGGTACAGACGAGCCATACCGAATGTTTACCTCTAGGGCTGAATTTAGAATTCTGCTTCGCCAGGATAATGCCGATTTGCGATTGACGCCACTAGGTCACAAGCTTGGCCTTGCTAGCGATGAAAGAATGGCTAGGGTAGAGGATAAGATACGCGTTGCCGCTGAAGTACAGAAGTACTTTTTAAATGAGAGCGTAACACCTGATTTGGTGAATTCAATGCTCGAAGAGCAAGGCACCACTGCTATTTCACATAGAACTAAGCTACACGCAATTTTAAGTCGCCCGCAAATTGACATGCAAATTATGCGCCGCCAGTTGCCCGAGCTAGATCAATATTTGGGTCAGTACGATAATGATTTTGTGGAACAGGCGGAGATAAAAATGAAGTACGAGGGCTATATTGAAAAGGAGCAACAGCTGGTAGATAAAATGGGTAAATTGGAGGGTGTGCGCATCATTGACAGTTTCGACTTCAGGAAGATTACCTCTTTGTCGCACGAAGCGCGCGAAAAACTTTCGAAGGTTCGCCCAACTACATTAGGTCAAGCTAGCCGAATCAGTGGCGTTTCTCCTTCCGACATTTCTGTACTCATGGTTTATATGGGCCGATGAGAAATTTCTTTTGGTACACAATTGTGGGTTTTGTTTTGTTGCTGTTTGGTACATCATGTGCCAACCAAGTTGCACCTACTGGTGGACCAAAGGATGTAACACCACCAAAGGTTCTAGGCTCATATCCGCTCAATAAGTCTACCAATTTTAAGGAATCGAAGGTCCGGATTTTGTTCGATGAGTATGTGGTGCTTGACAATCCCGCGCAACAAGTAGTCATATCACCGCCTATGGTTCCATTTCCTAGTTTTAGGGTAAAGGGAAAAGAGTTGATTATTGAGTTTCAAGATAGCTTGCGCAGCAACACTACCTATACCATAAATATTACCGCTGCGGTGAAGGACCTTACAGAAAGTAATGTTCTTCCCGATTTTCAATATGTTTTTAGCACGGGCGATTATTTGGATTCGTTTATTGTGACAGGCAGGGTAGTGGAGGCCGAGAAGGGAGAACTGATAGAAGGAGTATTAGTTTTGTTATACGATGTGCTGGAAGATAGCGTGGTTTATAAAGAGAAGCCATATTATTTTGGTCGTACTAATAAAGATGGGTCGTTTAGAATAGAGAACTTAAAAGGTGGGAAGTATAAGGTATTTGCCGTTAAGGATGAGAACTTCAATTTGAAGTACGATTTGCCAAATGAAAAAATAGCTTTTTGGCCCGATCCAATTTCAGTTTCGGAAGTGCCATTGCCGCCATTAGAGTTGCGGCTTTTCCAAGAAGAGGTAAAGAGCCTGCAATTGATAGAAACTTTTACTTCAAGCAGAGGATTCAATCAGTTTATTTATTCCATGCCTATAAAAAAGGTTGACATTAAGCCGTTGTTGGATACTGCTAATTTCAGTGGTAGCTTAATTGAGTACAATGTTTCACGTGACACAATTAGCCATTGGTACCTCTACAACACCAATGGGCGCAGCATTTTGCTGGTTACAGCAAACGATACTTTAACCGATAGCGTAAGCGTAAAATCACCTTTGTTTACCAACGATTCGCTCTATAAAATAGGTAAGCCAGGTTTGTTGACCGTGTCTTCGAAAATGAAGAGAAGTACAGCGCCCGATGTTTTGGAACTAGATAGGCCATTTGAATTTGAATTGAATAGGCCAGCGCAAAACGTGGACGATAGTAAAGTATATGTGCTTGAAGATACAATAAACGCCGTGGTGCCCACGGTGTATTTTGCCGACAGTGTAAAACGTAAAGTAGCCATTGGTTTTAGTTGGAAGCCCGGTTCTCACTATAAAATAGTGTTTCTGGACAGTGCTATTACCGACAGTTACGGGTTAAAGAGCGATAGTATCGGTTTTGAGGTAATAGCCCGTAAGCCAGAAGATTATGGAGCGGTTACGATAACTGTTGATAGCTTAGAGCCGAGCCAGCAGTATTTGTTAGAGGCAAGAATTGGTGATGCCATGCCAGTGGTGGTGGTGGTAATTACGGGCACAACCAAGTTTAGCAAGAAGTACGAAAAGCTTGTGCCTGGGGCGTACAAAGTTCGTATAGTAAGAGATGCCAACTTTAATAAACAATGGGATACTGGTAGTTATAACCAAAGCCGACAACCAGAGCGCGTTTATATGCATCCAACGCCAATTGATTTAAAACCGAATTGGGAAATTGAGGTGGAAATTGAGATGGAAAAGTGATTTTAATTTGAAAATTTGAAGGTGTGCTAATTTGAAAATGAGTTAGCATTTGTTTGTACTTAGTTTCCAGATAGTAGTATTTGTCTGATAGCCAATTCTACTTGAGCCCCTTCTTTTACTACCATGAAATGCGAACCACCGTCAACGGTATGATGGGTTTTGCCGATTCGTTTTATGGGGAACAAAGTGTCCTTGTTGCCGTGTATGTGATAGGTGTTGGGGTGGGCATCGTTATGTTTCCAAAAAAGCACTTGATTGCAGGCCCATCGGAAAAACTTGCCAGAGCTTTCTTTCGCCATTTGGTATACTAGCTCGGCCTCCTCGGCGGAGCCGCCGCCTTTTATCATTCTTATTTTGCCTACACCAGCTACTACCCAAGAGTATGGCAATACTCGGTGTAACTGAAGCACTCTAAATACTTTCAAGCGGTTCGGAAATTGCTTGCGTGTGGTAAGGCTCGAAATAAGGATAATGCGCTCCGGCTTGATATGCTTCGCTATTTCGTTGCTCATAATACCACCCAACGAGCAACCTATCAAAACGAAAGGTTTGCTAGTGTCAATTCTGTCGGCAAGGCGCTTGCTATAGCTTTGGATGGTATCACCTTTCTCGGGGTCTTCCCATTTAAAATATTGGCACTCGTATTCATCCAAATGAATGTTGCGGAAAATGGCAGGTGTAGCCGCCAACCCAGGTATAAAATATAGGGTGGGCTTTTGTGCTGAGGGTTTGATGGTTGCAGTTTCCATAGGTTGTTTGCTCTTAGAGTTAATTGGCTTTTAAACCAATTCTATTTATATCAATGTTTTATTTTGGTAATTAATTCACTACCAACTTGTTTACTTTATTTTTTCTGTGGACCACCAATTATTTAAGCCAATCAGAATACATTAAGTAGTTATTCGCTATGCCATCAATCAATCGCTGGGTTTGCTCAGCATCTGCGGTTTTTACTTTTTTTGCAGGTACACCCGCATATATGCATCCCGACTCAATGTGCGTTCCCTCTAGCACCACGGCTCCAGCAGCTATTATTGAGCCCGGTTCAACTACCACATGGTCCATCAAAACGGCACGCATGCCTATCAGTACATTATCCATGACGGTGCAACCATGTACAATGGCGGCATGGCCAATAGAAACATTGTTGCCTATTACGGTTGGAGCCTTTTGGTAGGTGCAATGGATAATGGCTCCATCTTGCACATTTACCTTGTTGCCAATGCGGATAAAATGCACATCGCCTCGCACTACGGCATTAAACCAAACACTGCAGTTGTCGCCCATTACCACATCGCCAATAATGGTAGCGTTGGGAGCCAAATAACAATTGTTGCCAAACACTGGAGAAACACCTTTTACGGGAAGAATTAAGGACATGGTTTCAAGTTTTATATACTACTGCTAATGTACCGATTTAGTCATCGAAACACAATCGTAAATCGTCACTCGTAAATCGTACTTACAAACTATCTTTGCACGACTTTGGCTACCTACGAAATACATCTGCCCCAATTTGAGGGTCCGTTCGATTTGCTGCTGTTCTTTATTGAGCGCGACGAGTTGGATATTTATGATATTCCGATATCCCAGATTACTGCCGATTTTTTACAATACATGCATGGCATGGAGGAGTTGGACATTGAAGGTGCCAGCGAATTTATGTTGGTGGCCGCCACGCTTATGCGCATTAAGGCCAAAATGCTATTGCCCCGACGCGACATTGACGAACTGGGCAACGAAATTGACCCTCGCCACGAGTTGGTGCAAAAGCTAGTGGAGTATAAAAAGTTTAAAGAGGTAACCAATGAGCTAAAAGAACTGGAGGAAGACCGTCAACGAAAATTTAAGCGGGGCAACACGGCGCTGGATATTGCAGCCATAACCGAGAGCAAAACCGTGGAGGCCGAGTTGCACAGTCTATCGTTGTACAATTTGATGCACGCTTTCAACAAAGTGCTGCAGCGCTATAGCGAGGAAAAAACAGAAGTGCGCCACTCGGTAGTGCGTTATGCCTATACCATTGAGGGGCAAAAAGACATTATTATTAGCCAAATAAGTAAAGATACCCCAACCCCGTTCGAAGAGCTATTTGCCGAATGCGAGAATCGGATACATGCCGTGTTTACTTTTTTGGCAATTTTGGAATTGGTGGCGCAACAGTTGGTTGACTTGCAACTGCGTCAAGGTTTTAACAATTTTATCGTTTTATTGCTCGATGGCGAACCGAAAGGTGTAGCTTTGGATAACGATACTGAAGAGGCGGAATAATGACTTACCGCCCACTGAATCATAATTTTATGGACAATTTGGCGGGCAAATGTTATTTTTGCCCCAAACAAGCATTGAAGTACTTGCAATGATGACCAAACAGGAAGTAGTAAACAGGCTAGAAGAGTTGCTGAAGCACGAGGATATGGAACATATCATTGCGGAAGTGGATGCCATTGAAAGCGCATACCAAGCATTAGTGAACCAAGAACACCACACTGCTGAGGTAACGGAGGAAGTAGCCGATAACGTTGCAATCGATGCCGTAACTGATGCTTCTACTGAAAATTCAGAAACTGCGGTAGAAGAGACGGCACCTTTGGCTGAAACCACCGAGGACGCCTCAGCACCAACAGAATCCGCAACAGAGCAAGCGCCAGCCATTAGCGCTGAAGAATCGTTGCGATTGGACCACAGGGTAAGAGAACTGTTGAACCTGATAAATACCCGCAAAGAAGCATACGAGACCAAGAAGAACGAAGACGAAAACGGCAACCTTAAGGAGAAGCAGCAAATAGTTGAGGACCTAAAGAACCTGATTAAAGAAGGGCCGACTATTACCCAAGCTTATGATGCTTACAACCAGTTGATGGCTAAGTGGAAAAGCATTGGTCAAGTGCCGCGCAAGCACTACAAGCAGCTGCAAAGTGAGTTTAGCCACCAAATAGATATGTTCTTCCACACGATGCAAATCTTTAGGGATTTGAAGGTTTACGACTTAGAAAAGAACTATGAAGCTAAAACAGCTTTGATTGCTAAGGTTAAAGAATTGGAAGCTGAAACGTCGTTTAGTAAGATTGACGACATGCTGAAGGTGTACCAAACGGAGTGGGCTGAAATTGGACCAACCAAGGAGGACTTGTGGAAAGAGGTACGCAATGATTTTTGGCTAGCCGTAAATGCCGCTTATGACCGTATACAGGCGCATTACGATAGCATCCGCGACCGTCAACGCTTGGCCATGGAGGCAAAAGAAGCCCTTGGGAAGGTTGTAGTTGATTTGCTTGACGAAGACCTTAACTCGCACAAGAAATGGCAGGAGGCTACCGAAAAAGTGCTTCAGGCGCAAAAAGACTGGGCAGGTACCGGCAACGCCGCGCGCAAGGACAATGATAATGCCTATAAAGAGTTTCGTGCCGCCTGTAATGCCTTCTTTGCTAAGAAGAAAGAGTTTTATGGCAACCAGAAAGATCATAATAAAGCTGGGCAAGATGCTAAGTTGGCTTTGATAGAAGCTGCCGAAAAGCTAAAGAACCAAACCGACTGGAGAAATACTACCGAGGCACTTATCAGTTTGCAACAAGAATGGAAGGAAACGCCAAGTGGCGGCAACAAGGAAGACCAAAAACTTTGGTTGCGTTTCCGTGCAGCTTGCGACCATTTCTTCGAGGCCAAGAAAGAACACTTTGCTACATTGGATGACCGCCAGGCCGGTAACCTAAAAGCTAAGCAAGAGTTTATAGCAAAGGTTGAAGCCTTTGAATTGAGCGGTGAAAAGAGCAAAGACTTGGATGCTCTCAAAGCCTTCAATGAAGAGTGGCGCAACCTTGGCCCAGTGCCGAAAAACGAGATTGACAACATTAACAATTCCTACAAAAAGGCCTTGGATGCCCAATACGATAAACTGAAAATGAGCAAAACCGAAATGGTACTCACCAAGTTTAAAGATAAAGTTGAATCGTTGGGACAAGGAGAAGGCGGTGGCCGATTGATTGAGCAAGAGCGCCGCGTGGTTCAAGAAACGATAAAGAAGATTAAAGAAACCATTGATCAATACGAAAATAACCTAGGTTTCTTTGGCGCCAGCAAAGGTGCCGAAGTTTTGAAACAAGGAGTATTGAAAAGTATAGAAAAAGCGAAAGAAGAGCTAACCGTTTGGGAAACCAAACTGAAGCAACTGCCTAAGCCCGACCCCGCACAGCAGCGCGAAGAGCGCCCACGCTTTGATAAACCAAGGTTTGATAAAGGCCGCAGCGGCGGGGGTGGAAGAAGATAATGGTGACGCCAATTTTGGATGACCTCTGAAAAATAATTACCCAATAGGAAACTAATCTAAAAACGCTACGTAAAAAAGCGTAGTTTGGGATTGAGAGAATAAAAGCAGGCAATTGGTAAAACAATGGGCCTGCTTTTATTTTTAGGGTGTTTCGGTTTACCTTTAACCAATCCATGGCACTCAAGATACCGCGTCGTAATTTTCTGCATTACCGCAATTTGTTGCTATCGTCGGCAGCGTTGCTATACCTTGGGCTAAAACTCTATAGCCGCTGGTATGCTATACCCCTATACGATTGGTATAGCCTATTACTGTTGTTGTTTTTTGTCGTCAATATGGTAGTTGTAGCCAACTCCATTCGCCAATTGTTCAAGACCTCCCCCGCCCTACTTATTACCGATGAGGGTTTGGTAGATTATATAAGCCCAGCCAGAATGGGCCTCATCCCTTGGGCCGATGTTACCGATGCCGAGTTAAAACAATACCGCGGCTACCCGCATTTGCTGGTTACTATTACCAACAACCAGCAAGCGATAGATAGCGCGCACTTCATAAATAAATTCCTCATTAAGCAAACCATCAAAAAAACGGGAGCAGCCATAATTGTCAATTGCGCCATGCTCGATTTTGATAGGGAGCAACTGCTGGATGAGATAATGGATGAATTGGGTAAGCCTATGTTTGATAGGCACTTGATAAGTGAATGATAAGTGCCAGCCAACATCCATTTACTTATATTTGCCCTATGCAACTTGCCCCTACACAAACCAAGCGCTGGACCATAAGAGAAACCGACGAGGATGCCGTAACGGCCCTGCAACAAGAGCTGAACATCCATCCCGTACTTTGCCGTTTGATGGTGCAGCGGGGCATCAATAGTTTGGGGGAAGCCAAGCTTTTCTTCCGCCCAAGTTTGGATGACCTGCACGACCCCTTTTTAATGAAGGACATGGCCGAGGCAGTGGAGCGAATTGAGCTGGCCATTGCCAAGGGGCAGAAGATATTGATATACGGTGATTATGACGTGGATGGAACTACCTCGGTGGCACTGATGTACACCTTCTTGCGGGAGTTTTACGAGCGATTGGAATTTTATATACCCGACCGCTATGCTGAAGGATATGGGATAAGCCAAATGGGCGTGGATTATGCCATTGATAATCATTTTAAACTCATTATTGCGCTCGATTGCGGTATTAAGAGCGTGGATAAGGTGGCTTATGCCCGCGACCGCGGCGTGGACTTTATTATCTGCGACCACCACTTAGTAGGCAACGAAATTCCGCCCGCTGCAGCTGTACTCGACCCAAAGCGTCCCGATTGTCCATACCCATATAAAGAGCTGAGCGGCTGTGGTATCGGCTTTAAGTTAGCTCAAGCCTTTGCCAAACGAAACAACATACCCGATGAGATTGTATTTGCCCTGCTCGATTTGGTCGTGATTTCTATTGCCTCTGATATTGTACCCATTACAGGCGAGAATAGGGTACTTTCCTATTTTGGCTTGGAGTTGATAAACAATGGCGAAAAACGAAAAGGCATTTCCAGCCTATTAAAGCAAGCAGGCGTAGATAAGGAAATGAGCATTACCGATTTGGTGTTTATCATCGGGCCACGCATTAATGCCGCTGGCCGCATGGGTCATGCTAAAGCAGCGGTGGAGTTGCTAATAAGCGATACAGACATTAATTCTGATTCGGGTGCGGAGGAGCTGCAAAACCGCAATGCCAATCGAAAAGAAACGGACAAGGAGATGACCACGGAGGCGTTGCAAATATTACGCGACGACCCGTTGCTGGATAAACGCACCACCACTGTAGTAATGCAGGAACATTGGCACAAGGGCGTTGTGGGTATTGTGGCCTCTAGATTAACGGAGCATTATTATCGCCCCACCATAGTGCTAACGTTATCTAGCGGTATGATAACAGGTTCCGCTCGCTCGGTGCGCGACTTTGATATACACGAAGCCTTGATTAAGTGCAGCGACTTACTGGTGCAATTCGGCGGGCATAAATATGCCGCAGGTTTGAGCCTATTGCCCGAAAACTTTGAAGCCTTTCGCAACCGTTTTGAAGAAGTGGTGAGCAGCACCATCCTACCCGAAATGCTAATACCCGAAGTAACTATTGATGCGGAGTTGGAGTTGAACGATATAAACGATAAGTTTTATAACATCTTGAAGCAGTTTGCGCCCTTCGGACCAGAGAATATGCGACCCGTGTTTTTGAGTAAAGGCGTGTATGACTATGGTGGCACGAGAGTGGTAAAAGAGCTGCACCTAAAACTGCACATTACGCAGGACGGTAAACGCGAGGCCAAAGGTATCGGCTTTAATATGGGCTACTTTGGCGAGCAGGTAATCAGCAAAGGCAGTACCAAGCGCAAATTCGACATTTGCTTCTGCCTCGAACCCAATGAATGGCAAGGAAACATTAACATCGAATTGAGCGCCAAGGATATTCGGGTGGGGTAGGCCTGCAAGAATCCCCTGGGGATGATATGTTGGTGGTAGCCAAAAACGAACCCATAACCCACAAATCCCTTTAGGGATGATACCCGCATAATGTAGTAACGTCCATACAGGACTATGTAAATCGGCAAAAACGGTTTGCTACCAACCTATAGTCCTTACAGGACTTTGCTATATTTCGGCAACCAGAAACCCTTTATCCATCGTACTTTGTACATCGTACATTGTACATCACAAATCATTCAACACCACCACCAACGTACCAATCGGTACTTTGTTAAACACTTCTATCACCTCTTTATTAAGCATTCGGATACAGCCGTGCGAGGCGGGTTGACCGATAAGGCCCTCTTCGGGCGTACCGTGTATGTATATGTAGCGTTTATAACTATCAATTCCTTCGCCTTTGTTGATGCCCGGCTCCAACCCTTCAAGCCATAATATGCGAGTGGTCACATCGTCGCTGTTTACGCTAATGGGTTCGGTAATAATTTCTGCCTCGCGGCCAATGTAAGCGCGGCCTTTGAAAATCGCTCCAACCTTCGCCCCTTCGCCAAACTTTTCTTTTATGCGATGTGTTCCTGGCGGAGTTTTGTCGCTGCCCGCTTTGCTACCGATACCCTTTTTGCTCGTCGATACTTTGTACGTGGCTGTTACCTTACCGTTTTGTACTAAGTATAGCTCCTGCTTGGCCGCACTGATAAGCACCAACAACTGCTCAGGTTGGTAGTTAAAGTCCTTTTTTAGTCGGGTAAGGTATTGCTGGGTAAGTGGCTGTTGCAGTATATCTTTTGTTTGCCCTGCCGCCCACGACAATAACCCCATTAACAAAACCAAGGAAGGCAGTAGGTATAGTATTGTTCTTTTCATAATTGTAGTGTTTTGGGTTTCTAATCATGTTTCAGACCCCATCCAAAATTATGCCGCAATCAGCAGCAAATTTTTTTATAGTTCAGGTTTATGGAATTCAATTTATCGCCGCATCACTATCTAACAATTCACACCGTAAATATACCATTATGAAAAACAGAAAATTATTTACCCTCACTTTAGTGGCCATGTTTCTTATGGGAGGCACCGTTGCCATAGTAGCGTTCTCTGGGCCCAAAACAATTGTTAAAGCCCCCAATGAAACCGTAATGCTCGAACCTGTAAAGGGCTGCGTGTTTAAAACCGTTTTTAACGAAGACCCGCCGAAGCGCGAATTGGACCCTGGCTTCCGCCACCCCACGCCCGAAAATGCGTTGAAGGCGGTTAATAAGGGGCTTAAATGGCTTGCTACTGCCCAACACCCCGATGGTGGCTGGGGTGCAGGCAGCCATTCGGCACAAGATATCATCGACCCACATGCCGTGGTGCCCGACCCAGCCACTACTGCTATGGTAAGCATGGCTATTATGCGAAGTGGCACTACCCTGACCAACGGAATGTATACCACCCAGCTCAACAAGGCCACTCAATACATCTTAAAATGCATTGAGAACACGCCCGATGAGCAACTGAACATTACTGACCTTACCTCCACCCAAATACAGAGCAAGCTTGGGGGCAATATAGATGTGATTCTTTCGGCGCAGTTCCTTACCAATTTGCTGGATTATGTTGGCCACGATGTCAACCTAAAAAAGCGTGTAGAAAAGAACTTGAACGTTTGCATACAGAAAATCCAAAGGGCACAGGGCAGTAACGGCAGTATTACTAATGCTGGTTGGGCGGGCGTGTTGCAATCGGGCTTGGCGGGCACGGTGTTGGAAACTGCCCAAAGCAAAGGTATGGTTGTGGATAGTGTGGCTTTGGAAAAATCGCGCCAATATCAAAAAGACAACTATAATGTAAACACTGGTACCGTTGATGCCGAAGATGGCGCTGGTGTGGTGTTGTATAGTGTAAGCAATAGCACGCGAAGCAGTGCCAAGGAAAGTCGCAAAGCGGATGAGGTAATAGCAGATGCCAAAAAGAAAGGAGTATTAGCCGATAGCGCACCAGTGACGGTAGATAATTTGAAAAAAGCGGGCATGACTGAAGAGGAAGCCTTGAAGTACAACACTGCCAACCAGATATATAACAGCGCTAAACTGCAAGCCCAAGACAAAGGTGTAATGAGCGGCTTTGGCAATAATGGTGGCGAGGAGTTTGTGAGCTTTTTGCAAACAGGCGAAAGCCTAGTAATTGGCAAAGACTATAGCTGGAAAAAGTGGTATGACGATGTATCTGCTACACTACTAAATATTCAAAATAACGACGGCACCTGGAACGGCCACCACTGCATTACCAGCCACGTGTTTTGCACGGCCACTTGTATACTGGTACTGTCTATAAACAATGACATAGATGCTCTGGTAGCATTGGGCAAAGAATAAAAGTTGGATTGAGTTGGACGTGTCGGAGGCGGTTCTTTGGGAGGGGAGCCGCCTTTTTTGTTTGTTGTTTAGTTTCCAATCATACACCACTAGGGTCTTTAGCGAGGTCTTCAAAAGCGTTACGTTGCAGGTATTGGTGCACCCGCTCGTGGTAGCCGGCTAGTGCCCTAAAGGTGTCGCGTATTTGTCGCAGCTCCTCTGCTGTTGCATTATGGTAGAGTATTTCGTTAACCTTGCTCATGCGCACCTTGGTTATCGTAGCGGCTTTCCTGCCCGCATCGGTAAGGTAAATGAGCTTGCTACGCTTATCTGTAGGGTCGGTTTCTTCGGCAATTAATCCGCGTTTCTTCATGCGCTTCATCATTTCGAAACACGTGGTAACCTCCATCAGTGAATCTCTGACAAAATCTTTCATGCGTGGCTTTTGGTAAATGTCGATGTACAACAATAGCACAAATTCCTCGGTATTGTTCACGGGCATATCGGCCAAGGCACTTTTTACTAGCATATGTTTGTACCGGTCGAGCTGTCCCCAAAGCATCGAGAGCTCACCATAGAGTTGAAAAATGTTGTTGCTGCCCCCATGCATACGGTTTATCTCCTGTTCATAATCGGTAACCGCTTGCGAAGCGGAGGCTTTTAAGTCTTCTTGTACCAGCCAATACCCGAAACCCTTCAGGTCATTTCGGCCGGTGTTTAGGTATTTTTTGTAATTTGCCAAGAGCGCTTCAATATCTTCAATCATAAATTTTAAACAATTTTGTACAAGGTTAAAACAATTTTGTAACAATGCTGTTTTAATACTTGTAAATTCGCAAAATGAAAACACTATTAACCCTTTTATTGTTTGCGTCAGCATTGGGAGCTTATGCCCAAACAAGTGTTATTACTGGCAAGGTAACCGATGAACTCACCAACGAGCCTATCCCATTTGCCAATATCACTATACAAAATACCACTACTGGCACCACTACCGATATTGATGGCAACTATGCTTTAACGGATCTGAAGCCAGGATTATACAACCTGCAAGTATCGTTTTTGGGATATACCACCAAAACCCTTTTCGATATTGAGGCTTATACTAACAAGAAGACCATTTTGAATATCGTGTTGGCCCAATCTTCAGAGTCGTTGGACGAGGTAGTGATAAAAGAAAGCCCTTTCGCCAAAACGGCCGAAAGTCCACTTTCTGTAAAAACGGTAAGCGCTAACGAAATTGAGCGTTACCCAGGCGGCAATAGAGATATTAGTAGGGTAATACAATCCTTACCTGGGGTTTCAACGGGTGTATCGTTCCGCAATGATATTATTGTTCGCGGTGGCAGCCCCAACGAAAACCGTTTTTTTATTGATGGTATTGAGATACCTAGCATCAACCATTTTAGCACTCAAGGGGCATCGGGTGGTAGCAATGGTTTCATTAATGTCGATTTTATTAAGGAAGTTGATTTTTATTCTGGTGCCTTTCCAGCCAACCGGGGCAATACCTTGAGCAGTATTATGGAGTTTGGTTTTAAAGAGGGCCGCAACGATCGTGTTGCCAGCCGCTTTACCATTGGTGCTACCGAAGCGGGGTTATCTTTAGAAGGGCCGTTTAGTAAAAAGAAAAACAACACTACCTTTATTGCCTCCTACCGCCGCAGCTATCAGCAATTGTTGTTTAAAGCACTGGGTTTACCATTTTTGCCATTATACAACGATGCCCAATTTAAGATTAAAACTAAATTCAAGAACAAGAGCGAATTGATTGTATTGGGCTTGGGTGCTTTCGATAAATTTAAACTAAACCTGGGTGCCAACGAAACAGAAGACCAACAATACATTTTGGGCTTTTTACCCTATTTTAACCAATGGAACTATACAGTAGGCGCTCGCTACCGAAAGTTTACTGAAAACGGCAACTACCTATTGGTTGCCAGCCGCACCCAGCAAAACAACGAGAACTTTAAGTACCGAGACAATGAGAACGACAACCCCGATGCTTTGTTGTTCCGCTTAACGAGCAACGAGAGCGAGAACAAGCTCCGCTACGAGCAAAATATGTTGGTGGGTGGGTTTAAACTAAACTTTGGCGCTGGCTACGAGTTTGCACAGTACGAGATAAACAGCACTGCCGTGATACCTACCGATGCTGGCAACTATATTGCCAGCTACAGATCTAATATTAACCAGCACAAAGGGGCTCTGTTTGGGCAAGTGAGTCGTAGTTTTTTTAATAGCCGTTTGTCGTTGTCATTAGGTTTGCGAACTGATATAAACAGTTACAACAGCCGCATGGCTAATCCGCTGCGCCAGTTATCGCCTCGTTTCTCGGCAAGCTACACTCTTAAACCGGGCTGGAACATCAACTTCAACACGGGTCGTTATTTCCAATTGCCACCCAATACTACCCTCAGCTACCGTGATAGCTTAGGCACTTTGACTAATAAAAACACATTGAACTACATTGGCAACACACAGTTTGTAATAGGTACCGATTATACTACCCAAAGCAATACTAGGGTAAGCATAGAGGGTTTTTTGAAGTTGTACAACAATTATCCGTTTTTATTGGATGATAGCATTTCGTTGGCTAACTTGGGTGCCGTATACGGAGTAGTGGGCGATGCACCGGCCAATAGTAATTCTGATGGACGGGCTTATGGCTTTGAGGTATCGGTGCAGCAAAAGCTCTTTAAAGGATTCTTCGGTATTGCCTCTTATACCTTTGCCATTAGTGAGTTTACGGATAAAAATGGTGATTATAGATACAGTAGCTGGGACAGGCGCCATGTGTTTAGTATAGCAGTTGGTAAGAAGTTTAAGCGTAACTGGGATATTGGAACTCGTTTTGGGTTGGCTACTGGCAACCCATTTACCCCATACGATGTTGCCTACTCTTCGTTGATAAGCGTTTGGGATGTTAAAGGCGAGGCCCAGCTTGATTATAACCAACTTAACGAAGGCCGCAACTCATTGGGCCAACAGTGGGATATAAGGGTAGACAAACGCTGGTATTTCAAGAAATGGTCGTTGAATTTATACTTGGATATACGCAATGTGCTGAACAGTACCACCAAGCTGAACCCTGATTTGGTAGCTGTAAGGGATGCTAACGGAAATTTGGTGGTTGACCCTAACGACCCTACCCGATACCAAATGAAAAGGGTTCCGAGTGAAGATGGATTGATATTGCCTTCAATAGGCATTGTAATTGAGCTATAAAAGAGAAGGCTGCCCTTACGAGCAGCCTTCTTGCTTCAACAAACAACAATCATCAAAACATTAAGGGAGTTATCTTTGAATTACTACTTTTTGTACCGAGGTAAATTCGTTGTTGGATAATTGCATCAAATACACACCATTGTAAACCGTGCTAATATCCATATATGCAATGGTGCTGCCTTGGTTAATGGCGGTTTCTATTATCAACTTGCCAGAAATATCAAACATCTGCACTTTAATAGTTTCCTTCAACAATCCATTGTACTGTATAGCTAGCAAATCGTTGGCCGGGTTCGGGAACAAGGTAACTTTTAAGTTATCAAAGTCTTGGGTTGCAATACCGGTACCAGTAGTGTCTTCAGTAGGTATGTAGGTGGTTACCGCTTCGGTTATAGAGGCAACTTTTACAGCATTTTTTACGCCATAAAAAGTAGGCCCCACCGCATACGGGTATGCCGAGTTCCAGTTTTCGTCAACGGTACAGAAGTAGGCATATGTGCCGTTCGGGTATTCGGGCGTTATGCAATAGCGGCCATTGTGCTCGTCTAAATATTCAGGGGCTGCGTTGGCAATGTATTCATAGTCTTCCCTAAAAAGACCTAAAGGATAAGTGCCATTTACTGGTGGGCCCGCGGTTACTGTATTTCCGTTGGCGTATGTGGTGCGGGTGGTAATGTTGCGCAACGAATAGCCAGATTGCATGCGAGTAATACCGCCAGTGCCGTCAGTGTTTTTGTAACCATAAGCACCATAAATTGGGAAACCGTCGTAAGAAAAACCTAATAATGGCGAATGCTCAGTACTATCAATAGTGTACAAACCATCGGCATCGTAAAGGTTGCAAACAGTAGAGATTACGGTAAGATCTAGCTTAAATGCTGATGGGTTTTGGTGGTGGTGGTAGTTGCCCATAGCTGGGTGACCTTTGGCGCAATCGAAGCCTGCTTTTTCCGCTACAATAGCATCGCGGTTCCACACGCCATCGCCCATGCCGCCAGTGGGGCCGCCCGCTAAGGCGCCAGTACTGTTTTTCCAAGAAACACCATCGCGGTAATCGAACAGGGCTACCCCATTAATGAATATACCAATATTGCCGCCATTGGTGTTAGTGGCTGTTCCTGTATTCTCTGTGGGGTTTAATGAAATCTTGAAAATGGCGTTCTGCCCGGTAGCTTGTGAAGGGTTGTTGTCCAAAAACGGCCCCGTTGGGTAACTAGGGATTCCTTGAGTGGTTACATACACCCAGTCTGTGGAGTACTGCACCGTTTGCACGTTGGCTAGCGTATTGTTACTTATGGCCGTAGAGTTACCTTGCACATAATAGCTGCCTAGTAGGGAGTTGTTTTGCAACCAAGCGATAATGGCAGGGTTTGTTTGAGCAACCGAAACGGCCAAATAGCAGCAGGCAAGTAGCGAAAAGAGTATTTTTTTCATAGGGTTAGTAGTGTTTGTTAGTTGTTTGACGCCATCATTGTTTAATCCCTTCGCCAACGGGCTAAAATTTCTTTAGGGTAGCTATAACTGGGGTTGAATACGAAGGACTTATCGCTCAAAGTCAACAAGAACGCTACCAAATCTACCTTTTCGTTTTCAGTAAGTACGATTGGTTTTTGCAACCTTTTATCCTTTTGGTTGCAGAAGGTAAGGTTGGTGTAGTGAGTAACCACTTGCGATAGCTTTGAAAACCGCCCATCGTGCATGTAAGGGAACGAGTAGGCCACATTGCGTAAGGTAGGCACTTTGAATTTGAACGAGTCTACCGGGTTGTGGCTAATAACCACCCGGCCAAGGTCGTTAAGGGTGCTGTCTATTTTTAAACCGTTATCGGCAAACTCGTAAGTACTGAATAAAGGCTCAGCATGGCAGCTGTTGCAGTGTTGTTTAAAAAGGCGGTATCCATTCAGCTCTTGGCTGCTAAAAACCGATTCCTTGCGCATTACACTATCGTACTTGGCGTTGGCTGATATAAAAGTCAACTGAAACTGCGATAGGGCCTTCAATGTTTGGGCTCCAGTAATAGTGCTATCGGCAAACGCATCAAAAAACAACTCACGGTACATAGGTATTTGGCGCAGTTTACTTACCACATTGGCAATATCTTCGTCCATTTCTTTGGGATGGCTTATGGGTGCGAGGGCTTGCATATCTAAGTGGTTTATGGCGCCATCCCACATAAATTCCGATTGCCAAGCCAAGTTTATCAACGCGGGGGCGTTTCGGGTGCCTATTTGGTCGGCAATGCCGTGGCTCAAATCATGGTCAACGTGCGCAAAGGCATTGTATGGCGAGTGGCAAGAGGCACACGATATGGAGTTGTCTTTAGAGAGAATAGGGTCGTAAAAAAGCACCCTGCCCAGGTCAATTTTTTGTTGGGTTAATGGGTTTTTCTTAAAGTCGTAAAGGGGCTTCGGAAAATAAGAAGGATACGCCAGCCTAAACCCTTTGGATACTGTAAACGACAGTAATCCCAATCCAATTAAAATGAGCCAAAGCTTCTTCATGGCTGTATATTGGTGGTAAAGTTTTGATGGATGATGGTTGACAAGGATATTGCCTTAGCGTTGGGCGACATGATTTCGGGCTCCAACCTTAAATCTAAGCTACCCAGTATTTTATCAAGCGCAATATACACGGTTAGGTCTTGGTCATTGGTGCAAGAAAAAGTAACGGTTTGTAAAGCATTGAAAGGTGGCATGTAGCCCCCGATGTGGTACTGGAACTTATGATTTCGGGAGTTGCATACTGGGCTCGTGCCTTCTAGCTTAAAGTTGATAAAACCGCTCTGCCATGCCCAATACATGCCGTTCATGGGGTCGAGTGCACCGCCCATGGCACCCGAAACATTGGTTATGCTATCAATACCGATGTGGAACTGTATTTGGTCGAAAATGAAAGGTTTGGGTAAATTAAGCTGCAAGGTTTGGCTTTGGGGGTGAGCTGCGTCTATTAAGTAATAACCATCGGGAATTTCATACACTACTTTGTTGCTGTTCAACAGCTTTATTCCCGAAACATAAAATCGGAACCCTTCTACCGTAAGGCTGTCGTTAATATTTGCTAGCAAGTAAGCCTGCCCCAGTTGCAATGGCTGGGCGTTGAAACAAGGTACAAACGACATAGTAAACCTACTGGCTTGCGCAAACCCAGCAATGGCGAAGCAAAACACCAGAATGCACACTAAAAGGGGTTGTTTAGTCATAAGCGCTTCAACAAGCTGCAAGTTATTAATCCTTATTCAATAAGACGACTAAACGCAGTATATCCTTTGCTTCAAATAGCCATGGTTGGTTTTGCAGCCCCATCCTTCTATTTCAAAATCGTAGTTTGTACCTTTATCTTACTTGACCCCATCAGAAGCCATATCGAAACTAGAAGCTTACTGCGCCTACCAAGAGCGTTGCGAGCAAGAGGTGCGCAACAAGCTGTCCAAGCTTACTGTGCCCATGGAGTTGCACGCCGAGGTGTTCAGGTGCCTGCGCGAGCAAGGTTTTTTGGATGATGCACGTTTTGCCAAAACATACGCAGGTAGCAAATTGCGACTAAAAAAGTGGGGCAAAATGAAGATAGTGCATGGTCTAAAAATAAAAGGGATAAAAGAACCGCACATTAGCAATGCCCTTAAAGCACTGGACTGGGACGACTACTACAACACCATTCGTGCCCTGTTGGAGCAAAAAGGCCGGCTGCTGAAAGACCCCGAAGGGTACCAACGCCAGCATAAGCTGGTAACATATTTAGTAGGCAAGGGCTTTGAGCCTAACTTGGTGTGGGAAGTATTGAAGGAAGAGGCGCAATAAAAAAGGGGCCACCTTGCGGCAGCCCCTTAGTTATATTATAAATGGGCAGGTATTATTTTACAGGCAATACATAAATAAAGCCTAGTTCAACACCGCCAGTTACATTGGTCGTGTTTTCAGTACCAAAAATACCTTTGCTATCAGTAGCGCTGGTAAGGGCACCATCGAATCGAAGTCCAGCATTGATTTTAAAGTTCTCGTGAACATTAAAGCCCAAACCGAAGCCCAATACTAAGCCAATATTCAAACTTTCAAGTTCATCTTTAACATCAACGTCGCCGATAAGGTTGTTTGGGTCTTGAACTTCACCAGAAAGCAACACGCCAAATTGAGGGCCAAAATTGCCTTGGAAATAAACAACTTCTTCAGAGTTGGTGTTGAAATGCAAAAGAATAGGTATTTTCAAATACTTAACCTTCAATTCAGCACCGTCTTCGCCAAACGATTTGAAGTTCTGTCCTTGGCTTGAGTACAAGAAATCAGCACCTAAACCAAATCCATCTGTAAAGTGGTAGTTTACCGTAGCGCCAAACATGTAGCCAAAGGTGGTTTTGTAATCTAGTTCATCGCCTGCATCAGAAAAGTCCTTGTTGAACATCCAAGTAGTAATTGGCGTAACTTTCAATCCTGCGTGCAATCCTTTTTGTGCGAATGCTGAAGGCAACATCAAAATAAAAGCCGCAGCAATCAAAACTAACTTTTTCATTGTGGTTGATTTAGTGTGATATAATGGCCAAAGATAGATAATTTTAGTAGGTTAAAACTATAACCCTCATTAGGTACGACTTAAAAAACATCAATCACTTGAAATTATTTAGGCTATTTTTTCCTGTTTTCGTTTTTACTTGCCTAATCGGCCTAATTGCAATGGCCGGAAACGGCAATAATGCCTTGAAGTACATACTCTCTGGCGATTATGCCAAAGCCCGCACCTTTCTCGAAAAAGGCAGCAAAAAAGACAGTACCGACTATGCCATACACTTCCTTTGGGCAGAATATTATGCTGCTGGCGACAATAAGGCCAGAAACATTGATAGTGCTTACTATCATTTAAAAATAAGCTTCGCTGAGCTAGATAGTACAACTAATAATAAGGTGGTGCGAAAAAACGCTTTCTTGGGTATTCGGCCATATAATATGGGTAAACTGAAGGACGAGATAACTGCAGAAGCATATCAAATAGCCGATAGCACCAATACGGTCCCTGGATGGGAACACTTTATAAAACTTTACCCCTACTCGCCTAAATTTGATGATGCGGTGGCCAAACGCAATAACGAGGCATTCAAAGAGGCCAAAGAATCGTTTACTTACGAAAGCTTCAAGCAGTTTTTAGAGCAATACCCCAATGCCGACCAAATACCAGAGGCGGTAAAGTTTTACGAAAGCTTGCTATACCAAGAGCTTACCAAAGCGGGTACTTGGCAGGCTTATAAAGATTTTACCCTTAAACACCCCGAAAGCAGTTTTTATAAAGAGGCCCTAGACAAATACGAGCGACTGTTTTATGAGGAAACGACCGCAGAGGGCTCATTGCAAGATTATTTGGATTTTGCGGCCAAGTACCCCAGCAGTCCTTATGCTTCTGCCGCTGAGGATCAGGTGTTTGATATTGAAACTCGAAACAAGAGCATACTGGAGTACACCAACTTTGTGAGCCGTTACCCCAACAACCGAAACCTGGGCAAGGCCTGGGATGAGTTGTATGACGCGTACAACCTATCGCGAACCACCGAAGAGCTAGAGCGTTTTCAGCAACTATTTCCAAAGTACCCGCACCAAGAGCAACTTGAAGAAGATATACGGTTCTCGAAAATGGAAATCAGATTGCTTGAGGCGGATAATTTGTTTGGTTATGCAGATAGCCTAACGGGGCAATTGTTAATTGAGCCGAAATACCCAGACGCCTATGCCTTTTCAGAAAACTTGGCCGCCGTATCGTTGGTTGATTGCGAGGATAGTTGTCAATATGGATATATAGACCCTAAGGGTACTTTAATAATTGCGCCAAAGTATAGTGAGGCCGGCGAATTTAAACAAGGACTAGCGCTAGTATCAATAGGCAATTGCGAATCAGAGACCTGCAAATGGGGTTTTATCAATAGAAAAGGGAAAGCCGTTATCGCAATAGAGTACGACGATGCTTTGCCATTTAGCCAAGGCTTAGCCTTGGTGCGCAAAGGCGAAAAATACGGATTTGTAAACAGCCGTGGCAGAGCGGCAATAGCTATAAAATACGATGATGGATATTCGTTCTCGGAGGGTTTGGCCGCTGTAAGACAAGACGATTTGTGGGGTTATGTTGACCTCACGGGTAAAATGGTTATCGCGCCCCAGTTTAAGCAAGCCCGCTCGTTTCGCGATGGGCTGGCCCCAGCCATTAACGATGAGGGTAAATGGGGTTATATTGGGCAAGCCGGACACTGGCTTATTGAACCGCAATTTGACGCTGCCGACCCCTTTGATGAAGGCTCTGCCAAGGTTTTGGTAAAACAGAAAAAAGGCAATACTTGGCAATCCGTAGAGAAGGAGATAGATATGAGCGGGAAGTTTGTGGATTGAAATGGGCAACATGTCTCATTAGCTACTAAGGTTTAGTTTTGCACTATGAACATCTACGAATTCTCGGGCATTGCCCGGCCCATTGATTTTAAGTACCCTACCAATAAGCTGATAGCTATACTATCGGCAATGGCTTTGGTGGGTGGTTTTATATTGGGGCTGGTGCATGGTTTGGTGCTGGGCAAATCGGTTTTGTTGGGGTTGCAGTTTGCTGCCACGGTATTCCTTACTTGGGCCTTTGCCCGCGAAATTGACCCGCAAGAGCCCTACTCAGCATTTGTGGCGGTAGGTATTATTTCCATTGGTTTTGTGTGGGGCATAAGGCCCGATTTGTTAAGCATTGCGGTAGTGATGGGCGCCGCCCGAATATTGATTTGTAGTTGTGGTCGGCAGCCCGTTATTCCTGATGCGCTTATAATTTTGGGTGGAGCCGCTTGGCTGGTTTATGGCGAACACCAAGGTTTGACAGTGCTGGTAGTAGCTCTGGCTTTTTTGTTGGATGGAGTACTAAAGCCTTCCAACAGGTTATCATTGTTATTCGGCTTTTTGGCCCTTGCAGGTGGGGTTGCAACCTTCTATTTCTTCCCTATAATACCTACCATTAGCCCTGCGCTACTGAATACTAACATGGTGGCATTGGCCTTGTTTTTGGTGTTTATGTTTATTGCCTACAAACGCCCCGAAGCCCCCGCCGACAGCAATAACTTCACTATTTCCCGAAAGCGACTGCTAGCATTTCAAATATTATTGCTGGTTTGGGTGCTGCTAGCCTTGCCCGTTTATGCCGGCGGCTCGGTAAACAAGCTGTTTATCGTTTGGGGTGTAATGGCAGCATCAAGTATGTTTGCCATTGCCAATGGCATATTGAGCAAAAAGGCTGGAAATGTTAGTGAGCCTGAGTAATTGATAGCGTTTTTTAACCGTCTAAATTGTGGACCGTGGACGGTCGATCATGGACCAAAAAACTACTCCTGCCAATAAACCCTTTTAACCCTACTGCTTATACCCGTAAGTATCTCATAGGGGATAGTGCCTGCCCAATCTGCTATTTGCTGCACGGGTAGTTCGGGGCCGAAAACAATAACCTCATCACCTTCCATTGCCTCGGGCACATCTGTAACATCAAGCATACACATATCCATGCACACTCGGCCCACAATGGGTGCTAAGTGGCCATACACCATCATGCTACCTGCGCCGTTGCTCAAGCGGCGGTCAATGCCGTCGGCATACCCAACGCCCACCGTTGCAATTCGTCGCTCATTAGTTGCGGTGTAGGTTCGGCTATAACTTACAGTTTCGCCAGCAGCAATCGTGCGCAACTGCGAAATAGTAGTGCGCATGCGGCCTACCTGTTGCAATTTACCAACCAAGGCGGCGCTGGTATCAATGCCATATACGCCCAAGCCTAAGCGAACCATATCATATTGCGCATTCGGGAAACGCGCGATACCCGCCGAGTTGAGGATGTGCCGCATGGGCTTATAGTCCAGTCCTTCTATAATGGCTGAGCTCATTTGCTCAAACTTAGCTACTTGTTCGTTGGTAAAACCGTCGTGCACCACCTCTTCACTGGCTGCTAGGTGCGAGAAAATGCTCTTTACTTTTAGCCAAGGCGTGTTTTTGAGGATTTTTGTTAATGCCTCAACTTCATCTACTCCGTAGCCTAACCGGTGCATACCCGTATCTAGCTCAATATGTATCGGGAATGGTTTCTCCGCACTGGCATGTCCGCTCAGTTGCAAATACTCGCTGAACTTATTGAAAACACCCTCGTTGTATAGGTCAGGCTCCAATTGGTACTGCACAATGGCCTCAAAGCTGCGCTGCTCGGGGTTCATTACCATTATAGGCAAGGTGATACCGCCCTTGCGAAGTGTAACTGCCTCATCAGTATAGGCAACGGCCAAGTAATCGGCCCTATGGAACTGCAGGGTATTTGCAATTTCAAAGCTACCGCTACCATATGACAGGGCCTTTACCATTACCATGGTTTTTACCCCAGGTTTTAGCAAGCTATGATATACTTGTAGGTTGTGCGCCAGGGCATTCAGGTTTATCTCCAGAACGGTTTCGTGTACCTTTTGCTCCAGCAACTTGCTTATGCGCTCAAACTCAAAGCTGCGCGCACCTTTAAGTAGTATGGTCTCGTCGGCAAAATGTAGCTTAGCCAATTGTGTTAAAAACACATCGGTGCTTGGATAAAAGGAAGCCTCTAGACTTACATTCTTCTCGAATATTTTATGTTGCCTTGAGATAGCTGGGCCAATTCCCAACAGTCGGGTTACGCCCTTTTGCCCAACTAAGGCTGCTACATCCTCATACAAATCCATCTCATTTTTGCCCGATTGAAGTATATCCGACAGAATTAAGGTCTTTTTTGGGTGTTGCTTTTGCTGGTTCAAAAAGTCCAGCGCAATGGTCAGCGAGCCCAAATCGGAGTTATAGCTATCGTTTATCAAGCTACAATTATTCACAGCATCCTTGAGCTCCAGGCGCATGGCTATTTTGCCCAACTTGCGCATGCGTGCTTGAATAACCTCTTGATGCACACGCAGGTACAACATGGTTGCCCAACAATGAATGGAGTTCTCGATGCTGGCTTTGTCAATAAATGGGGTAACAATATAAATCTGCTCCTCCTTATAAACCCCTGCAATGCGGGTCTCGTTGCTATTCGAATCTATTTTGGTTATACGCAGATCGGCATCGGTTTTGTGCGCCCAAGTAAACAATTGGAATTTCTCTTGCGCTTCATCGTCGGTAAACTGGCTACGTATTTCAGTAATGGCCTGCGTTATCTCGTGGTAGTCTTTGCAATAGATGAGGATACGGCTATGAATAAACAGTTTCAGTTTTTCTTTAACCTTATGCCTATTATTCAAAAAGCCCTCTGCATGCGCCTCGCCAATGTTGGTAAAAATGCCAATGTCGGGTTTTATCACTTTTTGGAGGTGCTCCATCTCTCCCGCTTCAGATATGCCCGCCTCAAAAATGCCCAGCGTGTGGCTATCGTTAAGTTGCCACACCGAAAGCGGCACTCCAACTTGACTATTGTAGCTCTTGGGGCTGCGCACTATTACATAATCCTCTTCCAATAGTTGGTACAGCCACTCCTTTACAATGGTTTTTCCATTGCTGCCAGTAATGCCGATAACGGGTAATTTGTATCGCTCCCTGTGCCACGCTACCAAGGTTTGCAGCCCACGGATGCTATCGTTTACCTTTAATATGTTGGCTTCTGGCAGGTCATAGGCTTTTTCTTCTTCGGTAACCACAAAGTTGCGCACTCCCAAAGCATATAAGTCGCTAAGGAATTTATGTCCGTCGTGCCGCTTACCTTTTACGGCAAAAAACAGGGCCGATTCGGGGTCGGTAATTTTGCGGCTATCTAACGACAAACCATGTATGGGCTTATCTCCAGTAAACTGGAGCCAGTTGCCGCCCATTACTTTAGCGATTTGTTGAGATGTGTAGCCGGTAGTAGCCATGTAACCAGTTTGGAGTGTCAAAGATAACAATGGCAAATGACATGCCAGTTTGTTTTTTAGGTTGTTGCTTAAACCCTATCTTTAACCACTATACCAACCACCCATTATGCGAGCGCTTTTACTGGTTTTAGCCCTGCTATTGTCGTTACCATCCTTCGCCCAAGAGGATTATACCCCACCCTACCCTGAGCAGTTCAAAATACTATCATGGAACATACATATGCTGCCTTATTGTGTCTACTACAAAACCAAGAAAGGCAAGCGCTGCAACGGTATTGTAGAAGAGTTGGGCAAGCGCGACTATAACATTATCATGTTTCAAGAGGCCTTTAAAACACGCGCTAGACATAAAATTTATAAGGGTTTAAAAGAAAAGTACCCATACCAATACGGCCCCGCTAACCGAAAATTTAGTTGGAAAACCAATAGCGGCATCTGGGTATTGAGCGACCGCCCCCTGAGCGTAAAAGGAGAAGTGGAGTTTACGGAATGCGCAAACGATGGATGCCTAGCCCGGAAAGGCGGGCTGATGGTGGAGGGCGAGCACAATGGCCATATTTTCCAGATAGTGGGCACTCATACCAATGGCAACCCGCAGGAGGTAAACCGCCACCAATTTAGACAACTTTACGACGAGCTACTGAAGCCTAACGAAGACAGCGCTACCATCCAGATTATTTGTGGCGATATGAATTGCCAGAAAAGCAAGCCAGAAGATTATGAGGCCATGTTGCGCCTACTGCACGTAGAGCAACAACCACATTATAATTGCAAAGAAGATATGGCCTCGACCACAGAAATTGACCACACCGTCGATTATATTTTGGTGCGTGATAACGGCGCAAACATAACCATTAAACGAACCGCTACCATACGCATTGGCCCTGCTTGGAAAAGTGGTAACCCAAAACGCTACGGCACTACCGTTGGCCTTAGCGACCACTACTCGGTGGAGATGATATTGGAATGGGAGGATTGATGGTTTTGAGACACAAAACGCAAGACGCAAGACCAATTCCAGCCACTTCAATAACATAACTGTAACTTGAATTGCGGTTCAATTTTGCCAGTAAATGCAATTTCATGTTTCTCATTTGTCATCTGTCATTTCATATCTCTCATCTAGTTTGATTCTGAAAATTAGGGTACGCGAAAAAAGTCTTGTGTCTTGTGTCTTATGTCTTGTGTCTAGTTAGTAACTTGCAGTCACAAATTGAAAACGCCATGCAAAATACCCCAAGTATACCCCGTAACATATACAACGAAGAGCATTTGCTGTTCTTCAAAACTGTTGCGGACTTTGCCGCTAAAGAAATAACCCCCAACAACGAGCAGTGGGAAAAAGATCACATGGTGAGCCGCGAAAGCTGGCAGAAGCTAGGCGAAAATGGCTTTTTGTGCATGCAAGTTGATGAAAAGTACGGCGGCTTGGGTATTAAAGATTTTCGCTACAATGCCATTTTTACTGAAGTACTAGCCCTTACAGGCTGCGCTGGCCCAGCAGTAGGTTATCCCTTGCACAACGATATTGTTTGCCCGTACATCGATCACTATGGCAACGAAGCAACTAAACAGAAGTACTTACCTAAAATGGTTTCGGGCGATTACATTGCCTCCATTGCCATGACCGAGCCAGGAGCAGGTAGCGATTTGCAAGGCATGCGCACCACAGCCGTTGATAAAGGCGACCATTACCTAGTAAACGGTTCTAAAACGTTTATTACCAACGGTTACCTGTGCGACCTAGCCGTGGTGGCCGTAAAAACTGACCCTACCAAAGGCGCCAAAGGCATTAGCTTATTGGTGATGGATGCTAACGCCGAAGGGTTTAGTAAGGGCAAGCCGTTCCATAAAGCGGGTTTACATGCTCAAGATACCTGCGAACTGTTTTTTGATAACGTGAAAGTGCCTAAAGAGAACCTTTTGGGCAGTGAAGGCCACGGTTTTGCCTACCTCATGACCGAATTGGCGCAAGAACGTCTAGTGGTAGGCTTGGGTGCCATTGCAGCTGCCGAGGCTACCCTAAACCTCACTATTCAGTACATTAAAGAGCGCCAAGCTTTCGGTAAGCCAGTTGCCGAGTTTCAGAACACTAAATACAAAATTGCAGAGCTAGCCACCGAAGTGGAGATGGGCCGTGTATTTGCCGACCGTTGTGTGGAGTTGCATAACAATAAGCAACTTGATGGTGCTACGGCATCAATGGCCAAGTACTCACTTACCGAGTTGCAATGCAAAGTGGCTGATGCCTGTGTGCAATTGCATGGTGGCTATGGCTATATTTGGGAATACCAAGTAGCCCGCGCTTGGGCCGATGCCAGGGTGCAGCGTATTTATGCCGGCACCAACGAGATTATGAAAGAGCTGATAAGCCGTAAATATTTGTAACGTCCTAGAATAAGTTGACGGATTAAATAGAGTCCCGATTGCCTTAGGTGATCGGGATTTTTGTTTGGTGTACCATGCTTGGTGTACGCATTTGTAAAGATAGGTGCGGCC
>JAIXOI010000059.1 GCA_027486795.1 Sphingobacteriales bacterium | reverse complement strand
TTACGGTATAAGTGCCAGCGGTAGTTACATTGATGGCTGCAGTGGTTGCACCTGTGCTCCATGCATAAGTGCCGCCGCCACTAGCTGTAAAGGTTGATGAACCACCGGCGCAAATAGTCTGTGTGCCACTGATGGCAGCCGTTGGAATTGCATTAACCGTTACGGCAGTTGAACCACCATTTACCGACCCACAATTGTTGCTGGTGTTATAGTTAACCGTGTAAGTGCCCAACGGGCTGCTAACATTTACGGTTTCGCTAGTGGTTGCTGCTGGGGCATTGGTACCACTCCAAGTGTAAGTATAGTAACTTGCATCCACAAAAGTAGCTCCACCATTGGTGTTATTAGGGCTACCAAAAGAAGCATTAACATTGGATGCATTAAAGTCGTATCGCGCTACCAGGCCTGTATTATTGGCCGGAACTTCGATGTTCATATTAGCCCGAATTTCGGCTGAAGTACGTACATTGTTCCAAATACGGATATTGTCTAATTGACCATTGTAATAACCGTAGCTACTACCGGTGCCTGAGCTAGCATATACGTTTGAACGCGCGCTCACAACGCCCGTTTTTACAAATACGCCATTGATGTATAAGGTAGGAATTCGGTTGTTGTAAACTACGGCAACGTGCATCCATTCTGTTTTTGGTGTCTGAAAATCATACACCAATGTAGATGGCAAATATCCAGCACCGTGCTCAAACACACTAATACCATCGGTACCCACAGATACACCCGCACCAGCATTGGTATTGCCAAACGCCGGATCAATGGCATAACGCTGGGCGCTAGTGCCAACAGTACCCGTGTTTGATTGGGTAGTAGTAGCACGCGTGGCCGTTGGTTTTACCCAAAACTCCATTGTAAAGCTATTTACTGCCGCTGTTACCAAGTTGCCACTAATAGTTTGTGTGCCTGTTAAGTTTGCTACTTTACCACCTGGGGCCAAGCCCGAAGACGTTAGGGCTACTGAACCACCTGCGCAAATGGGACCATTGTTGCTTACCGTTGGTATAGTGGGCAATGTTGGCGGACCATCAATGGTAATAGCAGTTAAGGCTCTATTTCCGCAAGTAACATTCTTATTGCGAATAATAGGATTGTACGTTCCTGCTGCCAAACCATTAAAAGCAGTGCTGTTGCTCCAAGTTGAACCGTTATTGATACTGTATTCAAACTGGTTCCCAAAGTATACGTTCACATCATCTACATAATGGTTATCGGTAGCACCGCCTGTGCGAGCCGAGAAGGCCACCTTCCAAGTACTTTTGTTGGCAGCTAGATATGCTGCAGGCAATTGTACATTGTTGAAATAAACCGGACCTCCAGGCTCGCTATTGCTTACCGTTATTTGACCGTTTTCGTTAATAACAACTACCATTAAGCGCCATGCGTTGCGCCATGAAGTATAATTAAAAGTGGTATAACAACCTAAAACGGTATTGTCGTACATTAGGTAAACGCTGCTATAGTTGGTACCATTGCAGTTAGGCGTTACACCTGCACCGTTGTTGTAAGAGTCGAACGATAACTTTATACCATTGCCATGACCAGTTTCAGAACCGCCAGGCGTAGTAGAAATATTGGGGCCAAAAGAAAAGCTCATACCATCGGCACCAGAGCCTCCGCCAGCAAATATTTTAAAATAAGAAAGGAATTGATTACCATCCAAGCCATTGGTATTGTTGAAAACCAAACTACCTGTTTGGCTAGTTGCTGTTGATGTAAGCCTAACATACTCGCCAGTTACAGTTGCATTGCCCGAGATAGTAGCACCACTTGGCAGCGTATTGCCTACAAAAGAAGTATTGGCAAAGCTGAACAAATCCTGCCCATCGGCACCCGAGAAATAAATATCGGATGTTTCGCCGCAGGTAATAATGTTCTGTGCTACTGCGGTACCAGCAGTTGGCACAGCGCAAGAGCAGCTTACGTTTAGATCAAAGCCTGCCCCTACTGTATTGCCATCTGATTGAAACTTAATGGTAAGTGGTATACCAGGGCCAGGAGCCGAGATGGTAAAAGTGCCCGAACCGCTATTGAAATAAGGGTTCAAGTATGTTGAAATATCGGAGCTTACGCCATCAGTAGCACTTATAAAGTCGAAGCCACTTTCGGTGGCATAGCTGCCGCTAACGGTAAGTATTTGGTCGCTAGAAGTTGGATAGATAATAACCACGCGCGCCTCGTTGTTGGCATAGTTGCCACTTGGCCCGCCAGAATCGTAAATTTTGGCAGCACAGGTTGTTTGTACCTGTTGGTTAACGTTTAGGTAAATGCAAGTTAAAGGGGTGTGCGTTACCGTATTGCTATTTTGAGCAGCACCGCCACTGCAACGGTATTGTATTCTGTAATCTTTAGCAACGGTGGTGTTGGTGGTATAAGTTGGGTTACTACCCCCCAATGCTACCCACCCGGTAAGGTCAACCCAAGTACCTGTGCCCGCATCGGCATGCTGAAAATTATACTCCAAACCCGAGCCTGTAGTAGTATAGCCAGTGCTGGTAAGGGTGTAGTTGGTAGAACCTGAGCAACCTGTTGCAGCCGAAATAGCCAACGTACCTGCGTTTGGATTGCCACTACAAGGTGATGTTGTATAGGTAACGGTTACTACCCAAGTGTTGCTCAATAGCTCTTGGGTAAATAAATCGCAATAAAACCAGTCATAGAAAGACAGGTAGGTACGGAATCCTTGCCAAGTAAAGGCAATGTTACCACCACCATGTGCACCATTGGCTATGGTTTGTCCCGTAAGGCTGTAGTTATTGCTACCATTATTGTTACCTGTACCATTTTGTGTAGCCGTCCATGTTGCACCAACACCCACACGTGAGCGCTGCTCCGATCTCCAGGCATCCAAATATGCCCTTACAGTATAAGTGCTTGCAGTACCTGTAATTGTTCCTGCTGGCACGTTTACGTTCATCTGCTCTTGGCAAGCAGCATTAAACCCCGCATAATACAAGTCGCCATTGTTACCATAAGTATTGGTAGCGGTAGGGTCTATAGTTACTGGGTATTGCCTTTTGGCATCCGTCAACCAATCCATTGGCACTATCACGCCCAACGTTACTATGTTACCTATTTGGCTGTAGGTATAGGTACCAATTAACGCTTGGCCCTCTTGTTTTACATCTTCATTGCTATCATAAAAAACCAAACGGTCAAAACGACCCTTGAGTGTACCGTTCTGATCAACAATTTCAAGTGCTCCTTTCCAGCCTTGGGCAGTTTCTTCGCCACGGCCTTCTACTATTTTCCAACCGGCGGGTAAGGTTATGTTTTCGGTAAACACCATGCTGCCGCCAGGCAAAGCAACGGTTGGGCGATTTTGGAGAATATAGTCTGTTTCAACTTGATAATAAGAAATATGCTGTTTGCGGTCAATTGCTGGCCACATACCATTAAGGGTAAGTTCATTGCCCAATAACATATGCGATGTTGCCTCTTTTGCTATTAAGGTGCTTACCACTTTGCCTGTTGCATCTATATATTGCACTAGGGCCTTTTCACCAAACAGCAAGCTTCCACCTTTTCGGTCAAGTTGCATTTGGGTCGCACCGCTGCTTGTGTTTATTAGTATTGGCAAATCGGTTGCGGCAATGCCAATTTTCCCGCCCGGCAGCATTACTGGCGACTGGCCAATAGTGCGCCAATATCCTTGAGCATCTTTATAGTGGAACACTCCTTTGGTTTGCTGTTTGGTAAAACTTCCATCGGCATTTTTAAAAGTGCGGCTATTGGCATCGCGCAAAGCTATCTCCTCAACGCTATTTGGGGAGCCTTCTAGTTTAACCATGCCCAATTCTGGGTGCTTACGCAAGTCAGGGCTAAGTGTAGGTTGTTCCTTAATCGATTCGGGACTTACAACTAATACTTCACCGATGGCATTTTTTTTAACAGATGGGTCAACTTTCGGAACCGAAGTAACGGTATACCTAGGCTTACCCGAACTGTTTGAGGCCGGCTCTTGAATGCTTCCATTACTGTTTTGTGCCGCAAGCCCTTGCGAGAACAACAACATGAAAAACATAACATTCTGCAAAATATTAATGTAATTATTCCTCATTGTAATATTTATTTTCTATTCAACTATATCGTACACATTTAACTGCTTGATTAACGATAGTTTACTCAATACAGTTAAATTTAAGCAGCCAAGGTAATCCTTATTTAACATTTACGCAACAGAAAATGTACAAAAAAATAGAAATTATCTACCATTGTACTTAAATGCATACACATCCTAGTGGCTAAAGGGCAAAAGAATACCTCCAGCAAACCGATGTATAGCAAATAAAATTGCTACGGTACTGCTTAATACGTACTATTCCAATAAAAGTTCGGCGGGTTTCTCAGTATTTAGGCCCATAACAACTGAATGGGAATACTTAAGAACAAATACACATCAACTTCATTTGTTTTTTTGCTAAAAAGTTGCCTAAAGTGCCTACATCAAACAGATATAAAGTTTTTTAGCTTTTTAGCGAAAAAACGAACCCATCGAGCATATTGAAGCGGTTGGTTGGCTTGTTAAGAGCATAATAATTGATAAAAGGGCCAGCCATGAAGTTATGCGCTATGTGATACAGACCTTTAGTTTCTGAGGCTCAGTAATCGTTTATCACAATGCGGCGTTGCATCGCATCAAGAGTGGTATCAGCAATCATATATGCCGAATCGAGCTTAATAGACAAATATATCTTACGTAGGCTGTCACCCAAAAACAAGGGCACAATAATATTGATACCTTCAGGCAAAGTTTCGGTATGCACAAACAAGTTTTTGCTTGAATTTTGTGGCTCTTATCGAAACTCAAAAAATTTGGTTTTTCGAGGGCCAAAAAATACATGAGTGGTATTCGCAATAAAATGTTTAGCGTCGTTTTTACCTTTTTTGTAAGCCCCAATTCATAATGTGGAAAGTATAATGCTGTGCTAAACCTTTCCCTAATCTCGTGCTTACATCTGTATCTTCAACTTCATACCTACCTTCAAACTTTGCCCTTCGGTAAGGCCGTTTTGGTTCATGATTTGCTTTACAGTAACGCCAGGGTATTTTTGGGCAATTTCCCACAACGTATCGCCAGACCTTACGGTGTGATACACCAGTTTCGACGACGGGGTGCTGCTAGTGCTGCCGCTGCCATTGCCCAGTTTGGCTTTGTCGGCCGTGCTCATGGCATTAATTGCCTGGTATTGCGCTAGTTTAGCGGTTGGCACATATATATTGAGTCGCTGGCCAGCGTTTAGGCTATTGCTAGCTAAGTCATTCCAGTTCTTAACTTCCGATACGGAGCAATTGTACCACGAGGCAATAGCCGACAGGTAATCGCCGCTTTTCACTACATAAGTAATAAGCGTTAGCTCGCTTGTGTTGGGAGCAGTATACTTTACATCGTCCGCGTCATTTTTAGTACCTGTATTAGAAGTGCTGGCCGTATTGGTGGTTTTTGGGGCTATTGGCGTAGTTTTTAAATGCTCCTTTCTGTTCTTTTGCGAAAGGGTTAGGTACTCAACCTTTCTATACTGCTCTGCGCGATAGCTAGGGACGTATACCTTAAGTTTTTGCCCAACATGAACCACTGTGCTCGACATTCCGTTCCATTTTTTTATTTCCGTTATGCTACAATCAAACCACTCGCTTATATAGCCAAGGTTGTCACCTTTTTTCACGGTGTAGCTTACTTTGGTAGTAGTGCCATCATCATAATTATTTGAGGTGGTAGTGGTAGAGGTGGTAGAACTTGTAGTGGTAGAAACCGTAGAATTAGCATTGTCGGTGTTGGTGCCTGCAATAGCATCGGTAGCTATTGGGCCCAAGAAAATGGAATCTCTGTAATCTTCAAAAGCTGCGATTCGCGTAATAGGCAGTTTAAGTGCATAACCATTTCTTGAAGCCGGAACTTCTCCTTTGCGAAGCGCAGGGTTTAAAAACTCCAGTTCGAGTTGGTCCATGCCTAATACATCGGCTATGCGCGCAAGAGTTACTTGGCGATATACCATTACGGTATCGGTTTGGTTAAAACTAAACCCTGTATGAATTGGCGTAAACTTATAATCCTCGAAATGATGCAACACGTACATGGCACCGATAAATGCTGGCACATAACCGCGGGTTTCGACCGGTAAATATGGTCTTATTTCCCAAAAGGTTTTTTTGCCCCCAGAGCGCTTAATGGCTTTGTTTACATTGCCTGGTCCACAGTTGTATGCAGCAATTACCATCAGCCAATCGCCATATACATCGTACATCCGGTTTAAGTACTCAACCGCAGCTTCAGTAGATTTATAAGGGTCGCGGCGCTCGTCCAAATAAGAGTGAATCTCGAGATTGAGCCACTTACCCGTTGAATACATAATTTGCCAGAGGCCTGTTGCGCCCATTTTTGATACGGCATTGGGGTTGAGGGCCGACTCAATTACTGGAAGATACTTGAGCTCTATAGGCATATTTCGCCTATCTAGCGCCTCTTCGAAAATAGGGAAATACAACTCGGCCATTCCCAACATCCGCTTCACTTGGTCTCGTTTGCGAAGCGTGTACAAATCAATATAAGCCTTTACATAAGGGTTATATGCCAAAGGAATAACCACGGGCATGTGCGCCATGTTGCTAATAATTACCGAATCGGAATAATCGGGAAAGCTTACGGTATCGAATGCAAAGCGCTGTTGTATAAACAAACTATCGTTGTATTTGTAGCAACCGCTATATAGGCAATTGGTAAGGCTATCAAGTGCATCAATTATAAAATAGGTTTCCTGCACCGTAGCTTCGGCCAGCGAATCTTCACCCAGTGGCAAATCAACAAGCACCTCCACTTCGCGAAGAGTATCCTTTTGTTGAGCATAAAGGGTATTTATGCCAAACATTAGTTGCACTGCAAAAAAACTAATTAAGATACTTTTCATGCCAAAAGGATTAAAAACTAGATCGCAGCGATTAAAGTAACAGCCCCTAAAGCTATATGCTTTAACGCAAAAAACTCGTTAAAATTAACTAAATTTTGTCGCTTTTATTGCCAAGCAACTGTTTCGAAAAAGCCAACAAGGCTGATTCGCTGAATTTATTGCCCATTAATTGCAACCCGAAGGGTAAACCATTTGGGTGCTTCCACATTGGTATTGAAACGGCTGGCAAGCCTGTTAAATTGGCTTGAACTGTAAAAATATCTGCCAAATACATTGCAATTGGGTCGGTCACTTTTTCGCCGATGGTAAATGCCGTAGTTGGGGCGCTCGGTAAGATAACAAAATCAAAATTGCTGAGCACCTGCAAGGTAGCATCGCGTATCAATCTCCTTGCTTTTTGAGCCTTACCATAGTAGGCGTCGTAGTAGCCAGCACTCAGTACAAAGGTACCCAACATAATGCGCCTTTTAACTTCTTTGCCAAAGCCCTGTGTGCGCGATAGCGTATAAACCTCATCTGCAGTATGGGCGTCGGGGCTGCGGTAGCCATAGTGCACCCCATCGTATCGAGATAAGTTTGACGATGCCTCGGCAGTGGTAAGTACATAATAAGTGGGCACCAAAAAATCAAGGTACGGAAAGCTAACAGGCTCAACAACATGCCCATCGGCCCTAAGTTGTTCTATAAGCAACTCCATTTGCTTCCTAATATTGGCATCAAGCCCTTCGTGCTGCAATACTTCTGGGTAATATGCAATCCGTACTTTTTCACTATTGCCCAAAAGTTGGCTATACTGCGGCACTTCAGTTTGCACTAAAGTGCTATCATAATTATCGGGCCCGGCTATAGTCTCCAATATTAAAGCGGCATCTTCAACACTATTGGTCATAGGCCCTACTTGATCGAAAGATGAGGCATAGGCTACCACGCCCCACCTTGATACTAGACCATAAGTTGGTTTGAGTCCAAAAATACCGGTAAAGGATGCTGGTTGGCGTATAGATCCGCCCGTATCGGTACCCAAAGCAGCGTGGCACATACCAGCCTGTACAGCAACTGCCGAGCCGCCCGACGAACCACCGGGCACTTTAGTTTCGTCCAAGGCATTCAGTACGTTTCCGTACGCCGAGTTTTCGTTGCTGCCACCCATTGCAAACTCATCGCAATTGAGCCGACCAATAATTATAGCATCTGCATCCAATAAGCGCTGGGTTACAGTGGCATTATAAATAGCTTTGAAGCCTTCGAGCATTTTGCTCGAAGCCGAAACTATGTGCCCTTGGTAAGATATAACATCCTTAAGGCCAATAACCAAGCCGTGCAACTTGCCAGCGGCGCCTGCGGCAATTTTTGCATCTATTTGGAGAGCACGGTCTAACGCTTCTTGGTTGTATACTTCCAAAAAAGCATTTAGGTGTTGCTTTTGTTCAATTTGCTGTAGGTAATGCTGCACAATGGAAACGCAAGAAACACGTTTCTCAGCGAGGTCGTTTTGGATCTCGTAAAGGGTATGGTAATGCTTCAAAACTGAAGAATGTGGTGCGGTAAATTATTTGGTTTCCGCAGAGCTTTCCTTCTTCACTGGTTCGCGCATACCTTCTTCCAATTCACTTTTCAGGCTGTCTTTGGCAGTATTGAATTCGCGTATACCTTTACCAATACCACGCATTAATTCAGGGATTTTTCTGCCGCCAAACAACAGGATAACTACAAAAACGATAAGGATAACCTCACCGCCTTGAATGCCTAAGAGCAAGAATAAATTGTCCATAACTACTTGTTCAAAATTCGGTACAAAGCTACACTTTTTATTGCGTAGTATATATCCACAATGCAGGGTTTAAGTTATTGGTTCCCTGCCACAGTTCAAAGTGTAATTCTGATAACGAAGAATCGTCGTCGGTGTGCACGGTGCCTATTACTTGTTTAGCGGTTATTTTATCCCCAATTTTTACCGAAACGGTTTCTAATTTTGAGTAAACGGTAAAGTAATCGCCATGTTTTACTAATACAACTTGATTGTATCCTGGCATAAAAAGCACACTCGATACTTGCCCATCAAAAACGGCTCTAACCGGCGAATTGGCATTGGTTTTAATGTCAATACCTTTGTTGTTGGTTATTAGGTTTCCATTTACTGGGTGCGGATGTTGGCCAAAGCTCTTAACAATTACCCCATTATCAACTGGCCAAGGTAGCTTTCCTTTGTTCAGACCAAACGAGGCAGAAAGTTTTGCATCAATTGCGGGCGCGGGTTTTACCGCATCGGGGTTTTTCTTGATGGCATTGGCCTCATTTTTCTTTCTCTCAGCTTCTTTTGCAGCGGCAAGGGCTATTTCCTTTTGTATTAGGTCGTTTATCTTGTTACTGAGGGCAAGGGTTTGTTCTTCGTACTTTTTAATGTTGTTTTTCAGTTCCTTTTCCTTTTTCTGGAGGTTACCTACTATGGTGTTGGTTTGGCTCCGTTCGTTGTCAAGTGTTTGCTTTTGGCCAGTTTGCTCTGCCAACAGGTCTTGTTGTATCTTCTTTTTATCATTAAGCTCTGTGAGTTTGCTAGCCAATGCATCTTGCGTCTCTTTTATCATCTCCGCTTGGCGAAGCCTAAACTCTGCCAAACGCTCAAGATAGCGCATTCGGTTATAGGCTTGTGCAAGCGTTTTGGCAGAAAAAATAAATACCGTCTCGTTGTACTTGCTATTGTGCTTATATGCATAGTATAGCATTTCGGCATACTCTTTCTTTAACTTTTCCAAGTCCATTTGGAGCGCCTTAATAATGGCACCATTCTCGTCTATTTGGCTATTGAGTATTGAAAGCTCCTTATTGATGTTGGAAATTATTTTTTGACGGGTATTGATTTGACTCAGTAACAGCTCCAACTGCGAAATAGAGTTCTTTTTGTCTTCGCCTATTTTGCCAAGTAACTCTTTATTTCGCTTTATATCCGACTCAAGCTTTTTGCGTTTCTTTTCAAGCGTAGCTCTATCCTGACCTTGCACTTGCATGCCCAAGGAAGTGACGAATAAAATAGCCAGAAGCAAGAAAACCCTAATCTTCATATTTATCTGGGTTAAACGGGAAACTGGTTGGCTCGTTCCATTTTACCCGGCTATAAACCATTCCTATTTTAACGGTGCTAGCGCCCGTAAACAGGATATCTCGTGTATTCGAAAACCAATATCCTTCAATCAGCGCATAATCTTTAGCTACCAAATTTACCTTTTGGTTGTTGGCTGCTTCATTGGTTTCCATTTGCGCAATGGTAAACCTACCTGGCTCTATCCAAAACGTATTTTCGATGGATTCATTTTCAGTCTTTAGCACATATAAACATTTTTCGTTTTTGTGCTTCAATTTTCCTTCGGTATTCCAAAGATAGTTACCTACTATCAAATCTTGCAATAGGCGTATATCGGCATAAATAGGTATATAGTTCTTTATTTTGGACAGCGGCTCTTTGATATATACCTTCTCTAGGCGGTTTAAAAGCTCAAAAGTATCGGGCGTAACCATTATCCTTGCTGCTTCATAGCCCATCAAAGCCGTAATGCTTACCCAAATAACGCTGTCGCGTTGCATTCTAATACTTGCAGTTACGCCTTGTATCGTTTTGCCATCATCATAGCTTACTTTGGCTTTGGCATTGAACCAGGTAAACTCAATTTGTTTTGCCCGCAACGAGTCAACCAACTCGGCGGTTTCCATTTTTGTTGCCTTAACACAGTCCTTTGACGCCGAACTGCTAGAGGTTTTGCAGGCCGTGCTGAACAATAGGGCAAACAGAAGGGCAAATAATACCTTATTCATACAGTTTTTTATCGGCTATCTTTTTGGGCAACAATTCGGTTGTGTCATCTTTACCCATCGCCTTTTGCCAGTATTCCAAGGCCTTGCCAGTTTCGCCAAGCTTGTACAAAATATCGCCATAATGCTCCAACAACACGCCGCTATCCTCGCCACTGGTTTTCAGGGCCTTCTCCATCCATTTGCGAGCCTCTTCATATTCGCCAGCACGGTATAGCACCCATGCATAGGTATCTTGAAACGAACCGTTTTCCGGCTCAAGTGTATTGGCAAGCAAGGCCATTTTTTTTGCCTTCTCCAAGTCGGCAGCCCTCAACGATAAGTAATAGCTATAGTTGTTGAGCACATAGGTATTTTTGGAATCCAGTTTTAGGGCTTCATCAAATGCCTTATCCGAGTCGGCAAACTTCCCAAGGTTATTATAGGCATCGCCAAGACTGCTGTAAAACTGAACTTTAAGCGGTTGGTTATCGATAACAAGTACTTTACCAACGTTCAATATTTCAACAGCCTTTAGATACTGGTTCAATTGGTTGTTTGCCACGCCATTAAAGAAGTAAATAATTGGTTGGCTTGGGAACAACTCCAAAGCATCGGCAGTCATTTCTTCCAACTCCTCATAGCGTTGCAACTCACTCAAGATAAAGAAGGCTTGCTGCCAAACTTGGTACACACTATTGTCGAGCTGCAATGCTTGCCTGTACTGCAACAGTGCCTCTTCCGATTGCTCGTCTTGGTAAAGTAAATCGCCATAAATGGCGTGCGCCTTGGCTTCGTTTGGGTGCGCTTCAATCACAATTTGGGCCAAACTAAAGGCTTCTTCCTTCTTGCCCTCGCCACTGCTATCCAACAGGTATGGATAAATTACCCGTATTTTGGAATCTATATTCAGATCGGGGTTTTTAAATGCCTCTTTCAAATACCCAATATAATTTTGCCTATCCCCTTTGTATCGGTAAAGCTCGGCAATACTGAGTAATGCAAATGGATTGTTTGGGTCCTTTGCGAGCATGGCCTTGTATATTTCAATGGCCTTATCCGGCTGCTCGGTAGCTTGGTACAGCTCGGCTTGCATTTGGTAAAACCTCATGTCGCTTGGGTCAGAATCAATTAGGCGCTGAATTTCAGCAGCAGCCTCATTTATCATGCCGGCCTCAATATACAACCGCTGTTTTTGCATTATCAGGTTCTCATCAATACCAATTATGCTCTCCGCTTTCTTGTACACATCAATTGCCCCTTTAACATCGCCTTTACGGCTTAGCACATAGGCCCAATCGAAATAATAATCTACTTCATCGGGATGGTCGTTTAGCAATTTGGCAAATGTAGCCGAGGCCTCGTCGTAAGCACCAATGTAAGCCATTACGTCGGCTTTCATTACCAAATACCACTTGTTGCTTTTATACAAAGCGGCCGCTTCTTTAATTTTGCCGTTCAGGTTTTTAGCAACATCCACAGAGTCCTTATCTTGTTGTTTTTTAAGGCTATTGGCTATAAAGTTGATGCTATCATTTACCACTGCTGCAGTAATATACTGCCGCGAGACTTCATACTGGCCAGATTCGAAATACATTACTGCCAACTCATATTGTGCAGCATCGTTGTATGGGTCAAGTTGGAGCACTTTTTTGTACATTTCAACCGCTTGGGCAAAGTCCTCGAGCATTTTGGCTTTCGATGCATCAATATACAATTGTGCTACCAATAGCTCGTCTACATTACGTTTCAGCAGTTCATCAGCACTGCCTGAGCGTATGCTCAAGACGGGAAGGGCCGATGTCTTGCTCTTGCTTACCTCTTTTGAGCCTGTGCAAGCACCAAAGGCAACCAAAGTTGCCAGCAAAAGTATAAGTAAAAAGGTCCGGTTCAAGGTCATTTGGTTACGGTATAATCCCCAATACTGAGGTCTTCGGCTTGCCCACGCAACGATACACTATTGCCTATCATGCTATTGTGTATCACTTTGTTTTCAATGTGGCTTGCTGTTTGAATAATGCTTCTACTTATAACGCTCTTATGCACTGTTGTGTTGTTTCCTAATGATACATGTGGGCCAACTACTGCATCGGTAATTACTACATTATCACCTATATAACACGGCGGTATCACAATTGAGTTCTGTATGCGTGCCGATGGCGATATCAATTCCTCGCCCTCAATCAACTCCAGCATGCGGGCGTTGGTATCTACAGTCACATCTTTGTTGCCACAATCCAACCACTCAATAACCGGGGCAGGATATAGCTTACGCCCTTGGTTTTTCATATTTTCTAAGGCATTGGTAAGCTGGTATTCGCCTTTGTCTTTTATGTCGTTATCAATTAAATACTGCAACTCCTGCTTAAGGTATGCGCCATCTTTAAAGTAATAGATTCCGATAATGGCCATATCAGATACAAAGGTTGCCGGTTTTTCTATAAACTCGGTAATATGCCCGTCGGCATCGGTTTTTATAACGCCAAATGCCGATGGATCGTCAACACGCTTTACCCAAATGGCTCCATCTTGCTCGGTATCCACCGAAAAATCGGCTTTGAACAAAGTATCGGCAAAGGCCACAGTTACATTTCCTTCCAAGGAATCGCCAGCGCAAAGGATAGCATGTGCTGTACCCAAGGCTTCGGTTTGGTAGTATATAGAGCCTTTAGCACCCAATTTCTCGGCCAAGGCAACCAATTGTTTCTCAACGGCGGCGCCAAACGATGGGTGAATGATAAACGCTACTTCGTCGATAGTGGAGCCGCTCATGGCGCCTATGCTCTCTACCAAACGCTGCACGATGGGCTTGCCTACTATGGGTAACAGCGGTTTCGGAATGGTTAAAGTGTGTGGGCGCATCCTTTTGCCCATGCCCGCCATTGGAACGATTATTTTCATCTTTTTTTTAGTATCAAGTAGTGAGTATCAAGTATCAAGTAGTGTTTCGTGCAACTTGACCATTATTTTTTAAACCGTTAACTGTCGACCGTAGACCATCGACTATTTAACCCCAGTGTGACCAAAGCCACCAGCACCGCGCTCACTTTCGGCAAGTTCTTCGGTTAGTTCAAAGGTTACTCGGGTATATTCAGCTATTACCATTTGGGCAATGCGGTCGCCATGGTTTACAGTAAACGGCTCGTTGCTAAGGTTCACCAAAATTACGCCTACCTCGCCGCGGTAATCGGCATCAATAGTACCTGGGCTGTTGAGCACCGTAATGCCCGACTTGTATGCCAAGCCACTGCGTGGGCGCACTTGCGCCTCGCGGCCACTTGGTAGTTCCATAAACAATCCGGTAGGGATAAGCCTGCGTTCCAGCGGTTGCAACACCACGGGCGCTTCTAAGTTGGCCCTCAAGTCAACACCTGCTGCATCGGCCGTAGCGTATGCTGGCGCTGGGTTGTTAGAGCGATTGATGATTTTTACAGTTGCCATAAGTGGCAAAGATACAATTTTTGATTGCGAGTTACGGGTTACTCAGTTTCGGGTTGATTTTTTGAACTAACGATAACCTACATAACCAAGAAATGGGGACTTTGTGGTTACGTTGTGAGGACATAACCAAGAAATTGAGTTTTCTTGGTTATATCAAAACCTGAACACCGTTTTGATACTCGGGGAGTTTACTCCGGCTGCTTAGCTTGTTGCTGCTTAACCAGCTCGGGTAAGTAGCGCAGGGCGGCTACTTCTTTCCACTTTTGGCGAGCCTCTTCTGCTGGGGCACCGTAGTAGGTTTTGCCGCCTTCCAATGATTTAGATACGCCACTAGTGGCCAATATCACGGCTTTTTTGCCGATAGTAAGTTCTTTATTGATGCCCACTTGGCCCCAAATAATCACTTCGTCTTCAACTATGGTTTTACCAGCAATGGCCACTTGTGCCGCAATCAACACATGTTTGCCAATTTCAACGCCATGGGCTATGTGCACCATATTATCAAGCTTAGTACCATAGCCAATAACGGTATCGCCAGTAGCGCCACGGTCAATAGTACAACCAGAGCCAATCTCTACGTTGTCGGCAATAATCACTCTGCCAGCAGTATGCATTTTCTCGTAATGGAAGTTATCGCCATTACGGGTCTTGAAAAAGAACGCATCGCCGCCGATAACCGAATTGGGATGTATAATCACATTGTCGCCAATGGTGCAATGGTCGCAAATAGTAACATTAGCCCCTATCAAGCAATTTTTGCCGATAGTTGTTCGATTGCCCACAACCACGCCAGGTTGTAACTGTGTGCCCTCGCCAATAATGGCACTGGGGCTAATATTTTGATGCAAAGGCTCAAACGGGCGGAAACGATGCAACAGTTTATTGAAATCGGTAAAGGGATTTGGAGAAACTATCAATCCCTTATTTGACGGAAGCCTCACATCTGCCTTATCAATAAGAATAACCGACGCTACTGAATCGAGACTACGGTCATAATACTTATGGAAATCGACAAAGGTAAGGTCGCCCTGCTGCACCTTGTGAATAACATTAATGCCCGTAATGGGAATATTAGGGTCTCCTACAAAATCACGGCCAAGAAATGAGGCAAAATCCTGTAGGGTAAATGGTTCAGGTAATGTCATGCACGCGGGATAAAAATCTGGTTGTGAAAGTACATAAAATAATTGTAGGTATATGGTTCGGGCGGTAGATTGAACGATTGTTTGACGGCTATCTGCGCCAATCAGTTGCACGGATTATGAATATATCGGCAATTGGGGTCTCTAGGTTGCCTTGCTTTGAAATCGGTTGATTGGCTAATCAGTTATCCTAGTTGCAATGCTCAAAGCCACGATTAATGTAATTTTTTTTAGCCATTAATCAATCAACTAATTAACCTATCAACTAATCAACCCTCCATAAAATTCGTTACTTTTGCGGCCAAGCATAAGCGCTACGCACACTATGAAAACAACCGCCCTTACCGACTTGCACATTGGCCTTGATGCCAAAATGGTAGAATTTGCCGGCTACAACATGCCCGTATTATACACTGGCATAAACCAAGAGCATGCTGCCGTGCGAAACAGCGTAGGTGTGTTTGATGTGTCGCACATGGGCGAGTTTATTTTAGAAGGCCCAGGCGCACTTGCCCTAATACAGCAAGTAACCACCAACGATGCCAGCAAACTAACCCCTGGCAAGGCGCAATACAGCTGCCTACCCAATAAACAAGGCGGCATAGTAGATGACCTATTGGTATACAAAATAAACGACGAGAAATACCTATTGGTGGTAAACGCCAGCAATATGGAAAAAGACTGGAACTGGATAAGCCAACACAACAAGTTTGGTGTAACCATGACCAACATAAGCGACGATACCAGCCTATTGGCCGTGCAAGGCCCTAATGCGCTAGCTACCTTACAAAAGCTAACTGCCGTTGATTTAGCCTCAATACCTTACTACAGCTTTACCATTGATGCATTAGCTGGAGTTGAAAACGTAATCATAAGCAATACGGGCTACACTGGCTCAGGCGGTTTTGAGTTGTATGTGCCCAATGCTGATGTTAAGCACGTATGGGATGCCGTGTTTGCGGCTGGTGCCGAATTCAACATTCAACCCATTGGCTTGGGCGCCCGCGATACGTTGCGCTTAGAAAAAGGTTTTTGCCTATACGGCAATGATATTGACGATACCACCAACCCACTTGAGGCTGGCCTTGGTTGGATAACTAAATTGGACAAAGGCGAATTTAACGACAAAGAAGCCATAGCCCAACTGAAAGCAGAAGGCGTAAAACGCAAACTAGTTGGCTTTGAGATGATTGAGAAAGGCATACCGCGCCACGACTACCCAGTAGTAAACCAAGCCGGCGATGTAATTGGTAAGGTTACTTCTGGCACACAATCCCCATCGTTGGGCAAGGCCATTGGTATGGCCTATGTGCCTACCGAGCTATCAAAACCAGGTAGCGAAATCATTATCGACATACGCGGCCGCCAATTGAAAGCTCAAGTGGTGAAATTGCCGTTTGTATAGATTGTTGTGAATATGGTATTTGCATAGGGCGCTGCCCTGTGCTATAAGTATATATCCCCGTTGGGGAAGCCCTTATCCATTTTAACTATTTTACTGTCGACTGTGGACCGTCGACCGTTGACTATTTCTGCTTCTCCATCTGCTTTTGCATCTTTTTAGGATACACGCCCGATTTGGTTTTTGATGTACTACCACCTTTGGTACCACCGTCGCCGCCAGTGTCGTAAGTAGGGCAAGTGCTCTTTTGGCAAGAACCTAGCGTAAGGCTAGCTGCTAGAAATAGAAAAAGAATTTTACGTTTCATAGTCATAAAGATAAAGGTTTCTGTTCCTGCTTTCCAAATTAACGTTAGCGGCTGGCTTATAGTGCCTTATCGATAATTTGATTATAATTGACCTTATCAATTTAGAATATGGCAATTATTAGACCCACACACGATGCCGGACTAGGTGAAAAGTACCTAGACGAGAGCAAAAGGTTGATAAATAAAGATGGCAGCTTTAATCTAAAACGCACTGGTGGACTATGGCAGGCGCGAAATATGTATCAGTGGCTAATCGGTTTATCATGGCCAGCGTTCTTGGGCTTAGTGCTGCTGCTTTACTTAGTTACTAATTGCTTGTTCGCTTGCGCCTATTTAGCGGTAGGCATTGATCAGCTTAGTGGCGTTAACCCCGAAGCGGGCCACTTTTGGTCGGCATTTTATTTTAGCAGCCAAACCATTACCACTGTCGGCTATGGAGCCATAGCACCCAAAGGTGCTGGCGCCAATATGCTGGCTGCCTTTGAGGCCTTTGCGGGCCTTACTGGCTTTGCATTGGTTACCGGCTTGCTTTACGGGAGGTTTAGTAAACCTAATGCTAAGTTTCTGTTCAGTAACAATGCGCTAATCGCTCCTTACCAAGGAGGCAAAAGCCTCCAGTTTAGGCTAGTAAATGTGCGAAGCAACATTATGATGGAAGTAGAGGCTCACGTGCTGCTCATGGTGCTAGATAAAGAAAATGGGCACCGCCGATACTACAACCTCAAGTTAGAAACCAAATTTATACAGTTTTTTCCACTCAACTGGACCATAGTACACCAAATATCCGAAGATAGCCCTTTATACAAGTGTACCCCGCAATCTCTTAAAGACCTTGATGCAGAATTGCTAGTGCGCATTAAAGGCTACGACGATTCCTTTGGCCAAACGGTGCAAGTGCGCTATAGCTATAAGTACAACGAGATAGTACACGGTGCCCGTTTTTTGCGCGTATACGAATCTGATGAGGATGGCAATACCCACCTATCGCTAAACAAAATACACGACTACGAAATGGTTGATTAGGTTTATGGTAGCCCCGCAATAATTAGTTACCTTTGCTGCCATTGTATAAAAAACGGCCTTTGGTCGTACAAAAATTGATTATGGAAATCCAAAACAACACCGTTGTAAGTATTACTTACGACCTAAAAATCGGCAGCGCAGAAGGTGCTTTGGTCGAGAAAGTTGACTCATCTGCTCCTTTTGTTTTCTTGTTTGGCGCTGGCGGTTTATTGCCAGAGTTCGAAGAAAACCTTCATGGCCTAACCGCAGGCAAATCGTTTGAATTTACTATTGAAAGCGACAATGCCTATGGCCCGGTACAAGACGAAGCCATTATTGAGCTGCCGCTTAATATTTTTGAAGTGGACGGCGTAGTACCTGACGATTTATTAGTAATTGGCCGTTACCTCACCATGCAAGACCACCAAGGCAACCCACTGCGTGGTAAAATTGAAAAAGTTGGTGCCGAAAACGTAACCATGGATTTTAACCACCCACTTGCCGGTGCCGATTTGCACTTTAAAGGTGGCGTAGAAAGCATCCGCGAAGCTACCGCAGAAGAACTTGCCCACGGACACGTACACGGCGAAGGCGGTCACCACCACTAAGTTTCGTTGATTGGTATATTGGTTGATTGGTTAGCTAGTCAATCTGTAATCAGATAAAATGAAGAAAGCCGAACCAGGATGGTTCGGCTTTCTTGTTTCTATGGTTATCGGGGCCTTAATCCTTAAAACTCCAATCGAACTTATCCAAATCTTGTAGGCAGTTCTTAAGTAAGTTGATGCTTGCGCGAATGTCTTCCTTGTGCGCCATTTCAATTACTTGGTGAATATGGCGCGTAGGTATAGACACCGCGCCAGCTATTACCCCTTGCTTGCTCATGTGCTGCATGCCGGCAGTATCTGTTCCGCCACCGGTAAGCACTTCGGGTTGCCATTTGATTTTGTGGTTGCCTGCCACTTCTTTCATGAAGCGCACCATACGGTAGTCGGCAATTGATGAAGTATCCATCAATTTAATAGCCACACCTTTGCCAAGCTCTGTAATTTTCTCTTCGGGGCGGGCACCAGGCACGTCGTAAGCAATAGTAGTATCCAAACCAAAACCAAAATCGGGACTAATGTGGTGAGATGCCACCAAAGCACCACGCAAGCCTACTTCCTCTTGTACTGTAAAAACGCCATATACATCGTAAGGGGTTTCAGCAAGTTCTTTCAAAGTCTCAATAAGGATATAAACCGATACACGGTTGTCGATGCTCTTGCAGTTTACGCAATCGCCCATTTCAATCAACTCACGGTCGCGGGTAATGGGGTCGCCGATGGTAATGTATTTCTCTACTTCCGCTTTTGGCATGCCCAAATCGATAAAATAGTCAGTCGTTTTTGGCATTTTAGTGCGCTCCTCAGGGCTCATTACATGGATAGGTTTTGAGCCCATAACGCCAATAACTGGTTTTTTGCCATGAATGATAACACGTTGTGCGGTTAGCGTTTTCGGGTCGAAACCGCCCAAAGTATTGAAACGCACAAAACCTTCATCATCGATGTAGCTAACCATAAAGCCTATTTCGTCCATGTGGGCAGCAACCATCACTTTTTTATTGTTGCGGCCTTTTTTAAAGGCAATAACGTTGCCCATGTTATCAACCGATACCTCCACTGGTAGGCTGGCCAACTCACGCAATACTACCTTGCGAATGGGTTGTTCAAAACCCGGTGCGCCAGGCACTTCACATATTTCTTTCAACAAAGCAACATCCACAGACATAATACAATGTGTTTCAGGTTATAAATAAGTTTAGGGCATACCCTTTCTCGGTTACAAAGCTAACCTTAAACCCGCTATTTAGGAAACATTCACTTAACCCTGTATTATCTTCGTCATAATTATTATTCAACAATTCGGTTCATTTAAGATGCCATTTCCGCATAATTTGTCGGTTTTTTGGTATTTTCAAACAATCTTGGCTGCAATTCGTTTTTTTGCCAGCATACTATTGGTATTTTTGGATTGGAAATTGGAGCGAAATCATCTTATGGTGCATCCATTGATGAACATTGGGAAATTAATTTTTGGCAATATTTGCTTAGTAGCTTCCATTCGTAAAACATGGATAGTGCTGAGTATATTGGCTATGCTGTTTACCCATACAAGCTGCCAAGAAGACCGCACGCCTTATGACGTTATAGCCAAAGCCTTTTCGAACGGCACGCCTGCTTTTATTTATACCTATGTAGGCAAGGGCGACAATAAGAACAAGATTGCGGAAACCGAATTTTACCCAAACGGGCAAATGAAGCGCGAAAGCCATTACCTAAACGACACCTTGCACGGGCCCGAGCTGCAGTGGTATGACAACGGACAGCTGCAGTTTAGCGAGTTTTACTATCATGGCCTAAAAGACAGCACCTCCACCTTTTGGTTTGCAGACGGAACCAAGGGCTCGGAGTCGTACTACATTAAAGGTGCTTTGCAGGGCAAATCGGTTACTTGGTTTGAGACTGGGGAAGTATCAACGGAGGCATTCCATGACAAAGGCAAATACGAAGGTGCTTTTAAGCGCTGGTATGGTAATGGGCAACTCATGCAAGAAGGTAGCCACCAAAACGACAAGAAAGAGGGCAACTGGGTATTTTTTAACCGAAACGGGGTAAAAGAATCGGAGGGAACTTACGAAAAAGGTGAAAAAGAGGGCTTTTGGACCTACTGGTACAGCAACGGGCAAAAACGTGCCGAGGGTAAATATAAAGAAGGCCAAAGAGAGGGCAAATGGCCGTTTTGGTATAGCAGCGGTAAACTAGTATCGGAGGTTTACTTTAAAAATGGTGTAAAAGAGGGGCTATGGATTGAATGGTTTGAAGATGGAACGAAGAGCTTGGAAGGCAATTATATTGACGGTAAAGAGCAAGGCGTAATTACGCAATGGTACCGCAATGGTCAAAAAATGTGGACCCGCAATTACGTCAACGGCAAAGCAAACGGTACCTCCTATACCTGGTACGAAAACGGACAAAAAGGCACCGAAGGTAACTTTATATTGGGCAAAGAAAACGGCAAATTTACTGGTTGGTATGACAATGGCGTAAAAGAGTTTGAGCGTTTCTTTACCAACGGTCTCGAGGACGGAAAATCGACGAAGTGGGATAGGAAAGGCAAAATAACCAGCGAGCAATATTACCGAAACGGCAAGTTACAACCTTGATTTATAAGTCCATAGTCTAAAGTCGATGGACCATGGCATATCTACCAGTGCAATTACCAAAATAACTCGTAACTAATATCCCGAAACTTAGCTTACGGCACCAATACTCTAACTGAGGCAGGTATTACCTGAAATTCAAACGGCGCTTCACCCAAAACTTCTCCTTCCACTTCGAGCCAAACGAGTACTGGTGAGCTTACTTTTACGTTTTTGCCTATATACTGTTCCACATTATCAAGCTTAATAAAAGTACCATCGCCAAGGGCTGCCACGTTGCGTATCACCGTCCAGCGGCTTACGTTTTTAATGTGTGTAACGGTAAACAGGCCATCATCGGGCTTGGCGCCGGGCACTATCATCATACCGCCGCCGGCATACATACAATTACCTACATTTAAGCAAAACGTTTTGTCTTCATACGCCTTACCATCCACCTCAACCTTTATAGGCACAGCGTTGTAGGTAAAAATTACCTTCACCAAGCTCATCCAATACTGTAAAGGGCCAATTGCGGTTTTGTTGCTGTTCGCATCGCGGGTTACTTCGGCATCAAAGGCCATACCGGCCACATTTATAAAATGGCGGCTATGCTTATGTCCATGCATGTGGTAATAGGCCAAACCGGCATCAATTGTGCGCGTGTTGGTAGGGTTTTTCAGCAGCTTTATCGCTTCCTTAGGCTCTTTAGGTATGCCCATAGTTTTTATCCAATCGTTGCCAGTGCCTATACTTACTAGGGCAATGGTTACATCTGTGGTGGGTACATTCTTTTGGGCAAACAGGCCGTTTACAACCTCGTTCAAGGTGCCATCGCCACCTACTATCAGCAACCTACGGTATCCTTTTTCAATGGCTGTGGTAGCAATGTGGCTGGCATGCAAACTGGCATCGGTAAAGTGTGGCTCAAAAACTATGTTCATAGCCTTTAAGTCGGCCTCTATTAACTTCCAACGTTTATTGCCCCTACTACCACCGGCAGCGGGATTTACAATAGCGTACCAAGTTTGCTCCATGAACTATTACAGCTAAGTGAGTGTCAAAGATACTATAATTTGATACAAGGCTACACCTTGTAAAGCACTGGCTTACTAGGGCTGGCATCGAGCTCAAAAGAGGCAATTTGCAAATTGAGTAGATAAGAACCATCGAGAATGGAACCATCAACATATATCAGTTCGGTAATGGTGGCATCGGTTCGCACGTTGGCACTAGGGTAGCGCCAAAAGGCCTTATGGGCAAGTAGCTTTCCGCCATCCTCTTCCCTATCCACTGATGGCAAATCAACCAAAAAGTGTTTTATACCAATGCGAGCCATAAACTCCAATGCCTCATGGTGCAAGTAGGGCGGATTTTTGCCCGAATACTGGGCAACCCTTTTCAATCCATCGTTGGGCAGCGTGCGCAGCACCAAAGCTTCGGGGCGCTTGCCATTAAGTTTCTTCTCTACTTGCTCTTTAAATATCACACAATCGCCATTATCCATTTTCACCGGATAGATGCTGATTAGCTCTGCCGAGAAGAAAAACGTTTTAAGGCATTGATTAATGGTGTAAGGTTCGGTACTGATGTGGCCCACACACTCGGTATGGGTGCCATTACCATGTGGATTGATATGAACGTTCATAAAATTTACCACACCGCCCTTGGCCGTTGAACCCACAAAACTGCCCATTACCACAGGTTCGGCCGTAAAAGGTGGTGCATAGTAGGCGTTCACACCTTTAACCCCCGGGCGAAGCGGCATGGAAATATCCAGCGGTTCGCTAAGGTTTATGCGCATCTGTCCGGTAGGGGTTTCGATAAATGCCAGCATTACCAAATGGGTTTGGCATAAATATAATCCTTATATCTGTCGAAATTGCGTTTT
>JAIXOI010000030.1 GCA_027486795.1 Sphingobacteriales bacterium | reverse complement strand
GGGCTTTCCCATTTCTTGCTCGTGAACATCATGATGGTGCCCAACACGGCGTGCCACAAGGCCCAAAGCATAAAGCTACCCTCCTGCCCTTCCCAGAAACACGAAAACAGGTAACGCACTGGTAGCCCCTCAGAAGAGTGCTGCCAAACGTACATATACTCGAAGCGGTGATGGTAAATGAGGTAAAACAACGACAGCACCACGCCCAAAATTGATACACCATGCACCAAAAACAATATGCGGCCATACTTGCGCCAGTTATTGGCTTCGGCAAGGTGGTCGCGCTTTTGGGTAGCAAAAAAGTAGGCTATAGATGCGGTAAAGGCACTTACAAAACCCAGTATCACAAGAAAACGCCCGAGATTCCCGGGCGCGGTCAATTCATTTAAATATTCTATGGGCTCCATTAAGTAGTTGCTGCGTTATATTCCTTTTCCTCTAGCTCGTCTTCAATATATTTACTCGGGCACTTAGTCAATATCTTGGTCGCTCTGAACTCGTCTCCTGTCATTTTACCTATCAAAACCACTTGCTCACTGCGCTCAAAATCTTGTGGCTTGGTACCCGGGAAAACAACTTTCTTCTGAACGCCCTCGTTGTCAACCATATAAAAGCTGAAGAAGTTGGGGTCAACTTCAGGGTCATAGTACATATCCATGTCGCGCGCCAACTTACCTACCACGTGGTACTCCTTATCGGGCTTAGCCGATGCGGTGGTAAAACTCTCGTAGGTGCTATAATCGCCAGTGCGGGCAATAATGACCCCTACACAAGCGGCGATAAACACCAAAAGAACGATGTGGGTCTTTTTCATAACAGGGTATTTGATACCAATGAATGCAACGCAAAGTTACGTCAAAATGTTCAGTTTGGCTCAGCCCAACACCATTTTAACAAATAATTGCACGTTGACTTTTGTCATATTGTCGTGGCCCAGTGTTTTATCGGGTTGGTTATATGTTTCCTTTAAAATAAGGATTGTATTTTTAGGCGATAAAAGGGAAGGAAATGGAAGATGGGATATTGGATCATACGGCCAAACCAGAAAAGCGCATGCCACTTGCTTGGTGGAAAGCGGGCTTATTGGGAGGTTTTTTAGGCCCAGTTGCGCTTGATGTTATTCTTTTGATTCAATACACCGAAATGAAATACTATGGCCCCGATGCGATTATTGAAAATGGCTATTGGCTTTTGATTTCGCAAGCACCAATTTTTGTGGCTGTTATCAGTGTGGCGCTTTGGGGTAGCCACATAAATCATTTGGTTAAGGTATTGTTTACTTCATTTATCGCTGCAATGGTAATGCTTTTCTTAATAGCATTTTCTTCGTTGGTTTTTAGTTTTCTGTACATACCATCGCTGTTAGAAATTTTGCCAACCTTTACTACCATATTGCTTGGGTATTCGTTTTTAGGTTATCTGGTTTGGCTCACATTTGGTAAATTGGTGAAGTTTCGCAACCAAATAGACCCTGACTTTTGATGGAGGAAATACCAACTATACCACCAAAAACTAGCAAGCCTATTGCTTGGGGTGATGCGGGTTTAATTGGGGCTGCATTTAGCTTAGTTATTGCATCTGGTACTTTTTATCTATCGGAAAAGCTTGAAGATTACATTACAGCATTTCAAGCTTTATCCCCTTGGTTATTTTTGGTTGCAATGATTTTACCAACCCTAATTACCGTCGCAGTTTATACTGCAAAAAACAGAGAAACTCCAGATAACTTAATCAAAACTATTGGCGTCGGATTGTTAAGTATTACGGCACCAGTAGTACCTATCATTTTCACAGTTGCATTATTTGGTTCAAGTATAACTTACGGAAAACAACCTCGGCGCATTGCAATAATTTCTTTGCTGATAGCTATTGTTGTTTACGGTTGTATTACATTTTGGTCATTGATAACTTGGTACTTGCTTGGTAGAAACCCAGAGAAGCCTAATAAAAATCCAACCAACACAAACCCATGACCCAAACCCCAACTAAACAACCCAACACCCCTAAGCCGATAGTTTGGTGGAAGGCGGGGCTTCTGGGTATGGTGGTTAGCACCGTCAGCGTTGTGGTTTATCTTATTTTAGGAAACTTGACAGAATGGTTTGGTGCAGATACAGGTGAAGTAAATGATTGGCTACTAATCGTCTCTTTAACAGTTCCAACCTTAATCTACATCATACTTTTTACCGCCCGAAACAGCGATGCGCCTACTAATCGACTTGCCACTATAGCTGTTGGCATTATGACCGTTACTCCACCTACCTCTATGTTTTATTATATCATTCTGGAATTTGTGGCCATTTTTAGTGGCCCCTCTGAGCGTTGGGACTGGGACGATATGCAAGAAACCATCATTTTTATTGCAACCGTATATGCGGTAACTACTATTTTTGCTAGCGTGGCTTGGTTGTTTTTTGGTAGAAAAAAGTAATGCTTTGCAATTTCCAGCTTCACCACACCAGTGGTCAGACCGACGCTTGAAAACTTGCCCATCAGTTATTGAGAATTATCAGCCCATACGCGGGTATTGGTCAGGCCACTACCAACTTTTCAAAAAATCTTGTGTCTTGTGTCTAAAAGACTAAACCCCCAGCAACCTCGCTACCTGCATGGCTTGGTACTCTAACAGTTCGGTTGCATTGTTCATGCAATCGTTTAAGGTCATGGGGCGGTTGGGCAGGGCTATTACACCTTGAAACATGGGGTAATCCTCTGGCTTAAAACCAATGGGTACCGAGCCTGTAAAACATACAATCGGTTTGCCGT
>JAIXOI010000025.1 GCA_027486795.1 Sphingobacteriales bacterium | reverse complement strand
CTTGATGAATACATAGCCGAAGACGCCTTATCGATAGCAAAAAAACTCGGCGTGCCTTTTTACCCCACCGAAAGCCATTTTATTACCTTCCATAAGCACCGCTTACGAGCCATTTGGAATGAATTGGCTGCAGAAAACCCAGATTTAATGGCTGTGCCTTTTGAGTGGCTGCAAGATGGTGCGCAATCTATTTCGCCACCACTTTTCCCTCTGATTATTAAGCCCGATGCGTATTCCGGTTCGGTGGGGGTAAGACTGGTACAACAGCCTTCGGTGTTAAATGGAGCACTCGATAAACTAAGGCAAATACTCAAACAAGAGCAAGTAGCTTATGTAGGCGATTTTGACGTTTGCCAAGATATACTTTTGGAGCAAGCCATACCGCGCAAGCCCATGCCCGGCAGCGATAGCGAGTTTACGCTGCACATGCTCAGCCGAAACGGACAGCACTGTCTTTTAGCAACAGCCGAAAAGCAACTAAACCCCGACAGCTATATTGAGATAGGGCATACCGTGCCTGCCATTAGCATACCGAAGACTTTTATAGAAATAGCAGTAGCAGTTACCGTGCAAATGTTGCAGCAGCTTGAGGTACATCAATGCATAAGCAATTGGGAATTTATTGTAACGCCCAACAACCAAGTAGTGTTAGTTGAAGGGCAGCTGCGCCCCTCGGGCGATAGGTTGATGAAATTGATACAGCTGGCTACGGGTATCAACCCATTTGCGGCTTTACTCTATGGCATAGCTGCACCTACCCAAAACAAAACTGCCGGTATTAAATGGCTCGGCCCTGAAGATATATTGCTGGTTGACGGTAAATACACCATACCCAACTTACCTGCCAACTGGGAAGCTATAATTGACGAAGCTGCCCTGCGCAACAACCCCGATTGGCCGGGCCCTATAGATTGGTACAATAGGCATGTGGCGGTGGTGGGGGTTTTGTAGGTGCAATATTGGGCTATGCCCTCACGCTACAAACCTGCTCTTATGCCCCCATTTGATGTACGCAAACATCATTACATCGAACCAAAAATGGGCAGTGATGGCCGAGAAAATGCCCACGTTTACCATCAAGTAGCCAAAGCCTGCACTAACCAGCACCATCAATAGGCCATATATGGTAGTAGTTACATCGGTAATACTCAAGTAACCGTGCAGTGCAATGAAGATAATGGCCGTATACCAAATGCCCAGCCAAGGCTGTATGCCGCCCCTGAACAGCAGCTCTTCGCCCACGCCAGCACAAAACGAGTAAAAAACCATTTCGGGGAAACTAGGGTTGAGATCGGTAATAAACTGTTGAAAAAAGCTTTTACTTTCTTTAAACCATTCAGTACGGATAAGCGCTATGGCCAATATGGCTGTTGCTATACCAAACGAGGTACCGTTTAACAATTGCAGTTTAATGGCCAAGCCACTGGCTATAAACTCGGGAAGAGCAGCGCGGTGCGCAAACACCACCAACAGTAGCCCAATGCCACCCATGCCTACCAAGGTAAGCAGGCTCATTAAAAACACCTGTAGGCGCGTAACTTTCACGTTGGCAAAGGTACGAAACCGCAATTACTCCATGCCTAAAAACCTCAACGGGCAGCCGAGTTGGCTGCCCGTTGAGGCATTAAAGCACTGGGAAAAGTAGCCTACTTATAATTAAGCATTAACGCCAGCTGCATTCAAAGCTGGGGCCAACGGAAAGTCAATAGCAAATTTGGTAGAGCTATGTAGGTAGTTGCTAATGGTTTTGTCGCCTATAATAATGATGGCATCCACCAAGTTAGCTTCATTGTAGCCGGCAGCAAAAAAGGCTTCTTTGGCCTCTTCGGTAGCTTTGCCACGGTTTTCAACCACTGATGCGGTAAAGCGCGCCAAAGCATCAAATTTTGCATCGAAACTGGCAACACCCGTGCGTATTTCCAAAATTTGCTCATCGGTAAAACCATTCATTTTGCCAATGTTGGTATGAGCTGCTAGGCAGTATTGGCAATTGTTAATTTGGCTGGTTACCAAATTGATTATTTCGCGCTCTTTAGCACGTAAGGTGCTTTTGCGGTTTTGCAGGGTAAGATAGTCGCCAAGGGCGGTTTCGCTTTTAGCAAAAAAAGCATAAAGGTTTGGTACAAAGCCAAGTGCTTTTTGCAAGTTGTCAAAAAGGCCTTGATTGGTTTCGCTTACTTCGTTGCGGGTAGGTACTGTGAAAGTTTTCATAAGGGTATATTTTACTTTAAATCGTGAATGATTAAATCAACGATACAAAGTTGGCCCCAAAACAGGCATGCCCGGTATGCACCACTTCCCGAAGGGTTGGCAATTCTTCCCGATTATACCTTTTGTTTGAATTCGGTGGGCGAAATACCCTCTTTGGTTTTGAAAAAGCGGCTAAAAGTCTGCACGTCTTCAAAGCCGGTTTCGTAGGCTATTTCTTTCACGGCCTTATCAGTATACCGTAATAGGCGCCTTGCCTCTAGCAGTTTTCGCTCTTGTATAATTTGTAGTGGCGTTTTGTGGTGAAACTGGGCAAAAAGGTTTGAGAGCGTTTTGGGTGAGCGGTTGAGCAACTCCGCATACTCGGCCACCGTGTGTTTGGCTTTGAAATGTGTCTCCACTAAAAAGTTAAACTCTCGCACTAAGTCTAAGTTACCATGCTCCATTTTATCTACTTGCTTTTGCTCTTTATACAAGCGGGTGCAAAGTATCAATAAGCGTTTCAACATCATTTGCAGCATGTCTATTTGCAAGCTATCGTAGCTTTCCATCTCAATGGAGAACATGCGCCAAAGCAGTTCAAACTTCTCCAAATCCACCTCAGGAATGCTTAGCATAGGCACCTGGGAGGCTCCAAAAAACAACACACCCTTGCAACCCACTTCGCTATCATGATCGATAACGCAAAAGAATGAACGGTTGAACCGAACCACCCTTAACGTTTCAACCTGCACCACTTCGGCCTTGTGCAAATCGGTGAGGCAAACTATTTGGTTGGTTTGTAGTGTATGGGTTACGCCGTCAATGCGCAGCACTGCTGGGCCTGCCACATTCCAAGCAAGCGTAAGCCCTTGGGCTAGCGACTGCTTAAGCAAGTGGCTGTTTGTGGTTGTTACCGTTTCCAGCAGCAAGTATTCGTTATCCTTACCTTTAAACTCCATAGGTTGCCATAAATAATAACACAAACCTATTATATGGGCGCAACAGTTCCAAAGGATATATAACTTAACCTGCCAGGCGGTAACTGTTCAAATACTTGGTACATGATACTCGTTACTTGCTACTATCCCCGTATCTTTGCATCATGCAAACCCCACCAAACGAGAAACGTACCGAAATTGGCGCCCTTGGCGAATTTGGCCTTATACGATTGCTTACAAACAGCATCAAACTTAACCAAGAAAGCAGCATAAAAGGCGTGGGCGATGATGCCGCCGTGGTAAACCACCAAGGCAAAAACACTGTGATAACTACCGATATGCTCGCCGAAGGCATCCACTTCGACTTGATGTACACGCCCCTAAAACACTTGGGCTACAAGGCCATAGTGGTAAATCTGAGCGATATTTATGCCATGAACGCCACGCCTACCCAGGTAACGGTTTCGTTGGCCATCAGCAACCGTTTTTCGGTGGAGGCAATTGAGGAGATTTATGAAGGCATTTACATGGCCTGCAAAAAATATGGTGTTGATTTGGTGGGTGGCGATACTACCTCTTCCCTATCAGGTCTGGTCATAAGCGTAACCGCACTTGGAATAGCCAATAACGAGGACCTAGTATACCGAAATGGTGCTAAACCGGACGATGCTATTTGCGTAAGCGGCGATTTGGGTAGTGCATACCTTGGCCTGCAGATATTGGAGCGTGAAAAACAGATATACCTGGAGCACCCCGATGTGCAGCCCGACTTGGAAAACGAGCAATACATTATTGGTCGCCAACTGAAGCCAGAGGCCCGCAAAGATGTTATAGAGCTGTTGAAAGAGCATGGTATTAAGCCCACTTCGATGATCGACATATCGGATGGTTTGTCGTCAGAGATATTGCACATCTGCACACAATCGGGCGTGGGGGCTAAGCTTTATGAAGACCAAGTACCCATTAGCGAAGAAGCGTACAACCTGGCCATCAAGTTCAACCTCGACCCTATTACTTGCGCCCTAAATGGTGGCGAAGACTATGAGCTACTATTTACCGTAAAGGCCGAAGACGTGACCAAACTCAGCAACGAGTGGAACGTAACGGTCATTGGCCGCATAGCCGAAAAAAGCGAAGGCGTAACGCTTACCACCAAAGGCGGCAACGTGTTTCCCATCTCTGCCCAAGGCTGGGACCCGCTTATTAAGGCCGGCATATTAGATGCGTGAGGATAGTTTTGTCGTCCAGGAATGTAGATTTGGTGGGGGTTTAGCTTCGATTAATTGCATGTCATCCTGAGCCT